>NZ_JANUGX010000046.1 GCF_024753245.1 Massilia norwichensis | reverse complement strand
GCTAACCTTGCGGCGCGGGCGGAATCCAGATTTCGGAGAAAACTGGAGGAGACGGTTTAACTATAACCCTATTTATTGTGCAGTGCAATACAGTAGAACTACGATAGCGTGTAGACCACCCTCCAGAGTGGGATAGATCCTACAGTCAGGCGCCAACAAACCGGAAAGCCAGCGGCTTTTGCGGCATTGCGGCGATCGATCGACCTGCCAGGTTCAGCGCACACTGTAGTGAGCAAGGCGTTGCAGCCGTCAGGTCTGCCAGGCCCGGATTTCGTACTTACGGAACGGAAGCAGGCCAATTTCCTTTGCTACACTAGCAGGATGAAGACCCGACTCCGCCCCCATCTCCTGATCCCTGTCGCCCTGCTGGCCGGCCTCGCCGGCCTGCTGGCGACCAGCCGCGCCGCCGACGACAAGAAGGCGGCCGCCCCGCGCCCTGCCCTCACCGTCACCACGGCACGCCCCGCCACCGCACGCCTGCCGCTGCGCCTGGCCGCCAACGGCAACGTCGCCGCCTGGCAGGAAGCCGTGATCGGCAGCGAATCGAACGGCCTGCGCCTGCGCGAAGTGCGCGTCAACGTCGGCGACGTCGTCAAGAAGGGCGAGGTGCTCGCCGTGTTCGATGCCGACGTCGTCAACGCCGACCTGGCCCAGGCCAAGGCCGCGCTGCAGGAAGCCGAAGCGAATGCCGCCGCCGCCCAGGCCGACGCCGGGCGCGCCCGCGCACTGAAAAGCTCGGGCGCCCTCAGCGAGCAGCAAGTTACCCAGTACATCACCGCCGAGCGCACCGCCGCGGCGCGGGTCGCAGCCGCGCGCGCCACGCTGTCGCAGCAGCAGCTGCGCCTGAAGTACACCCAGGTGGTGGCGCCCGACAGCGGCATCATCTCCGCGCGCAACGCCACCGTCGGCGCGGTCGCCGGCGTCGGCACGGAGCTGTTCCGCATGATCCGCCAGGGCCGCCTGGAATGGCGCGCCGAGATCACGGCCGCCGAACTGCCGCGCATGAAGCCGGGCCTGAAGGCCCAGGTCAAAGCCGCCAGCGGCACCACCGTCAACGGCACGGTGCGCACCGTGGCCCCGACCGTCGATCCGCAAAGCCGCGTCGCCCTGGTCTATGTCGACCTGCCGCCGAGTTTGTCGTCGAATGCGCCGCTGAAGGCCGGCATGTTCGCCGGCGGCGAGTTCGCTCTGGGCGAGTCGGGCGCACTGACGGTGCCGCAGCAGGCGGTCGTGGTGCGCGACGGCTTCTCCTACGTGTTCCGCCTGAACCAGGACAACCGCGTCAGCCAGGTGAAGGTGACGACCGGCCGCCGTCTCGGCGAGCGCGTCGAAGTCACGGCCGGCCTGCCGGCCGACGTGCTGGTGGTGACCAGCGGCGCCGGCTTCCTGAACGATGGCGATCTGGTGAAGAACGTCGCCACGCCGGCTGCGCAGCCGGCCACGCCGGTCGCCGCACGCTGAAGGATCGACGATGAATTTTTCGGCCTTCTCGATCCGCAATCCAATCCCGGCGATCATGCTGTTCGCCCTGCTCACGCTGGCGGGCATCCTGGCCTTCAAGGCCAACAAGGTGCAGGACTTCCCGGACATCGAACTGCCCGTGGTGACCGTCGCCGCCACCCTCGACGGCGCCGCCCCGGCCCAGCTGGAAACCGAGGTCGCGCGCAAGATCGAGGATTCGGTCGCGACCCTGCAGGGCGTGAAGAACATCTATACGAAGGTGCTGGACGGCGTGGCCACCGTCACCGTCGAATTCGTCCTCGAAAAAGACTTGTCGGATGCCGTCAACGACGTGCGCGACGCCGTCTCGCGCGTGCGCGCCGACCTGCCGGCCGAGATGCGCGACCCCAGCGTGACCAAGGTCACCACCGCCGGCCGCGTGGTGCTGACCTTCACCGCCGAGGCGGCGCAGGCGAACGGCAAACCGGCCCTGGATGCACCGGACCTCAGCTGGTTCGTCGATAACACGGTGTCCAAGCGCCTGCTGGCCGTGCCCGGCGTGGGCGCGGTCAAGCGCGTGGGCGGCGTGACCCGCGAAGTGCGGGTCGAGCTCGACGATGCCAGGATGGCGGCGCTGCGCGTGTCGGCGCTGGACGTTTCGCGCCAGCTGCGCAACGTGCAGCGCGAAGAACCGGGCGGACGCGGCGACGTCAGCGGCGCCGAGCAGTCGGTGCGCACTCTCGCCACCGTGCAGACCGCCGCCGAACTGGCGCGCATGGATATTCCACTCTCGAACGGCCGCCACGTGCGCCTGGACGAAATCGCGACCGTGTCCGACACCGTGGCCGAGCCGCGCGCGCTGGCCGAGCAGAATGGCCGCACCGTGGTCGGCTTCGAGATCTTCCGCACCCGCGGCGCCGGCGAGACCGAAGTGGCGGCCGGCGTGCGCGCTGCCATCCAGGAGCTGCAAGCCAAGCATGGCAACGTCGTGCTACACGAAGTGATCGACAACGCCCTGCCGGTCGAGGAAAACTTCGACGCCTCGATGGAGATGCTGTACGAAGGCGCGGTCCTGGCGGTGCTGGTGGTGTGGCTGTTCCTGCGCGACTGGCGCGCCACCATCGTCGCCGCGGCCGCGCTGCCGCTGTCGGTGATTCCGGCCTTCCTCGGCCAGTACCTGTTCGGCTACACGCTGAACATGGTGACCCTGCTGTCGCTGGCCCTGGTGGTGGGCGTGCTAGTCGACGATGCGATCGTCGAGATCGAAAACATCTCGCGCCACCTCAGGATGGGTAAAAGCCCGATGCAGGCCGCACTGGAAGCGGCCGACGAGATCGGCATGGCGGTGATCGCCACGACCTTCTCGCTGGTGGCCGTGTTCCTGCCGACCGCTTTCCTGAGCGGCATCTCGGGTAAATTCTTCAAGCAGTTCGGCTGGACCGCGGTGCTGGCCATCCTGGCCTCGCTGTTGGTGGCGCGCCTGCTGACGCCGATGATGGCCGCCTACTTCCTCAAGCCGACCAAACACCGCGAGGAAAAGGACGGCCCCATCATGCGCCGCTACATGCGCGCCATGCAGTGGTGCCTGCGCCACCGCGGCCTGACCATGCTGGCCTCCGCCCTGTTCTTCGTGGCCTCGATCTCGCTGGTGCCGCTGCTGCCGACCGGCTTCGTGCCGCCCGCCGACCGCGCCCAGACCCAGATCAACATCGAGCTGCCGCCCGGCTCGACGCTGGCAGAAACCCGCGCCGTGGCCGAGCGCGCGCGCGTGGCGGCGCTGCAGGTCCCGCATGTGAAGGCCGTGTTCAGCTCGGTCGGCGGCGGTTCCAGCGGCGATGCCTTCGCCCCCGGCGCCGCGGCCGAGGCGCGCCGCGCCGTGCTGACCCTGAGCACCGTGCACCGCAGCGACCGCAAGGAAAAGCTGGCCGTCATCGAATCGAACCTGCGCGCCAAATTGGCCGACATCCCCGGCGCCCGCTTTACCGTCGGCCCGCCGGACACCGGCATCAAGATGCAGATGGTGCTGCGCAGCGAAGACCCGGCGGCGCTGACCGCCGTCGCGCGCCAGGCCGAACGCGAGATGCGCACGCTGCGCGGCGTCGGCAACGTCAGTTCCAGCGCCTCGCTGGTGCGTCCCGAGATCATCGTGCGGCCCGACTTCGCGCGCGCCGCGGACCTCGGCGTGACCGCGGCCAGCATCGGCGAGACCGTGCGCGTGGCCACCGCCGGCGACTACGACCAGGTACTGGCGAAGATGAACGTGTCCGAGCGCCAGGTGCCGATCCGCGTGAAGCTGCCGGACGCCGTGCGCGCCGACCTCGACGCCATCGGCCGCCTGACAGTGCCGGGCAAGAACGGCCCGGTCATGCTGGCGAACGTGGCCGACATCACGCTGGAAAGCGGCCCGGCGCAGATCGACCGTCTGAACCGCAGCCGCCAGGTGACCCTGCAGGTGGAGCTGAACGGCCGCTCGCTGGGCGAAGTGAATGCCGAGGCGCGCGCCCTGCCGTCGCTACGTAACCTGCCGGCGTCGGTACAGATCGCGGAACTGGGCGATGCCGAGGAGATGCGCAACCTGTTCGCCAGCTTCGGCGTGGCCATGCTGATCGGCGTGCTGTGCATCTACGGGGTGCTGGTGCTGCTGTTCACCGACTTCCTGCAGCCGGTGACCATCCTGGCGGCGCTGCCGCTGTCGATCGGCGGCGCCTTCGTGGCCCTGCTGCTGACGCATAACGCGCTGTCGATGCCGACCATGATCGGCCTGATCATGCTGATGGGGATCGTGACCAAGAACTCGATCCTGCTGGTGGACTACGCGATCCTGGCGCGCAAGGCCGGCATGAACCGGGTCGACGCCCTGATCGACGCCTGCCACAAGCGTTCGCGCCCGATCGTCATGACCACGCTGGCGATGGGCGCCGGCATGCTGCCGCTGGCCCTGGGCCTGTCCGGCGACCCGAGCTTCCGCTCGCCGATGGCGGTGGCGGTGATCGGCGGCCTGATCACCTCGACCCTGCTCTCGCTGCTGGTGGTGCCGGCCGTGTTCACCTACGTGGACGATGCCGAGCACTGGATGGGGCGGACGGCGCGCAGGTTGCGCAAGCATCCGCATCATCCGGTGCCGAGCGAGGAAAGCACGGTTAAATAAGCGTCGCCCCCGCGATATATAACCGTCATCCCCGCGAAGGCGGGGGTCCAAGTTCGCAGCGAATCACGCAAACCTGGGTTCCCGCCTGCGCGGGAACGACGGTGTTTTAGCGCGGGAACGACGGCGTTAGAAAGTCTCCCACTCCTCTGCCACCGCGGCCTTCGTCCTGGCCGCGGCCTTCGGCTTCGCAGCCGCCACCGGCAAGCGCTGCGCCGGCGCGGCCTTCAGCGCCGCCTTGCGCGCCGGTGCGGCGGCAGTTGCCGGCATCTCCACCTTGAACACGGCCGCCATCTGCGCCAGCCGGTCGGCCTGCTCCTGCAGGCTGCCGGCGGCGCCGGCCGCTTCCTCGACCAGGGCTGCGTTCTGCTGGGTGACCGAATCCATTTCGGTGACGGCATGGTTGATCTGGACGATGCCGCCTTCCTGCTCGCGGCTGGCGCTGCTGATCTCGGCCACGATGTCGGTCACGCGCTGCACGCTCGTCACCACCTCGTCCATGGTCGCGCCGGCATCCGACACCAGTTGCGAGCCCACGCTCACCTTGGCGACCGAGTCGTCGATCAGCTGCTTGATCTCCTTGGCGGCGGCGGCCGAACGCTGGGCCAGCGTGCGCACCTCGCCGGCGACGACGGCGAAGCCCCTGCCCTGCTCGCCGGCGCGTGCCGCCTCGACGGCGGCATTCAGGGCCAGGATATTGGTCTGGAAGGCGATGCCGTTGATGACCGAGATGATCTCGACGATCTTGCGCGAGGCCTGGTCGATGTCGCCCATGGTCTCGACCACGCGTGCCACCACCTGGCCGCCGCGGCGCGCCACGCCGGATGCGCTGGCGGCCAGCTGATTGGCCTGCTGGGCGTTCTCGGCGTTCTGGCGGACGGTCGAGGTCATCTCTTCCATTGACGATGCCGTTTCTTCCAGCGCGCCGGCCTGCTGCTCGGTGCGCGAGGACAGTTCCAGGTTGCCGGTCGCGATCTCGCGCGCGGCGGTGGCGATCTCGATGCTGCCGGTACGGACGTCGAGAACCAGCGTCGACAGCGAGACATTCATGTCCTTCAGCGCCTGCATCATCTGCGCCGCTTCATCCTTGCCTTGCACCTCGATGCGGCTGGTCAGGTCGCCGGCGGCCACGGTGCGCGCCACGTCGACCGCGCGGTTCAGCGGACGCACCACCGAGCGGGTGATCACGACCGCCGCGGCGATCGCCAGCAGCACAGCGACAGCGGCGACGCCGCCGATCACGCGCAGCGCGGTCGCGTAGACGGTGTCTGCATCATGAGACGTGTTCTCGAAGCGCGTTTCCTGGAACTCGACCTGCTTGCGCAGCGACTCCGCGAAGACTTGCAGGGTGTCGTAGGTCTTGCCGAAGGCCAGGGTCCGCGCTTCGTCCGCCTTGCCATCCTTGACCAGTGCCTGGACCTGCTCGACCAGCGCCACGTAGGTCTTGCGCTGCTCCCTGGCCTCGGCCAGGAGGGCTTTGCCGGTCGAGGTCACCAGCAGCGGCTCGAGATCCTGCAGGGCCTTGTCCATCGCCGCGATGTTCGCATTCAGGCGCTCGGTGGCGTGCGCGCGCATGGCGGCATCGTCGATTGCCACCAGCTGGCCGATCCTGCCCATGCTGCCGCGCAGATTGTCGAGCGCGATGTTGGCCTGGCGCGCACGCGGCCATACGCCATCTGCGAGATCGGACGTCCCTTTGTGCAGCTGGTTCAGCGATTGCATACCGACGGAAGCAATCACAGCTATAAAGACAAGCAGCAAACCGAAGCCCAGCCGCAGCCGGTTGGCGATGTTCAGATTCAAAAAACGCATATCAGTCCAATCAATGGATGTGCATAAACATACGCATGAGATCTGCGTATGGAAGATGGAAAAAGGAATCGTGACAGCCGGCGGGAATTCGGGCGGCGGATGGCGGTTGGGGCCGCATGGTGTAAAGATTAAGGGAGAAATTCCCCTATTGCAACTTTGTCGTGAATTTGTGTGAGATTCAGGCAACTCCACCACAGAACGCACAAAGCCGGCATGGCGCCGGCTTTGTGTTTGCTGGCGACCGCCTACGCGACCGCCAGGTGCTCAAACCAAGCGATCAGTAATCGCGGCTGCGGCCGCCCAGCAGCTTGGCCAGCAGGAAACCGACACCGGCAGCGATGGCGATCGCCTTTTCCGGGTTCTGGCGCACATACTCGCGGCCCTGGTCCATGTACTGGCCGTAGGCGTCGGTCAGCTGTTCCTTGCGCTGGCCCAGGCTGGCGCCGGTGCCGCTCAGCATGCCCTGCAGCTTGTCCACGCCGGCGTGGGCCGAGGTGGCCAGGCGGTCGACGACCGGCTGCACGCTGTTGACGGCCTTGTCGACCATCGGCTTGGCGGCATCCGCAGCCTGGTCGATCTTGGAGTGCAGGTCCTGGGCTTTCTGGTCAGCCATGTTCTTGGCCTGGTCGCCCATTTCCTTGGCTTTGCCGGCGATGTCTTTCGCATCGCCGCCGGTGCCCGAACCGGTGCTTGCGCCCGCGCCCATGCCGCTCTGGCTGCTGCCCGACGAGCCGCCCATGCTGGAGCCCTTGTCGGCGCCCGACGAAGCGCCGGTCGAGCCGCTGGTGGCGCTATTGGTGCCGCTGGCAGTCGAGCCGCTGGCGCTCAGCGCGCCCATCGAGCCGACGCCCTGCGACGACGAGGAGGACGAGCCGGCGTTGCTGGTGCCGCCCACGGCGCCGGTGCTCGATGCGGTCGCGCCGCCGGTGCTCGAGCCGGTCGAAGTGCTCTGGTCCTTGCCCTGGCTCGACTGGGTGCTCTTGTTCAGGCTGCCCGAGTTGCTCGAGCTGCCCTGGTTCGCTGCGTTGTTACCCGAAGTGCTACCTTTTGCTTCGCTCGACTTTTGATTATCCATGATGTCTTCCTTCGTAAGATTTTGACCAACGCGGAGTAGACCGATACTCGACCATCAACACATTGACCCTGAACACTTTCAGGAGTTCCGCGCGTAGGGATGATCTATTCGCGTTTCGTTGGGGTTAAGCCGCGATGCCGGTTCGACACCGGTTGCGCGGCGTCGCGATAGAAAAAATATAACTTTTGGCCGGCAGGGACTGTGCGCTGACTAACAGAGCTGTAGGAACATGGAAAAAGGGCAGCGGATTAATTTCCGCTGCCCAAGGCTTATGGCTTTTCCCGCCTGTGCGCCCAGGTATACAGCGCCGGCAGGATCAGCAGCGTCAGCGCGGTCGACGACAAAATCCCGCCGATCACGACCGTCGCCAGGGGCCGCTGCACCTCGGCCCCCGTACTGGTCGCCAGGGCCATCGGCAGGAAGCCGAGCGAGGCCACCAGCGCCGTCATCAGGACCGCCCGCAGCCGCACCTGCGCGCCCTCCCGCATTGCCTGCTCGGGCCCCTGCCCCTGTTCGCGCAGTGTGCGCACGAAGGAAATCATCACCAGCCCGTTCAGCACGGCGACGCCCGACAGGGCGATGAAGCCGACCGCGGCGGAAATCGACAGCGGCAGCCCGCGCAGCCACAGGGCCAGCACGCCGCCGCTCATGGCAAACGGGATGCCGCTGAACACCAGTAAACCGTCCCTGACGCTGTTGAACATCAGGTAGAGCAGTGCGAACACGATCGCCAGCGCGGCGGGGATGACCAGGGCCAGGCGCTGGCTTGCCGCCTCCAGGTTCTCGAACTGCCCGCCCAGGTTCAGCCAGATCCCCGCCGGCAGCTTGACCTTGCCCAGGCTGGCCTCGAGTTCGGCCACGAAGGAGCCCAGGTCGCGCCCACGCACGTTGGCGGTGACGACGATCCGCCGCTTGCCGTTCTCGCGGCTGATCTGGTTCGCTTCAGGGACGAAGGCCAGGCTGGCGATCTCGGACAGCGGAATACTCGCGGCCCGGCCGTCCTGCGGCGGCAGCGAGACCGGCAGTTGGCGCAAGCTGTCGATGTCGTTGCGTACGCCCTCCGGCAGGCGCACCGTGATCGCAAAGCGCCGGTCGCTCTCGAACAGCATGCCGACCTCGCGTCCGCCGACCAGCGTGCCGAAGGCCTCCTGCACATCGGCCACGTTCAGCCCATAGCGCGCAGCCTTGATCCGGTCCACCGACAGGGTCAGCGCCGGCAAACCTTCGGTCTGCTCGACCTTGACCTCGGCCGCACCCGGCAGCCTGCCCAGCACCTGGGCGACCTGCTGCGCGGTGGCCTCCATGGTCTCGGTGTCGTCGCCGAACACCTTGACGGCGATATCGCTGCGCACACCCGAGATCAGCTCGTTGAAGCGCAACTGGATCGGCTGCGAGAACTCGTAGTTATTGCCGGGTACCTTGCCGGCTGCCTCGGTGATGGCCGCCACCAGTTCGGCATGCGACTTGCGCGGCGACGGCCACTGGCTTTCCGGGCGCAGGATGATGTAGCTGTCGGCGGCATTCGGCGGCATCGGGTCGGTCGCCACTTCGGCGGTGCCGACGCGCGCGAACATGCGCTCGATTTCCGGGAACTGCGCGAGCAGCGTGGCCTCCAGGTGCTGCTGCATCGCCACCGACTGCTGCAGGCTGGTGCCGGGAATACGCATCGTCAGCACCGCCAGGTCGCCTTCGTCCAGGTTGGGCGCGAACTCCGTGCCCAGCCGGGTCGCGAGCAGGCCGGTCAGCAGCACGCTCAGGGCCGCGAAGCTCAGGGCCACCGGCCGGTTGCGCAGCACCCAGTCGAGCAGCGGCCGGTACAGTTGCTGCGCCTTGTGCATGATCCGGCTTTCCTTCTCCGCCGCCTGTCCGCTCACGAACAGCGCGACCGCGGCCGGCACGAAGGTCACCGACAGGATCATCGCCGCGGCCAGCGCCATCACCACCGTGATCGCCATCGGATGGAACATCTTCCCTTCCACGCCGGACAGGGCGAAGATCGGCAGGTAGACCGTCATGATGATCAGCTGGCCGAACAGCAGCGGGCGCCGGGCTTCGGCGGCGGCGGCGGCCACCTCGGCAAAGCGCTCTTCCCGCGTCAAGGCCCGGCCGGCCGCGGCATGCGCGAGGCCGAGCCGGCGGATGCAGTTCTCGACGATGACGACGGCGCCGTCGATGATGATGCCGAAATCGAGCGCGCCCAGGCTCATCAGGTTGGCGCTGACGCCGGCCTTGACCATCCCCGTGAACACCATCAGCATGGTCAGCGGGATCACCAGCGCCGTGACCAGGGCCGCGCGCAGGTTGCCGAGGAAGAGGAACAGGATCGCGATCACCAGCAGCGCCCCTTCGACCAGGTTCTTGCGCACCGTGGCGATCGCCTTGTTGACCAGCACCGAGCGGTCGTACACCGGCAGCGCCTGCACGCCGGGCGGCAGCGAACGGTTCACCGCTTCCAGCTTGCGGCGCGCGCTTTCCGCCACCGCCCGGCTGTTCTCGCCGATCAGCATGAACACCGCGCCCAGCACCACTTCGCGCCCGTTCTCGGTGGCGGCGCCGGTGCGCAGCTCGCGTCCCGGTTCGACCTCGGCGACGTCGCGCACCCTGACCGGCGCGCCCTGCACCACGTCGAGCACGATGTTGCGGATCTCCTCGATCGATTTGACCTGGCCCGGCGTGCGCACCACGAACTGCTCGCCGCCGCGCTCGATGTAGCCGGCGCCGGCATTGGCGTTGTTGCGGTCGATGGCGGCGACCAGCTGCGCCAGCGACAGGCCATGGCTGGTCAGCCTGGCCATGTCCGGCGCCACCTGGTATTCCTTCAGGTAGCCGCCGATGGTATTGACCTCGGTGACGCCGGCCACGCTGCGCAGCTGCGGCGCCACGATCCAGTCCTGGATCTCGCGCAGGTCCGCCGGCGTGTACGGGCTGCCGTCCGGCTTGCGCGCGCCCTCCTTCGTTTCGACGGTCCAGTAGAAGATCTCGCCCAGTCCGGTCGCGGTCGGCCCCATGGCCGGTTCGACCCCGGCCGGCAGACTGGCCCTGGCCTGCTGCAGCCGTTCGCTGACGAGCTGGCGCGCGAAGTAGATGTCGGTGCCTTCCTTGAACACGACGGTCACCTGCGACAGGCCGTAGCGGGACAGCGAACGGGTCTGCTCGAGGCGCGGCAAGCCGTTCATCGCGGTCTCGATCGGGAAGGTGATGCGCTGCTCGACCTCGAGCGGCGAATAGCCGGCGGCGCCGGTGTTGATCTGCACCTGGACATTGGTGATGTCCGGGACCGCGTCGATCGGCAGGCGCTGGTAGCTGTACACGCCCAGCCCGGCCAGGCACAGCACCGCGAAGACGATCAGCCAGCGGCGCGCGATGGCAAGTTCGATGAGTTTCTGGAACATGGCCGCTCAGTCCTCGTGTTCGGCTTCGGACTTGCCGAGATCCGCCTTGAGCAGGAAGCTGCCGCCGGCCGCATAGCCGGCGCCCGCCGCCAATCCCTTCACGATCTCGGTCCGCTTGCCGTCGGCGCGCCCGATGACGACGTCCTGCGCGCGGAAGCCCGCTTCAGTGCGGACGAACACGACCTTGTGCTCATGGATGGTCTGGACGGCGTCGCTGGCCACCGTCAACTGGACATTCGACGCTGGCCCCATCAGGTCGACGCTGGCCAGCATGCCGGGACGCAGCCGCAGATCCTTGTTGGGCAGGACGATCCGCGCGGTCGCCATGCGCGTGGTTTCGCCCAGCACGGGGCCGACAAAGGCCAGCGTGCCGTCGAGCGCACCCGGCAGCGCGTTGACGCTGACCTTCACCGCCATGCCGGTGCCGATCTGCGGCAGGCTGTCCGCCGGCACCGCCGCTTCGACCCAGACCCGGGACAGGTCGGCAATCGTGAGCAGCGGCCTGGTTTCGTCGACCGCCTGCCCCGCCACGGCCGGGCGCTCGACCACCACCCCATCCAGCGGCGCGCGCACGGTCACGATGCTGGACACGCCTTCGTCGCCGGCCGCGATGCCGAGGGCGCCGAGGCGCTGCTGCGCCGCCTGCACCGCGATCCCGGCTTCCTTCAGCGCGGTCTCCGCCGCGTCGAGGTCCTGGCGTGCGGAGATCCGTTCTTCCCACAAGGTCTTCTCGCGCTGGTAGGTGGTTTTGGCCAGCTTCAGGCGCTGGCGGGCACTGCCCAGCTCCGCGCGCCATTGCGCCACCGCCGGGCTCTGGATTGCCACCAGCGCCTGGCCCTTCTTCACCGTCGCGCCGGGCGACACCAGCACCGACTGCACGATGCCTTGCGCCGGCGCGGCCAGCGCGACGGTGCGCTCGGCGTCGACCCTGATCTGCGCCGGCAGGTGCAGGCGCTCCTGGATCATGGCCGGCTTGACGGTGTCGATGGCGATGCCGTTGGCCTTGATCTGGGCCTCGCTCATCGCGATGCCGCGCTCGTCTTCGGCCTGGGCAGGCACTGCATCGGCTTCGGCGTGGCGGTCGTCGTGGCCGTGCGAATCCTTGTGCGCTTCGTGTTCGGTCGCCGGCTGGGTACCGGGTGCTGCCGGCTGGCGCCACAGCATCAGCGCGGCAAGGATGGCGGCGACCGCGCACATCAGCGCGATCGATAATTTCTGTTGACGGGTCATTGCGAATCTCGCTTCGTATCTCGTTTGTCTTCTTCAAGGGTGCCGGCGATCGCTTCGATCTCGGCATAGGCGCGGCAGGCGTCGAGCATGCTGTTCCAGAGGCGCGACTGCGCCTGGAACCAGGTGCGCTGGGCGTCGAGCACGTCCAGGAAGGGGAACTTGCCGTACTCGAAGCCCTTAAGGGTCAGCTCGTAGGCGTCTTTGGCCTGGGGCAGCACGTCCTGCCGCAGCAGCTCGACCTCGCTCCTGGCCACTTCGTAGCGCGTGTAGGCGCCGGCCAGCGCCGAAGCGGCCTTCGTTTGCGCGGCGGCGAGTTCGTCGCGCGCCTTGTCGGCACGCCGCAGCGCCGCCTGCAGCCTGCCCGCGTTACGGTCGAACAGCGGCAGCGGGATCGACAGCCCGAGCACCGCCTGGCGCCGCCCGGCCTGCTCGTCGCGTTGGCTGCCCACGGACAGCGTCAGGTCCGGGATGCGCGCCGCGCGCTCCACGCCGGCTTGCGCCTCCTGGGCGGCGAGCTGGCTGCGGGCTTGCCGGACGTCTGCCGCGTCGCCGGCCCGGGCCTGCAGTGCGGCCAGCGGCTGCACCTGGGGCAGATCGCCGGACGGCGCCGCCACATCGATCGCCTCCGCCGGCCTGCCGATCAGGGCGCCCAGCCTGGTCCTGGCCAGCGTGAGCTGCGCCCTGGCCTGGTTCAGTTCCGTTGCCGCATCGGCGGCGGCAAGACGGGCCTTGGTCTCGGCGATGGGCGAGATCTTCCCGGCGGCGACGCGCTTGCCGGCCACCTCGACGCTCTGGCGTGCCAGTTCGAGCAGGGATTGCGCGAGTTCCTGCCGCTGCCGGGCCACCAGTACTTCGTAGTAGCCGGCGATGGCCTCGGCGCGGACCTGCCGGCGCACGGCCAGCTGCTGGCTTCTGGCCAGCTCGAGGCTGCCCTGCGCCAGGGCGACGCGGGCCTGCCGCTTGCCGCCTAGTTCGATGGGCTGGTTGATCTGGACCGTGGTGGTCCGCGTGCCGGCCTGCTGGCCTTCGCGCAGATACGCCAGCTCGGGATTCGGCAGGCGCCCGGCCTGCTCGAGTCCCGCTTCGCTCGCCGCCACTTCGTGGGCGGCCGCCTGCACCGCGGGCTGGGCCAGGGCCAGGCCGATGGCGGTCGGTAGATCGATGGGTGTTGCTGTGCCTGGCGCAACGCGCATCGGCTCGGCTGCGCTGCAGCCCCATGCCAATGCGACGATCGCGACCAGGACGTGATGTCGTTTGGTTCGGATAGTCATGCCTGCTCCTGAAAATGGTGAATCAGGCGCGCAGGGGCACGCGAGCCGGGCAGGCTCGCTAGGGGATCAAGGGATCGTCTGCGCGCTAGTCAGCGGCGACAAACCATTTGGGGCGTTCGAGGCGGGCCGTCGGCGGCGCCGTCAGGTAGGGAGGATGGAAATCGATGCTGGCGGCGTGGCCGCGCTCGGCCGGGATGACGATAAAATCCGACGGCAGATAAAGCACCTGGCCGAACACGCAGGCCGCGCAATGCGGGTCCGCCAGTGCCGGACGCTCGTCGTCGACGACGAAGACCGGTTGGGCGGCGATGGCGCCGGCCTGTCCGCCGCTGTGATGGGTGACCCCGGCGGGTGTCGTCACGCAGCACTTGTCCGCCACTGCCAGGGCGACCTGGAGCGGATAGACCAGCAGCAGAATGATGATGACCCAGCGGCGCATAGGCATTATTTCAATACGGACACGGTCATGATACCGGCAATTGCCGTGCAGAGGCCACAAAAGACAAAAGGGCCACACGCTTGCGCCTGTAACCCTTTGATCTTGCTGCTAATCCTTGGTGCCGCTGACCGGAATCGAACTGGTGACCTTCGCATTACGAATGCGCTGCTCTACCGACTGAGCTACAGCGGCGGGGACCCGTATTCTAACAAACAACTTCGCAAACTTGCTAGTCCGACTCGGCAATTTTGCGAACGGGCCGCAAATTTATTCCTGGTGGTAGCTCGTCACACGCTCGACTTCGCTCCTGGAGCCCAGGAAAACCGGCACGCGCTGGTGCAGCTTGGTCGGCGGAATGTCGAGGATGCGCTGGCGGCCGTCGGTGGCGGCGCCGCCGGCCTGCTCGACGATGAAGGCCATCGGGTTGGCTTCGTACATCAGGCGCAGCTTGCCCGGCTGGGACGGATCGCGCAGGTCGGCCGGGTACATGAAGATGCCGCCGCGGTTCAGGATGCGGTGCACGTCGGCCACCATCGAGGCGATCCAGCGCATGTTGAAGTCCTTGCCGCGCGGGCCGGTTTTGCCGGCCAGCATTTCCGAGACGTAGCGCTGCACCGGTGGGTGCCAGTGGCGCTGGTTCGACATGTTGATCGCGAATTCCTTGGTCTCTTCCGGGATCTGCATGTTCTTCTGGGTCAGCACCCAGGAACCCATCTCGCGGTCCAGCGTGAAGCAGTTGACGCCGGCGCCGGTGGTCAGCACCAGCATGGTCTGCGGGCCGTAGACCGCATAGCCGGCCGCGACCTGTTTGGCGCCTTCCTGCATGAAGTCGGCTTCGGTCGGGGCGGTCATGCCTTCCGGCGCCTTCAGCACTGAGAAAATGGTGCCGATCGAGACGTTGACGTCGATGTTCGAGGAGCCGTCCAGCGGGTCGAACAGCAGCATGTATTCGCCCATCGGATAGCGGTTCGGGATCGGGTGGATCGATTCCATCTCTTCCGACGCCATGGCCGCCAGGTGGCCGCCCCATTCGTTGGCTTCGAGCAGGATTTCGTTCGAGATCACGTCCAGCTTCTTCTGCACTTCGCCCTGGATGTTTTCGGTGTCGGCGCTGCCCAGGATATCGCCGAGGGCGCCTTTGCCGACCGAGTGGCTGATGGTCTTGCAGGCGCGGGCCACCACCTCGATCAGGAGGCGCAGCGACGCGGGGATGTTGTTGTGGAGGCGCTGCTCCTCAACCAGGTATTGGGTCAGGCTGACACGTTTCATGGATTTCCTAAGGTTTGTGTTGAATTCGTTCGTGGGCGGAGGCCGCCCACCCTACGATGATGTAGGGTGGGCACCCCGTGCCCACGTTAATTTTTTAATTGGCCAGCGCTTTGGACACCACCTCGCGCACGTCGTTCGACAGCTTGCCCTGCCCGGCAACCTGCTGCAGCGCCTTCTTCATGTGCTCCTGCAGCGCCGGCGAATAACGGCGCCAGCGGTCCATGGCGCGGGCCAGGCGGCTGGCAACCTGCGGATTCAGCGCATCCAGCGCGATCACCTGCTCGGCCCAGAAGGCGTAGCCGCTGCCGTCCGGCGCGTGGAACTGCACCGCGTTGCCGGTGCAGAAGGCGGCGACCAGGCTGCGCGCGCGGTTCGGGTTGCGCAGCGTGAAGGCCGGGTGCTTCATCAGTTCGCGCACGGTGGCGACGTCGGTGGTCGGCGCCGTCGCCTGCATCATGAACCACTTGTCGACCACCAGGGCCTCGCTCTGGAATTCGTCGTAGAAGCGCTGCAGCGCGTCCGGGGCAACCGGTGCGCGGCCGTGCACCAGGGCGCCCAGGGCGGCGGCGCGGTCGGTCATGTTGGTGGCTTCGTCGAACTGGCGCTCGGCCAGGGCCAGCGATTCCGCATCCGGCGCCGCGCACAGGTAGGACAGCGCCAGGTTCTTCAGCGCGCGCTTGCCGATCGAGGCGGCGTCCGGGCTGTACTCGCCCGGCGTTTCGTTGGCCTGGTACTGGGCCAGCAGCTCGGCGCGCAGGCGCACGCCGATGTCGGCGCGCACGAACTGGCGCGCCATGTGGATCGCCAGCGGATCGACGACGTCCATCTGGTCGGCGATCATGCTCTCGGTCGGCAGCAGCAGCGCCTGTTCGCGGAAGGCCGGGTCCAGGCTCTCGTCGACCAGGATGGCGCGCATGGCCTGCACGAAGACCTCGTCCAGGTTCATCTGCTCCAGCACGGCGGTGCGCGCCGAGGCGTTCGGGGCATCCGCGGCCGGGTTCTTGAGCGCGATGTCGGACGCCAGCTTCAGCAGGCGGGCCATGGCCAGGCGCTGCCCGGCTTCCCAGCGGTTGACGGGGTCGCTGTCGTGATTGAACAGGTGGACCAGCTCGGCATCGCTGTAGCCGTGCTTCAGGATCACCGGGGCCGAGAAGTCGCGCAGGATCGAGGGCGTCGGTTGCTCCGGCACGTCGCTGAAGACAAAGGTCTGGTCCGCTTCCGTGAGCTCCAGCACGGCGGTGCTGCCCTTCGGCTGGCCGTCGATGACGAGCGGCAGGTCGCGTCCATCCTTGCCCAGCAGGCCGACGGCCACCGGGATATGGAAGGGCAGCTTTTCCGGCTGGCCCGGGGTTGCCGGACAGGTCTGGATCAGGCGCAGCTCGTAGGTGCGGGCGGCCTCGTCGTAGCGGGTTTCGGCCTGCACGATGGGGGTGCCGGCCTGGCTGTACCAGCGCTCGAACTGGGTCAGGTCGCGGCCGTTGGCATCGGCCATCGCCATGCGGAAGTCGTCGCAGGTGACGGCCTGGCCGTCATGGCGGGCAAAATACAGGTCCATGCCCTTGCGGAAGCCTTCGCGGCCCAGCAGGGTCTGGTACATGCGGACCACTTCCGCGCCCTTCTCGTACACCGTGACCGTATAGAAATTATTGATCTCGACGAAGGAGTCCGGGCGCACCGGGTGCGCCATCGGACCCGCGTCTTCCGGGAACTGGGCCTGGCGCAGCGTGCGCACCTGGTCGATACGGGTCACGGCGCGGCCGGTATCGGTGCCGATCATGTCGGCCGAGAATTCCTGGTCACGGAAGACAGTGAGACCTTCCTTCAGCGACAGCTGGAACCAGTCGCGGCAGGTCACGCGGTTGCCGGTCCAGTTATGGAAGTATTCGTGGCCCACGACCGCCTCGATGCCCTGGAAGTCGATGTCGGTGGCGACGCGCGGATTGGCCAGCACGAACTTGGTGTTGAAGATGTTCAGGCCCTTGTTCTCCATCGCGCCCATGTTGAAGTCGCCGACGGCGACGATCATGAAGCGGTCGAGGTCGAGCTCGAGGTCCCAGCGCTCTTCGTCCCAGCGGATGCTGTGCTTGAGCGACTGCATCGCGTAATCGGTCTTGTCGAGGTTGCCCTCTTCCACCCACACCTGCAGCAGGGCGGTGCGGCCGTCGGCCAGCGGGAACTGTTCCTCCTGGCAAACCAGGCGCGCGGCGACCAGCGCAAACAGATAGGACGGCTTCTTGAACGGGTCTTCCCACTTGGCGTAGTGGCGGCCGTCAGGCAGCTCGCCCTCCTCGACCAGGTTGCCGTTCGAGAGCAGGACCGGGAATTTTTCCTTGTCCGCGCGCAGCATGACCATGTACTTCGCCATCACGTCCGGACGGTCCGGGAAATAAGTGATGCGGCGGAAGCCCTCGGCTTCGCACTGGGTGTAGAAATTGCCGTTGGAGACGTACAGGCCGCTGAGGGTCGTGTTGCTCTCAGGAACGCAGATCGTTTCGATTTCCAGCGTGACGCTGTCCGGCGCGTCAGGGATGCGCAGGATGCTGCCTTCGATCGCGTAGGCGCCCTCGTCCAGGGTCTTGCCGTTCAGGCGGATCGTCACCAGCTCGATATCCTCGCCGTACAGTTCGATGTCGCGCCGGCTGCTGTCCGGGTTGCGCTGCATCGTCATGCGGTTGGCGACGATGGTACGGGCGGGATCGAGGTCGAAGCCGAGTTCGACGGTGTCGACCAGGTAGCTGGGGGCAGTGTAATCCTTGCGATAGATGGTCTGGGGCGTATCGGTGCGCATGGTTGGGGTCCGCGAACGATGGTGGAATGAATGCTTATTTTACCAACAGCGGCGGGGCGTTTCGATTCCCTGTCCGTGTGGCCACGTATGTATCGCAGTGTAGCGGCCGTAACCGCTCGTAAATGTATTTCCGTAAATGGAACAGGGGCGGTAAGCTGTACCCCTGAAAAAATCCGATTGCATAAAAGACAGCCAGATGGAGCACTTCATGAAACGCACAATGATCGCCGCGGTGGCATCGCTGAGCCTGCTGCTGGGCGGCTGCGCGACCACGATCCGCAGCGATGTCACCACCTTTCACCAGTGGCCGGCGCAGATCGCCGACAAGAGCTATGCCTTCGACGCCCCGGCGCCGCAGGACAACACGCTGGAACTGCAGAACTACCAGAACCTGGTGCGCGACCAGCTGACGCGCCTGGGCTTCCATGAAGCGCCGCAATCGCCTTCGCTGAAGGTGGGTGTGCGCTTCGTGACCGTCGACGTGCCGACCCAGGTGATCTACCCGTCGTTTGCGCCCTTCTATCCGTATTCGGCGCGCTTCGGCTATGGCGGCTTGCGTCGCCGCTACTGGGGCGGCGGCTGGTACAACCCCTTCTACGATCCGTTCTGGGGCCCGGTGCCGCGCTACGACGTCGAAGAAGAGCACCGCTACCACCGCCAGGTGCAGATCTCGATCACGTCGGCGACCGACAACAAGCGCCTGTTCGACGTCACCGTGCGCAACGTGAGCAAGACCATGTCGACGCCCAAGGTGATGCCGGCGCTGGTGCAGAGTGCCTTCGAAGGTTTCCCTGGGCCGAATGGCGGGGCGCGGGTGATCGAGCTGAAGCAGGAGCCGCGGAAGGGTTAAGTTTTACCAGTTGGCAAAAAAACGGGACGCACTGCTTTGGGCAGGCGTCCCGTTTTTTTATTCCTAGGCCAGATACTTTTCCGACACCACCGTAATCGCCACAATCAGCAAAATGGCCAGCGCCAGCACCGCCAGCAAACGTCCGAAGCGCGGGCTGTCGTCCTGCTGGGGCTGGATCGGGGGATCGTTGTCGTCGCTGAACTCTCTCATGGCGGTCATGGCAGCAGAATGGTTTTACCGGTGGTGCGCCGCGCTTCCAGCGCGATATGGGCCTGGGCCGCATCCGCCAGCGGGAAGCGCTGGTGGATCGCGATCTTCACCTGGCCGCTGGTGACCATCTGGAACAGGTCGGCCGCCATCGCTTCCAGGTCGGCGCGCTTGGCCGCATAGGTCTGCAGCGTCGGGCGCGTGATGTAGAGCGAGCCGCGCGAGACCAGTTCGCTCAGCGCGAACGGCGGCACCGCGCCGGACGAGTTGCCGAAGCTGACCATCAGGCCCAGCGGCTGCAGGCAATCGAGCGAGCGGAGGAAGGTGTCCTTTCCCACCGAATCGTAGACCACCGGCACCTTCGCGCCGTTCGTGATTTCCAGCACGCGCTGCACCACGTCTTCACGGTTGTAGTTGATGACGTGGGCGGCGCCATGGCTCTTCGCCAGCGCCGCTTTCTCGTTGGACCCCACGGTACCGATCAGGTTCACGCCCATCGCGCGCGCCCACTGGCAGGCGATCAGGCCGACCCCGCCGGCCGCGGCATGGAACAGGATCGTGTCGCCGGCCTTCAGCGGATAGGTGCGACGGAACAGGTATTGCACCGTCAGGCCCTGCAGCATCATCGCGGCCCCGGTCTCGAAGTCGATCGCGTCCGGCAGCTTGACCAGGATATCGGCCGGCATGACGCGCAGCTCGCTGTAGGCGCCGTTCGGACGCGCCGCATAGGCCACGCGGTCGCCCGGCTTGACGTGCTGCACGCCCTCGCCCACCGCCTCGACCACGCCGGCGCCCTCCTGCCCCAGCCCGCCCGGCAGCGGCTGCGGGTACAGGCCGCTGCGGAAATAAACGTCGATGAAGTTCAGGCCGATCGCATGGTTGCGCACCCGCGCTTCGCCAGGACCGGGCTCGCCGACCTCGACATCGACGACTTCCAGCACCTCGGGACCGCCGGTGCGCGCATAACGGATCGCTTTCATAGTTCCCTCAGCCGCGACAGCACCAGGCGCGCGCTCGACACATTGGTCGCGCAGGGGATGTTGTGCACGTCGCAGGCGCGCACCAGGGCGTTGATGTCGGGCTCGTGCGGCTGCGGGGTCATCGGGTCGCGCAGGAAGATCACGCAGTCGATCTCGCCGTTGACGAGATGGGCGCCGATCTGCAGGTCGCCGCCCAGCGGGCCCGAATGCATGCGCTCGACGTCCAGCCCGAGCTCGTTATGCAGGCGGCCGCCGGTGGTGCCGGTGGCGGTCAGCTTGCAGCCGGCCAGGTAATCCCGGTACTCGGCGGCGAGCGCGATCATGTCGTCCTTTTTCTTGTCGTGGGCAATTAGCGCAATCCGTTGTTTCATGGTTCTCCTCAGGTTTTTTTCAAGGACAGCATATAGATACCCGCCAGCACCAGGCCGGTTCCAGCCATCTGCACCGTCGTGATCGGCTCGCCCAGCAGCGCCCAGCCCAGGAACAGCGTCGATACCGGCCCGATCATGCCGGCCTGCGAGGCGGTCGCGGCGCCGATGCGCTGCACCGCGGCCATGGTCATGAAGACCGGGAAGATGGTACAGAAAATCCCGTTCACGAGCGAGAGGCCGTAGACCTGCAGCGGCTGCACCAGCATGCTCGCCGGACGCAGGATGAAGAACTGCGCGATGCAGGCCGCGCTGGAGACGCACATCGCGTAGGCCACCAGGCGCAGCGAGCCGATGCGCCGGACCATCTCGCCGGTGCCCAGCAGGTAGATCGCATACGCCAGCGCCGAACCCAGCACCAGCAGGGAACCGGTCACGATGCTGCCGGCGCCCGCCCCCAGGTCGTGCACGAACACCAGCACGATGCCGCAATAGGACAGGCCCAGCGCCAGCCACTGCGCGGGATGGATGCGGCGCTTCAGGAACACGGCCGTAATCAGCAGCACGAAGGTCGGGGTCAGGAACAGGATCAGGCGCTCCAGTCCGACCGAGATGTACTGCAGCCCGAGGAAGTCGAGGTAGCTGGACAGGTAGTAGCCAAGCAGGCCCAGGCCCACCAGGCGCCAGCGGTCGGCCACCGATAGCGGCGGCTGGGTCCGCATCTTCCAGATCGCCACGGCGGCAAACACCGGAAGCGAGAACAGCATCCTGAAGGCGATCAAGGTGACTGCGTCGATGTGGTAGCGATACAGCAGTTTGGCGACAACGGCCTTCGTAGAAAACAGAACGGCGCCGGCGATGGCGATGGCGAGTCCGCCAAGGAGGGCCGAACGTGGGACCGGCGCAACGGAAGTGTCGATTGCGATTTTGCTCATCGAACGATTGTAGATCGAATCCCGGTTTCTGGCTGAGGGCGGCAGCGAACGCCGCCCGGGCATGGCGGTCAAACCGCCGCTGACCCATCGCCCCATCAATCACTTAGCGGAGAATATTCATGCAATACCGAAGGAGTACGGCCCCATGAGCAGCGCGGGTGGCATTGGCCGCAATGGATCGGAACGCACCGTCGTGCTCACCCTGCTGGGACTGCTCGCGGCCCTGTGCTGGGCCTATTTGCTGGTCCGCGTTGGCCGCATGGCACCGATCGGCCTGGGCGCGGCCGGCAAGACGGCGCCCACGCCCTACCACCCGGCCGACCTGGTGCTGCTGTTCGCGCTCTGGGCGGTCGTGATCGCGGCGATGATGCTGCCGGCCACGGCCCCCTCGGTGCTGCTGTATGCGCGCGTCAAGCGGTTGCGGCGCGAACGCTGGGTCTATCCCGGCACCCTGATGTTCGTGCTCGGCTACCTGTGCGTGTGGTGCTGTTGCGCGCTGGTCGGCACGCTGGCCGGCTGGATCCTGCACGATGCCGGCGCGCTCGACGAGAGCATGGCGATCTCCCACCCCACCGCCGGCGCGCTGGCCCTGGTGGCGGCCGGGGTCTACCAATGGACGCCGGCCAAGCATGTCTGCCTGGACAATTGCCGCACGCCGCTGGCCTTCGTCCTGACGCACTGGCGGCGCGGCGTGTGGGGCGCGTTCCGGATGGGCGTTGCCGATGCGCGCTACTGCATGGGCTGCTGCTGGCTGCTGCTGGCCCTGGTGCTGCCGGCCGGGGTGCTGAACCTGCCGGTGATCTGCGGCCTGATCGCCCTGATCCTGGCCGAAAAACTGCTGCCCGGCGGCCACCTGCTGGCCTGCGCCAGCGGCCTCGGACTGGTGGCCTGGGGCACCGCGCTGTTGTTTCCCTGACAGTTTTTGCGCAGGAGGCCTATGTTAAAATGTCGAGGATTAATGCACATCTCCTAAGGGAATCTCGACATCATGGCTGGACACAGCAAATGGGCCAACATCAAGCATAAAAAGGCCGCCACCGACGCCAAGCGCGGCAAGATCTGGACTCGACTCATCAAGGAAATCACGGTTGCCGCCCGCATGGGCGGCGGCGACATCGCCTCCAACCCGCGCCTGCGCCTGGCAGTCGACAAGGCAGCCGATGCGAACATGCCGAAGGATAACGTCACCCGTGCGATCCAGCGCGGCTCGGGCGGCCTGGAAGGCGTCAACTACGAAGAAATCCGCTACGAAGGCTACGGCATCGGCGGCGCGGCGATCATCGTCGACTGCATGACCGACAACCGCGTGCGCACCGTGGCCGAAGTCCGCCACGCGTTCAGCAAATACGGCGGCAACATGGGCACCGAAGGCTCGGTTTCCTTCATGTTCAAGCACGTCGGCCAGTTCCTGTTCGCGCCGGGCGTGGAAGAGGACAAGCTGATGGAAGCGGCGCTGGAAGCCGGCGCCGACGACGTCATCGCCGACGACGAAGGCGGCTTCGAAGTGCTGTGCGACCCGAACGCCTTCAGCGCCGTCAAGGACGCGCTGGAAAAGGCCGGCTTCAAGGCCGATTCGGCCGAAGTGATCATGAAGCCGGACGTCGAAACCGTCTTCACCGGCGAAGACGCGCAGAAGATGCAGAAACTGCTCGACGTCCTGGAAAACCTGGACGATGTGCAGGAAATCTACACCAACGCCGTCATCGAAGAGTAAGCAGCAAGCAGAAGGCCCACATGAAAATCCTGGTAGTCGGCTCTGGTGGCCGTGAACACGCCCTGGCCTGGAAACTGGCCCAATCCGACCGCGTCCAGATGGTCTATGTCGCACCCGGCAACGGCGGCACCGCGCGCGATGCGCGCCTGGTCAACATCGACATCACGGACCCGGCCGCGCTGGCCGACTTCGTGGTGGCCGAGCACATCGGCCTGACCCTGGTCGGGCCGGAAGCGCCGCTGGCGGCCGGCATCGTCAACCTGTTCCGCGCGCGCGGCCTGAAGATCTTCGGCCCGACCCGCGAGGCGGCGCAGCTGGAAAGCTCGAAGGACTTCGCCAAGGCCTTCATGGAGCGCCACGGCATCCCGACCGCGAAGTACCAGACCTTCTCCGATGCGGCCCAGGCCCACGCCTACATCGACGCCAACGGCGCGCCGATCGTGATCAAGGCCGATGGCCTGGCGGCCGGCAAAGGCGTGGTGGTGGCCATGACGCTGGAAGAGGCGCACCAGGCGGTCGACCACATGCTGTCGGATAACCGCTTCGGCGACGCCGGCGCGCGCATCGTGATCGAAGAATTCCTGGCCGGCGAAGAAGCCAGCTTCATCGTCATGTGCGACGGCAAGAACGTGCTGGCCCTGGCCACCTCGCAGGACCACAAGCGCCTGAAGGACGGCGACCAGGGCCCGAACACGGGCGGCATGGGCGCCTACTCGCCGGCGCCGATCGTGACGCCGTCGATGCATGCGCGCGTGATGCGCGAGATCATCAACCCGACCATCCAGGGCATGGCCAAGGACGGCATCCCCTACACCGGCTTCCTGTACGCCGGCCTGATGATCGACGCCAACGGTGTGCCGAAGACGCTGGAATTCAACTGCCGCATGGGCGACCCGGAAACCCAGCCCATCATGGCGCGCCTGAAGAGCGACTTCGTGACCGTGCTCGAAAACGCCTGCAACGGCACGCTCGACACCGTCGAACTCGAATGGGACCGCCGCACGGCGGTGGGCGTGGTGATGGCGGCCGGCGGCTACCCGGACGACCCGGTCAAGGGCGACATCATCGATGGCATCCCGGCCGAGACGCCCGAATGCGTCACCTTCCACGCCGGCACCCGCCTGGTGGCGGGCACCCTGCAGACCTCTGGCGGCCGCGTGCTGTGCGTGGTGGGCCTGGGCGACAGCGTCAAGATGGCCCAGAAGCAGGCCTACGAGACCGTCGAAAAGATCCATTTCAACGGCGCCCAGTACCGCCGCGACATCGGCTGGCGCGGCCTCAAGCAGTAATTATCGATTGCTCGTTCGATGAAGCGGGACGTTTGCGAAAGCAGCGTCCCGTTTTTGTTTCCAGGGCCTGCGGCCGGATAACGTCATTCCCGCGAAGGCGGGAATCCAAGTCAGCCTGCTAAATCGCAATCTCATCATACAGGTCACGCCAATCAGGATTCGATTCCTGGATGAGATTGACCTTCCAATCCCGATTCCACTTCTTGATCTGTTTTTCGCGTTTGATCGCTTCCAGAATCTCGGAGTGGACTTCAAACCACACGAGCAGCTTGACTCCATATTGTTTCGAAAAGCCGTCAACGGCACCTTCGCGATGCTGCCATGCACGCTTAATCAGACTCGACGTGACGCCAATGTAGAGTGTGCCATATGGCTCGCTTGCCAGAATGTAGACGTAGCTGGATTTGTCCATCGCGGCATCGTCGCACGTCCCATCTTTTCGAAGATGATGACTATCAATAATGCGCTACGGGTATGCGACGAGCTTGGATTCCCGCCTTCGCGGGAATGACGTTCGAAGGCCGCGGGAATGACGGTAGCCGCGGGAATGACGGTGGCCAGGCCAGTAGTGTACAATCCCCGTTCATTTTTTCGTCCATACCCCTTTCCACATGTCCACTCCGAACCCTGCCGCCGTCAAGTCCTGGCTGCTCGACCTGCAGGCGCGCATCGTGCAGGCGCTGGAGGATATCGACGGCAAGCCCTTCCTGACCGACACCTGGGAGCGTACCGAGGGTGGCGGCGGGATTTCGCGCCTGATTGAAGAAGGCAATGTGTTCGAACGCGGCGGCTGCAATTTCTCCCACGTGCAAGGCAAGAGCCTGCCGCCGTCGGCGATGGCCGCGCGGCCCGAACTGGCCGGACGCGCCTGGGAAGCCATGGGCGTCTCGCTGGTGCTGCACCCGCGTAACCCGTATGCGCCGACCGTGCACATGAATGTGCGCTTCTTCGAGGCGACGGCCGAAGGCAAGGAGCCGGTCTGGTGGTTCGGCGGCGGCATGGACCTGACGCCCTACTACGGCGACGAAGGGGACGCGCGGCATTTCCACCAGGTCTGCCACGACGCGCTGGCGCCCTTCGGCGACGACCTGCATCCGCGCTTCAAGCGCTGGTGCGACGATTATTTCTACCTGAAGCACCGCAAGGAAGCGCGCGGCGTCGGCGGCATCTTCTTCGACGACTTCAACGAACTCGGTTTCGAGCAGTCGTATGCGCTGGTGCAGAAGGTCGGCAACGCTTTCCTCGATGCCTACCTGCCGATCCTGCAGCGCCGCAAGGACCAGCCCTACGGCGAACGCGAACGCGACTTCCAGGCCTATCGCCGCGGACGTTACGTCGAGTTCAACCTGGTCTGGGACCGCGGCACCCTGTTCGGCCTGCAGTCGGGCGGACGCACCGAAGCGATCCTGATGTCGATGCCGCCGATCGTCAAATGGCGCTACGACTGGCATCCTGAACCCGGCAGCCCCGAGGCGGCGCTGGCCAGCGACTTCCTTCCTCACCGGGACTGGCTGGCTTCGTGACTTTCCGTGCGACCTCCTGCATAGCGCTGCTGGGAGGCAGTTTCGATCCGGTGCATCGCGGCCACGTCGCCCTGGCCGAACTGTTCGCGCAGCTGCTGCAGCCCGACGAGCTGCGCATCATGCCGGCCGGCCAGCCGTGGCAGAAGAAGGCCGGCCTGGAAGCCGGCGATGCCGACCGCGTCGCCATGCTGAAGCTGGCCTTCGAACACGCCGCGTTCAAACCGGTGATCGATACCCGCGAAATCGAGCGCGACACCCCGACCTACACGGTCGACACCCTGCGCGAGCTGCGCGCCGAACTCGGACCCGATGCCTCGATCGTGTTCCTGATGGGTGCGGACCAGTTGCAGAAGCTGGACAGCTGGCGCGACTGGGAAGATTTGTTCGCACTGGCGAACTTTGCGGTGGCGGCCCGTCCCGGCTACCAACTCGACAGCGCTGCCCTGCCGCCCGCGGTGGCCGCAGCGCTGGCGCCGCGCCTCGGCACGCCCGAGGAAGTACGCGCAAGCAAGGCGGGACGCGTCTGCCTGGCGCATACGCTGGCCGTCGATATTTCGGCCACCGAGCTGCGCGCGGCGCTGCACGCAGGTGCCGAAGCGGACCCGGCGCAGCGGGCAAAGGTAAGCGCGCTGCTTGCGCCGCAAGTGCTAGACTATATTCAACAACACAACTTATACAAGAGCTAATGGATATCAAGAAACTGCAAGCACTCGTCGTCGACGCCCTCGAAGACGTCAAGGGCCAGGACATCGCCCTGTTCGACACGACGAACCTGACCAGCCTGTTCGATCGCATCGCGGTCGTCTCGGGCACCTCGAATCGCCAGACCAAGGCGCTGGCCGCCTCGGTACGCGACAAGGTCAAGGAAGCAGGCGGCGATGTCGTCGGCCTCGAAGGCGAAGACACCGGCGAATGGGTGCTGGTCGACCTGGGCGACATGATCGTGCACATCATGCAGCCGGCGATCCGCCAGTACTACCGCCTCGAAGAAATCTGGGGCGAGAAGCCGGTCAAGCTGGGCGCGGCCAAGCGCAAGTCGACCGTGGAAGGCATCGAAGCCGCCGCGGCGCCGAAGGGCAAGGGCAAGCACCTGGCCGCCAACCAGGACCAGCCGGAAGCCAAGCCGGTGGTCGAGAAGAAGCCGGCCGCCAAGCGCGCCACCGCTGCATCGAAGACCGCCGCCGGCGAAGGCGCCACCGCAGCCAAGAAGCCTGCCGCCAAGATCCCGACCGGCGCCCGCGTGAAAGTGGCCGTGCCGAAAGCCGTTGCCGCCTCCGCCGCCGCTGCGAAAGCCGCCAAGGCCGCCGCACCGAAGCGCGCGAAGGCCGCCCCGGCCGCCGAAGCTGCCGCACCGGCCAAGAAAGTCATCCGCCGTATCAAGAAGACTGAAGAGTAATTCGTTTCAATGCAGTTGATGATAGTCGCGGTCGGCCACAAGATGCCGGCCTGGATCGAGACCGGCTTTGCCGAGTACGTCAAGCGCATGCCGCCCGAGCTGCGCATCGTGCTCAAGGAAATCAAGCCGGTCGAAAGGTCGGGCAGCAAGACCGCGGCCACCGCGATGGCGCTCGAACGCGAGCGCATCGAAGCCGTGCTGCCGAAGGGGGTGCGCATCATCGCCCTCGACGAGCGCGGCAAGGACCTGACCAGCGTCGGCCTGTCCCAGCAGCTGGAAGCCTGGCAGCAGGATGGGCGCGATGTCGCCTTCCTGATCGGCGGCGCCGACGGCCTCGATCCCGAACTGAAAGCCCGCGCCGACGGCCTGATCCGCATCTCGAGCATGACGCTGCCGCACGGAATCGTGCGCGTGATGCTGGCGGAGCAGCTTTATCGTGCGTGGTCGATCACCCAGAACCACCCCTACCACAGAGTCTAGGGATGAAACTCCTCGATAAAAAGATTTACCTCGCCTCGAAAAGCCCGCGCAGGCGCGAACTGCTGCGCCAGGTCGGCGTGGAATTCGAACTGCTCAGCCTGCGTTCCGATCCGGGCCGCGGACCCGATGTGAGCGAGGACGAGCATCCCGGTGAGGCGCCGCTCGCCTACGTCGAGCGCGTCGCCCGCGAAAAGGGCGCCTTCGCCTGGAAGGTGCTGGCACTGCGCCGCATGCCGCTGCGTCCGGTGCTGTCGGCCGACACCACCGTCACCATCGACGGCCAGATCCTCGGCAAGCCGGCCAACGCCGAGGAAGCCATCGCCATGCTGGAGCGGCTGTCGGGCCGCACCCACCAGGTGCTGACCTCGGTGGCCCTGCACCATATCGACCTCGCCGAACAGGTGACCCAGGTGTCCAACGTGCGCTTCGCCAGCCTGAGCCGCGACACCATCAAGGCCTATTGCGCCACCTCCGAGCCCTACGACAAGGCCGGCGCCTACGGCATCCAGGGCCTGGCCGCGCTATTCATCGAGCATATCGAAGGCAGCCATTCGGGCATCATGGGCCTGCCCGTGTTCGAGACCGCACAGCTGCTGAAGAAGGCTGGGGTTTCCTTCCTGTAGGGTGGGCTTCCGAGCCCACGCAAAGCCAGCACATCGAAAATGTTACGCGTGGGCACGGAGTGCCCACCCTACGTCCCGGCGTGTATGATGTCGCTCTGAACAATTAACGCATCGATGCCGGCTCATGACTGAAGATATCCTGATCAATATCACCCCACAGGAAACGCGTGTCGCGCTGGTGGTACAGGGAGCCGTGCAGGAGCTGCACATCGAGCGGACGCTCACCCGCGGCCTGGCCGGCAATGTCTATTCGGGCAAGGTCGTGCGGGTGCTGCCGGGGATGCAGTCGGCTTTCATCGACATCGGCCTGGAACGCGCCGCCTTCCTGCACGTGGCCGACATCTGGGAAGCCCGCCCCCACGATAACAATGGCGGCAACAACAGCAATGCCGCCCCGACCCCGATCGAGAAAATCCTGTTCGACGGCCAGGTGCTGACCGTGCAGGTGATCAAGGACCCGATCGGCACCAAGGGCGCGCGCCTGTCCACGCAGATCTCGATTGCCGGCCGCATGCTGGTCTATCTGCCGCAGGACAAGCACATCGGCATCTCGCAGAAGATCGAGAAGGAAAGCGAGCGCGAAGCCCTGCGCGCGCGTATGCAGGGCCTGCTGCCGCCGGAAGAAAAAGGCGGCTACATCGTGCGCACCCAGGCCGAAGACGCGTCGGACGCCGACCTGGCCGCCGACATCGACTACCTGCGCAAGACCTGGAGCGCGATCCTGCAGGGCGCGCGCACCCGGCCCGCCACCAGCCTGCTGTACCAGGACCTGAGCCTGGCCCAGCGCGTGCTGCGCGACTTCGTGCACGACGAGACGGCCGCGATCCTGGTCGACTCGCGCGAAAACTACCTGAAGCTGGTCGAATTCGCCCAGATCTACACACCCAGCGTCCTGT
Source organism: Massilia norwichensis (assembly GCF_024753245.1). Taxonomy (GTDB): domain Bacteria; phylum Pseudomonadota; class Gammaproteobacteria; order Burkholderiales; family Burkholderiaceae_D; genus Telluria; species Telluria norwichensis. The sequence continues at coordinate 864 of NZ_JANUGX010000046.1, read as the reverse complement.
CGCGGCTCCAGCACTACACCGGCGAACGGCCGCTGTTCGACCTGTATGGCGTGGAAGAGGAGATCCTGCGCGCGCTGGGCCGCCGCGTCGACCTCAAATCCGGCGGCTACCTGATCGTCGATCAGACCGAGGCGATGACGACGATCGACGTCAACACCGGCGGCTTCGTCGGCGGGCGCAACTTCGCCGACACCATCTTCAAGACCAATCTGGAGGCCGCGCACGCGATCGCGCGCCAGCTGCGCCTGCGCAACCTGGGCGGCATCATCATCCTCGACTTCATCGACATGGAGAACAACGAGCACCGCAACGCCGTGCTGGCGGAGCTCAAGAAGACCCTGTCGCGCGACCGCACCAAAGTGTCGGTGAGCGGCTTCTCGGCGCTCGGCCTGGTCGAGATGACGAGGAAGCGCACCCGCGAATCGCTGGCCCACATCCTGTGCGAGCCCTGCCCCGCCTGCAGCGGCAAGGGCCAGGTCAAGACCAGCCGCACCATCTGCTACGAGATCCTGCGCGAACTGCTGCGCGAGGCCAAGCAATTCAATCCGCGCGAGTTCCGCATCCTGGCGTCGCAGGAAGTGGTCGATCTGTTCCTGGAAGAGGAATCGCAGCACCTGGCGATGCTGGGGGACTTCATCGGCAAGAAGATCTCGCTGCAGGTCGAAAAAGGCTATCACCAGGAACAGTACGACGTGATTCTCATGTAATAGAAATATTCTTAAAAATCAATGACTTAGTATTTCGCATTATGAAATGGCCGATTAACTACACAGCTAGCTACATAAGGATGAGTACACGTATTACTGCTTGCTTCAACCGCTATAGCGGAACACCCATTTTCTTTGATGACTTATCTTGGATGTA
>NZ_JANUGX010000045.1 GCF_024753245.1 Massilia norwichensis | reverse complement strand
TCCGATCGATAAGAAATTTTCATTTAAAAACAAATACATAAGAAAGTGTTCAGAAACCCTACGCACGTTTCCGTGCGCATATCGCATTTCTTGGCGTTTTGATATAACGTTCAGTCAAAGGCCCGATCTCGACAGATTGGCCGCTCATCAATCGAGGAGGAATTATGCTGGCAATGAATTACCGGGGACCGTATCGCGTCCGTGCCGATTACAAGCCCGATCCCGTCATCGAACATCCTGGCGACGCCATCGTGCGCGTGACGCGTACCTGCATCTGCGGTTCCGACCTGCACCTGTACCACGGCATGGTGCCCGATACCCGCGTCGGCCATACCTTCGGCCACGAGTTCATCGGCGTGGTCGAGGACATCGGCTCGGACGTGCGCAACCTGAAGGTTGGCGACCGCGTCATGGTGCCGTTCAACCTGTTCTGCGGCTCCTGCTTCTACTGCCAGCATGAACTCTACGGCAATTGCCACAACACGAATCCGGAAGCGGCCGCAGTCGGCGGCATCTACGGCTATTCGCACATGGCGGGCGGCTACGACGGCGGCCAGGCCGAATACGTGCGCGTGCCGATGGCCGACGTCGGCCCGATGGTGATCCCGGACGACATCCACGACGACGACGCCGTGCTGCTGACCGACGTTACACCGACCGGCTACCAGGCGGCCGAGATGGGCGACATCGACGAAGGCGATACCGTGGTCATCTTCGGCGCCGGTCCGATCGGCATCCTGGCCGCGAAGTCGGCCTGGCTGATGGGGGCAGGGCGCGTGATCGTGGTCGACGAGGTCGAATACCGCCTCGAATTCGTCAAGCGCTGGGCCCAATGCGAGGTGGTGAACTTCCGCGAGGTCGAAGACATGGCCGAGCACATCAAGAAGATGACGGACTGGATGGGCGCCGACGTCTGCATCGACTGCGTCGGCGGCGACGCCGCCGGCTCGATCGCCCAGACCCTCACCGGCCGCCTGATGAAGGCGCAGGCCGGCTCGTCCACCGTGCTGCACTGGGCCATCAACTCGGTGCGCAAGGGCGGTAACGTGTCGATCGTCGGCATCTACGGTCCGACCTTCAACATGGTCCCGATGGGCAACGTGCTGAACAAGGGCCTGACGATCCGCGCCAACCAGGCCAGCGTCAAGCGCCACCTGCCGCGCCTGATCGAGCACATCCGCGAAGGCCGCCTGTCGCCGAAGGACATCATCACCCACCGCGTGCCGCTGGAAGAGATTTCCGACGCTTACCACATCTTCTCGAGCAAACTCGACAACTGCATCAAGACGGTCCTGATCCCGCCCCGTGCCCACGAAGTCCGCGCGGTCAAGGCCAGCACCGTGCAATAAGGAGCCCCCATGCAAACTTCCGACCAAGTCGATCCGCATTCGCACCAGCACAACCATATCGGCCACGCCGACGAGCACCAGAACGACTACCCGATGAAGCCGACGCGCCCCTCGCGCGAGCAACTGGCCCACATCCATGGCTGGGGCGCGGACCTCGACCGCAAGAACCGTCCCGCCGTGCCGATGGAGCGTACCCCGCCGCGTTTCATCCATGCGCACGAGGAAAAGCTGCCGCAGCAGCCCGAAACCGTCGAGATCCTGGTCTCGACCGAGCGTCCCGGCATCACGCCGATCTTCGGCACCGCCCAGCCGCCGAAAGGCCTGTCCGGCATGCTGCGCCGCATCGCCTTCCGCTGGGCCGAGAACGACATGCGCCACTGGCTGATCCTGCTGGCGGCCGACCGCGTGAACGTGGTCGAGGGCATCGGCGAAGACCTGGCCAAGGGCAAGGTGCCGAACGTGCTGGCCGAGATGGGCATCAAGTCCGAATGGGAGCACAACAAGGCCGGGCTGGCGAAGAAGGTCGCGATCGGCGCCGCCGTGGTCGGCACCGCCGTCTACCTGATGCGCCGTCGGGATCGATAAGTCCTACGCCAGGTACCGTCTCACGCTACGCCCCACAGCGGTCCAAGCCGCTGTGGGGCTTTTTGCGCTTGAGCAAATCTATTAACGGAACCTCGTCCACACTCTGATGGTGCCCAAAGCAGAGTCTGCTTACGGCTGCCCAACCGATTGGAGACGAGAGATGAACCAGCGTTCCTTCACACTGTTGGCGGCGTCGATTGGCGCCGTTTCCTCCCTGGCCCATGCACCGCTCGCCGCGGCGCCCTTGCCGCAAACCATGATGAGCGCGCCGGTGGTGAGCACGCCGCAGGCGCGCGCCGGCATCGTCGCCCAGTTCGAGGCGCGCCGCGCCCAGCGCGGACTGAATGCGAACCACGGTTTCGCGGTGCTGGTGCAGCATCCCGGCATGCAGGGCACCCAGGTCGCGCGCGTCGCCCATACCTGGAAGGGCGTGCCCATCTTCGGCTCGGAGTCGGTGGTGGTGCTGGACCCGAACGGGCGCATCCAGTCCGAATCGAGCTCCGAGCGCCGCGCCGGCCTCGGCAAGAGCACGGGGACGGCGTCCGCCACCAACGGTCCTGGCCAGGATTTCAGCGTGGTCCCGGCGATCTCGTCGAAGCAGGCGATCGACAAGGCGCTGGCGTCGATCGGTGCCGACGCCCGTCACGTGGCCCCGCCCAGCGCCGAGCTGATCATCTACCCCGTCATGCGTACCGAACGCACCGCGGCCGCGCGCGACAAGCAGGAATACGAGCTGAACGCCGTCGACGTCGAGGAAGTGGTCGACCATTACGAGCTGGCCTACCTGGTCCACACCCGCATGCACGTGGGCGACAAGCCGGTCTACCACGACACCGTGGTCAGCGCGCGCGACGGCAGCATCCTCGACCAGTGGAACATGCTGCAGACGGTGATCGGCGTCGGCAAAAGCCAGTACAACGGCGAGGTCCCGATCAACACCACCTTCGCCGACGGCAAGTACAAGATGATCGACGACAGCCGCGGCACCGGCGGCATGTTCGGCGCGATGGCGATCACCAACGCCAACCACGGCACCACGGCCGGCAAGGTCTACGTCAACGACACCAATACCTGGGGCGACGGCAAGAACTACATTCCCAAAGGCTCGACCCTAGATGCCAACGGCCAGACCGCGGCCGTGAACGCGATGTGGGGCCTGATGAACACCTACGACACGCTGAAGAACATCTTCGGCTGGCAATCGCTGGACGGTCACAACACCGCGACCTACATCGCGGCCCACGTCAACACCGCCTACGACAACGCCTACTACAGCGACACCTGCCGCTGCATGTTCATCGGCGACGGTTCCAGCTTCTACAGCCTGGGCTCGATCGACGTGATCGGTCACGAGATGGGCCATGGCGTCACCGCCGCCACCTCGAACCTGACCTATTCCGGCGAATCGGGCGGCCTGAACGAGTCGGCCTCGGACATCAACGGCGAAGTGGTCGAAGCCTATGCGCGCGCCGGCGGCAAGGGCGAGACCATCCCGGCAACCGGCAACGACTGGGTGCTGGGCAAGGAGATCAGCAAGACCGGCACGCCGCTGCGCTGGATGACCAAGCCGAGCAAGGACGGCAGCAGCCCGGATGCCTGGAGCAGCTCGCTCAGGCGCATCGACGTGCACTACAGCAGCGGGCCGAACAACCGTATGTTCTATTTCCTGTCGCAGGGATCGAGCGAAGACAAGGCCAGCGACTACTACAGCAAATACCTGGTCAAGGCGCCGGCGGCGATGAGCGGCATCGGCCTCGACAAGGCTTACCGCATCTGGTTCAGGGCGAACACGACCAAGTTCACCTCCAGCACCAACTATGCGGATGCGCGCACCAAGATGATCGAGGCGGCCGAGGAGCTGTATGGCAAGCCCAGCCGCGAAGCCACCGCGGTGATGCGTGCCTATGCGGCGATCAACGTCGGGGCGGATGTCGACGAGTAAGCGGGGAGGCGGGGCAGGCTGCCGGGTGTGGCAGCCTGTTCCCCGCAACTCTGATAGGTTTCTGATAAAGAAGTTGCAATAAATATACGTCGGTCGCTAGCATGGCTTTCTTTGGATAAATGGAAAGCGATCGCCATGTCCTCCCAGCCCCGCTTGCTGCCCCTGCTGTTTGCCCTTTCCGCAGTTTCCCTGAGCGCCCAAGCCGCGCCGACCTATACCGTGGCGCCCGTGAACGGTATCGGGATCACCGGTGCCAGCATGCTCAGCCTGAACAACGCCGGCACGATCGCCGGCACGGCGTACACGCCCCAGGGCCACGCCAATGCCTACGTCAGCAGCAACGGCACCGCCACCAGCCTGCATCCGGGCGCTGCGAATTCCGGCTACACCATCGCGGCCGGCATCAACGATGCCGGCACGGTAGTCGGCGAAGTGGGTACCCAGAACGGGCCGACGCGCGCCGCCGTGTTCGGCAGCAACGGTGTCCAGACCCTGGGCACGCTCGGCGGGACCAACAGCTACGGCAACGGCATCAACGCCAGCGGCCAGGTGGTCGGCCGCGCCGACACGGGGAACGGCAACCAGCGTGGCTTCGTGACCGGCGCCAACGGCAGCCTGATCGAAATCGGTCCGCTGAACGGCGGCTACGGCAGCGACGCCAACGCCATCAACGACAACGGCGCCGTGACTGGCTACGTCGACGTCAACGGCAATGGCGACTACCGCGCCTACATCTATACGAACGGCACGATGCAGATCCTCGACACCCTCGGTGGCAACTATGCCCAGGGCTATGCGATCAACAACGCCGGCATGGTGGCCGGCTACGCCTTCCTGGCTGGCGACATGGTGGCGCGCGCCTTCCTGTACGCGAACGGGGAAGTGAAAGACATCGGCGGCTTCGGCGGCTTCGACACCCACGCCACCGGCATCAACGAAGCCGGCGACGTGGTCGGCGCCGGGATCGACGCCAACAACGTCTGGCATGCCTTCCTCTACAGCGAAGGCACGTTCCGGGACCTGAACGACCTGATCGACCCGAGCCTCGGCTGGAACATCGTGTATGCCGGCGATATCAACGACAAGGGCCAGATCGCGGCCCGTGGCTGCAAGGTCGGCAACCAGTGCGCGGACCTGCTGCTGACGCTGGCCGACACCGGCGGCGACCCGGATCCGAACCCGGTGCCGGAACCGGAAGCCTTTACGTCCGGCATCGCAGGCCTGACCCTGTTCGGCCTGCTGCGCCGCCGCCGTCGCCAGGGCTGATCACTGCCCCAGCAGCGGATAGGGATTCACCGGCGTGCCTTTCCACCACTGCTTTTCGGGTGTCAGCTCGAAAACGGCAAAGTGCAGGTGCGGCGCATTCGGGTCCGAGTTGCCGGTCACGCCCACGTAGCCGATCAGGTCGCCGCGCTTGATGGTGGCGCCTTCCTGCAGGCCGTCGGCGTAGCGGTCCAGGTGGGCGTAGTAATACGCGTACTTTTCGGTCGGATCGAACTGGTAGACGGTCAGGCCGCCCGGCTTGCTGGTGAATAGCTTGGCGACCTTGCCATCCGCCGTGGCCAGCACCTTGGTGCCCTTGGGCGCCATGATGTCCAGCGCCTCATGGTGGCGCTCGGTGCCGCGCGGCTGGTCGAAATTGTCCTTGATGGTGGCCAGGGTCATGCCCTCGACCGGCACCATCAGCTTGCCCGGCGGCGTGACCGCTGCGCTGCCATCCGCCGGCAGCGCGGTCGTGGAAGGGCGCAGCGGCAGGTCGAGTTCGGTCAAATCCGGCGTGACCTTCGGCGCCGGCGGCAGCTGGCCTTCGATGTCCGGCCCCGGCGGCGCGGGCAGGGAACCCGTGTTCACGGCCGCCTCGGCAGGCGCCGGGGCTTCGTGGGGCATCTGGCGCAGCCAGGCGAACAGGCCGCCGGCGCCGACCACGACGCCGAGCAGGAAGGTCAACAGCCATCTCATCTCACTCTCCTTGTTGTTGGTATTTGCCGGGGTGATACTGCCTTGCTTACGTATTTACTCCTGTAATACGACTTCGGTTCCCGCCTGCACCAGTCCGGCGACCTCGGCCGCGCTCCAGTTGGTCAGGCGGATGCAGCCGTGCGATTCGGTCTTGCCGATCAGGCTGGGCACCGGGCTGCCGTGGATGCCGTAGTGGGGGATCGACAGGTCGATCCAGGCCACGCCGACCGGGTTGTTGGGGCCGGCGGCAATCTTCGCCTTGCCGTCGCCCGGCTTGGCATCCCAGAACAGCTTGGGGTTGTAGTTGTAGGTCGGGTTGCGCGCCACGCCATCGATCTTCCACTGCCCGATCGGCAGCGGATCGTGCTCGCTGCCGGTCGAGGCCGGGTACTGGGCCAGCAGTCTGCCGGTGGCGTCTTCCAGCATCAGGACGCGGTTGTCGCGCGAGACGATGACGCGGGCCGCCGGCGGCAGCGCAGGCGTGCCGACCACGTTCGGCACCATGATCTGTTCGCCGGCGCGGCTCAGGTTCTTGCCCTGGTTGAGCTTTTCGATCAAGCCCGGGCTGGCGTGGAATTTCTCGCCCAGGCCTTCCTGCACCGAGGCGTAGCCGAGGCTGGGCAGCTTGGCCTTTTCCATCATGTCTTCGGGGATGGGGCGGAAGGGGCCGGCGACGTCGGCTTCCGCCAGCGTATAGGCGACGACGGTCGGTGCGTTGTCCGCATTCAGCGCGTTCCAGGTGGCCTCGTCGAGTTTGCCGGTGACCGGCAGGTTACGCGACTTCTGGAAACCGGACAGGGCCTGCTTCATGTTCGAGCCGAAGGCGCCGTCGATCTCGCCCGGCGAAAAGTGGGCGCGGTCGAGCAGGACCTGGGCGCGTAGCAGGCGGTCGAACTCGCTGGCTTCGACCGGGGCATTGACCGGCGCTTGCGAAGCCGGGATTTGCCCCGCGACGGGCTGTGCGGCAGGGGCAGGGGCGGGCGCTGCCGGGGCCGCAGCGGCGGGCGCCGGTGCAGCGGCCGGGGACGCGACCGGCGTCGCGCCCGTGCTGCCAGCCATCGCGCCCGCCTGGGCGGCGGTCTGGGCGTTGGCATTCTGTGCCGCGGCGATGCGCGCCTGCACATTAGGCTGTGCTGCGGGCTGTGCTGCGGGCTGTGCAGCGGGCTGTGCAGCCGGCTGCGTGGATTGTTGGGCGGCCGGCTGGGCGGCCGGCTTGTTCTTGACGAGATAGGCCTGCTGGGCGCCGGCGGCAGCGCAGACGCTGCAGAGGAGGGCGGCCAGGGCGGGGGCGGTGATGTGTTTCATTGGCTTCCTGCATTACTTACATATGGAAACCTCAGCGTAGTGCTGCGCAAGATGGGGGTCTGTGCGCGAACGAACCCATCCTCCGGGCTGCGTAATGACGCCTTCCGGACGGTACAATCGCCATCATGAGCGATGCCACGATCACCTTCCAGCCCGCTGGCTGGACCGTCCCCGCGCCTGCGGACACGACCATCCTGCATGCCGCCGAGCAGGCCGGCATCGACCTGCCCAGCTCTTGCCGCAATGGCACCTGCCGCACCTGCATCTGCCGCCTGGCGGCCGGCAAGGTGCGTTACCTGGTCGAGTGGCCGGGCCTGTCCTTCGACGAAAAGCGCGAAGGCTACGTCCTGCCTTGCGTCGCGGTGCCGGAGGGTGAGGTGGTCGTCGAGCAGCGCCTGGCCAAGCGAATCAGCTGGTAGGGTGGGCACCCCGTGCCCACGATGCGCCGGCATGGACGCACCGCCGTGGGCACGGGGTGCCCACCCTACCGCTTCAGCGCCGACTCGATCGCCTGCAACACCTGCGGCCAGGCATGCGAGCTGGCCGCGACCTCGTCGTAGTGGCTGGCGCCCGGCAGGATCACGACCTCGGCGGCATCGCCGGCGGCGCGTGCGCGCTTGGCATAATCGTAGGCCACGCGCGGCGGCGAAACCTTGTCCAGCTCGCCGGTCACGAGGATGGTGCGGCTGCCGTTGGGCAGCAGGTCGCCGGCATTGGTGTCGGCGAAGACGTCGGGCCGGTTCTCGCTGGGAGCGCCGGTCAGCTGGCCGATCTCGCGGTCGCAGCTCGATTTGATCAGGCCCTGCTCGCGGCGCAGGTCGGCCAGGCCGCCCAGGCTCACCACGTTCCTGACCGGCAGCGGATCGGGCAGGTAGAGCGGACTGGTGGCCGGAATGCGCGACCGGCCCGCCATCCACTGCACCAGCTGCCCGCCGGCCGAGTGGCCGACCGCGACCAGGCGCTTGAGGTCGAGCGGATAGCGGCCCGCCTGCCGGGCCAGCATTTCCAGGGCCGCGTTCATGTCCTGGTAGGTGCCGGGATAGCCGCCGCCGGGCTCGTCGACGCGCCGGTATTCGATGTTCCACGAGGCGATGCCGCGTTCGGCCAGCGCACCGGCCAGGTTGCGCAGCTGGGTGATGCCGCCGAATTCCTTGGTCCAGCAGCCGCCGTGCACCAGCACCGCCACCGGGAAGGGGCCGGGGCCGCCGGGGATGAACAGTTCGGCGAACTGCGAGGGCGCGCTCCCGTAGGCGAAGCTGGCGTTGGGAACCGGCCCCTTCAGGGCCATGTAATCGGCCAGCTTCATGGGCGCCGGCGTGGCGGCGTTGGCGCCGGCAGCAAAGCTGGCGGTAAAGCTGGCGGCAAAGGCGGCGAGAGAAAGCAGACGGCGCAGCATCGGGGTATCCAATGTAAAAACGGCAAGTTCACCATGATACCAAGTCCGCGCACGATTGAAAGCCGGCCCCGATCTTCCATGCTAGTCTGCGCCAAAACGTCATCCGTTTGCGTACCTTTTCACCAGAGGAGAATTGCTATGACCCAATCGAAATCCAGCGGCAACCAGAACAAGCAGTCGGCCAACGATTCGGAAGAGGATCTGGCCAAGCGCCGTGCCGGCGTGAATCCGGACAAGAGCAGCCACAACGAGAAGACCACCATCAAGGCCGGCAAGGGGAAAGGCGCCGGCGGCGGCGCGAAGCAAAAGGAAGGCCGATAAACATGGTTTTGCATGCCCACACCACCCCGGATCCAACCGATCCGGAGCAGCCACCACCGCAGCCGAGCCCGGATCCGGACGACGTCCCGGCGCCGGCCCGTGCCCCGGTCGAAGAACCGCGGGCGCCCCAGCCGCCCATCAAGGCGAACTAGGGCCGTAGATTCAAACAGCACGCCGCGGCACCCAGCCGCGGCTTCACACCCTCCAGCTCAAGCCTTGCCCGCGCCACCTTGCTGCTTGGCCGGATCGTCGGCCGGCACGTGGCCGTGCAGCGGCGGGATTTCCTTGATCATCTCATTCGTTTCGTGCTGGCCCGGCGTGATGTCGCCGCTGCCGATATCGCCTTCGTGCATCATCGGCGGTGCCTTGGCGCCGGGATCCGGTTTCGGGGTCGAGGTATTCATGCTGCTCTCCTTTGGTTAGCTGGTTGCGTGTTGACCTGATCCTAACAGCCCGACCTCGCCCCCGGCGCCCGATAGGGTGAGCATGAATGTGTTGCTTTATGGATACAATGTTTGCGCTCCGTATGCCAGCGCACATAGCGTTCCGGGGAAATTTTTATAATGGTCCATCGGTCAACACAATGGAGGGGACGGCATGGGCACCACACTGCACAACAAAATCTATCTCGGACGACACTCCCTGCTGGCCTCGCGCCGTCTGCAGGCGGCGCTGGCGCTGGGGGCGCTGGCGGGCGCCGGCCTGGTGTGGGCGGCGGTGCGCGCAATGAAGTAAGTTGCGGGAGAGGCCGGGCCGCCTTACCATGGCGACCTTTGCTCTCAACGAAAGTCTGCATGAAGAATGAAAAACTGACCGGCGACGAATACGACGCCCTCGAAATGATCCGGCGCGGTGCCCGTACTGACCGGGTCAATGCCTGCGTGGGACGCAATGCCAAGCGCCTGTCCGGCCTGAAGCTGGTGCAGTATGCGAAGAATGGCGCGCTGTCGCTGACGGACAAGGGCCAGGAGGTGTTGTTCCTGCGCCGCTGTATCGTGGCGCTGCGCGCGCTCGAGCAGGATCCCGCGAGCGCGCTGGACGAGGATGTCGTGCAGTTCCTGAGCCGCAAGTCGCACATCGCCGCACGTGAAGGCGGCGGCTACGAACTCACCGAACGCGGCCGCGAATCGCTGGCCGATATCAGCGCGCAGGAACCGAAGAAGTAAGTCTAGTTGGCGCGGCGGCGGTGCGGGTACACTAGTGTGCGCACCGCGATTTCCGCCGGCACGTTCATCGCCGCCAGGAATTCGGCCGCGCGCTGCAGGCCGAGGGTGGGGATCGAGGCGACTGCCTGGTTGACCAGGTCGCGGGTGCGCATGTCGGTGCGCTGCTTGCGGCTTGCCGTATCAAGGGTAGCGTCGATGCTGCCCGTCTCGAAGTTCATATCATCCCTCATTATTATTGAATTGGCATCGTTGCCAATTATTCAGGCCATTGTAGGGGAATGATATTATTTCTGCCACAAAAAATTATGGATAAAACAAAGAATACAAGGCCTTAGCGGCCTTTGTTCATGCAAAGCCGCGAGATTGCTTTTATGCAACCTGCACCTGCGGCTCGTCTTCCGGAGCGCCCAGCCCGCGGCGCTGACGCAGCAGCTGTTCGAATTCGTGGGCCGGTAGCGGCCGCGAGAAGTAATAGCCCTGCATTTCGTCGCAGCCCTGGTGGCGCAGGTAGTCGAGTTGCTCGGCGGTCTCGACACCCTCGGCGATCACCGACAGGCGCAGGTTATGCGCCAGCGCGATGATCGACGCGACGATCGCGGCATCGTTGGCGTCGATCGTGATGTCGTTGACGAAGGAGCGGTCGATCTTCAGCACGTCGATCGGGAAGCGCGACAGGTAGGAGAAGCTCGAGTAGCCGGTGCCGAAATCGTCGATGGAGAGCTTGACCCCGAGCGACTTCATACGGTGCAACAGGTCGACCGCCGGCGTGACGTCGCTCATGAACAGGCTCTCGGTCAGCTCCAGTTCCAGGCAGGATGGATCGAGGCCGGTGTCCTCGAGCACCTGTTCGATGCTGGGAAGGAGTTCGGTGGCGCTGAACTGGCGCGCCGACAAGTTCACCGCGACCCGCAGATGTCCCAGCCCGGCATCCTGCCAGGCCTTGTTCTGGGCGCAGGCGGTGCGCATCACCCAGGCGCCGATCGGCACGATCAGGCCGGTGTCCTCGGCCACGCCGATGAAGCGGGTCGGCGGCACCATGCCCAGTTCCGGATGCTTCCAGCGGATCAGCGCTTCCATGCCGACGATGCGGCCGGTTTGCAGGTCGACCTGCGGCTGGTAGTGCAGCACGAATTCGTTGCGCACCAGGGCGTTGCGCAGCGCGCTCTCGATGCGCACGCGCTCCAGCGACTCCTCGTTCATGGCCGGCGTGTAGAACTGGAAATTGTTGCGGCCCAGCTTCTTGGCGCGGTACATCGCGATGTCCGCGTGTTCGATCAGGCTGTCGGCCGGGGTGCCGTCGCTCGGGTAGGCCGCCACCCCGATGCTGCAGGTGACGAAGAATTCCTTCGGTCCCAGCATCACCGGCTGGGCCACCGAATCCATCACGCGCTGCACGATGTCGGCGGACAGTGGCTGGTCTTCGTGCTGCGACAGGATCACCACGAATTCGTCGCCGGACAGGCGCGCCACGGTGTCGGTATCGCGCAGCGAGCCGCGCAGGCGCGCCGCCACCGTCATCAGGAGCACGTCGCCGGCCTTGTGGCCCATGCTGTCGTTGACGAACTTGAAGCGGTCCAGGTCGATCAGCATCACCCACACCGGATGGCCGCTGCGGTTGGCGTAGGCCACCGCCTGTTCGAGGCGATCCTGCAGCAGCGAACGGTTGGGCAGGCCGGTCAGCACGTCGTGCTGGGCCACGTGGTGCACGCGCTGCTCGGTGATCTTGCGCGCCGTGATGTCGCTGCCGGTGCCGCGGTAGCCGGTGAAGCGGCCGCCCTCGTCGAAGATCGGCTGGCCGCTGACGCAGTACCAGCGCTCCTCGCCGTTGTCGTCGAGCGCGCGGTATTCCAGGTTGCGGAAGGGCTCGCGCGCGGCGATCGCGGCGAAGTGCTCGCGCCCGGCATCGCTGTCGGCCAGGCTGCCGATCAGTTCGGCGCGGGTCCTGCCTAGGATGCGCTCGACCGCGATGCCCGATTTTTCCGCGAAATGGCCGGTCATGGCGACGAAGCGCAGATGCTCGTCCTGCTCCCAGTACCAGTCCGAGGACATCGCCACCAATTGGCGGAAGCGCTGCTCGCTTTCCTGCAGCGCCTTTTCGGTGCGCTTGCGCGCCAGGACGTCGTCGACCAGGCGCTGGTTGGTCAGCTTCAGGTCGGCGGTGCGCTCGCGCACCAGCTCCTGCACCTTGCGCGTACGCTGGCCGGCAGCCTGCACGAAGGCCGCCAGCAGCAGGGTCGACAACGCGCCGCCGGCCAGCAGCAGGGTCGAGGCCAGGTGATCGGCCAGATACGGTTTCGGCGTCGGCACCGCTTCCACGGTCCAGGTCTGACCGGCCACGACGAAGCGCTCGAGCGCGCGTGCGCCGGGACGGGCCAGCCAGCGCAGCGGCGCCGGCGCCGGCGCGGCGGCTTCGGTGGCGTCGTGGTTGGCGTAGACCACTGCGCCGGGCACGGTCTGGGCGCCGATGTAGAGTTTGAGCAGGATGCTGCGGTCTTCCAGCAGACCGGCGCGCGCCAGCGTGGAGCGCGCCAGCGACGGTACCTCGACGATGGCGGCGGTGTCGCCCAGCAGGCGGCCCTCCGGCCCGTAGACCGGCATCACCACCTGGAAGCTCGGCTTGCCCGTCGGGTCCTGCGCCAGGCGCAGCAGGCCGGTGGCGGCGGCGCGTCCGCTGGCATGGGCGCGCGCCACTGCCCGTGCGACCTCGCCGTTCTCGCTGACATTCAGGCCGAAGGCAGGCTCGTTGCCCAGCATCGGCTCCAGGTAATCGACCACGTGATAGCGCGCGCGGCGCGGCGCCGGCACCAGCCGGCCATCCCGCATCTCGCGCAGAATGCTGCCGGGACGCACCCGCTGCAGCTCGGCTTCGAACGCGGCGCGCCCGCTGTCCTCCAGCGCGCGATGGAAGTTGAAGGCCTTGACGAAGGGGTTGCGCAGCAGCAGCGGGGTGGTGAAATCGTGGAATTGCGCGCGGGTCACCGGCTGCACCGTGGCGAACAGCTGGTTGGTGACGTTCAGGACTTCGACCGCATCATCCATGCCCTGGCGCAGGGCCGCCACGCGCACATTCGTGCCCTGTTCGAAAGCGAGCGACTTGTTGTCGATTTCGAGCTGGTTGACGGCGAAGGTCAGTACAGCGGTCGTGACCAGGCCGCCCCCAAGCGTAAGGGCCGCCGCAAGCGTAAGCGAAAGCTGCAGTCGGCGACGCGGCATGCTGAATCCTCTAGAAATTACTTGCTCGAAGGCACAATGTGCGCGCCAGTGTGTCACAGAAGCGCATATTTCCGCAAACAAATTGTCACAACGCAGTAGCGGCTAGGCCAAGTTGTGGCTAAGCAAAAACACTCGAGCATGCCAGTCGGATAAGGACCAGCCGCACCAGCAGGCGGTTCAGGAATTCGAAGGGCAGCCGCCGCAGCAGGCGCGCGACCGGACCCGTCGTGCCGGCGCCGGCGAACAGGATGTGGTTGTTGCCGGCCGCCTTGTCGAGCACGCAGGTATGGCCGTCGAAGATCCCGTCCAGCGCATCCAGCACGTTGCCGCGCCGGCGGTCGTAGCTGAACACGTTCGCCACCAGCACGCCATCCGGTGCCAGCAAGCGCCGGCAATCGGCATAGAAGGGGCGGCTGGACAGGGCCGGGGGCAGGCCGTCGCTGTCGAAACCGTCGACCACGATGACGTCGAAGCGGGCCTGCGCGCAATCCGCTATCCAGGCGGCGGCATCGGCGTGGATGACGCGCAGGCGCGCATCGTCGGGCGGCACCAGGAAGCGTTCGCGCAGCGCGATCACGTCGGCGCGCAGCTCGAGCACGGTGATGTCGGCATCCGGCCAGTGGTGGCGGCAGAACTTGAGCATCGAGCCGCCGCCCAGGCCGACCATCAGGATGCGGCGCGGGCGCGGCACGAACAGCACGAAGCACATCATGGCGCGTGTGTAGGCCAGCACCAGCGCGTGCGGGCGCGAGAGCCGCATCGCGCTCTGGATGTCGCCGGGCGTGAACTCCAGCGTGCGGCGATTGCCCTCGGTGCGGACCAGCGGCTTCGGTAGATTCTGCATGGGCTGACAGTATAGGCGAGAGTGTCGCCGAGGCGGTCCGGCTTGTTCCGAGGGATAAGTTTCTGATAAGCTGGCCGCCGCAGCCTCACGGAGACCCCATGTTCCTGGACCATCCCATCATCACCGCCACCAACAGCCAGACCGAGCCCGATCGCATCGAGCGGCTCGACCGCGTCTATGGCTACGCGATGGCGCTGGCCGACGTGGATGGCGACAGCGGCTTCGTCGAGAAGCTGACCCAGCTCCACGACCACAAGGGCACCCTGATCGTGTTCTGGCACGACGCACCCAGCGAGGAACAGATGCATTATTGCGCGCGCGCCTGGGCCAGCAAGGTCGGCGACGGCACCACCACCGTGGTCCACGAGTTCTGAGGCGGCCATGGATTCCACCACCATCGTTCTGGCGCTCGCCCTCGGCAACCTGGCCATCTGCGCGGCGCTGTTCTTCTTCGAGCAACCGCGCCAGGATGGCGCCGGCGGCCGCCCGGCGGCGCTGACAAGCTGGGGCTGGTCGCGCCAGATGCAGGGCGCCGGCTGGCTGCTGCTGGCGATCGGCGGCGTCAACGTGGTGCCCGAGCGGCTGGCGCTGCCGGTCGCCTACGGCCTGGTGATCGCCGGCGTGGCCTGGGAAGCGGGCGCGCTGTGGGAACGGGCCGGCGGCCGCCACTGGCGCCGCATCTTCAGGCCGGCGCTGGTGCTGGCGGTGTGCGCCTTCCTGCTGTGCTACTGGATCGACGAGATCGGCCTGCGCGCGCTGGCGGCATCGCTGATCCTCGGCGCCTTCTACCTGTCTGGCGCCGCCGCCCTGGCGCGCGGCTGGGCCCAGGCCTCGATGCTGCGCCGCTTCCTGGCGCTGGCCACCGCGCTGCTGGCCCTGGTGGTGGGCATACGCGGCGCGCTGGTGCTGCTGGCGCCGTCGGGTTGGGGCTGGATGAGCAACGAGCTGTTGCGCCAGCTGTATTCGAGCGCGCTGTACCTGCTGATGCTGCTGGGCGGCTTCGGCTGGCTGCTGCTGGGCCGCGAAGACGTGCAGGACCAGCTGGCGCGCCTGGAGGTGGTCGACCCGCTGACGGACTGCGCCAACCGGCGCGGCTTCTTCCAGATGCTGGCGCCGTGGATGTCGCTGGCGCGCCGCCCCGGTCCGCCGACCGCGCTGGTGTTGTTCGATCTCGACCAGTTCAAGCGCGTCAACGACAGCTACGGCCACCCGGCCGGCGACGTGGTGCTGCGCACCCTGGTCGAGGTCTGCAAGCGCCAGCTGCGCGACAGCGACCAGCTGGGCCGCCTGGTCGGGGTCGAGTTCGCGATCCTGCTGCCGCGCACCAGCCAGGAAGACGCGGTGATGGTCGCCGAGCGCATGCGCGCCGCGATCGCCGCCACCAAGGTCAAGACCGAGCGCGCGATGATCTCGCTGACCGCCAGCTTCGGCGTGACCGCGATCCGCGCCGACGACAGCAGCGTCACCCTGCTGGCACGCGCCGACGAAGCCCTGCGCAGCGCCAAGGCGGGCGGGCGCGACCGGATCGAACTGGCGCCGCCGGCGCAGGCCATCCTCGCCGAGGCTTGAGCATGCGGCCGGGGATGCGTCGCAGCGTCATCCGGGCCGGCCGCTCTCGGCGTATTTTGTGGTGCCGTTCTTGAATGGAGCTTGAATGAACGACCAGCATACCGATCCGTCCGCGCCCACCTACGCCGCCCTGGTACTCGGCTCGGACAGCTTCCGCCTGCTGGTCGCCAGCTACCGCGACGGCGTGCCGCTGGCGCTGGACGGCGAGCACGTGCCGCTGCGCCTGGCCGCCAGCCTCGACGTCAGCGGCTGCCTGAGCCAGGACGCGATGCGCGACGCGCTCGACTGCGTGGCGCGCCTGCGCGAGCGCCTGCAGGCCAGGCCGCTGGCGGCGGCGCGCGTGGTCGCCACCTCGACCCTGCGCATGGCGCGCAATGCCCACCTGTTCCTGCCGGCCGCCCAGCAGACCCTCGGCCTCGAGATCCGCGTGCTGTCGGGCGAGGAAGAAGCCCTGCTGACCTGGCTGGGCGTGGCCGGCGCGGCACCCGCCGGCAGCCGCCCGCTGGTGCTGGGGATCGGCGGCGGTTCGACCCAGTTCGCGCTGGGGCAGGGCATGCGCGTCACGCGCGCCGGCTCGGTGGCGCTGGGCACGGTGCGCCAGGCCCTGACCTTCTTCGGCAACGGCCGCATCGATGCGGTCTCGTTCGCGGCGGCGGTGTCCTCGGCGCGCGTGCGCCTGGCCGACCATGCGGCGGATTACGGCCCCGCGGTGCGCGACTGCGTGTACGGGGCGTCCGGCACGGTGCGTACGCTGGCGCGGCTGGCACGCGAAAATGGGGCCGACTGCAAGGCCGACCACGGCGCCGGCGGCATCGACCGCGGCGGCCTGGAGCAGCTTGGCGCGCGGGTGCTGGAGCATGCGGGCGGCGGGCGTCCGCTGGCCGGGCTGGGGCGCCTGCTGCCGCGCAACGTCGCCGCCGCGCTGGCGATCCTGATCGCGCTGATGGAAGAACTCGAGATCGACATGCTGCTGGAGTCGGACGCCGGCCTGCGCCATGGCCTGCTGCACGACCTGCACCGGCAGCGGCACGTGCTGCCGGCCTGAAGATCCGGCGTGCCATTCTTCCGACAAAGCGCCAAATGATATATATTGTTTGGCTTGTTTGAAGATGGAGTAATGGATGGCGAAGACAACAGCCGCCAGCGCCGCCGCGAAAGCGGCCGGCGCCAAAGCAGCAGGGGCGGGTAAGACGCCAGCCAGGGTGGCCGCCAGGACGGCTGCGAAGACCAGCAAAGCGGCAACGGCGCTGGCGCCGGTACGTAAGACAGCGGCGGGGAAACCGGCCGCCGCGGCAAAAGCGGCCGCCGCAACGAAACCGAAGGCGGCGACGAAACCGGCAGCCGCGGCGAAACCGGCAGCCGCGGCAAAAGACGCGGCAAGCAAGCGCGCCGCCGCCCCGGCCGCGAAGGCGGCCAAGGCCGCGGCCAAGGCCGCCGTGAAGCCTGCCACCCTGAAGCCTGCCCCCGCAAAAACCGCAGCGAAGCCCGCAGCCAGAACGCGCACCAGCCGCGCAGTCGAAACGGCGCGCCCGGACCCGGCGCTCCAGGCACGCCCCACGCTGGTCCGCGACAGCTTCACCATGCCCGAGCAGGAATACGCCGTGCTCGGCGCGGTCAAGCAGGCCTGCCTGAAGGCCGGCTTCGAGGTCAAGAAGAGCGAACTGCTGCGCATCGGCGTGGCGCTGCTGGGCCAGCTCGACGTGGCCAGCCTGCGCGCGGTTCTCGGCAATCTGCCCCAGCTCAAAACGGGACGCCCGCCCACGGAGTGATCCGGCCCGGCAGCGTCATGCTGCACGAGCCGGCGGTGCCGTGCCGCCGCAGCTTCCCGCTCAGTGCGTGGTCCGTCCCGGCACCTGGGCCCGCGCTTCGGCCGTAAGCTCCTTCAGCTCGCGGATCGGGATATTCGATTTCTCGTGCATCCTCAGCAGGATGGTGGCACCGACGTTCAGCTTGCGGTGCCGGATCTTGCTGATGATGGGCGGCTGCACTTCGAGGACGCGGCACAGCTCCGCGTCGTTCTTCAACTGCATGCGGGTGATCAGGGTGTCGAGTAGGGGATTGGGGACGAAACTCGACGGCTCGGCCGCGCGGGCGCGATGCATCGCCTCGAGCAGCTCCTGTTTTTTCTGTCGTACGCTCATGAACTTCCTCCGTGTGGATGAACATTCAAGACAGACCGACTGTTTTGGAGAGTGCGCCCGACCGGTTTTGTACCGCTTTTTGAGGTGCTTATGCTGGGTGGGTTTGTTGGAATGCTACTACGACTTTGACAAGTTTGACGCACTGTTCATGAATAAAAGCCCATAAGATCGGGCTTTCTGTGCGGAACTTACGTCAATTTCAGTCCGGAACGTGTCAGTACGAGGGTGCGGTCGGCCATCGCCGCCGCCGCGTGCGAGTGGGTGACCATGATGGCGCCGGCGCCGCTGGCGCGGATCTCGGCGCGCAGCAGGTGCAGGATGCCGTCCGCCGTCTCCGGGTCGAGATTGCCGGTCGGTTCGTCGGCCAGCAGCAGGGCAGGCTTGTGCACCAGGGCGCGCGCGATCGCCACCCGCTGCAGTTCGCCGCCCGAGAGCTGGCGCGGAAAATCGGCGCCGCGTCCCTGCAGCCCGACCGCGTCCAGCATGGTCCGTGCGCGCGCGGCATCGAGCCCGCCGTTCAGCAGCAGCGGCAGGGCCACGTTCTGTTCCAGCGTCAGGTGCGGCAGCACGTGGAAGGCCTGGAAAATGAAACCCATGCGGCTGCGGCGCAGCTTTGTCGCGGCATCGTCGTCGAGGCTGGACATCGGCACGCCGTCGACCACGACCTGCCCGCCGTCGGGCGTGTCGAGACCGGCAATCAGGTTCAGCAGGGTGGATTTGCCGACCCCCGATTCGCCCATCACGGCGACGAACTCGCCGGGCGCGAAACGGTGCGAGAGCTGGGCGAGGACGGTACGGCCGCCATAGGACTTGGTGAGATCGACGAGTTCGAGCATAGACTGCTACTGTAGCATGGCGCCGGCCCTTTCCCGAATCGCGTATGCTGGCAAGAACGTCAACATTCCGGGATCTAGCGATGCTGAACCGTTCAACCGATGCGCCCGCCATGGGCAGCATGTTCGATACCTCGGCCGAGGCCCTGCGCCTGCGTGCCGAGCTTGAGGCGGGGCTGCGCGCGCGCGATGCCTGCATCTCGCCCAAGTTCCTGTACGACGCCCTCGGCTCGAAGCTGTTCGAAGCCATCTGCGAGCTGCCCGAGTACTACCCGACCCGTACCGAAGCGGCGATCTTCGAGCGCCACGGCGGCGAGATCGCGCGCGCGATCGGCACCGGCACCACCCTGGTCGACCTCGGCGCCGGCAACTGCGCCAAGGCGGCGCGCCTGTTCCCGTTGCTGCACCCGGCGCAGTACGTGCCGGTCGACATCTCGGCCGACTTCCTGCAGGACGCGGTCGAGCGCCTGCGCCAGCGCTTCCGCCACATCGAGATGAACGCGCTCGGCATGGACTTCTCCGGCGGCGACTGGCAACTGCCCGATATCGTGCGCCATGAGCGC
Source organism: Massilia norwichensis (assembly GCF_024753245.1). GTDB lineage: Bacteria > Pseudomonadota > Gammaproteobacteria > Burkholderiales > Burkholderiaceae_D > Telluria > Telluria norwichensis. Next base: position 11,704 of record NZ_JANUGX010000045.1, on the reverse strand, counting down.
CGCCTGTTCTTCTACCCGGGCTCCTCGATCGGCAATTTCACGCCCGACGACGCGCTGCTTTTTCTGCGCCGCGTGCGCGCCCAGTGCGGTGCCGACGGCGGCATCCTGATCGGCATCGACCTCGCCAAGGACGGCGCGGTGCTGGATGCGGCCTACGACGACGCGCTGGGCGTGACGGCCGCCTTCAACCTGAACGTGCTGCGCCACGCCAACCGCCTGCTCGGCGCCGACTTCGACATCCGCGCCTGGCGCCACCACGGTTTCTACAACGAGCGCGAAGGGCGGGTCGAGATGCACCTGGAAGCGCGCAGCGCGCAGCAGGTCGTGTGGCAGGGCGGCAGCCGCCGCTTCGAGGCCGGCGAATGCATTCACACCGAGAACAGCTACAAGTACCGCCCGGCCGCCGCGGTCGGGCTGCTGGAGCAGGCCGGCTTTGCCGCGGCCGGCGTCTGGACCGACGAGCGCGGCTGGTTCGCGGTGATTCACGCGCGCGCGATTGCGCCGGGCGCGCTGCACTGAGCGGGGACAGTCATGGGAGCGAACGAACACCGCCAGGCCCGCGAATTCGAACAGGTGCGCCAGCGCTCGCTGCACCTGGCCGAGCCGCTGTCGTTTGAGGACTGCTGCGCGCAATCGATGCCCGACGCCAGCCCGGTCAAGTGGCACCTGGCGCACACCACCTGGTTCTTCGAGACCTTCATCCTGGAGCCGCGCGAGCCGGGCTGGCGGCCTTTCCACCCGGCCTACCGGGTGCTGTTCAATTCCTATTACAACGGCGTCGGCGCGAAGCATCCGCGGGCCCAGCGCGGCCTGCTGACGCGGCCCGGCCTGGACGAGGTGCTGGCCTGGCGCCGCGACGTCGATGCGCGCATCGCGCGCCTGCTGTCGTCCGCGCCGCAGGACCGCGAGCTGGCGATGCTGGTGGAACTCGGCATGCAGCACGAGCAGCAGCACCAGGAGCTGATCCTGACCGACCTGAAGCACCTGCTGGCGCAGAATCCGCTGTACCCGGCCTACCTGGATTCGCCGCTGCCGGCCTCCTGCCCGGTCGGGCCGCTGGGCTGGCTGGACTTCGAGGGCGGCCTGGCCGAGATCGGCCACCGCGGCACCGGCTTCTGCTTCGACAACGAGCTGCCGCGCCACCGCCAGTACGTCGCGCCCTTCCAGCTGGCCTCGCGCCTGGTGACGAACGGCGAGTACCTGGAATTCGTCGACGCCGGCGGCTACCGCGATCCGTCGCTGTGGCTGTCCGAGGGCTGGGACAAGGTCTGCAGCGGCGAAATACAGCAGCCGCTGTACTGGCGCCAGGAAGATGGGCGCCGGCTGGAGTTCACGCTGCACGGCCTGCAGGCGCTGGACCCGGCGCGCCCGGTCACCCACGTCTCGCTGTACGAAGCCGATGCCTATGCGCGCTGGCGCGGCGCCCGCCTGCCGACCGAGGCGGAGTGGGAGTTCGCGGCGCGCGACGTCGCCATCGCCTGCGGCGACCTGCATCCGCGCGCGGCCGGCAGCGATGGCCTGGCGCAGATGTTCGGCGAGTGCTGGCAGTGGACCAGCAGCAGCTACGCGCCGTATCCGGGCTATGCGCCGGCCGCCGGCGCGCTGGGCGAATACAACGGCAAGTTCATGATCAACCAGTACGTGCTGCGCGGTTCGTCCTGCGCCACGCCGCACGGCCACGCGCGCGCCAGCTACCGCAACTTCTTCCCGGCCGGCGCGCGCTGGCAGTTCACCGGCATCAGGCTGGCCCGATGAAGGGAGCGCGTGGCCTGCGCCTGGCGGTGCTGAACCGGCGCGCGAACGCCTACATCGTCGCCCATCCGCTCGCCTTCACGCTCGGCGTCCTGAAATGCTTCCGCGCCAACCAGGGCCTGCTGCTGGCCGGCGCCGTCGCCTATTACGCGCTGCTGTCGATCGTCCCCTTCCTGATGCTGGTGGTGGTGGCGCTCTCGCACTTCCTCGACCCGGCCGAGCTGCTGCTGACGCTGCGCCGCTACCTCGAACTGCTGGTGCCCGGCCAGTCGGCGTCCATCGTCGCCGAGGTCGCGCACTTCCTCGCCGAGCGCGATTTGATCACCTGGGTGCTGGCCGCCACCATGGTGTTCTTCAGCTCCTTCGCCTTCACCGTGCTGGAGAACGCGATGAGCGTGATCTTCGTGCACCGCGTGGCGGTGCGGCGGCGCCACTTCCTGGTCTCGGCGCTGCTCCCTTACTGCTACATCCTGGCGCTGGGCTTCGGCATCATGATCGTGACCCTGGTGGCCGGCACCCTGCAGGTGATCGGCAGCGAGAGCGTCGAGCTGTTCGGCTATAAATGGTCGCTGCACGGCGTATCGGGTGCGCTGCTCTACCTGCTTGGGCTGGCGGGCGAGATCCTGGTGCTGACTTCGATCTACCTGGTGATGCCGGTCGGGCGGCTGTCGCTGTCGCACGCGCTGGTCGGTGGCGTGACCGCGGCGCTGCTGTGGGAAGTCGCCCGCCATGTGCTGGTGTGGTACTTCTCGACGCTGTCCAAGGTGAACGTGGTGTACGGCTCGATGAGCACCGCCATCGTCGTCATGTTCTCGCTCGAGATCGGCGCCGCGCTGCTGCTGTTCGGGGCCCAGGTGATCGCGGAATACGAGCGGGTCGGGCAGGGCGGGGCGGCCGGGCAGGCGAAAAAGATGGAGACCCGGCCGAGCTCTTAAGTCGGGTGCCCTATCTGATTTTTGCCACACGAAACCAGCTTTATGTATGATGGTCTTAACGGAGATCATTCACATCCATGTCAAATAAAGCGCTCTACTTTCCGTATATCGAGGTTCCGAACACCTCATGGACAACACAAGCCATTCTCTACTGGGACAAGCTTGCGTCGATTGTGCCGATGGACCATCTGCATGCGCCGGAGCAGATGGATGAGGTAACGAGAAATCTGATGTCGGAAGGTCTTGTCGAGCCTATTGTCCCTGGGATGTATATCGGTGCTGCGGAACGATTCAGCGAGTGTTTTATCGAGTTCGTCGAGCAGCGGCTGCGACGGGGGCAAATGTATACCTTGCACGAGGGTAGTTTCCGACCCACAGTGCGTATGCACGCAGAAAAGATGGGAGAAATTCCGGACTTTCTGATCGAGGCCGGGCTGGCGCGGCAGGTGGCATGGGGCTGGTATGAACTGGATGCTAGACTCGCCCATCAGTTCATGGCCTACCTGGCGAGTGTATTGGCGGCTGTACCTGGGATCGACGCTACACCGGTTACCGACAAGGTTGTTTTTGCCGCCACCCTTGGATCTAGGTATCCAAAATATAATCGCTCGATTCATGAGTTCAAGGCGCGCGAGGTGATTCTGAAGTCCCTATTGCCGGTGCCGTCAGGGGAACTGGATATTCACCGGCTCGTTCGCTTCAAGCAGCAGCATGGCGAACTGCTTCCGCGGCTGCGGGAGAAAATCGAAGCGCACTGCTCCGCCATCGCACTTCTACCAGATCCGGACGCGCGCATCGAGGCGATCAGGCTGTTCGTTCACGAATGCGAAGATCAGATCAGGGAAATCGAGGGCGCCATGCGCCCAACTTTCGGACATGTAGTTCTCTCATCATTGACACCTTTGTTCGGCGCGGGTCTTGCGCTGCAGTCGACGGATCAGGGTAGCGTCGTCGCGTACACCGGGGCGGCCCTTTCTCTTGCTGGTACGGCCTACCAGGCAATTGCAAGTATACGAGGGCCGCGTAGAGCGAACGAGGGGAAGCCGCTTGCATATATAGCTAGCGCACGACGCTCGTTGGCTTTACATCGAATCGATCCATAAGCTTCAACCCAGTGCTCGACTTCCTCAACGCCATCCCCCGCGGACTGATCCTGCCGCCCGCCAACCTGTTCCTGCTGATCCTGATCGGCCTGCTGCTCTGGCGCCGCTGGCCGCGCGCCGGGCGCATCGTCGCCGGGACCGGGCTGGCGCTGCTGGCCATCCTGTCGACCACGGCCGGCGCCTCGCTGTTCGTCAGGCCGCTCGAACGCATGAGCGCGCCGCTGCTGGCGCCCGAACGCGCCGGTGCGCAGGCGATCGTGGTGCTGGCCGCCGGCCGGCTGCAGGACGCGCCCGAATACGGCGGCCAGGACATCCCGGATTACGTGGCCCTGGCGCGCCTGCGCTACGCCGCCCACCTGCAGCGGCGTACCGGGCTGCCCATCCTCGTCAGCGGCGGCGTGGGTGCCAAAGCGGGCGATGCCGCCGCCAGCCGCGAGATCGCACTCGGCGAGGCAATGGCCACCGCGCTGCGCGAAGACTTCGGGGTGCCGGTCAGGTGGATCGAAGGACGTTCGCGCGATACGCTTGAAAATGCCGCCTTCAGCACGGCGATGCTGCGCAAGGATGGCGTGCGGCGCATCCTGCTGGTTACCGATGCGATGCACATGCCGCGCTCGCGCATGGTGTTCGCGCATGCCGGACTGGAGGTGGTCGAGGCGCCGACCATGTTCTTCGGCGATCAGGCCCGCTCCAGCGGCGCCTTCGTGCCCAGCGCGGAAGGCATGCGCCGTTCGTGGTATGCGCTGTATGAGCTGATCGGCCTTGCCTGGTACCGGGTGCGGGTCGGCTAGACCTCAGACCGCGCCGGGCAGGGCCAGCGGCACGCCGCGCGCCCAGCGGTTGGACGACAGCGAAAAGCTCAGCGCCCGCACCTGGTGGTACCAGCCGGCCGGCACGTAGAGCATGTCGCCGGGCTGCACCAGCACCTCGACGATGCTGGCCTGGCGCGCCAGCGGGAAGGCCTCGAAGTCCGGCGCTTCCGGATCGAAGGGCGATCCGAACAGGACCGGATTGGCCTCGCGCGGATACAGGTAGTCGCCGTGGTGGGGTGGCGCCAGGAAGATGCGCTTGCTGCCCCAGATCTGGGCGAAGATATTGTCGTCGTAGTCGCAATGCAGCGGCGTGACCGTGCGCGCCGGGCCGAGCCAGAAGCGCGGTGGTCCCATCTTCTCGAAGTAGCCGGGCCAGTGGCACATGCCGTTCAGCTCGCGCAGTTCGAGGTTGCCGACATAGGGCGGCAAGTCGCTGTCCGGGGCTTCGCTGATGTCGAGGTAGGTGCGCAGGGACATGTCCTGCATCGCGCGGTCGGGCGCGAAGGCGGTCGCCACGTAATCGCCGACCCGCGCCCGCACCGGCACTTCCCCGAAACGCTCGCGCAGGTCTTGCGGCGTGAGCGCGCACAGCGGCCAGCGCTTGACCACGCCGGCCATCAGGAAGGGCAGACCTTCGGCGGCGCGGGCACGGAAGGCCGCGCCATCGAGGCGGCCGATGCGCGGCACCGCGGTGATGGCCGGGAGGGCGCGCGAAGCTTCGCAAATCGCTTCGCGCATGGCCTGGATCGAAGACACGCCGCGCACCTGCGCGGCTTTCTGCTCGCGCGCCGCCGCCGGCTGCAACTCGAGTTCGAGATGCGGGCGCGGCGGCAGGCGCTTGACGGTACTGCCTTCACCCATCAGGCGGCACGCTGGATCGACTGCTGCGGCTGTTCGCCGGCCAGGGCGATCTGGCGGTTCACCGCCGACAGCACCGCCTTGAAGGAGGCGGTCAGGATGTTGCTGTCGATCGCGGCGCCGAACAGGGTCGGGCCATTCCCGAGGCGCAGCTCGACGTAGCAGGCGGCCTTCGCATCGGCGCCCGAGCCGATCGCGTGCTCGTGGTAGTCCATCAGGCGGATGTCCAGGCCGAGCGCGTTGACGAAGGCGTCGATCGGGCCGTTGCCCTGACCGTGGCGGCTGGCGGTCACGCGCTCATGCTCGACGGTGGCGTCGATCTGCACGCGCTGTTCGCCGTCGGTATCCTCGGTCATGCGGTGGCCGTGGTAGCGGTAGGCCGGGTTGTCCTGCTCGAAGTACTCCTTCGCGAACAGGGCGTGGATATCGCTGGCGGCGACTTCGGTGCCGGTGGCGTCGGCGTGGCGCTGGACCACGCGCGAAAACTCGATTTGCAGGCGCCGCGGCAGTTCGAGGCCGTATTCCTGCTCCAGCAGGTAAGCCATGCCGCCCTTGCCGGACTGGCTGTTGACGCGGATGACGGCGTCATAGCTGCGGCCGAGGTCCGCCGGATCGATCGGCAGGTAGGGCACTTCCCAGAGTGCGTCGCTCTTCTGTACTGCGAAGCCCTTCTTGATCGCGTCCTGGTGCGAGCCGGAGAAGGCGGTGAACACGAGGTCGCCCACATACGGATGGCGCGGGTGCACCGGGATCTGGTTGCATTCCTCGACCAGCTGGCGCACCGCGTCGATGTCCGAGAAGTCCAGGCCCGGGTGCACGCCCTGGGTGTAGAGGTTCAGTGCAAGCGTTACCAGGTCGACGTTGCCGGTGCGTTCGCCGTTACCGAACAGGCAGCCTTCGACGCGGTCGGCGCCGGCCATCACGGCCAGCTCGGCGGCGGCGACGGCGGTGCCGCGGTCATTGTGCGGGTGGACGCTGATCACCAGGCTGTCGCGGCGCTCGAGGTGGCGCGACATCCATTCGATCTGGTCGGCGTAGACGTTCGGGGTGCTGGCCTCGACGGTCGAGGGCAGGTTGACGATCATGCGATTCTGCGGGGTCGGCTGCCAGACTTCGCTGACGGCGTCGACGATGCGCTTGCTGAACTCCAGCTCGGTGGTCGAGAAGGATTCCGGCGAATATTCGAGGCCCCACTGCGTTTCCGGGTGCTGGGCCACCAGTTCCTTGATCAGGCGGGTGCCGTTCACGGCGATCTGCACGATCTCGTCCTGGCCCATGCCGAACACCACGCGGCGGAACACCGGCGCCACCGAGTTGTAGACGTGGACGATGGCGCGCTTGGCGCCGACGCAGGACTCGACGGTGCGGCGGATCAGCTCTTCGCGCGCCTGGGTCAGCACGATGATGCTGACGTCGTCCGGAATCCGGTTCTCTTCGACCAGCATGCGCACGAAGTCGAAGTCGGTCTGCGAGGCGGACGGGAAGCCGACCTCGATCTCCTTCACGCCGATCTGCACCAGCTTCTCGAAGAAGCGCAGCTTCTTCTCGGGGCTCATCGGTTCGATCAGCGCCTGGTTACCGTCGCGCAGGTCGGTGCTCATCCAGATCGGCGGCTGGGTGATGGTGCGGCTCGGCCACTGGCGGTCGGCCAGCTGGACGGCGGGGAAGGGACGGTATTTGGCGGCGGGATTGGTCAACATGGCGAAGCTCCTGATCTACTGAATGGGGTTTTGCTGCATCTGGCGGTGGTGCCTGGGCACCTGTGGCGCGGGCTGCCGGACGGGCCACGGAACGCTAGGCCCGGCAACCGATCGGTAGCGATAGCAGCAGTGCGCGTTCGCCGGCAGGCAGCGGGAAGGCTCCGGCGATGGTGACTGCAATGAACGGTGTGGAGGCGGTGGCAAACATCTGTTCAACTTTCCTTGGGCTACGGTTCCGGCGCTGGGCCGGGGAGGGTACGGCGGCTTGTTAGGCGCGTAGTAGCAGGCCTGCCGGCGATAGTGCGCCGGTCAGCGGTAGGGAAGTCGTCAGAGGCAGTTGAGAGAACATTTCTTCACTCTAAGTGAATTTTGTTTGGCGTGTCAAGCCTTTGTTATGCCCGCGTTTGGTGTCGACGACAGAATTTCCCAAAAGATTGTTGTGCTCGATCAAGCGTTTGTACTGGGGGAGTGGCAGAGTACACGCTTGCGCTGCGCCAAAGGGGCGCGAGACAAAATCTGATCGGGAACAGGAGGAAGCAGCATGGCCGCTCTGAGAGGACTGGACACCACGGTCGAGCTGACCCGCCATGCCGTGGCTTTGCGGTCGCAGGGCTACGACTTCGCGATGCGCTACTACAGCAATAACGCGTCCAAGAATCTGTCGCTGGGCGAGGCGCGCGCGCTGTCGCAGGCGGGCTTGCGCATCGGCGTGGTGTGGGAGACGTCCGGCACCCATGCCGCTTTCTTCACCCGCGCCCAGGGCCTGGCGGACGGCGCCCAGGCTTACCGGATGGCGCGCGAAAGCATAGGCCAGCCCTTTGGCTCGGCCATCTACTTCGCGGTCGACTACGACCCGACCCAGGCCGACATCGACGGCGGCATCAGCAATTACTTCACCGGCGTGCACGCGGCGCTGTACGTGGCCAACGATGGCGCGCCATCCTATCGGGTCGGGGTCTACGGTTCCGGCCTGTGCTGCGGCGCCCTGGTCGAGCGCGACATCGCGGCGCTGAGCTGGCTGTCGCAGTCGACCGGCTTCGCCGGCTCGCGCCAGTACGCGGAACAGAAGCGCTACGACATCCTGCAGATGCTGCCGGCGCGGATCGTGGGCGCCGACGGGATCGTGCTCGGCATCGATCCCGACACCACCCATCCCGACAGGGACGCCGGCCTGTTCAGCGTCTAGGGCGTGAAGAGGCTTACGCCACCTTCACGCGCGGCGCGCCTGCTTCCATGCGCCCGATCACCGCGGCGTGGCCGAAGCCCTCGCGTGCGAACAGGGCCAGCACCTCATCGACGCTGCCCGGGTCGCAGGCCACCAGCAGGCCGCCCGAGGTCTGCGGGTCGGTCAGCAGCACGCGCTGGGTGCCGCCCACGCCCGCGCCCAGCTCGACGTCCATGCCGTAGGCGTCCCAGTTGCGGCCGGAGGCGCCGGTGAAGAAGCCGTCGTGGGCCAGTTGCTCGACGCCCGGCAGCAGCGGGATGTTTGCCATGTCCAGCTGCGCGGTGAGTTTCGCGCCGCGCGCCAGCTCCAGCAGGTGGCCCAGCAGGCCGAAGCCGGTGACGTCGGTCAGCGCATGCACGCCTTCGAGTTCCGCCAGGGCCTTGCCTGGCTTGTTGAGCTTGGTGGTGTTGGCGATCATGGCCGCGTAGCCTTCGGCATCCAGCTTGTCCTTCTTCAGCGCGGCCGACAGCACGCCCACGCCTAGCGGCTTGCCGAGCACCAGCACGTCGCCGGCGCGCGCATCGGCGTTGCGCTTGACCTTGGACGGATGCACCAGGCCCATCACCACCAGGCCGTAGATCGGCTCGACCGAGTCGATGGTGTGGCCGCCGGCGATCGGAATGCCGGCTTCGGCGCAGATCGATTCGCCGCCCTGGATGATCTTGCCGATGGTATCCAGCGGCAGCTTATTCACTGGCATGCCGACCAGGGCCAGCGCCATGATCGGCGTGCCGCCCATCGCATACACGTCCGAGATCGCGTTGGTGGCGGCGATGCGGCCGAAGTCGAAGGGATCGTCGACGATGGGCATGAAGAAGTCGGTGGTGGCGATCAGCGCCTGCTCGTCGTTCAGCTTGTAGACGGCCGCGTCGTCGGCGGTCTCGATCCCGACCATCAGCTCTTTCGGCACCGGGAAGCCGGTCGACTTCTTCAGGATTTCGGACAGGACGCCGGGTGCGATCTTGCAGCCGCAGCCGCCGCCGTGCGAGAAGGAGGTCAGTTTGATGGGTTGGTCGGCAGTAGTCATGGAAGGTCCGTCAAGGATTGCGTAAAAGGAGATTATCCACCAGGTCGAGCAGCGCCGCACGCTCCCGGCCCGGTGCGAACAGCCGCCGCCGCGCGGCGCACTGGCGCAGCAGCTTGCGGTGGAAGTTTTCGTCGGCTGCCACGCGGTCGATCAGGCGCGCCAGCGCGGCGGCGTCCCCCAGTGGAAAGAGGCCAGCATAGTCCTCGCCCAGCATGCCGCGGTTGCCTTCGATATCGGAGGCAAGCACCGGCACGCCGCTGGTCACCGCTTCGATGATCACGTTGGCGCCGCCCTCCATGCGCGAGCAGATCGCCATCGCGCGGCAGCGGCGCAGCAGGCGGCGCGCCGGCATGTGGGGCAGGGCGCCGAGCCAGCGGTAGCGCGGGGTCGCGGCCTGGGTCGCGCGCGCCGCCTCGCCCAGCAGCGGGTCGAGCGCGCCGCCCACGTGCAGCAGGCGCGCGGCGGGAGCCGTGACCAGCGCGGCGGCGCGCATCAAGGTGAGCGGGTCTTTTTCTTCGCGCAGGTGGCCGATCATGGCGATGTCGCAGCGGTCCGCATGCGTACGCGCGGCGCGCAGGGCCGGGGCGGACTGGAAGATGACATGGGCTTTGGCGCGCGCTGGCGCTTCGAGTTCGTCGAGGCCCTGCGGCTGCAGCACCACCAGCGCCGTGGCGAGGTCCAGCGAGGCGCGCGCGCCGGCGCCGGTGTCGTCGTGCTGGTGGATGTCGCGGTACAGGTCGGTGCCGGTCAGGACCAGCAGGCTGGGGCGGTCGGGACAAGCGTCGGCGAAGGCCGCCAGGCTGGTCGCGGAGCGGCGCGCGTGCAGGGCGATCAGCAGGTCGGGCGCGGCTTCGGCTTGCGTCCAGTCCTGCGCGACCGCGACCCGCAACCGCCCCGCACCGGCGAGGATGCGCATCCAGCGGCTGGCGGTCTGCCAGTTGCCGTTGTTCTCGCGCGCGGAGGCGGGGCTGACGATGAGGATGTGGGGGCGCGCCATGGCTTGTTCGTGAAACGATCGTAGAATGCCCGCATGGACCAACTTGACACATCGTTCCGGCACGCCGGACCCGAACGGCTGGCGGCGATGCTGCGGGATGCGCGGCATTATACGCTGGCGCTGTTCGATACCCTGGCACAGGCCGGCTACGCGGACGCCGCACGCGTGCCGCGTCTCTCCATCATCAATCCACCCTTGTGGGAACTCGGCCACACGGCCTGGTTTGCCGAGTGGTTCGTGCTGCGCGCGGCCAGCAGCAGCCGGCCCGGCGCTGCGGAAGGCCACAGCCTGCTGGCGCGCGGCGACGACTGGTTCGATTCGAACCTGGTGCCGCACCGCACACGCTGGGCGCTCGACCTGCCCGAGCCGGGCGCGATCCTGACTTATTGCGAGGAGGTGCTCGAACGGATGCTGGCGCGTCTGGCGCGCGAGCCCGACGACGATGCCGCCCTCTATCCCTACCGCCTGGCGCTGGCGCACGAGGACATGCATGGCGAAGCCCTGCTGTACACGATGCAGACGCTCGGCGTGCCGCTGCAGGGCGGCATGGCGGGCACCATGCCGGCGCCGCGCCCGGCCGGCGAGATCGTGTTCAAGGGCGGCGCTTTTGTTCGCGGCGGCGACCAGTCCTACGGCTTCGTGTTCGACAACGAGAAAGCGCCGGCGGCGTGCCGGGTGGCGCCGTTCGCGATCGACACCGCGCTGGTGTCGAATGCCCGCTACCTGGCCTTCGTCGAGGACGGCGGCTACCGGGATGCGCGCTGGTGGAGCGAGGCGGGACGGGCCTGGCTGGCATCCTCCGGCCAGCAGGCGCCGCGCTACTGGCGGCGTGAGAAAGAGGCCGGCCTCGAGGCCGGCGCCGGCTGGCAGCAGCTGCGCTTCGGCCGCCGCGAACCTCTGGTGCCCGATGCGCCGGTGCGCCACCTGACGCTGCACGAAGCGCAGGCCTGGTGCCGCTGGGCCGGTCGGCGCCTGCCGACGGAAGCGGAATGGGAATTCGCGGCCGCCTCCGGCCATCCGGAGTTCGAATGGGGCAAGCTATGGGAATGGACGGCGACGCCTTTCCTGCCGTATCCCGGCTTCGCGCCGGACCGCTACCTGGAATACTCGGCGCCCTGGTTCGGCAGCCGCCAGAGCCTGCGCGGCGCTTCCTTCGCCACCCCGGCGCGCATGCGCAGCCCGCATTTCAGGAATTTCTTCACCGCGGAACGCGACGATATCTTCGCGGGTTTTCGCAGCTGCGCGCCCTGAACCCGCGGCGCAGGCGAAAAAAAAGGCTGCCGAAGCAGCCTTTC
>NZ_JANUGX010000044.1 GCF_024753245.1 Massilia norwichensis | reverse complement strand
TCTGCACGGTCTGCGAACCCCAGTTCGACGTATTGAACGAAGCACTCGCCCTGAAGCTGTACTGCGGCGCCGTCGAATACGGCGACGGTTTGCTAGGCTGTCCACTCAAGCGATACACCTGAATCCCACTGTTGTCGACCAGCGGAAAGCCGGACGCGCACTGCGAAGGCGCGCCGGTGTATTTGACGAAGTAGGCCGAATTCTGCGCGGTGTAGAGCGAAGTCGTGTTTTCGGGGTTGTAGGGATTGACCGCCAGCTCGGCTTTCGCCGCACCGGGTGCGCCGGAGATCAGCACCGCGGTTTCCTCGTCGATGCCGATGCCAGCAACCTCGCCATAATTGGCCACCCCGCCTGTGCAACCATTGCCGATCCGCGCCACGAAGGCAAACAGGCGGCCGAGCCGGTCGCGCGTATTGAAATGGGTGTCGGTGATGGTCTTGGCGAGCGTCGGTACGCTCACGAAGGGGCCGGTCTGCACGAATTTCTTCGACGAGGTGTTCAGCGGATCGATCGTGACGTATTTGTTGAAGGGGTTGCTCAAGGCCTCGGAAGAATCCACCGCGCCGTTCAAGGCCGCAAACGCATATTGCCCGAGCATCGCGGTGCCGGCGCTGGTGCCGCCGACCGGGATGCCGGCGGTCACCGCCTTCTGGATCAGGTTGGCCAGCGAGGTGCTTTGCCAATAGTTGTAGTAATCGGCCTGGTCGCCGCCGGCGATGAAGATGGCATTCGCGCGGCCGACAACCTTCAGCACCTGCGGGTCTTCGGCGGCGGCGCGGCTGTTGACGATCAGGGTTTCGACCGAGGTCACGCCGAGGTCGATGCCGCCCACCAGCTCATAATTGCGCGGCGTGGTGGCATCGATCTGCCCGAGCCGGCTGAAGACGTAGGGGTTGTAGGCATCGGTGCCGGTAGCGCGGATGATGACGAAGCGTCCACCGGTGGCTTTCGTGATGCCGGCCCGCGCGATCATCCAGCGGAAGGCTTCGCCGACGTCGTAGCCGCCGCCCACCAGCGCGATCGACGGGCTGCACGCGCCCTGGGCGCAGGATACGGGCTTGGCGGTCACCGTCGCGGTTTCCGGATTGCCGAGATAGGAATACGTCACCGCCTTCGCGGCGGAAGCGGCGTTCGAGGCCAGCAGAAATGCAGCGACACACAGGGATTGATTACGGAACTTCATGGAACCTCCGTCCAGGGGAAAAGTGCGAACCGGGAAGCGTGCTCTACGCAGACTACATGACCTTAGCAAAGCCGGCATGAAACAAATGCGCACATTCCCACCAAGGGCGCTGATTCATGCCAAACGCATGGCAACCGCGCCACAGGCGATCAGGAATACTGCCAGCAGCCGTGCGCGCCCGATGCGTTCGCGCAGGAACAGGGCGGCGATGCCGGTGGCAAACAGGATCGAGGTCTCGCGCAGCGCGGCGATGGCCGCCACCGGCGCCAGCGTCATCGCCCACAAGGCGATGCCGTAGGAGGCGACCGTGCTGACGCCGCCCACCGGCAGCAGCAGCGGGCGGGCACGCGCGGCGTCGATCAGCGCACGGCGCCGGCGGCGCGCGGTCCACGCCGTCAGCACGAGGCCGGTCAGCAGGAAGATCCACATCGTGTACGCGGCCGGGGCGCCCGAGCGGCGCACGCCGGCGCCGTCGATCATCGTGTACAGCGCGATCACGCAGGCGGTCAGCAGCGCGAACATGGTGGCGCTGCGCTGGGTACCGGCCGTCTGCGGCGCGCGGGCCAGGCCCATGGCGAGGACGCCGCCGCAGATCAGGCACATGGCCAGCCACTGGCCCGGGCGCAGGGTTTCGCCGGTCAGCGGGCCGTTCGCCAGCGCCACCAGCAGCGGCGCGCTGCCGCGCATCAGCGGGTAGGCATGGCTCATGTCGCCGTGGCGGTAGGCTTCGATCAGCAGCAGGTAGTAGGCGCACTGGGTGGCGCTGGAGGCGGCGATGAAAGGCCAGCTGGCGGGCAGCGGTGCGGCCATGAAGGGCAGCAGCAGGGCGCTGGTCAGCGCGCCGCCCAGCACCACCAGGATCGCGGCCGGTTGCGGATCGGCGGGGGCATCGGCGCTGCCGCGCGCTTTGACCAGTGCGTTCCAGGTCGCGTGCAGCAGGGCGGCGCCCAGCACCGCGGCGATGACCTGGGGCGGGATGCCGGCGCTCACGCCTTGACCCGGCCCTGGGCCCGTGCGCGGAAGTAGCGGTGCGCGACAAAGATGGCGACCGCCTGCATGCCGGCGCACAGGAAGAAGGGGCCGCCGACGCGCCAGTCCTGCGGCGGCAGATGGCTGGCGGCGCCCAGCAGGAAGGTGCCGAGCAGCGGCATCAGGACCACGCCCAGGCTGCCGACCGATTGCAGGGAGCCCATCAACTCGCCCTGTTCGCCGGCGCCGGTGGTCTTCGAGATGATGCCCTGCAGCGCCGGGCCGGCGGCGAAGGCCAGCAGGTTACACAGGATGAAGACGTACATCATCCAGCCCTGGGTGGCGAGGCCGTACAGCATGTAGGTGACGGCGCCCGAGGCCAGGCCGAGCAGCGACAGCCGCACCTCGCCGAAGCGCCGGATCAGGATCGCCAGCAGACCGGCCTGCACCACGATGCTGGCGACGCCGACGCAGAACATGGCGATGCCGTTGTCGCGCGGGGTCCAGCCGAAGCGGAAGGTGGTGTACAGCACCCAGGTCGAATGCAGCATCATCTGGGCGAAGGTGACCAGGGTGTAGACCACGACCAGGCCGCGGATCTCGCGCCGCCTGGCCAGTCGCGCCAGGCCGGCGAAGGGGTGGATATCGGAAAAACGGAAGGGCTTGCGCCGGCCGGGCGCCAGCGATTCCGGCACCGCGAAATAACCGTACACGAAGTTGGCGGCCGACAGCCCGGCGGCGACGTAGAAGGGCAGGTGCAGCGAGACGTTGCCGAGCAGGCCGCCCAGCACCGGGCCGCACACGAAGCCCAGGCCGAAGGCGGCGCCGATCTTGCCGAAGCTTTTGGCGCGGTCCTCGGGGCCGGTGACGTCCGACGCGTAGGCCGAGGCCACCGACATGCTGGCCGAGGACGCGCCGCCGATCACGCGGCCGATGAACAGGCAGGCCAGGTTCGGCGCCCAGGCCGTGGCCAGGAAGTTGATGCACATGCCGCCCATCGAGTACAGCAGGATGGGGCGGCGTCCGAGGCGGTCGCTGGCGGCGCCCACCATCGGCATGAACAGGAATTGCATCAGCCCGAACACCGCCGACAGCACGCCGTACCAGAGTGCCTGCTGCTCGCGGCCGTGGACGAATTCGCCGACCAGGGCCGGCAGCACCGGCACGATCAGGCCGATCCCCAGCATGTCGATGAACACGCAGATCAGGACGAAGTTCAGGTTGCCGGCCGAGGGTCTGGCGAGACTTGCAGTGCTGGACATGGCATTCGCGCGGAGGACGAAAATGCCATGTTAGCACTGTTGACTGTCAGTTAATAACAGGAGGTAAGCAGGAGATGAGCAGGAGGTAGCCGCGGTCAGGTGCCGCTCCACTCGGCAGCAAAGGCGTTGCGGAAGTCCGTCAGCACTGCCAGCCGCTGCTCGCCGAGGCGGCGTCCGGCGGCGGTCTGCATCATGCCGGGCAGGCGCGCCAGTTTGACCACGATGTGGTCGAGCGAATAGGCCTGGTCGTCGAGCGGACGCGCGGTCGCCAGCGGATCGCTGCCGTGCGCCAGGCCGGTGCCCATTTTGCCGCCGACGTAGAACATGCGCGCCAAGCCGACCAGGCCGAGGCCGTCGAGGCGGTCGGCGTCCTGCACGATCTGCGCTTCCAGCGTGCGCGGGGTGATCGCGGCCGAGAAGCTGTGGGCTTCGATCGCGTGGGCGACCGCGTCCAGTTTCTCGACCGGGAAGCCGAGCGCCGGCAACCGCTGGCGCGCCAGTTCGGCCGAACGGCGCGAGGCGGTGGCGCGGGCCGGATCGTTCTTCGGCAGGTTGACCAGGTCGTGCAGGTAGCAGGCGGCCAGCACCACCAGCACGTCGGCCTCCGGATAATCGGCGAGCAGGGTTTGCGCGGTGCGCCAGACGCGGTCGAGGTGGCTGGCATCGTGGGCGCCATCGAGGTCGCCGGCGGCGCATTCGAGTGCGAGGGCGGCGAAGCGCGCACGCCATTCTTGGAGTTCAGGAGAGTTCTGTTGCATCGGTATCGGAAGTAGGTAAATCGAAGGCGCGCTGCGACAGCGCGTCCGCGAGGCTGTTCTTGTGGCGCGGCACCCAGCGCAGCGCCAGGCCGTCGATTTGCGCCATCAAAGCGCGCGCCGTGCTGCGGTAGGCCAGCAGCGAAGGGGCGGCGAGCAGGTCGGGACCGGTGACGTCGCCGATCACGACCTGGCTGTCGCCGTAGACGGTGAGGCCGGCCACGCCACGCGCGACGGCCGCTTCCAGCAGCGCGATCAGGGCGCGGTATTCCGCTTCGCTGCTGTTGCCGTGGCCGGCCGCCTGCGAGATCTCGACGGTGCCATCGGGGCCTTCGAGCCGGGCGCCGATGCCGCAACGGCCCGGGTTCGGCCTTGCCGAGCCGTCGAACCAGGCGCGCCAGGCGGTGACTGCGCCGTCGTGGCGGCGGGCCTGTTGTTCACGCTTTTGTGCGCGCAGGGCATCGCGTGCGGCGTCGCGCTTGGCCTGCGCCTGCCGGTCCGCGCTGCGAGCCTCGACCAGGGCGGCCAGGCCGGCCTGCCCGGCGGCGCGTTCGAGCGTGCGGCGCAGCGCCTGCTCGTCGGACAGGCCCTCGGCACTGGCCAGGCGCCGGCTGGCCGCGCGCTCGCTCTTGTAGGCAATCTGTTGAAGACGGTAATGCTCAATCATGCCGGAAGGATACCCGAAAACAAAAAAAGCGCCGGCAAAGCGGCGCTCTCAAAGGGAAACCAGGTGGGCCGATCAGCGGCGCCAGGCGTTGTCCGGACGGCGGTCGTAGCAGTTGGGCACCCCATCGCCGTCGCGGTCGCGGTCATAGCGGTTCGGGATGCCGTCGCGGTCTTCATCCCAGCGTCCGCCGCGGCGGCCGTGCTCGTAGCGGTCGGGGATGCCGTCGCGGTCGCGGTCCCAGCCGCGGCGGCCATGCTCATAGCGGTCCGGGACGCCATCGCGGTCGCGGTCGCGGTAGCCACGGTCATAGCCGCCGCCGTAGGGGCTCCAGCGCGCCGGCTGCATGTACCAGCCGCCGTTGCCCTGGTACCAGACCGGGGCGTTGTAGACATAGCCCGGACGTTCGGCCACCCAGTAGCCGGGTGCCCAGACATGGCGATGCCCATTCCAGTTCCAGTAGCCCGGTGCCCAGACATAGCCGTGGCGCGGCGCCGGGATACGCTCGTACACGGGAGCCGGCGGCGCGCTGCCGATGTAGAGGCTGACGTTGCTCGCGGCAAGCGAAGGCAAGGGAGCGGCAGCTGCGGCGGCAAGGATCAGGGCTGCAAGGGTAAGGGTGCGTTTCATGTTCTGTCTCCAGTCCAGTGCGGATCAAGATGCGTTACGACGATTCCACTATAGCCCGCTAAAACGCGGCTGTGCGCGTCTGAAAGACCTTCTTACACTTGATACAGATATGGGCCGTTCTGCGATGTTTTGCAGCCACATTGCACGTGGAAACGACGTGAAAACGCCTGCGCGGCCTGGTGGGCGCTGGAAAACGGAAGGGGAAACGAGAGGTGCTGCGGAGAAGGTAATGCGGCGATCGAACGGCCGCGGGGGCAAACCGGCAGGGCTACCGGTGCCGCCCGCGGACGCCGGCGATCAAGTGCGGCTCCCGGCGCGTTCAGCCTGCAGTGAAGCGCGTTTTTCGGCTTCGGTCATGCGCTTGGCGCTGACGTGCACGACCGGGATGTTCGGCTGCACAGCCACCTGCACCTGGGCCGGGACGCTGGCCTGGGCCGGCGGGATGGCATCGATCGCGACGCTGGCGACGCCGGCAACGCTCAGCGAGAACAGGAAAGCGGCTTCCATGTGTTTGAGGACGTTCATGATGTTTCTCCTTTTCGGTTGGGTGGTAAATCGTGTTTCGATGTGTGCACTGTATCCATGCGCGCCTTCCGGCTCCAGCGGCTTGCGACAGGACGCCAAAAAAGCGGGATGAAATGCGAAAAGCCGCCGCCGAAGCCGCGCGTTTTCAGGCGCCCTCAGCTAGCTGCACTCGACAATGACGAGCGGAGGACAGGCATGACGGTGACGGTGTTCGGGCTACTCGCGGCGGGGCAGGCGCGCTGGCGGCGCGCGCGCAATCTGCGGGCGGGACAGGCGCGCGCGCGGACGCGTTCGTCGTCGTCGTTGTCGTCGTCGTCGCCTGGTGCCCGGACTGCGCTCGCCGGCCTGGCGGCCCGGCCGGCTGCGCTGCGCTGGCTGGGCGCGGTCTGCTGCCTGCTCGCGTTGCTGGGCGCCGTCGCGATCGGCGTGCATGCGCGCTGGATCGCGGCAGTGGGCGAGGCGGCGGCCAGCGGCCCGGACGGGCTGGCCGCGCTGCAGCCGGTACTGCCGGGCGCCGCGTTCACGGTGCCATCCGGTCCGGCGGTAAGGCTCGAGCCGCACGGCGACGTCGCGCTGCTGATCCTGTCCGGCCTGCGTCCCGAGCCAGCCCAGCGCATCGACCTGTGCAGCCAGATGGCGGACCCGGCACGCGGACATTTGCTGCCGCTGCGGATCGGTTACCGCTTCGACGAGGTCGCGGCACTGGCGGCGCGCAATGCGACGGCCAGCGCCCCGGTCGCGCTGCGCAACGTCGTGCTGGCCGACGAGGCCATGCCGCGCGTGCAGATCGCCGGCAGCGCGGCGGCGCCGGGCTTGCGCTGGGAGGGATATCCGGCGCGCTGGACCGGAGACGCCGGCACGCTGCTCCAGACCGCCGCCACCGGCCAGGCCCGGCTGGGCCGCCAGGGCTGGCTGCTGTGGGACCAGAAGGCACTGCGCATCCTGCGCCGTTCGAGCAGCAGCTGCGCCGCCGGCGAGCTGGTGCTGCAGTTGTTCCGGCCGGCCGCCGAGCCGGGCTCGCGGGCGATGCTGCTGGCCTTCCCGGCGCAGGGCGCGCCGCGCGAGGCCTGGCTGGCGCCCGGCGTCTACACCGTGCCGTCCCAGCCGGCGCCTGCGATGGAAGACTGGCGTCTGTTCGACGCGCTCGCCGCACGCGGCCTGCTGCGCCTGGGTGCCGATGGACTGGCCGAACTGGCGCCGCCCGACCTGGCCGCCTGGCGCGCGCAGGGGCGTACCGGCTGGGACCAGGTCGTCATCGACGCCGATGCGCAGCGCCTGCTCGAGCGCCTGTACCGCCATGCGGACGGCGACTTCGTGCGCGAACAGGTCCGTATCTTCAACAGCGAGCGCCGGCTGCTGGCCTGGCGCCTGCGGCCGGCCGCGGACGGCGCACGGGTGGACGAGAATGCGGCACGTTGGCGGATCGAAGCGGGCGGTGCACCGGCAGCGCTGGCGCGCGACTTGCCGGCCGCCGCCACCCGCCTGTTCGCGCGTCTGCCGCAGGGCTGGGGCGCATGGCAGCGGGTGGCCGCCTGGCCGCTCGGCGGGCAGTCGGCGCGCCTGCGCCTGGCCCTGCCGGCGCCGGCGCGTGCCGGCGACACGCTGCAGCTGATGCTGGTCGGGCGCCTGGCCGGCATCGAAGGCGCCCAGGTGCGCGCCGCCACCCCGGCCTGCGCCGGCCGCGCCTGCCGCAGCGCGGACGAGGTGCAGGTGCTCGACCTGGCGCTCGAACCCGGCGCACGCGAACTGGTCCTGGACGCGGCGCCGCTCGGCATGGACGCGCTGGCCGCCCCCGGCGACGCCCGCTACCGCCACCTGGTGCTGAAGGATGGCGCCCTGGCCTGGCAGGCGCTGCCGACCGGCCAGGGCCCGCGCGCCGGCGCCCGCGCCGAGGTGGCGCTGGCCGACCGCCACGGCCGCAGCCTGTGGATCGACGGCGCCCCGAGCGAAGAGGCGCGGCGGGCCGGCCTGGCGCCGCTGCTGGGCGTGCAGGCCGGGCATGCCAACAGCGTGGCCGGGATGCTGGCGCGCCTGCCCGGTGCCGGCAGCCACCGCGCCACGCTGACCCTCGACCTCGGCCTGCAGGCGCAGGCACAGGGCGCGCTCGACTGCATTGCCATGCGCCGCGGCAGCTGGGACGGCCGCCGCTGTTCAGGGGGCGGCGCCGCGCCGAGCGGACGCCAGGCCGGCATGGTGCTGCTGGATGCCGCCAGCGGGGAGGTGCTGGCAGCGGCCGGCGCCGGCGCGGGCCATGTCGATGCCGCCAACTGGGCGGAAGCGCGCGACTTCGACCGCATCGATCCGGCCGCCAGTCCGCTGCGCCTGCCCGCCTTCCAGCACGACGGCGGCGCCGAGCGCAGCCCGGGCTCGACCTTCAAGATCGTCAGCGCGCTCGGCCTGGAACTGGCGGCGCGCCAGGATCGGCGCCTGGAAAGCCTGCTCGGGGGCGAACCGCTGGCCGCTATCAACGCCGCCGCCGCAGCCCGCGGCTATGCCTTCCGTACCGATGCGGCCACGTATCCGGTCGACGGCCGCGCGCGCATCACGAACTTCCGCGACCAAGGCCTGGACCGGCGCGCCCAGGATGGCCGCCTGGGTCTGCAGCAGGCGCTGACCTACAGCCTCAACACCTGGTTCGCCTGGCTAGGGGAACTGTCGGACCGCAGCCTGCTGGGCCGGCCCGAGGGCGGCGCGCCCGATCTGCAGCCGCTGCAGCCCGGCGCGCTGGACCAGGTGCGGCCGATCGTCGCGATGGCGCGCAAGCTCGGCTTCGGCCAGGCGCTGCGGCTGGACGGCGGCCTGCTGCCGGCGGACTATGCATGGTCGGCCTGGGACGCGCTGCAGGGCAGCCCGAGCGGCATCGACCCGGTGCATACCCGCCACGAACTGCGCCAGATGGCGATCGGCTTGCGCATGCAGGCCACGCCGCTGCAGATGGCGCTGGTGGCGGCCGCGGTCGGCGAGGGCAGGGTCGTCAGGCCGCGCCTGCTGGCCAGCCTGGACGGGCGCCAGGCGGCAACGGTGGACGGGCCGGCGCTGGACTTGCGCCTGGACCGCATCCGCGCCGGCATGAAGGGCGTGATCGATACCGGCACCGCCGCCGGTGCCTTCCGCGGCGCCGACCTGGCCCGGCTGCGCCAGGGCTTGTACGGCAAGACCGGCACCGCACCGGTCGGCGACGGTGACCTGGCCACGGTCTGGTTCACCGGCTGGCTCGAACCCGGCAGCCTGCCGGGCCAGTCCCGGCGCCTGGCCTTTGCCGTGTTCGTCAGCCGTTCGGAAGAAACCGGCGGTGCCCACGCCGCGCCGGTGGTGGCCGCCGTGCTGCGCGCCATGCAGGAAGCCGGATCGACGCCGTAGCGCGAATTGGCGGGTAATTCCGGTCCATCAGCGCGCCTCGCTTTTGTGTTTGTATGGCATCATTTGCTGAACACACGAAAGAGGAAGGTATGCGTCTGCCGGGAACCCGGTATCAGGAGCCAGGTTGGGAAGAGGTGCGCAAGCTGCTCGGGCAATGCTCGCTGGCGGCCCTGCGCGGCGTCGATCCCGCACGTCTGCCTGATGCGGCCGCTTGGGAAGGCCTGCTGGCCGAATATGTCGAGCGTACCGGCGAGCGGCTGCGCCAGGGGCGCCATGGCGCCCGTGCCCGGGCGTCCGGCAACAGCTATGGCGACAGCGTGCTGGAACTGGCGCTCGGCCTGCTGTACGAGCTGCAGGCGCGGCCCGCCGACTGGCAGGCATTCTGCGCGGCGGTCGCGCACGAGCAGGCGCGCATCGCCGGGTTCTGGCTTGACGCCGGCGGCGAGGCGCTGCTGCGCAAGAAGCTGAACGACATGTACGCGGTCCTGCGCGACAAGGTCGACGCCGACAATTACCAGGCCGCCTGCGGCCGCCCCTGCAGCCCGAACCGGATCTACGCCTATCGCATGCTCGACACCGCCTACGGCGAGATCGCGCGCCTGTTCGCCGACTGGGAACAGCACCGCGCCCAGGTCGGCGCCATCCTCGGCCGCGAATTGCAGGGCGTGCCGATCGAGGTACGCCAGCTGCGCACGATCGCCGACTGCCGCGCCGAATGGGTGCTGCGCTGGAGCGAGACCCTCGAAGCCTTCGGCGGCGGTGTCGGGCCGCTGCACACGCGTTCCAAGCGCTTTGCCAACCTCAAGACCGCGCCGGACAAGATCGGCGAGATGCTGCGCGAAATCGGCGACTACCAGGCGCTGTCGGCCAACCAGGACCGCGACTGGCTGCAGGACCGCGACGATGCCGCGCTGTGGATGGACGATTACTGGCGCGTGCTGCAGGAATCGGAACAGGCGGCCACCCCCGGACCCGACCTGATCCTGGAAGCGCGCCAGGAGGCGCTGGAGGACGAGCAGGCGCCCGAAGCGGGGCCGGAGGCGCCGCTGCCGCACGACCCGCAACTGGATGTGCTGGCCACGGCGGTTTCACTGCCCCCCGGCTACATGCAGGCAGCGGGCGAAGCCGAAGCGCGCGCCGGCTGGGTGGCGCGCGAATTATGCGACGACGGCCTGGTCGTGCGCCTGGCCGTGTATGCGAAGCTGCTGGGGCCGGGCGACGAGTCCTATCCGGACGCCTGGCGCGACCCTGCCACCGGCGAGCTGCCGACCATGCAGCAGCTGGCCGGCCTGGCCCAGGTATCGCTGCCGACGCTGCGCAAGCGGCGCGACGCGGCGATCGCCCGCCTGCAAGCGGCAACCATGAGGAGAACGGGATGAACACGAACACCGCAGCGCAAAACACGCTGGACCGGCGCCTGCAGGAACGCCTGCTGCTGGACCGCCGCGTCGAGGGCGACCGCCTGGTGCTGGCCGACGCCACGCTGCTGGCGGCGCTGGACGGCAGCCGGCCGCTGACGGCGGGCGAGCGCGCCGCGCTGCAGGCCTCGCCGCTGACCACGCGCCGCCTGCGCCAGCTGGCGATCGAACGGCGGCAGCAGCATGCCGGGGCCGCGCAGGCCGGCCCTGCAGCCAGCCCTGCAGCCGGCTGGCGCGGCAGCCAGGGTCGCCTGCGCGCCGCCAGCAGCGGTCAGGTCGAGGCGCTGCGCACCGACGACGGCTGGTTCACCCTGCACCTGCTGCCGCAGGGCGAGGGCTGGCGCGCGATCCTGCAGCTGGCCGCCGACGCGCCCTTCGCGCCCGCGCTGCTGGCGGCGCGCGCGGCGCTGCGCGTGCGCGATGGCGCCGGCCGCACGATCCTCGAAGGCCGGCTCGACGCCGACGGCGAGTGCGAGGCGGCCTGGCCGTTTGCCGACGCGCCGGCAGCCCACCTGCAGGCAGCCGACGCCGCCTTCAGCGTCGAAGCTGTCGACACCACCGGACCGCTTGCCGGATGAGGACATGATGCTGGGATTCTTCAAGCGCACCGCACCCGCTGTCGATGCCTGTGAACTGGGCAGGATCGTGGTCGCGCTGGCGGTACCGGGCGGCGCTGCGCCGCCCGCCGGCTGCCAGGCGGTGGTGGTCGGCGTCGACGGCCGCACGCGGCGCCTGCAGGCTGCCCGCAGGATCGAGGCGCGCGAAGGCGAAACCGCCTACGCCTTCCATCCCGGCCCCTACACGGCCGACCTGCAGCCCTTCGACACGGCGCCGGAGATCGGCCTGCGCACCAGCTTCGCCATCGATGCCCCGGATCCGCAGGCATCCCAGCAGCGCTTCGACCTCTACCTGGCGGCCGAGGTCGCGGGCCGGCTGGAGTTGGCGGCGCTGGTGACGGCCATGGAGAGCGCGCTGCGTCACGAACTGGCGCTCGGGGGCCTGGCGCTGCCGCCCTGCACGACCCTGGATGAGTGGAACGCCTTCCGCCAGGGTCTGAACAAGTTGCTCTACATGCGCTTTGGCGTCACCGTCGACGATTGCGTGCCGGTCGACCTGGGCGACAGCCGCGACTATGCGCAAATACTGGCGGCGCGCGCCGCCGCGCCGGCCGAGCCGATCGTCTCCACCGCCGCGCCGGCACCGCAGGCCGCCGGCGCGGCGCCCGAGCGCTTCGACCCGGCAGCCGAGGACGCGAAGGCGCTGCGCCGTCTGTTCCTGGAGCTGCCCTGCCTGATGTGCGGACTGCGTCTGGCGGCGATGCCTGCCGACCCGGCGCAGTTCCAGCGCCAGCAGGCCTTGCTGCAGCGCCTGGACCTGGTATCGGTGGGCGTCAACGCGATGCCGGCGCTGGCGCTGGCGGCGCCCGGCCAGGCCTTGCCGGCTGCCGAGCAAAACCGCCGCGCGCGCCACAGCCGGCGCGCCTGCGTCTCGCTGGACGAGGCCTGGGCGCTGCTGGCGCGCCTGCGCCAGGCCGGCGAGGCCGCGCTGCCCCAGCTCTACAGCGAGGCCGAACGCATCGTCGCCAATCTGGAAGCCGATTGCGCCGGCCGGCGCAGTGTGGCCGGCGAGGAGGAGGGCGCATGAGCACGGACATGAACCACGGCATGCATTCAATCCCGGACACCGTGCAATGCCGCTGCCCGCTGGCCGACGGCTCGGTACTGACCTTGACCGCGACCCGCCGCCCGCGCCTGAACCGCGCCGAGGTCAAATGCAGCGTCCCGGGCGATGCGCGCCTGGCCGAGCGCATGCAGCAGGTGGTGCGGCTGGCGCGCCTGACCGAGGCGGGCTTCGATACCCGCGACCAGGTCGTGCTCAGCCTGGACCGCCCGCCGCCGGCGGGCGAGCGTGGCTGGGAACTGGCGGCCGTGCTGGCCGACCGCAGCGTGCGCGGCCTGCTGCGCCCGAACGCGGCCTCCCTGGCTAATGGCTGGTCCGACGAATGGGAGCGCGGCCGCCTGGCCGGCCATACGCTGGGACCCGCACCTGCGGCGGGCGCGGATGTGCTGCTGGGCGGCGCCGGCGGTCTGCCGCATCTGGGCCTGCTGAGCGGGCACGCCGACCCCGGCGCCGCCGTCTCGACCGCGCGCGCCTGGTTTCCGCTGCACAGCGGTGCGGCCGGCGGGATGGGCTGGGTCGAGGTCAGCGTCCATCCGCTGGCCAAGACGGGGCCGGATGCGGCAGGCACGGAGGCGCTGGAAGAGGAACACACCATCGCCGCCCCCGGTCAGGATGCGGCGCGCCAGCTGGCCGTGCGCCAGGTGCTGTGCGGCGCGCGCCATTTCGACGGTCGCGCGCTGGGGCGCTGGCGCAGCGTGGTGCGCTTCGGCGACGGCGAGTTCGCGGGCCGCTCCTGGGAGCTGGCGCTGGTGATGGCGGACCGGCTGGCGCGCGGACGCGAGTTCGTGCCGCGCGGGCGCCTGATCGCCAGCGGCGCATCGAGCGCCTGGCATGCGGGCCGGGTCGATGCGGTCGAGGGCCTGGAGGCCAAGTGCGCGCTGCTGCTGCGCGAAGCGGGTCCGGGCGACCGCATCCTGCTGCCGCGCGCCTGGCAGGCGCAGTTGCCGGACGGTTTTGCGGAACAGCTGCGCATGCAGGGGGCGAGCCTGGCCTGCGTCGAGCGGATCGGCATCATCTGAGTATCGAATGGCGCGCACGATTGTCATGCGTGGGAACGGGCGGGCCGGCGGCTGCTAGAATCGTCCGGCTGCTGAGCAGTTGAAGAAGGCAAGAAGGAGTGGGTCATGTTGAAGATGTTCGGAATCGGCGGTAGCGCCTGTCCCCGTTGCGAGCACCGGGGCGAGCAAAAGCGTGAAGGACAGGCGGCTTACTGCGCCGGCTGCGGCCTGCTGCTGGGCGCACCGCGCCACAAACCGGTGCTGGTCGATAACCGCTGGGCGCCGGGGCCGGACGAACTGGCCGTGTTCTTCGGCGTGCGCGCGCTGTCCGGTATCTTCGTCAAGACCCTGCACGTGCCGGCCACCGCCCGCGCCTACATCCTGCAGGGCGGGCAGGCCACCGAGGTGCCGCAGGGCGAGTACGAGATCGAAGGCTTCTTCACGCGCCTGAACAACCTGCTGCGCGACCAGCATGCCGAGATCCTGGTCACCCGCAGCGGCGCCTTGCCGGTCGAGTTTTCGCTGCAAGGCCTGACCACCTGCGAGCACCTGCTGGTCGACGCCACGCTGACCCTGTCGCTGAAGATCGAGAACGTGCCGGCTTTCGCGCGCCACTTCATGACCATGCCCGGCACGATCAAGGACGAGCAGCTGCGCGAGCTGATCGCGCCGTCGGTGGCCGAGCTGGCGCAGGAATTCGTCGGCGCGCGCTCGCTGCGCGATATGGCTGGGCAGCGGGCCGACAGGCGCGAACTGCGCCTGGAACTCGACCAGCATTTGCAGGGCGGGCTGGCGCTGCTGCTGTCCCAGTACGGCCTGGCGGTGGTGCGGGTCGACACGATCGCCCTGAAGCACGACAAGTTCGATGCCAACCGCGCCGGCGTTGGAAAACTCATCGGCACCCTGTGGCTGGCCGCGGACGAGCAGCGCGTGCGCATCGAGCATGCGAAGCTGTTGGACGAGTTGTATGACGAGCAGGAATGGCAGCGCATCCGCCGTGAGGAGCAGGAGGCGCGCCTGCGCCACCGCCGCGCCGAGCTAAGCCAGGACGAGAGTCTGGAACGCGCCGGCCTGTCGCTGAAGAACGCCGAGCGCGCCCAGGCGATCCGCGGCCGCCAGATCGAGCTGTACGGCCGCATCGTCGAATCGCGCACGCGCAAGCAGGCGATCGAGCGCGGCGCCGTCGATGCGGTGGCGGCGCTCGAACACGAACTGGCCGGCAAGCGCAACGCGCGCCAGGACGAGGCCGCGCAATGGCAGCAGACCCGCGAGCTGGCCGCGATCCGCCTGCGCACCGAACTCGAAGTGGCGCAGCAGGAGGCGGCGCAGTCGCGCGCCTTCGCCCAGCAGCGTTTCGCCCACCAGTTGCTGCAGCAGCAGATCCGCAACAAGATCGAGCAGGCGCGCGGCATTGAGGACGCCAGCCGCCAGCGCGCCGAGCTGGCCCGCCTGCATGAAGCCGAGCAGGCGGCAGCGCGGCGCGAGCGCGAGATCCAGGACGAAGAGCATGCGGCGCGCCTGAAGCTGCTCCAGCTGGAAAACGCCGCGCACCGGCGCGAAGCCGAGCGCGTGCTCGAATGGCAGGATGCCCAGGCGGCGGGACGCCTGTCGCTGGACGCCGAACAGGTGCGCCAGCAGCTGGACAGCCTGCGCCGCGAAGGCGCGTCGCAGGATGCGCTGGCCCAGCACGAAAAGCTGCTGCGCACCATCGAAGCGGATACCATCGCCGCGCGCAACGGGCGCGAAGGCGAACGCGAACAGCGCGAGCACGAGCTGGTGCTGGCGCGCGCCGAGATCGAACGCCTGCAGGCGCTGGGCGCCCTCGACGACGGTGCGAAGGTGGCGCTGGTGGCGCCGGCCAACGCGGCGCTGCTGGCCGACGTGATGAAGACCCGCGTGCATGCCGGCATGAGCGCCGAGCAGCTGGCGGCCCTGGCCGGCGTGGTCGGCGCGGCGAACACCGATGCCTGGCGCCTCGCCCAGGAGCAGGTGGCGCAGGACCGCGCCCGCCGCGACGCCCAGGAAGAACGCGAGCGCCGCCACCAGCTCGAGCTGCTGGCGCTGCAGAACGACGTCGACAAGACGGCGCTGGCGAGCCAGGCGCAGTTGGGCGCCGGGGTCGCCGGCGCCATCGCCGGTGCGCTGGCCGGCACTGCGGGGGCGGGTGCGGCCTGCCGTCACGCCGATGCGCATGCAGGCGACCGCTACTGCGGCGCGTGCGGTGCGGCGCTGCCGGCGCGGGGATGATGCAGACCGCGATCGACAAGCTGCGCGAGCTGCGCGCCCTGCACGAAGACGGCCTGCTGAGCCGCCAGGAGTTCGACAGCCGCAAGAACGCCATCCTCGACGCCGCCTACGCGCCGCCGCTGGCCGATGGCCCGGCTGCGCCGGCGCCGAACCGGGGCACGGAAATCGGCCTGATGGCCGGCCAGGAGATCGGCCCTTTCGAGCGCCGCTATCGCCTCGAGCGCCTGATCGCCAGCGGCGGCATGGGCCAGGTCTGGCAGGCGACCGACCTTGCCACCCACGCGGAACTGGGCCACAGCGCCCAGGTCGCGCTGAAGATCCTGCCGCCCCAGCTGACCCAGAACACGGCGTACGCGCGCCTGCTGATCGAGGAAGCCGCGCGCGCCCGCCAGCTGGCCCACGAGCACATCGTGCGCGTCTACGACTGGGCCCAGGACCCGGCCACGTCCAGCTACTTCATCATCATGGAATGCCTGGAAGGCGAAGACCTCGACAGCCTGCTGGCGCGCGAGGGCAGGCTGGATCTGGCGCGCACGCTGGGCCTGTTGCGACCGGTGGCGGCGGCCCTCGACCATGCCTGGGAGCGCCATCACCTGGTGCACCGCGACATCAAGCCGGCCAACGTTTTCCTGACCACCCGTGGCGAGGTCAAGCTGCTCGACTTCGGCATCGCCGCGGGCGCCCGCGGCAGCGGGACCGGCGCCAACGGTTCGCTGGAGGCGCCGGCCAGTTCCGGCACCGCCGGCTACCGCGCGCCGGAAGCTGGACAGGGGCGGGAAGCGCCGGCACGCGGCCTGGACGTGTACGCGGTGGCGGCGATGATCTACCAGATGCTGAGCGGGCATCTGCCCTTCGGCGAAGGCCAGGCCGGACGCGGCATCCCCACCCGTCCGGAGGGGTTGAGCGACGCGCAGTGGTCGGCCCTGCAGGCCGGCTTTGCGGCCAGCGCCGCCGCGCGGCCCGGCAGCGTGAGCGTGCTGCTGGACAGCCTGGAACAGGCACGGGAGCAGGAACAGAAGCGGGAACCGGGGCAGAAGCCGGAGCCGGATGGCGACGGCCGGCAGGCCCCGGAACAAGCGCAGCAGGAAGCCCACCAGGAAGCCCAACAGGAAGTCCAACAAGTAGCCCAGCAAACGCTCGACAGCGCACGCGAGGCCGCGGCGGAGCAGGCCCGGCGCCAAGCCCTGGAAGCGGCGGTTCGCAAGCGCGCCGAAGCCGAGGCCATGGCCGCCGCCCAGGCGGCGCTCGAGCGCCAGCGCCAGGAGCAGCTGCGGCAGGAAAAACTGGCGCGCCTGGCCGCCGAGGAAGCGCGCCGCGTGCGCAAGGAAGCGCTGCGCCGCCAGCTGGCCGAGCGCCGCGCGCTGGAATCGGAAAAGGCGCGCCAGGAAGCCGAGCGGGCCCAGCGCAAGCTGGCCCAGGCCAGGGCGGCCGCGGCCTACCTCGTCCAGCAGCAGCGCGCGCGTGCCGAGCAGGCCGCCCGCAGCCAGGCCGAGCTCGAGGTCATGCTGCCGACCCCGGCCAGCCCGGTTGCCGATCTCGAAGGCGTGCTGCGCGACCGCTTCCTGGATGGCGAGGGCAAAGGGCCGGAACTGGTGCTGCTGCCGACCGGCCGCTTCCAGATGGGCTCACCCGAGCATGAGCGCAAGATCGCGATGGCGGCCGGCTCGCAAAAGGGTTGGCTGGCGCGCGAACTGCCGCAGCACTGGGTCGGCATCGAAAAGCCTGTCGCGATGGGACGCTATCCGGTCACGGTGGGCGAATGGCGCGCCTTCGTGCGGGCCACCGGCTGGCAGCAGAGCGGCGAGGTGAACTGGGAGGCGCCGGGCTTTGCGCAGACGGACGCCCATCCGGTGGTCGGGGTCAACTGGTACGACGCCATCGAATACGTGCGCTGGCTGTCCGAGGCGACCGGCCGCAGCTACCGTCTGCCCAGCGAAGCCGAGTGGGAATACGCCTGCCGCGCCGGCACCAAAACCGCGTTCAGCTTCGGCGACACCATCTCCACCGAGCAGGCCAATTACGACGGCAATTTCACCTACGACGGCGGGGCGCGCGGCGCCTACCGGCGCGGCACGACCCCGGCCGGGATGTTCCCGCCGAACCCCTGGGGCCTGTACGACATGCACGGCAATGTGTGGGAATGGGTGCAGGACGTCGTGCACGACAACTACGAAGGCGCGCCGCTCGACGGCAGCGCCTGGGAAGAGGGCGGCGACCAGGCCCGCCGCATCCTGCGCGGCGGCTCCTGGCTGTACAACCCGCGCTATCTGCGCTCGGCGCTGCGCAACGGCTTTTCGAGCGCCTTATCGAACGACATCGTCGGCTTCAGGGTCGTGCGCGAGCTGATGTAACCAGGGCGCGTTGCTGGTTGAGGCGGAAGCTGCCGGCCACGGCGGCCAGCGTTTCGGCCTGTTCCTGCAGCGCGCCGGCGGCAGCCGCCGCTTCTTCGACGAGCGCCGCGTTCTGCTGGGTCGCCTGGTCCATCTGCACGATCGCGAGGTTGATCTGCTCGATGCCCGAACTTTGTTCCTCGCCCGCCGCCATGATTTCCGCCATGATGTCGGTGACACGGGCCACGCTGGTGACGATTTCGTCCATCGTGGCGCCGGCCTTGTCGACCAGCTGCGCGCCGGCGTCGACATTTGCCACCGAGGTCGTGATCAGTTCCTTGATTTCCTTCGCCGCAGCCGCCGAGCGCTGCGCCAGGTTGCGGACTTCGCCCGCCACCACCGCGAAGCCGCGACCCTGTTCGCCGGCGCGCGCCGCTTCCACCGCCGCGTTCAACGCCAGGATATTGGTCTGGAAGGCGATGCCGTCGATGACGCCGATGATGTCGACGATGCGCTTGGACGAGGCGTCGATGCTGCCCATGGTGTCGACCACCTGCGACACGAGCTGGCCGCCGCGCACCGCCACTTCCGAGGCCGAGACCGCCAGCTGGTTCGCCTGGCGCGCATTGTCGGCGTTCTGGCGCACGGTGGAGGT
This sequence comes from Massilia norwichensis, assembly GCF_024753245.1. Taxonomy (GTDB): domain Bacteria; phylum Pseudomonadota; class Gammaproteobacteria; order Burkholderiales; family Burkholderiaceae_D; genus Telluria; species Telluria norwichensis. The sequence continues at coordinate 14,840 of NZ_JANUGX010000044.1, read as the reverse complement.
CAGTTCTTCGAGCGAGGAAGCGGTTTCTTCCAGGCTGGCCGCCTGCTGCTCGGTGCGGCTGGAAAGGCTGAGGTTGCCCGACGCGATTTCGCCGCTCGCGGTGGCGATCTGCACGCTGCTGTCGCGCACGCTGCTGACGGTGCCGGCAAGCTGGCGCTGCATGTTGGCCAGGCCCTGCAGCAGTTTGCCCATCTCGTCCTGGCGGCCGGCCACGATCGGCGTCGACAGATCGCCTTTCGCCATCGCCTCGAAGTGGCCGAGCGCCTGGTCGAGCGGGCGCAGGATGGCGCGCAGCAGGCGGACCGACGAGACCAGGATCACGATGGCGCCCAGCACCACGGCGGCGATCGCGAGCTTGAGGAGGCGGGCGGCCAGCTGCTGGCTATGCTCATAGGCAGCCTTCGAACTGACGGTCTGGTACTCGTCCAGCTTGACCGCCGCATTGTTGTAGTCGGTGAATTTCGCAGTCAGCTGCTTCATGAACAGCGACTCGATGGCGTCGGCATCGTTGGACTTGATCGCGCGTACCAGGGCGCGGATGTCGTCGATATAAGCCTTGCGGCGGCTGTCGAGCGCCTCCGCCAGCGGCTTTTCTTCCGGCTCGAGCGGCTCGGCAAGATAGGCGGCCCATTCCTTGTCGGAATCGGCGATGAAATCGTCCATGCGCTTGAGGGTTTTGTCGAGGTCGGGCGCGTCCGGATGCAGGACTGCGCGGTCGAGGACGAAACGTGCGCGGCTCAGCGAATTCTTGGCGCTGCCTAAGGAGCTCACGGTCAACTGGTTGTCGTAATTCGCGGACAAGGCCGTGCCGGCGGTACGCATGCCGTAGATGCCGAGCAGGCCGGTGGCTACGATGAGCAGGCCGAGTGCGGCCATGGTGGCGATCAGCCGGGTGCGAAGCGACAGTGTGGAGAACATGGCGCTAGAGAGCGAAAAGTGGAGCCTGCACTCTAGCGCTGATGTTGCTACCGCACAATGTTCGGTAACATTGACTTAGTAAACCGCCAAGTTTACGTTGCGATGCGGCAACGAAGTTTGTCGAGTGTACGAACATTCCGGCACAAACACGATACCCACGTCGATGCAGGCGCGTGGAATAATTGGTCACTAGTGATTGGTGACGCATGGTTGAGTGAGCTAACTCATCCGTTATTCCAAGGAGGTGTGTTATGCGTATTCCGGACGATATCCGTATTCCAGTGATCGTGCTGTCACTGCAGGCGGCCCTGCTGACCGGCTGCTCGCTGGTGTTCCTGCTCCTGATTCCGCACTGATTCAGGCCGTCTGCGCCTGTAGCCGGCCACGGCGGTCGGCGCCACGCAGGGCTCTGTATTCCGGATAGGGCGATGCCGTGAATCGCACCTGGCCGTGAAAACCGGCCAGGCGCTCGAGTGCGGCCGCCGGACTAAGCGCCGTGTCGGCGCCGCTGACCGGGTCGCGGTGCCAGAAGCCGCCGTCGCGGTGGAAGAGCTGCGGCAGCGCGGCCGCACGGGGCAATGCGCTGCCCGGCGGATTGCCTGGCGCCGCGTCCGGCGCCAGCAGCATGATGCACTCGGCCGCACCGCCGCCGTCGACGCGGTGCAGCACCACCGCATGCGGCAGCAGCGCCGTCACCACCATCGCCGCCACACCCTTGATGCTGGCGGTCAGTTCGATGCGCATGCCCAGCCGCAGCGGGACCGGTCCCTGCCTGCCGGGCCAGACCCCGTCCAGCAGTAGCCCGTAGCGCGACACGTCCTCGATCTCGAAGCCCTGCCGGCCCCGGCGGATGACTGCGTGGCGAGCCGAGATGCGCCGCGTCAGGCCCTCGTGGTCCGGGCCATGCTCGCCGTAATGGCACAGCAGCACGTCGGCTTCGGCCTCGAGCAGGCTGCCGTTCGGTCCTGCTTCCATGCGGCCCAGCACCCACTCGTCGAGCGCGAACAGGCGCAGCTGGCGCGGCATGCCGGCATCCGGTTCCGCATACACCAGGCAGGCCTGGGACGCCGGGCAAGGGTGCAGTGGGCGCGTGGCCGGCAGATCGATTTCGATCAGGTCTTCGTCCCAGGCGATGGTCGGCAGCGCCAGGTCGATCTTGCCCTGGTGCGTGCCCGACTGCGCGCCGAACTGCAGCTGGGCGATCGAGGCATTGCGGGCATCGATCGCGATATCCAGCGGGCCGGCGGCGTCCAGGCCGTGCAGGCGCGCGATCGAGGCGTCGTCGGCATGGATGCGCACGTTCTTGCGCGCGTTGAGATAGGTCTGGTGGATCTCGGCCAAGGACGCATCGGCGCGCGGCACCAGCAGCACCGGGGTGGCGACCCAGGTGCGGTTGCGGCCGTGCTGCGGGTCGCGCGCATGCAGTTCGACGTCGACGCGGTACTGGCCGTGTTCGCGGCCGCGCGAGGAAAATTCCACCACCAGCGGACGCCAGTCGCCGCGCAGGCTGCGCGTGAAGGTATGCCGGCCGCCGCCCTGGGGCAGCAGGGCCGATTGCAGCAGCAGGGTCAGCTCGGGCGGGGTGTCGTCCGGCATGCCGCGCAGTTCGAGCCGGATCGCCTGGCGGCCGCCGGCGGCGCGCGGGTCGAAGCCGCTGATATGCAGATGCGGCCGGGCTTCCTGGCGTGCCGGCGCGGCCGCGGCGCCGGGCCGGATCGCATCGGCGGCATCGCGCCGGGCGCGGACCTCCTGCAGCATCTCGAAGCTGGAACCGAGCGGGTCGGCGCTGGACGCCGCCGCTGGCTGCCCATGACCGTGCGCGCAGGCCTGTTCGCCGGGGAAAACCCAGGCGGTACAGTGCGGATGGTCGGGGCTGCTGCAGCGTTTCATGGTTGGCGGGATAAGCTCGCTTGCGTCGGGAGAAGCTTACGCGATTCTACGCTCAGCCGGCGCGCGGCATGCATCGTTTGGCAAGATTTTTTGCTAAAAAGAATCAAATTCCTGGCAACACCGTTTCGTCGCGCGACGGGCCGTCCGGCATGCGCAGCAGGATGGCGGTGACGTTGTCCGGGTAGAAAAAGGCCGGCGGGTGCGCTTCATAGGCGCGCAGCAGAGTCGCCAGCATGCCGGCCGCATCCAGCCGGCCGCCCAGCAGTTGCGGCCACTGTCCCACCCAGCCGTAGGGGTCGGAGCAGGACCACAGGCCGTCGGTGGCCAGCAGATAGCTGGCACCTGGGCGCAAGGGGACGGCGCGGCGGTCGGGCAGGGCGCACAGCCAGGGCGGCAGGTTCAGCGGCGTCAGTTCGAACAGCGGATCGTTCAGCTGGGCCGGGTTGGCGAAGGCATTCCCGAGGATGAAGGCTTGCGAGACTTGCGGCCGGTGCTCGCCGTGCACCTGCTGCCACCATTCCTGCTCGCCCAGCAGCCCGCCCATCGCGAAGGCGGTGGCCGGCACGTGGTCGACGGTGAGCGGCGCCACGCGCTCGCGCGTGATCTCGTACAGGCGCGAATCGCCGACGTGGTACAGGATCGGGTCGCGCCCTGCCGGCAGCTCCAGCATGGTGAGGGTGGTGCCGGGCCGCGGACCGGTGCCGGCCAGCTGGGCGAAATGGCGCTGCAGCTCGGCGTGCAGCTGGTCCAGGCGGCGCGCCAGCTCGGCCGCCGAATCGCAGGGCGGGATCGCCAGCAGGCCGGCAGCCACGGCTTCCGCCGCTTCGCGTCCGTGCCCGTGGCCGCCCATCCCGTCCAGCACCGCGATGCGGCCATGGCCCTGGCGCCAGCGGGCCAGTTGGCGGCGCTGCGGCTGCTGGTCCTGCAGCCACACGGCCTGGCCGCCGCTGTCGATGATCAGCAGGTTGTCCTGGTTTTCTTCGCGCAGGCGCGGCCCGGCGCCCAGCCGCGATGCGGCCGCCACGTCGAGCGCGCCGAAGCGCAGGGAGGAAAGATTCAAAGCCTCGGTCGTCTGCATCCCCTTACTCTAACCGCAAATGACAAAAAGCCAAGCGACGATTAGCGGGCCTTTTCCCTTACACTAGTCACACCATGCACATCCGAGCGCTCACACCAGAGGACATCCCCGCCTGCGCCGCGCTGCTGCGCCGTGCCGCGCAAGACTTCATCCTGCACGAATCGACGCCCGAAGACGGCGCAGCCTTCCTGGCCGGCCAGGGCGAAGAAGCCATGCGCGGCTTCTTCGGGAAGGGCTTCGCGTATCACGGCGCCGAGGTCGACGGCGTGCTGGCCGGCTTCATCGCGGTGCGCGAGCGCAGCCACGTCTACAGCCTGTATGTCGACCGACAATTCCACCGGCGCGGCATTGCGCGCAGGCTGTGGGAGACGGCGCGCGACGCGGCGCTCGATAAAACCTTGGGGCCGGGCCATCCGGGCGCGTTCACCGTGAATGCCTCGAACCACGCCTTGCCCTTTTATGCCGCGCTGGGCTTCGTGCCTACCGCCCCGACCCGGGACGGCATCGTGCGCTACAACCCGATGCGCCTGGTGCTCACGCCTTCATTCGTCGACCCGGCGTAGCCACAGGCTGCTGGCCCAGCCTTCCACCAGGCGCCCCTTGTGACGGGCGCGGATCTGCAGCCAGTCGCCATCGACCGCGCCGGTGGGCGTGACCAGGGTCCCGGGCGGCAGCACCGCCAGGCGCGGGGCGCCCGTGGCTTTCCCGGCGCGCAGGTTGAGATCGTCGATGACGCGGTAGCGCGCCACGCCCGGCGCGTGCGCATGCGCGGGCGGTGGCGGCAGCGTCGCCAGCGGCAGCGCTTCGGCCAGCGGCGGCCGGCCGGGCATCAGGGCCGCGAACAGCACGCAGAACAGCAGGCCGAAGGCCAGCGTGCCGCCGCCGGCCAGCGCCAGGTTGCCGGCGGTCGGGCGCCGCCACCAGCGCCGCGGGCTCAGGCAACCGGCCAGCACCAGGGTCAGCGCCAGTCCCAGCACGTAGGCGGCCGCGGTCGCGGCAGGGGTCGGTGCGCTCATCGTCATCGCCATCGGCATCGCAGCTCAGGCGTCGAAACGCAGCACGTAATGGCCGGCCACCAGGTGGTGACCCGGCGGCAGCAGGTAGGGCTGCTCGGGCGTGGCGTCGCCGATCGCGGCCACGAAGCGCAGCCCTTCGTCGAGGTGGTACAGGGCCTGGGTCGCGCTGGCGCGGGCGATGCGATAACCGTCCGGCGCGGCTTCGAAGCTGAAGGCATTGCGCGACAGGCCGAGGCGGTCGGCGCTCGACGTCGCGGCGCCGCCTGCCTGCCGCAGAAAGCGCGGCGAATCGAGCACGCGCAGCGCGGCCAGCATCGGCGCGCCGCGTCCGAACAGGAAGCGCGCGCCCGGCGCCACCGGCATGACGGGGGCCTGCGGCAGGCGCAGCAGCGCGAGGTAGCGGTCCGTCATCTCCGGCGCGACGGCCAGCAGGTCGATCCGGGCGCCGTCGACGGGGCTGAAGGAACTGGGCGCCGCCACCGCTTCGCGGCCGGCGCCGGTGACCGCATGCAGGGTGTCGGCATCGTCGACGGCAAAGCCGAGCACCGCCTCCGCGCCCGGTGCGGACGGCAGCAGGGCGCGGTTCAGGCCGAGCTCCAGTGCCTGGGCGCCGGTTTCGCGGTAGCGCGACAGGCGCGGCAGGGCCAGCGCCGCCAGCGCCACCCGCTGGCGCGCCACCGGCGCATAGGTGGCATCGAGTTCCGCGCTGCCGGTGATCGGCGCCGGGGCTGGTCTGGCGGCCAGCGGCACTGCCGTCATGTCGGCCTCGATGGCCTGGCGCGGCTTCCACACCGCCGGACGTGCAGAGGGTGTCGCTGGTGTGCGCGCCGCAGCCGGGATCGGCGCCGAGATTTGAGCGGGGATGGGCGCGGCGGCGCGGGCCGGTGCCGCGGGGGGGGCGATGCTGCGTGTGCCCGGCGCCGGCGTGATGCGCAAGAGCAGGCGCAGCGGCGCCCCGCCGGCATCGACCCCGCCGCGGCGCGAGCGGATCGTGTAATAGCCCCCCGGCTGGTCCCAGCTGCACTCGAAGGCATCCTTGGGCCGCACCTGCACCTCGAGCGGCGCATCGGGACCGTCGTTGATCAGGAGGATCGCGCCTTCCGCGCCGAAGGGCCAGCCGGGCGCCACGTGGGTGGCTTCGTGTTCGTCGTGGCCGATCAGGGTCAGGCGCTGGTTCGGGTAGATCGGGCAGACCGTCTTCCACACCGCGCTGTCGCGCGACACGCTGACCGTGTACTGCACCTTCTCGCCCGGTGCCGGCAAATAGACTGCGTGGCCGAAGCGGACCTCGACCTCGCCCGGCGCCAGATCCTCCGCGCCGACCACGTGGTAGCGCACCTCGTCGCCTTTCAGGAGGTCGCCGAAGTCCTTCTGGTGCAGCGCCGCCAGGCCCTCGGCCAGGTCGCGCACGCGGGCGCCGCGCGTGAGGTGGCGGTCGTCGTCGACTTCTTCCTGCGGCAGCGCCAGCGTCACGTGCGAGAAGCAGCGGGTGGCGGCGCGCCCGCGCTGCTCGCGCGGCGCGCGTTCGAGCAGGTCGCGCAGCAGCGGACGGCGCGAGAACAGGGCCAGCCCGGGCGCCTGCCAGATCGCCTCGGGGCTGAACACATCGTTGATGCGGGCTAGGGTTTCGTGCTGCACGTAGACGGGCATGATTGGTTCTCCTTCATGGATGTTCGGTTTCGCTGGCGACGCCGACAGCTAACAGGGGGCAGATGAAAAACAGCAGATGCGAGCCGCCCGCCGACAGGAAGCTCATGGGCTGGCCCATCACCGGGAAGATCGCCAGGTTGGTGCCCCACGACAGCAGGAAGTGGCCGGCGACGAAGCCCGCGCCGCCGCACAGCAGGAAGCAGCGCCAGCGCCCCTGCCAGGCGAGGCGGAAGTCGCGCGCCGTAGCGGCGGCGAGCCAGCAGCGCACGGCCGTGTGCAGCAGTCCGGCCAGGAACAGCGCCTGCAGCACCCACAGCAGCAGAGCCGCGGCCAGGCCATGGCGGTACAGGAAGAAGGACGGTGCGAAGTCGTCCTGCACGGCCGGGATGCGCAAGGCCGCGCCGGCATCCTGGCCCAGCGCGGCCAGGCCGAAGACGTGGTCGGCGCCGAACCAGCCGCCGCCGGCGATGGCCTGCGCACCGAGCAGCAGCTGCTGGCCGGTGTGCGGATGCGAACCCGGATCGAGCCAGACCATGAAACGGTCGGCATAGAAGTGCCAGCGCGCGAATTCGGCGGGACCGGCGGCGCGCAGCAACACGATGCCGGCGACGGCTGCCAGCGCGGCGGCCAGCACCGCGGCCGTCAGCAGCCACCTGCCGCTGGCCAGCCCGAAGGCCAGGGTCATCGCCGCGCCCCAGACCGCAAACAGGATCAGCGGCGAGTAATCGTCGACCTGCACCAATGCCACCGCCAGCAGCACCAGGAACAGCAGGGCCGGCGCGCCCAGGCGCAGTACCCGCAACAGCAGGCCGCCGGGTGCGGGCTGGGCGCCGCTCGCCAGCGCCAGGCAGTGCGCGCTCAATGCAGCCAGGGCCAGCTTGGCGAATTCCACCGGCTGCAGGTCGAACACCCCGGTCTCGTCGCCGAACGCGACCTGCAGCAGCAGGAGCAGCAGGGCGATGCCGCTCACGAGCAGCAGGCCGAATTCCAGCCGCGCCTGCGCCAGCGGCCGCGCATCGCGCAGCGTCTGCGAGGCGCGCAGCAGGCCGATGGCACCGGCGCCGATCGCCAGCAGCGATGCGGTCTTGCCGGCATGGCGCAGCCAGGACGATTCCGGCGCACCCAGGCCGAGTTCGAGCTGGGACAGCAGGCCGATCGCCAGCAGCAGCACGGCGGCGCCGGCAGCCAGCGAACGCCCGCCTGCCAGCCACAGGCACCACAAGGCGGCCCACGCCACCAGCAGGTGGATGCCGATGCCGGCCGCGGCGCCGCTCTTCTGCCAATACAGCAGCACGACGCCGGCACCGCTCAGCAGCAGGGCGCCGATGCCGGCGGCGCTGCGCCCGCGCCCCAGACGGCGCCCGGCGCCGCTCAGCAGCAGGATACCGGCCGCCACCGCGACCAGGCCGCCCAGCAGCGCGAGCGCCGGCCAGCCCTGGTCCGGCAGCTGCCACAGCGTGCGCTGCGTCCACGACCAGCTGACGCCCTCGGGCAGGCGCAACTGGGCCTCGCGGTAGAGCGCGACGTGCGAGGTGGGCTGCAGGTGCAGCAGGTCGCCGTTGCGTTCGAGGAGCAGACGGGTGCGGCCCAGCTGCAGGGCGGTGGCGCCGTCGAGCTGTTCTTCACGTTCCGCCAGCAGTACCGAGGTTTGCGCGTCGCCGGCGCTCTGCAACAGCAGCGGCGCCTGGCGCGCGCCGGCCCCTTCGGCCAGCAGCATGCCCTCCGACGTCGAGCTGACGGTGGCGCCCGGCGCCGGGACGCCGGCGATGGCGATGCGGTTGCCGCAATCAAGGTTGCCACCGAAGACCAGCGGCCGGGCGACGCCGAGACGGGACGGCAGCCAGCGGTTCCAGACACCCACGGCACGTATCGCCAGCCGCGCGTCCGGGCAGTCGGGTTGGGGCAGGCCGCCGCGCAATAGGGTTGCGCCGTCGTAGCGCCAGTGGGTGTCGCCGCGCGTGAAGGCGATGCTGCCTGGGACGACCGCCTGGACATCGAAGCTGGAGGCGCCCAGCTGGAAGCGCTGTCCCTGGCCCAGCAGCACGCTGCCGCTGCGGCGGCGCTGCTCGCCGCGCTGGACCAGCAGCGGCGATGGGCCGGCGGCTGCCGCCCACCAGTTGCCGGCGCCGTCGCGGCGCAGCCGCAGCCGTGCGCCATCCGCCGGCGGCAGGCCGAGGGCGGCGCCGTCGAGCACCGTGTCCTTGCCGGCTGCCAGCGCGACCGCGACCCGGGCCGGCATCCAGGCAGCCGGCGCGCGCAGCAGGCATAGCAGCTGCAGGGCGCACAGCAGCAGGAGCAGGGCGGCGACCGGCATGCTGCCACCCCGGGAGCGGACTCGCGGCGCCGCGCCGGTCCCTGCTGCGCGCGGGCCGGTGTGGGACAGCGCGGCGCCGTTCATGCCGCGCTCCGCAGCGTGCCGACGGCGCAGGCGGCGCGCGCACGTTCGATCAGGCGGCTGATCTCGAGTGCGTGACGGGGCCGCTGCTCGGGACGCGGCGCCAGCAGCGCGCGCAGCAGGCCGAGCGCCTCTTCGCGGCCGGCGGCGCCGGACAGGCCGGCATGCTGCAGGTAGAGCGCGGCCTCGTCCGGCGCCAGGATGGCCGGCATGCCGCCCTGGTGCCGGGCGCGCAGCACCGCCGCGCCATCCTGGCCATGCTCGCGCCAGGCGCCCGCGCAGGCGCTGCAGAAGCGCAGCATGGCGCCGGTGACGACGTGGTAGAGCAGGGCGCCGAGCGCGAAGTAATCGCTGCGCGCATCGGTGAGGTAGCGGCCATCTTCACCAGGGAAGAATTGTTCCGGGGCTTGCCAGTTGGCGGTGCCGGCGTACGAGTGGGCGGCGCGATCGAGCAGGGGGCGGTTGGTGCCGAAGTCGGCCAGCTTCAGCGCGCCGTGGCGGTCGACCAGCAGATTCGACGGCTTCAGGTCGAGGTGGCGCCAGCCGTACTGGTGGACCTTGGCCAGCGCGCTGTTGATGTGCGCGGTCCAGGCCAGGGCCTGGGCGTAGGACGGGGCGTCGCCGTGCGCACGCCGCTGGTCGAGGTGGCGGGCGAGGTCGCCGTCGAGCAGCTCCAGCGCCATCGCTGGCTGCCCGAGGTGCTCGCCGCTGTCGAGCAGGCGCACGATGTGGCGCTGGTCCCAGGGCCGTAGCGCGCGCAGGAAGGCGATCTCCGCTTCCAGGCAGGCGGTCCAGCGGCTGCGCTGGGGCGGCAAGGCGCGCGCCATCTGCGCGGTGTTCACGAGCTTGAGAACGGCGGGCTGGCCGCCGGCAGCCGGCAGCGCATGCCACAGCACGCCATAACTGGAACTGGCCAGCGGTTCGCGCAGGCGCCAGGCGCCGGCCGTCAGGGTAATGATGTCGCCCGCTTCGAGCATGTGTCCTCCGATCGACGGCGGCACAGGCGCCGCCGTCACCGGCTAGCGGGGGGAGGTGGAAAATGCGGGCGAAAAAAAACCGCGCCGGAGCGCGGTTGTCTGCAGCGGGATCGAGAGCCGATCGAGAAACGATCAGCGATGGCGGTCCCAGCCGCCGCGGCCGCCACGGTCGTAGCCACGGTCGTGGTCGCCGTAGTAGCGGCCACCGCGGTCGTAATAGTGGCCACGGTCATAGTAAGGACGCGATTCCACATACACCGGACGCGGCTCGTAGTAGTAGCGCGGGCGCGATTCCACATACACGGCAGCCGGTGCAGGCTGGTAATAATTGCCCGAGTAGTAGTTGTTCGCGTAACCGTAGTTGCCGCGATCGCGGTAGTAATAGTCGTCGTTTGTGCGCACCGAATTACCCACTGCCGCGCCGATTGCCGCGCCGACCAGCGCACCATCGCGTCCTGCGGCGCTGCCACCGATCGCCGCGCCTGCCAGCGCGCCGATCACCGTATTCGCACCCCGGTCCTGAGCCATTGCCGTGGAGGACACGGCGGCCGCGGCCAGAAGTACCGCACCAAAGCATTTTTTGTTCAACATGGCTTTTTCCTTAGCCTCAACGGGGGATCAGGATGATCGCAGCAACGCCAGGCATGAACGTACTATAGTCCCCACCGGCGAGGCTGCCACGCGTTAATACAGATTCTTACACCTGCATCAGGGGACGTAACATTTCGCACGCGCAGTACTTGCAGTCGGTCGCGCCCGCCCCATCTAGCAGGAACTTCACTCATATAGACCTTCCATGGCGCGTCGACGTTCCTCTGTTTCCATCCTTGCCATCCTGGTGCTGGTGCACCTGTACATCGGCCTGCGCCTGCTGCCAGGCATGGAGCTCGGCCTGTTTGGCATGCTGCTTGGCATCCTCTTGCTGGCGCTGTCGGCCGTGCTGGTGCGCATCGGCCTGGTGGCGCCCAGCCTGCGCCGCAGCCGCTGGTCCGAACCGCTGACCTGGGCCGGCTTGCTGGCCATGGGTTTCTTTTCCTCGCTGCTGGTACTGACCTTCCTGCGCGACCTGGTCCTGCTGGCCCTCACGCTTGCCGGCGCCGGCGGCCCCGCCATCACCCACGACAGCGCGCTCGCCGTGCCGCTGCTGGCGCTGCTGGTCACGGCGATCGGCTTCATCAATGCGCGCCGCCTTGCGCGGGTCGTGAAAGTCGATGTGCCGATCGCCGGCCTGCCGCAGGAACTGGCCGGCTATGCGATCGCCCAGATCTCCGACATCCACGTCGGCCCGACCATCAAGCGCGCCTACCTGAATGCCATCGTTACCAAGGTCAATTCGCTCAAGCCCGATGCGATTGCCGTGACCGGCGACCTGGTCGACGGCAGCGTGCAGCGCCTGGCCATCCATACCGCCCCGCTGGGACGCCTGGCGGCGCCGGACGGCGTGTTCTTTGTGACCGGCAACCACGAATACTATTCCGGCGCCGAACAGTGGATCGCCGAAGTGCGCCGCCTGGGCCTGCGCGTGCTGCTCAACGAACACGTGATCCGCCGCCGCGGCCAGGCCGCGCTGATGATTGCCGGCGTGACCGACTATACGGCCCAGCATTTCAACCCGGCCCACAGGAGCGATCCGCGGCAGGCCGCGGCCGGCGCGCCCGAGGATGTGGCCGTGAAAGTCTTGCTGGCGCACCAGCCGCGCAGTGCGCCGGCCGCCGCCGATGCCGGCTTCGACCTGCAGCTGTCCGGGCACACGCACGGCGGCCAGTTCTTCCCCTGGAACTTCTTCGTGCCGCTGCAGCAGCCCTTCGTTGCCGGGCTGAACCGCGTGCGCTCGCTGTGGGTGTACACCAGCCGCGGCACCGGTTATTGGGGACCGCCGAAGCGCTTCGGTGCGCCATCGGAGATCACGCTGGTCCGCCTGGTTCCCGCTTGAGCTTCTAGCAACAATGTATTTACTGCAATAAAAATACCAAAAGCGGCGGCGATTGCGTTATCGTTTCTGCATTTCGACCCGAACCAAAGGACAAACGCATGCGCCGCCGTAACTGCCTTCCCACCTTGACTCTTGTCGCCGCCAGCCTGCTGGCCGGCCTCGCAACAGCGGCGACGCCCGGCAACGACCCGGCCGCGCTGGCCAAGGTGCGCGACACGGCCATGCAGAACGACTATCCCTACCAGCGCCTCGAAGACCTGACCGACCTGGTCGGCCCGCGCCTTTCCGGTTCCGCCGGCGCCGCCGCCGCCGTGACCCAGGTGGCCGACGAGCTGCGCAAACTGGGCGCCAAGGTCACCCTGCAGCCCGTCAAAGTGCCGCACTGGGTACGCGGCGTCGAGACCGGCGAAGTCGTCGACTACAGGGGCCGCCCCGCCGGCGTCACCCAGAAGGTCGTGCTGACAGCGCTCGGCGGCTCGGGCGCGACCCCGGCGGCCGGTATCACGGCCGAAGTCGTCGTCGTGCGCAGCTTCGACGAACTGAAGGCGCGCGCGGCCGAGGTGAAGGGCCGTATCGTGCTGTTCGACGTGCCCTTCGACCAGAACATGGCGGACCGCGGCCTGGCCGGCACCGCCTATGGCCAGGCCGTTGCCTTCCGCAGCGCCGGTCCGCGCATGGCGGCCGAGATGGGCGCATCGGCGGCACTGGTGCGCGCCGTCGGCGGCGCGGCCTACCGCATCGTCCATACCGGCGGCACCAATTTGCCGGCGGACAAGCGTATCCCGGCGGCGGCAATCACCATCGAGGATTCGATGCTGATCGCCCGGCTGTCCAAGCGCGGTCCGGTGCGCCTGCACCTGACCCTGACCCCGCAGACCCTGCCGGACGCCGACAGCTTCAACGTGATCGCCGACTGGCCTGGCACCGACAAGGCCGACGAGATCGTGCTGGTGTCCGGCCACCTCGATTCCTGGGACCTGGCGACCGGCGCCAACGACGATGCCTCGGGCGTGGTCAGCGCCATGGGCGTGATCGACACGCTGCGCAAGCTCGACTACCGTCCGCGCCGTACCATCCGCGTGGTGGCGTGGATGAACGAAGAGAACGGCGGCCGCGGCGGCAAGGGCTATGACGATGCCTACAAGTCGTTGGCCGAAAAGCATTTCGCCGCCTATGAAGACGACAACGGCTCGGGCCGCCCGTTCGGCCTGCGCGCCGGCATCGGCCTGCAGTCGGCCAAACTGATGGCGCAGCTGCAGGCTGCGCTGTATCCGATCGGTGCCGGTGCCTTCCGCCGCGAGGACGTGATCGCCGCGGGCGATCTGCACGATCTCGAAAAGTCGGGCGTACCGAGCTTCGAACCCTGGATCGACTCGGCCAACTACTTCAATTACCACCACACCCCGGCCGACACCTTCGACAAGGTCGACCCCGACAACCTGCGCCGGCACGCCGCCGTGATGGCGACGACGGCCTGGTTCCTCGCGAACATGGATCAAGAGATCGGCCGTTCGAACGTGGCGGCGCCTGCAGCCACTGCCGCCGCTAAATAAGAGGCTCGCAGCTTGCGGCAGCAGCTGGCTCAGCTGCTGCCGATGCGCCGCACCGCGCGTGCGTGGCCGCGGAAGGGGCGGCCGTACACGGTCTGGATGCCGCTGGCGAAGTTCTGTCCCCACACCAGCTGCGGCCGCGTATCGTGCTGTTCGTTGGACCAATACCAAACCCGGTCGAAGCGCTCGCGCAGGTTGGCGAACAGCAGGGCGAGTTCACGCCGCGTGGGCAGATCGCCTTCCTGTGAGCCCGCCCATTCGCGTGCCGTCGGCCAACTGACATCGGACACGTCGTCCGGCAGCAATACCAGGTGGTAGTCGGTCTCGCCGTCCTTGCCCAGGATGAGGCCGGCATAGGCTTCGCCTTCCTTGAGCATCTCTTGAATTCTTAAATATTCACCCATCGCCTTGTCTCCGCTTGTGTGCTTCGGTCTGTGTAGTAAGACCGTGTTCACGCAAGTCAGTTGCCGCGCGAAATACGACGTAGCTCATAACCTTGTGCGCACAAGCTGATCCGTGTTCGGCAGGGTGGTGTGCAATTGTTAAATCCACCTTTTTTGGCTGTACCTTTTGCCGATTCAAGGCGTGCAATTGTCGGTTTGTAAGTCCATGATTTTCAGTGTGAAATTTCTATAAATCCTTAATTGCAACGGTAAAACTTTTTTTTTGAAAAAAGATTGAACTTAGGAAGTTTCTTCAGCTCAAAGGGGTATCTTTAATTTTTGCTGCTAGGAACTTTCCAGATGAAAAAACTCGCTACCTTTGCTTCGGACTTCCGACTCAACGCTCTGCTGTGCTGCAGCGCCGCCGTTCTCCTGACCGCCTGCGGCGGCGGCATGACCGATAGCGCCCAGCAATCGCAAACCGCTGCCAGTGTCACCAGCAGCGCCGACCAGTCCGCTGCAAATGTTGCCGCCACGACGCCGAATGCTGCCGACGCTGCTGTTGCCGACGCCGCCGGCGCCCAAGCGGGCGAAGCTGCTGCTGCCAACTTCGAGATGAGCGGTTACGACAGCACCCCGGCATCGGCCGGCGCGACCGAGGCGCAAGCCCCGGCAGATGGCGCACCGCGCCTGCTGGCATCGATCTCGGCATCGGCCCCGACCGTGAGCGCCGTCACCACGACTCCGGCCACCACCTATAACTACTATGTCTCGCCGACCGGTTCGGACACCGCCGCCGGCACCAAGGCAGCACCGTTCAAGACCCTGGCCCGCGCAGCGAAGGCCGCCACCAAGCCCAGCACCACCGTCTGGGTGGCACCGGGCACCTACGCCGGCGGCATCAAGACCACCGCCAACGGTACCGCCAGCGGCCGTATCTACTGGGTCTCGACCACCAAGTGGGGCGCCAAGATCGTGCCGCCGTCGAGCTCGAGCAACAACAATGCCTGGGACAACCGCGGCAACTACGTCAGCATCATCGGCTTCGAT
>NZ_JANUGX010000043.1 GCF_024753245.1 Massilia norwichensis | reverse complement strand
CCCAGCGCGTTATCCAGGGCGGAACTGCCTAGCAAGTTGTCTGCATGCTGGTACAAGCACTCGATGCAGCGAAGCTTCTTGATGTGAGTCGAGTCAGCTAACTGAGCAGTCGAGAGCGTCGACCATACTGTGGCCCAGTAACGCGGCATCCCAGTCGCGTCGACCAGGATCGGGCCTTGAAGGTCACGAGGGGCAAGAACGTCGGAGAGTTGAAAAAGCACTGACAGGAAGGCAGAAGTTGAGCAACAGACAATTGTACCATTTAGGCATCAGGTGTTGCGGTAACTATCGTTGCGCTAGCGAAAACACGCAACAGCACGTAAACTACCGTCTGTGCGCATAATCTATATTATGTCAAATGCGCTATCCATAAAGCCGCCCCCAAGGGGCAGCACAGCTCACAAAACGCGCTTCCCGTTCACCGAACGGATGATTTCGTCATGCCGCTCGTTGTCGGTCTTGTGCAGATAAGCCGCAGTGGTCGCGATGTTCTCGTGCCCCGCCGTGTCCTGCAGCGTCTTCAACTGCACCCCGTTGTTCGCGTGGTTGGTCAGCATGCTGTGGCGCAGCCAGTGCGCCGAGGCCTGGCGCAATGTCGCCGCCGTGTCCTGGTCGCCTTGCGCGTCGGCGGCGCGCGCGGCATCGGCGAACACCGCCTTGATCGCTTCGGCCGCCGCTTCGTCGGTGATGCGCGCCGGTTCGCGCGAACGGCTCGACAGCACCAGCGGCGTACGGTCCGTGCGGCTGGTCTGCGGCAGCAGTTCGAAGGCCTGGCGGTAGGATTGGAAGGCGTCGAGCATCTCCGGCGGCACCGGCAGGCGGCGCGGCTTGTTGCCTTTGCCGAGGACGTCCAGCCACCAGCGGCCGTTGCCTTCGGTGTAGATCGAGCCCATCGAGGCGCTGACGATCTCGTTCAGGCGGGCGCCGGTGTGCGCAAAGGCGATCAGCAGGAAGCGGTCGCGCGCGCGGCGCCTGAAAGCCGCCGGCGTGTCGGCCGGGCGGCTGGAAACGGTTTCCAGCGCGAGCGCGATCGCGCCCTGGGTCAGATAGCGCGTAATCCGGCTCGCTGACGGGGCTTTGACGTTGCGAACCAGCGCACCGGGATTACGGCGCAGATAGCCCGTTTGCTCGGCAAAGCCCATCAGGCCCTTGACGGCGATCATGGCCTGGCGCCGGCTCGGGTCCGACAGCGGCCCGGTGAACGGCCGGTAGCGCGGATCGTTGCGCGGCCACTTGGTCTTCGAGATCCATTCGGGCGGTGGATTCTTCAGGAATTCCTTGTAGTTGTTCAGGTCCGCGACGTTCAACTGAGAGAGCGTCTTTTTGGCTTCTTCGCGGCACCAGGTCAGGAAGCGGAACAGTTCCTTTTGCGAATTCTGGATCGATTTCGCGCTGAGTTCGCCGTGGGCGATGAACTCCCGGGCCAGTTCGATGTCGGTGGTGGCCTCAGTGATGGCATCCTCGGCGAGCCGATACATCTTGACGTGCATGCGGCCGCTGGGGCCGGTTGTGATCTCTTCCGGTGCGGACGGGCCCAGGTCGATTGGGGTAAAGTTCGGCATGATTCTGCGGCGCGGCTGAAAAGGGCTGTGTTTATGTACAGTATAACACTTTGGCACGACAAATATTGAACTCGACAATATATTTGGTAATGTCGAGTTAAAGGTTTCAGTTTGGGGGCCCCGACAAGCGGTAAACATTGCTCGCACCGCGACCATTTCCTTACAGGGCCAGCACGCAGTTCCACCCGTCGCAACTGACATGGCTTCCTGGCGTGGGCGGCGCTCGTCGCCGTCTCTGATGTCTTCGTGGTTCCGTTTAAGACAGGATTCGAGTCTCATCCAGGTACTCGACGCTTGTCGCCTAGGCAGCATAAATCGTCACGTTCTACGGACCCCGCCCTGCCAGTGCTGCCGCTGCTGGGCAAGTGTCCCATTGCGTTTGGCGCATCCGGTGGCGCAGCCTGCCCGCTGGCTGGGCCATGGCCGCACGCGTCCGCAGCTTACGCACCGGCGGCCGACCGCCCCTGCCGGATCCTGCCGCTTCCCTGACCCTGCCGCTTTTCGGCCTGCCGCAGCCAGGCTGAAGCCCATCGCAATCCCACCTTGACCGCCAGGCCCTACCCTCTTGCAGCATGTCGGCCTTATGCCGGACTGGTGCGCAAGTCCGGCAATTTGCTAAGCTCGCGGTTTTCCGGCCCGGTAGATACATGAACCTTCGTCACCTCCAATTCTTCGTGGTCCTCGCCGAGGAGCTGAACTTCAGCCGCGCCGCCGAGCGCCTGCACGTGGCGCAACCGGCGCTCAGCCAGCAGATTCGCCTGCTCGAGGACCGCCTCGGCACCCAGCTGATCGACCGCGGCAGCCGGCCGCTACGCCTGACCGAGGCCGGCACTTACCTGGCCACCGAGGCGCGCCACATCCTGGAGACCTTCGAGCATGCGGCACTCGGCACGCGCGAGATCGGGCTGGGCAAGCGCGGCTGGCTCGGGATCGGCTTCACCCGCTCGGCCGTGTACAGCGTGCTGCCGCCTGCGCTGAAAGCCTTCCACCGCGCCTACCCCGACGTCGAGTTGAAGCTGTTCGAAATGCTCACCGAGGAACAAGCGGATGCGCTGCGAGACCTGAGTATCCATGTCGGCATCGGGCGGCAGGTACAGGACGTGCCCGGGTTTGCAACGCAGCCCCTGCTGGGCGAGCCCCTGGTGGCGGTCCTGGCGGCAGACCATCCGCTGGCGGCGCGCGCCGACCTCGAGATCGACGATCTCGGCGGTGAGCCGCTGATCCTCTATCCGCGTCAGCCTGCCGCGTCGTTCCCGCGCTTTGTCGAGGGTCTGTACCGCGATGCCGGCCTGACGCCGGAGGTGGCGCACCGCGCCGACGAAATCCAGACCGCGATCGCCCTGGTGGCGGCCGGTCTTGGCGTGACCTATGTAGGCGCCTCGGTGGCCCGTCTCGGCCGCTCGGACGTGACTTACAAGCCGCTGCGCGGCGCGGCTGCGAAGCGGCTCAGCACCCTGTCCGCGACCTTCCGCAGCGATGACCAGTCAGCACACCTGGCCGCTTTCCTGGGCATGTTGAAGACACTATAAGAAAAACATTATAGAAGCATAACGAGCCGGTCTTGGACACGGCCGGTGCTGCGCTCCTACGATGCGATATCGCTATTTTTTTGCATCGCAGGAGCCTCCATGAAGCCCACAGAATTCCCCTCTCCCCTTGCCCATCGCGGCCCGGTGCCTATCCCGGAAGGCTACGCCTCGCTGTCCACCGCCGAACTCTCGGATGCCCTCGACCGTCTCGGCCTGCCCGGGAGCGCGCTCGGCATCGGCACGGTCGGCGCCGCGGTCCGCACCCTCGGCCGTGCGTTCACCGTGCGTTACGAACCGGTGGACCTGGTCCCGGGCACGGTCGGTGATTACATCGATGAGGTGCCGGCTGGCAGCGTCGTGGTGCTCGACAACAATGGCCGCGTCGACTGTACCGTCTGGGGCGGCATCCTGACCGAAGTCGCCTCCCGCATGGGCCTGGCCGGCACTGTGGTGAACGGCGTCTGCCGGGACGCCGATGCGGCGGCCCAGTTCAACTACCCGATCTTCAGCCGTGGGCGCTTCATGCGCACCGGCAAGGACCGGGTGCAGGTCGCGGAGGTGGGCGGTGCGGTCTCCCTGGGGGATGTGCGGGTGCGCCCGGGCGATATCGTGCTGGGCGATGCCGACGGCGTGGTCGTGGTGCCGCATGAACGCGAGGACGAAGTGCTGGCCATCGCGCTGCGCACCCGCGAATCCGAGCTGCGCATTATCGAAGGCTTCCGTGCCGGCAAGCGCTTGAAGGACGCGCGCACGGAATTCGGCTACCACACACTGCAGCGGGTGCAGAAATGATGACGCCGCAGGAACTCGAACGCGCGCGCCGGCTCGGTGCCGCGACGCTGCACGAAGCCTTCGACCGCCGGGGCGACTTGCCGGCGGCGGTCCGCCCCTTCGGCCGCGCGCGCGTGGCGGGCCCAGCCTTGACCGTGTCTACGCTGCCAGGGAACAACCTCATGATCCACCGCGCCCTCGCTAGCGCACGTCCGGGCGAAGTCCTGGTCGTGGCGCTGACCGAGACCGACGCGGACGCCCATGCATTCGGGTATTGGGGCGACATCCTCACCACGGCCGCGATCGAACGTGGCGTGGCCGGACTGGTCATCGATGGCTGCGTGCGCGACATCGAAGCCATCGAGGCGCTCGGGTTTCCGGTGTTCTGCCGCGGCACGGCAATCCGCGGCACCGCCAAGGCGCCGGTGGGCCAGCTGGGCGGCCCGGTGCGCATCGGCCGCATCGACATTGCCCCCGGCGACCTGGTGGTGGGCGACGCCGACGGCGTGGTCGCGATCCCGGCGTCCGCCGTCCGCGACGTGCTGGCGCAAGCCGAGGCGCGCGAGGCCAAGGAACGCGGCATCGTCGACGAGTTGAAGAAGGGTCGCAACACGATGGACATCTACGGCTTCCGCTGACGGACAGCCGCACAGCAATCCCGGCCGACAAGCACGCGGCATGCACCGCGCGCGAGGCAACATAATCTGGAGACCAGCATGACGACAACACACGAAACCTCGACGATGAAAAAGGCGTACCGCCGCCTGGTGCCCTTCCTTTTCATCCTTCTCATCGTGAACTACCTGGACCGCGTCAACGTCGGCTTTGCCGCGCTCACGATGAACAAGGAGCTCGGCCTGAGCGCGACCGCCTTCGGACTCGGCGCCGGCGTGTTCTTCGTCGCCTATGCGCTGTTCGAAGTGCCGGCCAACGCCATGCTGTCGCGGATCGGCGCCCGTCTGTGGATCGGTATCATCATGATCGCCTGGGGCCTGGCTTCGTGCGGCATGGCCTTCATCCACGGCGAAACCTCGTTCTACGTCCTGCGTTTTATCGTCGGCGCCGCCGAAGCCGGCTTCATGCCGGGCGTGATCGCCTATCTCGCGACGTGGTTCCCGGTGCGCTACCGTGCCCGCGCGAATGCCGGCGTGGTCGTCGCGACGGCCCTGGCCTCCGCGATCGGCTCGCCATTGTCGGGCTTCCTGCTGAAGTGGACCGACGGCGTGATGGGCATGTCCGGCTGGCGCTGGATGTTCATCTACGAGGCGATTCCGGCCGTGCTGCTGGGCTTCGTGGTGTTCTGGTGGCTCACCGACAGCCCGCGCCAGGCCGCCTGGCTCGACGCCGGCGAACGCGACTGGCTGGTCAAGGAACTCGACGCCGAACGCCGCCAGCTTGCCGCCACCGAAAGCATGACGCTGCGCCAGGTGCTCGCCCTGCCGCGGGTATGGACGCTGTCCGCGCTGTTTTCCTGTTTCCTGTCGGCGCTGTACGGCGTGCTGCTCTGGGCCCCGCAGATCGTCAAGAGCCTGGGCGCCCTGAACGACATCGAAGTCGGCCTGCTCGGCTCCCTGCCGTTCTGCTGCGCAGCCATCGCCATGGTCATGATCGCGCGCCGTTCCGATCGGGTGAACGAGCGGCGCCTGCACGTCGCCGCCGCCATGGGCGTTGGCGGCATCGCGCTGCTGCTGAGCGCTTACGCGCCGAACCCCTACCTGGCTTTCGTGCTGCTGTGCGTCGCCGCGGCCGGGATCTGGGGCAGTCTGGGCGTGTTCTGGAGCATGACCAGCACCTTCCTGGCCGGCCCCAGCGCGGCGCTCGGCATTGCGGTGATCAATACCCTGGCCCAGGTCGGCGGCTTCGTCGGCCCGACCTCGGTCGGCTTCATCAAGGACCACACCGGGAACTTCAGCCTGGCATTGGCAGTGCTGGCGGGCTTCGCGCTGCTGGCGTCCCTGATTGCCTGGCTGCTCGACGACTCGGGCCAACGCAATGTGGTGACCCAGATCGCCCCGGGCGCCAAGGCCGCGGGGAAGGCTGGCGCATGAAGCGCCAGGGAACGGCGCCGGTTTGCGAATCCGGCGCCGTTCCGGCATGATCGCCTTTTGAATGGATGTGACGCACATGGTGGACGACAAGCTGGACTTCATTGAACTAAGGGAACTGGCCCTGGACTCGGCGCGCGTGGCCCGCGCGTGTGGGTGCGGAATCGACCGCTACACCGAATGGACCCGTATTCCTGTCGATTTTCCGCAAGCGCAAATGCGCACGGCCGGCACATTAAGTGAAGACCCATACAGCGAGCCGACCTTCGCCGAGTACCATCCTCAAGGCACGAGCTACTGGTCTGCCGGCGCGCCGATCGCGCCGCGTTATTACCCATACAATCGCTGCACGGTTCAACAGTGCAGCGTCTGCGGACGCGCCTGCCTTACCTACGTCGAGGCAGGCGGTTACTATGTCGAGCCGCGTATTCGCGCGCTGGATCCCGCCTTGCTGGTCGATGCGCCAGAGCCTGACTGATTCGGGCCGCCTGGTCCGGAACGGGTTCGGGTAAACATCGCCGCCGCGAACCGTGTTGGCGCTCTCCGTTGACGTACAGGACAATACCTTTACGCGAACGGACAAACAGGAGCGCCCATGAACATCACCGTCAACAACACCACCCCGGACACCACCCGCATCACCCTGGTCGGCGAACTGCAGGACGGCAGCTTCAAGGCCAAGGTCATGGCTGAAACCGACGTCCCCTACACGCCCTATTGGGAACAGCAGGTCGAGCAGCGCATGATCTACATCCAGCCCGATCCCGAGCAGCTCCAGGCGATCGTCAAGGCCCTGAATGAGCGCCGGCTGACGCTCGACCAGCTGCAAGACTTCGGCAGCGCGGGCGGCGGCACTTCCGAGATTCCGGTCTGAGTCGCGGACGCAAAGCGGCCTAGGACGCGGCGGGCACGGGTACTTCCTCACGCCCGGCGTGGCGTGCGGTGACGTGCGCGTCCCCTTCCCCGCCATCCGCGATCCGTTCCCGCGCGAACTCGCCCACCGTCTGGATCGCCGAGCGCGCGCTGGCCAGTTGCGCCGCCTGCAGCTGGAACACATGCCAGCGCTGCTCGTGGATCTCGAGCCGGCACGGGACCCCGCAGGCGACGGCATGCGCGGCCAGCTGCTCCGCATCGGTCAACAGGATTTCATCGGTGCCGGCCTGGATCAGCAGCGGCGGCAGCCCCGCCAGATCGGCCTTCAGCGGCGCGTGCTCGAACGCATCCGGCGGACAGGCATAGACGGCCAGCGATTGGCGGATCCAGGCGGCGCGCAGCATCGGATCCTGCGCCGCGCGCGTCTCGATATCCGGATGCGCAAGTCGCAGATCCGCCATCGGCGACAGCAGCGCCGCCCCGGCCGACAATTGCCTCTGGCCGGCCTTCAGGCGCAGCAGCAGCGCCATCGCCAGCGAAGCGCCGGCCGAATCGCCGGCAATCACGATCCGGTCCGCGCGCAGCCCACTGGCCAGCAGCGCCTCGTAACAGGCGAGCGCATCGTCCAGCGCCGCAGGGTATGGATGTTCGGGTACCAGCCGGTAGTCAGGCGTCCACACCGGCATGCCGGCAGCACGCGCCAGCCGCGACGTCAGGCCGCGGTGGCTCCAGGGCGAGCCGAGACAGAAAGCGCCGCCGTGCAAATATAGGATTGCAGCCGGTGCGGTCGCGACCTCCGTGACCGCAGGCAGCGCCAGCTCGGCAGGTACACCGCCCAGTATGCGCCGTTCGCGCCGCACCTTGCGCGCGGCCGGCATCAGCCATCCCAGCAGGTCGACGACCCGGCGCTGTGCCCGCAGGCTCAGTGGCGGGCCGACCAGTGGCCGGAACACCGCCCGCAGCAGCAGGCGGTTCTGGGCTGCCAACATCCGCTCCAGGGTCGACGGCGGCGCCGGCACCCGCGTTTCATGCGGCGCCCTGCCTGGACGGGTGAACTGGTAGGCGCCCAGCGACGCGTGTTTCGCGAGCCAGCGGTAAGTCAGGGTAAAGCCCGGCCAGTTGACGGTATTTCTCCCCTGCTCGTCCAGATACCAGCTATGGCAGCCGATCCAGGCGCTTTTTGCCAGCCGCGCCTGGATATGCGCATTGAAGGCCCGGTGCGGCGCCGCCTGGACTTCGATGCGGGTGGCGTTCGAACCGGCGTCGGTGCGGCGCAGCGCACGCAGGCAGCGCAGCACGTGCGCAAACTGGCTCTCGAGCATGTAGACGATGGAATTGTGGCCAAGGTTGGTGTTCGGTCCGTACAGCATGAAGAAGTTCGGGAAACCCGGCACGCTCATGCCCAGGTAGCTCGATGCGCCGGCCGCCCATGCCGCATTCAGGTCGAGGCCGTCGCGGCCGGTGACGCGCATCGGCGCCAGGAAGCGCGTCGCAGCGAAACCGGTGCCGTAGACGATGACGTCGGCTTCATGCAGGCGCCCATCCGTGGTCTGGATGCCGTCCGGGGTGACGCGGGCGATGCCCTCCGTGACCAGCTCGACGTTGGGACGGCTGAAGGTGGCCAGGTAGTCGCTCGACAGCAGGATGCGCTTGCAGCCGATCGGGTAATCCGGCGTAAGCTTCGCGCGCAGCGCCGGATCGGCCACCTGCCGCGCCAGCATGCGCCGGAACGGGATCCCGGCCGCGATCTTCAGCAGCCCTTTCAGGCGCGTGAACGCCAGTGCGCGCGATTCGTACTGTGTATAGATCATGGCGCGATGCAGGCGCATGGTCCAGGGCATGGTCCGGAACAGCGTCCTGCGCCAGGCCGGATAGGCTTTGTCCGGGCGCGGGATGATCCAGGACGGCGAACGCTGGAACACGCTCAAGCGGCCCGCCTTCGCTGCGATCGTCGGCACGAACTGAATGGCCGAGGCGCCGGTGCCGATCACCGCGACGCGCTTGCCGGCCAGGTCCACGCCATGGTCCCAGCGCGCCGAATGGAAGGCCGGGCCGCGGAAGCTGTCGAGACCTTCGATCCGGGGCAGCGCGGGATTGCTCAGCTGCCCGGTGGCCGTGATCAGGATGCGGGAAGCGAATTCGGCGCCGTCGCACAGGCGCACGCGCCACAGGCCGGCAGCGTCGTCGTATGCCGCCTCGGCGACTTCCGCGTTACAGCGCAGGTAGCGGGCCAGTTCGTGCTTCCCGGCGCAGCGGCGCAGGTAGGCATGGATCTCGTCCTGGCTGGCGAAATGGCGCGACCAGTCCGGGTTCGGCTCGAAGGAAAACGAGTACAGGTGGGACGGTACGTCGCAGGCGGCGCCCGGATAGGTGTTGTCGCGCCAGACGCCGCCGACCTCGTTGCTACGCTCCAGGATGCGAAAGTCGTCGATGCCCGCGCGCTTCAGCATGACCGCCATGCCGATGCCGCCGAAACCGCCGCCCACGATCAGGACCTCGTGATATTGCGCTGCCAGGGGTGCTGTCACGTCTCCTCCCAATGCGGATTGCCGCTTATTATTGACAACATGCTACCGGGAGTAATGCATTTGCGCCAGCCTCCTACAGTCTGCCGCTGCCTGCACCGACAGCCCGGTGACGGCAGGACGGCGATAATCGCTCATCATGCCAAGGGAGGTAACATGAACGCGAACCAGACCAATAGCGCAGATTCGGCCACGCTGGGCATCGGCGGCGCCACCAGCGGCGAAGCCGGCTCGACCCCCACCCACGAAACCATGGCCGAAACCGGTGGCAGCGGCGGCGAGGCGCTGACCAAGCCGCGCGACGAGGAAGCGGCCGCATCCGGGGACACGAACAAGGTCCAGGGCGACAAACTGCAGCACGCGGTGGATACCGCCGCCGGGCCCGAAGGCGCCGGCACCGCGGCCACCGCGATCGGACGCGGCGCCCAGGACACGCGCAGTCAGCAAGCCGGCATCAGCCCGACGGGGCTCGGCACGCCAGAGACCGGCGGCAACCAGTCGGAAGACGACCTGGCGCCGCCCCGCCAGCCTTGAACCGCGCGGCCTGATTCAGGCGCCCTGACTCAGGCGGCGCTGTCCATCGCCAGGCAGGCATCCGCGCAGCGGCGGCAGGCTTGCGCGCAAGCCTGGCAGTGGTCCATCTGGTGCTTGCCGCATTCGTCGGCACAGGCCGTGCAAACAGCCGCACACAGCCGGCATACCTGGGCGGCAAACTCGCTGCCGCGCGCCATGCAGGCGGCGGCCATCCTGCACAGTGCGGCGCAGTCCATGTCGAGCGCAATACAGCGCGCCATCATCTTGACGTTGTCTTCCTGCAGGCAGGCGGTCGAGCAGTTGTCGCAGGCTGCCGCGCAGGCGTAACAGGCCTCGATGCAGGCCTGGTATTCGGGGTGCTGAAAATCGGACATCGCTTCCTCCATCGGTGTGTGGCCTTTTAGCCTAGCACGCGACGGAGAAAGGATTCGTACGAATGGATGTACAGGTTCAGGGGCGCTGCTGCGCGCCCTTCACTACCGCGCCGCCCTTCATCACGAAGTTCACGCGCGTGAGCTCGGCCGGGTCCTTGAGCGGGTCGCCGGCAACCGCGATCAGGTCCGCATACTTGCCCGGCTGGACCGAGCCGATGCGGTCCTTCCAGCCCAGCAGGTCGGCGGCGTTGATGGTTGCGGCCTGGATCGCCTGCATCGGCGTCATGCCGTACTGGACCATGTAGCGGAACTGGCGCGCATTGTCGCCGTGCGGGTAGACGCCGGCATCGGTGCCGAAGGCCATCTTGACGCCGCCCTTGAAGGCCTTGCGGAAGTTGTCGCGCTGGAGCTGGCCGAGGGCGCGTTCCTTGTCCAGCGACTCCTGCAGCATGCCGGCCTTGGCGCCTTCCTGCAGGATGTAGTCATCGTTATAGATGTCCATGACAAAATAGGTGCCCTTCTCGCGCGCCAGGCGGATGCCTTCGTCGTCGACCAGGCTCGCGTGCTCGACCGAATCGACGCCGGCCAGGATCGCATCGCGGATGCTGCTGGCGCCGTGGGCGTGCGCCGCCACGCGCCGGCCCAGCTTGTGCGCTTCCTCGACGATGGCTTTCATCTCTTCCAGGGTGTACTGCTGGGCGCCCGGCTCGTCGCCCTTCGACAGCACGCCGCCCGAGGCGCAGATCTTGATGGTGTCGGCGCCGTACTTGGCCATCTCGCGCACCTTGGCACGGGCCGCCCAGGGACCATCGGCGACGCCCAGTTCCTGCGCATGGAACTCGTAGGGCAGCAGGTTGTTGTCGCAGTGCCCGCCCTGGATGCCCAGCGGATAGCCGGATACGCGCATGCGCGGCCCCGGCAGTTCGCCTTCATTGATGGCGTCACGCAGCGCCACATCGCCGAAGCCGCTGGCGCCGACGTTGCGCACGGTCGTGAAGCCGGCCTCCAGGGTCAGGCGGGCCGCATGCGCGCCATACAGCGCAGCGCGGATATCGGCCGTGCCCAACGTTTCGTACCCGTGGTGCGCGGCATTGCCGGTCAGGTGCGTATGGGCGTCGATCAGCCCCGGCAGCACGGTCGCGCCGGACAGGTCGACCAGCTCCGCGCCAGCCGGCACATTCACACTGGCGCTCGGGCCGACCGCGGTAATGCGCTCGCCGGCGATCAGGATGGTCTGGTTTTCCAGCACCTTGCCTGCGACCACATCGACGAGTTTGCCGGCACGGACGGCCACCACGCGTTCGTTCGGGGCCGCGTGCACGGAGGCGGCGGTGGATGCCAAGGCGCCGAGGACGGCCAGCGCGGCCGCGATTGCTTTCACTTTCATGGACGGATGTTCTCCAGGGATGGCTGCGGCGCGGCCAGCTTGTGCCAGTTGCGCCAGGAAACGAGGGCGTTGATCCAGAAGCCCGCATACAGGATGGCGGTCAGGTGCAGTCCGCGGCTGAAATACAGCGGCGTGGCGATCGTGTTCACGAGCAGCCAGAAGCCCCAGTTCTCGACGCGGCGCTGCATCATCAGGAGCTGGCCGATGACGCTGAAAACCAGCACCGCGGAATCGATGAAGGGTGCGTAGGCGTTGGTGAAATGGTGGAGCATGGCGCCATAGGCCGCGGTGGCACCGAACCCGAGCGGGACGATCCACAACAGGCTGGCGGCGCCGGCGTGGGTGACCGGCAGCGGCGCGCCCTCCTGGCCGCGCAGCCATTTCCACCAGCCGATCAGGCCGGTGACGATGAAGAAGACCTGCAGCGCCACATCGGCATACAGCCGGTTCTGCGCGAACAGCAGGCCGAACAGCGCCGTACCGACGACCCCGGTCCACCAGGTGTGGACGTTGTTGCGGCCGGCCAGCACGATGGCGGCGGCAGTAAAGGCGTTCGCCGCCAATTCGAGCGGCGCGGTCGCGGCCAGCGCCGCGTAGACGTCCCCCAGCGCTTCCAGCGGACCGTTCATCGGCCCAGCCCTGCCTGCTCCATTGCCGCTCCTTCGGAAAGAAGCGTGTACTGTACGTCAGCAGGCAGGTTTATTGCAAGAGAGGAAGGTCCTCAGTCGAGGCGAATGGTCTTGTGTTCGCTGTCGAGGTCCGGCTTGTCGCCGGTGATCGCGGCCTTGGCCATCGCGAAGATGCGGACCATCTTGCTGTCGTTCGAGTCCCAGTACTCGGCCGAGTGCGGATCGACGCGGATCAGCACCACGTGCTCGTCCTCGGGACCGGCCGGGAACCAGGCCTGCACGCCGGCGTTCCACATCGCGCGGATGCGCTCGCGGTCGACCACCCGCTCGGCGGTGCCGCTGACCGATACATAGAGGCTGTTGTCCTGGTCGGCGAAGCCGAGATTGACCTGCGGGCGGTGGGCGATGCAATCCCACAGCGGCGTCAGGGTCGAGGTATAGAACCAGATGCCGCCTTCGTCGTCGACCTGCTGTTGCGTCATCGGCTGGCTGAGCAGGTGCCCGTGCGGGTCCTGCCAGGTGAACATCGGAAAGCGTACCTGCTTGATTTTCTCGGCCAGTTTGGCCACTTCTGCGGCGTGATGCGTCGTCATGGATCGGTCCTCATGGTGAACAGTTCTTTCGCATGGTAGCGACCGCGGAAAAGCCAGTCGGTGCGGCGCCGAACCATCGAAGCACAGCTTTTTTGAGGCCTATCAACCGTGACCGAAAGCGCAAAAAACACGGGTTTGGCCGGCAATATAATCACGGTTTAGCGCCGGAGTTTATAGCGAATGAACCCCATCCACCGCCATGCACAGTCGCTACCGGACGTCGCCGGCATGGTGCCGCCACATCGGGCGGCTGCGGACGATGCGGGGCTGGCCGACGTGGTCCCGACCGCTGCGGCAACGCGTGCCCAGCTGATCGTGCACCTGGTCGAATCGCTGGCCAGCGCCAATAGCGAGAGCGGCCTGCTGAACCTGATCCGCCATCTCCCCGCCGAGCGCTATCGTCATGCCGTCGTCTGCCTGCGCGACCAGGGCGATTACGAAGCCGGATTGCGCGAGCAAGGCGTCGAGATCCTCAACCTGCACCAGCAGGATGGGAGCCTGGCGCATTACCTGCGCCTGTACCGCGTACTGCGCAGCCTGCGCCCCAGCCTGATCGAGACCCGCAACCGTGCGGGGCTGCCGGCCCAACTGGTCGCGGCACTGGCCGGTGTGCGGCTGCGCGTGCACGGCGAGTACGGGCGCGAACTCGCCCGGCACGGGCGCGCGAGCCTGGGCGAACGCGCGCTGCTGCGGTTGCTGGGGCCACTGGTCGACCATTTCATCGTGGTCAGCAGCGACCTTCAGCGCTGGCTGGTCGATGCGGTCGGGGCCGATCCCGCACGCGTCACGCAAATTGCCAACGCCGTCGACAGCGTACAGTTCCACCCGCGCCTCGGTCCTGCGGCGGCGGTGGGGCCGCCCGGCTTCATGCATGACGGCGCCTTCGTCATCGGCAGCATCGGCCGCATGGACGACAGCGCCGGCCAGATCCAGCTGGTCGACGCCTTCCTGCGCCTGATCGCCTCGCCACACTCTGCCCACCAGCGCCTGCGCCTGATGCTGATCGGCGACGGTCCCGCGCGCGCCGAGTGCCAGGCGATGCTCAACCGCGCCGGCGCCGGCGCCCGTGCCTGGCTGCCCGGCACGCGTGGGGACACCGCCCAGCTGCTGCGCGCGATGGACCTGTTCGTCCTGCCCTCCTTGCATGAAGACCGCGCCAACCTCATCCTCGAGGCGATGGCGAGCGGCCTGCCGGTCGTGGCCACGGCCGTCGGCGGCAATACGGAGCTCGTGCATGCGGGTTTTACCGGCATCCTCGTACCGCCGATGTCGGTGGAGCTGCTCGCGGCGGCCGTTTCCGACTACTGCCGCATTCCAGAAATGGCCGCCCGGCACGGCGCCCGCGCGCGCAGCCAGGTGATCGCCAAACACAGCATGCCGGCCATGGCGCGCGACTACCTGGCCGTCTACGATGCGCTGACCGGTGCGGAGACGCTTGCGCGTACGGCCTGATGCGTGTCCTGCACCTGCTCGACCACTCTGCGCCGCGGCGCAGCGACTACAGCCGCCGTACGCAAGCCTTGCTGCAAAGCCTGCGCGGCCAGGGCGTACATACCGTGCACCTGACCGGCACCGCGCACACTGGCGGTGAGGCCCGGGGCGAAGGCTGGCATTTCTACCGGACGTCGCCGCCACCGGGGAGCGTTCCGCTGCTCGGGACCATCGAGCCCGGCTCGCGCCTTGGCGCGGCGATGTCGACCGCGGCTTTGGCCCTGCGTCTGCGGCAGGTGGCCAAGCTCACCCGGCCCGACCTGATCCACGTCCATCTGCCCAGCGCCAACGCCGTCGCCGCCTGGCCGGTGGCGCGCCTGGCGCGGATTCCGCTGGTGGTGGAAGCGGAGCGGCGCGCCCAGCTGTCCGCAGGCTACCCGTTCGCGCGGGCAGAGCGCTGGGCACTGGGCGCCGCGAACGCCATCGCCACCGGCACCGCCCAGGTGCGGGCAGCCCTGCGTGCCGAGGGGATGCAGGGACGGACGATCGCCGTGATTCCAGCGGCACCGGACCTGACGCCCGGTCGGCTGCACAGCGCCAGGATGCCGGAACTCGAAGGCGCGCCGCTGCTTGCCTATGCCGGCGGGCTGGCGCAGGACGACGGCCTGGAACTGCTGCTGGCGGCGCTGGCGCAACTGCGCCGCCAGTATCCGGCGCTGCGGCTGCTGGTTGCCGGCGGCGGCGAGGACGAGGCGCGCTTCGACAGCCGGCTGGCCCATCCTTCGCTGCGTGGCCATGTGGTGTTTTCCGGCGCGCTGTCCTACCGGCGCGCCGCCGACCTGCTGCCGCGTGCCGACATCGCCGTGTTCCCGGCGCTGGGCCGCAAGCCTTGTTTCGAGCCGTCCCGGCACCTGCTGAACGCGCTGGCACAGGGCTGCGCGGTGATCGCCTCCGACCTCGCTTGCCACCGCGAACTACTGGTGCACGGGCACAGCGGCATCCTGTTCGAGGCCGGCAAGCGTGCGGCGCTGGTGAAGGCGATCGGGGAACTGCTTGCACAGCCCTGGCGTATCGATGCCTTGGGAACGGCCGCAAGGGAATTCATGGCAACGCGCCGCAGCTGGGAGCTGACGGCGGTCCGCTATCGTCGGGTGTACGAAAAGGTCTTGAGAAATCGTGACGCGTCACGTTAAAGTCGACGCCGTATCACAGCGGCGCATACATCTCCGGGTGCGACAGGCAATGCGCTTCGAAGGCTTTCGCAATGGTGTCATCGACGGGGATCACGGCCTGATACGCATTGTCGAATTCGCCCTCGCGTTCGTCGGACGCGTCCATGTCTTCATCTTCGTCGAGGGGCGAGGCGATCAGGTCGGCGATGGCACAGAAGCCGTAGAAGCGGTAGCCATCTTGTGCTGCAGTCAACTGTTCCGGTGAAAAATAGCCGAGCGCATGCAGGACGCCTGCGCTCATCGCCTCGTTGTGAAACAGGAGCAGCGCCCGCAGGGCCTTGTCGCCCTCGCGCTCCCCAGCACTGGCTTCACCCAGAGTGCGGTTCCAGATCTTGCTGCTGACTTCCTGTGAGTCCATTTCGCTTCTCCTTCCGTGGACACATCATAACGCCAATGGACACCATGCCCTTCCAACAATCCCGCGCCAAATCGTCTATAGTGATGCCTCTTTACAAAAACACAGGGGCCTCGAGTCCATAGCGGGCGCTCCACACGACCATGAAATTCGATGTTGTTATCGTCGGCAGCGGCCTGGCCGGTCTCTCCGTCGCCCTGCACCTGGCGCAAACCCGCAAGGTCGCCATCATCTCCAAACGCGAACTCCTCGACGGCGCCAGCAACTGGGCGCAGGGCGGGATCGCCGCCGTCCTCGATTCCGGCGACAGCCATGACCAGCACATCGCCGACACCCTGGTCGCCGGCGCCGGCCTGTGCGACGAGGCCGCCACCCGCTTCATCGTCGAGCATGGCCGCGAAGCCATCGAGTGGCTGATCGAGCAAGGCGTGCCCTTTACCCGCGACGAGAGCGCGGAACTCGGCTTCCACCTGACCCGTGAAGGCGGGCACAGCCAGCGCCGCATCATCCACGCCGCCGACGCCACCGGCCACGCGGTCCAGGTGACGCTGGAACAAAAGGTGCGCGCGCACCCGAACATCTCGCTGTTCGAGCACCATTGCGCGATCGACGTCATCACCTCCGACAAGCTGACCCCGACCGGCGTGCACAGCGGCGCGCCGAGCCTGGTGGGCCAGCCGCGCTGCTACGGCCTCTATGTGCAGGATGAGCAGAGCGGCAAGGTGCTGACCTTCGAAGCCGAACACACCGTGCTGGCCACCGGCGGCGCGGGCAAGGTCTACCTGTACACGACCAATCCGGACACCGCGACCGGCGACGGCATCGCCATGGCCTGGCGCGCCGGCTGCCGCGTGTCGAACATGGAATTCATCCAGTTCCACCCGACCTGCCTCTACCACCCGTATGCGAAATCCTTCCTGATCAGCGAAGCGGTGCGAGGCGAAGGCGGCCTCCTGAAGCTGCCGCCAGAAGCCGGTGCGGCGGGCGGCACGCGCTTCATGCCGGCCCACGACGAGCGCGGCGAACTGGCGCCGCGCGACGTGGTGGCACGCGCGATCGACTTCGAGATGAAAAAGCGCGGCCTGGACTACGTGCACCTGGACATCTCGCACCAGAGCCCGGAATTCATCAAGGAACATTTCCCGACCATTTACGCGCGTTGCCTGGAACTGGGCATCGACATCACCCAGCAGCCGATCCCGGTGGTGCCAGCCGTGCACTTCACCTGCGGCGGCGTGGTGACCGACCTGGCCGGCCGCACCGATATTCCGGGCCTGTACGCGGTCGGCGAGACCGCCTATACCGGCCTGCATGGCGCCAACCGCCTGGCCAGCAATTCGCTGCTGGAGTGCCTGGTGGTCGGCCGCGCCTGCGCGCACCAGATCGCCGCCGCCCCCGGTGTCGACCTGCCGGCGCTGCCGGCCTGGGACGAGAGCCGCGTCACCAACGCCGACGAAGAGGTGGTCATCGCCCACAACTGGGACGAATTGCGCCGCTTCATGTGGAATTACGTCGGGATCGTGCGTACCACCAAGCGCCTGGAGCGGGCCCAGCACCGCATCAAGCTGCTCAAGGAAGAGATCGACGAGTACTACCGCAATTTCCGCGTGACGAACGATTTGCTGGAACTGCGCAACCTGGTCGAGGTGGCGGAGCTGATCGTACGCAGCGCCTTGTCGCGCCGCGAAAGCCGCGGGCTGCATTATTCGCGCGATTACCCGGATACGCTGCCGAAGGCTTTGCCGAGCGTTTTGACTCCCCGTCGCCGTTAGCGTCATCCCCGCGCAGGCGGGGATCCAAGCTTGCGCAGTCCATCGTAGGCAACGCCGCCAGTTCGCGGCCAAACTTGGGTTCCCGCCTGCGCGGGAACGACGTATCTCGACTCCCGATGAACCAGAAACTTTCCCCTTCCACCACTCTCCTGCTGACGGTCCCGCCCCTGCTGTGGGCGGGCAACGCCATCGTCGGCCGTCTGGTGCGCGAGGCGGTGCCGCCGATGACGCTGAATCTGCTGCGCTGGGCGATCGCGCTGCTGATCCTGTTGCCGCTGGCGCGTGCCATGTTCCGCAAAGGCAGCGGCGCCTTGATCAACTGGCGCCGCTACGCGCTGCTGGGCCTGGTCGGCATCGGGATGTACAACTCGCTGCAATACCTTGCGCTGCAGAGCTCGACGCCGATCAACGTGACCCTGGTGGCCAGCGGCATGCCGGTCTGGATGATGCTGGTTGGGCGCCTGTTCTTCAACGCACCGGTGCGGCGCCGGCAGGTGGCGGGGGCGGCGCTGTCGATCATCGGCGTGCTGGTGGTGCTGTGCCGCGGCGACGTCCACCAGCTGCTCGGCCTGCGCCTGGTGGCCGGCGACCTGACCATGATCCTGGCGACCATCGCCTGGTCCTTCTACAGCTGGATGCTGCTGCAGCCGAAGGACGAGCCCGCCTTGCGCGGCGATTGGGCGGCCTTCCTGGCAACCCAGGTGGCCTACGGACTGCTGTGGTCGGGCCTGTTCAGCGGCATCGAGTGGGCGGTGGGCGCACCGGCTATCGCCTGGAGCGGCAAGCTGGCTGTAGCCTTGCTGTTCGTCGCGGCGGGTCCTGCCGTGCTGGCCTATGCGCTGTGGGGCGCCGGCGTACGCCGTGCGGGGCCAGGCATCGGCGCCTTCTTCGTCAACCTGACGCCGCTGTTTGCGGCGCTGTTGTCGTCCGCCTTCCTGGGCGAATTGCCGCATGCCTACCATGCGCTGGCCTTTGCGCTGATCGTCGGCGGCATCGTGGTATCCAGCCGGCGCTGAGGTCCGGCTCGGCTCATTGCGCTGCCAGCCTCCTGCGCGACCATCCGCGGAGCAAGGTGTTAGGATCTCCTGGGAAGAATCCCAACGAGGAAACACCACAATGGCAGAAGGTTTGACCGCCCATGATCACGCGGCACACGATCGTGCGGCACAACTCGCGGAATTCCTGGACCGTCACCCGCGCGCCCTGGTGCTGACCGGCGCCGGCCTGTCCACCGCTTCCGGCATCCCCGACTACCGCGACCGCGACGGCACCCGCCGCGGCCGTCCGCCCATCCATGGGCCGGATTTCCGCAAGTACGAACACGTCCAGAAGCGCTATTGGGCGCGCAGCATGATCGGCTGGCCGGTGCTGTCCAAAGCGCGGCCGAATCCCGGCCATTACGCAATCGCCGGCCTCGAAAAGATCGGCAGGATCGGCTCGGTGCTGACCCAGAACGTCGACGGACTGCACGGCCAGGCCGGCAGCCACAGCGTGCTTGAACTGCACGGCAATATCCACACGGTCGTCTGTCTGGACTGCTCGGCGCTGTTCCCGCGCGCCTTCGTGCAGGGGCAACTGGCGGACGCCAACCCGCACATGCTGCATGCCGACGCCACGCCGCTGCCGGACGGCGACGCCTCGGTCGAGCCGGCCGAGCTGGCGACCTTCCGCCTGCCGGCCTGCGTGTGCTGCGGCGGCACCCTGATGCCCAACGTCGTCTTTTTCGGCGACAACGTGCCGCCGGCGCGCACCGCCATCGCCCTCGACCAGATGGAGCGCGCCGACGCGCTGCTGGTGGTCGGCTCCTCGCTGATGGTCTATTCGGGCTTCCGCTTTTGCCGCATGGCCAATGCCAGCGGCAAGCCGATCGCCGCCATCAACCTCGGCCGCACGCGCGCCGACGATCTTCTCGACATCAAAATCGAAGCGTCCAGCGAACAGCTCCTGCCGCTTGTGCTCGAACTGCTCGAACGGACACGCTCAGGAGACAAACACACACCATCCATTCAACTCGACGGGGGAACACTGTGACGAACACCATCAAAGGCTGGCAGCTCGGGGCCATCGGGGCCGGACTGGGCCTGGCGGCATCCTTTTTCTATGTCCGCGCGAAAACGAAGCAGGCCGAGGCCGAGAATCCGCCGCAGGGCCGTTTCCTGGAAGTCGACGGCGTGCGCCTGCATTACATCGAAAAGGGTGAAGGGCCGACCCTGGTGCTGCTGCACGGGAATGGCGTACTGGCCAATGATTTTGTCCACAGCGGCTTGCTGGACCGCGCTGCCGAACACTACCGCGTGATCGCTTTCGACCGTCCCGGCTTCGGCTACAGCGAGCGTCCGCGCAGCAAGGTCTGGACGCCGCAAGCCCAGGCGCGCCTGCTGCGCCACGCGCTGCAGGACCTCGAGGTGGAATCCGCCATCGTGCTGGGCCACTCCTGGGGCACGCTGGTGGCGCTGGCGATGGCGCTGGACGCGCCGGATTTCGTGCGTGGCCTGGTGCTGCTGTCCGGCTATTACTACCCGAGCCTGCGCCTCGACGCGCCGCTGCTGTCGGGGCCGGCCATCCCCCTGGTCGGCGACCTGATCCGCTATACGGTATCGCCACTGGTGACGCGCATGATGTGGCGGCCGCTCACCAGGAAAGTGTTCGCGCCGATGCCGGTGGCGGAATCCTTCCGCCGGCTGTCGCCGTGGATGGCGGTGCGGCCCGGCCAACTGCGCGCCAGCGCGGCCGAGACCGCGCTGATGGTGCCGTCGGCGATGGCGCTGTCCAAGCGCTACCAGGAGCTGAAGGTGCCGGCCGTGATCGTCTCCGGCACCCAGGACAGGATCGTCGACTTCGGCCACAATGCCGAGCGCCTCAACGAGCGCATCGCGGACAGCGAACTGCAGTTGCAGCCGGGTGTCGGCCACATGACGCATTATGCGAATCCGGAACAGGTACTCGCGGCCATCGATTCGATCAACACACGGGTCGGCCAGCCGGTGCGCCTGCGCAGCCGCCAGGAAGAACGGCTGGCCTGGGCCAGCGAGAGCGGTAGCTGAGCGGCTTCAGGCCTGCGCCGCCATCCACGCTCGCAGGGCGTCGATGATGGCGGCATCGTTCGGATGCACGGCGACTTCTTCCAGCCGGGCGGCCGGCACCAGGTGCACGGCCTGGGTCTCCCAGCCCATGCTTGATGGGCAGCCGCCGATGCGCTTTGCGATGTAGTAGCGGGTATAGGTCTGGGTACGGCGCACGTCGATCAGGTGCGCCCGCAGGCGCACGACCAGTCCGGACTCTTCGAAGACTTCACGGATCGCCGTGTGCTGCAGGCTGCCGCCGGCATCCACACGGCCCTTGGGAAAGGTCGCGCTGTAGCCCCCGAAGCCGTTGGTCGGCGACACCAGCCAGACGCGGCCGTCATCTTCGAGGACCACGGCGCCGGCTGCGGCTCTCAAGCCTGGCGGCAGAGTGAACGGCGGCTCGGCCACCGCCTCACCCTCTGGCAGCGTCAAAGCGGCTGGCGCCAAGGCGACGCCGTTCAGGCTGGCAGGCATCCCGCAGAGCGGCACCGCCGTCGCCAGCGCAGCACCTTCGTCCCAGTGTGCCAGGGGTGTCGGTGCGCTGGGACGGTGGATGACGACGAGTTCGCCGTCATCGTTCCTGCAGGGATGGTGGATCAAGGGCTTTAACCGATGATACGCAGCGAATAATCGGTCGCCTTCACATCCTTGGTCAGGCTGCCGATCGAGATGCGGTCGACGCCGGTCTCGGCGATCGCACGCACGGTCTGCATATTGATGCCGCCCGAGGCTTCCAACAGCGCGCGGCCGCCATTGATGCGCACTGCTTCGCGCATCATGTCCAGATCGAAGTTGTCGAGCAGGATCGAGACCGCGCCGGCCGCCAGCGCTTCTTCGAGCTCGGCGATCGACTCGACCTCGACCTGAATCGTCACGCCCGCATTCAACTCGGCCGCCGCACGCAGCGCCGGGGTGATGCCGCCCGCTGCCGCGATGTGGTTTTCCTTGATCAGGATGCCGTCGTAGAGCGCCATGCGCTGGTTGGCGCCGCCGCCCACGCGCACCGCGTACTTCTGCGCCTGGCGCAGGCCCGGCAGGGTCTTGCGGGTGTCGAGGATCTTCGCGCGGGTGCCGGCCACCACATCCACATACGTGCGCGTGGCGCTTGCCACGCCGGACAGCAGCTGCAGGAAGTTCAGGGCCGAGCGCTCGGCCGTCAGCAGCGAGCGCGGCGAACCTTCGATGGTGCAGACCACGGAATCGGCCGCCATCAGGTCGCCTTCGGCATACTGCCAGTCGATCTCGATATCCTGGTCGACGGCCAGCATGATGCCTTCGAACCAGGGCGCGCCGCACAGCACGGCTTGTTCGCGGACGATCACGCGGGCTTTCGCGCGTGGTTCCTCGGGCACCAGCTTGCCGGTCAGGTCGCCGGTGCCGACGTCTTCCAGCAGCGCGGCCAGCAGATTCTGCTCGAACGCGGCCTGCAGCTTCTCGTCGAACGCGCCTTCTTCGGCATGGGGGTTGCGCAGTGTCGTCATGCCGGACCGATTCCATTGAAGAGTTTCGCTTCCTGCTCCAGCGAACCGGTCGGCAGGGCCTTGGCCTTTTTGGCGGCCGCGAAATCGAGCATGCGGTCGATCGCGCGCTTGGCCTGGCGGCCGGTTTCCGGATCGACGTGGATCTCGTTGTGACCTTTCTCCAGCACGTCGGCCAGGTTCTGCAGGCCGTTCATCGCCATCCACGGGCAGTGCGCGCAGCTCTTGCAGGTGGCGCTGTTGCCGGCGGTCGGCGCATCGATGAAATGCTTGCCCGGCGCGGCGGCGCGCATCTTGTGCAGGATGCCGTTGTCGGTGGCGACGATGAAAGTGGTCGCATCCATCGTGCGGGCGGCGTCGATCAGCTGGGTGGTCGAGCCGACCACGTCGGCCTGGGCGACCACGTTGGCCGGCGATTCCGGGTGCACCAGCACCTTCGCGTCCGGGTATTCGGCACGCAGCAGGTCGAGTTCGACGCCCTTGAATTCGTCGTGCACCAGGCAGGAGCCCTGCCACAGCAGCATGTCGGCGCCGGTCTTCTTCTGGATGTAGGAACCCAGGTGACGGTCGGGCGCCCACAGGATTTTCTTGCCCTGCTTGTGCAGGTGTTCGACGATGTCGAGGCCGATCGACGAGGTCACCATCCAGTCGGCGCGCGCCTTCACGGCGGCGGAGGTGTTCGCGTAGACCACCACGGTGCGGTCCGGGTGCTGGTCGCAGAAGGCCGCGAACTCGTCGGCCGGACAACCCAGGTCCAGCGAGCAGGTCGCGTCCAGGTCCGGCATCAGGATGGTTTTTTCCGGGCTCAAGATCTTGGCGGTCTCGCCCATGAAGCGCACGCCGGCCACCACCAGGGTTTTCGCGGGATTGTCGCGGCCGAAGCGCGCCATTTCCAGCGAGTCCGAGACGCAGCCGCCGGTCTCTTCGGCCAGGTCCTGCAGGTCGGCGTCCACGTAGTAGTGGGCCACCAGGGTCGCTTCCTTTTCCTTCAGCAGGCGGCGGATGCGGTCTTTGAGTGCTGCCTTCTCGGCGGCCTCGACGGGCGATGGTACGCGCGCCCAGGCTTCCGAGGTGGAGCAGACGCCGCCGACCGGACGGTCGTATTCGAAAGTCTTGATTGGAGCTATGGTATTCATATCGATGTCACCATGGTGTCGTGGGCACGTTCGTGTTGAGGCCTTCGGCCTCAACACCCCACCCTACTGCGATTCGTAGGGCGGGCGCCCCGCGCCCACGTTATTTTTATGTTCGCGTCACGAAAATTAATTCAGACCCTGGCTCTTCAGGTAATCCTCGTAATTGCCCTGGAAGTCGACGACGCCATCCTCCTTGACCTCGAGGATGCGGGTCGCCAGCGAGGACACGAACTCGCGGTCGTGCGACACGAAGACCATGGTGCCGGCGTACTTGTCGAGCGCGATGTTCAGCGATTCGATCGATTCCATGTCCATGTGGTTGGTCGGCTCGTCGAGCAGCAGTACGTTGTGACGGCCCAGCATCAGCTTGCCGTACATCATGCGGCCCTTTTCGCCGCCGGACAGCACGCGCACCGACTTCTTGACTTCGTCGCCGCCGAACAGCAGACGGCCCAGGATCGAGCGCACAGCCTGATCGTCGTCGCCTTCCTTGGTCCACTGGCCCATCCAGTCGGTCAGGTTCAGGTCGGTCGCGAATTCCTCGGTCGGATCCTGCGGCATGTAGCCCGGATTGGCGTTCTCGGCCCACTTGATGCGGCCGGTATCGCCGTCCAGGCCGGTGATCTCGTGACCGCCGATGCAGCGCAGCAGCGTCGTCTTACCGGCACCGTTGGCGCCGATGATGGCGACGCGCTCGCCGGCCTCGATCGCGATCGAGAAGTTCTTGAACAGCGTGCGGTCGTAGGACTTGCTCAGGCCCTCGGTCTCGACGGCAAGGCGGTGCAGCTTCTTCTCGCCTTCGAAGCGCACGAACGGATAGGCGCGCGAAGACGGCTTGAATTCCTCGATCTTGATCTTGTCGATCATCTTCAGGCGCGAAGTTGCCTGGCGGGCCTTGGACTTGTTGGCCGAGAAGCGGCGCACGAAGTCCTGCAGCTCGGCCACTTTTTCCTTGGCCTTGGCATTGTTCGCCAGCTGCTGGTTACGGGCCTGGGTCGACGCTTCCATGTAGTCGTCGTAGTTACCCGGATAGACCTTCAGCGTGCCGTAGTCCATGTCGGCCACGTGGGTGCAGACCGAGTTCAGGAAGTGACGATCGTGGGAAATGATGATCATCGTCGAGTTGCGCTGGTTCAGCATGTCGGCCAGCCAGGAAATCGTGTGGATGTCCAGGTTGTTGGTCGGCTCGTCCAGCAGCAGGATGTCCGGATCCGAGAACAGGGCCTGGGCCAGCAGCACGCGCAGCTTCCAGCCCGGTGCCACGGCGCTCATCGGGCCCTGGTGCAGATCGGTGGCGATGCCCAGGCCCAGCAGCAGTTCGCCGGCGCGCGCTTCGGCCGAGTAGCCGTCGTATTCGGCGACCTTGCCTTCGAGCTCGGCGGCTTTCATGTAGTCGTCGTCGGTCGCTTCCGGGTTCGCGTAGATGGCGTCGCGCTCGGCGATCGCATTCCACAGCTCGGTGTGGCCCATCATGACCACGTCCAGCACGCGCACGTCTTCGTAGGCGAACTGGTCCTGGCGGAGCTTACCGAGGCGCTCGCCCGGGTCGAGCGAGACGTTGCCGGCGGACGGCTCGAGGTCGCCGCCGAGGATTTTCATGAAGGTCGACTTGCCGCAACCGTTCGCGCCGATCAGGCCGTAACGGTTGCCGTCGCCGAATTTGACGGAAATATTCTCGAACAGCGGCTTGGCGCCGAACTGCATCGTAATGTTGGCTGTACTGAGCACTGGGCTTACCTTCCTGCAGGGGTTTTCGATTAACCGTGCATTTTACCACTGGCCAGCAGGCTCGGTGGCGTGCTGACGTTGCCAATTTGCCGAGTGTTTGCCGCGAACCGGCGCCTAGCCTGACGAATCAGCGTCTTGCAATCCGTCGGGCGCGCTCAGCCCAGTTGCACCGTCGGGTAATCGGCCAGGGTCAGGCGCCAGGCGCCGTCACCGGAAACCAGATGCCCGCGCGCGCCGAAAGGAATCGTGACCCGGCGCGGAATATGGCCGAATTCCAGCCCGGTCAGGACCGGGCACGGCAGGGTCGCGCGCAGGTAGGTCAGCAT
This sequence comes from Massilia norwichensis, assembly GCF_024753245.1. Taxonomy (GTDB): domain Bacteria; phylum Pseudomonadota; class Gammaproteobacteria; order Burkholderiales; family Burkholderiaceae_D; genus Telluria; species Telluria norwichensis. The sequence goes on along the minus strand of NZ_JANUGX010000043.1, from coordinate 10,396 downwards.
TTCGTCGAAGTTGTAGCCATTGTCGGCCGGCGACAGCCGGTAGCCCGAAAAGTCACCCAGCACGATGGCCTGCTGGCGTGCCAGTACCCCGGTCTGCATCAGCTGCAGCAGCATGCGCTCGACCCGGTAAGGGTGCTCAGCGATGTCCTCGAGGAAGAGGATGCCGCCGTCGAGCTGGGCCGTCTGCGGGAAGTAGTCGGTGCCGGCCAGCGACATCAGCATCGCCAGGTTGCCGCCCCACACCGTGCCTTCGACCTCGAGGGCCGGATTGCCCTCGCCCTGCCCCGTCACCGTATGCGTCGGTCCGGCCAGGCAGTGCCAGAAATCGTTCAGCGTGAAGTCGACCGGCTCGGCCGCAGCGAAATCGCCGGCGAACATCGGGCCGGCGTAGCTGAGCGCGCCGCGCCTTGCGTAGAGGCCCATGTGGAAGGCGGTGATGTCGGAATAGCCGACGAAGATCTTGCCGCTGTCCGCCATGCGGTCGAAGTCGATATGCGGCAGCAGGCGCGTCATGCCGTACTGCCCGCGCAGCGCCATCACGACCTGCACCTCGGGGTCGGCGGCGGCGGCGTTGAGCTGCGCCAGGCGGGCTTCGTCGGTGCCGCCGAAGCGCAGGTGGCGCTTGTCGTGCTCGTAGTAGTTATGGACCAGGATGCCCTGGGCTTCGAGGCGGGCGATGCCGCGTGCGATGGCGTCGGGCTCGGGGGCATGGCCGCCCGGCGCGATCAGCGCAATACCAAGTTTTTTTGGGGTCACTGTTTGACGAAGAGGCGTGGAGGTGTCGAGTCTGGCGCCATCTTACCGTGGGCATGGGCGTCGATCAAGGCAAGCAGCCTCTCCAGCAGCTGGGTGGGCAGGTCGTGGCCCATCCCTTCGATGACTTCCAGGCGCGCGTTCGGGACCGCCTGGGCGGTGTCGATACCGCAGGCCAGCGGCACCATGGGGTCGGCCGCGCCATGGATCACCAGCGTCGGGGCGGCGATGGTCCGCAGCTGGGTGCTGCGGTCGCCGCTGGCGGCCACCGCCAGGATCTGGCGCACCACGCCGCCGGGACAGCAATTGCGGCGCAGCGCGCGCTCGACCCGCCGCCGGAGCTGCTTTTCGGGCGTCGGATAGGTCGGACTGCCGATCGCCTGCAGCAGGCGCACGCCGTGTTCGGCCATGCCGTCGAGATCGGCCGGTTTCGGCCAGCGCATCATCGCGCGCTTGACGGCAGGTGCCGGCCCCGGCAGGCCACGCCGCCCGCTGCTGGACATGATGGATGTGAGGCTCAGCACGCGCGACGGGAACTTCGCTGCCATCAGCTGGGCGATCATGCCGCCCATCGACATGCCCACCACGTGGGCGCGTGCCACCCCGAGCGCGGACAGCACGCCGACCGCATCGTCGGCCATGTCTTCCAGGGTATAGGGTGGGCGCAAAGGCCAGCGCACCAGCGACTTCAACCACGCCAGGCCCAGGTTGGGCGTGCCAGCATGTTCGAACTTGGTGGACAGGCCGGTGTCGCGATTATCGTAACGGATCACGTAAAAGCCGAGCTCGACCAGTCCTTCGACGAACGCGTCCGGCCAGGCGGTCAGTTGCAAACCGAGGCCGGAGATCAGCAGCAAGGGAGTGGCTTTCGGATCGCCGGCGGTGTCGAAGGCGATGCGGATGCCGTTGGCGTTCAGGCTAGGCATGATGGCAGTTGGACTTCAGCCGGAATGGCATGAATCCAGCATACCATTTTCGCCGGAACGGGGCGTTACGGGAGAAGCGGTGCCTTGCGCGCCGCGCGGCGCTCCGCAAAAAAGCCCTTCAGCATGGTAGCGGCCTCTTCCGCCAGCACGCCGCCCACCACCTCGGTGTGGTGGTTCAATTCCTCGCGCGCGAACAGGTCGAGCACCGAGCCGCAGACCCCGGTCTTGGGGTCGGTGGCGGCGTACACCACCCGCGCCAGACGCGCATGCATCATCGCGCCCGAACACATGGCGCAGGGTTCCAGCGTCACGAACAGTTCGCAGCCCGGCAGGCGGTAGTTGCCGAGCTTTTCGGCGGCTGCGCGCAGCGCCACAATCTCGGCGTGGGCGGTCGGGTCGTGGCGCCCGATCGGCTGATTGAAGCCGGTGGCGATCACCTCGCCGTCCTTGACGACCACAGCGCCGACCGGCACCTCGCCCGCGGCCCAGGCCTTGCGCGCCTCGATCAGCGCCAGCGCCATGTAGGCGCCGTCGCCGTCGCGCTGCATGCTTACCGGCTCGGGCGAGAGCGAATCAGGCATCGGTGATCTCTGCCCAGCAGTTCGGGGTCTCGTGCAGCACCAGCTTCTGCAGGCGCAGGCCGGTACCGTAGCGGTCGGTGTAGGCCGCCTTCAGGATGTTCCAGGCCACCTGGGCCAGGTTCTCGACGGTCGGGATGCGGTCGATGATCACGGTCTTGTGGCCCGGCAGGCTGGCCAGGAACTCGCGCACCTTTTCGTCCTTCTCGTAGACCAGGAAGGCGTGATCCCAGACGTCGACCAGGTGCTCCTTGGCAAGCGACTTGATGTCCGAGAAGTCCATGATCATGCCGTTGTCCGAGCTGCCCTCGGTGTCGATCACGGCACCGGTCAGGGTGATTTCGAGGGTGTAGCGGTGGCCGTGCAGGTTGCGGCACTGGCTTTTATGGTCGGGAATGCGGTGGCCGGCATCGAATTCCAGCTTGCGGGTAATGGTCAGCATTGATAAGGCTTTGCGTCAGGGGATTTGCAGGAGTTTGTGGGTCTGGATGCTCAGCTTCCACTTCGGGTTGCGGCGGCAGGTCTCGATCGCCAGGCGGGTGTTCTGGGCCGCCAGCGGGCCGTCCATCGGCTGGACATAGAAGTTGTCGAAGTCGAGCCCCTCGTAGGCGGCCAGGTCCTGGCCGAGCTGGGGAATCACGACCTTGATTTCGTTGCCTTTGCCAACCACCAGCGTCGAGCCCATCTTGGGGCTCACGCAGATCCAGTCGACGCCTTCCGGCACCGGCAAGGTGCCGTTGGTCTCGATGGCGATCGTGAAACCGCGCGCGTGCATGGCGTCGATCAGCGGCTTGTCCAGCTGCAGCAGCGGTTCGCCGCCGGTGAACACGACGTACTTGCTGGCCGCGTGGGTGGCCGGCCACAGGCCGTCGATCTCGGCCGCCAGCACGGCCGGGTCCTTGAACTTGCCGCCGCGCTCGCCGTCGGTGCCGACGAAGTCGGTATCGCAGAACTGGCAGACGGCACTGGCGCGGTCGCTTTCGCGGCCGGTCCAGAGATTGCAGCCGGAAAAGCGGCAGAACACGGCCGGTCGGCCGGCGTGCGCGCCCTCGCCCTGCAAGGTATAGAAAATTTCTTTGATGCTGTAAGTCACGGTAAAAGTCCGGTTAAGCCTCTCGTCAACCTTCCATTATACCGTGCGCCGCCCCCGCTGCAGAAGACCGCCTCAGATATTGACACTCGGCAAAAACTATCTTCTCGGAAAGACATACCTTTTCTTAGCGGAAAGTTCCTACGACTTTAGGAGACCGACGATGAACACTACGATGCAAAAAGCCATGCGCGTGCTGACTGCTGCCTTGCTGCTGGGCGGCCTGTGCTGGCTCGGCGCCAGCGCCCGCGTCGATGCGCAGTCGGAGCGCCTGCGGATCGCGGCCGTGCTGCTGCTGGGCCTCGGCCTCCTGTTCGCCACCCTGTTCCGGCGGGTCCACAGCGAAGACCGCATCGCCGACCTGGAGGCGGCACTGTGCCGGGAGCAATCCGCACGCAGCCATGCCGACCAGGCCCTGGCCGAAGCCGACCTGCTGCTGGCGCGGATGGCGGCACGCGCCAGCGGCAACCTGGCGCCCGACCCGGCTGGCCAGCTCATCGTCATCCAGGCCGAGCTGGCGCAAATCCAGCAGCGCTGCCGCACCGATCTGGGCACTTGCAAGCAACTGGAACGGCTGCGCACCCGGCTGGACCATCTCGGCGCCAGCCTGCGCAACCATGTCCGTGCCGTCGAGCCCGGGTGACGCCGCCGGGCCGATTTCCGGGCCTTATCTAGGAAAATTCCTTGGCTAAAACCTTCTTGCCTTAAATCAATAAGGCGAAAAGTGCCGTGCCGCACAATCCGATCTTGTCAGTAGTCAATTAGTTGCTCAACAGACAGATCAAGGGATGGCACATGACAGGCACGCGGACCGGCACAGGCGCAATTCAAAGGCTTATGGAATCTTCCGGCGAGGGCGGTGACCACGCCTTCGCCTACCAGCTGATGGAAATGCTGGCCATTCCCGTCTATGTGCTCGATGCCAGCTGTCGCGTCATGCTATGGAACCGTGCCTGTGAACACCTGACCGGCATGCGCGCCGCCGAAGTGCTGGGCACGCGCGAGCACTGGCGCAGCTTCTTCGACCGCCAGCGCCCGACCCTGGCCGACCTGGTGGTGCAGGACCGCGCCGGCGAGGTCCCGCTCATCCATCCGCGCGGCAATCACGGCCAGCCAGCCCATCTGTCGGCCGAAAGCTGGTTCGATATGCCGCGCGTGGGCCGGCGCCGCTACCTGGCGCTGGACGCCAGCCCCATCTACGACGAGCGCGGGCGCCTGGCCGCCGTGATCCAGACCCTGCGCGACCTGACCGACGAAAAGATGGCGCAGATCGCGCTCGAACAGCTCGCCACCCGCGACGGCCTGACCGGCCTGGCCAACCGCCGCTGCTTCGACGACACCCTGCAGGCGGAATGGACGCGCGCCCTGCGCCAACGCCAGCCGCTGTCCCTGCTGATGGTCGACGTCGACAATTTCAAAGCCTATAACGATGCCAATGGCCACCTCGGCGGCGACGAATGCCTGAAGCGCATTGCCACCGCCGTCTCCAGCGAAATGCGCGCCAACGACCTGGTCGCGCGCTACGGCGGCGAGGAATTCGCCGTGATCCTGCCGAACCAGTCGCTGAAGGGCGCCGCCTGCGTCGCCGAGCGCATCCGCACCCGGGTCGAGCAGTTGCAGGTGCCGAGCCGGCAAGGAGGCGGCGCGCTGGTCACGGTCTCGATCGGCGCCGCCACCGCCCTGCCTTCCTCCGACACCGAGGCGTCCGAGCTGGTAGCGATCGCCGACGCCGCCCTCTACCGCGCCAAGCACATGGGTCGTAACCGCATCAGCCTGCCGCTGTCCGAGCCCACCTGAGATTGCCAGACCTATATCTTTCCTCGGGAATACCTTATGCTGTCGCGCACAGCATATTTCCCGAGGAGATCGCGTGTCCCAGTTGTCCAAGTATGTACCACTCGCCGCCCTGGCGCTGCCGATGGCCTTCCCGGCCGCCCATGCGGCCCCGGCGCCCAAGCCAGCACCGGCCAAGTCCGACGTCCTTCCTTTCAAAGCCACCGAAAAACAGCTGCCGAACGGGCTGAAGGTGATCGTGGTGCCGACCGGCTTCCCGAACCTGGTATCGGTCACGATCCCGGTGCAAACCGGTTCGCGCAATGAAGTCGAGCCGGGCAAGTCCGGCTTTGCCCACTTCTTCGAACACATGATGTTCCGCGGGACCAAAGCCTACCCGCCCGAAAAGTACCAGGACATCATCACCAAGGCCGGCGCGCGCCAGAACGCGTATACCAGCGACGACCTCACCAATTACTACACGACCTTCGCCAAACAGGACCTGGAAACCGTCCTGAAGGTCGAGGCCGACCGCTTCCAGCATCTCGATTATTCGGAAGCCGCCTTCAAGACCGAGTCGCGCGCCGTGCTGGGCGAATACAACAAGAACAGCGCCAACCCGATGCAGAAGCTGTTCGAAGTCCAGCGCGACGCCGCCTTCAGCACCCACACCTACAAGCACACCACGATGGGCTTCCTGAAGGACATCGAGGACATGCCCAACCAGTACCAGTACTCGAAGGTCTTCTTCGACCGCTGGTATCGCCCGGAGCGCACCACCATCATCATCGCCGGCGACGTCGACCCGAAGAACGCGATCGCGCTGGTCGAAAAATACTGGAGCGGGTGGAAGCGCGGCAGCTACAAGGTGGCGGTCCCGGCCGAACCGGCGCCGAAGGGCGCCCAGTACCGCCACGTCGAGTGGCCGAGCCCGACTTTGCCGCTGGTCACCGTCGCCTTCCGCGCGCCGGCCTTCTCGGACACCAACAAGGACCAGGCCGCGCTCTCGATGCTGCTGTCGCTGTCGTTCGGCCGCACCTCGCCGCTGTATAAACGCCTGGTGCAGGACGAGCAGAAGGTCGACCAGCTGTTCGATTACACGCCAGCCCGCGTCGACCCGTCGCTGGTGACCATCGCCGCGCGTGTCAAGAAGCCGGAAGACGCGCTGGCCGTGCGCGACGCTATCCTCGAGACCGTTGCCAAGCTGCGCGACACGCCGGTCACGAAGCAGGCACTGCTGGACGCCCAGTCCTCGGAAAAATACGGCCTGATCCGTACCCTGGACAACACCGACACCGTGGCCCAGACCCTGGCGTCCTACGTGCACTACGACCGTTCCTACGACACGATCAACCGCTATTTCCGCCTGATCGACAGCCTGACCCCGGCCGACCTGCAGGCCGCTGCGCGCAAATACCTGGTCGACGAATCGATGGTCGTCACCACGCTCTCGCACGCCGCGCTGCCAAGCGGCATCTCGACCCTGCCGACCCTGGCCAGCATGGCGCCCAAGGCCGGCGATGCCAAGTTCGACGTGCTGGTGCAGAAGAGCGCTCTGCCGCAGGTCCGCTTCAAGCTCCTGTTCGAAGCGGGTTCGAGCCAGGACCCGGCCGGCAAGGAAGGCCTAGCGGCGCTGACCGCCGCGATGGTGGCGCGCGCCGGCTCCAGCGAGCGTAAATACGATGAGGTGACCAAGGCCCTGTTCCCGATCGCCGGTGGTTTCGGCGAGCAGACCGACAAGGAAATGACCACCTTCACCGGCACCATTCACAAGGACAACTGGAACCAGTTCCTCGACATCGCCCTGCCCCAGCTCTTGAGCCCGGGCTTCCGCGAAGACGACTTCCGCCGCCTGAAGGACGCGCAGAAGAACGCGCTGGTGCTGGACCTGAAGGACAACAACGAGGAAGAACTCGGCAAAGAGCGCCTGCAGGCCAACATCTTCGCCGGCACGCCTTACGGCCACCCTGTGCTGGGCACGGTCAAGGGCATCGAATCGATCACCCTCGACGACGTGAAAAACTTCTATCGCCAGGCTTATGCGCAGGGCGCGCTGCATGTCGGCATCTCGGGTGACGTCAGCCCCGAGATGACGGCCCAGCTGAAGACCCGCCTGGCTGCGCTGCCGGAAGGCGCCGGCCTGCCGCGCATCACGGCACCCCAGGGCCGCAAGCCGCAGGGACTGGAGGTCGAGATCATCGAGAAGAACACCCGTGCGACCGCGATTTCCTTCGGCCTGCCGATCGCCGTCAACCGCGCCCACCCGGACTTCCCGGCCCTGTGGCTGGCCAAGACCTGGCTGGGCGAGCACCGCGCTTCGAACTCCTACCTGTACCAGCGCATCCGCGAACTGCGCGGCATGAACTACGGCGACTATGCCTACATCGAAGCCTTCCCGCGCGGGATGTTCGGCTTCTTCCCGAGCCCGAACCTGGGCCGCAAGTCGCAGATCTTCGAAGTCTGGATCCGTCCGGTCGCGCCGCAGAACGCGCACATGGCGCTGCGCATCGCACTGACCGAACTCGGCAAGCTGATCGACCAGGGCCTGACCCAGGAACAGTTCGAAGCCACCCGCGACTACCTGATGAAGAACGTGTTCGTGATGACCGCGACCCAGGACGCCCAGCTCGGCTATGCGCTGGACTCGCAGTGGTACCGCACGCCGGAATTCACGCAGATGATGCGCGATGGCCTGTCGAAACTGACGGCGGCCGACGTGAACGCGGCGATGCGCAAGCATCTGTCGGCGCAGAACCTGTCGGTGGTGATGATCACCAAGGATGCGGCCGGGCTGAAGGAGAAGCTGGTCAGCGATGCGTTCTCGCCGATTACCTACGACGCGCAGAAACCGCAAGAGCTGCTCGACGAAGACAAGGCAATCGGCTCGATGAAGCTGGGGATTCGCCCGGAGGCGGTGCGGATCACGCCGGCGGCGCAGGTGTTTGCGCAGTGAAGCACCTTGCCTGAGCAATGAAAAAAACGCCGGCTGATGCCGGCGTTTTTCATGCTGCTGCTGTTGGCAATCAGCGGGTCACTTTGTCCCAGCCGTGGCGCACCGCCGCCTTCATCTTGTCCCAGGTCGAGCCGCTGCTGGAGCCGTAGCGGGTGTCCCAATCGCTGCGCAGGTCGGATTCCACGTCGTCCCACTGGCGGCCCGAGTAGCGCGAGTCGCTGCGCATCTGGGTGCCGTAGCGGTAGGCCGGATCGTAGTCGTTGTAGGTGTCGCCGCTGGAGGCGTAGTTGCTGGTCCAGTGCGTACGGTAGTAAGAATCATCCGAATCGTTGTCCGGCGTGATCTTGTCCCAGCCGCGGCGCACGGCGGCCTTCATTTTTTCCCAGGTCGAGCCACCGCTGGAACCGTAGCGGGTGTCCCAGTCGCTGCGCAGGTCGGACTCGATGTCGTCCCAGTTGCGGCCCTGGTAGCGCGAATCGGCGCGCATCTGGCTGCCGTACTGGTAGGCCGGCGCGTAGTCGTCGTAGCTGCCGCCCAGGCTCGAATAATTGCTCTGCCAGTCGTTGCGGAAGTAGGCGTCGTTGTCCTGCGCGCCCAGGTTCTCGATCTGCACCTCGGTGTGGCGCACGGTATCAGAAATGTTTTCCTGGCGCTGGGTCGCTTCCTTGCCGACCACGACCTCCTCGACCACGCGGGCCGACTTCTGCACCACGGCTTCCTCGGCACGTTCACGCAGCTCGATCGACTGCTCCTTGAAGGCGGTCGCGTCGGCGGTGGAGATCGGCTGGTCGACCGGGCGGCGTTCCACGCTCACGTGCTCTTCGCGCAGGTTGACGCTTTCGTTGACCGGGGTCTCGACCACGCGCGAGAACACGCGCACGCCGCCGCGCTGGACTTCGCGCTTGCCGACCTTCAGTTCTTCCTGCACGACCGGGATCGCGGTGCTGCGCTGTTCGTTGAGCATTTCGCCCATGTCGCGCTGCATCGAGCCGGTCTGGATCGTGCCGCCCAGCGAGGCGTCGCTCGAGCCCTGCAGCGACTGGCTGCCTTGCAGCGAACCCGACTGCAGGTTCGAGCCGCCCTGCAGCGTCCTGCCGGTCGAGGTATCCAGCGTGTTGCCGCCGATATTCGTGTCCTGCGAGCCGCCGGCCTGCAGCGAATCGCCGGCGCGCATCGAGCCGCCCATCGGTTCCTGGTAGGTCTGGCCCTTCGGCACCGGGTCGTTCAGGTCCTGGGTTGCGAAGGAATTGCGCTCGCCCAGTTCGCCGCTCAGCGAACCGGCGCCGGCGGACGGCTCGCGGTAGGCGGACTGCTGCGACATCGAAGACGACTGCTGCAGGCCGCTGCCCGAGCTGGCGCCGGCGGCCAGCATGGCCGGATCCAGCGAGCTGGCCGAGCCGCTCAGGTCATGGCGTTCGTCGATGTCGACCGGGCCGAAGCGCTCGATGACGTCGGCGGCGCGCTCGACTTCCGGCTCCGACTGGGTCACCAGGGTCAGCACGTGGTGGCCGCGGCTGACGACGTCGGAATAGCGCGAGACGTGCTCGTCGTTGTCCGAACCGAACAGGCCGGTGAAGAAATGCTTGATCGAGGCGCCGATGCCTTCTTCATGCACTTCGTTCGTGGTGGTGGTGCTGCCGGTCAGGCTGTTGGTCTGGCCGGTCGGGTCGGCACTGGAGACGTTGACATCGGTACGGGAGAAGCCCGAGGCCAGCAGCTCGTCCATCGCATTCTGGGCGTCGCTTCGGTTGTCGAAAACCGCTACTAGAGTATGTTGCATGATGGTCCTCCGATAGGTCATTCAGGTGGGCGGTCGCCGGCCTCCTCGAAGCGCTCCACGCTGACCTGCTCGGATTTGAGCATGACGGTTTCAGCGTGGTGCTCCTCGCGCCGGGTTCGGGTGATACGAAGTTCCTCCTTGATGCGCACGCGGCGTTCGACCACGAGCACTTCTTCGAGGATCGGCACCACCAGCGTCTCGCCTTCGTAGCGCGTGGCAGGCGCAGCGTCGAGTGGGACGATGCGGTCCACCGGGACATGGCTTACCTCAACCTCGTCACGCAACAGGCGTTCGTCGATGTGGCAGGGAAGCTCGGCGACAGTCTTGTGGATGCGCACGCCGCGACCCGTGTCGACAATCCGCTTATCGACCTGCACTTCCTCGCGGATCACGGGCACTACCAGCTTGTCCTGTCCGTTAGGTTGCACTGGGTCAATTGGCACGGTTTGTCTCCTTGATATCGCGACGCTAGAGCAACCGAGGTTACCCCAAAAGCTTGACGAACCCGCGCACCATTGACTCTCTACAAACCTCAATCGCCAA
>NZ_JANUGX010000042.1 GCF_024753245.1 Massilia norwichensis | reverse complement strand
GATACTCGGCGGGCTTTTTGCTTTTGGTGGCAAAAAACTGCTCTACAAGCTCGCTCGGCAGATCGTCTTGTTCCCTTGGCCTGAAGGCAGCGTCAGCCTCGACTTCCTGCTGAAGTTCTCCAATGCGCTCAGCCGCTTGCCGGTATGTGTGTATACTGGGAATTTTTGTGATCTAGTTCTATGGCTGCGGATCGACAAGACCTCACTTCCCCAGTGGCCGATCGCACGTACCGTGCATCCTCCCGTGCCGTGGCTGCGGCGCTCCTGTCGCTGGCCGCCGTGCTGGGCGCCAATCCGGCGTTCGCACAAGCGAACAAGTCGGCGGCGCCCGCCGCTCCAGCCGCACAGCTCAAGCTGGACACCGTCACCGCGCATCGCGGCGACATCCAGCAAACCGTCGAGGCAAGCGGCAAGCTTCAACTCCGTAAATGGGCCGACATCTATCCCCAGATCGGCGGACAGGTGAAAGACGTCCTGGTATCCATCGGCGACACGGTCAAGGCCGACCAGGCTCTGCTCGAAATCACCCCGACCCAACAGCCGGCCAAAGTCGAAAGCAATCGCGCCCAGATGGCCCGGCTGCAGGCCGAACTCACCGACCAGCGCGCACAACTCGAGTTCGCCCAGCTCCAGTTCAAGCGGCAGACGCAACTGAAAGCGCAGAACGCCACCCGCGAGGAAGCCTTCGAATCGGCGCGCATGAACGCGTCCTCGGCAAGCGCGCGCGTCGATTCGATCACCGCGCAGATCCACGAACTCGAGGCGACCCTGAAAATCGATGAGGAAGCGCGCCAGAAAACGATGGTCAGGTCGTCGATTGCCGGAACCGTGGTGTCGCTGGCCGCGCGCCCGGGACAAATGCTGAGCACCGCGCAAGCAGCCGCGCCCTTGCTCCGGATTGCCGACCTGTCGGAAATGACGGTGGCTGCGCGCGTTGCGGAAGACGATGTGACGCGCTTGCGGACCGGTATGGCAGCGAGCTTCACAACCCCCGGCTATCCCGGCAAACGCTGGTCGGGCAAGCTGCGCCAGGTCATTCCCATCCCGGCCGACGGCACGGGCGAGCAGGGCAAGCAAGCCTTTTATATTGTCCTGTTCGAGGTCAAGAATCCGGATCACGAACTGATGAGCGGCATGAGTGCGCAGGTGCAGTTCGTTGTCGCACAGGCGCGCGATGCGCTGCTGCTGCCGGCAAATTGCCTGGGGACGCCGGACGAAGACGGCCTGTACAAGCTTAAGGTCGTCGACGCCGCCCAGCGCGTGAGTGCCCGCAAGGTAAAGCTTGGACTGCGCAATGCGCAACAGGTCCAGATCCTTTCGGGCTTGGCCGAAGGCGACAAGGTGCTGGTCGGTCCCGTGCCCGATGTGCTTGCGATGCCGGCCGCCGCCGATGCAGGAACGACGCCGGCTGTGGCATCGGGCTCCTGAGGCATGCAGATGACACATTCCCTTCCGAAGCCGGCATTTCGCCGCAGGCCGGCAGCATCGGCGCTTCTGCTCGGCCTGGCGTGCGCCATCCTGAGCGGCTGCGCCAGCCGTGCGCCCATCGTGGAGCCGCCGCCCAAGGTCGATGTGCCTGCCGCCTGGACTCTCGGCGAAACGGCGAACCACCAGGAGTGGCCCGACAAGCATTGGTGGCAGCGATTTGGCAGCCCCGAACTGACGCATCTGGTCGATGAAGGCCAGTCCAATAATCTGGAGCTCGCGGGCGCACTCGCGCGCGTGCGGCAGGCCGAAGCCGAGGCGCGCATTGCCGGCGTGTCGCTGCTGCCCACTGCGAGCTTTTACAGCGACGCAAGCCGCTCGGTACCGATCAGGCGGGGCGGTGCGAGTACCTCCGCCGACAGCGGCTTGCTGGTTTCTTACGAAGTCGATTTCTGGGGCAAGAACAAGGCGGGGGTGGCGTCCGCGGAAGCGTCGCTGGAGGCCAACCGCTTCGATCGCCAAACCGTGGCATTGACGGTCACCAGCGGCATCGTCTCGACCTATCTGCAAATATTGTCGCTGCGCGACCGCATTGCTGTCGCGCGCGGGCACGTTGCGAATGCCGAGCATGTCCTGACCCTGGTGGAGGCGCAAAAGCGCGCAGGCGCCGCCTCATCGCTCGACCTGGCACGCCAGCGCTCCGCCGTGGCGCAGCAGAAATCGGCGATCCCCGAGCTGATGCAGCAGGAGCGCGAAGCGCAGGCGGCCTTGGCCATCCTGCTCGGCAAAACGCCGCAGACCTTCTCCGTCGGCGAGCAGGGGCTGGACACGATCACCTTGCCCGAAGTGTCCCCGGGCGTGCCGTCCGAGCTCCTGTCGCGCCGGCCCGATATCCGCCGCGCCGAGGCGAGTCTGGCGGCCGCCGATGCGAATGTCGCCGTGGCTCGGGCCAACCTCTTCCCCAGCATCAACCTTACCGGCGCGATGGGTGCGCAAAGCAGCGCCTTGCTGTCGCTGCTCAACGCGCCTAACCTGCTCGCCAATGTCAGTGCCTCGCTGATGGCGCCGATTTTCGATGGCGGCCGTCTGAAGCGGGAGCAGGACTTGGCCGTCGCCCGAAAACAGGAATTGATCCAGATGTATCGGGCGACGGTGATTGCCGCTTTGTCCGAAGTGGATACGGCCCTGGGCCAGATCCGCAGCCTGGATGAACAACGGCGCCTGAAAACGACCGAACTGGAGGAGGCGCGCCAGGCCTACGATCTGGCGGAAATCCGATATAAGGCCGGGGCCGAAGACTTGATGACGGTCCTCGATACGCAGCGCGCCTTGTCGGACGTGCAGAACGATATCGGGATATTGAAACTCAAGCGTCTGCAGGCGACAGTGTCCTTGTATAAGGCGCTTGGCGGTGGTTGGCATGACGAGCAGAGTCAGGGCGCGGCCGGTTCTGCGAAAACTTGAGCGATCGTTTTCTCGAACCATCGCGCTTTTTTATACCGCTACGCCAGACGCCTGATATCGATGCCCCAAGCGAACGCCTGAGGCGGTGTCAGGTTCAAACGCTTGACATTTTGTATGGCGCCTAACATCATTGTTAGGTGGCTGACAAATATACCCAAGCAGATTCCAGTGCTCTAGCTTTCTGGACAAAACGATGCTACCTCGCGGGTCGCGCCGCGATGGAGGCAATGCTGCGCCCCTACGACCTGGGAACGACGCAGTGGTACATCTTGCACCGCCTTAAAAACGTCGGCCCGACCATGCAACGCGACCTGGTGAAGGCGCTCCAGGTCGAGCGCGCAACGCTCAGCGCGATCGTTGCCGTACTGGTCCGCAAAGGGCTGGTCGAACAGGTGCCGGACCGCGTCGATCAGAGGCAGAAGCTGCTGCGCCTGACAGACGCGGGTGAGGAGCTCTGGCAGGCCTTGCCCGATCTGACGGCCATCCACGATACCGCGTTCGAAGACATGGATGAAGCCGCCATCGCCGGCGCGATTCAGGTTCTCCAGAGCGCGACCGAACGACTCGAAAACATCATCGACAGGAGCTGACAAATGACAGTCTTGCTGACAGGCGTGACCGGATTGGTAGGGGCCCGACTGCTTCCCCGCCTGGTCGCGGCAGGGATCGATTGCCGTGCTCTGGTGCGCGGCGACAAAGCGCTGCCTGCCGGCGTCACGCCGGTGGCAGGCGAGCTTTTCGACCCGCCGACGCTCGCCCGGGCGGTGGAAGGCGTCTCGGACATCGTTCATCTTGCCGCCGTCTTCCGCTCGCAGGACACCGATCTGATCTGGAAGACCAATGTCGATGGCACGCGCAACCTGATCGCCGCGGCGCAAGCCCATGCGCCACAGGCCCGTTTCGTGCTCGCGAGTACCAGCAACGTCTACGACGCCAACAACAGCCACCCCGGGCGCGAGGACGATCCCGTCGATCCGCTGCATGCCTATCCGGCCAGCAAGGTGGCGGCCGAAAAAGCGTTAAGGGAAAGCGGGCTCGATTGGGCCATCCTGCGCTTTCCATTCGTCTATGGCGACGGGGACGGTCATCTCGACGCCTTGCCCAAGCATGCGCTCGCCGGCCAATGGCATCCGGCCAAAAAAATCAGCACCATCCACCACCGCGACATCGCCACAGCGGTGCAACTTGCTTTGAGCGGCAGGTTCGACCGCCGCATCGTCAATATTGCCGATGAGGCGCCGACCTCGATTTACGAGCTGGCAGCCCTGGTTGGCGAATCGCTGCCGCCATCGTCCGCACCACTGGAAAATCCGTGGCATCTCCACGTCGATGGATCGCTTGCACGCAGCCTCGGTTTTCAGCCAAGGGTAAAAACCGTTTATCAGGCCGCTGAAGAAAAACTGATGTAATCGGCGATTCAATCCGGCACGGGAAACCCGGACTCGCAGGCCGTGCCAGGTCAAGCTGCGCGAAATCGCAGCAATCGGTTTTATCGATGCCTCGCAACGAAAAATATGATTTCTAGTACGGCGCCGATGTTCTTATGATGGGACTTAGCGAACAATAAAAACAGACGGCTCATCGCCGTGGTGTGCAGTGGCAACACGAGAAAGGCCCATCATGCCGAATCTGATTTCCGCGTTCGAATCGGTCCTGGAACTGCAGCTTCTGATCCTGGGCTGCGGTCTCGCCACCTTCTGTCCCGTCGTGCTGTACGGCGGCAATCCGCTCTGCACCTGGTTCGAATGGACGGACCGCTGCGGGCGCGGTGCCGAGCCGGCAGCGCCGGACGAATGAGGGCAAGGCGCCGGTCCGGATCCGAGGCTGCGGCGCTCAAGTCCCTGGCATGGACAGGGGAGCCCGGCTCTGCTCGTTATTTTCACGCACCAGCTTGGACAGCAAGTTCATGAAGCTGTGCTGTTCGGCCGGCGTGAGCGGCGCAAGCAGGCGTTCGCGCAGGCGCAGGGCGCCGGCTTCCAGGCTGGCCAGCAGCCGCGCGCCTTCGGGCGTGATGGTGAGCGCGCGCTGGCGTCGGTTGTGCGGGAGGATCTTGCGCTCGAGCAGGCCTTTCTCTTCGAGGCGGGCGCAGACGGTGGCGCCGGTCGAGGTGTCGACCGCCGCCAGGCCCGCCAGCGAGACCTGGTCGATGCCGGGATGCAGCGCCAGCAGGCCGAGGATCGCGTATTGGACCGGCGTCAGCGCGTCGCCCAGTTCGTCGTAGAACAGCGAGACCGAGATTTGCTGGGCGCGGCGCAGCAGGTGGCCCGGTTGGCCATGGGGGTCGAGCAGGTGGCGGTCGTGGTCGGTGGTCATGTATGCGGGGCGATATTTTTATAAACATTCAGTGTACTGAATATTCGGCGGCACCTGAAGTGGAAACAATGAAGGAGACAAGCATGTTCCCGAAAAACGCATGGTACGTGGCCTGCACCCCGGACGAGATCGCGGAGGGGCCGCTGGGCCGCCAGATCTGCGGCGAGAAAATCGTGTTCTACCGGGGCGAGGGCGGCAAGGTCGCCGCGGTGGAGGATTTCTGCCCGCACCGCGGCGCGCCGCTCTCGCTCGGCTTCGTCCGCGACGGCAAGCTGGTGTGCGGCTATCACGGCCTCGAGATGGGTTGCGAAGGCAAGACCATCGCCATGCCGGGCCAGCGCGTGCGCGGCTTTCCGTGCATTCGCAGTTATCCGGTGGAAGAGCGTTACGGCTTCATCTGGGTCTGGCCCGGCGCGAAAGACAAGGCCGATCCCGCCGCCATCCACCACCTCGAGTGGGCCGACAATCCCGGCTGGGCCTACGGCGGCGGGCTGTATCACATCCACTGCGACTACCGCCTCATGATCGACAACCTGATGGACCTGACCCACGAGACCTATGTGCATGCCTCGAGCATCGGCCAAAAGGAGATCGACGAGGCGCCGGTGACGACCAGGGTCGAGGGCGAGCAGGTGGTGACCAGCCGCTTCATGGACAATGTCGGCGCGCCGCCGTTCTGGCGCGCGGCCCTGACCTGGAACGGCCTGGATGGCGATGTGCCGGTGGACCGCTGGCAGATCTGCCGCTTCAGCGCCCCGAGCCACGTGATGATCGAAGTCGGGGTGGCGCACGCCGGCAAAGGCGGCTACCGCGCCGACCCGGCGCACAAGGTGTCGAGCGTGGTGGTCGACTTCATCACGCCCGAAACCGAGACCTCGCACTGGTATTTCTGGGGCATGGCGCGCAACTTCCAGCCGGAGGACGCGGCGTTGACCGCCAAAATCCGCGAAGGGCAGGGCAAGATCTTCGGCGAAGACCGCGACATGCTCGAACGCCAGCAGCAGAACATCCTGCGCCATCCAGAGCGCCGCCTGCTGATGCTGAACATCGATGCCGGCGGCGTGCAGTCGCGCCGGATCATCGATACCTGGCTGGCGCGCGAAGGCGCGGCGCAGGAGGCCGCATGAGCACGATCGACGTGCGCGTCGCGGCCAAGGTGTGCGAGGCCGAGGGCATCTGCAGCTATGAACTGGTGCGCGTGGATGGGGCGCCGCTGCCGCCGTTCGAGGCTGGCGCCCACATCGAGGTCCATCTCGGCGATGGACTGGTGCGCCAGTACTCGCTGTGCAATGCGCCGCATGAAACCCGGCGCTATCTGATCGGCGTGCTGCGCGATCCCGGCTCGCGCGGCGGCTCGGCGGCGATGCACGACGCGGTGCACGCCGGCTCGGTACTGACGATTGGCGTGCCGCGCAATCACTTCCCGCTGGTCGATGCGCCGCGCACGCTGCTGCTGGCCGGCGGCATCGGCGTCACGCCCATGCTGGCCATGGCCGAAGCGCTGGCGGCGAAAGGCGCCGCGTTCGAGATGCACTACTGCGCACGTTCGCCGGAGCGCGCCGCCTTCCGCGAACGCATCGCGGCGTCCAGCTTTGCGGAACAGGTGCACTTCCATTACGACAGCGACGCGGCGCAGCGGCTCGACTTGCCGGCCTTGCTGGCGGCGCCGGCCGATACCCACCTCTACGTCTGCGGGCCGGCCGGCTTCATCGAGCACGTGCTGGCAGCGGCGCGCGAACGCGGCTGGCCGGACGCGCAACTGCATGTCGAGTACTTCGCCGGCGCCGCCATCGATACCGCGGGCGACCAGCCTTTCGAAGTCAAGCTGGCCTCGAGCGGCCAGGTGTTCACGGTGCCGGCCGGGCGCTCGGTGATCCGGGTACTGGCGGAGCAGGGCATCCAGCTGCCGTATTCCTGCGAGGAGGGCGTCTGCGGCACCTGCCTGACCCGCGTGCTGGACGGCGTGCCCGAGCACCGCGACCTCTACCTGACCGACGAGGAGCGCGCGGCCAACGACCAGTTCATGCCCTGCTGTTCGCGCGCCAGGACCAAGCTGCTGGTCCTCGACCTTTAAACGCAGGCACACGCTCATGACAACGCATATCGACAGCGACCAGCGCGCCATCCCCTGCATGCTGCTGCGCGGGGGCACCTCGCGCGGTCCCTTCTTCCTCGAGTCCGACCTGCCTGCCGACCCGGCCGCGCGCGACCGCGTGCTGCTGGCGGCGCTCGGTTCGCCCGACCCGCGCCAGATCGACGGCCTGGGCGGCGCCCATCCGCTCACCAGCAAGGCCGGCATCGTCCGTCCCAGCACCACGCCGGGCGTCGACCTGGACTTCCTGTTCGCCCAGCTGCAGCCGGCCTCCGACCAGGTGGACCTGACGCCGAACTGCGGCAACATGCTGGCCGCGGTCCTGCCCTTCGCCCTGGAGCGCGGCCTGCTGCCGCTGCAGGACGGCAGCACCAGCGCGCGCATCCTCACGCTCAACACCGGCATGCAGTGCGAGGTCACGGTGCAGACGCCCGGCCGCAGGCTGCGCTACGGCGGCGAGGCGCACATCGACGGCGTGCCCGGCACGGCGGCACCGGTTGCCATCAACTTCCTCGACACCGCCGGTTCGGTCTGCGCCGGCTTGCTGCCCACCGGCCGGGTACGCGACCGCATCGCGCTGGACGTCGACGGCGCCCCTGCGGCGCTGGACGTGACCTGCATCGACAACGGCATGCCGATGGTGCTGCTGCACGCCGCCGACCTCGGGCGCAGCGGCGACGAAAGCGTGGCCGCCCTGAACGCCGATACCCAACTCAAGGCGACGCTCGAAGTCCTGCGCCTGGCTGCCGGCCACCTGATGGGCCTGGGCGACGTCAGTGCCAAGAGCTACCCGAAGATGTGCCTGGTCGCGCCGCCGCGCAAGGGCGGGACGGTCGCGACCCGCTGCTTCATTCCGCACGTCTGCCACGACGCGATCGGCGTGCTGGCCGCGGTCACGGTCGCTACCGCCTGCGTGCTCGAAGGCGCGGTGACCGACGGCCTGGCAATGGCCGGCGAGGGGCTGGAACGGCGCGTCTCGGTCGAGCATCCGAGCGGCGAATTCAGCGTCGAACTCGCACTCGATTCCTCCGACCCGCAACAGGTAGTCCGCGCGGCCCTGCTGCGCACCGCGCGCCTGATCATGCGCGGCGAAGTCCTGATTCCCGCAACCCTTTGATGCCACTGGAAACCACGCAATGCGTCCACCCCTGATCATCGACTGCCACGGTCATTACACGACCGCACCGAAAGCGCTGGAGCAATGGCGCCAGCTGCAGATCGCCAACCTGAACACACCGGCGCTGGGACCGAAGGTAGCGGACCTGCGCATTTCCGACGACGAGCTGCGCGAGTCGATCGAAAGCAACCAGCTGCACCTGATGAAGACGCGCGGCTCAGACCTGACCATCTTTTCGCCGCGCGCCAGCTTCATGGCCCATCACATCGGCGACTTCCAGACCAGCGCCACCTGGGCCGCGATCTGCAACGAGCTGTGCGCCCGCGTGGCCCAGCTCTACCCCGATCATTTCGTGGGCGCGGCGATGCTGCCGCAGTCGCCGGGCGTGGCGCCGGAGACCTGCATCCCCGAGCTGGAGCGCTGCATCCGCGACTACGGCTTCGTCGGCATCAACCTGAATCCCGATCCCTCGGGCGGGCACTGGACCTCGCCGCCGCTGCCGGACCGCCACTGGTATCCGCTGTACGAGAAGATGGTGGAATACGAGATCCCGGCGATGATCCACGTCTCGACCAGCTGCAACCCCTGTTTCCACACCACCGGCGCCCACTACCTGAACGCGGACACCACGGCCTTCATGCAATGCCTGAGCGCCGACCTGTTCAAGGACTTCCCGACCCTGAAGTTCCTGATCCCGCATGGAGGCGGCGCCGTGCCCTACCACTGGGGGCGCTTCCGCGGCCTGGCCCAGGAGATGAAGAAGCCGCTGCTGCAGGACCACCTGCTGGACAACATCTTTTTCGATACCTGCGTCTATCACCAGCCCGGCATCGACCTGCTGACCCGCGTGATCCCGGTGAAGAACGTGCTGTTCGCCTCGGAGATGATCGGCGCGGTGCGCGGCATCGATCCGGACACCGGCCACCATTACGACGACACGCGGCGCTACATCGAGGCCGCCGCGCTGAACGACGAGGAGCGCTTCCGCATCTTCGAAGGCAATGCGCGCGCCGTGTTCCCGCGCCTGGACGCCCAACTGCAAGCCAAAGGACTCTGAGATGAGCATCCCCCTGAACAACCAATTGGGCGTGGTACGCCGCCAGGTCGAGCGCGCCGACCGCGCCGCCGTCGAGGCGCTCGGCCGCTTCGGCAGCGCCACCGTGCACGAAGCGATGGGCCGGGTCGGCCTGATGAAGCCCTACCTGCGTCCGATCTGGCCGCAGGCCGCGGCCGCCGGCACCGCGCTCACCGTGCTGCTGCACCCGGGCGACAACTGGATGCTGCACGTGGCCGCGGAGCAGATCCAGCCCGGCGACATCGTGGTGGCCGCCATCACGGCCGACTGCAGCGACGGTTACTTCGGCGACCTGCTGGCCACCAGCTTCCAGGCCCGCGGCGCCCGCGCGCTCGTGATCGACGCCGGCGTGCGCGATGTGAAGGTATTGCGCGAGATGGGCTTTCCGGTGTGGAGCAAGTGCGTGAGCGCGAAAGGCACGATCAAGGCGACACTCGGCTCGGTCAACATTCCGGTGCTGTGCGCCGGCGCGCTGGTCAACCCGGGCGACGTGATCGTCGCCGACGAGGACGGCGTGGCGGTGGTGCCGGCCGCCGATGCGCCGCGCGTGGCGGCACTGGCCCAGCGGCGCGAAGAGCTGGAGGTCGCCAAGCGCGCGCAACTGGCGGCCGGCGTGCTGGGCCTGGACATGTACGACATGCGCGGCGCCCTGGCCCAGGCCGGCCTGCGCTACATCGATTGAGCCGGGGAGAAACACGTCGATGACAACTGTGATGCTGTTGTGCGGCCTGCTGTGCGACGAGGTGGTGTGGCGCGCCCAGGCCGAGGCCCTGCGCCGCGATTACGAGGTACGGATCCTGCACTTCGTGGAGCAGGACTCGCTGCAGGCGATGGCCGAGCACGTGCTGCGCCACGCCCCTGAACGCTTTGCGCTGGCCGGCCACTCGATGGGCGGCCGGGTCGCGCTCGAGGTGGTGCGCCGCGCGGGCCCGCGCGTCGAGCGCCTGGCCCTGTTGAATACCGGCTTCGAGCCGGCGGCGGAAGGGGAGGCGGCACGCCGCGCCGTGCTGGTGGACCGGGCGCTGGAAGAGGGCATCGATGCGATCGCCGCGACCTGGGGCCTGCCGATGCTGGCGCCGCGCCGCCGCACCGATCCGGCCCTGGTGCTGCCGATGCTCGACATGGTCGGGCGCATGTCGGGCACGATCTACCAGGCCCAGACCCGGGCCCTGCTGAGCCGACCGGATGCGACCCCGGTCTTGCGGAACCTCGCTTGTCCGACCCTCATCCTGTGCGGCGAGCAGGACGGCTGGAGTCCGCCGGAGCGCCATCGCCGCATGGCCGAGCTGGCGCCGCATGCGGTCCTGCGCCTGATCGAGGACTGCGGCCACATGTCGATGATGGAGCAGCCGCAGGCAGTGCTGGGCGCGCTGCGCGAATGGCTGGACCTGCCGGCCCCCACTTCGAACTCCGAGGAACCCCATGTCCATGCATGACCAAGCATCGATCCAGCGCGCCTGCAGCGAGCTGGTGTCGCGCTATGCCTACCTGAACGACGAGCGCCGCTTCGAGGAGCTCAGCACGCTCTTCACCGACGACGCGATCCTGTACCGCCCGTCCGCGCCGACGCAGGGCATCCATGGCCGTGAGGCGATCCTGGCGGCCTTCCGCAAGCGGCCGCCCGACACCATGACCTTTCACGTCTGCAGCGACATCCTGGTCGAGGCCCTGAGCGACAGCGAAGCGCGCGGCAGGTCGCGCATCCTGCTGCTGTCCGCCGCCCGGCCGCTCGACGGCACGCTCGCGCAATCGGCGATGCCGGTGCCGGGCGTGTTCACCGACCGCTTCGTGCGCACGCCGGACGGCTGGAAGTTCGCCGAGCGGCGCGGCTGCTTCTGGATGCCCGCCGCTCCGACCCAGGCCGAACAAGCGCAACCCGCAGCCGGCTGAAGACCCACATCCATCAAACGCAGGAGCCAGCATGGCACACATCATTGGCGGTATCGGGACCTCCCACGTCCCCACCATCGGCCTGGCCTACGACAGGAAGCGCCAGCACGACCCGGCCTGGGCGCCGCTGTTCGAGGGCTACAAGCCGGTCGCGAAATGGCTGGAAGAACAGCGGCCGGACGTCCTGGTCTTCTTCTACAACGACCATGGCAACAGCTTCTTCTTCGACTGCTACCCCACCTTCGCGATCGGGGTGGCGCCGGAATTCGACATGGCCGACGAGGGCGCGGGACGCCGGCCGCTGCCGGCGATCAAGGGCCATGCGAAGCTTGCCGAGCACGTCGCCAACCGCCTGGTGAACGAGGAATTCGACATGGCGGTGTTCCAGGACCGGCCGCTCGACCATGGCTGCAATTCGCCGCTGGCGCTGCTATGGCCGCACGAGCCGGCCTGGCCCGGCGCGATCCTGCCGATCGCCATCAACGTGCTCCAGCATCCCTTGCCGAGCGCCGCGCGCTGCTACAAGCTGGGGCAGGCGGTGCGGCGCGCCATCGAATCCTTCCCGGAAGACCTGAAGGTGGTGGTGGTCGGCACCGGCGGGCTGTCGCACCAGATCCATGGCGAACGCACCGGCTTCAACGACACCGACTGGGACGAGGAATTCCTGCGCCTGTTCGTCGAGGAACCAGACTACCTGAAGGGGCTCACGCATGCGGAGCTGATCCGCCGCGGCGGCGCGGAAAGCGCGGAAGTCATCATGTGGCTGGCCATGCGCGGCGCCATGGATGGCCAGATCCGCTGCCTGCACCAGAACCACTACCTGGCCACCACCACCAACATGGCGGTGGCCCTGTACGAGCAGGTCACGGCGCCGCCGCCGCAGGCCGCGCTGGACCAGGCCAACGCGCAGCTGCTGGGCATCGAGGACATTCCCGGCACCTACGCCTTCGACATCGAACACAGCGTCAAGGCGCTCGGCCTGAACCGCTTCTTCTGGCGCCATCGCGAGCCGGACTTCCGCGAACTGGTGAGGCAGGACATCGAGGCCGCCTTCGACGCGGCGGCGCTGACCGAACCGGAAAGGGCGCTGGTGCGGGCCCGGGACTGGCTGGGCCTGATCCGGTATGGCGTGTCCTTCTTCGTGCTCGAAAAATTCGCGCGGGTGCAGCGCATGTCGAACCTGGAGGTCTACGCCAGCATGCGCGGCGAAAGCCTGGAAGCCTTCCTGGCGACGCGGCGGGTGCCGGCATCCGCCTGAGGGGGAGGGCGCCAGCTATTCGTCGTCTCGATACCTGCAATCGAAAGGTCCGATTTGTAAGGGGTGCCGGACAGCCGCTACATTAGGGAATCGACAATGTGGCGGCGGCTGCCGGCCCGGCAGCCAGCACGCACACGCACCGAGGAGACAGGCATGGTAAAGAGTTCGGAAAGCTGGGGCGCACGCGCCGCCCTGATGGTGGCGCACTGCGCCGGGATGGTCGACCTGGTGGCGCTGCCGGTCTGGGTCGGGGTCCTGATCGCCGGCTACGGCCTCGACCCGCAACAGGCCGGCGGCCTGGCCACCCTGTTCCTGATCGGCGCGGTGTCGGCGAGCGCGCTGGTGGCGCCGCGTTCGGACCGGCTGCCGGCGCGTGCCGTCGCTGCCGTCAGCTTCGCCATCGCGGCCTGCGCCTTCGCTGCGGTCGCGCTGGTCAAGACCTTCGCGCTGATGGCGCTGCTGCACCTGGCGGCCGGCCTGGCCGCCGGCACCGCCCTGAGCCTGACCCACGCCGCCATCGGCTGCAGCAGCAATCCGCACCGCCTGTTCGCGATCGTCGGTTTCGCCCTGGGCGTATTCGCCGTTGCCTTCATGGGCGCGGTCCCGAACATCGTGGCTGCGGTCGGCGCGCCGGCGCTGTTCTGGACTTTTGGCGGCGTCATGGCCTGCGCCGCTTGCGCAGCCGCGCTGGGCTTTCCCACCGCCCGTCCACGTACCGCCGCGGCGCCTGCCGCACAGCGCGGCTTGCCGCGCGCGGTCTGGCTGGTGGCCGCCGGCATCAGCTGCATGGCGCTGACGCAGGCAATGATGTTCGCCTTCGTCGAGCGCATCGGCGCCGACCGCGGCTACGGCGCGGCGGCAGTGGGTGGCGTCCTGATCGCGCTCGGCTTCGTCAACCTGCTGCCGGCGCCGCTTGCCGCGTTCCTGCAGCGCCGCCTGAACCCGCGCACGGTGCTGGTCTGCGGCCCGGTCCTGCAGGCGGTGCTGGCCCTGCTGCTCACGCAAAGCGAGGCCTTCCCGCCCTATGCGACAGGGGCCCTGTTCTTTGCGGCGGTGATGATCTTTACGCACACCTTCGCCTTCGGCCTGCTGGCCGCGCTCGATCCGAGCGGCCGCGCGGTGGGCGCCACCCCGGCCATGGTGATGATCGGGGCCGCGGTGGGGCCGCTGCTCGGCGGCACCCTGGTCAAGCTGGCCGGCTATTCCAGCCTGGGCTTCGCCGCCGTTGCCATCGCGGCCTGCGCGGTCGTCTGCTTCCTGCCGCGCCGCAGCGGCGACGCCGTGCTGTCGCACTCCTGACCCGGCCACGCCAGCTTTGTGCCCTGCGCACCCGAAGGGGTGGGCGGGGCGTATGCACATGCGCGGCCGGCGTCCAAGGTATCGGTGTTTCCGTTGGCTCGAATCGGAAGAATCAATTTTATCGAGGCCGTGTTCGTCGATATGATCGTTTCCACCAAAGCAGCGCACACAAGCTGCACACAATAACCCGACTGGAGACACAATGACCCATCTGGCAAGCCCTCACGACCGCTCGCACCCCGGACAAGCAAGCCGCCCGGTACTGCTGCTGGCGCTGGCATTCGGCGCACTACTGACCCTGCAGGACGCCGGCGCCGCCGACATCGCTACCGGCAATCCGGACCTGAAGCTGCGCTGGGATAACACGCTCAAGTACAGCGCCGCATTCCGCCTGAAGGAGCGCAGCGCGGTACTGGCGGACGGTCCCGATGCCGCCAACGGCGACGACGGCGACCGCAACTTCGGCAAGGGCTTGATCTCCAACCGCGTCGACCTGCTGTCGGAGATGGACCTGACCTACAAGAACGTCGGTGCGCGCGTGAGCGGGGCAGCCTGGTACGACTCGGTGTACAACCGCCACACCGACAACGATTCGCCCTTCACCTATAACGCGTTGTCGGTGCCGTACACGGAGTTCACCGACGCGGCGCGCACGCTGCACGGCCGCAAGGGCGAGCTGCTCGAAGCCTTCGTGTTCGCCAACGGCCAGCTCGGATCGATGCCGGTGGCGCTGCGGGTCGGGCGCCACGCCCTGGTCTATGGCGAGACCCTGTTCTACGGCATGAACGGCATCGCGGCGGCCCAGCAGCCGATCGACGTGCTGAAGGGCCAGTCGGTCCCGAACACCCCGTTCAAGGAGCTGATCCGCCCGGTCGGGCAGGTGTCGGGCCAGGTCCAGCTGTCCTCCAACCTCACGCTCGGCGGCTACTACCAGTACGAGTGGGAGCCGAACCGGCTGCCGGCCTCCGGCAGCTACTTCAGCACCGGCGACAACATCGGCCCGGGCCGCGAAAGCCTGATCCTCGGCGCGCCGCCGGCGCCGCGCAGCCTGTACACCGGCGATGTCAACGCCAGGAACTCGGGGCAGGGCGGCATCCAGCTGAAATGGTCGCCCGAGGGCAGCGACATCGACCTCGGCTTCTACGCGGCGCGCTACAACAGCAAATCGCCCGACATCGTGATGGGCATGGCGCAGTCGCCCACCGGACCCTATCCGGCGACTTTCCGCTACTACTACCACGAAGGCATCCGCACCTTCGGCGTCAGCGCATCGCGCACGATCGGCGAATTCAACCTCTCGGCGGAAGCCTCGGTGCGTCGCAACCAGCCGCTCAGCCACGCCGGCTCGGTCGACCTGTACGGCATCGTGCCGGCAGCCTTCGGCGGCCCGGCGGCGCCTTCCGACAACCGCGACAACACCGTCTACCCGCTGGGCCGCACCGCCCACCTGAACATCTCGACCCTGGCCTCGCTGTCGCCGAACTTCATTTCGCAGGAATCGACGCTGCTCGGCGAAATCGCCTGGAACCGCGTCACCAGCATCACGTCGCACGCCGACCACCTCGATCCGAACGCCAGCCGCGACGCCTGGGGCATGCGCTTCGTCTACACCCCGACCTACCGCCAGCTGCGTCCGGGCCTGGACATCGACCTGCCGCTCGGTATCGGCTACACGCCGAAGGGCAAGTCGGGCGTGTTCGGCTCGGTGTTCGGCCCCGACAAGGGCGGCGATATCAGCTTCGGCATCGGCGGGCGCTATGAAGACACCTGGCATTTCAGCCTGAGCGTCACCCACTACTACGGGGCCGCCGCGCCGACCGCGATCCCGGGCCCGGGCGGCGGCGCCGTCTACACCTACAAGCAGGCGCTGAAGGACCGCGATTTCGCCTCGGTCTCGCTGCGCCGCACATTCTAATCAACATGGAGACAGACACATGAACATCAAGCGAGCAATCGTCGCGGCAGGCATCGGCCTGGCCGGCATCCACGGCATGGCCGCCGCCGCCGTCGGCGCCGAAGAAGCCGCCAAACTCGGCAAGACCCTGACCCCGCTCGGCGCCGAAAAGGCCGGCAACAAGGACGGCAGCATTCCGGCCTGGGACGGCGGCCTGACCAAGGCGCCGGCCGGCTTCAAGGCTGGCGGACGGCGCGACCAGGACCCGTACGCGGGCGAGAAGCCGCTGTATTCGATCACCGCCAGGAACATGGAGCAATACGCCGACAAGCTGAGCGACGGCGCCAAGGCCATGCTCAAGAAGCACGCCAGCTACCGCATCGACGTCTATCCGACCCACCGCAGCGCCGCGGCGCCGCAATGGGTTTATGAGAACACGCGCAAGAACGCCGGCGCGGCCAAGCTGAACGAGCGCCAGATCCCGGTCGGCGCGTATGGCGGCATTCCGTTCCCGATCCCGAAGGATGGCGCCGAGGCGATGTGGAACCACCTGCTGTCCTGGCGCGGCGAGAACTGGCAGTTCGACAACCGCGCCTACCTGGTCACCGCCGCCGGCAAGCCGGTGATGACGGTCGACGGCATCGCCGACCAGAGCATGCCTTACTACTTCAAGGACGGCACGCCGGAATCGGCCAACGGCAACTACTGGAATCTGCGTCTGGTCAACGCCGGACCGCCGATCCGCGCCGGCGAGGCCATCCTGGGCCGCCTGAACCTGGACTCGGAGCGCGACCTCGGCTACGCCTACCTGGCCGGCCAGCGCCGCACCCGCAAGCTGCCGAACGCCTGCTGCGACACGCCGACCCCGGCCACCGCCGGCGTGATGAGCTTCGACGAAGTCAGCGTGTTCGCCGGGCGCCTCGACCGCTTCGACTGGAAGCTGGTCGGCAAGAAGGAGATGCTCATCCCCTATAACACCAACCGCTCGCTGGGCGGCAAGGACATGGACCTGATCAACGCCAAGCACCTGAATCCGGACATGGTGCGCTGGGAGCTGCACCGGGTCTGGGTCGTGGAAGCGAACGTCAAGCCGGGCGTGCGCCACGTGGCGCCGAAGGGCAGGTACTACCTGGACGAAGATACCTGGATGGCCGTGCTCGGCGACCGCTGGGATGCCAAGGGCCAGCTGTGGAAGACCATGTGGCAGCTGCCGGTGACGATGCCGGACCTGCCGGCGACCACCGGCGTCACCTTCGGCTTCTATGACCTGCTGTCCGACACATGGTTCGCCAACCAGGTCCTGAACGAAAAGGCCTCGCAGTACAAGCTGATGCCGCGCTACCCGGACGCGACCTTCTCGCCGGATTCGCTCAGCAGCGGTGCGCGCTGACCCGGCCGGGCCAGCGCATCGTGGAGCAACGCATGCATCTCACGCATTTCATCCTGGCGCTGGCTGCGGCCGGCGCCTGTACCCTGGCGGGCGCGGCGCCAGCCGCGGCCACATCGGCTACACCGCTGGCCGATCCGATCGCGCGCGCCGCCCAGGCCGTGCGCCAGCCGGCCAAGGCCTATCTGACCGGCGTCGCCCAGGCCGGCAAGCGCATCGTCGCGGTCGGCGAGCGCGGCATCGTCATCCTGTCCGACGACGGCGGCGCGACCTGGCGCCAGGCCAGGGTGCCGGCCAGCGTGACCCTGGCCGCGGTCCAGTTCCCAACCCCGACCGAAGGCTGGGCGGTGGGCCATTACGGCGTCATCCTGCACAGCCGCGACGGTGGCGAATCCTGGACCCGGCAGCTGGACGGCGCCCAGGCGGCGCAACTGATGCTGCGCGACGCGCAAGCCCAGGCCGCGGCAGCGGACGGCGGCGCCGAACGCAGCGCAGCCTACCTGGCCGAAGCCCAGCGCATGGTGGCGGACGGGCCCGACAAGCCCTTCCTGGCACTGCACTTCAGCGATGCGCGCAACGGCATCGTGGTCGGCGCCTACAACCTGGCCTTCCGCACGCGCGACGGCGGCGCCAGCTGGACCCCGATCTCGCACCGGCTCGACAACCCGCGCGGCAACCACATGTACGCGGTGCAGGCGCGCGGCAACGCGGTGTATATCGCCGGCGAGCAGGGCCTGATGCTGCGCTCGCTCGACGGCGGCGAACGCTTCGAGCGGGTCGAGCTGCCTTACAAGGGCAGCCTGTTCGCGCTGGCGATCGCCGGCGACCAACTGACGGTGGCCGGGCTGGGCGGCAATGCCTTCCAGTCCGCCGACCAGGGCGCGAGCTGGCACAAGCTGGCCGTGCCGGCGCCGGTCTCGATCACCGCCATGCGCGCCCACGGCGCCACGCTGCTGATGGCCAACCAGGCCGGGATGCTGATGCGCGCCACGGCCGGCCAACCGGCTTCCGTGCTGAACACCCCGGCGCTGCCGCCGCTGAGCGACGTCCTGCTCCAGGCCGACGGCGCGATCGTCGCGGTCGGCATGTCCGGCGTCGTACGTCTTCCCGCCCAGCCGGGCGCAATCCTCGTTTCCTCCGCCGCAAAATGATGTCCACACCTCCAAGCAAGCAAGGCGCTTCCGGCCCGGCGCCGGATTCCGCGCCCTTCGATCCACGATCCGGTTCCTTCCTCGAACGCCTGCTGTTCAACCACCGCCTCGTGGTGGTGCTGCTGTGCGCCCTGGTGACCTGCCTGCTCGGCTACCAGGCCAGCAAGCTGCGCCTGAACGCCAGCTTCGAGAAGGCGATTCCGACCGGCCATCCCTACATCGCAAATTACCTGAAGTACCAGAAGGAGTTGAGCGGCCTGGGTAACGCCGTGCGCATCGCGGTCGAGAACCCGGCCGGCAGCATCTACGATCCGCGCTACCTGGCGACGCTGGCGAAGATCAACGACGAGGTGTTCCTGCTGCCCGGCGTCGACCGTCCCTTCATGAAGTCGCTGTGGACGCCGAATACGCGCTGGGTCGGCGTCACCGAGGATGGGCTCGAGGGCGGACCGGTGATCCCGGACGGCTACGACGGCTCGCCCGACAGCCTGGGCAAGCTCGCGACCAACGTCGCCCGCTCCGGCGAGATCGGCCAGACCGTGGCCCGCGATGCACGCTCGAGCGTCATCTACGTGCCGCTGCTGTCGGTCGATGCCCAGGGCCGGCCGCTCGATTACGAAGCCCTGTCCGCCGCGCTCGAGAAGATCCGCGCCGACTACGAACCGCAGGGCGTGCGCCTGCACATCACCGGCTTCGCCAAGATCGTCGGCGACCTGATCGACGGCCTGCAGCAGGTGCTGCTGTTCTTCGCCGCCGCGATCGCGATCGCCGCCGCCATGGTGTTCTGGTACACCCGCTGCGTACGCTCGACCATGCTGGTGGTGCTCAGTTCCCTGGTCGCGGTGGTATGGCAACTGGGCCTGCTGCCGACCCTCGGCTTTGCGCTCGACCCTTACTCGCTGCTGGTGCCCTTCCTGATCTTCGCGATCGGCATGAGCCACGGCGCCCAGAAGATGAACGGCATCATGCAGGACATCGGACGCGGCGCGCACAAGCTGGTGGCGGCGCGCTGCACCTTCCGGCGCCTGTTCCTGGCCGGCCTGACGGCGCTGCTGGCCGATGCGGTCGGCTTCGCGGTGCTGCTGATGATCGACATCCAGGCGATCAAGGAGCTGGCGATCGCCGCCAGCATCGGCGTGGCGGCGCTGATCTTCACCAACCTGATCCTGCTGCCGATCCTGCTGTCCTACACCGGGGTCAGCGCCAAGGCGGCCGCGCGCAGCCTGCGCACCGAAGACGCCACCAGCGCGGACGGCTGCAAGGAAGGCCTGTGGCGCTTCCTCGACCTGTTCACCCGCAAGCCCTGGGCCGGCGCGGCCGTGGCCTGCGCCTGCCTGCTGGCGGCCGGCGGCATGGCGATCGGCCACCACCTGAAGATCGGCGACCTCGATCCCGGCGCGCCGGAACTGCGGCCGGATTCGCGCTACAACCGCGACGTCGCCTTCATCAGCCAGCACTACGGCGCCAGCAGCGACGTCTTCGCCGTGATGGTCAAAACGCCCGACAACGGCGGCTGCTCCAACTACGAGGTGCTCAAACGCGTCGACGCGCTCGACTGGCAGCTGCGCCAGCTCGATGGCGTCGAGTCGGTCAACACGCTGGCGCTGCTGAACCGGCGCATGCTGAGCGGCCTGAACGAGGCGAATCCGAAATGGTATGAACTGGTGAAGAACCAGGACATGCTCAATTCGGTCACCGCCGGCGCGCCGCGCGGCCTGTACAACGAATCCTGCGGGCTGCTCACGATGTACGTCTACCTGCAGGACCACCGCGCCGATACGCTGAACCGCGTGGTCGCCACCGTCGACGCCTTCGCCGCCGCCAACGACACCGCCGACATCCAGTTCCTGCAGGCGGCCGGCAGCGCCGGCATCGAGGCCGCCACCAACATCGTGGTCAAGCGCGCCTGGTACGAGATGCTGTTCCTGGTGTACGGCGCCGTGACCCTGCTCTGTTTCATCACCTTCCGCTCCTGGCGCGCGGTGGTGGTGGCGGTGCTGCCGCTGATGCTGACCTCGATCCTGGCCGAGGCGCTGATGGTGGGCCTGGGCATCGGCGTGAAGGTCGCGACCCTGCCGGTGATCGCGCTCGGCGTCGGCATCGGGGTCGACTATGCGCTCTACATCCTGAGCGTCGTGCAGGGGCGCATGAAGGAGGGCGCGAGCCTGTCCGAGGCCTACTACCGCGCGCTGCTCTTCACCGGCAAGGTGGTGATGCTGACCGGCGTCACGCTGGCCGTCGGTGTGGCGACCTGGGTCTTTTCGCCGATTAAATTTCAGGCCGACATGGGCATCCTGCTCGCCTTCATGTTCCTGCTGAATATGATCGGCGCGCTGGTGCTGCTGCCGGCGCTGGGCCACTTCCTGCTGCGGCCGGCAGTGCCAGCAGCGCCGGCGGCGCTGCGCGGCGGCAGCCATCAACCGTCGGCCAGCCTGGCGCCGGTGGGCGACGATGGTCTGAAGGGGTAGGGGAGTCGTTCCGGAGGCGCCCGGCCCGCGCATCCGCGCCGGCCGGGCGTTGTTGTATCGGTGCTGGAATCAGCGGCTGCGGTTCTCGGCGATGCAGGGATTGCGCTGTTCGCCCAGGCCGGTGATCGACGCTTCTATCACGTCGCCGTCGCGCAGGTAGCGCTTGTAATGGATGCCGTTGCCGGCCGGGGAGCCGGTGCAGATCACGTCGCCCGGCCACAGTTGCACGCGGCTGGAGATGTATTCGATCTGGCGCGCGATGTCGAAGATCATGTCCGAGGTGCTTTCGTTCTGCATCACCTCGCCGTTGAGCTTGAGGACGATCTGCAGCTGCGCCGGATCGGCCACGAAAGCCGCCGGCACCAGGTAGGGGCCGAGCGGCAGGAAGGTCGGCGAATTCTTGCTCGAGATCCAATCGGTACCCATGGCCTTCGGCTCCTTGCACCAGATCAGGTCGCGGCTGGTGATGTCGTTGGCGATCGTGTAGCCGGCGATGTAGCGCGCGGCGTCCTCGCGGCGCACATTGCGCGCGGCCTTGCCGATCACCACCGCCAGCTCCAGCTCCCAGTCGGGCTGGCTGGCGATGGCCGGCAGGATCACCGGATCGTAGGGGCCGGTGATGGCGGATGGGATCTTGCTGAAGATGTAGGGCGCGCCGGTCTTGGCGCGCTCGTGCATCATCGCCTCGGCGTGGGCGCGCAGTTCTTCGGTCGTCATCGTCTCGGTGCCCGGATGGACGCCGGGCCCCATGCTGACGATCATGTCGACCACGTGCTTGAAGTAGTTGGCGCCGGTGCAGAAGATCTGGCGCGGCAGGTCGACCGGCGCATGCACCTTCAGGGTCGACACCGGCGCCCAGTGCAGCGCTTGCTCTTGCTCGGCCAGCGCCAGCACCTCGGACAGGGCGGCGAAATTCGCGTCCCAGTTCTGCAGCAGGGCGAACACCGATTCGCTGCCGTTCAGGACCAGGCCGCGCGCGTCGGCCAGGCGCTGCAGGGTATGCAGGGCGATGACCCGTTCGCCGCGCACGAGTCCCGCGAAGGGCCGGGAGCCGGCGGCCGAAAAAGTGCCGAGCTTGAAGCCGGCCTGGATGGGGGTGTCTGTCATGAAAAATCTTCCTTTGTCGATGATGATGAGGCGCCCGGACATGCCGGCGGCGCTGCCAGTATAGGGAGGCGCCGGGCCCTTGACGAATGCGGAATTCCGACGCCATGCGTCGGCAAAACCGATAGCTGGAAGGGGCGCGATCCATCGGTCCGGCCGATAGCTTCGATCCGAAAAAGCCATGCCAGCGGCCGCAATCCGCTCGGTAGAATCGACCGGATTCAAGACCAGGAGACCCCCATGCTGTTTCACCAATGTACGCCGCAATGCCCACCCGATTGCGGCGCCGACGCCCCGGCCCGGGTACCGGACCCGGCGCGCGCCAGGAGCCGGACCTTCACCGTCGATTTGCACTGCCACGCGCTGTTCCCGGCAGTCGAAAAGCTGGTCGCGGGCCTGCCGCAAAAGCTTGCCGAGCCCGAGATGATGCTGCACGCGCTGGGCGCGGCCACCGTGGACTACAACAACAAGGTGATGCTGCCGCAGGCCGGCCCGAAACTGACCAATCTGGCGCAGCGCCTGGCCGACATGGACGCGATCGGCGTCGACATGCAGCTGGTGAGCCCGACCTCGACCCAGCACTACTACTGGGCCGAGCCGGACCTGGCGGCCGAGGTGGTGCGCATCCAGAACGAGGGCATGGCCGAACTGTGCGCCACGCATCCGGCGCGCTTCCTGGGCCTCGGCACGCTGGCCCTGCAGCATCCGGCGCTCGCCATCGAGCAGCTGGAGCACGCGGTGCGCAAGCTGGGCCTGCGCGGCGTCGAGATCTCGACCATGATCGCCGGGAAGGAGCTGGCGGACCCGATGTTCGAATCCTTCTGGGCCAAGGTCGAAGAGCTGGGCTGCATCGTGTTCATCCACCCCTTCGGCACCACCCTCGGCGCGCGCCTGGACCGCTACTACCTGTCGAACGTGATCGGCCAGCCGCTGGAGACCACGATCGCGCTGTCGCACCTGATCTTCGGCGGCGTGCTGGACCGCTACCCGGGCGTGAAGATCCTGGCGGCGCACGGCGGCGGCTACCTGCCTTCCTACATCGGACGTTCGAATCACGCTCACCGGGCGCGCACCGATACCCGCGGCTGCGCCAGAGCGCCGGGCGAATACCTGCGCCAGATCTGGTTCGACAACCTGGTGTACGAGCCGGAGGCCCTGCGCCACCTGATCGCGGAAGTCGGCGTCGGGCAGGTCGTGACCGGTACCGACTACCCCTTCGACATGGGCCAGTACGCGCTGGCCGCACTGCTCGAGGCGGCGCCCGGCCTGTCGCAGGAAGAGCGCGAGGGCATCGCCTGGCGCAATGCCGAACGCCTGCTGGGCCAGCGCCTGCGGCCCGAGGACTGGCAGGCACCCGCTGCCGGCCAGGCCTGAAGCGTATCAATCTCAATCATCAAGGACATCGCATGAACATCATTGGACCAGACGCTCTCGTGTTCGGCGTCGACGACGTCGCCGCCTGCGCGCAATACCTGATCGACTACGGCCTGACGCCGTTTGGCGCCGATGCGCGCGGCGGGCGCTTCGAGGCGCTGGACGGCACCGCCATCGTGATCGCGCACAAGGACGACCCGGCGCTGCCGCCGGCCATGGGCACTTCCAGCATGCTGCGCAAGACCGTGTACGGGGTGGCGGACGCCGCCGCGCTGGGCGCGATCGCCGAAGAACTGGGACGCGACCGCGAAGTCAGGTGGGTGGACGGCGGCGGTATCGAAGCCATCGACGACATGGGCTTCGTGCTGGGCTTCCAGGTGAGCGTACGCCGTCCGCTCGCCATGCCGGCCGAAGCGGTCAACGCACCCGGCGCCTCGGGCGGACGGCCGGTCAACGTGGCCGGCGTCGACGAGGACGCGCCGGCGCGCCCGCGCACGCTGTCGCACGTGGTCTACTTTGTGCCCGACACCGCCAGGGCAGAGGCTTTCTACGCGCGCCTGGGCTTTACGGTCACCGACCGCCTGCTCGGCGCCGGGCCCTTCCTGCGGCCGGCCGGCAGCGCCGACCATCACGCGCTGTTCATGATCCAGACCCCGCCCTTCATGAAAGGCTGCGAGCACTTCGCCTTCCACATGGGCGGCCCGACCGAAGTGATGCTGGCCGGGACCCGTTTCGCGAACAAGGGCTACCAGTCGTTCTGGGGCCCGGGCCGCCACAAGATGGGCTCGAACTGGTTCTGGTATTTCAACAGCCCGCTCGGTTGCCACGTCGAGTACGACGCCGACATGGACACCCACGACGCCAGCTGGACCGCGCGCGCGGTGCCGATGAACGCCGACGCCTCGCAACTGTTCCTGTTCGAGCGGCGCGACAAATGGGCTCCGGGTGGACCGCCGCCGGGCGCGGGAGGGGCCGGTGAGCGCCACTGACAAGGACCGGGACAGCGCCGGGGAAGCGGCCTTCTTGTGCCGCGCCGGCGAGCTGGCCGAGGGGCAGTCGCGCGGCTTCGACCCCTGGCGCGAGGGGCGCGACACGGTGCTGCTGGTGCGGCACGGGGGCGCGGTGTACGGCTGGCGCGACGCCTGCCCGCACCACGGCGGCACGCCGATGGCCTGGCGCAAGGACGCCTACCTGAACGCCGACCGCAGCCGCATCGTGTGCGCCGCCCACGGTGCCCAATTCGATATCGAAAGCGGCGTCTGCACGCTGGGGCCCTGTCTGGGCCAGTCGCTGCAGCGCGTCGCCATCACCATCACGACAGAACAAGAAATTTTCATGCAGCGGGAAAGCGGAGGAGACAGGGAACATGACAAGCATGGCTGACAAAGTACTCATCATTGGCGGAGGGTTCTCCGGCATGGCCGCGGCGATCGAGCTGCGCCGCCAGGGCCTCGAAGTCGACCTGGTCGAGATCGACCCCGGCTGGCGCTCCTACGGCGCCGGCATCAGCCTCGGCGGCGCCACCTTGCGCGCGCTGCGGCGCCTGGGCGTGCTCGAGGCCTTCATCGAGCGCGGCGCGGCAACCGACGACGTCGACATCTGCATCCCGACCGGCATGAAGGTCGCCACGCTGCCGACCCCGCG
The DNA here is from genome assembly GCF_024753245.1 of Massilia norwichensis. Lineage (GTDB taxonomy): Bacteria > Pseudomonadota > Gammaproteobacteria > Burkholderiales > Burkholderiaceae_D > Telluria > Telluria norwichensis. The sequence goes on along the minus strand of NZ_JANUGX010000042.1, from coordinate 16,839 downwards.
CCTGGCCGGGCCGGACGTGCCGGGCAACGGCGGCATCATGCGTCCGGTGCTGGCCGCGATCCTGGCCGAGGCCACCCGCGCCGCCGGCGCAACGGTGCGCCTGGGCTGCACCTTCACCCACATCGAGCAGGACGAGCACGGCGTCGACGTCAGCTTCAGCGACGGCAGCCGCGGGCGCTATGGCCTGGTGGTTGGCGCCGACGGGCTGTACTCGACTGTGCGCGAAACCCTGTTCCCGGACGCGCCCAGGCCGCGCTACACGGGCCAGGGCGTGTGGCGTGCGGTGCTGCCACGTCCGCCGGAGGTGACGGGCGCCATGATGTGGGTGGGCGACAAGGTCAAGACCGGCCTGAACCCGGTGTCGCGCGAGCAGATGTACCTGTTCGTGACCGAGGACCGTCCGCACAACACCCACATCCCGCCGGCCGAGTTCCTGCCCATGCTCAAGGGCCTGCTGGCGCGCTTCCCGGCGCCGCTGATGCAGCAGGTGGCGCAGCAGCTCGACGCCGGTTCGCAGATCGTCTACCGGCCGCTCGAAAGCCTGCTGATGCCGCGCCCCTGGTACCAGGGCCGGGTGGTGCTGATCGGCGACACCATCCATGCGACCACGCCCCACATGGCGGCCGGCGCCTGCATCGGCATCGAGGATGCGATCGTGCTGGCCGAAGAGGTGGGCAAGGGCGGCGCCATCGCCGAGGCGCTGGCGCGCTACCAGGCGCGGCGCTGGGAGCGCTGCCGCATGGTGGTCGAGAACTCGGGCCGCCTGGGCGAGATCGAGATCGCCGGCGGCGACAAGGAAGAACACGGAAAAATCATGCGCGAGACCATGATGGCGCTCGCCGGCCCAATTTAAGGAATCCCCATGACCCGCCAATTCATCGACCTCTCGATCTTCCTCGAAAACGAGGTGCTGTCCGACCCGCCGCCGCTGGCGCCGAAGATCACCTACCAGAAGCACGACGAGACGCTGCAGGGCTTCATCGACATGATCCCCGGCACCACCGCCGCCGACTACCCGGACGGCGAAGCCGCCGCCGCCGAATGGGTGACGCTGACCACCCACAGCGGCACCCACCTCGACGCGCCCTGGCACTTCCACTCGACCATGGACGCGAAAACCGGCGAGAAAAAGGCCTCGATCACGATCGACGAGGTACCTCTCGAATGGTGCTTCCAGCCGGGCGTCAAGCTCGACTTCCGCCACTTCCCGGACGGCTACGTCGCCACCGCCCAGGACGTCGAGGCGGAGCTCAAGCGCATCGGCCACGACTTGCAGCCGCTCGACATCGTGCTCGTCAACACCCGCGCCGGCAGCCGCTACGGCAACAACGACTATGTCTCGGCCGGCTGCGGCATGGGCTACGAAGCCACCATGTACCTGCTCGAACGCGGCGTGCGCCTGACCGGCACTGACGCCTGGAGCTGGGATGCGCCGTTCTCGTACACCGCCCAGAAGATCGCCGAGACCGGCGACAAATCCCTGATCTGGGAAGGCCACAAGGCCGGACGCGACATCGGCTACTGCCACCTCGAAAAGCTGCACAACCTGGAAGCCCTGCCGGGCCACGGCTTCTTCATCAGCTGCTTCCCGCACAAGGTGCGGCGCGGCTCGGCCGGCTGGACCCGCGCGGTGGCGATCGTCGACGATGCGCTGCTGGCGCTGCCGCGCAAATGAGGAGGGCGTCATGAAGCTTGCCACTTATCGCAACGGCCAGCCCGACGGCCGGCTGATGGTCGTCTCGCGCGACCTCACGCGCGCGGTCGACGCCGGCAACGTCGCGCCCAACCTGCTGCATGCGCTTCAGCACTGGGACGACGCGCTGCCGGGACTGCAGCGGCTGTCCGAGGCGCTTGACGCCGCTGCGGACCTCCCCGGCGCCGAGGCGTTCGACCCGGCGCGCTGCATGGCGCCGCTGCCGCGCAGCTTCCAGTGGTGCGACGGCTCCGCCTTCCTCAACCACGGCCATCTGATGGCGCGCGCCTTCAATACGCCGCCGATTCCGGACTTCGACACCATCCCGGTGATGTACCAGGGCGCCGCGGACGATTTCCTCGGTCCCTGCGAGCCGGTGCCGATGCCGGACGAGGCGCTCGGAATCGACTTCGAGGGCGAATTCGGGGTGGTGACCGGACCGGTGCCGATGGGCGCCACGCCCGAACTGGCCGGGCGCGCGATCCGCCTGCTGGTCCAGCTGAACGACTGGAGCCTGCGGGCTCTGGCCGGACGCGAGGCGCGCAGCGGTTTCGGCTTCCTGCAGGCCAAGCCCTCGACCAGCTTCGCGCCGGTCGCGCTGACCCCGGACGAACTGGGCGAGGACTGGCGCGACGGCCGCGTGCAGCTCGCATTGGAAGTGACCTGGAACGAAGAACGCTTCGGCCGCCCGCACGGCGGCGAGATGCACTACAGCTTCGGCGAACTGATTGCGCATGCGGCGCGCACGCGCAAGCTGAGTGCCGGCACCATCGTCGGCAGCGGCACGGTCTCGAATGCCGGCGGCGAGCGCGGCTCGGCCTGCATCACCGAGCGGCGCGTGATCGAGATCCTGGAAAAGGGCGCACCGGTCACCGAATTCATGCGCTTCGGCGACCGGGTCCGCATGTGCGCCCGCAGTGCGGACGGGGCGGCGCCGTTCGGCGCGATCGAGCAGCGCGTGGTGCCGGCCGCCGCCGGCGCGCAGGCCTGACGCCGGCCGGCCTCAGGCCGACTTGCGTACCGGCGCCAGGGCATGCACCTGGGCGCCGCCCGCCGGCGCGCCCGCCGCCGCCAGGTCCTGGCCGCCCGGCTCGGCGCGCGCGACTTCGGCCAGCATCCTGCGCAGCCACTGGTGCGACGGATCGTTTTCCAGGAAGGGGTTCCACTGCATGCACATCTCGATCTTGGGGAAGGCGATCGGCGGTTCGATCAGGCGGATCGGGTAGTAGCAGGCCAGCATGCGCGCCAGTCGCGTGTGCATGGTGGCGATGCGGTTGGTGCCGATCACGAAATGCGGCAGGCTGGTGAAGTTCGGCGTCGACACCTCGATGCGGCGGTCGTAGCCGTTATCCTTCAGGAAGTGCTCCTCGAAGCTGGTCTGGGCGGTGCCGAAACGCGACGACACATGGCCGAGTGCCATGTAGTTTTCCAGCGTCAGCGTGTCGCCGACCAGCTCGTTGCCGGTCCAGACGATGCAGGTATAGGTTTCCTCGAACAGCATTTCGGTCGGCTTCGACTCCGACATGTACTTCCCGGGCAGGATAATCAACTCCACCTCGCCGCGCTCTAGCCGTTCGCTGAAGGTCGAGGAGGACAGCGATATGTCGAGCGAGATGCCGGGCGCTTCCATCGCGATGCGACGGCCGAGTTCACCCAGCAGGACGGTCGAGACGAAGTCGGAAGCGACGATGCGGAATTCGCGCACCGCGGTGGCCGGATCGAACTCCGGCTTGATCTCGATGGTGCGCTGGATCTGCAGCAGCACGTCGCGTACCGGTTCGATCAGGCTGACGGCCAGCGGCGTGAGGATCAGGTTGCGGCCCACCGGCATCAGGAGATCGTCCTTGAAATAATCGCGCAGGCGCGCCAGGACGCCGCTGGTGGCCGACTGGCTCAGGTTCAGGCGGCGCGATGCCCGGGTGATGCTTTTCTCGCTCAGCAGCGCGTCCAGCGCGACGAGCAGGTTGAGGTCAAGGCGGTTGAAACGCATGTTGTCTCCTTTATTCTGGCGTGCGTATCGTGTCGCAGCGCTCTGGTGCGAAGATGATGCCACACAGGCGCAGGGACGTCATCGCCTTTGTCGGCTGCGCTTCGGTTCCTTGGTAGCGGGTCCTTTGGCTGGCACACGCGGCCGCGCAAGCGCTCCGAGCCTTGGTACAATGACATCACCATGACCAAGACCATGCCGATGACCAAAACCGCCATCTGCCTCGCCCTCGGGGTGAGCCTCGCCGCCGCGCTGTCGGCCTGCAACAGCAAGACCTCCGCCAACGAAAAGAACTTCGGCGCGACCGTCACCCAGTATCTCGACAAGAAGGGCGAGATGTGTCTGGAGCCGCTGACATGGCCGGTCGACGTGTACGAGACCGACCTGCGCCAGCGCAAGCTCTACCCTGACGGCGTCGCCGGCCAGATGGCGGCGCTGGAAGCGGCCGGCCTGGCCAAGGGCGAGGACATGACCTTGCCCGATAGCGGCACCAGGGTCAGGCGCTACAGCATGAGCGACGCCGCGCAGCCCTGGCTGCGCACCGAATCAGGACGGCAGCCGCGACTCTGCTGGGGCCGCAAATCCCTGGAGAAGGTGGTGCGCTGGGCGGACCCGGCCAAGGTGGACGGCCAGGAACAGTCTTCCGTGATCTACACCTACAAGCTGTCCAACGTGGCCGGCTGGGCCAGGAAGCCGGAGGTCAAGGAAGCCTTCCCCATCCTCGGGCGCACCGTCGACGGCGAGCACAACCAGCAGGAAAAGCTGTACGTCAAACTGACGCCGCAGGGCTGGGAAGCGCTCGGCCTGAATGACTGAGCGACTGAATGACTGAGCGACTGAACGGCTGAACGACTGAGGCGCGCCTAGCGCAGCAGCGCCACTCCCTTGATCTGCACCCACAGCGCGCGTCCGGGCGCGATGTCCAGCTCGCGGCGCGAGCGCTCGGTGATGCGCGCCAGCAGCGGCGTCCCGCCCATGCGCAGCTGCACCAGCACGTGGCCCGGCCGGTCGGTGCCGACGGTGGCCGTCACCACGGCCGGCAGCAGGTTGACGATGCTGCTGTCCAGCGGCCGCGAGAGCGCCAGGCTGACGTCGCGCGCGTGGATGCGGCAGCGCAGGCGGCTGCCGATCGCCTCTTCGCGCCGGCCGACATGCAGCACGCCGTCGGCGAAGGCCAGGCGCGACAGGCCGTCCTCCGCATGGCCTTCGAGGACGGTGTCGAGCACCACGCCGGCATCGTCGGCAAAGGTGGGCGGCAGGTCGGCGCGCGCCAGCGTCTCGCCGAGCGGGCCGCTGGCGACCACGCGGCCGGCGTCCAGCAGCACCAGGTGGTCGGCCAGGCGCGCCACTTCGTCCGGCGAATGGCTGACGTAGAGGATGGGCATCGACAGTTCGTCGTGCAGGCGCTCCAGGTAGGGCAGGATTTCCTGCTTGCGGCGGTGGTCGAGCGCGGCCAGCGGCTCGTCCATCAGCAAAAGGCGCGGCGAGGTGAGCAGGGCGCGCGCGATCGCCACGCGCTGGCGCTCGCCGCCCGACAGGCGGTCCGGACGCCGTTCGAGCAGGTGGTCGATGCCGAGCAGCGCGGCCACCGCTTCCAGTTCGAAGCGGCGCTCGCCAGGCGGCACGCGTTGGCGTCCGAAGGCCAGGTTGGCGCGCACGTCCAGGTGGGCGAACAGGCTGGCTTCCTGGAACACGTAGCCGAGCGCGCGCCGGTGCACCGGCACGAAGATGCCGGCCGCATCGTCCTGCCAGACCTCGCCGCCGACCGCGACATACGCCCCGGGCACGCGCTCCAGGCCGGCGATGGCGCGCAGGCAGGTGGTCTTGCCCGAGCCCGAGGGACCGAACAGCGCACTGATGCCGTGTCCGGGCAGGGCCAGGTCGACTTCGAGCGCGAAGCCGTCGCGCTGCAGGCGCAGGCGGGCGCGGATGCCGGCGTCGTGCGCTTCCATCAGCGGCCTCCCTTCAGCGCTTGCGGATTGAGGGTGTACATGACCAGCAGGACCACGAAGCTGAACGCCAGCATGGCGGCCGCCAGCCAGTGCGCCTGCGCGTATTCGAGCGCTTCGACGTGGTCGTAGATCTGCACCGAGACCACGCGCGTCTGCGCCGGGATGTTCCCGCCGATCATCAGCACGACGCCGAATTCGCCCACCGTATGGGCGAAGCCCAGCACCGCGGCGCTCAGGAAGCCGGGCCGCGCCAGCGGCACCGCCACCGACCAGAAGGTGTCCCAGGGACTGGCGCGCAGCGTCGCCGCCGCCTCCAGCGGGCGCTCGCCGATCGCCGCGAAGGCGTTCTGCAGCGGCTGCACCACGAAGGGCATCGAATACAGCACCGAGGCGATCACCAGGCCGGCAAAAGTGAAGGGCAGCAGGCCGATGCCGAGCGCCGTGGTGAGCTTGCCGAGCCAGCCGTTCGGCCCCATCGCCAGCAGCAGGTAGAAGCCGATGACGGTCGGCGGCAACACCAGCGGCAGCGCCACCACCGCCATCACCGCGCTTTTCAGGCGCGAACGGGTGCGTGCCAGCCACCAGGCCACCGGCGTGCCGAGCGCCAGCAGCAGCAGCGTGACCACGGTGGCGAGCTTGAGCGTCAGCCAGACGGCGGCGAGATCGGCGGCGTCCATCCGCTCAGACGTCGTAGCCGTAGGCGCGGATGATGCCCTTGGCCTTGGTGGATTTCAGGTAGTCGGCCAGCGCTTTCGCTGCCGGATTGGCCGCGCCCTTGCCCAGGATGACGGCATCCTGGCGGATCGGGCTGTGCAGGGAGGCGGGCACGATCCAGCCCGAACCCGAGGTGAACTTGCCGTCGCGCGACACCTGCGACAGGGCGACGAAGCCGAGTTCGGCGTTGCCGGTGCTGACGAACTGGTGCGCCTGCGCGATGTTCTCGCCCTGGACCAGCTTCGGCTGAAGGCGCCCGTACAATTGCAGCCTGGTCAGGGTTTCGACGGCCGCGGCGCCATACGGCGCGGTCTTCGGATTGGCGATCGCGAGGCGCGCGAAGCCGCCCTTCCGCAGCACCTTGCCCTGGCTGTCGACATAGCCTTCCCGGGCCGACCACAGCACCAGCTTGCCGGTTGCGTAGGTGAAGCGGGTGCCCGGCACGGCCTGCTTTTCCGCTTCCAGCCGGGCAGGGGTGTCGTCGTCGGCTGCGAGCAGCACCTCGAACGGGGCGCCGTTGGCGATCTGCGCGTAGAACTTGCCGGTGGCGCCAAAGGCCAGCACCGCCTTGTGCCCGGTGTCCTGGGCGAAGGCCTCGGCGATTTGCTGCATCGGCGCGGTGAAGTTGGCGGCGACGGCAACCTGCACCTCGCCGGCCTGGGCACTCCCGCCCGACATCATGATCATCGTGGCCAGCAGGCCGGAAATACGCTGCATCGATGCTGCTCCCAAAGTCGTTATATCATCAAGTATATAGCGCCAGTGCTATCATGGACAAATGGAAAAACAGATCGAATTGCAGGGCATGGTGTGGATGACGGTGGGCGGCGAGAAATTCGGCGGGCCCGGCCGGATCGATCTGCTGGCCGGGATCGCCGCAACCGGCTCGATCACCCAGGCCGCCAAGGCCGTCAAGATGAGCTACAAAGCGGCCTGGGATGCGATCGACGCCATGAACAACCTGGCCGGCGAAGCCCTGGTCGAGCGCCAGGCGGGCGGCAAGGGCGGCGGCGGCACGCGTCTGACCCCGCGCGGCGAGCAGTTGGTGAAGAACTTCCGCCTGCTCGACCGGATCCACCACGATTTCGTCCAACAACTCAACCGCCAGGCGGCCGGCATCGCCGACGACCTGCACCTGATCGGCAGGCTGAACATGAAGACCAGCGCACGCAACCAGTTCTTCGGCACCGTCGCCGGCGTCAAGACGGGCGCCGTCAACGACGAGGTCGAACTCGACATCGCCGGCGGCCACCGGCTGGTCGCCATCGTGACCCACGAAAGCACCGAGAGCCTGGGCCTGGAGGTCGGCCGGCAAGCCTTCGCCCTGATCAAGTCGTCCTCGATCATCCTGGTCACGCAGGCCGAGGGCGCGCGCTTCTCGGCCCGCAACCGCCTGCAGGGCAGGGTCGCGCGCCTGACGCCGGGCGCGGTCAACACCGAGGTGGTGCTCGATCTGGCGGGCGGCGGCACCGTGGCCGCCATCATCACCAACGAGAGCGCGCAGGCGCTCGAACTTGCCGAGGGCCGGGACGCCACGGCGATGTTCAAGGCGTCCAGCGTGATCGTCGGCGTGACCGGCTAGACCTGGCAGTCGCGCCGGGCGCTGTCCGCGCGCCTTCGCCGCATCCGCAATCGCGAGCCCTTCATTCATCCAAGCATCTGGTTGATACTATCAACCATGTAGATAGAATGGCGGGTTTGACGAAAGGATGAGCAATGGAAAAACAGACCCGTAGAAAACTGCTGATGGCGAAACTGAGCATACAGCTGAGCATCGCTTTGATTCTCAGCCTGGTCATGACCGCAATTAACTACGGCTTCAAGGGCGCGTTCGTCCAGCACTGGGCAAAAGCCTTCGTCGTGGCTTTCGTGATCATTCTCCTCGCACTGCGATTCATCCCTCTGGTAGCGAAGGGCGTCCGTGGCGTGGTGGGCGACTGCCCGGCCGTCGTGCAGCGCAGCGCGGTCGCGGTATGCGTCGCCGTCATGATGGAAGCCTTGATCGCATTCGCTGTCACGATGGCCCAGTACGGCCTGGCATCCGGTTGGCCGCTGATGTGGGCGAACACCTTCGTCAAGGCGTTGCCATTTGGCCTGGTGATCGGTTTTACCATGACCTTTATCGTCCAGCCCCGCATGCAGAGGCTGGCAGCATCGGCCTAGTTGAGGGGCGCCAACACCAAATTGTAAGTAAATGCAGGTCCGGTTGACTTTCGGGTCGCCGGCGGCGCCTAATGTGAAGTAAACGTTAAATTAGTTTACCTTTGCCGGCAGGACGCTCACGGCTATGGCTTCAGGAATTCGCGTACTCATCATCGACGACAATGAGGACGCCGCGCATTTGCTCGCCATGTTCGTCAGTGCCCTGGGCCATGTCTCGCAGGTCGCCAACAACGGCCCCAGCGGACTGCAGCTGGCAGAAACCTTTCATCCGGAAATCGTCTTTCTCGACCTCGGTATGCCGGGCATGAGCGGCTTCGAGGTCGCGCCGCAGCTGCGCCTGATTGCCGGGCTGGAGCGGACCTTCATCGCGGCCCTGACCGGCTGGAACGACGCTAAGACGCGCAACCGGGTCGTGGAGTGCGGCTTCGACAAGCATCTGACCAAGCCGGCATCGATCGAACACATCCAGGACATCCTGGCGGCGCACGGCGGCCAGGCTTAGCCTTGCTGCTCAGCAGCCCGCGCCATCGATATAGTTGACCACGCTGGTGCCGCTCTCGGGCACATACACCAGGCTGCATGCCGGGTGCTGCGCATCGACGGCGATGACGCCGGCCACCCGGGTATCGTAGTGATCCGCCAGCCCGGCGGCGACCAGGATGCCGGCACTGGTCGGATAGCCGGCGGCGTTCATCCGCACCTTGTCGAGCACCGTTTCCCTGGCCGGCGAACCGGCCAGCGTCCATTTCATGTGGTAGATCTGCGCCGATTCGTTCACGGCGCGGCGCGCGGCTTCCATCTTGGCAACGCGCGCACTGCGCATCGTGTCGGTATAGCGCGGCAAGGCAAAAGCCGACAGCGTGCCGATGATCGTGAGCACGGCAGTGAGTTCCAGCAGCGTGTGACCACCCTGGCGCGCCGAGATGCGCATGGCATCGCTCCCCCTGCAATGTGAATACATGCATTTTAGACAATTGTCGAAGAGACGGGCGCGCGCTTGCCGGAACGTGATACTGTTAGTATGCGCCCATCATCGACTGGAGGCCGTGCCGGCCACTGACCCATGCTGCCCACTTCGCCTGCCGATCTGCTTCGCCACCCTGACGCGTTGCTCGACTACCTGCCGGCGGGCGTCGTGGTGCATGCGGCGGACGGCCATATCGTTTCGGCCAACCGTCTTGCCTTCGAGCTGCTGGGCCTGAGCGAAGAACAGGTGCGCGCCCAGCAGGCCAGCGACGCCACGCTGGTGCTGCTGCGTTCGGATGGCTCGGCCATGCCGCACGAAGAAAACCCTGTGGCCATCGTTCTGCGAACCGGGCAAAAGCTGTGCGGCCTGGTGGTCGGTGTCGTCGTCGAGGGCGCGACGTCCTGGGTCCTGTGCAATGCCTACCCGGAGTTCGACGAGGCCGGCAAGCTGCAACAGGTGGTGGTCTGCTTTACCGATTGCACCGCCCTGAAGCAAACCCAACTGTCCTTGGAAAAGTCCGACGAGCGGCTGCGGCTCGTGCTCAAGGGCTCCACCGACGCCCCCTGGGACTGGGACCTGGTCAGCGGCGAGGTGTATTACTCGGAACGCTGGTGGAACATGCTGGGCTACCAGAGCGGGGAGGGCATGGCCGACAGCGACGCCTGGCGACGCCTGCTGCACCCGGACGACGACCCGATGATCGCCGCCTATGTGATGGAGCTGAGGGCCAGCCGGCGCGATGCCTACAGCCTCGAGTTCCGGCTGCGCCACCGCGACGGGCATTACGTACCGGTGCTGTCGCGCGGCTACGTCCTGCGCGACGAGGCCGGCAAGGCGCTGCGCATCTCGGGCGTGAATACCGACCTGACGGAGCAGAAGCGCACCGAGCGCCGCATCTACGAGCTGGCCTACTTCGACCACCTGACCGGCCTGCCCAACCGCCGCTTCCTGCTCGAGGAGCTCGAGCATGTGCTGGCGCGCGGCCGCCGCTCCAAACACTTCAGTGCACTGGCCTACCTCGATCTCGACAACTTCAAGCTGCTCAACGACACCATGGGGCACGACCTCGGCGACATGCTGCTGCAACAGGCGGCGCAGCGGCTGCGCGCGACGGTGCGCGAAAGCGACCAGCTGGCCCGGCTGGGCGGCGACGAGTTCGTCGTGGTGCTGGAAGACCTGGGCGCGACGCCGCGCGCCGCAGCGGCCGAGGCCGACCGGACGGTGGCGAAGATCCTGGCCGCGCTGGGCCAGCCTTTTCAGCTGGGCTCGGTGCTGTTCAAGAGCTCGGCCAGTGTCGGCATCACCTTGTTCGACGGCAGCGGCGCCAGTGTCGAAGCGCTGCTGAAACAGGCGGATCTGGCGATGTACCGCGCCAAGGCCGACGGCCGTAACCTGGCGCGTTTCTTCGATCCCAGCATGCAGGATGCGGCCAGCCGCCGCGCCAGCCTGGAAGCCGCGATGCGCGAAGGCCTGGCGCTCGGCCAGTTCCAGCTGTTCTGCCAGCCCCAGTTCGATTGCCGCGGCCGCCTGGTCGGGGCCGAGGTGTTGCTGCGCTGGCAGCGTGACGGCGAGCTGGTCAGCCCGGCCCATTTCATCGCGTTTGCCGAAGAGTCGGGCCTGATCCTGCCGCTCGGCGAGCATGTGCTGAAGGAGAGTTGCCGGGCGCTCGCACGCTGGCACCGCGATCCGACCCTCGCGCGCCTCAAGCTGGCCGTCAACGTCAGCATCCACCAGATGCGCGATCCCGATTTTTCCGGGATGGTCGCCGGCATCCTCGACGATACTGCCGCGCCCGCCGAGCGGCTCTGCCTCGAGCTGACCGAGAGCGTGTTTGCCGAAAACATGGAGGAGATCACCCAGCGCATGCACGAGATCCGCGCCCAGGGCATCTATTTCTCGCTCGACGATTTCGGCACCGGCTATTCCTCGCTGGCCTACCTGAACCGCTTTCCGCTGGCGGCGTTGAAGATCGACCGCTCCTTCGTGCGCGAGGTTGGCACGCAGCCGGGTTCGGCACCGATCGTCGAGGCCATCATCGCCCTCGGGCGCAAGCTCAAGCTGGAGATCGTGGCCGAAGGCGTGGAAAACGAGGACCAGCGCAACTTCCTGGTGCGCGGCGGCTGCTCTTCCATGCAGGGCTTCCTGCTCGGGGCGCCCCTGCCGATGGCCGAATTCGAGCATGTGTACAGTGCCGCCGGGATCGGACATGCCTAAAATATTTCCACGGGTTAAGCATTAACTGTGGTAGTCTCGACCTCTGCTTGAAATAAAAGCGGTCCCTACCTCCCGCCTGCCCAGCCTCTGCAGGATTGAGCTTCGCTCCCTCATTGCGCCTTCCGGGCTGCTCCATCCTATGATTTCCCCCGACACCGGCGCGCAAAAACGCGTGCTCCTCATCGACGACAACGCCGATGCCGCCTCCATGATGCAAGCCTTGCTGAGCGCCTTCGGCTATACGGTCGAAGCGGCCTACAGCGCGCGGGAAGGGCTGGCGCTGGCGCAATCCTTCCGCCCGCACGTCATCTTCCTCGATCTCGGCATGCCCATCATGAGCGGTTATGAAGTGGCGACGGCCTTGCGCCGCACGCCCGCGGGCGACGACGTCTTCCTGCTGGCGCTGACCGGCTGGAACGACCAGGCCACGCGTGCCGCCGTGATCGCCGCCGGCTTCGACCGCCACCTGGTCAAGCCGGCCAACTTCGAACAGATCAGCGCCATCCTCGAGCAGCATTTCGCGCCCGGACATGTGGTCTGACATCGGGCGTGCCGATCCGCGCCAATTGGGTATAATGCCAATTGTTAATTTATTAAGGGGATAAATAGACAATGTCGTCGGTACAGGTTCGTAATAACGTGCGACTCTCCGGCAATGGTTCCGCAACCATGGTGTTTGCCCACGGCTTCGGTTGCGACCAGACCATGTGGCGCTTCCTGGCGCCAGCCTACGAAGCGCGCTTTCGCACCATCGCCTTCGACCTGGTCGGCAGCGGCGGCTCCGATCTGAGCGCCTACCGGCGCGACAAATACGACAGCCTGCATGGCTACGCCGACGACCTGCTGGAGATCGTCGACGAATTCGCCACCGGCCCGGTGGTCTTCGTCGGCCACTCGGTCAGCACCATGATCGGCATGCTCGCCACGATCAAGGCGCCGCACAAGTTCAGCGCCCAGATCATGGTCGGGCCTTCGCCGTGCTACATCAACGACGGCGACTACATCGGCGGCTTCGCGCGCGAAGACATCGACGAGCTGCTCGAGACCATGGACGCGAATTACCTCGGCTGGTCGAGCAACCTGGCACCCGCGATCATGGGCGTGCCCGAGCGCCCCGAACTGCGCAGCGAGCTGACCAACAGCTTCTGCCGCAATGACCCCAAGATCGCCAAGCATTTCGCGCGCACGACCTTCCTGTCCGACCACCGCAAGGACGTGCCGCTGTCGACCGTGCCGGCGCTGATCCTGCAATGCAGCGACGACATGGTGGCGCCGTTGTCGGTCGGCGAATTCCTGCACCGGCACCTGCCGGTCAGCACCCTCCACATCATCGACAATGTCGGCCATTGCCCGCACATGAGCGCACCGACCGAAAGTTCGCGCGCCATCGACAGCTTCCTCGCGAGCGCACTGCGCTGAGCCGCCATGGCCGACACCACCCCGGATGGGGATACGATGTTCGAGCACGCGGCCTGCGCCCTCATGACCACCGCGGCCGACGGCCTGGTCCTGCGCGCCAACGGCACCGCCTGCAACTGGCTCGGCTACAGCCGCGATGAGCTGGTCGGCAAGATCCGCCTGCGCGACCTGCTGCCGGTGGGCGCGCGCCTGTTCTTCAACACGCATTGCCAGCCCATCCTGCAGGTGCAGGGCTCGGTCGCCGAGATCCAGGTCGATATCCGCAACCGGCTGCAGGAGCGCCTGCCCATGCTGATCAACATCGTGCGGCACCGCGAGGACGACCGTATCGTCGACCACTGGGCCCTGTTCAAGGCCTCCGACCGCCGCGCCTACGAGCGCGAGCTGCTGGCCGCGCGCAAGGCGGCGGAAGCGGCCGAAACCGAACTGAAAAAGCTGAACGAGCAGCTGTCGGCCGCGGACCGGCGCAAGGACGAGTTCCTGGCGACGCTGTCGCACGAGCTGCGCAATCCGCTGGCGCCGATGCGCAGCGCGCTCGATGTCTTCAAGCTGCGCGCCGGCCGGGACGGGCAGGGCGGCGAGGGCCGGCTGCTGCAGGTGTTCGACCGCCAGTTGCGCCACATGACGCGGCTGGTCGACGACCTGATGGAAGTGTCGCGCATCACCCAGGGCCGCATGCAGCTGCGCCGCGCGCCGGTCGAACTGTCGGCGCTGGTGCGCAGCGCCGCGCAGGACATGGCCGACACCATGAAAGCGGCGCGCCACAGCCTGCGCCTGTTCGTCGAGGACGGGCCGGTCATGGTCGACGGCGATGCGACCCGGCTGGCGCAGGTCGTCGTCAACCTGCTGACCAACGCCGCCAAGTACACGCCGGACGGCGGATTGATCGAGCTGCATCTGGCCTGCCATCCGGACCTGGCCGAGATACGGGTGCGCGACAACGGCATCGGGATTCCCGCGCCGGCGCTGGCCACGGTCTTCGAGATGTTTTCGCAGCTCGAGTCGGCGCTCGAACGGGCCAAGGGCGGACTCGGCATCGGCCTGGCGCTGGTGCGCGGCATCGTCGAGCTGCATGGCGGCAGCATCCGCGCCGAGAGCGAAGGACCGCAGCGGGGCAGCACCTTCATCGTCACGCTGCCGCTGGCGGCGGGCGCCGTGTGCCCGGCCGAAGCGGCGCCGGAGCAGGCCGCGCCGCGCGCGGTGCGCGTGATGGTGGTCGACGACAACCAGGACGCCGCCGAGACGCTGGCGATGGCGCTCGAGCTGTTCGCCTGCGAGGTCGTGGTCGCGCATTCGGGCGCGCAGGCGCTGGAGCTGGTCGGCGTCGCCGATCCGGCCCTGGCCCTGCTCGACATCGGCCTGCCCGACATGAACGGCTACGAACTGGCGCGCCGGCTGCGACACCTGCCTGGCGGCGCCTCGCGGACCCTGATTGCCACCACCGGGTGGGGCCAGCAGAAGGACCGCGAACGAGCCTTCGACGCCGGCTTCGACCACCACCTGACCAAGCCGATCGACTTCGAACTGATCAAGCCCTTGTTGCGCAAAGCGGCCGCGCCCTGAACCCGCCGGCCTTGCGTGGTAGAATGCCCGATCCGATCGCCGCCTTGCCGGCGATTTTGCATTTCTGGCTCCACTAAAAATAGCGAACTGATCATGGGTCACGATATCAAGACCGTCAAGGAAGCCGGCGCGCTGGCGCTGCGCGTCTGGCGCGAAGCCGCCGCCTTTTTCTTCAGCATCGAATTGTGGCTGATGGTGCTGGTCGCCTTTGCCACCGTCGGCGGGGTGTTCCTGGCCGTCCTGGGCGATGTGCGCTGCCTGCTGGCCTTCGGCTTTGCGCTCGCCTATGTGGCGGGGCGCGCGCTGCTGCACGTGCGTCGCGTGCTGAGCTGGCCCTTCATTTGAGCTGACGCAGTGCCCCCCGCCGTCGGGGGCGTTACGATCTTCTTCGGCGAGGTAGCAAAGAGGTTATGCAGCGGCCTGCAAAGCCGTCTAGACGGGTTCGACTCCCGTCCTCGCCTCCAAATTCTCCCAGTAGGACAGCGTTTCATTTGTGGTTCAGTCCGTTTGGACACCACACGGAATTTGTGGTGCACCACACCTGTAGACGGCTAAATCGCCGTCTACATTGTCTAATGGTCTTGCATACGTCGACCGGGATCAAACGTCCCGGCTCATCAGTCACTTACGATGCGCGGACCATGGCCACTATTGTTAAACGCCCGTACGGGTATCAGCTTCGTATCTCCCACAGGCTCCTGCCCAAGGACCTCTGGGCGACTTTCGATACCAAAGAAGCTGCCGAGCAGTACGCCAGGCAGCTTGAGGGGCTTCTGGCTCAAGGTATCGTTCCGGCGGCCTTGCTCGAGCGTGAAACGCCGAAGCAAGAGATCTGGACGGTACAACGCTGCATTCTCGAGTATCTGCGGCATAACTCGGTGCCGCTGTCCGATCAAAAGCTCCTCGATACCGTCATGCCCAGTGTCGCGAAGATCGGCACCGGGTCGCTGAACTACGACTGGGCCGAGGCCTGGGTGCGAGACATGAAGCGTATCAATCACCTCGCTCCAGGCACGATTCGTAAGCGGCAGGGCGCGCTTGCGCGGTGCTTTGACTGGATGACAAGGAAGCATCCGGAAATTATGGCTCAGAACCCTCTGCGCCTGTTAAAACGCGGGTTTGCTACCTATACAGAAGCGGACGCCGATCTGTTGGCCGCGCAGGGCAAGGCCCCGCGAGTGGATGAGGAGAGGGATCGGAGGGTCTGTGATGACGAAGAGGCGCGTATCGTCGCGTTCCTGCAGGAGAGCGACGATGAGCGACTGTTCTTCGAACTGGCGCTGCAGAGTGCGATGCGGATGCGTGAATGCTATACCCTTTACGTTTCCCAGGTTGACCTGCCCAAGCGTACTATCTTCCTTGATCGTACTAAGAACGGGTCGACCCGACAGGTACCTCTGCCGACGCCGATTGTTCAGCATCTTTCGACTTACATACGGAACAACCGGAAGGCAATCACCGATAGGGAAAACCGGATTTTTCCTTATTGGTCTGGCGATCGGGATGGGCACGCCCTCGACGTTACGACCAGGAACCTTTCAATACGGTTTGCCCGGATCTTCCGGCTCGCTGGGGTCCTCGATCTCCATTTTCATGACTTACGCCATGAGGCTACGTGCCGTTTATATGAGCGGACAAAGCTTTCGGATGTTTTGATCGCGAAAATCACCGGTCACAAGGATATTCGCATGCTTCGACGATACGCCAGCCTTCGTGGAAGCGATCTTGCGGCACACTTGTGGTAGGGTATCAAAGCGGTTAAAAGTAGTTTTCTAGGCCTATTACCCCTACTCAAGCGTCCGCTGTTGACTTACAGTATTGAAGAACGCCGTTCGTGTGCGAAGCGGCAAGGATCGATCGGTAACTCAGTTTTCTAGAGCGGTCATCACGCTGCAATAATCGGTCAGTTAATGTGCCGCCCCCATCTCAAAATTGCCGCGAAATGTCGGCTCCTGACTTTTTCAACAAAAAGGTCGGTCGCGGACGCCGGAAAAGGTCTGCAACCGTGCCGAGTGCAGGTCTTCCGCTCGACGGTATGCGCTTTAGCTGCAGGGCAGCAAGCCTTAGACGCGGCAGTCTGGCGTACATGTTATAAACGCTGTGACCCTATCTTCCGCTAGCCGGTTATTCTAGAGGTGAGCCGTCATCTATCGCTTTACAGTTCAAC
>NZ_JANUGX010000041.1 GCF_024753245.1 Massilia norwichensis | reverse complement strand
TCAGCGCGCTCTCTTTTTCAGCGTCCTCTCTTCTGATACGTCCCGATCAATTCGCCCTGCGTCAGCACGTGTCCCTGCATCGCCTTTTCCAGCTCCGCCTTGGTCGGATGTCCCGGATCCGGCAGCACCACATCCAGCGCGTAGAGCTTGTGCACGTAACGGTGGCGCCCCGTCGGCGGACATGGCCCGCCGTAACCACTCTTCTTCCAGTCGTTCAGACCGGTGCGCGTACCTGGCGGCAGATCCGTGCCGCGCACGCTCGACGGCAGGCTGACCGCAGAGATCGGGATGTTGTAGAGCACCCAATGCACCCAGGTCATCGTCGGCGCTGCGGGATCGGGTGCGTCGGGATCGTCGACGATCAGCGCGAAGCTCTTCGTGCCCGGCGGCGCGCCTGACCAGGACAGGGCGGGTGCGGTATCGGTGCCTTCGCAGGTGTGAACGGCCGGGATGCTCCCTCCCGCATCGAAGTTTGCCGAGACAAGGGATAGGCTCATTGCGAGGTCCTCCTCATGCTTCGACAGCATGCCGCCATCCGGGTTGCAGCTTCCCGCTTAACGGCATCAAGCCTGCAGTTCGGGCCGCAGTTCAGGCCGCAGTTCAAGCTTGAGACAAGGGCGCCGAATCCTGCGCGCTGGCTTCCTGCGCTTGTGGTTTGCCGCGGCTGATGCTTTCGCCGTCGCCGCGGCGCAAACGCCAGAACACGAGCGAGGACAGCATCGTCGTGATTGCCAGTGCGAGGAAGGCGTGGTGCAGGGCCGAGGTCACCATTACCTGGTCGGTTTGCGGTACCCTTCCCAGGAACCAGCCGGTGACCAACGACCCGCTGGCCAGGCCGAAGCTCATCGAGAGCTGCTGGAAGGAACTGGCGATCGTGCTGGCCATGCTCGAGTCCTTCTGCGCGACATCCGCATAGGCCAGCGTGTTCATGCTCGAGAACTGCAGCGAATTGAAGAAGCCCTGCAGCAGGCCGATGCCGGCGATCGCATACCAGGGCGTGCCCGGGCCCACCAGCGTGAACAGGGCGATCGTCAGGCCGATGCAGATCGTGTTCACGATCAGTACCTGGCGGTAGCCGAAGCGCGCCAGCACCTTCGGCGCGATCAGCTTCATGCCCATCGCGGCGGCTGCGGTCGGCATCATCAAGAGACCCGACTGCCAGGCCGGCAATTTGAGACCCAGCTGGTAGAGCAGCGGCAGCAGGAAGGGCAGGCCGCCGATGCCGAGGCGGGTGATGAACCCGCCCAGCACGGAAATGCGGAACGTGCGGACCTTCAGCAGCGCCAGCCGAAGCAGCGGGAACTCTTCCTTGTTCGCATGCCAGACATAGGCCGCCAGTAGCGCCACCGACAGGCCCAGCATCAGCATCATGGTCACCATGTCCAGCGTGTGCTCGCCGAAGATCTCCAGCAGCCAGGACAGCAACGCCGTTCCCGAACTGAACAGGATCAAGCCGATCACGTCCAGCGGGCGCGGCTCGGCGCCCTTGTAGTCGGGCATGTAGCGGAACACCAGGAACAGCGCCAGCAGGCCGACCGGCACATTGACGAAGAAGATGGCCCGCCACGAGGCCCAGTGCACGATCAGGCCGCCCACCGTCGGGCCCAGCAGCGGGCCGATCAGGGCCGGCAGGATCACGAAGTTCATCGCGCCCAGCAGCTCGCTCTTGGGAAAGGTGCGGATGATGGCGAGGCGCCCGACCGGCATCATCATCGCGCCGCCCAGGCCTTGCAGCAGGCGCGCGAAGACCATCATCTCGGCGTTCACCGATAGCCCGCACAGGACCGAGGCGAGCGTGAAGATGGCGATGGCGGTGCCGAACACGCGCCTGGTGCCGAAACGGTCGGCCATCCAGCCGCTCACGGGGATGCCCACGGCAAGGCTGAGGATGTAGCTGGTGACGACGGACTTCAGGCTCAGCGGCGTGACGTTCAGGCTGGCCGCGATGCTGGGGATGGCGGTGTTGACGATGGTGGCGTCGAGCTGCTCCATGAACAGGGCAGTCGCCACCAGCCAGGGAAGGTAGCTCTTGACGGTGCTGGTATCGGTCATGGGACGATTGTCACATAAACGATCCGACGCCGACGCCAGCCACGGACGTCATTCCTGCGGAGGCGGGAATCCATACAGAGCCAACCTGGCCCGCTCAGCATGGGCCCCCGCCTGCGCGGGGGCGACGAAACAGGGGATCAGTAGTGGTAGCTGGCCTTCACCATCAGCAGATTCACGCCGCCGTTCGGATGCTTGATACCGCCATTCGAATAATGCTGCAGACGCGCGCCCAGCTCCCATTTATTCGCGAACACGTAGCCGACGCCGACGTGGTCCGCGAATTCATACGCGGTCGACAGCTGGCGGTGGGTGTTGCGGTACACGTCCGAGAACAGGGCGGCGCCGATGCCGGCGTCGGCATAGAAACCGAGCTTGTTGTCCGCTTCCCAGCGGAACACCGGGGTCAGGCCGATCACCGCCAGGTTATGGCTGTTGTTCGGCAGGTCCAGCCAGCGGTTGGCGCGCCAGTAGGCGATGTTGGCATCCCAGTAGCCCGACAGGTGGTAGCCGCTGGTGGCGAACCAGTTCTTGTTCCAGTCCTTCTGGGCCGACAGGCGCAGGACCTGCACGTGTTCGCCGCCGCCGGCTTCCACGGAATAGCCATCGACCAGGCCGTGCTGGGCGTGCGCCGACTGTGCTGCGAACAGGGCAAGTGCTGCGGCGATCGGGGCCGCGATTTTCTTGATGGAGAACATCTTCTTATTCCTTTCGATTGACGAATCCAGCTATTTTAACGAGGTCCGCGTTTTGACGTGGCCGGCCCGTCAATTGTTAGAATCGAACGATATGGAAAACGACACCACCATGACCCTCCCGACCCTGGCATTTCTCGGCATCGGCCTGATGGGCCGCCCGATGGCAAGCCGTCTGGCGCAGGCTGCGTATCCGGTGCGCGCCTGGAACCGCACCCATGCGAAAGCCGAGGCGCTGCGCGCGAGCGGCGCCCAGCCCTGCGCGCAACTGCACGACGCCGTCAGGGATGCCGACATCGTCATTTCGATCCTCGAAGCGGGAGCGACCGTCGACGAAGTACTGGCGGCGGCGCTGCCGGCGCTGAAGCCGGGCAGCCTGTGGATCGACATGAGTTCCACCCGCCAGGACGAAGCGCTGGCTTTCCATGCGCGCTTGACGCAGGCCGGTTGCCGCTTCATCGATGCCCCCGTGTCCGGCGGCGTGCTGGGTGCCGAAGCGGGCAGCCTCGCCATCATGGCTGGCGCCGATCCCGCCGACTTCAGCGAAGCACAGCCAATATTGGCGGCGATGGGCAATCCGAAATGCGTCGGGCCGGTCGGCAGCGGCCAGGTCGCCAAGCTGTGCAACCAATTGATCGTCGGCGCCACCATCAACATCGTGGCCGAGGCACTGTTGCTGGCCGAAGCCGCGGGCGCCGATCCGGCCGCGGTGCGCGAAGCGATCCGTGGCGGCTTTGCCGGCAGCCGCGTGCTGGAGGTGCATGGGCAGCGCATGCTGGAGCGCAATTTCGTGCCCGGCGGCCAGGTCAAGACGCAGTTGAAGGACCAGCGCAACATCCTCGCCGCCGCGGCAGGGGCGGGCATCACGCTGCCGGTGACGGCGCTGGTGACGCGGCAGTACGAAAGCATCGAGAAAGACCTGCCGGCGGCCGATCACTCGGCGGCGCTGATTGCGCTGGAGCGGATGAATCCGGGGCAGCGCCTCGGAAGCAAAGCCGATACGCTGCCGGAATAGCGAGCGAACTTGGGGCCCCCGCCTGCGCGGGGGCGACGCGTTACCGAGCGGGGGCGACGCGTTAACGCGGCAAGCTCATCTCCACCAGCCGCACCCAGTAGCTGGCCCCGATTGGCAACAGCTGGTCATTGAAGTCATAACTGCCGTTATGCAGCTGGCATGGGCCGAGCCCATGGCCGCCCAGGCGGTGCGCGCCATCGCCGTTGCCGAGGAAGACGTAGCAGCCGGGCTTGGCCTGCAGCATGAAGGCGAAGTCCTCGGCGCCCATGGTCGGTTCGACATTGGCGTCGACATTCTCCTCGCCCACCACCGCCTTCATGGCCTCGATCGCGAAGGCGGTCTGCGCGGCGTGGTTCACCAGCGGCGGGTAATTGCGCTTGAACGAAAAATCGACGCCCGCATTGAAGGCGCTGGCCACGCCGGCCGCGATTTCCTGCATGCGGCGCTCGACCAGGTCCAGCACCTCGGTGGTGAAGGTGCGCACGGTACCGATCAGCACCGCTTCGTCCGGGATCACATTGGTGGCGCTGCCGGCGTGGATCTGGGTGATCGACAGCACGGCGGTGTCCAGCGGGTTCTTTTCGCGCGAGACGATGGTCTGCCAGGCTTGCGCGATCTGCACCGCCACCATCACCGGGTCGATGCCGCGGTGCGGCTGGGCGGCGTGGGCGCCCTTGCCCTTCACGACCACGCGGAACTCGTTACTGGACGCCATCATCGGCCCGGCGACGACGCCGAACTTGCCGGCCGCCATACCCGGCCAGTTGTGCAGGCCGTACACGGCATCCATCGGAAAGCGTTCGAACAGGCCGTCGGCGATCATGCGGCGGGCGCCGGCGCCGCCTTCCTCGGCTGGTTGAAAGATCAAGTAGACCGTGCCGTCGAAGTTGCGGTTCTGCGACAGATAGTGGGCTGCACCCAACAGCATCGCTGTATGTCCGTCATGACCGCAAGCATGCATCTTGCCGGCGTGGCGCGACGCGTGCTCAAATGTGTTGAGTTCCTGCATCGGCAGCGCATCCATGTCGGCGCGCAGGCCGATCGCACGTTCGGACGTGCCGTTCTTGATGATGCCGACGACGCCGGTGACGCCCAGGCCGCGCACGACCTCGATGCCCCAGTCGGTCAGGCAACGCGCCACCACGTCGGCGGTGCGTTGTTCCTCGTAGCAGAGTTCGGGATGGGCGTGGATGTCGCGGCGGATCGTTTCCAGTTGGGCCTGCTGGGCCAGGATGGGTTCGACTAGTCTCATACGTTCTCTCCCTATGTTTTTGAACTATTGTAGCCCTTCCGCCGCAGACCTTGCCAGTGCCGGCACAGGGGCCTCAGGAATCGTCTAAACTATTGGTTTCTCGACGTTTTTCCCGGATCCGATTCAATGACCAAGACCCTTGTCAGGGCGACATGCCCGCACGACTGCCCCGATACCTGCGCCATTCTCGTCACCGTCGAGGATGGCGTCGCGACCGAGGTCAAGGGCGATCCGGACCACCCGACCACGGCCGGGGTGCTGTGCACCAAGGTCTCGCGCTACGTCGACCGCACTTATCACCCGGACCGCCTGCTCACGCCCATGCGCCGCGTCGGCAGGAAGGGCGAAGGCAAGTTCGAGCCGATCACCTGGGAACAGGCGTTGGACGAGATCGCGGCACGCTTGACGCCGATTGCCGAGCGCGACCCGCAGGCGATCCTGCCCTACAGCTATTGCGGCACCATGGGCCTGGTCCAGGGCGAGGCGATGGCGATGCGCTTCTTTAACAAGCTGGGCGCCTCCTTCCTCGACCGCACCGTCTGCGCGACCGCCGGTTTTACGGGTTACAAATACACCATCGGTGGTTCGATCGGCACCGACATCGAACAGTTCCAGGATGCGAAGCTGATCCTCATCTGGGGCGGCAACCCGATCGCCTCGAACCTGCATTTCTGGATGCGCGTGCAGGAAGCCAAGCGCCGCGGCGCGAAGCTGATCGCCATCGACCCCTACCGCTCGCTGACGGCCGAGAAGTGCCACCAGCACATCGCCGTCATGCCGGGCACCGACAGCGCGCTGGCGCTGGGCATGATGCACGTGCTGGTCAAGGAAAACCTGCTCGACCACGACTACATCGCCCAGCACACGCTCGGCTTTGCGCAACTGAAGGACCGCGTGGCCGAATGGACACCGGAACGCACCGCCGAGACCTGCGGCATCACTGCCGAGGAAGTGGTGAACCTGGCGCGCGAATATGGCCAGACCGCGATGCGCGGCGAGCCGGTCGCGATCCGCATGAACTACGGCCTGCAGCGCGTGCGCGGCGGCGGCATGGCCGTGCGCAACATCGCCTGCCTGCCGGCGCTGGTGGGCGCCTGGCGCCACGCGGCCGGCGGCGTGCAGCTGTCGACCTCGGGCTCCTTCCCGGCCAACAAGCTGGCGCTGCAGCGTCCGGACCTGCTGCGCGGACGCCTGCCGCGCACCATCAACATGAACACCATCGGCGACGATCTCTTGCGCGAAGCGGCGCCGGAATTCGGCCCGAAGATCGAAGCCGTCATCGTCTACAACGCGAACCCGGTGGCGATCGCGCCCGATTCGTCGAAGGTGCAGCGCGGCTTCGAGCGCGAGGACCTGTTCACGGTGGTGCTGGAACACTTCCAGACCGACACCGCGGACTACGCCGACATCCTGCTGCCGGCCACCACCCAGCTCGAACACGTCGATGCCCACCTGGCCTATGGCCACCTGTACATGATGGCGAATAACGCGGCGATTGCGCCGCTGGGCGAAGCCAAGCCGAATACCGAGATCTTCCGCCTGCTCGCCAGGCGCATGGGCTTTACCGACCCGGTGTTCGACGAGACCGACGACGAGCTGGCCGCGCAAGCCTTCAACAAGCAGGACGCGCGCGCCGTGCACTTCGACTGGGAATCGCTGAAGCGCACTGGCTGGAGCAAGCTGAACATGCCGGCGGCGCCCTTCGCGGAAGGCTGCTTCCCTACGCCTTCCGGCAAGTGCGAGTTTTACTCCGAATCGATGCTGCACGACGGCCTCGATCCGCTGCCGACGTATATTGCGAATTACGAATCCGTGGCGTCCAACCCCGAACTGGCAGAGAAATATCCGTTGGCGATGATTTCTCCGCCGGCCAGGAACTTCCTCAACTCAACCTTTGTCAATGTCCAGAGCCTTCGCGCCACCGAGGGCGAGCCTCACCTGGACATCCATCCCGTCGACGCCGCATCGCGCGGCATCGAGCACGGCGAGATGGTGCGCATCTTTAACGACAGGGGCGCGTTCGTCGCGCGCGCCCGTGTCACGCCCAAGGCGCGGGCCGGCCTCGTGGTCGGCCTGTCGATCTGGTGGAAAAAGCTCGCCAGCGACGGCAAGAACGCCAACGAAGTAACCAGCCAGCGCCTGACCGACATGGGCCGGGCGCCGACCTTCTACGACACGCTGGTGCAGGTGGAGAGGGCATCTTGATAAACCTACTGCGCGTCGGATTTTCGTCCTGCGATGCTCGCCGTACCGGAAGTACGGCTGCGCTTCTCGGACGAAACTCCTTCCGCTCGCTACGGTTTCTCAAGACGCCTCTAGGCCGCGCCATGATGAACCTGACAAATGAAACTTTCGCGAATCACCCCGCGGCTCCGTGCCGTGCTCCTTGCGGGCACGGCAGCGGGGCTGCTGGCCAGCTGCTCCACGCTGAACTACTACTCGCAGGCGGCCCAGGGCCAGCTTGAACTCCTGTCGGACGCCCGTCCGATCGACGACTGGATCGCCGACCCCGGCACCAGCTCCAAACTGCGTCTCCGCCTGGAGACCGCGCGCCAGATCCGCCGCTTCGCCGTTAGCGAAATGGCATTACCAGATAACAACAGCTACAAGAACTACGCCTCCCTCAAGCGCCCCTACGTGCTGTGGAACGTGGTCGCCACGCCCGAACTGTCGCTGAAGCCCCTGCAGTGGTGTTTCCCGGTGGCCGGCTGCGTGAACTACCGCGGCTACTACAGCAAGGACGCCGCGCTGGCCTACGCGAAGGAGTTGAAGGCCGAGGGCAACGACGTCGAGGTCGGCGGCGTGCCGGCGTATTCGACGCTGGGCTGGTTCAGCGATCCCTTGATCTCCACCTTCATCAACTACCCGGACGCCGAACTGGCGCGCATGATTTTCCACGAACTGGCGCACCAGATCGTGTACGTGCAGGGCGACTCGCAGTTCAACGAATCCTTCGCCAGCACGGTCGAGGAAGCGGGCGTGGAACGCTGGATGGAGCGCTTCGGCAATCCGGCGATGCGCGACGCTTATGCGCGCTACAAGAGCCGCAAGCACGATTTCCTGGGCCTGCTGCTCAAGTACCGCAAGGCGCTCGAGCAGAATTACGGTGTGGTCGACCGCAGCGACAACGAAAAGCGCGCGGTCAAGGTGCGCCTGTTCCAGGAGCTGAAGGACGAGTACCAGGTCCTGAAGGGCAATTGGGGCGGCTATGCCGGCTACGACCGCTTCTTCGAGCAGCCTTTGTCGAACGCCCACCTGGCCTCGATCGCGACTTACGAGGACTTCGTGCCGGCCTTCCGCGCCATGCTCAAACGTGACGGCAGCTTTTCGCGGTTTTACAAGTCGGTCCGGCAACTGGCCGAGCTCGACCGCAAGGAGCGTCACCGCATCCTGAAGGCACTGGTGCCGCCGGCGCCGGCCGCGCCCCTGATGGTGCAGCGCAGCGATGCCCCGACCATGGGCGGACGCTAGAATTCATGTTCGAATTGCTTTAAAAATGCTTGCTATCGGGCGCGCTGCCCGATAGCATCATGGAAAGCAAACTCAGCACGACCGTGCGTTTTTTTCGGTTGGGCGGCCCACACAGAATAATTACACTGGAGACAGGCACCCGATGGACAAGATTTGGCTGAAGTCGTACCCGCCCGGCGTTCCCGCGGAAATCGATCCCGACCAGTATGGCTCGCTCGTGCAGCTGCTGGAGGAATCGTTCCAGAAGTACGCCTCGAACAACGCCTTTGTCTGCATGGACAAGTTCCTGACGTATGCGGAACTGGACAGCATGTCGAAGCGCCTGGCCGCCTGGCTGCAGAGCCGCGGCATGGCCAAGGGGGCACGCGTGGCGGTCATGATGCCGAACGTGCTGCAGTATCCGGTGGCGCTGGCCGCCATCCTGCGCGCCGGCTACACGGTGGTGAACGTGAACCCGCTGTACACCCCGCGCGAACTGGAGCACCAGCTGAAGGACTCGGGCGCCGAGGCCATCATCGTGCTCGAGAACTTCGCGCACACGCTGCAGGAGGTGATGGGCAAGACCCCGGTGCGCCACGTGGTGGTGGCGAGCATGGGCGAGATGCTGGGCGGCGCCAAGGGCATGCTGGTGAATTTCGTGGTCCGCAACGTCAAGAAGATGGTGCCGGAGTTCTCGCTGCCGAGCAGCGTGCGCTTCAAGGACGCGCTGGCGCAGGGCGCCAAGATGCCGTTCCAGAAAGCGGAGCTGAAGAGCAGCGACGTCGCCTTCCTGCAGTACACGGGCGGCACCACCGGCGTGTCGAAGGGCGCGACCCTGACGCACCGGAACGTGATCGCCAACCTGCTGCAGGGCGAGGCGTGGTCCGCGGTGGCGATGAACCAGGAGCCGGTGGTCGAGTTCCCGACCATCGTCTGCGCGCTGCCGCTGTACCACATCTTCGCGCTGACGGTGTGCGCGCTGTGGGGCATGCGGGTGGGGGCGCTGAACGTCCTGATCCCGAACCCGCGCGACATCCCGGGCTTCATCAAGGAGCTGGGCAAGTACAAGTTCAACTCGCTGCCGGCGGTGAACACGCTGTACAACGCGCTGGTCAACCATCCGGACTTCAAGCACCTGGATTTCTCGGGCCTGAAGCTGGCGAACGGCGGCGGCATGGCGGTGCAGCAGGCGGTGAACGACCAGTGGAAAGCCGTCACCGGCAAGCACATCATCGAAGGCTACGGCCTGTCGGAGACCTCGCCGGTGGCCACCGCGAACCGCTGCGACATCTCGGCCTTCACCGGCACGATCGGCCTGCCGATCCCGT
This sequence comes from Massilia norwichensis, assembly GCF_024753245.1. Classification (GTDB taxonomy): domain Bacteria; phylum Pseudomonadota; class Gammaproteobacteria; order Burkholderiales; family Burkholderiaceae_D; genus Telluria; species Telluria norwichensis. The sequence goes on along the minus strand of NZ_JANUGX010000041.1, from coordinate 36,547 downwards.
CGACCGAGGTGGCGATCCTGGACGACGACGGCAAGGAACTGCCGATCGGCAGCGTCGGCGAGATCGCGATCCGCGGTCCACAGGTGATGGCCGGTTACTGGAACCGTCCGGATGAAACGGCCAAGGTCATGACGGCGGACGGCTATTTCAAAACCGGCGACGTCGGCATCATGGACGAGAACGGGTACGTGAAGATCGTCGACCGCAAGAAGGACATGATCCTGGTCTCGGGCTTCAACGTCTACCCGAACGAACTGGAAGGCGTGATCGCGGCGCACCCCGGCGTGCTGGAATGCGCGGTGATCGGCGTGCCGGACGAACACTCCGGCGAGGCGGTCAAGGTCTTCGTGGTCAAGAAGGACCCGGGCCTGAGCGCCGAACAGCTGATGGACTACTGCAAGCGCGAGCTCACTGGCTACAAGAAGCCGAAGTACATCGAGTTCCGCAGCGAGCTGCCGAAGACGAACGTCGGCAAGATCCTGCGGCGCGCACTGCGCGAGGAAAAGCAGGCAGCGTAGTCTGAATTAAAACCGTCGTCCCCGCGCAGGCGGGGATCCAAGTTCGCTCTTGGGTCCCCACCTTCGCGGGGACGGCGTTTGTATAGATAGAAAAAAGAGGCAATAACATGGACAAATTCTGGCTGGATTCGTACGAGGCGGGCGTACCGTCGGAGATCGACTGGACCCAATACCGCTCCCTCACGCACCTGCTGGAGGAAGCCTTCCGCAAGTACGCGGACCGCAAGGCCTACGCCTGCATGGGCAAGTCCATGACGTTCGCCGAACTCGACAAGCTGTCCGGCCAGATGGCCGCCTGGCTGCAGAGCCGCGGCCTGCAGCCGGGCGCGCGCGTGGCGATCATGCTGCCGAACGTGCTGCAGTATCCGGTGGCGATGGCCGCCATCCTGCGCGCCGGCTACACCATCGTCAACGTCAATCCACTGTACACCGCACGCGAGCTGCAGCACCAGCTGAACGACTCGGGCGCCGAAGCCATCGTCGTGCTGGAGAACTTCGCGCACACGGTGGCCGAAGTGGTCGCCACCACCAAGGTCAAGCACGTCATCGTCGGCACCATGGGCGACCTGCTGGGCGCGAAGGGCATGATCGTCAACTTCGTGGTCCGCACGGTCAAGAAGATGGTGCCGGCCTTCTCGATCCCGGGCGCGGTGCCGTTCAAGCGCGTGCTGGCTGAAGGCGCGCGCCAGACCCTGAAACCGGTCCAGGTGGGCCATGACGACGTCGCCTTCCTGCAGTACACCGGCGGCACTACCGGCGTGTCGAAGGGCGCGGTTCTGCTGCACAAGCACGTGATCGCCAACGTGCTGCAGAACGAAGCCTGGTTCGGCCCGACGCTGGCCAAGGCCGGCGCCGACCTGCAGTTCGTGTGCGCGCTGCCGCTGTACCACATCTATGCGCTGACCGTCTGCGCCCTGCTGGGCCTGCGCGTGGGCGGCATGAACCTCCTGATCCCGAACCCGCGCGATATCGGCGGCTTCATCAAGGAACTGCGCGGCTACCGCATCAACGTCTTCCCGGCCGTGAACACCCTGTACAACGGCCTGCTGAACCATCCGGACTTCGCCAGCCTCGACTTCTCGGGCCTGCTGGTCTGCCCGGGCGGCGGCATGGCGGTGCAGAAGCCGGTCGCCGACAAGTGGCTGCAGCTGACCGGCATCCCGATCGTCGAGGGCTACGGCCTGTCCGAGACCTCGCCGGTGGTCTCCGCCAACCGCTGCGACATCACCGACTTCACCGGCACCATCGGCCTGCCGCTGCCATCCACCGAGATCCGCATCCTCGACGAAGCCAGCCAGGAAGTCCCGTTCGGCACCGCCGGCGAGATCGCCGTGCGCGGTCCGCAGGTGATGGCCGGCTACTGGCAGCGTCCGGACGAAACGGCCAAGGTCATGACCGCGGACGGCTTCTTCAAGACCGGCGACATCGGCATCATGAACGAGCAGGGCTACATCAAGATCGTCGACCGCAAGAAGGACATGATCCTGGTCTCGGGCTTCAACGTGTATCCGAACGAAGTCGAGGAAGTGGTCGCAAGCCACCCGGGCGTGCTGGAAGTGGCCTGCGTGGGCGTGCCTGACCAGCACTCGGGCGAGGCGGTCAAGCTGTACGTGGTCAAGAAGGACAAGGCGCTGACCAAGGACGACCTGCTGTCCTTCTGCAAGGAGCAGCTGACCGGCTACAAGCGGCCGAAGTACGTCGAGTTCCGCGACACGCTGCCGAAGACGAACGTCGGCAAGATCCTGCGGCGCGAGCTGCGGGATGAGAAGCAGACGGCCTGACCATATACCGTCGTCCCTCGCAATGATCTCGTCGTCCCCGCGCAGGCGGGGACCCAAGTTTGTTTGCGGTTTGCTAGCCTGCCTTGGATTCCCGCCTCCGCGGGAATGACGGTCAAGATCGCGGAAACGACGTTCACAAGCCGCAGGCCTAGATCGCCGTCATCTCCACCCCCGCCGTCCCACTCTCCACCCTGAAGGCCGCCAGCTCGCGCTGGCCGGTCTTCGGATCCCGCACCTCGTCCAGGCCCATGAACTGGACCCGCGTCTCTTTCGGCGTCACCGCCATCAGCATGTAGCCGCGCTTGTCGCTGCGGCCGTACTTGATGTGCGGGTTCATCGCCACGTATTGCGCGGTGCGCTGCTGCGGGCGCGAGTTCGAAGTCACCGAGGTGCCGACGAATTCGGTCGCGAGCACCGGGTTGTCTTTCGAGACGGGCCGGTTGAAGTCCGCGCGCAGTTCGCTCGCGTAGAAGGTATGGACGTCGCCGCCCAGCACCAGCGGATTGCGTGCGCGGCTGGACACCAGCGTGTCGAGCAGGCGTTTGCGCGCCGCCGGATAACCATCCCAGCCATCGGTCCAGAAGCGGCCATCGCCGGCCGCGGCGATCGGCAACTGGGTCGACTGCGCCATCAGGGTCTGCTGCGCCAAAATGTTCCAGCGCGCCTTCGACGATTGCAGGCCGCCGGTCAGCCAGGCTTCCTGCTCCCGGCCCAGCATCGTGCGCCGCGGGTCGAGCAGCGAAGGGCAGGCGCGCGGACCCACCGAATTCGAGCCGCCCAGGTTCTTGCCGGGACAGGCCTGCGCCGCGCGGTACTGGCGGTCGTCCAGCACGTGAAAGCGCGCCAGCCTGCCCCAGTCGTAGCGCTGGAACATGCGCACGCTGGCGAAGCTGCGCGGCGGCGGCAGGCGCAGCGGCATGTGCTCGTAAAAGGCCTGGTAAGCCGCCGCACGGCGCGCCGCGAAGTCCTGCGATAAACGCTCGTCGCGGTCGGCGGCGTAGTCGTTGGCGACTTCGTGGTCGTCCCAGGTCACGATCCAGGGCGCGACCAGATGCGCGGCCTGCAGGTCCGGATCGGTCTTGTACTGGGCATAGCGCTGGCGATAACTCTGCAAGTCGAACGACTCGTTCTGGCGCACGATACGCTCCCCCGGCTGCGGATGCTGCAGGCGAAAGGCGCCCCACTCGTAGATGTAATCGCCGAGGAAGGCGACCAGGTCCGGCTGGCTGTCGGCGATGTAGCGGTGCGCGGCATAGCTGCCGAATTCCCAGTGCTGGCAGGAAGCCACGGCCAGCTTCAGCAGGTCCGGCATGCTGCCGGCGGCGGGTGCGGTACGCGTGCGGCCGACCGGGCTGACGGCGTCGCCAAGCATGAAGCGGTACCAGTACCAGCGGTCCGGCTGCAGGCCGGTCACGTTCACGCGCACGCTGTGCGCCAGCTCGGGCGTCGCGACTGCGCTGCCCTTGGCGACGATCTTGCGGAAGGCTTGGTCCTGCGCCACCTCCCAGCGCAAGGGCACGGCGAGCGTCGGCGCCGAATGCGCATCGAGCGGATTCGGCAGAATACGGGTCCACAGGATCACCGAGTCCGGCAGCGGCGAACCGGAAGCCACGCCCAGGCTGAACGGATAGCCGGCCGCGTTCGACGGCGCGGCATGGACGATGCCGGAAGCGCTGACGGCCGCGGCCAGTCGCGCCGCATCCAGCAGGAACAGGCGGCGCGGCAGCGGCATCGTCGGGACGCTTAGTGCTCGATCAGCGAGTCGAGCGGCGGCAGCTGGCGCGGCTTGCGGTCCGGGCCGGTGGCGACGTAGGTGAGGGTGGCCTCGGTGACTTTCACGACGTTGGTCTGCAGGCGGTTGCGCTCGGCGTAGACTTCGACGTACACGGTGATCGAGGTATTGCCGACCTTGACCACGTCGGCGTAGAAGGACAGCAGGTCGCCGACGAACACCGGGTTCTTGAACAGGAAGGAATTCACGGCAATGGTGGCGACGCGGCCATTCGCGCGGCGCACGGCCGGCAGCGAGCCGGCGACGTCGACCTGGGCCATGATCCAGCCGCCGAACACGTCGCCGTAGACGTTGGCATCGGAGGGGGCAGGCATCATCCGCAGCACCGGCATCTTTCCTTCGGGCAGTCGGGTGGTGGATGGCGTCTGGTTTTCTGGCTGGGTCATCTTGAAATCTCGGTAAAAGCTACAATCGTCCCAGATTGAACCATAAATAGACAAACCCTGTCATGCGACGCTCTTCTCCAAGCTCTTCCTTACCCCCGGCCGGCGACCCGAATGCCAGGCGCAACGACTGGGCCGTGATCGGCACGCTGCTGCCTTACCTGTGGGTGTATAAATGGCGCGTGATGGCCGCGCTGGTCTGCCTGATCGGCGCCAAGGTCGCCAACATCGGCGTGCCGCTGGTGCTCAAGAATATCGTCGACAGCCTGAGCATCACACCCTCGCATCCCTACGCGCTGCTGGTGCTGCCGCTCGGCGCCTTGCTGGCCTACGGCGCGCTGCGCTTCTCGACCACGCTGTTCACCGAGCTGCGCGAATTCCTGTTCGCGCGCGTGACCCAGCGCGCGGTGCGCACCATCGCCTTGAAGGTGTTCCGCCACCTGCACGCGCTGTCGCTGCGCTTTCACCTGAACCGCCAGACCGGCGGCATGACGCGCGATATCGAGCGCGGCACGCGCGGCGTCAGCTCGCTGGTGTCCTATTCGCTGTTTTCGATCCTGCCGACGCTGGTCGAGATCACGCTGGTGCTGGGCTACCTGGCCGCGCGCTACGACAAGTGGTTCTCGATCATCACCGCCGCGGCGCTGGTCACCTACATCACCTTCACCATCGTGGTCACCGAATGGCGCACGCATTTCCGCCGCACGATGAACGAGCTCGATTCGAAGGCCAACACCAAGGCCATCGACTCGCTGATCAACTTCGAGACCGTCAAATACTTCGGCAACGAAGACTACGAAGCCAAGCGCTACGACGAAGGCCTGCAGAACTACGAGCGCGCCGCCGTGCGTTCGCAGACCTCGCTCTCCTTCCTGAATTCGGGCCAGTCCCTGATCATCGCCGCCGCCGTCACCGCGATCCTGTGGCGCGCCACGCAGGGCGTGATCGACCGCACGATGACCATCGGCGACCTGGTGCTGGTGAACGCCTTCATGCTGCAGCTGTACATTCCGCTCAACTTCCTGGGCGTGATCTACCGCGAGATCAAGCAGAGCCTGGCCGACATGGAGCGTCTGTTCGGCCTGCTGGAGCAGCACCGCGAGGTGGCCGATGCGCCGGATGCCAAGCCGCTCGTCACGCGCGGCGCCCAGGTCGCGTTCTCGCACGTCGAGTTCAATTACGACCCCAAGCGCCAGATCCTGTTCGACGTCGACTTCACGATCCCGGCCGGCACCACCACCGCCGTGGTCGGCCACAGCGGCTCGGGCAAGTCGACCCTGTCGCGCCTGCTGTTTCGCTTCTACGACGTGCAGCAGGGATCGATCAGCATCGACGGCCAGGACATCCGTCACGTGACCCAGGACTCGCTGCGCCACGCGATCGGCATCGTGCCCCAGGATACGGTGCTGTTCAACGACACCATCGAATACAACATCGCCTACGGCCGCCCGGGCGCCAGCCATGAAGACATCGTCGCCGCGGCGCGCGCGGCCTCGATCCACGACTTCATCGAGAGCCTGCCCGACGGCTATGCGACAATGGTGGGTGAGCGCGGCCTGAAGCTGTCCGGCGGCGAAAAGCAGCGCGTGGCGATCGCGCGCACGCTGCTGAAGAACCCGGCGATCCTGATCTTCGACGAAGCGACGTCCGCACTGGACTCGAAGTCGGAGCAGGCGATCCAGACGCAGCTGAAGGAAATCGCGAAGCAGCGCACCACCCTGGTGATCGCGCACCGCCTGTCGACCATCGCCGACGCGCACCAGATCCTGGTGCTCGACCACGGCCGCATCGTCGAACGCGGCACGCATGGACAGCTGCTCGCGCAGCGCGGGCTCTACCAACAAATGTGGGACCGGCAGCAGGCAAGGCAGGACGAAGACCTCGCATCGCCGCCGCTGGAACTCGAACAAGACTAGGATATAACAATGGAAAACCAGATCGTCGAGATCGACATGGCCGACCTTGGCCACGGCAATCCGGCCTGGATCGCCGCGCTGGAAGCGGGCAAGGTGCTGTACTTCCCGAACTTCGCCCAGCACGGCTTCGCACCGAAGAAGGAAGAGCTGGCGCTGTTCCGCGAAGACATCCGCGACCCCAAGGTCCGCAACATCAGCCTCGACCCTGCCGGCAGCTTGAGGGGCGTGGTCGGCGACGAGGCCACGCAGGCGCTGGCGACCGGCATGGTCAAGCGCTTCCGCGACGAGGCGGAAAGCCTGCTGGGCCACCTGGTGCCGCGCTACACCGAACACCTGCGCCGCGGCTCGGCCAGCTTCCGGCCCTCGAAAGTCGAGACCCGCGTGCAGTCCTGGCGCGCCGACGACCGCCGCCTGCACGTCGACGCTTTCCCGTCCCGCCCGAACCGCGGCGAGCGCCTGCTGCGCGTGTTCACCAACGTGAACCTGGAAGGCGTGCCGCGCGTGTGGCGCGTGGGCGAACCGTTCGAAGATGTAGCGCGCCGCTTCCTGCCGCGCGTGAAGCCCTACGTGGCGTGGCAGGCGAAAGCCTTGAACGCGCTGCACGTGACCAAGTCGCTGCGCAGCGAGTACGACCACCTGATGCTGCAGCTGCACGACGCCATGAAGTCCGACCTCGACTACCAGAAGAACGCGCCGCAGGTCAGCTTCGGCTTCCCGCCGGGCTGCGCCTGGGTGTGCTTCTCGGACCAGGCCTCGCACTCGGTGATGTCGGGGCAGTTCATGATGGAATACACGGCGCAGCTGTCGCCGGCGCAGCAGTACGACAAGGACGCGAGTCCGCTGGCGATCCTGACCAGGCTGCAGGGGCACGCGCTGGTTTGACGCGAGTACTGCCGGCAATCGCCAATTGCTATTGTGCGCCTTCTGTCTATCATGAATAGATAGTCCCGCGGGTGAGCGCCTGCGGGTTTCGCCGACAGACCGCCGGGACGTAGCGTTGCGTCCGTTATGCGGGGCAGCCTCTCCTGGCGAAGCACAGGAGCAGATCATGAAAGCAGTTGTCTATCGCGGCCCCAATCAGGTCGCCGTCGAAGACGTGCCGGACCCCAAGATCGAACGTCCGACAGATGCCATCGTCAAGATCACCAGCACCAACATCTGCGGGTCCGACCTGCACATGTACGAAGGCCGGACCGACTTCGAGCAGGGCCGCGTCTTCGGCCACGAGAACCTCGGCGTCGTGCTGGAAGTCGGGCCGGCCGTGGAACGGCTCAAGCCCGGCGACTGGGTCTGCATGCCCTTCAATATCAGCTGCGGCCATTGCAAGAACTGCGAACGCGGCCTGACCAATTACTGCCTGAACGCGAACCAGCCGGGCGTGGCCGGCGGCGCCTTCGGCTTTGCCGACATGGGGCCATAGCAGGGCGGCCAGGCCGAATACCTGCGCGTGCCCTGGGCCGACTTCATGTGCCTGAAGCTGCCGCCGGACGCGGAGCAGAAGCAGGCCGACTACGTGATGTGCGCCGACATCTTCCCGACCGGCTGGCACGCCACCGAACTGGCCGGCATGAAGCCCGGGGACGCGGTGGTCATCTACGGCGCCGGCCCGGTGGGCTTGATGGCCGCGCACTCGGCGATGATCAAGGGCGCCTGCAGCGTGATGGTGGTCGACTGCCATGCCGACCGGCTCAAGCTGGCCGAATCGATCGGCGCGATCGCGATCGATTATTCGAAGGAAGACCCGGTGCAGCGCGTCATGGACCTGACGCACGGGCTCGGCGCGGACGTGGGTTGCGAATGTGTCGGCTACCAGTGCCACGACCACCATCATCACCGCCAGGAGCGTCCCAACCTTACGATGAATAACCTGATCAACTCCGTCAAGTTCACCGGCGGAATCGGGGGGGGGCGGCGTATTCGTACCGCAGGACCCGAACGGTTCGGACGCATTGGAGAAAGAGGGCAAGCTCGCGCTCGACTGGGGCATGCTCTGGTTCAAGGGGCAGCGCGTTGCCACCGGCCAGTGCCCCGTCAAGGCCTACAACCGGCAACTGCGCGACCTGATCCACGCCGGCCGCGCCAAGCCTTCGTTCATCGTGTCCCATGAGTTGAAGCTCGACCAGGCGCCGGACGCCTACAAGCACTTCGATCAGCGCGAACATGGCTGGACCAAGGTGATCCTGCATCCCGGCTCCTAGTGGAACAGCGCGGTCAGCGGAAAAGCCCCGCGATCGTAGGGTGAACGCGGGGTGGCAATGCGTCCGGTCGGCCCGGGCGTTACGAGGTCAGTAGCGCCTGCTGCGGTTCCGCAGGGCGATGAATCCGTACACCACCGCAGTGGCGATGAGCGTCTTGCGCACCAGCCCGGCCGGGTTGTGGCGCAGTTCGGACCGGATGCCCATTTCCTTGAGCACGTTCGGCACGTGGCCCTGGGACAGATCCTCGACGATGCCTTCGACCATGCTGACGCGGTCGGCGGCGATCAGCATCAGCCAGTGGCGCAGGTCGTTTTCCGGCAACTTGTAGGCCAGGCGCCGGATCGCGCCCGACAGCCACTTCGGGGGCTCGGCCGTGCCGAAGACCGGCGTGATGCCCGGTCGCTCCGGCGAACAGAACACCTCGACGGTCTGCGCCTGCTGTACCGGCTGCCCCTCCGGCACGTGGATGAAGCGTGGCGGCGTGCGCTCCATTGGAATGGCCGGACGGTTCTTGTGGTCGAGGTCCGAACCCCAGCCGGGGATGCGCTGCAGTTGTTCGCGGGGCGGACTGTGCCGGTTCAGATCGTGGTCGATCTGGCGCTCGTAGTTCACATGGCCGTGGTGTTGCGGGTTGCGCCGCTGCTCGGCAAGATCGCGGCGGGCGATGTCGCGCTGGGCGATTTCGTTGTTCATGGCGGCTCCTTCAATGAATGACGCTGGTCGCCATCGAGCGCGCCGAGCCGGCACGCGGGGGAATCAGCACGGGTTTGATGCAGTGGTCGTACTTGCTCGAGAAGATGTGGTACGCGTCCGAAGCCTCCTCCAGCGGTACCCGGTGGGTGATGATTTCTTTCGGGTTCAGGTGCCCCTGGCGGATGTGCTCGATCAGGTGCGGCACATGGCGCTTGACGGCCGCCTGGTTCATGCGCATCGTGATGCCCTTGTTCAGCGCGTTGCCGATCGGGACGGCGTTGAAGGTCGGCCCGTAGACGCCGACGATCGACACGTTGCCGGCCTTGCGTACCGAGTTGATGGCCCAGAACAGCGCGGTCGCCGCGCCTGCCTGCAGCATGGTCCAGCGCCCGGTGACGGTCTGGGCCAGGCTGCCGGACGCTTCGCAGCCGACGGCATCGATGCACGCGTCCGCGCCCAGCCAGTCGGTCATCTTCTTGATCTGCAAGGCCACGTCGCCCACCTCGCGGAAATTGATGACTTCGGCGGGGGCGTAGCGCCGCACGAAATCGAGCCGGTAGTCGATATGGTCGACCACGATGACGCGGCCGGCGCCGAACAGCCAGGCTGACTTGGCGGCGAAGATGCCCACCGGGCCGGCGCCGAACACCACCACGGTGTCGCCTTCATGGATGTCGGCCATCTCGGCCGCCTGGTAGCCGGTCGGCAGCGCATCGGTCAGCAGCACCGCGTCGTCGTCGACGATATCCTCCGGCACCTTGTACGGTCCGACGTCGGCCATCGGCACGCGCACGAACTCGGCCTGGCCGCCATCGTAGCCGCCGGTGGTGTGCGAATAACCGTAGATGCCGCCTACCGCGGTCGCTTCCGGATTGACGTTGTGGCAGTTGCTGTACAGCTCGCGGTCGCAGAAGAAGCATGAGCCGCAGAAGATGTTGAACGGCACCAGCACGCGGTCGCCCGGCTTGAGCGTCTCGACCGCCGAGCCGACCTCTTCGACGATGCCGACGAACTCATGGCCGAAGGTGTGCCCGATGCGGGTGTCGGGTACCAGCCCGTGGTACAGGTGCAGGTCCGAGCCGCAGATACAGGCGCGTGTCACGCGGACGATGGCGTCGCCTGGATGTTCGATCACGGGATCCGGTTTTTGCGATACCCGAATCCGGTATGGACCACGAAAGTTGGTTGCTAGCATAAAACCTCCTGTCAGGAATGTTCCGCGCTCTGCACATGCGGCGGCGGCGCAAAGAAGGTTTGACACTAAAGAGGCGATATGTGCGCGAAAAGCCGCTGGTCGTACAACCCATAAAAAAATGCCGTTCAGGGCGAACTGAACGGCATTTTCGGCGATGCGGGCTGTACCCACGCAAGCATCAGTACGTATAGAACATCCGCTGGATCTCTTTGGTATTCGCAGTCCTGGTCAGCGCCAGCATCAGCAGGATGCGCGCCTTCTGCGGATTCAAGGTATCCGACACCACGAAGTCCAGCTCATCGTCATTGGCCTCGCCGTTGCGTGCCACGATGCCCTGGCCCACGCGGCTGGAACGCACGATGACCACGCCGTTCTTGCGCGCGGCGGACAGTGCCGGGCGCACCTTGGTCGGCAGGCTGCCGTCGCCGACGCCGGCGTGGATCAGGCCCTTGGCGCCGGCGGCGACGAAGGCGTTGACCGCGGTCGGGCCGACGTTGGCATAGGTGTAGGCGATTTCCACCGCCGGCAGGGCGTCGAGCTTCGAAATGTCGAACTCGGTGTCCACGGTGTGCTTGCGGGTCGAGGCGCGGTAGAAGTGCGGCTGGTTGCCGACCACGTAGCCCAGCAGGCCCAGTTCGGTGGCCTTGAAGGTGTCGGTGGTGGTCGTGTTGGTCTTGCTGACGTCGCGCGCGGCGTTGATCTGGTCGTTCATCACCACCAGCACGCCCTTGCCGACGGCTTCCTGGCTGCCGGCGGTCAGCACCGCGTTGTACAGGTTGATCGGGCCGTCGGCCGAGATCGCGGTCGATGGGCGCATCGCGCCAACCACCACCACCGGCTTCCGGCTCTTGACGACCAGGTTCAGGAAGTAGGCGGTTTCCTCGATCGTATCGGTGCCGTGGGTGATCACGATGCCGTCCACGTTCGGCTGCGCCAGCAGCGCGTTGACGCGCTTGGCCAGGGTCAGCCACTGCTCGTTGCCCATGTTTTCGCTGGCGATCTGGAAGACCTGCTCGCCGCTGACATGGGCGACCTTCTGCAGCTCGGGCACGGCGTTGATCAGGGCCTGCACGCCGACCGTGGCGGCGGTGTAGCCGACGGTGGTAGTGCTGGTCGCGCCGGTGCCGGCGATGGTGCCGCCGGTGGCCAGGATTACCACGTTCGGCAGTTTGGCCGGGGCTGCGGTCTGGGCCTGGGCGTGTGCGGCCAGCGCGAACAGGCAGAGGAACAGCGCGAACAGCGTACGCGCGGATTTCAGGTGGGTCATGTGGTCTCCGTAAAAGCGTCGTCCCCGCGAAGGCGGGGACCCAAGTTCTGCGTGCGCTAACGAAACGCTTACGAGCTTGGGTCCCCGCCTGCGCGGGGACGACGGAATCAAAAAATCAGCGCAGCGGCGAGGTGGCGATATCCTTGTCGGCCGCGGTCGGGTTGGTCAGCTCGCCCTCCCACTTCGCGACCACGGCGGTGGCAATGCCGTTGCCGATCACGTTGGTGGCCGAACGCGCCATGTCCAGGAAGTGGTCGATGCCCAGCAGGAGCAGCAGGCCGGCTTCCGGGATCTGGAACTGGTTCAGGGTCGCGGCGATCACCACCAGCGAAGCGCGCGGCACGCCGGCCATGCCCTTCGAGGTCAGCATCAGCACCAGCATCATCGTGATCTGGGTCGACAGCGGCACTTCGATGCCGTAGGCCTGAGCGATGAAGATGGTGGCGAAGGTGCAGTACATCATCGAGCCATCGAGATTGAACGAATAACCGATCGGCAGCACGAAGGCGGCCAGGCGGTTCTTGACGCCGAAGCGCTCCAGGCCTTCGAGGGTCTTCGGGAACGCCGCTTCCGACGAGGCGCAGGTGAAGGCCAGGATGGTCGGCTCGCGCAGTTCGCGCACCAGCTGCAGGATGCGCGGGCCGACGAACAGGACGCCGATACCGATCAGCAGGATCCACAGCAGCGCGATGCCGAGGTAGAACTCGCCCATGAACACGCCATAGGTCGACAGCACGCCGACGCCGCTCTTGGCGATCACGCTGGCCACCGCTGCGAACACCGCGATCGGCGCGAAGTTCATCACGTAGCCGGTCACCTTCAGCATCACGTGCGCGGCGCCGTCGATGGCGTCGATCAGCGGCGTGGCGCGCGCGCCGACGGCGGCGGCGCCGGTACCGAAGAAGATCGAGAAGATCACGATCTGCAGGATCTCGTTCTTGGCCATGCCGTCCACGATCGAGGCCGGCACCAGGTGGGTGATGAATTCCTTGAGCGTCAGGCCGGTAACGGCGATACCCGACGATTCCGTCACGGCCGGCAGGTGGCCGGCGGCGGCCATCGCATCGCCCGGACGGAACAGGTTCACCAGGATCAGGCCCAGGGTCAGCGACAGGATCGAAGCGATGACGAACCAGCCCAGCGCCTTGACGCCGATGCGTCCGACTTCCGAGGCGTCGCCCATCTTGGCGATGCCGACCACCAGGGTCGAGAACACCAGCGGCGCGATGATCATCTTGATCAGGCGGAGGAACAGGGTAGTCACCAGCGACAGCGTGTCGGCGAAGCCGGCCGGGTTTTCCAGATAATTGTGTGCGGCGTAGCCGACGGCGATGCCGAGCACCAGCCCCACGAGGATGTAAGTGGTCAGGCGGTTTCGATTCTTCATAGGGCTTCCTTCTGGTGATGGCGGCGCGGCGGAAGCAGGGGAGATCGTCCGTCCCGTTCCGGGGGCTGATCGGTCAAAATACGCGTGGTTTTGTCCGACATGCCAATTGGTACTGATATCTTGACAAGTTCCGCAGTATCCTAGGGGCGGATGGTGCTGTCAAGCACGCTCAAACGCATACAACACGCACATAAGCACATGATTGAAATAGACAATGTCAGCAAGTGGTACGGCAGCTTCCAGGTGCTCGCCGACTGCAGCACGCGGGTCGAACGCGGCGACGTCGTGGTCGTGTGCGGCCCCTCCGGTTCCGGCAAGTCGACCCTGATCAAGACCGTCAATGGCCTCGAACCCTTCCAGCAGGGCAGCATCCGCGTCGACGGCACCGCGGTCGGCGACCCGGCCACCCGCCTGCCGGCGCTGCGCGCGAAGATCGGCATAGTGTTCCAGAACTTCGAGCTGTTCCCGCACCTGTCCGTGCGCGACAACCTGAATCTGGCGCAGGTGAAGGTGCTGAAGCGCTCGCGCGACGAAGCCACCGCCAACGGCCTCAAATACCTGGAGCGGGTCGGCCTGCTGGCGCACCAGGACAAATTCCCCAACCAGCTCTCGGGCGGCCAGCAGCAGCGGGTGGCGATCGCGCGGGCGCTGGCGATGGACCCGGTTGCGATGCTGTTCGACGAGCCGACCTCCGCGCTCGACCCGGAGATGGTGGGCGAGGTGCTGGACGTGATGACGGGCCTGGCCCAGGACGGCATGACGATGATGGTGGTGACCCACGAGATGGGCTTTGCGCGCCGGGTGGCCGACCGCATCCTGTTCATGGACCAGGGCCGCATCGTCGAGGAAAGCAGCAAGGACGCGTTCTTCAACGCGCCGAAGTCGGAACGGGCGCGCGAATTCCTCGCGCGGATCATTCACTGATCAAGCACCAAGCGCGGCAAGGTCCAGCCGGCGTACCTTGTAAATGAAAGAGGTCGCCGCGTCCGAAGTGAGCACTTCGATGCTGCCGCCATGCGCCCGCGCGATCTCGGACACGATGAACAGTCCCAGGCCCAGGCCTTCATGGGTCACCTTCGCGGCGCCGCGCCAGAACGGCTTGAACAGCTGGCGCTTGACCTCGTCCGGGATCCGCGGGCCGGCATTCGTGACCGTCAGCTGGAACACGCCGTTTTCCTCGCCGACGCAGACGCGCACGGGGCGCAGCGGGTCGCCGTGCACCAGCGCGTTGTTGAGCAGGTTCGACAGCATTTGCCGCATCCGGTCGCTGTCGCACAACAGGCCGGGCACGGGCTGCAGCTGCGCGTCGATACGATGTTCGGGGTAGAGGCTGCGCATGACCTCGATGACCTCCCCGAAAACCAGGTGCAGCTCGTCCTCGCGCCGTAGCTCGACGTCGATGTCGCCGCCCATGCGGCCGTGCGTGAAGTCGACCACGTTGTCGACTAGGGAGGAAATGCGGTCTGCGCTGCGTCCGATATGGTCGAGCAGGGCCCGCATCGCGCTGTCGGGCTGCTTGCGCTTGCCGACTTCCACCGCCATCGCAATCGAGTCGAGCGGCGCGCGCAGGTCGTGTCCGAGTACGGCGATGAGCTGCTCGCGCAGTTCTGCGGTGTCACGTTCGTCGGCCAGCAGGCCGCGGGTGTCGGTCAACTGCGCGTCGGCTTCCATCTGCAGCGAGATCAGTTGGGCGAACAGGGTCATGCTGGAGGTGATCGCCGGGGTCGACAGCTTGGCCGGCTTCGGATCGAGCCCGCACAGGGTGCCGAAATAGCTGCCATCCTGACGGAAGATCGGGATCGAGATGTAGCTCTCGAAGCCATAAATGCGCGGGGTGTGATGATTGCAATAAGTAGCGCTGGCGCTCACATGGTCGATGATGATCGCCTTGCGGGTGTCGCGCACTTCCTCGCACAGGGTCGTCGTGACGTCCAGTTCGGCGCCGACTTTGAGGCCGAAATTCAGCTTGTCCAGCACCGCGCAGGCATGCCAGCTGTTCAGCGTGACGCGCGCGATGCCGACGAAACCCAGGCCGGTGATGGCGGCAACCGTTTCGAGGATGGTGGGAACCGCGGCGATTTCCTGGATCGAGCGGATATCCTGTGCGACCGTGTACTGCATGTGCGGGTTCCCCCCGTTGGCTTCAGAAAATCCATATGCTAGCACTGCGGCGCCGGCAGGCGATCATTCGCCCGGGGTACGGAGGGTGCTTTCCTCGTGCGCAAAGTACTCGTGGTTGTCGGTCAGGACATACGAGTGGCGCAGCTCGACCACTTCGTCGCGGAAGGTCATGGCGCGGCGCACGATGTGCAGCAGCGGGGTGTCCTCGGCGATGCCGAGCAGGGCGGCCACATCGGCACTGGCGCCGACCGCGTCCAGACGCTCCTCGGTGCGCAGCACGGCCACGTCGAACTCGTCCTGGTACAGTTGGTAGAGCGTGGTGCGGCGCTCGCGCACCTGTTCTTCACTCATCCCGGCGAAGAACCGCTCCGGCAGGAAAATCTCGTCGACGATGACGGCCCGCCCGCCCAGGCCAAGACGGTTCAGGATACGCACCACCTTGGCGCCGCGCGCGACGCCCAGCCGCTTGGCGCCGTCGGCGTCGACCTTCTCGCGCGACAGGCGGATGAACTCGACCTTCGGATATTCCTTCTGCCCGGTCTTCGGGCAGATGTGGAAGAAGCCGAACATGTAGCGGTCCTGGCTGTGCGAGGCGACGAAGGTGCCGCGACCCTGGTGGCGGATCAGGATGTTCTCGGCGGTGAGCTCGTCCACGGCCTTGCGCAGTGTGCCGACGCTGACGCCGAAGCGTTCGCACAGGCGCTTCTCGGCCGGAACCGGCTCGCCCGGCTTCCATTCACCGTCGCGCAGCGCCTCCATGATCTTGTGCTTGACCTCCCGGTAGAGAGGCATGCCGAGGGCGACGTCGGAGCGGAAGACTTGGTCCATGATGTAGAGGCGATGTGTGCGCTGAAATTGGCTGTGCCGATAAAGGGATCATACCGCAAGGCGCACGCTTCGGCTTGAATTCATGCACATCATCTAATTGAATAAGGGCCGTGCGCGATCTGTGCCGCACAGCGCCAGCAGCGCCTCGATGCCGGCAGTGCGGTACTTCTGTTTGTGCAGCAGGATGTGCAGCGAGCGTGTGAGCTTCAGGAAGGGTGTTTCGATCGCCACCAGGTTGCCGCGCTCAATCGCGCCGGCCAGGGCGGTAAGCGAGAGGCAGGAAATGCCGATCCCGGCCTCGACCGCGCGCTTGATCGCCTCGGTGCCCCCCAGCTCCATCGCCAGACGGATATCGCCCAACTGGCTGGTCAACAACTGTTCGACCACCTCGCGCGTGCCGGAGCCGCGCTCGCGCAGGATCCATTCGGCCTGGCGCAGGGTGTCGATGCTGGCGCCGCCCGGCCGTGCCAGCGGATCGTCCAGCCGGGTGCAGACCGCCAGCCTATCCTCGCGCCAGGCGATGGCCTCGACGTCCGCATGCATGCACGGTCCCTCGACGAAGCCGACGTCGATCTCGAAATTCAGCAGCGAATTGATCACCTGCTGGGTGTTGCCGACCTCGAGCTGGATCCGGCTGCCGGGCCGTTGCGTGCGGAGCTGCCCGATCAGGCGCGGCAGCAGGTAATTGCCGATGGTGGAACTCGCGCCCAGCCGCAGGTTGACCGCACGGCCGTCGCCGTCGAACAGACCCTCGATCTCCTGGGCGCGCTCGATCATCTCGACCGCCTTCGGATACAGCATGCGTCCGTTCTCGTTGAGGGCAAGGCGCCGGCCGATCCGATCGAATAGCAGGGAGCCGAGCTGGCGCTCGAAGTCGGCCAGCGCCATGCTGGCAGCCGATTGCGTCATGCCGATCGCAGCGGCCGCCTGGGTAACGCTGCCTTTTTGCGCAGTAGCGACGAAGACTTCGACTTGTCTTAGAGTGGTATGCAACATTGCTTATCAGTTCTACTGATTAATCATATCAATATAACTCGTTTTTATAATGAATAGGGGGCGGGTAGCCTGTGTTGAACAACATAGGAGGAATACATGCTTTACCCAAACAGCCGCTCCACCCGATATGGCCATGGCCTGGCACTGGCGGCGCTGATCGCTGCCGTCGCGATCTGGGGAGCCGGCCTGCCGGCCGTGCAGGGTCTTGGCGTCAGCGCGCTCACCCTCGCCATCGTGCTGGGCATCGCACTCGGCAATACTGTCTTTCCGCGCATCGCCCCGTTCAGCGCCGATGGGGTCGAATTTGCCAAGACCCGCCTACTGCGGCTGGGAATCGTGCTGTACGGTTTTCGCATCACCTTCCAGGACATCGCCCATATCGGCTGGGCCGGCATCCTGATCGACGTCCTGATCATCGGCGCCACCTTTACCCTGGCGGTGCAGCTCGGTACCCGGGTGTTCGGCCTCGACCGCCAGACGGCGATGCTGATCGGTGCCGGCAGCTCGATCTGCGGCGCCGCCGCCGTCATGGCGACCGAACCGGTGGTGCGTGGCCAGGCCCACAAGGTGTCGGTGGCAGTGGCCACTGTCGTCATCTTCGGCACAATCGGCATGTTCGTCTATCCGCTGCTGTATCCCTACCTCCAGCTGTCCGAGACCGCTTACGGCCTGTATGCCGGCTCCACCATCCACGAAGTCGCGCAAGTGGTGGTGGCCGGGCGTGCGGTCAGCGAAGCCGCGGCGTCCAGCGCCGTGATCGAAAAGATGCTGCGCGTGATGATGCTGGCCCCTTTCCTGGTGATCCTCAGCAGCCGCGTCGATGCCAGCGACGGCGAATCCCAGCGCCGCATCACGATCCCATGGTTCGCGCTGCTGTTCATCGCCGCCAGCGGCCTGAACTCGCTGCACCTGCTGCCGGCCGGCGTGGTGGCGGCCATCCTGCAGGTCGACACCGTGCTGCTCGCGATGGCCATGGCCGCCCTTGGCCTGCGTACCCACGCCGGTGCGGTGCGGCAGGCGGGTGCCAAGCCGATCCTGCTGGCGAGCGTGCTGTTCCTGTTCCTGATGAGCGGCGGCTACATCATCAACCGCTTTGTCAGCGCTATTGTTTAACCATGGAAAGAGGTGATTCCCATTTATAAATGATATAGATGATCTATTTGACATTCGATGAAACGCTGCGTTAGCATGACTTTCACGGCCCCAGAGGCCCACCATGAGGAGACGAACATGCGCTGTTTCGTACCGCCCCATCCCGGCTGAACCCACATCAGTACCAGACATCATCGAGCGGGCGGCTGCCCGCATTAACGGCCGACCTGCGTTCCCCGTGCCCGCCACAGAGCGGATCCCGAGATGGCGACAGCCGCACGGACTCAATCAGAGCAGTATCAGGAGGAGAACATGAGAAGCTCGCTTTTTCGCAGTCTGTATTTCCAGGTCGTGGTGGCACTTATCGCCGGCGTCGCAGTCGGCCATTTTTATCCGGCCATCGCCGTCGACCTGAAGCCATTCGGCGACGCCTTCATCAACGGTATCAAGATGGTGATCACCCCCGTCATCTTCTGCACCATCGTCTCCGGCATCGCCGGCATGGAGAGCTTGAAGAAGGTCGGACGCGTGGGCGGCAAGGCCGTCCTGTACTTCGAGGTCGTGACCACGGTGGCGATGCTCATCGGCCTGGTGGTTGCCAACGTGGTGCAGCCGGGCGCCGGCATCAATGCCGACATCGCCTCGCTCGACCAGAGCGCGGTGGCGGCCATCGCCGACAAGGCCCATCCGCAGACCACGGTCCAGTTCCTGGTCGGGATCATCCCGTCCTCGGTGGTCGACGCCTTCGCCAAGGGTAACCTGCTGCAGGTGCTGCTGTTCTCGGTGCTGTTCGGTGTCAGCCTGTCGATGCTGGGCGAGCGTGGCTACAAGGCGCGCGAGATGATCGACGAATTCGGCAAGGCCTTGCTTGGCATCGTCTGCATCGTGATGAAGCTGGCGCCGATCGGCGCGTTCGGCGCGATGGCCTTCACGGTCGGCAAATTCGGCATCGGCACGCTGCAGCAGCTGGCCTTGCTCATCGCCTGCTATTACGCCACCACCATCATGTTCATCGGCGTCGTGCTGGGTTCGATGGCGCGTCTGGCCGGGGTCTCGCTGTGGAAGCTGATCAAGTACCTGCGTGAAGAGATCTTCATCGTGCTGGGCACGGCCAGCACCGAATCCGTGCTGCCGCAGCTGATGCTCAAGCTCGAACGCCTGGGTGTGGCGCGCTCGGTGGTCGGGATGGTGGTGCCGACCGGATACTCGTTCAACCTGGACGGTGCCGCGATCTACCTCACCATGACTTCGCTGTTCATTGCCCAGGCGCTGAACATCGATCTGAGCCTGTGGCAGCAGCTCGGCCTGCTGGCGATCCTGATGCTGACCTCGAAGGGTGGTGCGGGCGTGGCCGGCGCGGCGCTGGTGGCACTGGCGGCGACGCTCGGCTCGACCCACATCGTGCCGGTGGCCGGCATTGCGCTGGTGATCGGCGTGGACCGCCTGATGAACGAGATCCGTGCACTCACCAACTTGCTCGGCAACGCGGTCGCTGCGCTGGTGGTGGCGCGCTGGGAAGGCGAGATCGACCTGGTGACGGCGCGCGGCGTGTTGAGCGGCGAGATCGTGCCGGTGGTCGAGGACGAGAAAGGGCTTGCGCGGCCGGTTCAGGGGGCGCCGCAAATCCTTGCCTGAATCCGGGGCGAATCCTTGATGGGGCGAAGGGCGGAGTGGCGCCCTTCGCCTTTTCCGTTTACGTGCAAGGCTCAGGCATTACGCAATATCAGGCTGATACCGCCGATGATGAGGACGCCCCAGATCGCCTGCACCACCCGCGCCGCCGGCAGGCGGCTGTGCAGGTGGCTGCCGAGCCACAAGCCGCCCATCGCGAACGGGAACAGGATCGCCGCCAGCAGCAGCAGGCTGCGATCGTGGTACAGGCCCGCGCTCGAAAATAGCGCCAGACGTGCCGCGCCGCTGAAGAAGATCACGCCGCTGATCGTGGCGCGCAGCACCAGCTTGTCCTGCACGCGGCGCGTCAGGTAGATCGTATAGAACGGCCCACCAGTGCCGAACATGGCCGTGAACATGCCGCCGACCACGCCGAAGGGCAGGGCCCAGCCGGCGCCGAACGGCTGCGGCGTACGCCGCAGCAGCAGGCTCCAGGCCGAATAGCAGAGAATGAAGATGCCCAGCACCAGCAGCAGGACGCGCTCCGGCGCGCGCACCAGGGCGAATACGCCGAGGCCCATCCCGGCCAGCATGAAAGGCAGCAGGCGCAGGACTTCGCGGCGTTCGATCACCTTCAGGTTTTTCAGGCCGAGCAGCAACCCCGATGTCAGGTCGTAGACCAGCATCAACGGCACCGCCACCTTGAGGGGAATGAGCTGCACCAGCAGCGGCATGGCCGTGATCGACGAGCCAAACCCGGTCAGGCCAAACACGGTGTATGCAAACATGACGATCAGCGCCAGCAGCGCGATCGTGTCGAATCCGAACGCCATCGAACCTTTCTACAAGGATGCCAACTGATCGAGCAGGACGGCCGACACCTCGATGCCCTGTTCCTGCGCAAGCCGGGCCAGCCCGTGCCTGCGCGCGCCGGGCAG
This sequence comes from Massilia norwichensis, assembly GCF_024753245.1. Taxonomy (GTDB): domain Bacteria; phylum Pseudomonadota; class Gammaproteobacteria; order Burkholderiales; family Burkholderiaceae_D; genus Telluria; species Telluria norwichensis. Next base: position 15,831 of record NZ_JANUGX010000041.1, on the reverse strand, counting down.
GCGCACGTCTTCGTCCGCCAGCATCGCAGCGATCAGGGTCTCGATCCGCTCATGGAACACATCGCGGCCCGCCAGCGCGGCGGTGTCCACCACCAGGAAGGCCTGGCCGATGCGCGGCCGCTTGCCCTCGTCCGCAAAAAACGAATCGGCCTCGAAGCCGAACGCCGCACCCGTCAGCGCACAACATAATAGCTCAACAACGAGCGCCAGCATCGCCCCCTTGACGCCGCCCATCGGCAGCATCATCCCGTCCAGGCCGGCGCGCGGATCGGTGGTGGGCTTGCCGTTCCGGTCGAGCGCCCAGCCTGCCGGAATCGGCTGGCCTTCGCGAGCCGCCACCATCAGTTTGCCGCGCGCTGCCTCGGACAGCGCCAGGTCGATCACCAGCGGTGGGGCGGCGCGGCGCGGGAAGATCGCCGCGATCGGATTGGTGCCGAACAGCGCACGCTTGCCGCCCCAGGCCGGCATCGCCGCCGGCGAGTTGCCGAACGCCAGCCCGACCATGCCGGCGGCGGCTACCGGTTCGAGGTGCACGGCGGCGGCCCCGAAGTGGTGGCTGTTGGTCACGCCGGCAAACGCGGCGCCACTGGACCGCGCGGCGCGGATCGCTTCCGCCAGCGCCAGCTCGCAGGCCGGGAAGGCCAGTCCATGGCCGGCGTCCACCAGCAGGGCCGCCGGCCGTGCGGCCACGAGGCGCGGCTGTGCGTTGCCGTCGACGCGGCCGTTGCGCAGGTGGCTGCAGTATTGCGGCACGCGCGACAGGCCGTGCGAAGCCAGGCCCTGCGCTTCGGCCGCGACCAGGGCGCGCGCGGTGACCCCGGCCATGACGGTGTTGGCGCCGGCGCGCAACAGCGCAGCGGCGGCGAGGTCGGTGAGTTCCGGAAGGATTAGTCTGGGCATGGCTTGCTGCGATCACGGAATCGCCAACGCCGCTCCCGGCACTGCCGGCAGCGGCGATGGCCAAACGGGGCCTTACGCGCTTTCGTACAGGCGCGTCAGCACGAACTCCCTGTGTCCCAGCGCTTCCGCCGCGGTCATGCGGCCGTTCGCGGTGCGCAGCATGCATTCGAGGAGCTTGTCACCGGCGCCGTCCATGTTGATCTCGCGTTGCAGCAAGCCCGACGTGTCGACGTCGATGTGCTCGGCCATGGTGCGGACAGTCTTCGGATTCGCGCAAATCTTGATCACCGGGACGATCGGGTTGCCGATCACGTTACCCTGGCCGGTGGGGAAGAAGTGCACCGCATAGCCGGCGGCCGCGCACAGGGTCACCATCTCCGCCGCGGCGGACGATGAGTCCATGAACCACAAGCCGGGACCGGTCGGCGCTTCGGCCTTGTCGAGCACGCCGTGCACCTGGCAGCGCTTGCCGATCTTCTGGATGTTGCCGAGCGCTTTTTCCTCGATCGTCGTCAGGCCGCCGGCAATATTCCCCTTGGTCGGCTGCGAGTCCGACAGGTCGGAGGTCTTGTAGCGGTTGATCATGTCCTGGTACTTGTTGAAGGTCGTCATGAACTTTTCCTTCACGTCCGGCGTGGTGCAGCGCGCCGCCACCAGGTGTTCGCCGCCGGTCAGCTCCGAGGTCTCGCCGAACAACAGGGTCGCGCCCAGGTCGTACAGCTTGTCGAAGGCGTTGCCGACGGTCGGGTTGGCGCCGCAGCCGGAGGTGGTGTCCGATTCGCCGCATTTGGTCGACACCCACAGTTCACCGATCGCGCAGGTTTCGCGCTGCTTTTCGGAAGCCCACTGCACCAGCTCGCGGGCCGCCTTCGAGGCACGCATGATCGTGTCGTGGTCGCCATGGCCCTCGATCGCGAAGCCCTGCACCGGCTTGCCGGTTTTGGCGATGCCGTCGACGATCAATTGGGTCCACTGCGGCTCGATGCCGATCACCACCACGGCGGCCACGTTCGGATTCGACCCGGTGCCGATCAGGGTGCGGAAGTGCAGCTCCAGGTCGGCGCCGAACTGCAGGCGGCCGTAGGGGTGCGGCAGGGCCATGGTGCCCTTGATGTTGTTGGCCACGGCCTCGGCGGCGGCATTCGAGATGTCGTCCACCGGCAGCACGATGACGTGGTTGCGCACGCCGACGCGGCCGTTTTCGCGGCGGTAGCCGAGGAAGGTGGTGTCCTGGGTGATCATTTGCTTGTCTCCGTTCGGTTCAATGGTGGGGTGGCTTACCAGCGCTTGGTCTTGACGTTCTGGACGTGCAGGTGTTCGCCGGCCGCGATCGGGGCCACCACCTTGCCGATGTCGACGCCGTACTTGAACACGGTGTCGCCGACCGCCAGCGGCTTCAGCGCGATCTTGTGGCCGATCGGAATATCGCTGGCCGTGCGCATTTCCACCACCTGGTCCTGCTCCATGATCCAGCCGTTCAGCGAGGCGCCGGATTTGACGCCCTCGACCACGACCGTTCCCACCGAGTCGCCCTCTTCGTGCACCACAAAATGAATCATCTTCGTCTCCTTTGTCCGGTCGGTTCGATGTGGACCGTGAAATCATCCTACGCCGCGAATTCATACGTGTCAACCATATCATCTATATGAATTATCGCGATTCCGTAAGGAAATATACGGCTGGCGGAAGCGTGACGCGTGTCCGGATCGAGGGCTGAAGGTAAAATGTCGCGGTTCGCAATCCGAGAGCCGCCATGTCCATCATCGAATTCCCCGACACCATCACCCTCATCCGCCCCGACGATTGGCACCTGCACCTGCGCGACGGCGCGCACATGGCCAGCGTGCTGCCGCACACCGCGCGCCAGTTCGCCCGCGCCATCGTCATGCCGAACCTGAAGCCGCCGGTCACCACCGCGGCGGACGCCGCCGCCTACCGCGACCGCATCCTGGCCGCACTGCCGGCAGGGATGTCGTTTGAGCCGCTGATGACCCTGTACCTGACCGACAACACGGACCCGGACGAAATCCGCCGCGCCCAGGACACCGGCTTCATCCACGCCGTAAAACTGTATCCGGCCGGCGCCACCACCAACTCGGCGGCCGGCGTGACCGACCTGCGCAAGTGCTACAAGACGCTCGAGGTGATGCAGGAACTGGACATGCCGCTGCTGGTGCACGGCGAAGTCACGAACCACGACATCGACCTGTTCGATCGCGAAGCCGTGTTCATCGAGCGCGTGATGCGCCCGCTGCGCCGCGACTTCCCGGAACTGAAGATCGTGTTCGAGCACATCACCACCCGCGACGCCGCCCAGTACGTGGCCGAAGCCGAAGGCCCGATCGCCGCCACTATCACCGCGCACCACCTGCTGTACAACCGCAACGAGATCTTCAAGGGCGGCATCAATCCGCACTATTACTGCCTGCCGGTGCTCAAGCGCGAAGAACACCGCCTGGCGCTGCTGACCGCCGCCGCCAGCGGCGACGAGCGCTTCTTCCTCGGCACCGACTCGGCGCCGCACGCGGTGCACGCCAAGGAAAGCGCCTGCGGCTGCGCCGGCTGCTACACGGCCCTGCACGCGATGGAGCTGTACGCCACCGCCTTCGAGCAGGCCGGCGCGCTGGACAAACTGGAAGCCTTCGCCAGCCTGAACGGCCCGGCCTTCTACGACCTGCCGGTCAACGAAGGCACGGTGACCCTCAAGCGCGAGACCTGGACGATTCCGTCCAGCGTGCCGATGGGCGAGCACGAGCTGGTGCCGCTCGACGCCGGCCAGCCGCTGCACTGGAAGATGTCGTAAGCGCGGATGTTCGCGCAGATCGATTGGGCGCGGCCCTGGTATGACGCGGTGCGCCCGGCCTTCGACAGCCTGGCGCCGGATGCGAACGGCACTGAAGGCTTCATCGACGCCTTCAACGCCAACGCGGCCAGGCTGGGCCTGCAGAACCACCGCGGCCAGCCGATCCGCTTCGTGCCCCAGGCCGACCTGCCGCCGGACACCGCCTACGAGGAATTCATCGGCGCCAGCGGCTGCGTGCCGACGCGCGAGAACCTGCACGACTTCTTCAATGGCCTGGTGTGGCAAACCTTCCCGCTCATCAAGCGCGAGCTGAACGCGCTGCAGGCGGCGCAAATCGCTGCCGCGGGCGTGGGCAAGTCGCGCGGACCGGCGCGCGACGCCGCCACCATCTTCGACGAGAACGCCGCACTGCTGGTGGTGCGTGATGGCGACGCCGGCCGCATGCTGGTCGAGGGCCTGCGCGCCCACCAGTGGCACGACACGCTGTTCGTCCAACGGGCCTTGTTCGGTGCCGGAAGCACGGCCGAGGTCTGGCTGTTCGGCCACGCGCTGATGGAAAAACTGGTGGCGCCGCGCAAGGCGATCACCGCGCACACGCGGGTCCTGTTCGCGCCGGACGCCTGGTTCGGCCTGGCGTGGGACGACCGGCGCGCCTGGATCGACATGCAGGTGGCCGGCCAGCTCTGCGTGGAGGGCTTGAACACCGCCGCCTTCACGCCGCTGCCGGTGCTGGGCGTGCCCGGCTGGTGGGGCGGGCAGGACGAGGCTTTCTATCTCGATCAGACCGTATTTCGCCCCAAGCGGGCGGACAGACAGGTAACCCAAGGAGGAAAAGCATGACTGATGTGGTTCGCTGGGGCATCCTCGGCACCGGCAAGATCGCCAGGGCCTTCGCCAACGCGCTGAAGGACACCCCGAACGCCGTGCTGGCCGGCGTCGGTTCGCGCGGCTTGGAGAGTGCGAAGACCTTCACCGACGAATTCGGCGGCACGGCCTACGGCTCGTATGAGGCGCTGGCGCAGGCCGGCGACATCGACCTGGTCTACGTCGGCACGCCGCACCCGGCCCACGTCGACAACGTGCGCCTGGCCCTGAATGCCGGCAAGGGCGTGCTGTGCGAGAAGCCCTTTACCATGAACCGCAGCGAGGCCGAAGAACTCGTCCAGCTGGCGCGTTCGAAAAGGCTGTTCCTGATGGAGGCGATGTGGACGCGCTTCATGCCGGCGCTGGCCGAGGTGCGGCGCGTGGTCGACTCCGGCGAGATCGGCAAGGTCACGCAGGTGATCGCGGACCTCGGCTTCAAGGCCGACTTCGGACACGAGCATCGCGTGTTCAACCCGGTGCTGGGCGGCGGCGCGCTGCTCGACCTGGGCATTTATCCGCTGTCGATCGCGGTGGCGCTGCTCGGACCCGTCGCGTCGGTAGCGGCGCAAGCCGAGATCGGCCCGACCGGCGTCGACGAGCAGACCGGCTTCGTGCTGCGCCACGTCAATGGCGGCATGTCGGTGTGCAGCTGCTCGCTGCGTGCACGGCTGCCGAGCGAGCTGACGATCGCCGGCGAAAAGGGGCATGTGCGCATGAACACCATGTTCCACCGGGCCCAGACGGTGACGGTGGCGCGCGCCGACGGCATCTCGCGCACCGTGCCCACGCCTTTCCTGGGCAACGGCTATGTGCACGAAGCGATCGAAGCGCAGCGCTGCTGGCAGGCGGGCCTGATCGAGAGCCCGGGCATGACCCACGAGGACACGCTGGCCCTGATGGGCGTGATGGATGAAGTGCGGCGCCAGATCGGCGTGCACTATGAAGCAGACAATCAACAAGGAGAAAAACCATGAAACGCGATCCACGATCGACCAGCCGCATGCGGCGCCTGAACACCCGCCAGCGCAAGAAGCAGCGCGTCGGCGAGTTCAAGGAGCATTGCTTCGACATCGAACTGAAGTTCAACAGCCCGATGCGCGGCGAGCCTTACCACGACTTCATCAACGATTTCTTCGGCTTCCTCGAGCAGCGCGGCCTGCTGGGCGGCGGTTTTGGCGGCAAGGAGCCGTTCACCGAGACCGAAGGCGTGATCGCCAACATCGAGCGCGGCTCGCCCGGCGAGGAAGACCGCGAGGCGGTGGTGCAGTGGCTGCGCGGCCGTCCGGAAGTGGTCGATGCCCGCGCCAAGGACTTCAAGGATGCCTGGCACGGCTACGGCTTCTGAAGCCGCGCCGACATGCTCGAGTTGTAAGCATTTGTCAGCACGGTAAGCCTTTGTAAAGCCCGTCAACAGGGCAGCGATGGTCCGCGTTTCAGGGACAAGTGACACGCAAACGTGCACTGACAACCCCGAGACAAAACTGAGGACCACATCATGCAAAAGACCATCGCTACCCTGATCGCCGGCCTGTTCGCCACCGCAGCATTCGCAGCACAGACGCCTGCAACGACCACCCCGACGGCGACCACCCCGGCCGTGGCGAAGGCTGAAGCCAAGCAGGAAAAGCAGGCTGCAAAAGCGGAAGTGAAAGAAACCAAAGCCGCTGCCAAGGCCGACGTCAAGGAAGCCAAAGCTGCAGCCAAGACCGAGGTGAAGGAAGCCAAGGCCGATGCCAAGGCGACCAAGGAAGCCGCGAAAGCCGATGTGAAGGAAGCCAAGGCCGAACACAAGGCAGCCAAGGCCGAACACAAGGCCGAGCACAAGGACACCACCGTCGCTGCCGCCACCCCGGCCAAGTAATCGCGCTCATCCCGAATGACAGGTCCGCATGACGCGGGCTTGTCGACAGCTTACCGTGAGGACCACCACCATGAAAAAAACCATCGTTACCGTGATCGCCGGCCTGTTCGCCACCGCTGCATTCGCACAAGCGCCCGCTCCGAAGACCGCCGTGCTGGTACCCACTGCCGAAGTGACCAAGGCCAAGGCAAGCGACACCAAGGCGGACCAGCATGCCGCAGTCGCCAAGACCGACACCAAGGCCACCAGGACCGACGTCAAGGAAACAGCATCTTCCGACGTGAAGCCTGCCAAGGCCGAGCCCAAGAAAACCAGGCACACCAAGACCGCCCACAAGACCGCGCCCAAGGCCAGCGTGAAAACCGACGGCGACACCGCCACCGACACCACGACCGCCACCGAAGCTGCGACCCCGGTCACGCCTGCTACCCCGGCCACCGCCGCGACCCCGGCAACGCCGACCGCGACGACGACCACGACCACGACCGCGACGCCAGTGACCCCGGAAACTTCGGACACCCCGGTGGCACCAGCCACGCCTGCCGTCCAGGCCAGCCCGGCAACGCCTGCCGCGCCGACCACCCCCGCCGCGCCGACCACGACGACCAACTGATCGCCTTCAAGGCACGAAAGCCCGCCCGGGTCGCCAGGCGGGTTTTTTTTGCCGCATGCATATCCGGTTTTGTTTGACACTGCCGCCCGCCGCATCGATACTTTTCGCAGCCCTCATCTCCGAAAAGGAAACCCATGATCCGCCGCGCCATCCTGCTCGCCGCCTGCCTGTGCGCAGCCCAACCCAGTTTCGCGGACCCGGTGCCGGTTCCCGCCGACAAAGCCGCCTACGTGGGAGAGTGGCTGGGCAAGGACATGCGGCTGAACATCAAGCAGGACGGCCACGTCGAGTACAAGCGCAAGCAGCCCGGCAAGGACGTGAACCTCAACATCGACCTGCAGGGCTTCCACGGCGACGATTTCGACGTCGGTTTCAGCCTGGTCCGCTCGACCTTCGTGGTCAGCAAGCCGCCGCACCGCGAGGGCGGCAAGTGGAAGATGACGGTGGACGGCGTCGAGCTGACCAGGACCGAATAAGCTTCGCTCGGCCCACGGCCGGCACGCCGGCATTCGCGGAACAGGCCGTATTGACGGCCGGGTGTACATTAGGGGCTCAGCCCACGTGGAGGAGCATGCCAATGAAACGCACGATCGCCACCCTGAGCGCCTGCCTGTTCGCCGGCGCCGCATTCGCCCAGGCGACGCCTGCCCAGGCGCCATCCCAGACCACCACACCGGATTCCAGCACTTCGCCCGCCGTCGCCAGGGCCGCCGCCGCGCACGAGAAACAGGCAGGCGAGAAACCGGCGGCGAAAGCCGATGCGAAGAACAAGAAGTCCAAGGACAAGGCCAGCAAGAAGCGCAAGCAGGACGACGGCCACGTCAGCAAGCAGGACACCACGGCCTGAGGCCGGCCAGCGGCCCTGCTTACACCTTGAGGAATTCCTCGCGCCCGCCCAGCCAGCGCAGCAGGTGGGCATCGACGATGGCCTCGGCTTCCGGCCTGTCGGATGCCAGCAGCCAGGCCGCCACGTCGCGCGCCTGTTCGACGATCCACTGGTCGGTTTCCAGGTTAGCGAAGCGCAGCATGGCCTCGCCGGACTGGCGCGCGCCGAGGAATTCGCCGGGGCCGCGGATTTCCAGGTCGCGGCGCGCGATTTCGAAGCCGTCCGTGGTCTCGCGCATCGTCATCAGGCGCTGCTTGGCCACGTGGCCGAGCGGGCTCTGATATAGCAGCAGGCAGACGCTGGCCGCCGAGCCGCGGCCCACGCGGCCGCGCAGCTGGTGCAGCTGCGACAGGCCGAAGCGCTCGGCGTGCTCGATCACCATCAACGAGGCGTTCGGCACGTCGACCCCGACCTCGATCACGGTGGTGGCCACCAGCACGTGCACGTGGCCGGCCGAGAAGGCATCCATGATCACCTGCTTTTCCGCCGGCTTCATGCGGCCGTGGACCAGGCCGACCACCAGGTCGGGCAGGGAGGCGGCCAGGGTCTCGAAGGTGTCGGTGGCGGTCTGCAGCTGCAGCGCTTCCGACTCTTCGATCAACGGACACACCCAGTAGACCTGGCGGCCTTCGAGCGCGGCGGCGTGCACGCGCTCGATCACCTCGTCGCGCCGGTTCTGGTCGATGGCGCGCGTGACGATGGGCGTGCGGCCCGGCGGCAGTTCGTCGATGACGGACACCTCCAGGTCGGCGTAGTAGGTCATCGCCAGCGTGCGCGGGATCGGCGTGGCCGACATCATCAACTGGTGCGGCACCAGGCCGTCGCTGCCCTTGTTGCGCAGCGTGAGGCGCTGGCCGACGCCGAAGCGGTGCTGTTCGTCGACCAGCACCAGGCCGAGCTTTGCGAACTGCACCGAGTCCTGGATCAGGGCGTGGGTGCCGATCACCAGGTTGGCTGCGCCGGTCTCCGCCATCTCGCTGGCAGCCTGCTTTTCCTTCTTTTTCAGGCTGCCGGTCAGCCAGGCGACCTTCACGCCCAGCGGTTCCATCCAGGCCGCGATCTTGCGGAAGTGCTGCTCGGCCAGGATCTCGGTCGGCGCCATCAGCGCCGCCTGGTAGCCGCTGTCGATGGCCTGGGCGGCGGCCAGCGCCGCGACCACGGTCTTGCCGCTGCCGACGTCGCCCTGCAGCAGGCGCTGCATCGGGTAGCCTTCGCGCAGGTCCTTGCTGATTTCCTCGACTACGCGCGCCTGGGCATTGGTCAGCTTGAACGGCAGCGCCTGCAAAAACGCTTCGGACAGAGCGCCGACGGTACCCAGCTGCGGCGCCCCCTTTTCGCGGCGCGCCTGCTGGGCGCGTTTCAAGGACAGCTGCTGGGCAAGCAGCTCGTCGAATTTCACCCGGGTCCAGGCCGGGTGGGTCTTTTCGATCAGCGCGTTCTCGTCGACGTCCGGCGGCGGGTAGTGCAGCAGGCGCACGGCCGGCTGGAACTCGGCCAGCGACAGTTTTTCGCGCACCGCGCGCGGCACGGTGTCGGTCCAGTCGACCCGTTTCATGGCGTCCGCGATCGCGCGCCGCAGCACGGTCTGCGACAGGCCTTCGCCGGCCGGGTACACCGGGGTCAGGGAGGTCGGCAGCGGCGCGCCCTCGTTGACGATTTTATAAACGGGGTGGACCATTTCGGCGCCGAAGAAGCCGTGGCGCACCTCGCCGCGCGCCCGCACGCGGGTGCCTTCCGCCAGCTGCTTGACCTGGCTGCCGTAGAAATTCATGAAACGCAGCTGGATGTCCGAGGTGTCGTCGGCCAGCGTTACCAGCAGCTGCTTGCGCGGTTTATACGTGATTTCATTCTTGGTCACGATGCCTTCGACCTGCGACACGTGGCCGCCGCGCAGGCAGGCCTCGCGCACCGGCACGATCTCGGTTTCGTCCTCGTAGCGCATCGGCAGATGCAGCACCAGGTCCATGTCGGTGCGCAGGCCGAGCCTGGCGAGTTTGCTCTCGATGGTCTTCTGGACCGGCGTTGCTGCTTTGGCTTTTGGCTTGGCGGCGGCTTTGGCCGGGGCTTGGTCCGCGGCTTTGTCTTTGGTTGCGGGCATAAAGGCTGGTGTAAAATAGAGGGTTCGCCGCATACGCTTGAGCTTATATTGTAAGGCTCCTGGCACTGTTTTCCCATCATGAGCAGAATCTACTCCCTCTCCGATTTCGATTTCGACCTGCCGGAAGCGCGCATTGCGCAGGTGCCGCTGCCGGACCGCAGCGCCTCGCGCCTGCTGCAGCTGGACGGCGACCAGATCGCCGACCGCCATTTTGCCGACATCCTCGACCAGCTCCAGGCCGGCGATGTGCTGGTGATGAACAATACCCGCGTGCTGAAGGCGCGCTTCTTCGGCCAGAAGGAATCCGGCGGCCAGGTCGAGGTGCTGGTCGAGCGCGTGCTCGACAACCGCACCGTGCTGGCGCAGGTCCGCGCGTCGAAGTCGCCCAAGCCGGGCAACCGCATCCGCCTGGCCGACGCCTTCGACGTCACCACCGGCGAGCGCGCCGGCGAGTTCTTCACCCTGCATTTCGAAGGCGATGTGTTCGACCTGATCGAGGCCCACGGCCGCCTGCCGCTGCCGCCCTACATCGCCCACGACGCCGACGAATTCGACGAGCAGCGTTACCAGACCGTCTATTCGAAGGAGCCGGGTGCGGTCGCCGCGCCGACCGCCGGCCTGCACTTCGACCAGCCGCTGCTCGATAAACTGGCAGCGAAGGGGGTGAAGATCGCCTACGTCACCCTGCACGTGGGCGCCGGCACCTTCCAGCCGGTGCGCGTCGAGAACCTGGCCGAGCACAACATGCACAGCGAGTGGTACACGATCGCCCAGGAGACCGTGGATGCGGTGCGCGCCGCCCAGGCCGCGGGCCGCGACGTGGTGGCGGTCGGCACGACCTCGCTGCGGGCGCTGGAATCGGCGTCGCAGTCGGGCCAGCTCGAAGCCGGCAGCGGCGACACCCGCCTGTTCATCACCCCGGGCTACCAGTTCAAGACCGTGACCCGCCTGATTACGAACTTCCACCTGCCCAAGTCGACCCTGATGATGCTGGTCTCGGCCTTTGCCGGCTACGACGAGATCCGCAAGGCCTATGCCCACGCGATCGCCAGCGAATACCGCTTCTTCAGCTATGGCGACGCGATGCTGCTCACCCGTAAAGATTGATACCGATGCTGGAATTTACCCTTCTCAAAAAAGACACCAGCGGCCTGTCGCACGCGCGCCGCGGCCGTTTGAAACTCAACCACGGCACCATCGAAACGCCGATCTTCATGCCGGTCGGGACCTACGGTTCCGTCAAGGCGATGGACCCGACGGAACTGAAGGAAGTCGGTTCGCAGATCATCCTCGGCAATACCTTCCACCTGTGGCTGCGTCCGGGCACCGAGGTCATGGACAAGTTCGGCGGCCTGCACGGCTTCATGGGCTGGGACAAGCCGATCCTGACCGACTCCGGCGGCTTCCAGGTGTTTTCGCTGGGCGCGATGCGCAAGATCACGGAAGAGGGCGTCAAGTTCGCCTCGCCGATCGACGGTTCGCGCCAGTTCCTGTCGCCGGAAATCTCGATGCAGATCCAGCGCTCGCTGAACTCGGACATCGTGATGCAGTTCGACGAGTGCACGCCGTATGAAATCGACGGCCGCCCGGCCACCAGCGAAGAGGCCGCCAAGTCGATGCGCATGTCGCTGCGCTGGGCCCAGCGCTCGATGAACGAGTTCAATCGCGGCGAGAACCCGAACGCGCTGTTCGGCATCGTCCAGGGCGGCATGTACGAGCGCCTGCGCGACGAATCGCTGGCGGGTCTGGAAGACATCGATTTCCCGGGCCTGGCGATCGGCGGCCTGTCGGTCGGCGAGCCGAAAGAGGACATGATGCGCATCCTCGAGCACGTCGGCCCGCGCCTGCCGGAAAACAAACCGCACTACCTGATGGGCGTCGGCACCCCGGAAGACCTGGTGGCGGGCGTGGCCAACGGCGTCGACATGTTCGACTGCGTGATGCCGACCCGTAACGCGCGCAATGGCTGGCTGTTCACCCGCTTCGGCGACCTCAAGATCAAGAACGCGCGTTATAAAGACGACACGGCGCCGCTGGACGAATCCTGCACCTGCTATTGCTGCAAGAACTTCTCGCGCGCCTACCTGCACCACCTGCACCGCTCGAAAGAGATCCTGGGTGCGCGCCTGAACACCATCCACAACCTGCACTACTACCTGAACCTGATGCAGGAAATCCGCGATGCGATCGATGCCGACCGCTTCCACGAGTTCCGCCTGCAGTTCAATGCCGACCGCGCCCGCGGCGTGTAATTTTATGCATCGTGGGCACGGTGTGCCCACCCTACGTGTCGTGGCTATTCGTAGGGTGGACACCCCGTGTCCACGCCAGCAGCATTAATTTTCCTGCAACGTCTTGCAATCAAGCATCGCGCTCCCACATGCCCCAAAACTGGTTGTTGACAGTTTGCGGGTGCTAGAATACAGCGCTTGTTTTTTCACATTCTTATAATCGGAGTCCTTGTGTTCATTTCCAACGCTTACGCCCAAACCGCTGCCGGCGCCGCCGATCCTGGCCTGATGGGTAGCCTGACGACGTTTGCCCCGATCATCATCATGTTCGTGGTCATGTATTTCATCATGATCCGTCCGCAGCAAAAGCGTCAGAAAGAGCTGAAGTCCATGATGGACGCACTGGCCAAAGGCGACGAAGTGATCACCATCGGTGGCGTCCTGGGCCGCGTGTCCAAAGTCGCCGAAGCCTATGTCACCATCGAAGTGGCCGCAGGTACCGAAATCGTGGTGCAGAAGAACGCCGTCACCACCCTGCTGCCGAAGGGCACGCTGAAGGCCCTGTAACTCCTTAACCCGCCGCACGGCCCCTATCATGAATCGCTACCCCCTCTGGAAGTACATACTGATCCTGGCAGCAGTGCTGCTCGGCCTGCTGTACACGGCGCCGAACTACTTTGTCGACTCGCCGGCGCTGCAGATCACGACCTCGAAAGCGACGGTCAAGGTCAACAGCGGTACCGTCACCCAGGTTGTCGAGGCACTCAAGCGCGACGGCCTCCCGGCCGAGACCGTGAGCCTGGAAGGTTCTGGCGACACCAGCGCCGTGCGTGCGCGCTTTACCAGCACCGACGCCCAGTTCAAGGCCAAGCTGGCCCTCGAACGCGACCTCAACCGCGACCCGGCCGACCCTGACTACATCGTCACCGTCGGCCTGGCGAAGAACACCCCGATGTGGATGCAGAAGCTGGGCGCGCAGGCGATGAACCTGGGCCTGGACCTGCGCGGCGGCGTGCACTTCCTGCTGCAGGTCGACACCAAGGCGGTCGAGGAAACCCGCGTCAAGAGCATCCAGACCTCGGCCCGCCAGCTGCTGCGCGACCAGAACGTGCGCCACGCCGGCATCGATCGCGTCGGCAACCGCGTCGAGATCCGCTTCCGCGACGCCGAGACCCGCGCCAAGGCACGTTCCGTGCTGGCCAACCAGAATCCCGACCTGAACTTTGCCGAAACCGCCGACGGCACCGACCTGAAGCTGGTCCTGACCCTGAAGCCGGAAGCACTGCAGAAAGCGGTGGACGATGGCGTCAAGCAGAACATCAGCACCCTGGGCAAGCGCATCAATGAACTCGGCACCACCGAGCCGGTGATCCAGCAGCAGGGCCGCGACCGCATCGTGGTGCAGCTGCCGGGCGTGCAGGATGTCGCCCACGCCAAGGACATCATCGGCCGTACCGCAACCCTCGAATACCGCGTGACCGACGACACGATCACCCCGGGCACCGAACTGACCGCCGCGATCCCGCTGAATTCGGAACTGTTCACCCAGGGCCGGGATGTGCCGGTGGTGGTGTCGAAGGACGTGGTGGTGACCGGTGAATCGATCATCAGCGCCACGGCCAGCTTCGACCAGAACCAGCGCCCGGCCGTGAGCATCGAGCTGAACGCCGAAGGCGGCCGCAAGATGCGCGCCATGACCCGCGAGCGCGTCGGCAAGCGCATGGTCGCGCTGCTGAAGGAAAAGGGCAAGTACACCGTGCTGCAGGTCGCGACCATCCAGAGCGAATTCGGCGCGAACTTCCAGACCACCGGCATGCGCAGCCCGCAGGAAGCCGCCGAGCTGGCCCTGCTGCTGAAAGCCGGCGCGATGGCGGCGCCGACGGATTTCATCGAGGAACGCGTGGTCGGCCCGCAGCTGGGCGCGGAGAACATCTCCAAGGGTCTGCATTCGACCCTGTGGGGCTTCGTGGCGATCGCGGTCTTCATGATCGTCTACTACCAGCTGTTCGGCTTCTTCAGCGTGGTGGCGCTGGCCTGCAACCTGCTGTTCCTGCTGAGCTTGCTGTCCATGATGCAGGTCACGCTGACCCTGCCGGGCATCGCCGCAATCGCGCTGGCGCTGGGTATGGCGATCGACGCCAACGTGCTGATCAACGAGCGCATCCGCGAGGAACTGCGTGCGGGTAACACGCCGCAAGCGGCGATCGCGGCCGGCTTCAGCCACGCCTGGGCGACCATTCTCGACTCGAACGTGACCACCCTGATCGTCGGCCTGGCCCTGCTGATATTCGGCTCGGGCGCGGTGCGCGGCTTCGCGGTCGTGCACTGCCTGGGCATCCTGACCTCGATGTTCTCGGCCGTGTTCCTTTCGCGCGGCGTGGTGAACCTGTGGTACGGCCGCAAGAAGAAGCTGGGCAAGATCGCCATCGGTACCGTCTGGGAACCGGGCATCACGGCGGCGGGCGCCAAGTCCGCAGCCAAGAAATAAGCAGCGAGGAAAGACATGGAATTTTTCAAGATTAAACGGGACATCCCGTTCATGCGCCATGCGTTGATCTTCAACGTGATTTCGGCGCTGACCTTCGTCGCCGCGGTGTTCTTCCTGGTGACCCGCCCGCTGCACTTCTCGGTGGAATTCACCGGCGGCACGACCATGGAGCTGCGTTATCCGCATGCGGCCGACCTGGAGAAGATTCGCAGTACCCTGGAAAAGGCCGGCTACGAACATCCGGAAGCGACGCCTTTCGGTACCGCCCAGGATGTCCTGCTGCGCCTGCCGATCCGCAAGGATCTGCCGGGCGCGACCGCCTCGACCACGGTGTTCAACGCACTGTGCACGGCCGAGAACGGCACGACCAAGCAGATCCAGCAGACCACCGAGAAGGGCGAGACCGTCAGCCGCAACACCTGCGTCAACGCGGCCGGCGCCGAAGCGGTGCACCTGCAGCGCGTCGAGTTCGTCGGCCCGTCGGTCGGCGACGAGCTGGCCCAGAACGGCCTGAACGCGCTGATCATGGTGGTGATCGGCGTGGTGATCTACCTGGCCGTGCGCTTCGAGTGGAAGTTCGCGGTGGCGGCGATCATCGCCAACCTGCACGACGTCGTGATCATTCTCGGCTTCTTCGCCTTCTTCCAGTGGGAGTTCTCGCTGACCGTGCTGGCGGCGGTGCTGGCGGTGCTGGGCTACTCCGTCAACGAATCGGTCGTGATCTTCGACCGGATCCGCGAAACCTTCCGCAAGCAGCGCAAGATGAGCGTGACCGAGGTCATCGACCACGCGATCACCAGCACCATCTCGCGTACCATCATCACCCACGGTTGTACCGAGATGATGGTGCTGTCGATGCTGTTCTTCGGCGGCCAGGCCCTGCATTACTTCGCCGTCGCGCTGACCATCGGTATTCTGTTCGGTATCTATTCGTCGGTGTTCGTGGCCGCCGCCATCGCCATGTGGCTGGGTGTGAAGCGCGAAGACCTGATCAAGCCGATCAAGGAAAAAGACGAGACCGACGGCGCCGTCGTTTAAGCCGTCCGCATGTTGAAAAGCCGCCCGGCCCTGGCCGTGGCGGCTTTTT
>NZ_JANUGX010000040.1 GCF_024753245.1 Massilia norwichensis | reverse complement strand
TTGTGGTCAGCTTACGGGAGGACTTACACCTCCAAGATTGCGCCCATGCTGGGCGCACAACAAAAAGGGCCACGAAGGCCCTTTTGTTTGGATGGGCACCGCAGTGCCCACGCGTAAGGTCTGCGACCTTGACGTCTTAGAAGTTGTAGTGCGCGCCCACGGTCCAGACGTTCGACTTGGCGCCGATGTCTTTCTCCTTGCCATAACGCTCGTACTCGGCGGTCAGGGCGACTTGCTGGTTCAGCTTGTACTGCACGCCCAGGGCACCGTAGGCACCGGTGTCGGTGTCTTTCACGTTCAGCAGGGCGCTGTTGAACTTGCGCTCGCTGTGCTCGACGCCGAGCTTGCCGTAAGCCGAGAACTGCTCGTTGATCGGCATGGTGGCCTTGGCAGCAACGTAGTAGCCATTGCTCTTGGTGGCGCCGTGGTCGCCCAGGTCGCTGTAACCGGCTTCTGCAGCCCAGGTACGGTTGAATTCATAACCACCGTAGACCTTGCCGCCCAGCTTGTAGTCATCCGACTGGATGTTCTTGGCGGTCGATGCACCCACGCCGACGTAGGCGTGCGGCTGGTCGTTCGAGAAATTCTGGGCTTGAGCAGCGGACATGGCGGCGGCGCCTGCGATCAGTGCAACGATGAGCTTTTTCATATTCGGCATCCTTTACTTTGATTTGACTGATTCGCAATTCAAAGTGAATCGCGATAAGTTCAAGATAACAGTGCCAAATGCTCAAGTCAGTGCGCATTTCGTAAGAACTGTAAGCAGACGTAACTTAAATGACCCATTATTCAGTAATAAAATGACCGATATTCGCGACCAATGTGTAGGACTTAGCCGATGTAACGGAAAGTGAGGTTGAGACGCGAACCAATTGGTTTTGCAGTCTTGTTGATCCCGTGCAGCCAGTTTTCCTGCAGGGAACCTGTCATCAGCAGCAGGTTGCCGTCCGCCAGATCGAGTTTGACGGTGCGTTTGCTGCGTTTGTGACGCAGGATGAAGGTGCGGGTGGCGCCGTAGCTGAGCGAGGCGATGACAGGGTGCGGGCCGAGTTCCGGTTCGTCGTCGCTGTGCATGCCCATGCTGTCCTGACCGTTGCGGTAATGGTTCAGCAGCACGCTATTGTAGCGGTGGCCGGTCGCCGCTTCGACGGCGCCGCGCAGTTGCGCCAGCAGCGGCGTCATCGGCAGCGGTTCGAGGCGCAGTCCCGAATAGGTGTAGCTGGCCTCGCCATACCAGGCTGTCAGGCGCGGCTGCAGGTGGCGCTTGCCGTACACGACCACACTGTCGTGGCGCCAGGCGGTTTCTTGCAGCAGGCGTTCGAACACCTCGGCATTGCTCAGCGGTAGAGGCAGCCGGTGCAGCAGCGCCAGTTCGCCATCCTCGATCGGGATCGCCTGCAGCTGGGCCTCGTCGGAAAACAGATCCATTCGAACAACACGTGAAGGTATGATGGCGGGATGCCATCGACAGGATATTTTCGCATGAACAAACGCCAGTTCCTGGGCGCGGCGGCCGCGGCCGGCGCCTTGCCGCTTGCCGGCCGGGCAGCCTCGCTGCCGGCACTGCCGGACGGCCCTGCCCTCTTGAGCGTCACCGGGAACATCGCCGGTACCAACCGCGGCCCCTTCGATCCGGTACTCGACCAGATGATGCACAAACACGGGGTCAGCTTCCGCAAGGCCTACGTGTTCGACGACGCCGCGTTGCGCGCGCTGCCGGCCCGGACCATCAACCCAACCCTCGAATACGACGGCAAGCCGCACACGCTGCGCGGCCCGCTGCTGGTGGATGTGCTGACGCGCGCCGGCGCCAGGCTCGATAACAAAACGGTGCTGGTGCTGCGTGCGGTGGATGGCTACAACGTCGAGCTGCCGCTGGCGCAGGCCCGTGCGCGGCGCTTTATCCTTGCCACGCATGTGGACGGCAAACCGATGCCTTTGGGAGGATTGGGGCCGCTATGGGCCGTCTACGATGCCGACCGGGTGCCGGAGGCGGCCGCGCAGCCGCTGGCGCAGCGCTTCGCGGCCTGCCCGTGGGCGCTGTATCACATCGAGGTCAAGGCTCAAGCGTAGGCTTCGGCCAGGCTCATCACGCGGGGTGTGACGATCACGCCAAAGTTACCAAACAGCGTATCGAGTGCCGCCAGGTTGCTGGCGCACTCCTCGGTCTTCCAGCCTTTGAAAATATCGGTGCCGTCTTTCTGGAAATGCAGATCCAGCACCTTGCCTTTGTCCTTGTGGACATAGTTCTGCTGGTAGGTGTTGTGGAAGCCGAGTTCCTGCAGGGCAGCCAGCATGGCGTGCGGAGGATGGTCCGGGTCGGTGGCCAGGAACACGCCGAAGGTCTTGCCCGGCGGTTTGGCAGCAATGTCGACTTCGTAAATCCCGGGCGCCTTGGTAGTGCTGGTACTCTTCAAAAACAGCATGCGATCCTCCGTAGTCTGGACTTCCCAGCTTATTGCACTACGGGAACTTTGTCGACGACAGCGCGCTGAAGATTTGCTCTATTGCAACACTTAACGGAACAGCAGACCGATGGCGCTGCCCGCCACCAGGGCGCCGCAAGCCAGCATGCCGATGATAAAACCGGCTTCGCGTTTGGCCGGGTCGCGATAATAGCCCAGCGCGTACAGGATGCGTCCCAGGCACCACAGCAGCCCGCCGCCCGCGGCCCAGGCATCGCCGAGGTAATAGGCGCACAGCCACAGCGGTGCCAGCACCAGCGGCAGCTGCTCCAGGGTATTCGCCTGCACCCGTTGCGCGCTCTGGAAGGGCAGCGGCCCGTCCATGGCGGGCGCCGGCACCTTGTATTTGACCCGCGCCCAGCCGGCCATCACGCCGGTCCAGAAATACACACCAAGGACGGCCAGCGTCGTCCACGCACTCCAGATCATCATGTCTTATTGCTCTCCATGTTTGCGCCGTGCCAGGTCCCAGGTAGCGGTGGCCAGGGCTTCGTACAGGGCGCCGGTGGCCGGGTTCCAGTCGGTGACGGCGGCCTGCTGGCGTGCCACGGTGGCGGTGTCGCCGCGCGCGATCGGGCCGGACAGGGCCGCCTCCGGCCCCAGCCGGAACACGTTCGCCAGGGTCTCGTTGGCCAGGGGCCGCGCCAGTTCGCGCGCGACATCGAACGGAATCCCGGCGGCCTGATAGGCGCGCAGGGCGGCGTCGAGCACCGTGGTCAGGTAGTTCGAGGCGAACACGGAGGCGGCGTGGTAGACCGTCTTGGCGGCGGCGTCGATGGCGACCATGCGCGCGCCGATCGCCTCGAAGGCCGGGTTCAACAGCGCCAGCGCGCCGGCATCGCCTTCGACGCCGCAGAAGGTGCCGGCAAACGCTGCGGCCACCTGTTGCGGATCGGCGAAGCTGCGCACCGGGTGGACGCTGGCAACGGAGGCGCCGGCGGCGCGCATCGGCGCCAGTTCGGCGGACGCCTTGGCGCCGCTGCAGTGGAACACCACCGCATCCCGCAGCGTGCAGCTTGCCGCCAGCTGATGCGCCAGCTCGCCGATGCGGTCGTCGGAGACGGCCAGCATCCACACCGCCGCCGGACGCATGGCCGCCATGTCGGCGAGCGCGCGGCCGGCGCCGATGAAGGCCGCCGCCGCCTGCGCGCTGGCTTCGGAACGGGTCAGCACATCCTGCACGGCGAACACGCCGTGCGCGTGAAACAGGCGGCCCAGCGCACGGCCGACGTGGCCGGCGCCGACGATGTTCAGGACCGGCGCCATCAGAAGCGCGAGCCGGGCTGGCGCAGGAATTCGATCTCTTCCTGGGTCGAGGCGCGGCCGAGAATCTCGTTACGGTGCGGGAAGCGGCCGAAGCGCGCGATCACGCCGCGGTGGCGGTGCGCATAGTCCAGCATCTCGTCGAAGCCGGGGTGCTCGGCGGCCAGCACCGTGAACAGCTCGACGGCGCGCTCCTGCATGAAGGCGTCTTCGGCGTGCTCGAAGGGCATGTAGACGAAGGCGCGCTGCAGCGGCGGCAGCGCGGCGTGGGCGCCGCTGTCGACCAGCTGGCGCGCGGCCGTCAAGGCCAGTGCGTCGCCGGCAAACGACTGCGGCGTGTTGCGCCAGGCGTTGCGGGTGAACTGGTCGAGCACGAGGATGCGCGCGAGCGTTCCCTGCGCTCCCTCGGCGTCCCATTCGCGCAAGCCGCCGGCGATGGCGATCGCGATCGTGGCGCCGAAGCGCTGCCGGATCTGCTCGTCGAAGGCGTCGTTCTTGACGAACCATTCGCGGTGCGGCTGGCCGGCGGATTCGCTGCCGGGCGCGCCGAACCAGAAGTCGCGTACTTCCTGGGGGTGCATGCTGTTGTTCCTCTCAGTTGCGGGCGTGCGAGAGCAGGAAGCCATCCACGCCTTCGAAATTCGAGAGCTCGGTCGCCAGCGAGGACAGCGGCGCACCCGCGTGATTCGCCAGCGCCAGCGCCACGAAGCGCCATTCCTGGCAGCCTTTGTCGCTGCCGATGGTGAGCGAGCCGCCGGCGATCTCGTAGCCACGCTCGAGTGCCTGCTTGCGCAGTATTTCTTCCTGCGGCCGCACGCCGGGTTTGAAACGCAGCGTCACCGCCACCGCCTGGCGCGAAGGCAGCAGGCTGACGGCGCGGTTCAGGTAGATCATGATCATCGCCGAGAAGAAGGCCAGGCCCATCGCCGCCATGTAGAAGCCGACGCCGACCATGATGCCGATCACCGACGAGGCCCAGATCGAGGCCGCCGTGGTGAGACCGCTGATGTTGAAACCCGAGCGCATGATGACGCCGGCGCCGAGGAAGCCGATGCCGGTCACCACGCCCTGGATCACGCGGGTCGGATCGACCAGCGCCACCGCCGCACCATGACCGCCGTACCAGGAGTTCGGGTAGCCGGCGATGATGGTCAACGCACAGGATGCCATGCAGACCAGGCCATAGGTGCGCATGCCGGCCGCGCGCCCGTGGTAGGAGCGCTCGTAGCCGACCATCAGCCCGAGCAGCAGCGCGCCGATCAGGTGCAGCAGCACCAGGGCGTTCGTCTGCAGCTCGGCTTGCGACCAGTAGAGGTGAAGCAGGTCTGGAACAGTCAGGATGCCGCTGTGCGGTGTCGCCGGATTCAAGGCTGCTTCTTCCGCACCAGTTGTTTTTCGAAAGCGGCATCGTTCTTGGTGATGCGCTTTTCCGG
Organism: Massilia norwichensis; assembly: GCF_024753245.1. Lineage (GTDB taxonomy): Bacteria > Pseudomonadota > Gammaproteobacteria > Burkholderiales > Burkholderiaceae_D > Telluria > Telluria norwichensis. Next base: position 46,993 of record NZ_JANUGX010000040.1, on the reverse strand, counting down.
TTGCGGCCCGAGGCCGTCGACGAACTTCACGAAATCATCCAGCTCCATCGGTGGACACAGCGGCGGCGCGCCGGCCTTCTCGGACAGGAAGAAGTGGCCGGCGCCGGTGCGCGCCATTGAATAGGTGGTGATGCCGGTGCGGCGCTTGAGCCGGTCGACGGCGGCGCTGGCACGGGTGGAACGGATGCCGGTGGCCATTCAGATCTCCCGGGTACGCAGTTCGAGCCAGTCGCGGGCGGCGCCGTCGACCAGCGGCAGCAGGCGCGCGCGCACGCTGCGGTGGTAGTCGTTCAGCCAGGCCACCTCGTCGCCGCGCATCAGGCTCAGGTCGATGCAGCGGGTATCGATCGGGCACAGGGTCAGCGTCTCGAAGCCGAGGAATTCGCCGAATTCCGTGGTCTCGACCACCTGCGCCAGCACCAGGTTCTCGATGCGGATGCCCCAGTGGCCCGGACGGTAGATGCCCGGCTCGTTGGAGGTGATCATGCCCGGCTCGATCGCCGTGTGCGGCTCCGGCATGGCGGTCGGCGAGATCACCTGCGGGCCTTCGTGCACGTTCATGAAGTAGCCGACGCCGTGGCCGGTGCCGTGGCCATAGTCGATGCCGGCGGCCCAGATCGGGGCACGCGCCAGCGCGTCCAGCATCGGCCCTTTGGTACCGCGCGGGAAGCGCGCCACCGACAGATTGATCATCCCTTTCAGTACCAGCGTGAAGTCGCGCTTTTGCGCGGCCGTGGGCTCGCCGACCGGGACCACGCGGGTGATGTCGGTGGTGCCGCCCAGGTACTGGCCGCCGGAGTCGATCAGCAGCAGGCCGTCGCCTTCGATCAGGGCGTGGTTTTCCGGTGTGGCGCGGTAGTGCATGATCGCGCCGTTGGCATTGAAGCCGGCGATGGTACCGAAGCTGGGGCTGACGAAATGCGGACGGCGGGCACGGGCGGCGGTGATCTCTTCGTCGATCGTGACTTCGGTCAGCGGCTCGCGCTGCGGGAAGGCGAGCAAGGGCTCGAGCCAGGCGAAGAATTCGCACAGCGCGGCGCCGTCCTGTTCCATGGCGTCGCGCACGTGGTCCAGCTCGGCCGGCAGCTTGCGCGACTTGGCGAAGGTGGTCGGGTTGATCGCTTCGACCACGCGCACGCCGGCCGGCACGGCATTGCGCATGCCGGCGGTGACGCGGCGCGGATCGATCAGCAGGCTGCTGTCGGGCGGCAGCGCCTGCAGCGCCTGGGCCGCCTGCTCGTAAGGGGCGACCTTCACGCCGTCCTGTTCCAGGCGCTCGCGCAGTTCGGCCGATACTTTGCCTTCGGCCACGAAAATGGTGGCGCGCGAGGATTCGACCAGCGCGTGGGCCACGAACACCGGGTTGTAGCTGACGTCGGCGCCGCGCAGGTTGAACAGGTAGGCGATGTCGTCCAGGGTCGAGATGAAATGGCGCTCGGCGCCCAGCTTGGCCATCGCGTTGCGGGTGGCGTGCAGCTTGTCGGCACGCGTGATCGTCGCGAACGGTGCCGCGTGCTCGTACACCGCATCCGGCGGCAGGCCGGGACGGTCGTGCCAGATGTCGTCGAGGAGGTCGAGGTCGGTACGCAGCCGGATGCCGCGCGCCTTGAGGGCGTCTTCCAGCAAACGCGCCACGGCCAGGCCCAGCACGCGCGCATCGACGGCGACGGTCTGGCCCGGCTGCATGGTGTCGGCCAGCCAGTCGATGTGCAGCAGGCTGGCGCCCGACGGGATCTTCATCAGGCGGATCTCGGTGCCCGCCAGTTCCTGCTCGGCCTGGGTGTAGTAGCGGCCGTCGGTCCAGACCCCGGCAAAGTCGGCGGTGGCGATGAAGGTGCCGACCGAGCCCGTGAAGCCCGACAGCCATTCGCGGCCCTTCCAGCGTCCGGGCAGGTACTCGGACAGATGCGGATCGGCGGACGGGACGATGAAGGCGTCGACCCCTTGTCTCGCCATTGCGGCGCGCAGTTGGGCAAGGCGCTCGGCGCGCAGGCTGGTGGTCTCGGTGGCTGGCGCAGTGGCTGGCATGTTTGCTGGCATATCGGGCGTGCTGACGTGTTGTGGTTTCTCCAAGCCGCTTATCATACGCGCCTCTGTCCGGATGTGGCGCAGACACCCCCTTGCGCTGGAACATTGATGGGGCAATCTGACGGAACCGTCGCTGAGCCAAGAGGAACGCGGTCGCGCGGAATCTGACGGATAATCGGGCCTGGGTTCTTTTTCTCACAATAAATCATGCAAGAACAGGATTTCCACTACACCCGCGCGCGTGCGCTGCTGGCCCGCGCCGAAGAACTCGTCAGCGCCGACACCGTGCAAGCCGCGGTGCGCAACGTCGCCGAGGTGTTGAACAGCCGCTTCGACAGCGACGCCACCGGCGAATTCCCGCTGGTGCTGGGCGTGATGGGCGGCGCGGTGGTCTTCACCGGCCACCTGCTGCCGCAATTGAGCTTCCCGCTCGAATTCGACTACATCCACGTCACGCGCTACGGCGACCAGGACCGCGGCGGCGAAGTCGTGTGGAAGGTGATCCCGCGCCAGAACGTTGCCGGCCGCACCATCATCGTGGTCGACGACATCCTCGACGAAGGCGAGACCCTGGCCCATGTGAAGCAGCGCCTGCTCGACATGGGCGCGGCCGAGGTGATCCTGGCGGTGTTCGCAGACAAGGAACTCGGCAAGCGCAAGCCGGTGCAGGCCGATATCGTCGGTTTGACCATCCCGAACAAGTTCGTGGTCGGCTTCGGGATGGATGCGCACGGTTACTGGCGCAACCTGCCGGGGCTGTGGGTGATCAGGGACGACGACAAGCAGGTGGATGAGGCGCCGCCTGCTGCCTGAACCCCGTCGTATCCACACGCGATTTCGTCATTCCCGCACTCGATTTCGTCGTTCCCGCGAAGGCGGGAACCCATACTGAAGCACCGAAGTCGCAGCTTCGGATACCCAGCTGACTGCTGGATGTGACGACTCCCGATGCTCAGCATGGATCCCCGCCTGCGCGGGGATGACGTTTCCTACATTAGCGGGCCAGATTCAGCCGCTCTTTGGCCGCCTGGTACTGCTGCGCCAGGCGCGCCACCATCTCCGCCACGGTCGGCACATCGTCCATCAGTCCCACGCCCTGCCCCGCGCCCCAGATGTCGCGCCAGGCCTTGGCGCTGCCCGACCCGAAACTCATCTTGCTCTTGTCCGACACCGGCAGGTTGTCCGGATCCAGCCCGGCCGCCAAGATCGATTTCTTGAGGTAGTTGCCGTGCACGCCGGTGAACAGGTTGGTGTACACGATGTCCGACGCTGCCGACTCCACGATCGCATCGCGGTAGGCATCGCTGACGTTCGATTCCTTCGTCGCCAGCCAACGCGAGCCGATGTAGGCGAAGTCGGCGCCCATCGCCTGCGCGGCCAGGATCGCATCGCCGGTGGCGATCGAGCCGGACAGCGCAATCGGGCCGTCGAAGAATTTGCGGACCTCGCCCACCAGCGCGAACGGCGACAGGGCACCCGCATGGCCGCCGGCGCCGGCCGCGACCAGGATCAGGCCGTCGACGCCGGCTTCCAGCGCCTTTTCGGCGTGGCGGATCGAGACCACGTCGTGCAGCACGATGCCGCCATAGGCGTGCACCGCGTCCAGCATCGCCTGCGGCGGCGCGCGCAGCGAGGAGATGATGATCGGCACCTGGTGCTTCACGCAGACCTCGACGTCATGCGCCAGGCGGTCGTTCGACTGGTGCACGATCTGGTTGACGGCGATCGGGCCGACCTTCTTGTCCGGATGCGCGGCCTGGTAATCCGCCAGTTCCTGCTGCAGATCGGTCAGCCAGACGTCCAGCTGCTCGGCCGGCCGCGCGTTCAGGGCAGGGAAAGAGCCGACGATGCCGGCCTTGCACTGCGCGGCGACCAGCGCGGGGCCGCTGGCAATGAACATCGGCGATGCGATGACGGGTAAGGACAGGTTTTGCAGGACGGTGGGCAGCGCCATGGAGTCTCTCGCGTATAGGTTGATCGGACCAGCTTGCCGATTATAGGGGCAAAAAAGCACGGTCGTGCTAGATTTTTGGTTCTAATCCTGCGGCTCAGGCATCGACCAGCATCCCGTCCTGCACGCGCGCCGCGCCGGCTTTCTCCAGCGCCCGCACCGCCCACTGCGCCAGTTCGGCGGCAGAACCGGGCAGGAAGCGCTCGCGCGCCAGCACCAGCAGCGGCACGGTCTCGAACAGAATCGCCACCTCGGCCAGCGGGATCGCGCGGCGCTCGAGCAGCAGGAATTTCAGTAATACTTTCACGGCGTTCTCGGCGTTGCGGGCCGGGTCGGCGGACAGGTAGGCGAGCCGCGAAGTCGCGCGCTGCAGGGACGCCTCGACGTCAATGAAAGGCGCGCCATGGCCGGGAATCACCAGACGCGGCCGCAAGGAGGCGATCAGGTCCAGCGTGGCGCGCACCTCGTCGAAACCGGGCTCGCCGGCCAGTTCGGGAAAGACTACCCCAAAACCGTTCTGCCACAGGGCGTCGCCGGCGATCAGGATGCCCTCTGTCTCGCACCAGAACAGCAGCGCGTGCGGATCGTGGCCGGGCGCGCTCAAAGCCTGCCAGGCCAGGTCGCCCATCGTGAGCATGTCGCCGGGCGCGATGCTGTCGTCGAAGCGGAAACGCGCGCACTGCTGGCCGGTGGCGCGATAACTCAGCGCGTCCTCGTCCCAGGTCCGGACTTTATCGGCTTCGAAGGCGGGAATCGCGATGCGGCACCCGAACGCCTGCTGCAGGGCCGCGTTGCCGCCGCAGTGATCGGAATGCAGGTGGGTGTTGACGATGCGCTCCAGCGGCCGCTCGCCGAGCGCGTGTCGGACCAGCGCCAGCGTCTGCGGCGCGTGCGTCACGTAGCCGGTATCGACCAGCGTGGTGGTGCCGCTGCCGGTGAACAGGATGTTGTTGGCGGACAGCCAGCCGCGCTCGAACACCTGCATCCCCGGCGGCAGCGGCATCATGGGTTCACTCGAACAGCTGCGCTTCGCGGCGCCGGATCTCGGCCCACACGGCGCGTTTGTAGTCGTCGTCGGCGCGGCCCCAGGCGACGATCTCGTCGATGGTGCGCATGCAGCCTTCGCACAAGCCGGTCGCGGGGACCATCCGGCAGATATTGATGCAGGGCGATGGGACGGGGGTTTGCTGTTCCGGATTCATGGTGCCGCTTTCGCTATCTTGGCTGCCAGTTTGGCGTTGAAACGCGCGGGATCAATCACGTAGCGCTCGTGGATGCCCTCGCAGATGCGCTCGACGTCGTCCCAGACCTCGACCTTGAAGCGCACACGGCGGCCGTCGACTTCGATGACCTCGCCTTTCACGTGCAAGCTCATGCCGGGCGGCGTCGGCGCGATGTGTTGAAAGCTGACCATGGTGCCCAGGCTCTGTTCGTTCGGCCAGTCCATATAGGGCATCATCCCATGCACGCAGGCAAGCTCCATCATCCCGACCATGTAGCCGGTAGCGAGCACATCCGGCATGTCGAGACAAAAAGGCGTATCGTGGTAGAGCTGCGGCACGGTGGCACGCTCGGGTACCGTGTAATGCCACTCGAAGCAGATGCCGGGCTGAAATTCTGGACGCATGCCGCGCAGATTAACGCATCCGGACGAATCGCGCTTGTGTTGCATTGTCAGGTTGACGCAAGCTGGCAAGCCAAGACTGAAGCATGGTCTACGCAAAGGAGTGCTGATGTCCCTGAGTAATAAATTGCTGGCGCAAATGCGCGCCGCTACCCGTTCCCTGATGCGCCGCGGCCCCTCGGTCGCGCGCACGGTCATGCGGGAATCGATCAAGACCGCCTCGAGCATGCATCCGGCTGCGCAACAAAAAACAGCCTCGAACCAGGCGAACTTCGATCCGGTCTCCGACATGCTGGCCGACCTCAGCCGGATCGGGCAGTCGGTCAATCCCTTCAATGTACCGCCGCTGTCGACCGGCGCCGCGGCGATCGGCATGCCCGGCCATTTCATCGACGGCGCCTACACCAACGACGCCGGTACCCGCAGCTATAAACTGTACGTTCCGAGCAGCTACAGCGGCCAGCCCTCGCCGCTGCTGGTGATGCTGCACGGCTGCACCCAGAACCCGGACGACTTCGCGCTCGGCACCGGCATGAATGCGCTGGCCGAGGAGAACGCTTGCCTGGTCCTGTATCCGGCCCAGTCGCAGCAGGCCAACGCGCACCGCTGCTGGAACTGGTTCAACGCGGTCGACCAGAAGCGCGACCAGGGCGAACCGGCCATCATCGCCGGCATGACGCGCGACATCATGGCGCGCTATGTGATCGATCCGCAACAGGTGTACGTGGCGGGCCTGTCGGCCGGCGGCGCGATGTCGGCCATCCTCGGCACGCTCTACCCAGACCTGTACGCGGCGGTGGGCGTGCACTCCGGCCTGCCCTTTGCCGCCGCCCACGATCTGCCGACGGCGATGGCGGCGATGAAGGGCGACTTCCGCCGCCCCAAGGGCCACAAGGTGCGCGAACTGCCGATCATCGTGTTCCACGGCGACCAGGACACCACCGTGCACCCGGCCAATGGCGAAGAACTGATCCGGCGCCGGCGCCGCCACCCGGGCGAGCAGGTCGCGGTCGAACCGGGCCAGGTGCCCGGCGGCCACGCCTGGACGCGCACCGTGCACCGCCAGCCGGACGGGACCATTCACGCGGAACACTGGCTGGTGCACGGCTTCGGCCACGCCTGGTCGGGCGGCGATGCGCGCGGCACCTACACCGACGGCAAAGGGCCGAACGCGAGCCGCGAAATGATGCGTTTCTTCCGGACGCAGCGCTAGGCGCTCGGCGTGACGGACGACGCTTCAGCCTGAAGCGCGATATGCTGGCGCAGGCAGGCCGGGCACCAGCAGCCGGGCGCAGGCTGCTGCGCACCAGGTGGCGCCGGGATCGGTACCGGCACCACCGGCGGCAAGGTGGTACACCAGCAGGGGGCATCGCTGCCATCGATCATGGCGCAGCCGAAGCTGGCGCCGCAACGGGTACAAGTGCTCATGGCCCCACCTTAGCCGGGCGGACCGGAAATTACAACGGGCTGCCTTTATAATGCGCACTGCGACGGGCCATTGCCTGTAAAATCTCGCAAATTCTTTTTGGACCCCCAATGACCGCTACACTGACTCCGCTGACGGGCGACGACCAGAATAACGACCTGACTGCGGTCTCGCCGCAGATCAAGGCGCAGATCCTGGCCGAAGCACTTCCCTATATCCGTAATTTCCACGGAAAAACCATCGTCATCAAATACGGCGGCAACGCGATGACCGACGAACGCCTGAAGCACGGCTTCGCGCGCGACGTCATCCTGCTCAAGCTGGTCGGCATGAACCCGGTGGTCGTGCACGGCGGCGGTCCCCAGATCGACAACGCCCTGAAAAAGATCGGCAAGCAAGGCACCTTCGTGCAAGGCATGCGCATCACCGACGAAGAGACCATGGAAGTGGTCGAGTGGGTGCTGGGCGGCGAAGTCCAGCAGGACATCGTCATGCTGATCAACCACTACGGCGGCCAGGCAGTCGGCCTGACCGGCAAGGACGGCGGCCTGATCCGTGCACGCAAGATGGCGATGCCGGACAAGGACAAGCCGGGCGAATTCCTCGACATCGGCTTTGTCGGCGAAATCGAAGCGATCAATCCGGCGGTGGTGAAAGCCCTGCAGGACGACGCCTTCATCCCGATCATCTCGCCGATCGGCTTCGGCCAGGACGGCCAGGCCTACAACATCAACGCCGACGTTGTCGCCGGCAAGATCGCGGAAATCCTGAAAGCTGAGAAGCTGATCATGATGACCAACATCGCCGGCGTGCAGGACAAGCAGGGCAATCTGGTGACCGACCTGTCGGCGCGCGAGATCGACGAGATGTTCGCGGACGGCACGATTTCCGGCGGCATGCTGCCGAAAATCTCGTCGGCGCTGGACGCCGCCAAGTCGGGTGTCAATACGGTGCACATCATCGACGGCCGCATTGAGCACTCTTTATTGCTGGAAGTCTTGACCGAACAGGCCTTTGGCACTATGATCCGGTCTCACTGAAATTTTGCAGCGGTTCAATTCGCTGCAAAACGGAAGTTTGATGCCCTTGTAGCTCAGTGGTAGAGCACTCCCTTGGTAAGGGAGAGGCCACGTGTTCAATCCACGTCAAGGGCACCATCTGGAGCGGTAGTTCAGTTGGTTAGAATACCGGCCTGTCACGCCGGGGGTCGCGGGTTCGAGCCCCGTCCGCTCCGCCAGAATTAAATAAAAAAGGTCCGATTTATCGGGCCTTTTTTATTTTTAGGTACAAGAGGGTCTCCCCTGCGGGAGACCCGGTTTCGGGCTTGAAGGGAATCGCTTGCAAGCGATTCCGCGGCCCGCAGGATGTGGGCGAGCCCCGTCCGCTCCGCCAGAATCAAGGAAAAAAGGTCCGACTTGTTCGGGCCTTTTTTCTTTTCAGCTTTCAGTTTCATCGCTCAATAAATTCGTTCGACCTGCACGCCCTTCTCCTGCAACAGCGCCGGCACACTGCCGCTGCCCAGCAGATGCAGCACGCCGACCGCGGCAAAGGTCCGCGGTTCCCGGCGCAACAGATCCAGCAGGCTGCCGGCCAGGTCCGCATTCCTCTCCTTCAGCAACACCCTGGTCACGAAACTGCCGGACACGCTGGCGTCCAGCTCGCAACGCGCGGCGATCGCGTCGAGGGCCTCGCGGTCGGCACTGCCCCAGGCCTGCACCATGGCGCGCGCTTCCCTGCGCTGGGCACCGGAAGCGATGGTGCCCATCATCTCGTCGAGAAAGCGCCAGCGGTCCGGCTCTGCCAGGCGGTCGAGCAGGGACAGTTGCCGGTCCAGCGATTCGAGTTCGAGCACGCGCGCGCCCTGCGCACGCGCCTGCCTGGCCAGCCAGGCTTCGCTCGACAGCTCGCTTTTAAAACCCTGCCTGGTGTACTCGGCCATCGTCAGCAGGGTGGCCAGCAGCACCGGCTTGAAGCGCAGCGCGCGGCCGGCATCGATCCCGCCCTGCGCGATCAGGCTGTCCAGCAGGGACCGCTGCTGCGCCGCCATGCCCTCGTAGCCGGCACTGCCGGGTTCCAGCATGCCATGCTCGCGTACGGCGCGCTGCAGTTCGCGCTGCGGCTGCAGGGGATCGATCTCGAGCGCCAGCGTGGAGGCCTGACCGAGGGCTTCGGCCAGGCGCGGCTCGAGCGGATAGAACTCGGGCAGGCCTACGTGCAGCGTGCCGAACAGATGCATCTCGTGGCCATCCAGGCTGACCTTGAACAGGGCGCCGCGCTCGGTGGCGAAGGCGGTGGAGGCTGCCGGCACGGCCAGCCAGAACAGGCTGCAGAGGAAGGCAAGGAAGGGATGGCGCATGATATTCGATTATCAAACTGCCCGGCAGCGACCCTCTGCGCATGCGCAGACGCGGGGGTCGATATAATGCAAGGCTGCCTTCCTGACCAACGCAAAGCCTGCCGTGCCTACACCCTCTTCTCCTGTCTGGCTGTTCGACCTCGACAACACCCTGCACGACGCTTCCCACGCGATCTTCCCGGCCATTAGCGCCAACATGAACGTCTACATCGCGCGCGTGCTCGGCGACGGCGTCACCCCGGCCAGCATCGAGGCGGTGAACGCGGCCCGGCTCGGCTACTGGAAACGCTACGGCGCCACCCTGCTCGGCATGATCCGCCACCACCAGGTCGATGCCGCCGATTTCCTGCGCGAGACCCACGACCTGCACGCCCTGCACGAGATGGTGCGTTGGGAGCGCGGCCTCTCTCGCCTGTTGAAACGCCTGCCCGGCCGCAAGATCCTGCTGACGAATGCGCCGACCGCGTATTCGAAGGAAGTCATGCGCCACATCGGCCTGCAGCGCCATTTCTCCCACCACATCGCGATCGAGGACATGCACGTGCACCGCCAGCTGCGCCCGAAGCCCTCGACGCTGATGCTGCGGCGCCTGCTGCGCAAGCACCGCCTGAACCCGCGCCGCTGCGTGCTGGTCGAGGACACCCTGGTCAACCTGAAGCACGCCAAGCGGCTGAAGCTGCGCACGGCCTGGGTCACGCAATACCTGCGCTACAGCGATCCGAGCGGCAAAGCCCCTCTGCCGAAGATGCTAAAACGACCCGCCTACGTCGATGTCAAAGTAAAATCCGTGCTTCAGCTGCCCTCGCACCTGCGCCGGCTGCGCGCCGCGAGCTGAAACCGACTCGACCCATCGACCTGAACACGGAGCACCGCGACAACATGGCAAGCACCAAGCCGGGCCAACGAAAACTGCAGATCCTGCAAGCCCTGGCGGCGATGCTGGAACACCCGAAGGGCGAGAAGATCACCACCGCGGCGCTGGCCGCCAAACTGTCGGTCTCGGAAGCGGCGCTGTACCGCCATTTCGCCAGCAAGGCCCAGATGTTCGAGGGCCTGATCGACTTCATCGAATCGAGCGTGTTCGGCCTGTGCAACCAGATTGTCGAGCGCGAGGAAGACGGCGTGGCCCAGGCCCATGCGATGCTGCAGATGCTGCTGTCCTTCGCCGCCAATAACCCCGGCATGACCCGGGTCCTGATCGGCGATGCTCTGGTCGGCGAGGACGAGCGCCTGCAGCTGCGCATGAACCAGTTCTACGACAAGGTCGAACTGGCGTTCAAGGGCGCGCTGCGGGTGGCCGTCACCCAGGGCCATGGCCGCGAGGAAGACGTGGCCGCGCGCGCCAGCCTGCTGGTGTCCTACGTGACCGGACGCTGGCACCGGTTCGCCAAGAGCGGCTTCCGCCAGCACCCGGCCGACAGCAGCGGCCTGCAGTTGTCGCTGCTGCTGGCCGCCTGAGCCTGCAAACACCCGCCATGAACGACAGCGCCATCTTCGCCCTGCTCGACGACGCCAGTCCCGACGCGAATCCGTCGGCGCGCTCGCGCCTGTACCGCGACTACGCCGGCATGCTGGCCTGCCACACGGTCGCGGAATGGCCGGCGCTGCTGGCGCGGCTGCAGGAAGCGCTGGCGGCCGGCCTGTACGCGGTGCCGGTGCTGGGCTACGAACTGGGCGAGCAGCTGCTCGGCATCGTGCCGCCAAGGGTCAACGACACGCCGCTGGCCCAGGTGCTGCTGTTTCGCGGCTACGATTCGCTCTCCGGCGAGGAGGTGGCGGCCTGGCTGGCGCAGCGTGCTGCCGCCAGCGGTCCGGCCGGCGTCGCCGACGTGCGCAGCAATGTCGACGAAGCCGCTTTTACGCGCGCCATCGGGCGCATCCGCGACTACATCGCGGCCGGCGACACCTATCAGGTCAATTACACCTACCGGCTCCGCTTCGACGCCTTCGGCGATGCCGCCGCGCTGTACGCGCGCCTGCGCGCGCGCCAGCCGGTGCCCTATGGCGCGCTGATTCAGCTGCCGGACGGCCGCACGGTGCTGTCGCTGTCGCCGGAGCTGTTCGTGCGTCACGATGCCGGCCGGCTGCTGGCGCGCCCGATGAAGGGCACGGCGCCGGCCAGCGGCGACGAAAAGCAGGATGCGGTGCGCAGCACGGCGCTGGCAGCCGATCCGAAGAACCGCGCCGAAAACCTGATGATCGTCGACCTGCTGCGCAACGACCTCGGACGGATCGCGCGCACCGGCAGCGTCGGCGTGCCGGCCCTGTTCGAGGTGCGCCGCTACAGCAGCGTGCTGCAGATGACCTCCACCGTGCAGGCCCAGCTGGCGGACGGCAGCAGCCTGGACGACATCTTCGGCGCCTTGTACCCCTGCGGCTCGATCACCGGCGCGCCCAAGCGCCGCACGATGGAAATCATCCACGAACTGGAACCGGCACCGCGCGGCATCTATACCGGGGCGCTGGGCTGGATCGATCCGCCCGCGTCCATGGCCAGGGAGGGCAGCGGGTTCGGCGACTTTTGTTTATCGGTGCCGATCCGCACCCTGGTGCTGCAGCCGCCGCACAACGGTGTGCGCCACGGCGAACTCGGGGTCGGTGCCGGCATCGTGTACGACAGCGATCCTGCCGCCGAGTATGCCGAGTGCCAGCTGAAGGCCAGCTTCCTGACCGGGATGCCGAACGATTTCGAGATCTTCGAGACGATCCACGCGACCCGCGAGGATGGCTGCCGCCACCTCGAGCGCCATCTGGCGCGCCTGCAAGCGTCCGCCGCCTACTTCGGCTATCCGTTCACCGAAGAACTGGCGCGCGCAGGCGCGATCGCCGCCTGCGCGGTGCTGCCGGCGGCAACGCCGCACCGCCTGCGCCTGGCGCTACAGCCGGACGGCGACATCGTCGTGCACACCGCGCCGCTGGCGCCGCTGGACGGGCCGGTCGAGGTGCTGCTGTCGGAACAACCGGTGGACTCCAGCGCCCTGTTCGCGCGCCATAAAACCAGTATCCGCAGCCGCTACGACGCCGCCTGGAAGCAGGCGGAAAGCGTGGGCGCCTTCGACACCCTGTTCTTTAACGAATGCGGCGACCTGGCCGAGGGCGGCCGCAGCAGCGTGTTCGTGCGCGTCGGCGGCCGCTGGTACACGCCGCCGCTGTCCTCGGGCGTGCTGCCCGGCGTGATGCGCGCGCTCTTGCTGGAAGACCCGGCGTGGAACGCGATCGAATGCCCGATCTCGCGCGAAACCCTGGAGCGCGCCCAGGAGATCGTGGTCTGCAATGCGCTGCGCGGCCCCTTGCGCGCGACGATCCGCCGCACATAAGACAAGCGCAAAAAAGCCGGCGCGAGGCCGGCGTAAAACCGGCCAGAACCGGTACGCTTGGAGAAAGCGGTAACTTTTCGATGCGGCTTAGAAGCGGTAGCCGACGCCCAGGCCCAGCAGGACCGGGTCGACCTTCACGCGGCTGGCGCGCGCGCCGGCGATCTCGACGTCGCTGCGGATCTGCACCTTCTTGATGTCCAGGTTGACCGACCAGCGGCTGTCGATCCTGAAGTCGACGCCGGCCTGCAACGCCAGGCCGACACTGTCATGCTCGAGCCGTGCGGCGCCGTTCAGCAGTTCCACCTTGGACAGCAGCGTGTAGTTCAGGCCCGCGCCCACATACGGGTCGATGGCGGTGCCGGGCAGGAAGTGGTACTGCGCGGTGAGCGTCGGCGGCAGGTGCTTGAAGCTGCCGATGCTGGCGCCGTCCAGGGTCACGGTGTGCTTCTGCGGATAGGTCAGGATCAGTTCCGCAGCCCAGTGCGGCGTGAAGAAGTAGGAGATGTCGACTTCGGGAATCCATTTGTCGCTGACGTGCAGGCGGTCGCTGGCGCCGCTGCCGCCGACCGGATCGGACTTGTCGGCCGGATCGATGTGCACGGCACGCGCCCGGACCAGCCAGGGCGACTCCTGCGCCATCGCCGCCGTCGCGGTAAAGCTCAGGACGGCAATCATCATGCTCAGGATCGACTTTTTCATGGTGAAACCTTTCTTCGTGTTGTTGTTTGGCGAAGAAAAGTGTATTTGACGCACCGCAACAGAGTCGTTGATGTGCATCAAATAACCATGATCAGAACCGGGGTATTGCGCCCGGTTCCGGAGGCAGCTGCTCAGCCGCCCAGCGCCTGCTCGATCTTGGCGACCAGCGCCGGATCCTGCGGCGTAACCTTGCTCGGGAAGTAGTCGAGCACCTTGCCGTGACGGTCGATCAGGTATTTGTTGAAATTCCACTTGGGCTGGTTGCCGGTGGCCTTGATCAGGTCGACGTACAGCGGATTCGCCGCCGCGCCCGTGACCGGGGTGGTGGCGAACATCGGGAATTTCACGCCATAGGTGTTGTAGCAGAGGTCGGCGATCTTCTTGGCGTCCTCGGACTCCTGCTTGAAATCGTTCGAGGGGAAGCCCAGCACCACCAGGCCGCGCGCGGCATATTTCGCGTACAGCGCTTCCAGGCCCTCGTACTGCGGGGTGTAGCCGCAGTAGCTGGCCGTGTTCACCACCAGCACCACCTTGCCGCTGTACTGGCACAGGTCCTGCGGCGCCTCGTCCTGCAGGCGCTTGAAGGTGTGCTTCAGCACGGCCGGGCAGGAGGCCGCCGAGGTAGCCGATGCGGCGGTGCTCGATGCGCTCTGGGCCTGGGCCGGCACACTGGCGGCCAGGGTGGAAACGACAGCGGCGCCGAGGGAAAGCAGCAGGACGGAGGTCTTGGACATGGCGGCAGTGGGCAGATTAGGGGTTAATAAAATCCCATTCTATTCCACCTTGAGCTTGTCGAGGTCGGCCTTCGGTGCCGGCCACGACAGCTTCATGCCCCGCATGGTCTCCAGCACCAGGTTGGCGACGATCAGGTTGCGGTGGGTCTTGGAATCGGCGGGCACGATATACCAGGGCGCGTGATCGGCGTTGGTGACGGCGATCGCATCCTCGTAGGCGCGCTGGTAGGCATCCCATTGTGCGCGCACGGTCAAATCGGTGGGGTCGAACTTCCAGTGCTTTTCGGGGTCGTCCAGGCGCTCCTGCAGGCGCTTCTTCTGCTCGTCCTTCGAGATGTGCAAAAACACCTTCATGATCGTGGTGCCGGTCTCGGATAACATGCGCTCGAAGTCGCGGATCTGGGCGTGGCGGCGCTTGGTCTCCTTGCCGTCGATATCGCCCAGCACGCGCGGCACCAGCACGTCTTCGTAATGGCTGCGGTTGAACACGGCGATCATGCCATTGCCCGGTACGTGCGCGTGCACCCGCCACAGGTAATCGTGGGCCCGTTCGCGCTCGCTCGGGGCGGCAAAGCCGGTGGCCCGGATACCCATCGGACTGATCTGCGAGAACAGCACGCGCGTGGTGCCATCCTTGCCGGAGGTGTCCATGCCCTGCAGGATCAGCAGCAGTTTCTGCTTGCGGCTGGCGAACAGCATTTCCTGGAAATGCGCCACCTGGCCGATCAGCTCGGCAGTGAGTGCTCGCTCGCGCTGCTTGGTGCCGCCCTCGCCGTTCTTTTCGCGCAGCGGCGTGAGGCCCGCATCCTCGTCGCGCAATTTGGGGTTCTTCGGCGCCCGGAAGCGCTCGAGGGCATTCATGCCTGTGCGCCGAGCCTGCGGTGCTCGACCAGCATGCAATGGTTCATGACGACGTCCAGGCCGGCGGCGCGCGCCAGGTCGGCCGCGGCCTGGTTCTCGATCCCGAGCTGCATCCACAGCGCGCCGGCGCGCACGTCGATCGCATCCTTGGCCACCGGCGGCACGTCCTCGGCCTTGCGGAACACGTCGACCACGTCGATGCGGCGGCCATCCCTGGCCAGCGCGTCGGCGGCTTCCTGCAGGCTCGCGTAGACGCTGCGGCCGAGGATTTCCTGGCCGGCATAGGCCGGGTTCACCGGCAGGATCTCGTAGCCTTGCGACTGCAGGTATTCCGCCACCTCGTAGCTGGCACGCTCGGGTTTGTTCGACATGCCGACCACGGCCACGGTCTTGGCGGAGTGAAGGATTTGTTCGATGGTTCGCATGCTGGGCTCGCTATGTTATGGTCACGTCTAGCTTATCAGTTTTATACGGCGCTCCGGCGCATGACACCACACATGACTCTTCGCCCTGCTCTCGCCTTCTCCCTGCTGTTATTCAGTGCCTTCCCGGCTTCGGCCCAGACCCTCGCCCAAGTCGAACAGGAGATCGTTCCGGTCGGCGCCTGGGGCGGCACGCCGGCCGACGCCGCCCGGGCCCGCCGCCAGACGATCACCCACATCACCCTGCACCACCAGGGCGAACCGTATAAGGCGGGCACCGATCCGCGCCAATACCTGCGCAACCTGCAGACCTGGTCGCGCAATACCAAGCACTGGCTGGACATCCCCTACCACTACATCATCGACCTCGACGGCCATATCTACGAAGGCCGCAAGATCGAGTACGCCGGCGATACCAATACGGAGTACGACCCGCTCGGACACGCGCTGATCGAAGTGGTCGGGAACTTCGAGGAAGTCGAGCCGAACCAGCAGCAGCTGGATGCCGTGGTGCGGCTGATGGCGATGCTGGCGGATAAATATGGCGTGACGCTGGACCATATCGCCAGCCACCGCGATTTTTCGAACCAGACCGTGTGCCCCGGCGCCAACCTGTACCGCTACGTACAGGAAGGTTATTTCCGGCACAAGGTGGCCTTGCGGCTGGCGCAGGCGCAGGCGCAAGCTGCACCGTCCGCGTCCGCCATCACGGCAGCTTCGCGCCCTTGAGCTCGCGACCGCCCTGGGCCAGCACCAGTTGCCCGGGCTTGGCATCGTCGAAGCGCAGCTCCGCATCCACTGCGTTCGAAAAGAAGGTTTTTTCGTTCAGTGCGAACACCTCGACCTTGCCCTGGCCGCTGGCCTGGGTCCAATAGCGGTCACCGTCGCGGCTAAGCTCGATCACGAAGCCCGGCGTCAGCTGGTAGCGGCCGGCGTAGGCATCGAATCTGGCATGGTCGATCCTGACCGCCACGCGTTGCGGCGGGGCGTCGCCGATGCGCGGGTTGACCTGGTCGGCGGTCGGGTTGTGCACCACCAGCTGGCTCACCCTGCCCTGGGCATCGCGGCTGAACTCGAAGGATTGCAGCGAATCCGGGACGAAGAAGCTGGTCTCGGAATAAGCCTGCAGCGTGACCGGCGGCCGGCCGGCGCGCTGCAGCACCAGGCGCTCGCCGTCGCGGCGCACGGTGCGGGTGTCGCTCCCCTCGGCGCGGTACACGCCGGCATAGGCATCCAGCAGTTTCGGATCGAGCTTGCGCGCCTGGTAGTCCGGGAAGGGCTTGCCAATCGCGATCGCGGCCGCTTTATACGCTGCCTCGCTGGCCGGCGCCATGCCGGAATCGACGTTGCTCAGGACCGCCACATACAGCTTCTCGGCCGGCAGGCGCAGCGCGAAGCTGTTGAAACCGGGGATGCCGCCGCCGTGGCCGATCATCTGCGCGCCGCGCAGCGTGCCGGTCTCCCAGCCGTAGCCGTAACCGGTGCTGCTGCCCGTGCTCAGCGTATAGGGCGTGAAGGCGCGCTGCCAGCTCCCGGCTTGCAACAGCTTGCCGCTGCTGACGGCGGCGTCCCAGCGCGCCAGGTCGTCGACGGTCGACACCAGCGAACCGGCCGCATACGGCTGCGTCATGCTGATCGGCTTGGACGGCTGGAAGCCCTCGGGCGCACGGGTATATCCCTGGGCGCGCGGCGTTTTATCGCGCTCGTGCCCCTCGTAGGCGCTGCGCGTCATCCCCAGCGGCACGAAGATGCGCTCCTCGACGAACTTGTCGTAGGTTTTGCCGGACACCTTCTCGATGATGGCGCCCAGCAGGAAATAGCCGGAGTTGTTGTACTTGTAGCGCGAGCCCGGTGCGAAATCCAGCGGATCGTTCTTGAAGCTGTCGACCATCTGCTGCACCGTCAGGTCCTTCTGCATGGCGAGCGCATAGCCCGGCTTGCCGGTATAGCTGACGATGCCCGAGGTATGGGTCAGCAGGTGCTCGATCGTGATTTTTTTACCCTGGGTCGGATAGTCCGGCAGGTAGACCGTGATGTCGTCGTCCAGGCGGATCCTGCCTTCGTCGACCAGCATCAGGATCGCGGTCGAGGTGAACTGCTTGGTGATCGAGCCGAGACGCATCGGCGTGTCCGCCGCCAGGGGCAGCTTGCGCTCGACGTCGGCCAGGCCGTAAGCCTTGCGCAGCAGGGTCTTGCCGTCCTTGACCACGATGACGGTGGCGCCCGGCGCATCGGCTTTATAAGTCGCGGACAGCACCTGGTCGATGCGCGCCGCCACATCCTCGGCAAGTTCGGGCGCGGCATGGACCAGGGGCGCGGCCAGCAGGACGGCGATGGCGGCGCAGACGGGGGACGGCTTGAACATGACGGCTCCTTCTCTCTCGGTTGTTGTGGTCGAGACAAGATAGAAGCTGTCGGTATCCCCGGCAATGCGTTTACGACGACCGGGACATGGCGCCGATGAGCGGTCGCATCAAGAGGATGAGCGGTGCCGGAGCGCCAGGATTCAGGCGGCGCTTTCGTTGCGCTGAGGCAGGCGCCAATCCTTGCGGATGAAGTGACAGGTATAGCCGTTCGGATGCTTGACCAGGTAATCCTGGTGCTCCGGTTCCGCTTCCCAGAACGGGCCGGCGGGTTTCACTTCGGTCACGACCTTGCCGGGCCAGAGGCCGGAGGCGTCGACGTCCTGGATCGTGGCCAATGCGACTTCTTTCTGTGCCTCGTCCGTATAAAAGATCGCGGAGCGGTAGCTGGCGCCGATATCGTTGCCCTGGCGGTTGGCGGTGCTGGGGTCGTGGATCTGGAAGAAGAACTCGAGCAGGCGCCGGTAGCTGATTCGCTCCGGGTCGAACACGATCTCGATCGCCTCGGCGTGCGTGCCGTGGTTGCGGTAGGTGGCGTTCGGCACATCGCCGCCGGAATAGCCGACCCGGGTCGACAGCACGCCCGGCATCTTGCGGATCAGGTCCTGCATGCCCCAGAAGCAGCCGCCTGCGAGGATTGCGGTTTCTTGTTTCATGGTCCGTCCTTTCAAGCCATTCGTTGTAATCCACGCTAGATGAGGACGAGAGGCCGTATTTCCAGAACGGCAGATAATAAAAAAGGCAGCCCGCAGGCTGCCTTCTTTTTCATCACAAGATGAACGCTGAAATCAGCGGCCCTTGTGACGCAGCTTGGCGATGGCCGCCAGCTGGGCGATCGCCGCCGCCAGTTCGGCTTGCGCCTTGGCGTAGTCGATCTGCGAGTCCTTGTTCAGCATCAGCTCTTCCGCCTTGCGCTTGGCTTCCTGGGCTTTCGCCTCGTCCAGATCGGCGCCGCGGATCGCGGTGTCGGCCAGGACGGTCACGCCTTTCGGCTGGACTTCCAGGATGCCGCCGGCGACGAAGACGAATTCGTCTTCGGTCTGGCCCGGCACTTTGATGCGCACGGCGCCCGGACGGATACGCGTGATCAAGGGGGTGTGCATCGGGTAGATACCCAGCTCACCCGATTCACCCGGCAACGCGACGAACTCGGCTTCGCCCGAGAAGATCTGCTCTTCGGCCGAAACGACGTCTACGTGAAGTGTGTTTGCCATAAGTGTCCTCTGAAGTGGCTAATCAGGCAGCCAGCTTCTTGGCCTTCTCGATCGCTTCTTCGATGGTGCCGACCATGTAGAACGCCTGCTCCGGCAGGTGGTCCAGTTCGCCCGACGCGATCATCTTGAAGCCCTTGATCGTGTCTTTCAGCGAAACGTACTTGCCCGGTGCGCCGGTGAACACTTCAGCGACGTGGAACGGCTGCGACAGGAAACGCTGCATCTTACGTGCACGAGCGACGACCAGCTTGTCTTCCGGTGCCAGTTCGTCCATGCCCAGAATCGCGATGATGTCACGCAGTTCCTTGTAGCGCTGCAGGGTGCCCTGCACGGCGCGCGCGGTGGCGTAGTGCTCTTCACCGACGACCAGCGGGTCCAGCTGGCGCGAGGTCGAGTCCAGCGGATCGACTGCCGGGTAGATACCCAGCGAAGCGATGTCACGCGACAGAACGACGGTCGAGTCCAGGTGGGCGAAGGTGGTTGCCGGCGACGGGTCGGTCAAGTCGTCCGCAGGGACGTACACGGCCTGGATCGAGGTGATCGAACCGGTCTTGGTCGAGGTGATGCGCTCTTGCAGGCGGCCCATTTCTTCGGCCAGGGTCGGCTGGTAGCCCACCGCGGACGGCATACGGCCCAGCAGTGCCGACACTTCGGTACCGGCCAGGGTGTAGCGGTAGATGTTGTCGACGAAGAACAGAACGTCCTTGCCTTCGTCACGGAAGGCTTCCGCCATGGTCAGGCCGGTCAGCGCGACGCGCAGACGGTTGCCCGGCGGTTCGTTCATCTGGCCGTAGACCATCGCGACCTTCGAGTTGCCCAGGTTGTCCAGATCGACGACCTTGGCATCGGCCATTTCGTGGTAGAAGTCGTTACCTTCACGGGTACGCTCACCCACGCCGGCGAACACGGACAGACCCGAGTGTGCCTTGGCGATGTTGTTGATCAGTTCCATCATGTTGACGGTCTTGCCGACGCCGGCGCCGCCGAACAGGCCGACTTTACCGCCCTTGGCGAACGGGCACACCAGGTCGATCACCTTGATGCCGGTTTCCAGCAGGTCTTGCGACGGCGACAGTTCGTCGTACACCGGCGCAGCGCGGTGGATCGATGCGGTGCGCTCGGCGTTGACCGGGCCGCGCTCGTCGATCGGGTTGCCCAGCACGTCCATGATGCGGCCCAGGGTAGCCTGGCCAACCGGCACCATGATCGGGGCGTTGGTGTTTTGAATGGTCATGCCGCGACGCAGGCCTTCCGAGCTGCCCAGCGCGATGGTACGGACGATGCCGTCACCCAGCTGCTGCTGCACTTCCAGGGTCAGTTCGGAGCCTTCCATTTTCAGTGCGTCGTACACCTTCGGCATGGCGTTGCGCGGGAATTCCACGTCAACCACTGCGCCGATACACTGAACGATTTTGCCATCAGCCATGTTCGTTCCTTCAGATATAGTTTTAATGTCGTTACGTGAGTTCGCTTGCCTGGCTTAGCTGCTGAT
This sequence comes from Massilia norwichensis, assembly GCF_024753245.1. Taxonomy (GTDB): domain Bacteria; phylum Pseudomonadota; class Gammaproteobacteria; order Burkholderiales; family Burkholderiaceae_D; genus Telluria; species Telluria norwichensis. The sequence goes on along the minus strand of NZ_JANUGX010000040.1, from coordinate 26,506 downwards.
CGCAGCCGCGCCGGAGACGATCTCCGAGAGTTCTTTGGTAATCGCTGCCTGGCGGGTCTTGTTGTAGACCAGCTTCAGCTCGCCGATGACGTTGCCCGCGTTGTCGGTTGCGGCCTTCATTGCCACCATGCGTGCCGACTGCTCGGACGCCAGGTTCTCTGCCACCGACTGGTAGATCAGCGCTTCGACGTAGCGCATCAGGAGCTCGTCGATGACCACTTGCGCGTCCGGCTCGTAGATGTAGTCCCATGCGTGGGCACCGGCATCCGCCTCTAGGCGTCCGGCCGGCAGCGGGAGCAGTTGCTCGACCACCGGTTCCTGGCGCATGGTGTTGATGAACTTGGTGTAGCACAGGTACACCGCGTCCAGCTGACCATCCTGGTAAGCGTCGAGCATGACCTTGATCGGGCCGATCAGCTTGTCCAGGTGCGGGGTGTCGCCGATTTGCGTGACACTCGAGACCACCTTCACGCCGATACGGCCGAGGAAGCCCAGACCCTTGTTGCCGATTGCAACGACTTCAATGCGATTGCCCGCGGCTTCCAGCTCGCGGGTCTTCTGCGTCACCTGGCGCAGCACGTTGGTATTCATGCCGCCGCACAGACCCTTGTCGGTCGTGACGACGATGAAGCCGACGGCTTTCGCTTTCGTGTCCTTGGCATTGGCCATGAACGCGTGGGTGTACTCCGGGTTCGCAGTGGCGAGGTTGGCCGTGATGTTGCGGACCTTCTCGCTGTAGGGACGGGCGGCGCGCATCCGGTCCTGCGCCTTGCGCATCTTGGACGCGGCGACCATTTCCATCGCCTTGGTGATCTTCTTCGTATTTTCTACGCTTTTGATCTTGCCACGTATCTCTTTGCCTGCTGCCATGAGCCCTTACTCCTTATAGGGACCGGGTTGCCCCGGCCCCGCATTCCATCAGATAGCCGCGCTTAGAACGACTTCTTGAAGTCGGCGATGGCGGCGGCCAGCGCTGCTTCGCCGTCCTTGTCCAGGGCTTTGCTGTCGTCGATCTTCGACAGCAGCGCGCCATGGCTGGACTTCAGGAAGTTGTGCAGACCGGCTTCGAAATCCAGCACGCGCTTGACTTCGATATCGTCGAAATAACCCTTGTTGACGGCGAACAGCGATGCAGCCATCAGCGAGATCGGCAGCGGCGAGTACTGCTTCTGCTTCAGCAGTTCGGTCACGCGTGCACCGCGGTCCAGCTGCTTGCGGGTCGACTCGTCCAGGTCCGATGCGAACTGCGCGAACGCAGCCAGCTCACGGTACTGTGCCAGGTCGGTACGGATACCGCCGGACAGGCCCTTGATGACCTTCGTCTGTGCGGCACCACCAACGCGGGAGACCGAGATACCGGCGTTGATCGCAGGACGGATACCGGCGTTGAACAGCGAGGTCTCCAGGAAGATCTGGCCGTCGGTAATCGAGATCACGTTGGTCGGCACGAATGCCGAGACGTCGCCAGCCTGGGTTTCGATGATCGGCAGTGCGGTCAGCGAACCGGTCTTGCCGGTCACGGCGCCGTTGGTGAAGGCGGACACGTAGTCGGCGTTCACGCGAGCGGCACGCTCCAGCAGGCGGCTGTGCAGGTAGAACACGTCGCCCGGGTAAGCTTCGCGGCCCGGCGGACGGCGCAGCAGCAGCGAGATCTGACGGTATGCGACAGCCTGCTTCGACAGGTCGTCGTACACGATCAGCGCGTCTTCGCCGCGGTCGCGGAAGTATTCGCCCATCGCGCAGCCCGAGTAGGCCGAGATGTACTGCATCGCTGCCGATTCCGAAGCGGAAGCGGCAACAACGATGGTGTACTCCATCGCGCCATGCTCTTCCAGCGAGCGCACGATGTTCTTGATGGTCGAGGCCTTCTGGCCGATCGCCACGTACACGCAGGTCATGTTCTGACCCTTCTGGTTGATGATCGCATCGACCGCGACAGCCGACTTACCGGTCTGGCGGTCGCCGATGATCAGCTCACGCTGGCCACGGCCGATCGGCACCATCGCGTCGATCGACTTGATGCCGGTCTGCATCGGCTGCGAGACGGATTCACGCGCGATCACGCCCGGGGCGATCTTTTCGATCGGGGCGGTCAGGGCGGTCACGACCGGACCTTTGCCGTCGATCGGCTGGCCCAGGGCGTTGACGACGCGGCCACGCAGTTCCGGACCGACCGGGACTTCCAGGATGCGGCCGGTGGTCTTGACGGTGTCGCCTTCGGAGATGTGCTCGTAAGCACCCAGGATCACGGCGCCGACCGAGTCGCGCTCGAGGTTCATCGCCAGACCGAAGGTGTTACCCGGGAATTCCAGCATCTCGCCCTGCATCACGTCCGACAGACCATGGATGCGGCAGATACCGTCGGCGACGGAGATCACCGTGCCTTGGTTACGAACATCAGCCGAACCTTCGAGGCCCTGGATGCGGCTCTTGATCAGTTCGCTGATTTCAGACGAATTAAGTTGCATGAGTGCTAACTCCTAATAGTTTCTTGATGCGTAGGGCAAGGGCTTGGACGCGGTAGACGGTGCAAAGATCCTCAGGCCACCAGCGCGTTGTGCATCTGCTGCAGCTTCGCGCGGACCGAGGTATCGAGCACTTCGTCACCGACGACCACGCGCACACCACCGATCAGCGACGGGTCGACTTCGACCGTGGGGTTCAGCTTGCGGCCAAATTTCTTTTCCAGCGTGGCGACCAGCGCATTGACCTGGTCTGCCGACATCTCGTACGCGCTGTAGACGGTGGCGTCGGCAGCGCCGGCCGAGGCGTTCTTCAGTGCGGTGAACTGCGCGGCGATTTCCGGCAGCAGCGCCACGCGGCCGTTTTCGGCCAGCATGGCGATGAAGTTCTGGGCCTCGGCGTTCAGCGGCGACTTGACCAGCGACGCAATCGTCTCGGCCAGCTGAGCCGCCGTGACGTTCGGGTTGCTGGCGAAAGCCTGCACGTCCGGATTGGCGCCGATTTGCGCCAGTTCCGCGACGATGCCGGACCAGGCTGCCATGTCGCCGTTCTGGGCGACACGGAACAGCGCTTCGGCGTAGGGGCGGGCGACGGTTGCGAGCTCAGCCATGATCAGAGCTCGGTCGACAGGCGGTTCAGCAGGTCGGCGTGGGCCGCTGCGTTCACTTCGCGCTTGAGGATCTGCTCGGCGCCGGCGACAGCCAGTGCGGCCACCTGGCCACGCAGTTCTTCGCGCGCGCGGGTGACTTGCTGCTCGGCCTCGGCCTTGGCGGCCTCGACGATACGGGCGGCTTCGACGGCGGCGTTCTGCTTGGCTTCTTCGATGATCGCTGCGGCACGCTTTTCGGCGTCGGCGATGCGCTTGGCGCTTTCTTCACGGGTCGATGCCAGTTCGGCGGCGATACGTTTTTCGGCAGCAGCCATTTCTGCCTTGCCACGGTCAGCAGCGGCCAGGCCGTTCGCGATCCTCTGGGCGCGCTCGTCGAGCGCTTTCATCACCGGCGGCCACACGAATTTCATCGTGACGCCAACGAAGATGAAGAAGACCACGAACTGAACAAACAAGGTTGCGTTCAGATTCACGGTAAATTCCTTCTCACAAAAACGGATGCCGAACCGCAGAGGTTCGGCTCTTCAGATCACTTGTCGTGAAAAGCGTGATTAGCTGGTGAACGGCTTGGCGAACACGAACAGCATGGCGATACCAACACCAATCAGGAATGCCGCGTCGATCAGACCAGCCAGCAGGAACATCTTGGTTTGCAGGGTGTTCATCAGCTCAGGCTGACGTGCCGAAGCTTCCAGGTATTTACCGCCCATGATCGCGATACCGATACATGCGCCAATAGCACCCAGGCCGATGATCAGACCGCAAGCCAGTGCAACGAAAGAAACGTCAGTCATGAGATTTACTCCAAAAGATTGAAAATTAAAAAAACTAGGAAATTTACTACTTCTTTACTACCACTATCTTGGTCGTTCTTGCGATCGCGTCGGTCAGTGGCTCTCGTGGGCCTGACCGATGTACACCAGCGTCAGCATCATGAAGATGAATGCCTGGAGGAGCACGATCAGGATGTGGAAGATTGCCCAGATCGAACCCGCCACGATATGGCCGAAGATGCCGAACACCGTGAACGTGGAACCAAGCAGTGCAATCAACAGGAACAGCAGCTCGCCGGCGTACATGTTGCCGAACAGTCGCATACCGAGCGACACGGTGCGGGCTGCGTATTCGATCATGTTCAACAGGAAGTTGAACGGAGCCATCCAAATGCCGAACGGTGCGGCAAACAGTTCATGAATCCAGCCGCCCACGCCCTTGATCTTGACGTTGTAATACAGGACCACGGCCAGCACGCCCAGGGCGATACCCATGGTGCCGTTCAGGTCGGCGGTCGGGACCACGCGGAAGTGCGGCTCGCCCATGCCGAGCAGGCGGAACAGGCCGGCGAACAGGTCGACCGGCAGGAAGTCCAGGCAGTTCATCAGGAAGACCCAGATGAAAACGGTCAGTGCCAGCGGCGCGATGAATTTACGGTCGCCGTGGATGATCGACTTCGACTGGTCTTCGACCATCTCGACCACGGTTTCGAGCAGGCCCTGGAAGCGGCCCGGCACACCGGAAGTGGCTTTACGCGCGCCCAGCCACATGACGAACACGCCGATCACGCCCATCAGCACCGACCAGAACACGGTGTCGTAGTTGATGACGCTGAAGTCGACAATGAAACCCTGATGGATATTGGTCAGGTGACCCAGGTGGTGCTGGATGTATTCGCCGGCGTTTGGCGCGTGCGCCGCGGCGTTTTCTACCGTTGGACTCGTCATTGTGAATGCCTAAATAATAAGATGATGTAACTTTTCAGCGCCACGATGAAGCCGCCCAACAGGGCCGGCCAATTCAGATCGTGGTACGCCCGCGCCACCAATACGAGCAGCGCCAGCGTCAAAGCAATCTTTACAAATTCCCAGATGAAAAACGTGGCGGGGTTCGCACCGCCCGGCTTTTGCGCGCTGGCGAATAGTCGAAGCGCCATGACACCGTTGGGAACGACACAACACAGCCCGCCAAGTACCGCCGAAAACATCGCAGACCACCCCCCAATCAGTCCGGCGATGATGCCGGCCACGATTGTTGCCAGGATTTGCAGGGAGACCAAGCGCAGCATTGTTATTGTTCTTTCGCGCTAGCCGTGTGGAACCGAGTTACGGTATGGTAATTACATGAATCAGCGGGATTATAAGGGCTTATGAAGGTCGTAGTCAAACTCTTCCGTCCTTATATCGCGGGCTTGGCGATGTAAAAACGACAAAGAAATTTGTGAGGAAACTGTGAAGTTTGGGCTGAATTTCGTAGTATTTCCGACATCTTGTCGTTATCTACCAAACGTCCAAGGTATGCATATACCGACGCTCAGCAGACGGGTGCGCAAGATGCGCTGTGGACAAGCCCGCACTTGCCCACAGCCGAATTGTGTCGTGGCCGCTCAGCCGCGCAGGCGCGCCAGTACACTTTCGAGGACGTCGAGGTCGGCAAAGTCGATGATCATCTGGCCTTTGCCCTTCTGGCCCATCTTGAACACGACCGGCGTCGCCAAGCGGTCGGACAGCTCTTCCTCGAGGCGCACGATGTCGCCCGACTTTTCCTTCTGACGCGCATTGACGGCCGGGGCATCCTGCTCTTCCAGCGTGCGCGCGACCAGCTTCTCGGTCTCGCGCACCGACAGGCGTTTGGCGATGACCTGGTTGGCCAGCGCGATCTGGCTGGCGGCATCGACCGCCAGCAGCGCGCGCGCGTGGCCCATGTCGATATCCCCTGCCATCAGCATGGTCTGCACCGGCTGGGCCAGGTTCACCAGGCGCAGCAGGTTCGACACCGCGCTGCGCGAACGGCCGACGGCATTCGCCGCCTGTTCGTGGGTGAAGTCGAATTCCGAGATCAGGCGTGCGATGCCCTGCGCTTCTTCGAGCGGGTTCAGGTCTTCGCGCTGGATGTTCTCGATCAGGGCCATCGCCGCCGCGTTCTGGTCGTCGACCTCGCGCACCAGCACCGGGATCTCTTCCAGGCCGGCCAGCTGCGCCGCGCGGAAGCGCCGTTCGCCGGCGATGATCTCGTAGCCGATGGCGCCCGCCCCTTCGATCGGGCGCACCAGCACCGGCTGCATGATGCCCTGACTCTTGATCGATGCCGCCAGTTCGGCCAGCGAACCGTCGTCCATGCGCGTGCGCGGCTGGTACTTGCCGGCCTGGATGCGGGTGACGGGCAAGGTCGACGGGCTGCCGGCCGGCGTCTGCGGGGTGTCGTGGGCGTCGCCGCCGAGCAGGGCGTCGAGGCCGCGGCCGAGTCCCTTCAGTTTTTTGGTTGCCATGATGTTGGACCGTGTCTGTTCTAGTGTTTTGGTGTGAATTACATGGTCTTGATGCGCTCGACCATCTCGGCGCCGAAGGCGATGTACGCCTGGGCGCCCTTGGCGGACGGATCGAACACCACGCCCGGGATGCCGTACGAGGGCGCTTCGGCCAGGCGCACGTTGCGCGGGATGATGGTTTTGAAGACCTTGTCGCCGAAGTGCTGCTCGAGCTGGCTCGACACCTGCTGCGACAACGTCATGCGCGGATCGAACATCACGCGCAGCAGACCGATGATGCGCAGGTCGTGGTTCAGGTTGGCATGCACCTTCTTGATCGTGTTGACCAGGTCCGACAAACCTTCCAGCGCGTAGTACTCGCATTGCATCGGGATGATGACGCCGTGCGCGCACACCAGGCCGTTCAGGGTCAGCATCGACAGCGCCGGCGGGCAGTCGATCAGGATGAAGTCGTAATCGGCATCGACCTTGGCCAGGGCTTCCTTCAGGCGGCGTTCGCGGTTGTCCAGCTCGACCATCTCGACTTCGGCGCCGGCCAGCTCGCGGTTGGCCGGCAGCACGTCGAAGCGCCCTGCTTCGCTGCGCAAGCGCGCAGTCGCGACGTCGGCCTGGCCGAGCAGCACTTCATAGATCGAGGAGCTCAGCCCAGCCTTGTTGATGCCGGCGCCCATGGTGGCGTTGCCCTGCGGGTCGAGGTCGACCAGCAGCACGCGCTGGTTCAGCTTGGCCAGTCCGGCGGACAGGTTGACGCTGGTGGTGGTCTTGCCAACCCCGCCCTTCTGATTTGCTACGCAAAAAATTTTCGCCATGTATGCCTTTATAAAGCCATACCGTTAATACCATTAAAACGATTTATACTGTTTACACGGTAATACGGTATGAACTGTTTATACTGTTTAGACGGTTACGCCCTTATGCCGATTTCGCGATCAGCACCAGGTGGCGTTCCGCGCCCAGCCTGGGCACCTGCAGGGGCTGCACCCCGGTCACCTTCCATTCGGCCGGCAGCCTTTGCTGCTCGTCCTGCGGCGCCACCCCTTTCAGGGCGATGTACCTGCCCTGCTCCGCCAGCAGGTGCGAAGACCAGTTCACGAAATCGGACAGGTCGGCAAATGCGCGCGAGGTGATGACGTCGAATTTATCGCTCACCTGCAGTTCTTCCACGCGCATGGTGTAGATGGTGACGTTGGCCAGGCCCAGCTGCGCTTTGACCTGGGTGAGGAAGGCCGTCTTTTTGTGCACGGTGTCGATCATCGACACTTTCATGTCCGGACGTGCGATTGCCAGCACGATGCCGGGCAAGCCGCCGCCGGCGCCGACGTCCAGCACGTTTTTCGCGCCGGCGAAGGCGGGGACTGCAGCCAGCGAATCGAGCAGGTGGTGGGTCACCATCTGCATCGGGTCGCGCAGCGAGGTCAGGTTGTACACCGAGTTCCACTTGAACATCAGGGCCAGGTAATCCAGCAGCTGTTCCTGCTGGGCCGGCGTCACCGCGAGCTGCATCTCGGCGATGCCTTCACTCAGCACCTGGCCCAGGGTAGTACGGTCGAAGTTCTTCATTCAGCCAGCTCCTGTTTCGGCTCTTCGCCCGCATTTTCCGGTGGCACACTGGTAAAGCCCTTGGCGCCGCGCTTTTTCAGGTGCACCAGCAGCAGCGAGATCGCGGCCGGGGTCACACCGGAAATGCGCGAGGCCTGGCCCAGGGTTTCCGGACGCTGCTTGTCGAGCTTCTGGCGCACTTCGATCGACAGTGCCTGGATCTCCAGGTAGTTCAGGTTTTCCGGCAGTTTCAGGTTCTCGTAGTAGTCATGGCGTTCCACCTCGCGCGCCTGGCGGTCGATGTAGCCCGAATATTTCAGCTGGATTTCGACCTGTTCCTTCACCGCCGGATCGGCCACGCCGGGACCAGCCAGCGCCTGGCCTTCACTACCCTGCAGGCTCATCAGTTTGTCGTAGTCGACGCCTGGACGGCGCAGCAGGTCGGCCAGGTTGTACTCGCGTTCGATGGCTTGGCCGATCACGCGCTCGGATTCGGCCGCGGCCAGGATGCGCGGGTTGACCCAGGTTCCACGCAGGCGTTCCAGCTCCAGCGCCACGGCTTCGCGCTTGCGTTCGAAGGCTTCCCACTGCGCATCGCCGACCACACCCAGCTTGCGGCCGATTTCGGTCAGGCGCATGTCGGCATTGTCTTCGCGCAGCGACAGGCGGTACTCGGCGCGGCTGGTGAACATGCGGTAGGGCTCGGCCACACCCTGGGTCGTGAGGTCGTCGACCAGCACGCCGAGGTAGGCTTCCGAGCGGCCCGGGGTCCAGGCGTCACGGCCCTGGGTCTGCAGCGCGGCATTGATACCGGCGAGCATGCCCTGCGCCGCCGCTTCTTCGTAGCCTGTGGTGCCGTTGATCTGGCCGGCGAAGAACAGACCATTGATCGCCCTGGTCTCCAGCGAAGATTTGAGACCGCGCGGGTCGAAATAATCGTATTCGATCGCATAGCCGGGACGCAGAATAAAAGCGTTTTCCAGGCCGCGCATCGAGCGCACCAGGGCCAGCTGCACGTCGAAAGGCAGGCTGGTCGAGATCCCGTTCGGGTAGAACTCGTTGGTGGTCAAGCCTTCCGGCTCGAGGAAGATCTGGTGCGATTCCTTCGAGGCGAAGCGGTGGATCTTGTCTTCGATCGACGGGCAGTAACGCGGACCGACGCCTTCGATCACGCCAGTGTACATCGGGCTGCGATCGAGACCGTTGCGGATGATCTCGTGGGTCTGCGCATTCGTGTGCGTGACCCAGCACGGCACCTGCTTCGGGTGCATCGCCACATTGCCCATGTACGAAAAGACCGGGACCGGATCGAGATCGCCCGGCTGCTCGGTCATCTGGCTGAAGTCGATGCTGCGGCCGTCGATGCGCGGCGGCGTGCCGGTTTTCAGGCGGCCTTGCGGCAGCTTCAGTTCTTTCAGGCGCGCGGACAGCGACACCGCTGCCGGATCGCCGGCGCGGCCGGCCGTGTAATTCTGCAGGCCGACGTGGATCTTCCCGTCGAGGAAAGTACCGGCCGTCAGCACCACCGCCCGGGCGCGGAACTGCAGACCGATCTGGGTCACGGCGCCGACCACACGGTCGCCTTCGACCATCAGGTCGTCGACCGACTGCTGGAACAGCCACAGATTCGGCTGGTTTTCCAGGCGCGAGCGGATCGCCGCCTTGTACAGCACGCGGTCGGCCTGGGCACGGGTGGCACGCACGGCCGGGCCCTTGGACGAGTTCAGGATGCGGAACTGGATGCCGGCTTCGTCGGTGGCGATCGCCATCGCACCGCCCATGGCGTCGACTTCCTTGACCAGGTGGCCCTTGCCGATGCCGCCGATCGAGGGGTTGCAAGACATCGCCCCGAGGGTTTCGATGTTGTGAGTAAGCAATAGGGTCTTCTGCCCCATGCGTGCAGACGCGAGCGCCGCTTCGGTGCCGGCATGGCCGCCGCCAACGACGATCACGTCGAATTCTGTCGGAAATAGCATGATGGAGTGTGCTGCGAGGAGAGTTAAGCAGGGATTATAGATTCTTTTTTCCGTACGGCTTCGCTTAGGGTTCGAAAACGACAGAAATTGTTTCACGTGGAACCAAAACGGAAGCCCCGCTCAGCATTGCGTTACCATCGCATCACCGATGATGAGGACCAACGCAATGATGAATAAACTGCCGATTGCCTTATGTTCCGTACTGGCCGCGAGCATGGTCCATGCGGCCGAACCCAGACACGTCGTGTTCAGCCACTTCGACTGGGAACTCGTCTGTGACAACACCGGTACCTGCCGCGCCGCCGGACCGAACACGCCGGTCGAGGCCGAGCTGCAAGTGGCGTCCGCCGACGAAGCGCCGGCCCGTGTCGCCATGCGGATCGATGGCAAGCCGCTCGGTGACGTCAGTCTGAACAAGGCCGGCGGCAAGCTCAACATTGCCCAGACGTCTGCCCTGCTCGCTGCCGTCCGCAAGGATTCGGATATCCAATGGACTTCGGGTAAACAGCGCTGGGTGTTGTCGAGCACCGGCGCCAGCGCCGTGCTGTTGAAGATGGATGAATATCAGGGACGCATCGGTACACCCGGCGCACTCGTCCGCAAGGGAACCAAGGCCGAAGCAGCGGTCCCCATGCCGACCCCTGTGCCTGTTTTAAAGGCAGCGCGCGTCACCGGCGATGATGTCGACCAAGGCCTGCTGAGCAAGAAACAGCGCCGCGATCTGCTCGCCGAGTTGCGCCGCACCCTCGTCGACAAGGATGGCTTGCTGTGTCCCGACTTCGACGAGAACGCGCAAGACCCGAATAAGCCAGACTTGCGCCGGCTGTCCCGGCAGCAGCTGCTGGTCTCACTGACCTGTTGGACGGCGGCCTACAACAGCGCCGACGCGTACTGGGTCGTCAACGCCACTCCGCCCTACTCCCCCGTTCTGGTCACGACCAACGGCAACGAGTACGCCGGCGGCGTTATCACCGCTTACCAACGCGGACGTGGGCTGGGCGATTGTACGAACACCGATAGCTGGACTTGGGACGGCAGCAAGTTCCAGCACACCGAGTCCGCGATCAGCGAACTCTGCAAAGGCTTTCCCGGTGGCGCCTGGCGCATGCCCAGTTTGACTGTCAAAGTCATTCGCTAAAAAGGGCTGCGCTGTTTCACGTGAAACATTACCAGCCCAGCTTCATAAACGAATCGTAGGCTGTCTTTACAATCAGCAGCGACACCACCACCAGGAACAGCTTGCGAACAAAACCGCTGCCGTGCTTCAGCGCCAGCCTGGTGCCGATCAGCGAACCGCCGATCTGGCACACCGCCATCAATGCGGCCAGCTTCCAGATCAGGTGGCCGCTGTAGCCGAACCAGATCAACGCCGAGACATTGCAGGCGACGTTGACGATCTTCGCCGCCGCCGATGCGCCGAGGAAGTCGAAGCCGAAGAAACGCACGAACATGAAGATCAGGAAGCTGCCGGTGCCCGGACCGAAGAAGCCGTCATAAAAACCGATGGCGGCGCCGACGCCGGTGGCGAGCAGCCGCTCGGTCATGCCGCTGTGCACCGGCGCATGCACCGAACCGAAATCCTTCTTCTTGAAGGTATAGATGGCCACCGCCAGCAGGATCAACGGCAGCAGGCTGCGCACGAAATCACCCGGCACCCGCGTCACGGTCCAGGCGCCGACGAAGGCCAGGGCGAAAGCAGCCACCGCCGCCGGGGCGGCCGTGCTCCACGCCACCCGCACCCGTCGCGCATATTTGACGGCCGCCACCGAGGTGCCGCACATCGAGGCCAGCTTATTGGTCCCCAGCAGCGTCGCCGGCACTTCCTTCGGGAACACGGCAAAGATCGCCGGGATCTGGATCAGTCCTCCTCCTCCTACGACAGCATCGACGAGACCGGCAAGAAAGGCCGCGCTGGCCAGGAGGACGACATCAAACATGGGAACAAATGCAAGCGGGATGAAACCGCCATTGTACGGTAACGAATTGCGGGACCTGGTGTAAGCTTGAGGAAACACAAGAAGCACAACACCAACAGGAGACGACGATCATGCCGACCGCTACCCCCGCCTTCAGCTTCCACACCGTGCCCGGCATCGTGTCCGAACCCGGCGTCTCGCTGCGCCTGGGACAACTCGTGGCCGAGCGTTTTCCCGGCCTGCGCCGGGTGCTGGTCGTAACCGATCCCGGTTTCCAGCGCACCGGCCTGGTCGAACCGGCGCGCGCCAGCCTGGAACGGCATGGCATGCAAGTGACGGTGTATTCGGAGGTGATGGCCGATCCGCCCGAGGCCGTGGTCCAGGCGGCAGCCCAGTTCGCCCGCCAGCACGGCACCGAACTGGTGATCGGTCTGGGCGGCGGCAGCTCGATGGACGTCGCCAAACTGGTGGCCGTACTGGCCGGCAGCGAGCAGCCCCTTGCCGAGATGTACGGCATCGGCAAAGTGAGCGGTCAGCGCCTGCCGCTGGTGCAGGTGCCGACCACTGCCGGTACCGGCTCCGAAGTCACCAACATCGCCATCGTCACCACCGGCGAAACCACCAAGATGGGCGTGGTCGCATCCCAGCTCTACGCCGATCTGGCGGTACTCGATGCGAACCTGACCGTGGGCCTGCCCCCGGCCGTCACCGCCGCCACCGGTATCGATGCCATGGTGCATGCGATCGAAGCGTATACCAGCCGGCACAAGAAGAATCCGCTGTCGGACATGCTGGCGCGCCAGGCTTTGTCTCTACTCTCGAGCAACATCGTGAAGGCCTGCGAGAACGGTCATGATTTGCAGGCGCGGCAGGCGATGCTGCTGGGCGCCTGCCTGGCTGGCCAGGCGTTTTCGAATGCGCCGGTCGCGGCCGTGCATGCGCTGGCTTACCCGATCGGCGGCATTTTCCACGTTGCCCACGGCCTGTCGAACTCCCTGGTATTGCCGCATGTGCTGCGTTTTAATTTACCGGCAGCAGCGGGTCACTATGCGGAACTGGCCGGCATCGTCGTGCCGCACGCCAGCGGCAGCGAGGAAGCGCGCGCCCAGGCGCTCATTGTTGCGATGCAGCAGATCGCCAAGATCACGGGCGTGGAGACCACCCTGCAGCAGGTCGGCATCGCCGAACGCGACCTCGACCGGCTGGCTGACGATGCGATGCTGCAGACCCGGCTGCTGGGCAACAACCCGCGCGAGCTGACGCGCGAGGATGCGCGCGCGATTTACGCGGCGGCTTTGTAAGGTTTAGAACGTGCTCTGCGGCTTCTTGGCCGCAAAAAAATCCAGCAGCAGCGTGTTCACCCGCTCGTGCGCGGTCAGCTGCAGCCAGTGGTCGGCGTCGCGGATGCGTTCGAAGCGGAATTCGCCGTCGACGTAATGCGCCGAGTCGCGCATCTGCTTTTCGCCGAGGGCCGGGTCGCGGTCGCTCCAGATCCCCATCACCGGCACTTTGACGCGCGGCAGAGATTGCGGCAGCGCCAGCTTCATGTTGGCGCGGTAGTAGTTCAGCGCGGCCGTCAGGCGCCCCGGCGGATCGAGATCGCGCTTCCAGAACTCGGCCTGGCCCGGCTCGCTGGTGAACTGGCGCAGCGCGAACCAGTCGGCCGCCCGCAGCGTGTGCTCGGCAATGCCGGGCATGCAAAAGAACGGGATATACGACATCCGCAGGTGCTGCAGGACGCCGGCGTGGGCGATCGCCGATGGGTGGCCGGTCGACATCGCCACGAAGCGCTCGATGCGCTCTGGCGCCAGCGCCGCCAATTGCCAGCCGATGATGCCGCCCCAGTCGTGGCCGACCAGGTGCACCTTGTCGATGTGCAGCGCATCGAGCAGGCCGAGCACGTCGGCGCGCAGTTTATCCAGCGTGTAGTCGAGCACCTGCGGCGGCGCATCGGTGCGGCCATAGCCGCGCAGGTCTGGCGCCAGCACGCGGAAACCGGCGCTGGCCAGCACCGGCACCTGCTTGCGCCAGACCAGATGGGTGTCGGGAAAACCGTGCAGCAGCAGGATCACGGGGCCCTGCCCGGTCGTGGTGGCGTGGATGTGGATGCCGTTCGCGTGTACCATCAGGGATTCGTCGACCACATTCGCCTCCTATGCTCAAGCCGGTTCGCACCAACCCGGTCGCCCAGTGATGCGAACCATTCTACCCAGCTTGTCTATTTCCACGCCGCGCACTTGGTTTCCGCTTTCGCGGTATACGCCTGGGCGCCCGGAATCGTCGACACGACCTTGTAGTAATCCCACGGTCCCTTCGATTCCTTCGGCGTCTTCACCTGCATCAAATACATATCGTAGACCATGCGGCCGTCCGGGCGGATCTCGCCGTTCTTCGTGAACATGTCGTTGATTTTGGTCTTCCTGAGCTGGGCCATGACCTTGTCGGCATCGTCGCTGCCGACCGCTTTGACGGCGTTCAGGTAGTTGGTGGTGGCCGAATAATCGGCCGCCTGCAGCATCGACGGCTGCTTTTTCATCTTCGCAAAATAGCGCTTGGCCCAGGCGCGGGTCTGGTCGTTCTGGTCCCAGTACCAGCCGTCGGCCAGGTACAGGCCCTGGGTGGTGTTCAGGCCGAGGGTGTGGATATCGTTGATGAACACCAGCAGGCCGGCCATCTTCATGCTCTTGGTCAGGCCGAATTCGTTGGCGGCTTTCATCGCATTGATGAAGTCGCCGCCAGCGTTCGCCAGGCCCAGCACCTGGGCTTTCGACGACTGCGCCTGCAGCAGGAAGGACGAGAAGTCGGAAGCCGACAGCGGATGCTTGACGCTGCCGACCACGCTGCCGCCGTTGGCCTTGATGATGGCGCTGGCATCCTTTTCCAGCGACTGGCCGAAGGCATAGTCGGCGGTTAGAAAATACCAGGACTTGCCGCCCTGCCTGATCATGGCCGGCGCCGCCACCCGCGCCAGCGCCACCGTGTCGTAGGCGTAGTGCACGGTGTAGGGCGAGCATTCCTCGTTGGTCAGGCGGGCCGAACCGGCACCGATGGCCATGAAAACCTTTTTCTTTTCCTGCGCGACCTTGGCCATCGCCAGGCTGGCGCCGGAATTGGTGCCGCCGATCAGCATGTCGACGCCCTGCTGGTCGAACCATTCGCGCGCCTTGCTGGCGGCAATATCCGCCTTGTTCTGGTGGTCGGCGACCATGAACTGGATTTTCTTGCCGTTCACGGCACCGCCCAGGTCGGCGATCGCCATGCGCACGGCCTCGGCGCCGCCATTGCCGTCGATGTCGGAATAGACGCCGGACAGGTCGGTGATCATGCCGATCTTGATGGTGTCGCCCGACATCTGGGCCTGGGCGGTAAAAGACAGGGCCGCGGCAGTGGCGGCGATGGCGATGGCGCTGCGTTTCATGGGCGAGTCTCCGTTAAAGAAATTGTTATGTAAAAGCCACGATACAACACATCGTTTGCGCCGGCGCCGGTGTCTCGTCTGCGCCAGCGCAAACCCCTTGTGCGTTTTCGCTCAGCGTGTGTCCTGCTGGGCCAGCAGTTGTGCCGTCTTCTCGGCAATCATCAGCGTCGGCGAATTGGTATTCCCTGACGTAATAAAAGGCATGATCGAGGCATCGACCACGCGCAAGCCGCGCACGCCTTTGACGCGCAGTTCGCTGTCGACCACCGCCAGCGGATCGTCAAGTTTGCCCATGCGGCAGGTCCCGACCGGGTGAAAAATCGTGGTGCCGATCAGGCCGGCGGCTTCGGCCAGTTCTTCTTCGGTGCGGTAATGCGGGCCCGGCTTGAATTCCTCGGGCCGGTATTTCGCCAGCGCGGGCGAGGCGACGATGCGGCGCGTCAGCGCCAGCGCGCGCGCCGCCACTTGCCTGTCCTCCGGCGTGCTGAGGTAGTTCGGCGTGATTTTCGGCGGCGCGTAACTGTCGTTCGCGGCGATGCGCACATGCCCGCGCGAGGTCGGGCGCAGGTTGCAGACGCTGGCCGTGAATGCCGGAAAACCGTGCAGCGGGTCGCCGAATTTTTCCAGAGACAGTGGCTGCACGTGGTATTGCAGATTCGGCGTGGCCTGGCTGTCGTCGGAACGGGCAAAGGCGCCCAGCTGGGACGGCGCCATCGACATCGGTCCGCTCTGGAACAGCATGTACTGCAGTCCGATCTTCGCCTTGCCGAACCAGTTCGCGGCGGTCGTGTTGAGCGAGGGCGCGCCGGTGATCCGGTAGACCATGCGCAGCTGCAGGTGGTCCTGCAGGTTCTCGCCCACCCCCGGCGCATCGACCAGCGGGGTAATGCCGTGCCGGGCCAGACTGGCGGCCGGTCCGATGCCGGACAGCTGCAGGATGGTCGGCGAACCGATCGCGCCGGCGGCCAACAAGGTTTCGCGGCGCGCGCTGGCCGTAAAGGCGCGTCCGCCGCCGGTGAACTGCACGCCGCGGCACAGCGGGCCCTGGGGCGTGGCCTCGATCAGCAACTTTTCGACATGGCTGCCGGTCATGATGGTCAGATTCGGCCGCTGCGAAGCCGGTCTGAGGAAGGCTTTCGCCGTATTCAGGCGGATGCCGCGGCGCTGGTTGACTTCGAAATAGGCACAGCCGGCGTTATCGCCGCCGTTGAAATCCTCGACTTTGGGAATCCCGACGTCGGCCGCCGCTTCCCGAAAAGCGTCCAGGATTTCCCAGGACAGGCGCTGGCGCTCTACCCGCCACTCGCCGCCGCTGCCGTGAATCGGAGTTTCGCCCTGGTGATGGTCTTCGCTGCGGCGAAACAGCGGTAATACCTGGTCCCAGCGCCAGGACGGATCGCCGGTGAGCTCGGCCCAGCGCTCGTAATCGCCGGCCTGGCCGCGCATGTAGATCATGCCGTTGATCGAGGATGAGCCGCCCAGCACTTTTCCGCGCGGGTAAATCAGAGCGCGGCCACCCAGGCCGGGCTCGAGCTCGGTGCGGAACAGCCAGTCGGTGCGGGGATTGCCGATGCAATAAAGGTAGCCGACCGGGATGTGGATCCACAAGTAATCGTCCTTGCCGCCGGCTTCGATCAGCAGCACCTGGACATCGGGTTTTCGCGTCAGGCGATTGGCAAGCACGCAACCGGCAGTGCCGGCGCCCACGATGATGTAGTCGTATTCCCCTGCCGATTCCACGCTGCCCCCTCTATCCCTGGATATGGTGATGCTTCGTTCAAGCAAGCTTACCAGATCGTCAAGGCCGAGGCACTGTGGATAAGCTTTTGCATATCCACAGGTATCGATTGTGCGAAACGCGTGTTTTTCGCACAGCGCGATTTTTTATCCATTTTTTCCCTCAGGCAAACGCAAGGCAAGCCCACCGGCTTATGCGGCACGTAAACGCCTGATCTTGTGGAAAAAAGGAGGCTTATCCACAGATGAGCACCCCCGTTAACTACTACCACTATTCTGTATACAAGCTTTTGGTTGTAAACCTGGCGACGCGTTTCGTTTTCGCGGCCTCGCCGAAAAAAAAATGTCGACTTCGGATGGGCTGACGCCCGGACCGCTTGGCGACGTCGACGACAGCGCCTGGACGGTTTTGCTGCTTTCCTGCCCACGCAAAAAAAAATTTCGACTTCGGCAAGGACTTCATGCCGGCCAAGAACCAGGTGCCTACCCTGCCGGCGGCCACCAACCAGGGTGAAGCTTGCAAAACGGCTCCGAAAACAGCCGGGAAGCCGGTCAACTTGCCGCCACTGTGGACAAGCCCATGCATATCCACAGGATCGAATGTGCGAAACCGTGCAACTTGCCCACTGCCGTTTTTTTGTTCAGTTAACGTCCTCTTCAAAAGCAAGCCTTGTTCAGGCGTTTGGAAGCCACGTAAACCCTTGAGCTTGTGGAGAAAATTCGTCTTATCCACAGAACGGCAGGCGTTTACTATCACTACCAATTTATATATCTCTACAAGTTAACTAATACAAAGAAGCGGCTGCGCGTGGAAAACCTCGAGCTGGGCATTGAAAACCGAACGCAGCCGAAGCGAAAGCCAACACGGCGCACGCGTTTTTTTGTCTTCAGGAAGAAAGTGGAAGCGCCAAGGTTGGCGCAAGGAAGAAAGTTGGCTGTCTGCCAGCCTTGTTGGTGACCACTGAATCGCCAGCGACTGATCGCTGCAAGGTATGCAAATCGACAAGTTCAGCGCCATCAATGCCTGCAAAACTGCAGCGTCTGTGGAAAAACGCCTGCATATCCACAGCAGCAAATGTGTAGAAGCCACTTTTTTGCTGCTTGAGCTGCTTTTGTCCAAGATCGGTTCAGCTTGGATACAATGCTTTTCCAGCGCATCCAGACGCACGTAAACCGTTGATGCTGTAGACAAAACGCTTCTTATCCACAGCAGAGTCCGCGTTTACTATCTACTACCAGTTTTTATATACATCTTGTTTTATTAAAACACTGGGCTGTAAAACCGCGCCGTGCGAACAGCCGAACGGCCTTCAAGACCATCCAGGACGAGAAAAACATGCGATTAGGGATCATCAGCGCTTTGCACGAAGAACAGCAGGGGCTCGTGGAGGCCATGCAGAAGCCCTACAAGCTCATCCACGGTATGCGTGAGTACTGGACAGGACAACTCTGGGAAATCGACGCTGTGTGCGTTTTATCGCGTATTGGCAAGGTTGCCGCTGCCATGACAGCCACCACGCTTGTGGAGAAGTTCGGTGTTACCCACATCCTGTTTACGGGTGTCGCTGGTTCTGGCGACCCATCGGTGCGGGTTGGCGACATCGTGGTGGCGGAAAACCTGGTCCAGCACGACATGGATGCGAGTCCGCTGTTTCCGCGTTACGAAGTGCCGCTGACGGGACTCAGCCATTTCGCGAGCGATCGCCAGTTGGCGCTGGCGCTGAGTCACGCGGCCCAGCGGTTTATCGAACTCGAGCTGGAAAAAGCCATCGATCCCCAGGAAAGGGCCGCATTCGCGCTCCACGCGCCGCGTGTGCACCGTGGTCTCATCGCCAGCGGCGACCAGTTCGTCAACCACAGAGAGCGTATCCAGGCCCTTGGCGGGGCTCTGCCGGGTTTGCTGGCGGTGGAAATGGAAGGCGCCGCGGTGGCACAGGTGTGTTTCGAGCTCGGCATCCCGTTCGGCGTGATCCGCACGATTTCCGACAACGCCAACGAAAACGCGGCCACTGACTTCATGCGTTTCGTGAAGTCGGTGGCCGCGCAATATGCCTTTTATGTGGTCAGGCAGTTCTGTTCAGGCCGCTCAGGCCAGTAAGGTATCGGCCGGCACGTAGTCGTAGCCCAAGTCTTTCGCCACGGCCGCGTAGGTGACCTTGCCCTGGCAGACGTTCAAACCGTTCTTCAGGTGCGGATCCTCGCGCAGCGCCTGGCGCCAGCCCTTGTTCGCCAGCGCCACCGCATGCGCGATGGTGGCGTTGTTCAGGGCGAAGGTCGAGGTTCGCGCCACTGCGCCTGGCATGTTCGCCACGCAATAGTGCACCACGCCGTCGACCATGAAGGTTGGATCGGCGTGCGTGGTCGCATGCGAAGTCTCGAAGCAGCCGCCCTGGTCGATCGCGACGTCGACCACCACCGCCCCCTTCTTCATGCGCGAGACCATGTCGCGCGTCACCAGCTTCGGTGCCGCCGCGCCCGGCACCAGCACGCCACCGATCACCAGGTCGCTCGAGACCACCGCTTCCTCGAGCGCATGGGCGTTCGAATACAGGGTCGTGATCCGGTTGCCGTAGACCAGGTCGAGCTGGCGCAGGCGGTCGATGTTTTTATCGAGCACCGTCACCCGGGCGCCAGTGCCGACCGCCATCTGCAGCGCATTCGTGCCGACCACCCCGGCGCCGATGATCACCACGTGACCCGGCGCCACACCCGGTACGCCACCCAGCAGCAAGCCCATGCCGCCTTTCGATTTTTCCAGGTGGCTGGCGCCGGCCTGGATGGCCATGCGCCCCGCCACTTCGCTCATCGGCGCCAGCAGCGGCAAGCCGCCGCCCGGCCCGGTGATGGTTTCGTAGGCGATGCAGATGGCGCCCGACTTGACCAGCGCCGCGGTTTGCTCCGGATCCGGCGCCAGGTGCAAATAGGTGTACAGGATCTGGCCCTCGCGCAGCATCGCGCATTCCTGCGGCTGCGGTTCCTTGACCTTCACGATCATGTCGGCGCGTTCGAAGATCTCCTTCGCGCCGGCAACGATGCCGGCGCCCGCCGCGACATACTGCTCATCCAACAGCCCGATTTCGAGACCGGCACCGGCCTGCACCAGCACCTGGTGCCCACGCGCCACCAGTTCACGCACGCTGGCTGGGGTCAGGCCGACCCGGTATTCATGGTTTTTGATTTCCTTCGGAACGCCAACTAACATGTTTGTCTACCTCCAAGTTGAACAACTCAAAACGACTGCACATGTGAAAACCGGGGCAAGCGCCCCGGTCGTTTCTTCTTATGATTACAAGCCCAGCGTCATCAGGCTTGCGTTACCGCCAGCGGCGGTCGTGTTGACGCACAAGGCCCGTTCCGCCACCAGCCGCCACAGGGCGACCGCCTCGCCCGGCCGGGTATCGACGATGCCGACGATGGCGCCCTGACGCGCCGCCAGTTTCACCTGCAGCTGGCCTTTGACGCCGCTTTCCACCAGCGCCATCTGGATCTCGGCATTGCCCAGTTCCGCTTCGCCGATGAAGCGCACGCGCTCCTTGACCTCTGCCGGCAGGCTGCCCAGCACCTGGTCGCGCGCATCGGCCAACACCAGTGCGCGGTTGCCGGTGACCAGTACCGCCGCCAGCTGGTTCAACACACCCTTCACGTCGCCCGCTGCGCACAGGATCGTGCCGCGCGGCGTGAAGCCGAGCTCGTTGCGCTCGCCGGTCGGGCCTGGCAAGTCGATGCGCACGCCGTCCAGCGTGGTGGTGGTGTAGCCCTCGGCCAGCACGGCGATGTCGCCGTGACCGTGCGCCTGCATCCAGCCCAGCAGGGCGTCGAGTGCGGCATTGCTGTGGCGTGCACGCTGCAGCAGCGGCAGCGCATTCTTTTGCAGGCGCTTCAGGTAGAGCGGGCCGCCGGCTTTCGGACCGGTGCCGGATTTACCCTCGCCGCCGAAAGGCTGCACGCCAACCACGGCGCCGACGATATTCCGGTTCACGTAGATGTTGCCGACATGGGCGCGCGCCGTGATGAAATCGATGGTCTCGTCGATGCGCGAGTGGATGCCCAGGGTGAGGCCATAGCCGGTCGCGTTGATGGTGTCGACCACCTTGCCCAGGTCCGCACGGCGGTAACGCACGATGTGCAGCACCGGACCGAAGACTTCGCGCTGCAGTTCAGCCATCGAACCGATTTCGAGCACGGTCGGCGGCACGAAGGTGCCCTGCGCCTGCAGGTCGGCCGGCAGCTCGAGCGCGAAATACTGCCTGGCGCTGGCTTTCGTACGCTCGATGTGGCCCAGCAGGTTCTGCTGCGCTTCGCGGTCGATCACCGGGCCGATATCGGTGGCCAGGCGGTCCGGCACGCCGACGCGCAATTCCTGCATCGCGCCCTTGAGCATTTTGATGGTTTTATCGGCAATGTCTTCCTGCAGGAACAGCACGCGCAGCGCCGAGCAGCGCTGGCCGGCGCTGTCGAAAGCGGACGACAGCACGTCCTGCACCACCTGCTCCGGCAGCGCCGAGGAATCGACGATCAGTGCGTTCTGGCCGCCGGTCTCCGCAATCAGGGGGATATCGCAGCCCTCGTCGACCGCGCGCTTGGCCAGCGTGCGGTTGATCAGCTGGGCGACTTCGGTCGAGCCGGTAAAGATTACGGCCTTTACGCGCGGATCGGCAGTCAGCGCGGCGCCGACGGTCTCGCCGCGGCCCGGCAGCAGTTGCAGCGCACCCGCCGGCACCCCGGCTTCATGGAACAGTTGCACGGCGCGGTGCGCGATCAAGGGGGTCTGCTCGGCCGGCTTGGCCAGCACCACGTTGCCGGCGGCCAGTGCCGCGGCGACCTGGCCCGTGAAAATCGCCAGCGGGAAGTTCCACGGGCTGATGCAGGTCACCGCGCCCAGCGCCCTGGCGCCGCCCTCTTCGCGGATTTCGGCCGCGTAGTAGCGCAGGAAGTCGACCGCCTCGCGGATCTCGGCGATCGCATTCGGCAGCGACTTGCCGGCTTCACGCACGGCCAGCGCCATCAGCTCGGCCATGTTTTGCTCGAACAGGTCGCCGACTTTGGCAACGATGTCGGCGCGGGCATCGGCGCCGAGTCCCTCCCAGGCCGGGAACGCGGTTTGCGCCGCCTGCAGCGCGGTGTCGACATCGCCGATCGTCGCTTCGGTCACCTGGCCGACGATATCGGCCGACTGCGCCGGATTGAGCACGTTGATCGCGCCGACGGCTTCGAGCGGACCGTCGACCAGTGGCGCTGCCAGGTAGTGGCGCGGGGCGCCGAGGGCATCGGCCAGGTCGCGCAGCACGTTTTCGTTGGCCAGGTCGAGGCCGGCGGAATTCTGGCGGCCGGCGCCGAACATGTTCACAGGCAGTGGAATGCGCGGGTGCGGCAGGCCGCGGGCGGCGCGCGCCTGCTCGAACGGATCGGCCAGCAGGGTGTCGATCGGCACGCTCTCGTCGACGATCTGGTTCACGAAGGACGAGTTGGCGCCGTTTTCCAGCAGGCGGCGCACCAGGTAGGCCAGCAGCGTTTCGTGCGAACCGACCGGCGCGTAGATGCGGCAGGCTTTGCCCAGGTTGCCGGCGCCGACGACCTGGTCGTACAAGGTTTCGCCCATGCCGTGCAGGCACTGGAACTCGTAGTTCGAGACGCCGTCCGCCTTGGCCCAGGTGTAGATCACGGACAGGGTGTGGGCATTGTGGGTGGCGAACTGCGCGTAGATGACGTCGGTCGCCGCCAGCAGTTTTTTGGCGCAGGTGAGGTAGGACACGTCGGTGTAGACCTTGCGCGTGTACACCGGGTAGCCGGACAAGCCGTCGACCTGGGCGCGCTTGATCTCGGCATCCCAATACGCGCCCTTGACCAGGCGTACCATGAATTTCCGGCCGCTGCGGCGCGCCAGGTCGACCACGAAGTCGATCACGAAGGGGCAGCGTTTTTGATAAGCCTGCACCACCAGGCCGATACCTTCGAAGCCGGCCAGTTCGGCGTCGAACGCGAGCGCTTCCAGCATGTCGAGCGAAATCTCGAGGCGGTCGGCTTCCTCGGCGTCGATGTTGATGCCGATGTTGTACTGCTTGGCCAGCAGCACCAGCTTGCGCACGCGCGGCAGCAACTCGCCCATCACGCGCGCGTACTGCGCGCGGCTGTATCTCGGGTGCAGCGCCGACAATTTGATCGAGATGCCCGGGCCGTCCTTGATGCCGCGGCCGTTCGAAGCACGGCCGATCGCGTGGATCGCCGCTTCGTAGGATGCGTAGTAATTTTCGGCATCGACTTCGGTCAGCGCCGCTTCGCCCAGCATGTCGTAGGAGTAGCGATAGCCGCGGGTTTCGTTCTCGCGGCTGTTCTTGAGCGCTTCATCGATGGTCTGGCCGGTCACGAACTGGTTGCCCAGCATGCGCATCGCCATGTCGACGCCCTTGCGGATCAGTGGCTCGCCGCCCTTCGCGATCAGGCGCGTCAGCGCCGCGCCCAGACCCTTTTCGCTGCTGCTCGAGACCAGCTTGCCGGTGATGAGCAAGCCCCAGGTGGCGGCGTTCACGAACAGCGAAGGCGATTCACCCAGGTGCTTTTTCCAGTCGCCACGGCTGATCTTGTCGGCGATCAGGCGGTCGGCGGTCTCCGCATCGGGGATGCGCAGCAGCGCTTCGGCCAGGCACATCAGCGCCACGCCCTCTTCCGAGGACAGCGAGAATTCGTGCATCAGCGCGTCCACGCCCGACGAGCGGGTGCGCTTTTCGCGCACGCTCGACACCAGGCGGTGCGCCAGCGTCCTGGCGTCGGCGGAGGCGCTGGCACCCTGCGCGAGCAGCCATTCGACGGCGGCGGTTTCATCGCGGCGGTAGGCGCTGGTGATCGCGGCGCGCAGCGGCGTCTGTTCGCGTTTGGTCTCGGCCTGCAGGGCGTCGAAGGGAACGAAGGTGATGGCCGGGGTGGCGGCAATGTTCATGAAAACTCTGGCTAAAAAGTAATAAACAGGGGGCGCACATGCACAAAGCGCCGGTCCATCGGGGATGGCCGGCGCAGCTGCAAATACGGATACATGAATTCGATTGTAGAGGGAAATCTTCTGGATTAATTCTGTTTTTACAGAAGACTAGCAATAGATAGTTTTTGGTGAGAGAATTTGACCAAATAATATTTATAGTGGAGAGCGAAGAACATGCTGGACAAGATCAGCAAGAAAATCCTTGCCGAGTTGCAGAGCGACGGCCGCATCAGCAACGTCGAGTTGGCTGCGCGTGTCAACCTGTCCCCCGCCGCCTGCCTGGAGCGGGTTCGCAAGCTGCACGAGTCCGGTTACATCATGGGTTACACGGCCCAGCTGAATCCGCAACTGCTGGACGTGTCGCTGCTGGTCTTCATCGAAGTGGTGCTGGATCGCACCACCCCGGAAGTGTTCGACGCCTTCAAGCAGAGTGTGCAATTGATCCCGGAAGTCCTGGAATGCCACATGGTGGCCGGCGGCTTCGATTACCTGGTCAAGGCGCGGGTGAAAGACATGGCGGCCTACCGCGAATTCCTCGGTAAAACCCTGCTGCAGAAAGGCGTGCGCGAGACGCACACCTATGCGGTGATGGAAGAGGTCAAGAACACCACCAAACTGCCGATCAAGTGATCGACCTGGACCCCCGCCAAGGCGGCCGGCGAGGTCGGGGGCGAGGTCAGGCAATCTTCTCCATTTTTTCCGACATCTCGGACTTTTGCGGCAGCGTTTTCTGCGCCGTCACCGACAATTGTTCGAGGTTCTTGCGCAGCCAGCGGTGCGCCGGGCTGCGGCCATCGCGTTCGTGCCACAGCATGTCCAGGTGCACGGCCGGCAACTGGAACGGCAGTTCGCGCCACACCAGGGTGTCGGCGGCGCCGGTCGAGGCGATCAGGTGGCGCGGCAGCACCGTCACCAGGTCGGAATTGGCGACCACCCGGCCGGCGGTGAAGAACTGGTTCACGGTCAGCAGGATGCGGCGTTCGCGACCGATCTGGGCCAGCGCCTCGTCGACCAGGCCGTGGGCTCGGCCCGAAAAACTCACCAATAAATGGTCCGCCTTGCAATAGGCGTCCAGCTCCAGCTTGTCCTTGGCCAGCGGGTGGTTCTTGCGCATTACCGCCACATACTCACCCGAATACAGGCGCTCGTGGCGGATCGGCGAGCCGGTTTCATACGACAGCTGGGCCGCCACGCCGGGGAAGAAGCCGACCGCGAGATCGATGTCGCCGCGCAGCAGCATCGGCCGCGGTTCGCGCGTGGTCAGCGGCACCATGCGGATGTTCACCCCCGGCGCTTCCTTTTCAATCGAACGTACCAGCGAGGGCAGCCACAGCGCCGCCGTGGCATCCGCCATCGCCAGGCGGAACGTGGCCTGGGCCTTCGACACATCGAAGGTTTCCGGCATCACCGCCGCTTCCAGCGCGGCCAGCGCCTGGCGCACGGCCGGCCACAGCGCTTCGGCGCGCGGCGTCGGTTTCACGCCGTAGGCGGTACGGATCAGGAGCTCGTCGCCGAGGCTTTCGCGCAGGCGCTTGATGGCGTTCGACACCGCGGGCTGGGTCATCGCCAGATGGCCGGCGGCGCGGGTCAGGTTTTGCTCGGTCATGACGGCGTCGAAGACGCGGAGCAGGTTCAGGTCAAGCGTGAGAAAGCTCATGGGATCCGTTGGGGCGACGTTTTTCAGTGGCAGTTAGTGTACCCGATTTCCATTCACGATCAGTATAAGGATCATCAGGAAAGGTAATTAGAATTATATGTTGCGTTGCACTATAGTTACATCGAACCTTAACATCCAAACCCATCCGTACGCTTAACCGAGCCTTAGCACCATGTCTTTCGCCGACACCCTGTTCCAGCTACCCCTGAGCGCCGTGCCCTTCACGCAGCTCGCCATCGGCCTGGCCGAACTGCTCGTGCTCGGCGCCGTGCTGATGTTCTTCCGCCCTCTCCTGATCGGCATCGCCCGTGCGCTGGTGCTGGTGGTGCGCCCCCGTCCGGCCAAGGACGCGTCGGCCGCACGCCGCAAGCTGGGCCTGGCGCCCGCTACCGAGGGCGCGCTGCGTTCCTGATCCTTCATTACCGTCTTTCTCCTTGAACGGCGCCGGGCAACCGGCGCCGTTTTTTTTCGTCCGTCGCACCCGCCAGCGACCGCTTGCCCTTCCCGCACCGAGCAGGAATGACGAATCGCCGTCGACTTCCGGTCGATCCGGTTTTCTGGGATTTTTTACTTGTTTGATTTAACAATTAGTCGTCATCGTATGCGATGTGCATGAAATCGAATATCGACAACGCATGAAGATAAGCATCAATTGATGCGTATTGGATGGAGGATGAAAGGCGTTGTCCGATTGTCGGGTACATGCCGCTGGTTCTGCGGAACTACATGTTGTTGCCTCTAGAAGCTGTATGAAGAGCGCATAATGATTAATGATATAGCTGAGATGGCGCCATAAAAAGCGAAGTTCAACAAAGGTCGATAAATATGTATGAGTCACAGTTACATCGATTCTTTCGAACGCATGCGCCGCCAGCGCCTTCATGACTTCACATGGGGCCCCACCCCCACCAAAAAAACGGCAGTCGCGCAGTCAAAAAATCGGGGCGAAAAAAAA
>NZ_JANUGX010000004.1 GCF_024753245.1 Massilia norwichensis | reverse complement strand
GTCATCCCAGTGGAATTGGGCTTTGCGGGGCGAATCGGAACGGCTCATGCACGGGGCTCCTGTCTCGAAGGATCTTGTTGGGCGTGGACGGTCTGGGCCGTCCGAGTTTAGGCATTATAGAAATGCTGTTCCTTGGCGGCTTTTCAAATGGCGACAGTTATTTTCACTTTCGTCACTGGGATTTCCCTGTAGAGCCGAACTGGCCGCCGTGGAAGATCAGCGCCGGCTGCGGGTGTACCGCGCATTCTTCGACTTCGCCGACGAAGATCACGTGGTCGCCTTCCGGGTAGCGGCTGCGGTTGTGGCATTCGAACCAGGCGGTCACGCCTTTCAGGATGGGCTGGCCGGTGCGCGAGAGTTCGTAGTCGGTGCTGGCGAAGGGATCGAGGCCGCGGCGGGAGAACAGGCGCGCCAGTTCTTCCTGGCCGGCGGACAGCACGTTGATCACGTAATGCGAGTTGCCGCTGAAGATGGGCAGGCTGTTGGCCTTGTCGGACAGGCTCCACAGCACCAGCGGCGGTTCCAGCGAAACGGAATTGAAGGAGCTGGCGGTCAACCCGCGGAAAGTGCCGTCGGCCAGGCGGGTGGTGATGACGGTAACGCCCGTCGCAAACTGAGACAGGGCCTGGCGGAAATGCGCGGAATCGAAACCGCGCTCGGAGGAGCGGGGAGAGCTGGTGTTCATCGTCGCCATTATGCCACCAACAGCCCGGCTCCCCCGGCCTCGCTTCAGTGGGGAAATGCACGGGCGTATGCTTTCGGTTAGAGTGAAGCCATGGACAACTTATCTGCCAAGGACAAGGTATGAGTCAGCAACCGGCAACCGAAGTGGCAATCCTGGGCGGCGGCTGTTTCTGGTGCACCGAGGCTGTGTATCTGGAAGTGCGCGGCGTGACCCGCGTCGAATCCGGCTACATGGGCGGCACCGCTGCCAACCCGACCTACGAACAAGTGTGCGCGGGCACGACCGGACACGCGGAAGTGGTGCGTCTCGAGTTCGATCCGACTGTGATCAGCTACCGCGACATCCTGGAAATCTTCTTCACCATCCACGACCCGACCACCCTGAACCGCCAGGGCAACGACGTCGGTACGCAATACCGCTCGGTCATCTTCACCACCTCGCCCGAGCAGGAAGCGACGGCGCGCAAGGTGATGGCGGAGATGGCGGCGGTGTGGGACGGTCCCATCGTCACCCAGATCGTGCCGGAAGAAACCTGGTACAAGGCCGAGGATTACCACCAGAATTACTTCGCGCAGCACCCGCTGCAGGGTTACTGCGCTTTCGTGGTGGCGCCCAAGGTGGCGAAGTTCCGCAAGACGTTTGCAGACCGCATGAAATAACCTGGGGCGGGCGCGGCCGGCGTAGGTACCCCGTGCCCGCGAACCTTAATGCCTCACTAAGGTATCTGCAGCAACACCCGGCTCGTACATGTAACGCCGCGACCACGGCATCTGCGCCGGATCCTGCCCCGCCTTCCCGCACACGATCTGGTACAGGCTGATCCAGTCATGCGCGAAGGCATAGGCGCAGCCGGCCAGGTAGACGTGCCAGATGCGGAAGGTCTTGGGATCGGCCAGGGCGCGAATGCGCGCGGCGTTGCGCTCGAAATTCTCGGTCCAGAGTGCGCAGGTGCGCGCGTAGTGGCGGCGCAGGTTTTCCACGTCGCGCACTTCGAGCCCGCCTTCCTGCATGGTGCGGATCACGGTCGAGAGGTGGCCCAGCTCGCCATGCGGGAACACGTAGCGGTCGATGAACTCGCCGGTGCCGTAGGGGCTGGCGCGATGTTCGACGTCGGTGGTCGTGATGCCGTGGTTCATGACCACGCCGCCCGGCGCCAGCAGCCGGTCGATGCGGCCGAAGTACTCGGCCAGGTGCTGGACGCCGACGTGCTCGAACATGCCGACGCTGGTGATCCGGTCGAATTCGCCGCGCACGTCGCGGTAATCCTGCAGGCGGATCTCGATGCGGTCCTGCAGCCCGGCCTGCGCGACCCGTTCGCGCGCCAGGTCGAACTGGTTCTGCGACAGCGTGACGCCGACGCAGCGGGCGCCGAACTTCTGCGCCGCGCGCAGCACCAGCGCACCCCAGCCGCAGCCGATGTCGAGCAGGGTGTGGCCCGGCTGCACGCCGATCTTGGTCAGGATGTGGTCGATCTTCTTGGTCTGCGCGGTGGCCAGGTCTTCGTCGCCGTTCTCGAAGTAGGCGCAGGAATACACCATGGCCGGATCGAGGAATTCGCTGTAGAACTCGTTCGAGACGTCGTAGTGGTAGCGGATCGCCTCGGCGTCCTTTTCGCGGGTGTGCGGCGACACCAGGCGCAGCGCGCTGGCCACCCGGCTGCTGCGCGGCGGCTTGCCGGTCGATTCGGCCAGGGAGTTACCGATCTGGATCATGTCGGCCGCGCTGCCCTCGATCTCGAGCGCGCCTTCGACATAGGCTTCGCCCAGGTTGCCGAGGGTCGGCGACAGCAGGTAGCGCAGGCTGCCGGGGCCCGGCACGCGGATCTTCACGCGCGGCTGTTCGGAGGAGAGATCGACCTGCTCGCCGTTCCACAGCTCGACGCGCAGCGGCAGGTTGTACTTGTTGCGGATGCCTGTGGTCCAGGCGGATAACTTCATCTGGTCGAACAACACGCGAATACCTCCGATTGACTAGGCTTCGCCAAACCAGCACGGCTATCGAAGCCCTACGGTTGCAAACGTTGCCGCGTCCAGCTGCCGTCCTCCTGCCGCGTGTAGACGATGCGGTCGTGGAAGCGTGAACGCCGCCCCTGCCAGAACTCGATCCGTTCCGGCACCAGACGAAAACCGCCCCAGTTTTGTGGCCGCTGTGGCGTTTCGCCAACCTGTCGCGCGACGTCCTCGTAGTTGTGTTCGAGTTCCGCGCGGCTGGCGATCGGCGCGCTCTGGTGGGACGCGATCGCCGACAGCCGGCTTTTCAGTGGCCGGCTGTTGAAGTATTTATCGCTTTCCTCGGCAGTTGTGCGCTCAACTCTGCCTTCGATCCGCACCTGCCGTTCAAGTTCACTCCAAAAGAATAGCAGAGACGCAAATGGGTTGCCGTTCAGTTGTTTTCCCTTCTGGCTGTCGTAGTTCGTGTACCAGGTGAAGCCGCGTTCGTCGAACTGCTTGATCAGCACGATGCGCGAGCTCGGCCGGCCGCGCTCGTCCACGGTCGACACGCCCATCGCGTTCGGTTCGTTGACTTCGGCTTTCAAGGCTTCCTCGAACCAGCGGGTGAATTGCTGGACCGGGTTATCAAGAACGTCGTTCTCGTCGAGGCTGGCCTGGCCGTAATCCTTGCGCAGGTCGGCCACGCGCTCGCCGATGGCGGCCGGGCTTGCCGGCGCCGCCACGCTGCCGCCCGGCATCGCCACATCCGGCATGCTGGCTGCCGGGGCCGGTTCGATACCGCGGCGGCGCTGCATCGCCTGGCCCAGCTGGGCCATCTGCTGCGGGCTGAACAGGCGCACGGCCATCGGCGCCATCGTGCTTTCCTCGCGCTCCATGTGGTTCAGGTAACGCTGGCTGAAGCGCTGCACGGTCGAGCTCGAAAGCTGGGTGCCGCTGCCATCGGCGATCGCGGTGAGCTGCTCGTGCAAGTCCTGCCACATGGCATCCATGTCCTTGTGGTCCTGCAGGATCACCGGCGCCAGCGCCTGCAGGGTGGCGGCGTCTTCGCCCTGGGCCACGGCGCGCAGCATCGGGATCAGGTCCTGCTCCTCGTCGTCGTGGTGCAGGTGGGCAGCCTTTTCGAAATACTTCAGTACTGCGGCAGCGGCCTGGCGCGCCTGCTGGTCGGCGCCATGCTCGGGCAGGTGGGCCAGCAGTTTTTCCAGGGTCGCCAGCTGCTTGCGGATGCGTCCATGGCAATGCTTGAGCACGGCGACCGGCTGGTCGAAATCGGGGGCGGTGTCTGGAAGAAGCTCGTTCATGGTGGCTGTTGCGGACGCGTAAATGGAGAAGAAAATTTGATTGACTGAAAGTTATTTTAGAGCAAGGAGGGCAGTTCCGTCCGGTAAAATGACGGGATCATGACGACACTTTCCTCCTCCTTGCTTGCGCCGGCCGGCGCGGACTTCGACGACGAAGTCGACTTCGAGCGCCGCTTCGGCGGCATCGCCCGTCTCTACGGCGAGCGTGCACTGGAACGCTTCCGCAAGGCGCACGTTTGCGTCATCGGCGTGGGCGGCGTCGGCTCCTGGATCGTCGAGGCCCTGGCCCGCAGCGCCATCGGCAAACTCACCCTGATCGACCTCGACAACGTGGCCGAATCGAACATCAACCGCCAGATCCAGGCGTTGTCGACGACCATCGGCATGCCGAAGATCGAAGCCTTGAAACAGCGTATCGCCCTGATCAACCCCTACTGCGAGGTGGAACTGATCGAGGACTTCATCGATCCGGACAACATCCCGCAAATGGTCGCGCCGGGCAAATACGATTACGTGTTCGACGCCATCGACAGCGTCAAGGCCAAGGCGGCCCTGATCGCGCATTGCCGCGACCATGCGATCCCCTTGACGGTGATCGGCGGCGCCGGCGGCCAGACCGACCCGACCAAGATCGAGGTACGCGACCTCGCCCGTACCGAGCAGGAGCCGCTGCTGAAGAAGGTGCGCAAGATCCTGCGCGCCCAGTACGGTTTCGCCAAGGGCGAAAAGAACAAGTACCACATCGACGCCGTGTTCTCGATGGAGCCGCTGCGCTACCCGGAAGCGGGCGATGCCTGCGCCATCGATGCCAACAGCATCACCGGCCTGAACTGCGCGGGCTTCGGTTCGAGCATGGTCGTGACGGCGACCTTCGGCATGGTCGCGGCAGGGCACATGCTGCGCAAGATGGCCGAGGCGGCGAATGCCGTCGCCGTGCCGGCAGCGGTGCCGGTGCAGGTGGTGGCGCCTGCGCCCGCCGCCAACGACGCTGTGCAAGCCGAGGAGGCCTTGTTATCATAGGTTCAGTTTTTTCATGAATTGAACGATGAAAGAGGCTCCATGATCCGTCACCTTGTTGTAAAAAGTGCCATCCTGAGCCTGCTGCTGGCGGCCACCACCGCCGGCGCGCAGGACGCGACCCAGACCCAGGCCCAGACCGCGGCCGCCAACCCGGGCAGCACCCAGCAGACGACCGACCAGCCGGCCCAGCCGACTGCCCAGTCCACCGCACCGCAGATCCAGATCATCGACACCGTCGTCGGCAAAGGCAAGGAAGCCACGGTCGGCAGCACGGTCTATGTCAACTACACGGGCTGGCTGTACAAGCCGATGGCTGCCAAGCAGCGCGGCCGCAAGTTCGACTCCTCGCTGAACCCCGGCCGCACGCCGCTCGACTTCCCTCTGGGCGCCGGCCGCGTCATCAAGGGCTGGGACCAGGGCGTGGCAGGCATGAAGGTGGGCGGCAAGCGCACCCTGATCATTCCGAGCGATCTGGCCTACGGCAAGCGCGGCTCGCCGGGCGGCATTCCGCCGGATGCGGACCTGATCTTCGACGTGGAACTGCTCGACGTAAAGTAAGTCAAATGACAACCTGACGCGGAGGCTTCGGATATGCGCATCGCGAACGACGTTACTGAACTGATCGGTAATACCCCACTGGTGCGCATCCGGCGCCTGTCGCAAGGCGCGGGCGCGGACATCGTCGCCAAGCTCGAGTTCTACAATCCGGCCCACAGCGTCAAGGACCGGATCGGCTGGGCCATGATCGAGGCGGCGGAACAGGCCGGCAAGATCGGCCCGGACACCATCATCGTCGAACCCACCAGCGGCAACACCGGCATCGCGCTGGCGATGGTCTGCGCGGCGCGCGGCTACCGCTGCCGCCTGGTCATGCCCGAAACCATGAGCAACGAGCGCCGCATGCTGCTGCGTGCCTATGGTGCTGAGTTAGTCCTTACTCCGGGGCCGGAAGGCATGCTGGGCGCGATCCGCCGCGCCGAGGAGATCGTCGCTGCCGACCCCAACTGCTTCATGCCGCAGCAGTTCAACAATCCCGCCAACCCGGAAGTCCACCGCCGCACCACGGCCGAGGAAATCTGGCGCGACACCGACGGCAAGGTCGACATCCTGGTGGCCGGCGTCGGCACCGGCGGCACCATTACCGGCGTGGCCGAGGTCATCAAGGCGCGCAAGCCGGGCTTCCAGGCGATCGCCGTGGAGCCGGAAGCCTCGCCTATCCTGTCGAAGGGCACCAAGGGCCCGCACCCGATCCAGGGCATCGGCGCCGGTTTCATTCCCAATGTGCTGAATACGCAAGCCTACGACGAGGTCGTCACCGTCAGGAACGAGGATGCCTTCGAGACCGCGCGCGCGGCCGCCCGCGAGGAGGGCCTGCTGGTCGGGATCTCGTCGGGGGCGGCGCTGTGGGTGGCGATGCAGGTGGCGAAGCGGCCGGAGAATGCGGGCAAGCTGATCGTGACCATCATTCCGTCGTTTGGGGAGCGGTATTTGAGTACGGCTCTTTACGCAAACCTGGCTGGTTGATTGATACGCGGGCACGGGGTGCCCGCCCTACGGTAGGGTGGGCACCCTGTGCCCACGCATCCATATTCAATGCGCATGCCGGCCTTCGACATGGCCATGGCCATGA
This sequence comes from Massilia norwichensis, assembly GCF_024753245.1. Lineage (GTDB taxonomy): Bacteria > Pseudomonadota > Gammaproteobacteria > Burkholderiales > Burkholderiaceae_D > Telluria > Telluria norwichensis. The sequence goes on along the minus strand of NZ_JANUGX010000004.1, from coordinate 266,417 downwards.
TCGTGGCCATGATGGTCGTCGTGGCTGTGCTCATGCACCCCATGCAGCGCGCAGCTGCTGTGCTTCGTCGTCCCTTCTTCCACCTGCAGCGTGCAATGGTGGATCGAAAAATCTTCGCGCAGGCGCTGGACGATGCGGTCGATGACTTCGTCGCCCGGATACCCGCCCGGCATCACCAGGTGCGCCGTCAGCGCCGTCTCGGTGGTGCTCATCGCCCAGATGTGCACGTCGTGCACTTCGGTGACGCCGGTCTGCGCCGCCAGGTAGGCCGTGACCTGGGTCGCATCGACGTTGGCCGGCACGCCCGCCAGCACCAGCTGGATCGATTCCTTCATCAGCGACCAGGTGCCGGCCACGATGATCACCACGATCACCAGGCTGACCGCCGGGTCGAGCCAGGTCCAGCCGGTATACATGACGACCAGGCCGGCGATCACCACGCCCAGCGACAGCGCCGCGTCGGCCGCCATGTGCAGATAGGCGCCGCGGACGTTGATGTCGTCCTTGCTGCCGGCCATGAACAGCCAGGCCGAGAAACCGTTGATCAGCACGCCGACCGCCGCCACGATCGACACCGTGGTGCCGGCCACCGGCTCCGGATGGGCGAAGCGGTGCACCGCTTCCCAGGCGATGGCGCCGCAAGCCACCATCAGCAGCAGGGCGTTGAACAGCGCCGCCAGGATCGAGGTGCCGCGCAGGCCGTAGGTGAAGCTGCGCGTCGGCGCCCGCTTGGCCAGCAGGGCCGCGCCCCAGGCCAGTACCAGACCCAGCACATCGGACAGGTTGTGGCCGGCGTCGGCCATCAGCGCCGTCGAATTGGCGATGAAGCCGTAGAAGAATTCGATCGCGACGAAGGCGACGTTCAGGCCGATCGCCAGCACGAAGGCGCGGCCGGCGTCGGTCGGGGCAGGGTGGTGATGACCGTGGCCGGCGCCGTGGTCGTGATGGTGGTGGAGGCTCATGCGTCTAATCCGTTGGCATGTTGGGAATCGGGTTCGGCGAGGTGTTCGAACATGTTGGCGAGCAGCCCGCTGATGTGGGCGTCGGCAGCGGTGTAGAACACCTGCTTGCCCTGGCGCTCGGCCTTGACGATGCGCGCCGCGCGCAGCAGGCGCAGGTGGTGGCTGACCAGGGAGCTGGACAGCTCCAGGCTGGCGGCGATGTCGCCCACCGCGATCGGCTGCGCCAGGCAGGCCAGCACGATGCGCAGCCGGGTCGGGTCGCCCAGCAGGTGGAAGAGGTCGGCGAGTTCGTCGACCAGGTAGTCGAAGTCGTGTGGGGTACTCATCTTTAACATGTGAAGAAGTGTTCACATGTTAAGCGCAAATGGCTTGGCAGGGCAAGTGCGACTCACGTTGGGGTGCTGGGGAGAATACCGCTAACGGGATCAAGTTAGAGGAGGTTATGGCAAGCTGCTTCCAAGCCCAGAGCGGACCTTCGAGTATCTGTTTCGAAAGGAGAAAAACTCTGCCATGCGTTGCAGCTCCGCTGGCGTGGCACATCAAGGCTGTCTGGTTATTACGTGCTTTTCTTGAGCACTGTGATCGCGCCCTCACCCTCGATGGTCGCCCTCTTGACCTGGTCTACGGAATCAAGGCCCTGCTGGCGCAGCGCACTCATGAGTTCCTCCTCCGTCACAAATTCGCGCCGCATATTCCTTCTCAGCATTTCACCATTGCGCACGATTTCGATCGGCCGCGATGACACCAGCTTCTCGACGAAACGGAAGCGATAGCTAGCCGCATTCACGACGAAATTCCAGCCGATTAGCACGATGACCAAGACTAGTCCCTCCGACCCGTGTGTCAAGCGACCTGCCAAAATAATGACCACGCAAATTCAGATGACTGAAACCGGCAAGAGCAGCCATCGCAGTGGAAATTACGGCAGCTGCCCATCCGTATCCCGCATCTCCGGCTGCCCCAGCCCCAGCGATTTCAACTGCGGCAGCACCTTCGCGCGGTCGCCGACGGCGATGACCTTCATCCGCTCCGGCACCAGATACTTCCCGGCCGCGGCCTGCACCTGCTGCGCCGTCACGCGCCGGAACTGGTCCGGCAAACCGCGCCAGTAATCGGGCGGCAGGTCGAACACATAGGTCTCGGCCAGGCTGCCGACGATGGTGCTGTTGGTCTCGAACTGCCCGGGCAGCGAATACACCTGCGAGTCGCGCGCGCCCGCCAGTTCGGCGGCCGGCAGCGGCGTCGCGCGGATCCCGCGCACTTCCTTGAAGATCTCGGCGATCGAGGGGCCGGTGACGTCGGTGCGCACGCTGCCGGCGATGACGAAGGGGCCCGGCGTGCGGTCGTAGCGGAAGCCTGAGAACACGCCGTAGCTGTAGCCCTTTTCTTCGCGCAGGTTGAGGTTGATGCGGCTCGAGAACAGGCCGCCGAGCGCGGCGTTCATCACCTGCATGGCCGGGTAATCCGGGGTCTTGCGGCTGGCCGCCAGCTGGGTCACGCGCAGCGCGGTCTGCGGGGCGCCTGGCTTGTCGACCATGACCAGGCGCGCCTTCGTGCCTTCCGGGTCGCCCATGACCAGCGGCGCCGGTACGGCGCGCGGCCAGCCGCCGAAGCGGCTTGTCGCCAGCGCGCGCAGCTCGTCCAGGGTGATGTCGCCCGAGACGATCAGCGCGGCGTTGGTCGGCAGGTAGTGGCGGCGCCAGAACTGGTACAGGTCGTCGCGGGTGACGGCGCGGATCGCCTGCTCGGTGCCGAGCTGGCCGTAGCCGTAGGGGTGCTTGGCGCCGTACAGCGCGCCGGCGCTGGCCACTGCCGCCACCAGTTCCGGGTTGTCGCGCTGCTGGGTCAGGGCGCCGATGCGGGCGGCGCGCTGGCGCTCGACTTCGGCGGTGGGGAAGGCCGGGTGCTGGGCCACGTCGGCCAGCACATCCAGCGCCTGCGCGAAGGTGGATTTCAGCGACAGCAGCGAAACCGTCGATGCGTCCGTGCTGCTGCCGCTGCCGAGGAAGGCGCCGAGCTGCGCGATCTCGTCGGCGATGCGCGGTGCGCTGCGCGTGGCCGTCCCTTCCTGCAGCATCTGGGCGGTGAAGCCGGCCATGCCGGGCGCATCGTCGGGGTTGGCGTCGGAGCCGCTTTTGACCACCAGTTCTGCCGCCACCAGCGGCAGCGCCGGGTTGTAGTGGTGGATCACGCGCAAGCCGTTCGGCAGCTGGAAACTCTCGCCCTGCGGCAGCGTGAACTTCGGCGCCGGGCCGGGTTTCGGCGGCTGGCGGCGCCAGGCTTCATCGCGGTTGATGCCGGCGACAGTGGTGGTCCTGGCGCCGGCCTGCACAGGCCGTGCGGCTGGATCGGGGCCCAGGGCCGGCTTGCCCGGCACGCCTGCCACCACCACGCGCGCATTCGGCTGCAGCCAGCTGCGCACTGCGCGCTGCACGTCGGCGGCGCTCACGCGGCGCAGCCGGGCGATGTCCTTCGGCAGGTAGCCCGGGTCGCCGGTGTACTGGTTGTACTGGTTGACCTGGTTGGCCAGGCCGGCGCCGCCCAGCTTCTCGATCGCGGTCAGCATCGCCGTTTCGATGGTGTTGCGGGCGCGTTCGACTTCTGCATCCGAGGGGCCGTTGTCGCGCAGTGCCTTGAGCTCGGCATCGACGGCCGCTTCCAGCTCATCCGCGTCATGGCCGGGGCGGGCCGTGACGTCGATCACGAAGGTGGACGTCAAGGCATTCGAATTCTGCGCCGCCGCCGTGTCCTGGGCGATCTGGCGTTCGTAGACCAGCGATTTGTACAGGCGTCCGGCCTTGCCGCCGGCCAGGATCTGGCTCGCCACGGCCAGTTCGGCGTCGCCCGGCTGGTAGGCGGACGGCGTCAGCCAGGCCATGTAGACGCGCGGCAGTTCGACCCGGTCGGGCACCGTCAGGCGCCGCTCGCGCGTGATCGGCGGTGTCTCGACCCTGGGTTTCGCCACCGGTGCGCTGCGCTTGAAGGTGCCGAAGTACTTTGCCACCAGCGCACGCGTCCTGGCCTTGTCGATGTCGCCGGCGATCACGATGCTGGCGTTGTTCGGGCCGTAGTAGCGGGTGAAGAAGTCGCGCACATCACGCAACTTCGCGTTCTGGATGTCGGCGTGCGAGCCGATCACGGAGGCGTAATACGGGTGGTTCTTCGGGAACAGCGCGTGGTTCATCGCTTCTTCGACGATGCCGTAGGGGCGGTTCTCGACGCTCTGGCGGCGCTCGTTGCGCACCACGTCCTGCTGGTTCGACAGCGCGGTCTGGTCGAGCACGTCGAGCAGGTAGCCCATGCGGTCGGCATGCACCCACAGCGCCAGCGCCAGCTGGTTCGAGGGCACGGTGTCGTAGTAATTGGTGCGGTCGTAGTCGGTGCTGCCGTTGCTGTCGGTGGCGCCGGCGCCTTCCAGCAGACGATCGGCCATCCCGCGCGGCAGGTGCCGGGTGGCGGCGAACATCATGTGCTCGAACAGGTGGGCGAAGCCGGTCAGGCCGGGCGCCTCGTTGGCCGGGCCCACGTGGTACCAGATGTTCACGGCGACGATGGGCAGGCGGTGGTCCTCGATCAGGATCAGTTCCAGGCCGTTGGGCAGCGTGGTCTTTTCATACGCGACCTGGGGCAGGGGGCCGCCGATGCCGGGAGCGGTGTCGCGCGCGGGCTGGGCGGACGTGGGCTGGACGGCCACGGCCAGCAGGAGGATCAGCGACGACAGCAGCTTGGGGCGGACGTTCATGTGCACTCCGTAGGCGACAGCTCAGTAACAATTCTCAGTGGCAGACATCGCCGCCGCGGTCCGGCTCGGGCAGGCCCAGCGGCGTGATGCGGGCGGATTCCAGGAATTCCCATTCGTAGCGCCCGTCCAGCAGGCGCAGTTTCAGCACGCCGGTACGACCGCTGTCGCGCATCTCGCTGTTCTTCACCGTGAGCAGGAACGGCGTCGGGTAGGCGCCGCCGGTGCCGACCACGAACTGGCGCATGCCGTGCGCGCGGTCCAGGCGGTTGTCGGCGTCCTGCGGCGCGAAGCGTTCGTAGTCGTGGTCGTGGCCGGACAGCACCAGCTCGGCGCCGGCCTGCTGCAGCAGGCGCCATGCATCGCGCATCTTCGGGATGCTGCCATGGCCGCCGGAGCTGTACAGCGGGTGGTGCCAGAAGGCCAGCGTGCAGCGCGCCGGATGGCTGGCGAGATCCGCGCGCAGCCATTCGAGCTGGGCCGCGTGCTCGGCGGGCGCCAGGTTGCTGTCGAGCGAAACGACGTGCCAGCTGCCGAGTTCCAGGCTGTAGTAACCGCGCCCGGCGCGCTCGCCGAAGTAGGCGAAATAGGGCGCGGCCTTCGGCGTGTAGTACTCGTGGTTGCCGGGCGCCGGCCAGGTACGGTCCTTGAACTTGCCCCAGGTCGGGTCGTAGCAGTCCGTGAACTCTTTCGTTTTGCCGTGCGGGTAGGTGTGGTCGCCCAGCGTCAGCACCACGGCTTGCGGGTCGGCGGCCAGGCCGGCGGCGACGGTGCGCGCGGTCTCGGCCGCGCCGGAATAGGCCGGGTCGGGGTAGGCACAGCGGGCGATGTCGCCGGCCGTGTAGACGGTAATGCCCGCATCGGTCGATGCGGCCGGGTTGGCAGGTGCGGCGGCGAATGCGGCGGCGCCCAGCAGCAGGCTGCCGGCCGCCGCGGCCAGGCGTCGTGCAAGAGCCGGCATCCTCCTTACTCGAGGAAGCGCAGCAGGCCGTTCAGCGCGTGCCTGACCGTTTGTTCGCGCACGGCGTGGCGGTCGCCCTGGAATACCAGGCGTTCGGTATAGGTGGTGCCGCCTTTCGACCAGCCGAAGCAGACCGTGCCGACCGGTTTGCCCGGCACCGCGCCGGTCGGGCCGGCGATGCCGGTGGTGGACACGGCCACGTCGGCATTGCTGTTGGCGACCGCACCCTCGGCCATGGCGCCGGCCACCTCGACGCTGACGGAGCCGAACTGCGCGATCAGCGCGGCCGGCACGTCCAGCATCTCGGTCTTGGACGCGTTCGAATAGGTGACGAAGCCGCACTCGAACCAGCCGGTCGAGCCGGGGATCTCGGTGATGGCCTGCGACACGCCGCCGCCGGTACAGGACTCGGCGGTGGCCAGCAGCAGGCTTTTCGTCTCGAGCAGCTTGCCGACCCTGGCTGCCAGTTCAAGAATGTCGTTTTCCATATCGCTCGTCTCCCTCTGTTATAGGCTGCGCCGGACCATTCTAGCGCGCCTCGGTCCGGTGCGCGCTAAAAACCTTAACCAAAAACCACGGGTGGGGCGATGCTTGTAAATACGACGTCGTTCCGTGCGACATCATCGAAAAGCCTGCTGCTATCCTGCTCGCTTGCCGGGCCCGTCCCGGCGTGTTTACCTCATTGATTCAGGAATGCCATGCCGTTCGAATGTTTGCGCAGGGCCGGGGCGGCATGATCGGCCAGCGCTCGATCCGCACCAAGCTGGTCACGATCGTGATGTCGACCACGCTGGCAGCCCTCGCGGTGTCGGTTGGCACCGTGGTCGCGTACGACCTGCGCGGTTACCAGCGCGCGCTGCTGAACGATGTCACGACCCAGGCCGAACTGGTCGGCCACATGACCTCTGCCGCGCTGTCGTTCGACGACCCGCGCCTGGCGCGCGAAAACCTGGCGATGCTGCGCTCGCGGCCCAACGTGCGCGCGGCCGCCATCTACGACCAGAACGGCGCGCTATTCGCGACCTACCTGGCGCCGGGCGAAACCAGCAGCTTCCCGTCGCATCCGCAAGACGTCGGGCACGGCAGCAAAAGTTATGTGCGGGACGGCGACGAACTGGTGCTCTACAAGTCCATCGTCGAGAACGAGGACCGGTTGGGCACCGTCTACCTGCGCTCCACTAGCCAGCTCATGGGGCGGGTGCGCGATTATCTGCTGATCTGTATCGGCACCACGCTACTGGCATTGCTGGTCGCCTGGCTGCTGGTGCGCCGGCTCGGCCATACGATCACCACGCCGATCGACGCCATCACCAACATCGCCCGCGAAGTGGTGGCCAAGCGCGACTATTCACGACGCGCGCCGCGCATCAGCCAGGACGAGGCGGCGGCGCTGGTCGATTCCTTCAATGCGATGCTGACCGAGATCGAGCAGCGCACCCTGGCGTTGGAAAGTTCGAACCGCGAGATCGCGCGCGAGGCGCTGGAGCGCGCCCTGGCCCAGCAAGAGGTGATGCGCCTGAATAGCGAGCTCGAAGAGCGCGTGCACGAACGCACCATGCAGCTGGAGCTGGCCAATTCCGAGCTCGAACTGGCGATCGAGGAAGCGCGCAATGCCAACCAGGCCAAATCGGCCTTCCTGTCGTCGATGAGCCACGAGCTGCGCACGCCGCTCAACGCCATTCTCGGCTTTGCCCAGATCCTGGCGGCCGACAACCTGCCCACCACGCCCGAGCAGAAGAAGGAATTCGCCGGCCATATCCTGAAGTCGGGACGCCACCTGCTCACGCTCATCAACGAGATCCTCGACCTGGCCAAGGTGGAGGCGGGCGCGCTGACGCTGTCGATGGAGCCGGTGGGCCTGGCCGAGGTGCTGGCCGAATGCCGCACCATGATCGCGCCGCAGGCGGCCGCGCGCGGCATCCGCGTTCAATTCCCTGACAACGCCGCGGCCCTGGTCCAGGCCGACCGCACGCGCCTGAAGCAGGTGCTCTTGAATCTGCTGTCGAACGCGGTCAAGTACAACCGCGAGGGCGGCGAAGTCATTGTCGAGTGTGTTGCCTGCGGCGCGGACCGCCTGCGCCTGTCGGTACGCGATACCGGCATGGGCCTGCGCCCGGACCAGGTGGCCGCGCTGTTCCAACCCTTCAACCGCCTGGGGCAGGAGAACGGTACTCAAGAGGGCACCGGCATCGGCCTGGTGTTCACGCGGCGCCTGGTCACGATGATGAAGGGCGAGATCGGTGTCACCAGCACCCCGGGCGTGGGCTCGACTTTCTGGATCGAGCTGACGACTGCAGGCGGAACGAATGGCGCCCTGGCGCAGCTGGCGGTGCCGGCCCAGACCGAGGCCGGCCAGCCCGCGGCAGCCCCGGGCGCCGCTGCGCCGCGTTCCATCCTCTACATCGAGGACAATCCAGCCAACCTGCGCCTGGTGCAGGAGATCCTGTCCTTCCGCACCGACCTGACGCTGCTGGCCGCGTCCGACGGCCATGCCGGGCTGGCGCTGGCGCACACGCACCGTCCGGCGGCGATCCTGATGGACCTGAACCTGCCAGGCATGAGCGGCTTCGAGGTCCTGGCACAGCTGCGGCGCGATCCCGACACCGCGCACATCCCGGTGGTCGCCCTGACCGCCAACGCCATGCCGCGCGATATCGAGCGCGGCCTGTCGGCGGGGTTTGCCCGCTACCTCACCAAACCCATCGACATCGAACAATTCAATGAGGCCATTGACGGCGTGCTGGCCCAGCGCGCCGCAGAAGAAAGGACAGCCCCATGAGGACAGCCCCATGATTTCGCCTACGGATATCCGGCGTGCACGCATCCTGGTCGTCGACGACGAACCGGTCAACGTGCAACTGCTCGAATTCCTGCTCAAGACCAGCGGCTACGAACAGGTTTCGAGCACCACCGACCCGCGCCAGGTCGCCTCGCTGCACCTGCAGCACCGCTACGACCTGATCATCCTCGACCTGCAGATGCCGCACATGGACGGCTTCCAGGTGATGGAAGCCCTGAAGCCGATGGAACTCGAATCCTGGCTGCCGGTGCTGGTGGTGACGGCCGAACCGGACAAGAAGCTGGCTGCCCTCGAGGCCGGGGCGCGCGACTTCATCGGCAAGCCTTTCGATACGGTCGAGGTGCTGACGCGCATCCGGAATCTGTTGGAGGTACGCTTGTTCCACAAGGAGTCGCGTGAGTATGGCGCGCGCATGGAACGCAAGGTGCGCGAGCGTACCGCCGAGCTGCAGCGCTTCCGCGGTGCGATGGACGCCACCGCCGACGCCATCTTCCTGGTCGACGCACGCAGTATGGCGATGCTGGATGTGAGCGACGGCGCTTGCCGCATGCTGGGTTTTTCGCGCGAGGCGCTGCTGCGCATCGATCCGGTGGCGCTGGGCCTGGCCGAACGGGCGCAATTGGAGCGCTATGCCGATCCGGAGTCGAGCAAGCGCGAACACGACATCGTCGAGACCGAACTGCTGCGCGCCGACGGGCAGGGCGCGGTACCGGTCGAGATCAGCTGGCAGCTGCAGCAACTGGACCAGATGCGCATGCTGATCGCGGTGGCGCGCGATATCTCCGAGCGCATCCACGCGGCCCAGCGCCTGAAGCACATCTCGAATTACGACAGCCTGACCGGCCTGCCGAACCGCACCCTGTTCTTTCAGACCCTGCGCGACAACATCGAACTGGCGCAGGACAAGAATTGGCGCATCGCGGTGCTGTTCATCACGCTCGACCGCTTCAAGGTCATCAACGATTCGCTCGGCCCGGCGCTGGGCGACGAGCTGCTGCGCCAGTTCAGCACGCGTCTGGTGCGCTCCCTGCACCATCGCGACAGCCTTGGACGGCTGGGCGGCGACGAGTTCGCGCTGATTCTCACCACCACGCCGGAGCAGAAGGAAGAAGAAGCGGTCAGCGTCGCCAACGAAGTGAGGGAAGCGTTGCGCGCGCCGTTCGACCTGAACGGCCAGCAGGCCGCGCTGACGGCCAGCATCGGCATCGCCATGTATCCGGACGACGCCCGCGACCCCGGCACCCTGGTCAAGTATGCCGACGTGGCGATGGTCCGCGCGCGCGAGGCGGGCCGTGACGGCTACCGCTTCTTCACGGCCGGCATGAACGACCAGGTGCTGGCGCGCCTGGACCTCGAACTGGCGCTGCGCGGCGCCATCGACGGCAACCAGTTCGAGCTGCACTACCAGCCCAAGCTCGATCTCAACACGGGCCGCGTCAGCGGCGTCGAGGCGCTGCTGCGCTGGCGCCGTCCCGGCTTCGGCCTGGTCTACCCGGCCGAGTTCGTGCCCGTCATGGAGGAGACCGGGATGGTGGTGCGGGTCGGTTCCTGGATCATCGACGAAGCCTGCCGCCAGATCGCCGCCTGGAACAAGCAGAACGTGCGCGACGTGCGAATCGCGGTGAACGTCTCCAGCCGCCAGTTCGTCGAGGGCGACCTGGAGGGCGACATCCGCGCCGCGCTGGACAAGCACAAGGTCGACCCCGGCCTGCTCGAGCTCGAGCTGACCGAGAGCGCGCTGATGTCGAACTTCGAACACACGGTCCAGGTGCTGGAAAGCCTGAAGGCGCTCGGCATCCGCATCGCGATCGACGACTTCGGCACCGGCTATTCGAGCCTGGCCTACCTGAAGCGCTTCCCGATCGACAAGCTGAAGATCGACATCGCTTTTGTCCGCGACATCACGACCAATCCGGACGATGCCGCGATCGCGCTGGCCATCATCAGCATGGCGCACAGCCTGCACATGCAGGTGATTGCCGAGGGCGTGGAATCGCGCGCCCAGATGGCACTGCTGCGGCGCCACTTCTGCGACGAGATCCAGGGCTTCCACTTCTCGCGTGCGCTGCCGCCCGAGGAGCTGGGCAAGTTCGTGCTGGAGAACCGCGCGCAGCCGAGCCGCCCGGCGGCGGACGACCGGAACATGCAGACCATGCTGGTGGTGGACGACGACGTCAACGTGCTGGCCAGCCTGCACCGCCTGTTCCGGCGCGACAGCTACCGGGTGCTGACGGCGGCCACGCCGGCCGAGGCCTTCGAGCTGCTGGCGCTGTACCACGTGCAGGTGATCCTGTGCGACCAGCGCATGCCGGTGATGAGCGGGATCGAGTTCCTGAGCAAGGTGAAGGAGATGTACCCGGACACCATCCGCATCATCCTGTCCGGCTATACCGGCGTCGATACGGTGCTCGATTCGATCAACCGCGGCGCGATCTACCGCTTCTACACCAAGCCGTGGAACGATACCGAGCTGCGCGACAACGTGCGCCTGGCCTTCCGCCAGTACTGGCTGACGCATGGGCCGTATGACGACCGCAAGACGCCGCGCAAGGAGCAGGCGGCGTGAAAAGCGACGTCATTCCCGCGCAGGCGGGAATCCAAGTTTCGCGGGCACGGGGTGCCCACCCTACGTAGGGTGGGCACCCCGTGCCCACGGGTCAGGCGAAATGGTCCCAGCCGCGCAGCTTCAGTTCCAGCGGCGCGCCGTCCGCATCCACCAGCCGCAACCCCGGCGTGGCCTCGATCCGCCCTACGCGCGTGACCGGCGTACCCGACTGCGTCCCCGCCGCCAGGATCGCCGCGCGGTTCTCCGCTGGCGCCGTAAAGCACAACTCGTAATCATCGCCGCCCGCCGCCGTGAAGCGCCTGCGCAGTTCCGGGGACTGCCGCAGCAGCGCCGGCCCGGCCGGCAGCGCATCCACGTCCAGCACCGCACCCACCTTCGACGCTGTCAGGATGTGCCCGAGGTCGCCGACCAGCCCGTCCGAGATGTCCAGCGCCGCGTGCGCCAGCCGTCCCTCGGCCAGCAGCCGGCCCAGGGCCACGCGCGGCGTCGGCGCGTGCAGGCGCGGCGCGGCTACCTGCCGGTCCGCATCGCCCAGCGCGAGCTCGCCCAGCGCATCGGCCAGCGCCAGCCTGGCATCGCCCAGGGTGCCCGAAATCCAGAGGTCGTCGCCGGCCCGGGCCGCGTCGCGCCGCAGCGCCGTGCCGGGCGCCAGTTCGCCGAAGACCGTGATGCAGATATTCAGCGGCCCCTTCGTGGTGTCGCCGCCGACCAGCTCGCAGGCGTGCAGGTCGGCCAGCGCGAACAGGCCGCGCGAAAAGCCGTCCAGCCAGGCCGGCTCGGCGCCGGGCAGGGCCAGCGCCAGCGTGAAGCCGAGCGGCGCCGCGCCCATCGCCGCCAGGTCCGACAGGTTCACGGCCAGCGACTTGTGCCCGAGCGCGAACGGATCGGCGCCGGCCAGGAAATGCCGGCCCTCGACCAGCATGTCGGAGGAGACGGCCAACTGCATGCCGGGCGTGGGCGCCAGCAGGGCGCAGTCGTCGCCGACGCCGAGCACGGTGCGGCCGGAGGCGTCGATACGATCGCGGCGCGTGAAGTATTGTTTGATGAGGTCGAATTCGGAAAGCATCTTCAAATTCTAACTTGCTCGATCAGGCAGTAGTGCGAACGCCCGATCCTCAGGAAACCGATCCGGCGGCACCTTTAGCGATTAACTCATAATGACGCTATCAATTTTGCGCCGCATTCTGTCGTGTCCCCATCATAGGCATATGGCTTGCCTTCATGTCGTGCGCCCGCGCCATCAGGCTTGATCGCAAAGTTACCCTTGCACTTCGGGCACTGCGTCATGTCATCTTGAAGTGCTGCGACCACGCCGATTACGGTTGTGCCTGAGGATGCACTGATGACCTGGCCACCATGGTCGGTCTTGTCGTTGAGGCGAATTACGCCGCGTCCTTGATGTTTCATTGTTGGTCCTGTTCATTCATCGGTAGGCATCGTGATTTGAGCGTCACCGGCTTGAAGCTGCAATATCGGCTTTAGGGGGGATGTAGTACGAGCCTTCAGGTGCGCCAGGCACTTTGACTCTGAATTTCAGTCCAGATAGCAGCTTGTCCCACAACGCCACTGCTTCGTCATCACTAAGCGATGCGGCTTTCGCGGCCCCAACCGTGTTGTGCTCGACTTTGGTGTACATGTTGACGAGGAATTCGGACGGGTTGGCGACATCCTTTGGTGTGCCGACGAATCCCCATTCGAAATCGTGCACCCCATCCGTGCGCCGGATGAGGGATTCTTCGCCGTGCCAGTGCTGCACATTCCGCTTTCCTTCGCGCAGGAGGGTACGCAACGGGTATGAGATCCCCTGTTCCTTCTGCGCCCCGTGGATGCGCGCCAGCAGGGACAGTTCTTCTACTTTCATGCGTGCGAATTCTTCCTTGGAATAGTCAGCATATGCATCCTTGTTCGAGCTTATCGAAAAGGTTACGTCAGGGAGACTGGGAAGATGGATGCCGACGTTGACCATTTCCTGGTCACCATAAAAAGAACTGGCCATGAAGCCGTGCTCGATGCAGTAACCCTCGTCGGAGGGGACTTCATCTTTGGTCCGCAAGCGCAGACTTTTCGCCCGGTTGGCTTCCATCGCCACAATTTGCTCCTCGGACTTTTTCGAATCGCCCCCACCCAAAAGAAAAATCAGGTCGCTCTTATTGACATAGGTATTAAAAAAATGAAGGTTAAATCGCTTGGATGCCTTGTCTTCGTAATAGCGAATCTGCCAACTGCCTTCAATCGGCCCGCGGTCGTTGTAGGTGATGTCGGCGTCGTCATCGGCGAATTTCAGTTTCGCGATGTCTTTATCGACGAGGGTCTTGATTGCGTTCTGGTCGCCCTTGAAGAGATAAATTTTGGATGGAAAGGAAGCACTTCCCCACACCACTTGCGCTTCTTTGGGAACGGTAAGCGCATAGCGGCCAAAGCAGACCAGCTTGGTTTCCTTGAACAAGTTTTTCAAGCGAAGGCTCAAGGCGACAGGTTCGGGCACGGCATTCTCCTTGTAGGCATAGGTCTTCGAGCAAGTCATCAGCGATGCCGCCACCAGCAGGGCGGCGCCTCCAATCAACGCAGTCCGCTTGTTTGCACGCATGGTCACTCCCATTTCGCCGTTGTGGCGATCTTGGCGATGGCATGCAGCATCGACGCCAGCACATGCGGATGCGCATAGCTGTCCTGGTGTTCGTAGCCGCTGCCCTTGGCTTGCCCATGCGCGAACAGAGTGCCGGCGATCTTGCGAGCCGAGCGTTCGGCCGGTACCGTTTCGTCGCCGGCCGCGTCCCCCGGCTGCAATTTGAGCGTCAACACCTTCGCTCCGGCCTGTACCGTCAACGTTCCCTTCTTATCGTCCGTTAAGAGTTTCCAGGTATCGGCTGGCGGCAGCGAAATATGGCGGGTGTCCCAGACTTCAGGGTTCATGACCTTGAACACTAAGCTGCCATAGCTCTTGTGCTCATCTGATGCGCAATAGCTGGCATAACACTGCGACGGGTGAAACGTCGTTCCGATGGTGTCGAGAAATTTATTAGCAGAAGCCAAGCGCTTCCACACCTTAGCCAACCCTCCGCCATCTTTCTCAAGAACGTTGCCGGGATTGACCCAGTCTGGATGGATGAGGCGCCACCAGTTTTGCCGCGACTGCAGGTAAATGCTGTCGAGTGCGTTTTCGTTCCCCTGCGGCCAGCTGCGGATCGTCCTGCCGCACCCATCCACGACCTTCAGCCAGTCCTTGCCATACCCAGTAGCTGGCAATAATTCCAGCGGCGCTGGCGCATTGGCGAGGATGGCCGTGGCGTGCTGGCCGTCGATCCCGATGATCTCGGCGAAAATTTCCGCCTTGATCCCTTCCTTTTCCTGGAAGCCGAAGCGCATGCGCCGGTAAGCGGCGGCGGCACCCAGGGTCGGCATGGCGCTGTGGTACATGCCCAGCACTTTCACTGCTGGATCGTTCAACAGCTTTCCGTACTTGGGATGGAGCAGCGCACGGCCGACCAAGCCGCCCATGCTGTGCGTGACGACGATCACCTCGCTGCACTTGAAGTCGCGCTGCTGGTAGCCGCGCACCAGTCCCCTGATCCGCTCGGCGATGACCTTCGCCGACTCGCCATTGCTCTTCAGGTAGTTGTAGCCCATTGCGTGCACTGGATACCAGCAGGCGGCGATTTTTTTCAAGTCATCCCTGTCGACCTCCAGGCCGGACGATGGCCCGAATAATGAGGTATAGGAACCGGATTTCCAGCATCCATAGGGATCGAGCAGGCCGTTGCGTGAGATGTTGTTGAGATAGCGCTCTGCCGTTTTCAGCATTTCCCCGTACGCGCCGGCGAACAGCACTTCGCTCCATCCGCGCCAGCGCGCCACTTGGGCCGCACTTTCCAGCTTGCCGAAGTCGCGTCGGCCCGGTGGCGGCATCTGCGTCCTGATTAGTGGCAGAATCGGGGACAGGCTGTCGGGTACGTTCCGATGGCGGGCGTCGGCAGCCAAGGTTTCCTTGCCTTCTGGGTCGAATCGCCCTTTGTCTTCCGTGTAGTGGTAATACTCGACCTCAGTCTCGTTCGGGTCGAACACGAGTTGCCGCTGCGCCGGGGAGGCTTTCCGGAACCAGCCGCCCAGCCCTACCTTGGCGCCGACCGACAAGGGACTGGACACGAGATCGTCAGGACGCCAGGCCCGATTGTCGGCGCGTTTCAACTCATCCTGGCGCTTCTTGCTCATGCGCAGGTTGCTGCCCATTACCCCCGGCAGGAAGATGACGGGAATGACTTTGCCGGGTGGGACTGTCACGTCGTGCCGGATCGTATCGCTGGTTTCGGTCATGTGCACCGTGTATTCGGCCCAGCCGCCGACGCCTTGGCTGAATTCTCCTTGATAATTGCCGCGCTCGTTCAGAACCTTGTCTTCGTTCATGGGAGTTCGCCTTTCCATCGGATTTTATAGCTCTCCATTCCTTCTCCTTTTTGCCTTCCCGTTGTTCCGTTTGCCGCTGTCGTTCCGGTCCCTGTGCCGTCTTGTCTTACCAATTCAAAGGGAACTTTGGGCGCTGGCTTGCCATTCACTTGCAGGAAGTTCACTTCTTGGTCGAAGCGATAGCCGGTGGGCTTCTCGTTGAAAGCTTGCGAAACGCTCTTGGGAGGCAAGGTTTCTAAATTGCCGTGAAAGAGCACAGGCGACGAAGTGAAGAACTGCGTTTGATCGCTGATCTCAACCATGTGGTTGGCGCCCTGCAGCCTTACTCCTTTCTTGCCCCTGATCGTCACCCAGTCGGACTCGCTCAAGAGCGCAAGCACCTTGTTGGCGATGATCTCTACGTCATCCTCTTGCGCCTGCACGGCCACCTTGCCGCCGGCAGCGATCAGCTTTATGCCTGCCCTGTGCACGAATAGCCTGAACGTCTTACCGATACTGGCGAACACGCCGTCGACGCTGGCGATCGACAGGCTTTTGCCGCTGGTGATGGCGGTATGGCGGCTGCTAGCGATGTGAGTGGACTGTGCTGAGCTAAACTCAATACCAGCCGGGCTCGCGACGACCAGGTGTGGCTCGGCCAATTCCGGAAACTCGCCCTTGCCGCCGCCCCGGATGCTTTGGTTCTGGGATTTGAGGTCCTCGACGGCATCCGCTTGCTGGGGTTCCTGTTTCTCCTGAGCGCCATAGTGCTGCGCCATCCCGGTCAACTGCTCCTGCACGTCTGCGGCAGCCGACAACCGCTGGATCGTCTCGCCTATGTCCTTGATATGGGAAGATGCGTTCGGCCGCGCTTCTGTGGTGATGAGCATGCCTTGGCTCGCGCGCGCCACGCCTACGGCGTTGGTGGCCAATTCCCATCCTTCGCCACGCGGGTCTTTTCTTCCGGACGTGTCCTCGACGCGGGTAATATGCCCAAGCGACAGCTGACTGCACTGATGATCGCTCTTCAGCTGCGCCTGGATCTTCCCTGGCGTATCGTCCAGCACCAAATGATTGCCACGCTCGCTCGCTGCACCCGACTCCAACTCACGACTGCGCAAACCCATCAAAGCCTGCTGCTCCGGCAACTTCCACGGCGGCATGTGCGTAAAGTTGTACAGCACACCCAGAATCAGCGGATGGTCGATATTGCCGTTGACAAAGACCACGCCCACTTCCTCGCCCACCCGCGGCAGGCGGATGTTCCCGAACTCGACCCCAGCCCCAGGCGACATCACGCGTACCCAAGCGGAGCTATTCTCGTCGCGATTGCCCAGCCGGTCCCAGTGGAACTGGATTTTGACCCGCCCGTAGCCGTCGGTATGAATCTCGGCGCCTGCCGGCCCGACCACGATGGCGGTCTGGATGCCGTGATAGACGCAGGGTTGGCTGTTGTAGTGGCGGCCCGGCCGCCACGAGATATCCCTGCGCATGCAGCGGAAGGTGTTCTCGTAGTTCGACGGCGCGCCCGGCCCGGCCTGGTAATTGTTGCTGGCTTCGTGCTCGACCGAGAGAATCAGGTAGTCGCGGTCGCGGATGCTGGGCTTGGCCGGCTCGTCGCGCTTGGGTACGCGAAGCTCGGCGCTGAAATGGTCTGCAAGCTTGAAGCACCGGCCTGGCTGGGCGGTGCGGTCGTTGCCGCGGGCTTCGAAGGTTTGCGTGTTCGCGTCGCGCTCGCCCATACGCTGCTGTGCGAGGCGTTCGCCCTCGTCGTGGGTGCGGAAACCGTAGGCGCCCGTGTCTTCGTAGATTTCGTAGGGATAGACGTCGCCCTGGTTGTTCAGAGACTCGGCGGTCGAGCGCTGCGCGACCGGGTTCTTGTAGTCGAAGCTGACCAGCGTCGTCTGGCCGGAGCCGAGGCGGCGCATGGGAATCCATTCACGGATGCCGTCGTCTTCGAGCGAACCGGCCTTGTCGCGGAACGGTATCTCTCCGGAATCGTCGATGCCGGTCGGATCGATGGGCTGGGCGAGCGTACTCCTGTCCCTGAGAAAGAGCGTGTGCCCGTCCGCCCGGTGCTCGTAGTAATAGTGCAGCCCGAGTTCTTCCCAGCGCCGGTGCAAGTGGTTGTAGTCCGTCTCGTCGTACTGGTTGGCGCAGGTCAGCCGGGGATACTCCTCGACGATGACCGGATGCCAGTCGGCCTGGCGGTACTGGGCAAAGGTGAGTTCGGTAATTTCGATGACGCTCTTGCCAAGGAACGAACGGTTGTCCTTGCGCAGCTTGGTGAAGGCCAGCCAGGGTTCCAGGACCATGTGGTAGAACGCGAAGCCGCCGTCGGCGCGCAGGAAGCGGAATTCCGTGACATAGCCGTTGAAGTAGCGCAGCGAGCCGTCTTCGCGCACGAGCGAGATCGTGACCATCCTGGCCATCATCGCCTTCAGGGGAATCTCTACGTCGTCCGACAGGAGTTCGACCTCTATGCGAAAGCAGCGTGAGACTTCCTCGTGCGCCTTGAGCCGGTTCGGCAGGAGTATGCGATCCGGCCCGTCGTTGTAGGGGAATTCCAGGCGCATCAGGCGGTCGTGCTGCGCATCGAGACTAAACGCCGATAGCGCAGCTCCCGCCGGGATTGCTTGCTTACTCTCCACAATTCACTCCCATGGTCATGTAAATTGCACTAGCGCAAAAAGAAAATTGCACAGCGGTGAAGTTAATCGCGGGGTCCTGAGTTGAACTTGAGCAAGGTCAATTTATTAAAAAGTTGTTTTTTCGGCAGCTTCGTCCATCGGTCTTACTGATTGCCAGCCATGCCGTTGGTAAAAATACGTACACGATTAGAGGATTCACTCTGATAAAATCACAAGCCCCCAGTCAGTCAGTCGGAAGGCCTGCAAAGCATGAATTCGTCAATCGACAAAAAAGAAGAATTACGCCAACAACTGCGTGCTGCAGCGCTCGAATACCACCAGATTCCCCGCCCAGGCAAGATCGCCGTCACGCCCACCAAGTCCGTGCTGAACCAGCGCGACCTGGCGCTGGCCTACTCGCCGGGCGTGGCTGCGCCCTGCGAAGAGATCGTCAAGGACCCGGCCAACTCCTATAAATACACCGCGCGCGGCAACCTGGTCGCGGTCATTTCGAACGGTACCGCCGTCCTCGGCCTGGGCAATATCGGCCCGCTGGCATCGAAGCCGGTCATGGAAGGCAAGGGCGTGCTGTTCAAGAAGTTTGCCGGCATCGACGTCTTCGACATCGAGATCGCCGAGAACGACCCGGACAAGCTGATCGAGGTGATCGCCGCGCTCGAACCTACGTTTGGCGGCGTCAACCTCGAAGACATCAAGGCGCCGGAGTGCTTCTACATCGAGCGCAAACTGCGCGAGCGGATGAAGATTCCGGTCTTCCACGACGACCAGCACGGCACCGCGATCATCGTCGGTGCTGCCATCCTGAACGGCCTGAAGGTCGTCAACAAGGACATCAAGAACTGCAAGCTGGTGGTGTCTGGCGCGGGCGCGGCGGCACTGGCCTGCCTGGAGCTGATCGTCGACCTCGGCTTCCCGATCGAGAACATCTGGGTCACCGATCTGGCCGGCGTGGTCTATAAAGGCCGCACCGAGCTGATGGACCCGGACAAGGAACGCTTCGCCCAGGAGACCGAACTGCGCTCGCTGAGCGAGGTGGTTCCGGGTGCCGACATCTTCCTGGGCCTGTCCGCCGGCGGCGTGCTCAAGCCAGAGATGGTGGCGAAGATGGCGCCGAACCCGCTAATCCTGGCGCTGGCCAACCCGAATCCGGAAATCCTGCCGGAAGACGCGAAGGCCGTGCGCAGCGACGTGATCATCGCCACCGGCCGTTCGGACTACCCGAACCAGGTCAACAACGTCCTGTGCTTCCCCTACATGTTCCGTGGCGCGCTGGACTGCGGCGCGACCACCATCACGCGCGAAATGGAAATCGCGGTGGTGCATGCGATCGCCGAACTGGCCCACGCCGAACAGTCGGACATCGTGGCCTCGGCCTACGGTATCTCGAACCTGTCCTTCGGGCCGGAATACCTGATCCCGATGCCCTTCGATCCGCGCCTGCTGACCCACATCGCCCCGGCAGTGGCGAAGGCGGCGATGGATGGCGGCGTCGCCACCCGTCCGATCCAGGACCTGGCCGCCTACGCCGAGAGCCTGCAGCAGTTCGTGTACCGCAGCGGCTCCTTCATGAAGCCGCTGTTCCAGGTCGCCAAGAGCGCACCAAGCGAGCTCAAGCGCATCGTCTACGCCGAGGGCGAGGACGAGCGCGTGCTGCGCGCGGTGCAGGTGGTGGCCGACGAGAACCTGGCCCGTCCGATCCTGGTCGGCCGTCCAAAGGTGCTGGAGCAGCGCATCGAGAAGTTCGGCCTGCGCCTGAAGCAGGGTGTGCACTACGACGTCATCAACCCCGACTTCGATGAGCGCTACCGCGACTACTGGCAGACCTACCACCAGATGGTGATGCGCAAGGGCGTGACCGCGGACATGGCCAAGCTGGCGATGCGCCGCCGCCACACCCTGATCGGCGCGATGATGATCCACAAGGGCGATGCCGACGGCATGATCTGCGGCACCTACGGCACCACCCACGCCCACCTGGAATTCATCGACAAGGTGCTGGGCATGCGCCCGGGCGCCAACGTGTACGCGGCGATGAACTTCGTCATCACCGAAGAGCGCCAGCTGGCAATGGTCGACACCCACGTCAACGAGAACCCGAGCGCGGAGGAGCTGGCCGAGATCACGATCATGGCGGCCGAGGAGCTGGAGCGTTTCGGCATCACGCCGCGCGCGGCGCTGCTGTCGCATTCGAACTTCGGCACCTCGAACAGCGAATCGGCGCAGAAGATGCGCGCCGCGCTGGCCCTGGTGCAGCAGAAGGCGCCGAACCTGGAAATCGACGGCGAAATGCACGGCGACGCCGCCCTGGATTCGAAGCTGCGCGCGAAGATCATGCCGCAGTCGACGCTGAAGGGCGACGCCAACCTGGTGGTGATGCCGAACATCGAATCGGCCAACATCGCCTACAACCTGCTCAAGACCGCGGCCGGCAACGGCATCGCCGTCGGTCCGGTGCTGCTGGGCTGCGCCCGTCCGGTGCATATCCTGACGCCGTCGGCCACCGTGCGCCGGATCGTCAATATGACCGCGCTGTGCGTGGTGGATGCCGTCTCGGCGCGCTGAGATTTAACATTCTCTGTTTTAAAAAGGCCGTTCGCGGCCTTTTTCATGCCCGCTGCCGCTCTGGTTGTCTGAAAAATGTAGAAGTTCCCTACATCTGAAGAACTTGTAATGATCCTTGAGGCAGACGTAACAATGCGTAATCACGCGCCGTCCTTCAGCGGTTTCAGGTGATAATAGTCAAGCATCACTTGTATCTTTTGCACGATTTCTCCCGTGCAAGGCTTCTGGCATTAGCTCTGTTACAATGCGGGGTTTGTCGGAATGTTATCTGGTCCGGAATCCCTAGCGCCTGCCGCTTGCTGCGGTGGCATCCTCGACCAGCACCTGGAAATACCTAGAACATGCAAACACTGAAACGAGCCCTGATTACCGGTATTACGGGCCAGGACGGCGCTTATCTGGCGCAACTGCTTCTGGAAAAAGGGTATCACGTGACCGGTACCTTCCGCCGGTCCAGCTCGGTCAACTTCTGGCGCATCGCGGAACTGGGCATCGAAAACCACCCGAACCTGTCGCTGGTGGAATACGACCTGACCGACCTGTCGTCCAGCATCCGCCTGATGGAAACCTCGCGCCCGGACGAAGTCTACAACCTGGCGGCGCAGAGCTTTGTCGGCGTCTCCTTCGAGCAGCCGGTCACCACCGCATCGATCACCGGCCTGGGCGCCGTCAACCTGCTCGAAGCGATCCGCATCGTGCATCCGACGGCGCGCTTCTACCAGGCCTCGACTTCCGAGATGTTCGGCAAGGTCCAGGCCGTGCCGCAGGTCGAAAGCACGCCCTTCTATCCGCGCAGCCCGTATGGCGTGGCCAAGCTGTATGCGCACTGGATGACCGTCAACTACCGCGAGTCCTATGGCATCTTCGGCAGCTCGGGCATCCTGTTCAACCACGAGTCGCCGCTGCGCGGCCGCGAATTCGTGACCCGCAAGATCACCGATTCGGTGGCCAAGATCGTGCTCAACAAGCTCGACGTGCTCGAGCTGGGCAACCTGGACGCCAAGCGCGACTGGGGCTATGCCCGCGAATACGTGGAAGGCATGTGGCGCATGCTGCAGGCGGACCAGCCGGACACCTTCGTGCTGGCCACCAACCGCACCGAAACTGTGCGCGACTTCGTCACCATGGCGTTTCGCGGTGCCGGTGTCGACGTCGAATGGAAGGGCCAGGGCGAGGAAGAGACCGGCCACTGCGGCCGCACCGGCAAGCTGCTGGTGCGCGTGTCGCCCAAGTTCTACCGTCCGGCCGAAGTCGACCTGCTGATCGGCGATTCCAGCAAGGCCAGGCGCGAACTGGGTTGGCAGGCCACCACCACGCTGGAACAGCTGTGCCAAATGATGGTCGACGCCGACCTGCGTCGCAACGAACTGGGGTTCTCGTTCTGACATGAACCGTATGGTCACGCAAGAGATCGTTGGCCTGAGCGAGCCGCGCGAAGGTGAGGGCAAGCGCGCCCTGATCACCGGCTTGCGTGGCTTTACCGGCTACTACATGGCGCGCGAGCTGACTGCCGCCGGCTACCAGGTCCACGGCACCGTCCTGCCGGGCGAGCCCACCGGCCCGGACATCTTTGCCGTCGACCTGCTCGACCGTGCCTCGGTGGCAGCGGCGGTCGAAAAGGTACAGCCGGACGTGGTTGTGCACCTGGCCGCGATCGCCTTCGTGGCCCACAACGATGCCGACCAGATGTACCGCGTCAACGTGGTCGGCACCCGCAATCTGCTGGAAGCGCTGGCGGCCGGCTCGCACAAGCCGTCCAGCGTGCTGCTGGCTTCGTCCGCCAACATCTACGGCAACGCCCGCGTGCCGGTCATCGACGAAAGCGTGGCCCCGAATCCGGCCAACGACTACGCGGTCAGCAAGCTGGCGATGGAATACATGGCGCGCCTGTGGATGGACAAGCTGCCGATCGTGATCGCGCGCCCCTTCAACTACACCGGGGTAGGCCAAACCGAAAACTTCCTGCTGCCGAAGATCGTCTCCCACTTTCGCAAGGAGGCGCGCCGCATCGAACTGGGCAACCTGGCGATCGCACGCGACTTTTCCGACGTGCGCATGGTAGCCAAGAGCTACCGCCGCCTGCTGGCGGCAGCCCCGAGCGGCGAAGCCTTCAATGTTTGCTCGGGCCAGCCGCATACGCTGGAAAGCCTGATCGACATGATGAGCGAGATCGCCGGCTACCGTATCGAAGTGCACGTCAACCCGGCCTTCGTACGCGCCAACGAGGTGCTCACGCTCACCGGCAGCAACGCCAAGCTGACCGGGGTCATCGGCAAGATCGAGCCGACCCCGCTGCTGGAAACGCTGCGCTGGATGTACACGGCGTGAGTGGACTGCGAGTCGGCCTGGGAACGACCATGATCGAACCTGGTTTCACTGGCGGACGGCTGGACGGGATCGGGGTCTACACCGACGCCCTGTTGCGCCACCTGCCGGCGGCCGATTGCGAGGTGCAGCCCTTCTCCTGGCCCGAAGGGCAGACGCCGCCGAGCGAAGGCCGGGCGCTGCCGCAATCCTTCGGCCGCGCCACGATGGTCGACCTCCTGAGCCCGGGGGCGCACCGGATCCACATGCCGCTCGACGTGTTCCACGTGCCCGACTACCGGGTGGTGCGGATGGATTGTCCGGTGGTGGCGACCCTGCACGACGCGCTGCCGATCAAGCATCCCGAGTGGTGCAACCCGCGCCTGCGCGGACTGAAGAACTGGTTGCAGCGCAAGGCGGCGCAGAAGGCCGATCACGTGATCGCCGTGTCGCAATACGCGGTCGAGGAACTGGTCGAGTGCTTCGGCGTCGACGAGCGCCGCATCTCGGTGGTGCCGAATGGCGTCGACGAGGCCTGGCTGGAAGCGCCGGCGCCGGAGGCGGTGGCGGCAACATTGGCGGCTTACGGTCTGCGCCCGGGATATTTTCTGTTCGTCGGCACGCTGCAGCCGCGCAAGAATGTCGAGCGCCTGCTGGACGCGTACCTGGCGCTGCCGCAGCCAGTGCGCGACGAGCGCCAGCTGGTCATCGTCGGCAATGCCGGCGCGCGCTCGGAAGCGCTGCAGCGACGCATTGCCGCTGCAGCCCAGGACGGGGCCGGGGTGATCTGGCTGAACCGCCTGACCGACAGCGCGCAGCTGCGTCACGTGTATGCCGGCGCCGGCGTGTTCGTGTTCGCCTCGCTGTACGAGGGCTTTGGTATTCCGCTGCTCGAGGCCTTCGCGTCCGGGGTGCCGGTGGTGACCTCCAACGTGACCTCGCTGCCGGAAGTCGCGGACGGTGCGGCGCTGGAAGTCGATCCGCTCGACGCCGGCGCCATCCGCGATGCGATGCTGGCCCTGGTGCGCGAGCCCGCGTTGCGCAGCCGCTGCATCGCCGCCGGACGGGCGCGCGCGGCCCAGCTGACCTGGAGTGCGACGGCGCGCAAAACCGCCGCCGTCTACCGCTCACTCATCTGAAGATTTCGAGATCTAGCGATTTAGCCATGCGTATCCTTCACTTCTACAAGACCTATTACCCCGATTCGGTGGGCGGGATCGAACAGGTCATCCGCCAGATGTGCGTCGGGACCGGGCGGCTGGGGGTGAGCAACCAGGTGCTGTCGCTGTCGCGCGAACCCAATCTCCAGCCTTTCGAATTCGAAGGCCACATGGTGCACCGGGTGCCGCACAACTTCGAACTGGCCTCGAACGCGGTGTCGGTGCAGGCGATTTCCGAGCTGGCGCGCATGGCGCGCGACGCCGACGTGGTGCACTACCATTTCCCGTGGCCCTTCATGGACCTGGCCCACTTCCTGGCGCGCGTGAACAAGCCCAGCGTGGTGACCTACCATTCCGACATCGTGCGCCAGAAGGCCCTGCTGCGCTTGTACCAGCCGCTGCAGCACCGCTTCCTGCAGAGCGTGGATGCGATCGTGGCGACGTCGCCGAATTATCTCGGCTCGTCGACGGTGCTGGACCGTTACCGCGACAAGACCCGCGTGATCACCTTCGGCCTGGACAAGACCAGCTATCCGGCGCCGGAACAGGCGCGCCTGGACCACTGGCGGGCCAAGGTCGGGCCGAAGTTCTTCCTGTTCGTGGGCGTGCTGCGCTACTACAAGGGGCTGCATATCCTGCTGGACGCGGTGGCGGGGACCGATTACCCGGTGGTGATCGTCGGCGCCGGTCCGATCGAGCAGGAATTGAAGGCCCACGCCGCGCGCCTGGGCCTGAAGAACGTGATGTTCGTCGGGAAGCTGGACGATCCCGACAAGGTGGCACTGCTCAAGCTGTGCTATGCGGTGGCCTTCCCCTCGCACCTGCGCTCGGAAGCCTTCGGCATCTCGCTGCTGGAAGGCGCGATGTTCGGCAAACCCATGATCTCGAGCGAGATCGGCACCGGTACCACCTATATCAACATCGATCGCCAGACCGGCCTGGTGGTGCCGCCCTCGGACCACGAAGCCCTGCGCGAGGCAATGCGCACGCTGTGGGACGATCCGGCGCTGGCCCAGGAAATGGGCCGCCGCGCCGAGGCGAGGTACTGGCAGCTGTTCACTGCCGAGCAGATGGCCGATGGCTATGCGAGCCTGTACCAGGAACTGGTGGCGCGCCGTGAGGAAGTGGGATTGACGCCTGCGGCCAGGCTGGGCTAGGAACGTCGTTCCCGCGAAGGCGGGAACCCAAGGGAGTTGCGTTGTCGAGACGCGGACAGAACTTGGCTCCCCGCCTGCGCGGGGATGACGGCGGTCAGGCCGCCTTCAGCTCCTGCGGCTCTTCCGCCCAGCGCTGCCGGATCGCCCGGATCGCCGGCATCTGGCCGATGAACAAATCGACCAGCGCCGGGTCGAAATGCTTGCCCTTCTGCTGGACCAGGAAGTCGAGCGCTTCCTCTTCGGTCCAGGCCTTCTTGTACGGCCGCACCGAGGTCAGGGCGTCGAACACGTCGGCGATCGCGGTAATGCGGCCTTCCAGCGGAATCTCTTCGCCCTTCAAACCCTTCGGATAGCCGCTGCCGTCCCATTTCTCGTGGTGGGTGAGGGCGATGTTGCGCGCCAGCGCCAGCATGCCGTTCGGGTGCTCGCCGATGATCTCGGCGCCGATGGTGGCGTGGCTCTGCATGATCTTCCATTCGTCCGGATCGAGCGGACCCGGTTTCTGCAGGATGCGGTCGGGGATGCCGATCTTGCCGACGTCGTGCATCGGCGCCGCGTGCAGCAGGTCGTCGGCGTCCAGTTCGGTCATGCCGGCGGCCAGGCCGAGGATGCGCGAAAAATGGCTCATGCGGATCACGTGCAGGCCGGTCTCGTTGTCCTTGTATTCGGCGGCGAGGCCGAGGCGCTGGACGATTTCCAGGCGCGATTCGCGCAGCGCTTCCATGCGCACCAGCGACAGGTGGGTGCGTACGCGCGCACGCACGATCGGCGGGCTGACCGGCTTGGTGATGTAGTCGACCGCACCGGCCTCGAAGCCCTCGACCTCGTCGTCGGTGTCGGTCAGGGCGGTCACGAAGATCACCGGGATCTCGGCAGTGCGCGGATCGGCCTTGAGCGCGGCGCAGACTTCGTAGCCGCTCATGCCCGGCATCATCACGTCCAGCAGGATCAGGTCGGGGGCTTCTTCGCGCACCAGCTCGAGCGCGCGCGGGCCGTCCTTGGCAAAACGCAGGCGGTAGTGGTCCTGCAGGATCTGGCGCAGCAGTTGCAGGTTGCTTGCTTCGTCGTCGACCGCGAGGATCAGCGGAAGGTTGACGGTACTCATTCGGTTATCTCCTGTGCCATGTCGTCAATGGCGCCCAGCACAGCGTCGAGCTGCTGCAGGGCCAAGTCAAAATCAAAATCGGCAATCGCCGCGTGCACCTGGGCCGCGCGTGCCGCCAGCGGATGGCCGCTCAGGGCCGCCGCCAGGCCGGCCGAGGCCGCATCGTCCAGGCCGCCGCGGCGCAGGGCGTCGCGCAGGACGTTGCCGGCGCGCCTGGCGCGGTCCAGGTCGACCCCCGGACGCACCGCCTGCACGGCCTTGGCGGCTGGTAGAGGCTGGGCCGCGCGGATCTCGCCCAGCGCGCCTTCCAGCAGCACGCCGAGCTGGGCCAGCGTGTCCTGCAGCGCTTCTTCTGCGCCCGGATACAGCTTGCCGCTGTCGCCGTCGACCAGGGCTTCCAGCTTGCCGAGGGCGTCGGCCAGCAGTTCCAGGCCGAGGTTGGCGGCCACGCCGCGTACCTTGTGCGCCAGCATGCGCAGGCTGCGGTAGTCGGCGTGCGAAGCCTGCATATTCAGGGCCTCGACCACGCCGGCATGCTGGGCTTCGAAATGCGCCAGCGCTTCCAGCCAGGCGTCTTCCTTGCTGCTCCAGCGGCGCAGGCCGGCCTGGCGGTTGAGGGTCATGCGTTCCTGGGCCGGCAGCTCCGGATCCGGCTGGGCACTGCCCAGGCCGAGCACGCGCGCGATCTCGTGCGAGAGCGCGAACCAGTCGACCGGCTTGCCGGCAAAGCCGTCCATGCCGGCATCGATGCTGGCGCGGCGGTGCTCGGGCAGTACGCTGGCGGTGGTGGCGATCACCGGCACGCGCTTGCGGCCGGCGGCTTGCTCCTGCTGGCGGATCAGGCGCGTGGCGCTCAGGCCGTCGATCTCCGGCATGTGGAAGTCCATCAGGATCACGTCGAAGTCTTCGCGTGCGGCCAGCGCGACCACCTGGGCGCCGTCGCCGGCGGCGGTCATGGTGTGGCCGCGGCGTGCCAGCAGCAGCTGCAGCAGTTCCAGGTTCTGCGGCACGTCGTCGGCCACCAGCACGCGCAGCGGCGGCAGGGCGGCCGGGGTGCGCACGCGCGGCTGCTGCGGCGCGAAGCGCGCCAGTACCAGCGGCAGCATCACGTGGAAGGTCGTACCCTGGCCCGGTTCGCTCTCGGCCCAGATCCTGCCGCCCATCAGCTCGACCAGCTGCTTGCTGATCGTGGTGCCCAGACCGGTGCCGCCGAAGCGGCGCGTCATCGAGGCGTCGGCCTGGGTGAACGGGTCGAAGATCGCCTGCAGGCGTTCCGGCGCGATGCCGATGCCGGTGTCCTTCACCTGGAAGTGCAGCTGCTCGTCCTGCAGCTCGGCGCGCAGGGTGACGCTGCCCTTTTCGGTGAACTTGATGGCGTTGTCGAGCAGGTTGGTCAGCACCTGGCGCACGCGCAGCTCGTCGCCGCGCAGGCAGGTCGGCAGCAGCGGGTCGTAGTGGATGTCGACCTGCAGGCCCTTGGCGCGCGCATTCGCCGCCAGCGTCGACGACAGCTCGTCGATCAGCGACAGCAGGTTGTAGTCGTTCTGCTCGAGTTCGACCGCGCCTTTTTCCAGCTTGGCGGTGTCGAGGATTTCGTTGAGCAGGCGCAGCAGCGCGCGGCCGGAACTGCGAATGGTGTCCAGGTGACGCCGCTGGTCCGACGCCAGCTCGCCGTCGAGCAGCACGTCGGTGAAGCCGAGGATGGCGTTCATCGGGGTGCGGATCTCGTGGCTCATGTTGGCCACGAAGCTGGCGCGCGCGGCGGCGGCCTGCTCGGCGGTTTCCTTCGCTTCGCGCAGCGCGTCTTCCATCTCGCGGCGTTCGGTGATGTCGAGGATCACGCCGTCCAGCCAGAACAGCTCGCCGGCCTCATTGCGCACGCCGGTGCCGTTTTCCCATAGCCAGCGCACGCTGCCGTCGGCGTTCAGCAGGCGGTACTCGACCAGATAGGGCCGGTCTTCGCGCAGCGCCGTGGCGATCGCCTCCATCACGCGCACGCGGTCGGCGGCATGGATCAGGGCGTCGAAGCTGCGGCGCGCCTTGATGCCATCGCGCTGGGCGATGAAGTCGCTGCCGGGGTAGCCGGTGATGCGCTCGACCGCGTCGCTGATGAAGATCAGCGGCCGGTCGCCTTCCAGCAGGCTGCGATAGGAGATGCCGGGGATGTTGCCGATCAGGGAGCGGAACTGCTGCTCGCTGGCGCGCAGCGCCTGTTCCATCGCGCGGCGCTCGCTGATGTCGGTGATGAAGCAGACGAACAAGTCCTTGTGGTCCATGCGCGCATGGCCGACTGCGCGGCGGATCGGGACGATGCTGCCGTCCTTGCGGCGGCCGGTCACGTCCGCGCTCTGGGCGGCTGCCGTGATCTCGCCGGTCTCCAGCGCGCGCAACAGGCCGGCCTGCGCCGAACCTTCCTCATTGCCGATCAGGACGCGGATGTGCTGGCCGACGATCTCGTCGCGTTTCCAGCCGTAGATGCGCTCGGCCGAGGCATTGAATTCGAGGATGGTGCCGTGGGCATCGACGGTGACCACTCCGTCCACGGTGGTGGTCAGCAGGGCGCGCATCCAGGCTTCGCTGCGCGACAGTTCGCGGAACAGCTGGCGGTAGCGCAGCAGGCCGTTGGCGCCCAGCACGAAGATGGTGAAGGCGACCGTGATCAGGGTGATCGCCAGCGCCAGGAAGGTCTCGGAAGCCGCCTTGTGCGAGGTCTGCACGGCGCGGCCGACGAAGCGCGCCGCTTCCATGCCGGTATAGTGCATGCCGGCGATGGCGAAGCCCATCACGATGGCGGCCAGGAAGATGCGGCGGCCTTCGCTCAGGCGGTGCGACAGGCTGGACAGGCCGAAGCGCACCCACAGCGCCAGCGTCGCCAGCACCACCGCGACCACGATCGACAGCAGGAACATGCGCAGGTCGTAGTGCAGTTCGAGCCCCATCTGCATGCCGGCCATGCCCGCATAATGCATCGCGCCGATGCCTGCACCCACCACCACGCCACCCGCCAGCAGGCCCCAGCCGCCCAGGCGCTCGCGCGCAATCAGCCACAGCGCCACGAAGGAGGCGCCGATGCTCGGCACACCCGAGATCAGGGTCGCGACCGGATCGTAGTCGACGTCGGTGCACAGGTCGAAGGCCAGCATGCCGATGAAGTGCATCGCCCACACGCCGGTGCCCAGCGCCAGGCTGCCGCTGCCCAGCACGATCCAGCGCTGGCTGCGGTTGACCACGGCCTGGCCGGCGATCAACAGCGCCATCCAGGACGCGAAGATCGCCACCAGCACCGACAGGATCACCAGCCCGGGCGTGTACATCCCATAGCTCAGCAGGGACGGGTCCTGAGGCACGTTAAATAATGAATCCAGCATAAATTGATGAAAGTGACGACGAGTGGCGGGGTTTGGCACGCAAGTATGTCACTTTCTCGCAGGAAAATGTTGCTGTGCAAGTAGATAGGATGGGACAAATGCAATTCCCTGTCGCGTCAGCGCCACCAAATTGACGAAACTTGTCGAGTTGCTATGGATTGCCGCCCGTTATATCTTGCTGGTATGCTCGACACATAGGTCAGCTGCCGGCCGGCAGCACTGGCAATGGGTGTGCCATGCGAACGAAAAACTTCATTGTTGCTGCCATGCTTGTGCTCGGCTGCGCCGTAGCGCAGGCCCGGCCGGAACCGCGTCTGTACCTCACCACCGAGGCCGCGGCGCCGCACAGCATGCTGGAAGGGAAGCGCGTGATCGGCATCGGCGCCGACACCGTGCGCGAGATCATGGGCCGCGCCCATATCGACCACACCATCGAACTGCTGCCGTGGAAGCGCGCCTATACCCTGGCGCTTGAACGCCACGACACCTGCGTGTTTTCCACCACCCGCACGCCCGAGCGCGAAGCCCTGTTCAAATGGGTCGGTCCGATCGGCGAGGCCGACTGGGTCCTGATGGGCCGCGCCGACCGCAAGCTCAAGCTGAACACCCTCGATGACGCGCGCCGCTATCGCATCGGCACCTACAACGGCGATGCGCGCGACCTCTACCTGCGCGCACGCGGCTTCGACGTCGATCCGGCGCCGAACGACCTGATCAACCCACGCAAGCTGATGGCCAACCGCATCGACCTCTGGGCCGCCAGCATCCGCCGCGGCAGCGCCACGCTGTCGCGCATGGGCTATGCCGACAAGATCGTGCCGGTGCTGGTCTTCAACCACATCCGCGTCTACCTTGCCTGCAACCGCGCCGTGCCCGACGACCTGACGGCGCGCATGGGCACCGCACTCGAATCGATGGCGCGCGACGGCACGATGGCGCGCATCGTGCACCGCTACGACGACTGGGACACCGCGCGGAATCGCTGAGGTGCCGCGTATGGCAGCCCAAGTCTGTTGACTATCCATTAACACAGGATTATCTTGAGGGGTTGCCGGCCTGCGTCCGGCTTTCCTTGAGCATCCCATGACAAGTCCCATCCGGTTTCTGGGCGTTTCCCCACTGATTCCCGCGCGCGACGTCGAGGAGGGCATCGCTTTCTACCAGCGTGCGCTGGGTTTCGAATTGTTCTACCGCGACGCCGAGCCGGCCCAGTTCGCGATCGTCGGCAGCGGCGACGCCCACCTGCACCTGTTCGCCAGCCAGGACAAGCACCTGGCCGACTGGACCAGCCTGCGGATCGGGGTCGACGGCATCGATGCCTTGTACGCGCGCTGCGGCGATGCCGGCTGTGTGCATCCGAACGGCACGCTCGGGTCGCGGCCTTGGGGGACGCGCGAGTTTTCGATCGTCGATCCGAGTGGGGTGTGTATTGCATTCGTGGAGGAGCAGGGCCAGGTTCAAGGGCATTCCCAGAACCAGCACTCGACCGCGTGCCAGTAGACGTGGCCGCCTTCGCAGGCGAGGCGGTGATGCTCGTCGTGGCATACCGGGTCGATGTGGCCCTGCGGGTCGTAAGACACCGGCGAGCGTGAGGCTCATGCGGGTAGCGCAGGTGTTGGCCATTGCGGGTTCTTCGCCTTCTCCGGATGGCCGACCCACTGCCAGGCTCGCCGGCGAAGACGTGTTCACGCCCGAGAAACAGCGGGGGGTCGCCGCCATGCTGCGCACGCAGTGCGCAGTAGGCCTACATCAAGAAGAGCGACATCGACGTCGAAGCGCGGTGGCGATTTGTGCGAAACACAATGGCCGAAATAGGCATGAACTGATGTTGGAATGCAACATCAGTTCATGCCTATTTTGCAAAATTTTAAAGGGTGACTAATCAATGAAACCCAAATTAAATGATAGCCAAAGCAGCCTCGTGCACCCCTACGATATGGGCAGAGAGCGAATCTAACGGAGTGGCCGGCATACTTTCAGGGTTATACGTGTATGGCGGTTCAGCCACTCTGACTCCATTTTGCTTCTGAATGAATGCGATAGTTTCGGGCCCTAAAATGATATCGCCATGGCCCGGCGCCCAGCCCCCTAGGTCTACCTCTTGGACGTTCATGCACATCCCTACAGTAGAAAACGCTGCATCGCTATTGTGTCCGCCAAAACTGTCAAACGCATTATAGTCATAATTTTGGGCATTAATTGCTGCGCCACAGTCTTTTCCAGCCTGCCATTGTTTCATTATTTCTGCGTCGGTTCCCTTTGCTACTACCTGTTTTGGAGTACTTGCGTCCCGCACCATACCTTGATCTGTTTCTAACCTGCAGCTTGCCGCCGAGAGTCGATACATTTACTTCGCCATTCGCGTCAATGGGTCATCCATTTATTTGTGCAATCTCTCCCATTTCCATTCATTAAGATACGGAAGTTAAGAGAGCCAAAGTAGAGTGCCGAAGCTTTTGCCTGAACAATTGTAGCAACTTACTCTCCTAAAATTTATTTTGTTTTATTTTGCTTTCGACTTTTATTTCATTGCTAAATATTATTGCCTTAACGTATATATCCGTTTGGATTTTAATGGTTTGTAACTTATCCGGACTGCTAAGTACGGATTTTGTACTGCCAACGTATTCGCAATAATTTTTGTCCTCGTCCAAGCATTTGAAACCTAAGCTCGTAAGTCCATTTTTTGCTCTGTCGTCTTTAGGAATATTTTGTTCTTTTATTAGTCTGTCGACAGAGTGATTTACGGCTGACTCCCCCAGGAAAATAGAATTTCTCAGCGTTATTGCTAGTGGGCTTTTGCCAAGACCTGAATAGTCGTTAACCGCACTTGGATCTATGGCACACGCTGAAAGCATTAAGGGGAGGACGTATTTAGCCAAACGCATAGAGTTACCTCAAATTTTCAGTACGAACGATCTCGTGCAAACGATGAAAGTATTTACGTCAAGCCGTAAGTTTGGAAACAACACTTGGTAAAGTCTAACCTGATCATTTCGGAGGAACTCTTCAATTGTTTCAAAAGTAGATTTATTTAACGCTGTGAGGACTAAATTTAACCTTCGGCCTTGAGCCTCATTTCTCGCTAGAAATGTGACAATGCAGCAGGCAGTGTTGGCCGCTCAAGGAGCGTCCAATGATCCCAGCAGCAACAATGCTTCAGCTTACCTCGACGCCGAAAAGGCTGTCCTCGCTGGCAAGACCGTCACCTTTCCAGGGCGGTCGATGGGCATGGAGATATGGCAGAAATTCGCAAGGGCCGCCATCAAGGGAGCGCTCGAGGACTTTGGTCAGGGCGCTGGCAATACTGGCGCGCCCCGACAGCCGCGGGAGCTGCCTTCTCGCCCGGCATGATCATCGACAACGTCGCTGTCGGTGAAGAGATTGGCATGATCGATTCCAACCGGCCCAATCCCAACCTGCTGACTTTCCGCCAGGGCAGTTGCGCGCGGTTGCCGCAGGTCTGGGCGGCAGCCAGCATCGCACGCGACTACAGCGGTACCTACTCTTTGCAGCGACAGGAGCTGGTCGAGCAGTGGATTTACTATGCGATGCTCTGCAACAAGTTCGTCGGCCAGTCGATGCATTGGATCGATCTTCTCAAGGGAGCCCTGGCCTGGCATTCCTTGGTCGAGGACGGGTTCGCCAGCGAGGGCCGGCTCATGCGCAGGCGCGGCGTCTCCCTAGGAATGAGACTGCATCAGAAACAAACTGTTGACTTCGAACACGGCCAGCAATCCATAAGGACGCCAAGCCCCGGCACGCTTCAAAGATGTGGACATTTCTTTTCCACCCGAAAATTCGACGTGGTGTAAATGGTGGCGAGATTTATGCGGTAATCCTTGGTGCTTTCGGGATTACCTAATCTCGGCAGAGGGGGGAAGTGCTCGAAAATGCAGGAAAAGCGGGATATTTCGAGGTGCTGCGCTGCAAGCTGTTGGTGCCTCCGGCCGGAATCGAACCGGCACGCCTTTCGGCGCTTGATTTTGAGTCAAGTGCGTCTACCAATTCCGCCACAGAGGCTGCAAGCGCAGGCGCGCATCTTAGCACATGGGATGCCAAAAAGACCAGTGCGCGCAAACTCTTCCGTCGTATCGCCCTGGGATTCCTGTCTCGCAGGGCGGGCTCGACCCGGTGCTCGCGCACCGGGCCTGCCAATGAAGCAGGAAGGTCAGCAATCCATCTGCCGGCGTAGAGCACGCAGCGCCGGCACCGGGCCCATGACTTCGAGCGCATGGGCGCGCACCGTCACGGCGATTTCCTTGCCGCTGCGCGCGCGATAGCGCACCGCGCCGGGCACGCGTTCGGCCGGCGCGTAGCCGAGACGGCCCAGCGCGTCGTCCAGCGTGACGACCAGGTGACAGGCATCGAAGCGGGTCGTGACCTCGAAGCGGCCGGGCATCATGCTCATCATTGGCAGCAGGCCGCCGGCCAGCACCGGCACCACGATATAGGCCAGCGGCGCGCCCGGATCGATCTGCTGGAAAATGAACATCAGCGCCGGCAGACCCAGCACCAGCGTCAGGACCAGCAAGGTCAC
Organism: Massilia norwichensis; assembly: GCF_024753245.1. GTDB lineage: Bacteria > Pseudomonadota > Gammaproteobacteria > Burkholderiales > Burkholderiaceae_D > Telluria > Telluria norwichensis. The sequence continues at coordinate 232,162 of NZ_JANUGX010000004.1, read as the reverse complement.
GCGTTGCGGCGAACGCAGGGGGGAAGGACGGCGCGCCTGTTCCGGGACGCGCTCGATATCGGAAAACGTCACGCTTTTCATGATGGGCTCCTTGGCTGGCGATGCCGCGGGATAGCGGGCACATCCATCATTTTGATAATCTAGGCCACTGGGGAATTGATCTTCCTCAAGCGACCCTTTGCCGAGGATGAAGTGTTTGCGCCGAGGAAATTCAAGGGCCAAAAATGCCACGCTTTGTCGAAAGACGGCTGAGATTTGTGCGCAATCTAACAGTTGAGAGGTAGGTAGGAACCTATGCTGATATCCCGGATCGGTGTCAATACACCGGCTCCCCGGAGTGTAAGTCCCGATAACTTTCTCAGGAACTATCATGAAACTGAAATCTCTCGTTCTGAGCGCCCTCATCGCGGGCGCGGCGGCCGTCTCTCAAGGCGCCGCTGCCCAGGCGATCGACCGCACCGTTCCGCTAGTGACAGCGGGCGACGGCGTGGGCGGCTTCAACGCGCATTTCGGCGATACCTTCACTGCCTCGACCGTCGGCAGTACCTTTACCGATATCTTCACCTTCAACATCGGCACGCCCTTCGACGCCTCTGCCTCGGTGACTTCGTCCTTCCTCAACACCCCGCAGACCAAGGATCTCCTGATCACCAGCTTCAGCCTGTACCGTTACAATCCGGGGACGATGGCGGTCCTCGGCACGGCCATCGCCGGCATCAACGAAACCGGCTTCGGCTCGCATCCGACCGATTCGTGGTCGCTGTCGTCCTATGGCCTGACCAGCGGCTACTACGCGTTGAGAGTCGACGGACAGGTGCTGGGCACGGGCGGCGGCGCATTCGGCGGCGACCTGACGGTATCGCCGGTGCCGGAACCGGCAACCTACGGCATGCTGCTGGCGGGCCTCGGCCTGCTCGGCGTGGCGGCAACCCGCCGCAAGCTGGTGCCGCGCAGGATCTGAACACGGTCCGCCATAAAAGAAAAGCCACCTGGTCGGGTGGCTTTTTCGTTTCAGGGCTGCGTCGACTCAGCGCCGCTGGTACAGGCGGAAGCGTTCGTCGCGGTCGGACGGGCGGCGTCCTTCCCAAAGCATGGTCCAGTCGCGCGGGCGGAATTCTTCCAGCACCACTTCGCCGCCGCGCGGGCCGTCGCCGGTCTGGATCACGCTCTGGCGGGTGGCATCGGCGTGCGCGTTGTCGGCAGCTTTCTTGAGGCTGTCCTGCAGCAGCAGGTAGCTGCACTTGCCGCCCTCGACGCCGGCGAAGGGCAGGTGGCCGAAGTAGGCGAAGGAAGCGCGCTGGGCCGGGCCGACATTGGTGTCGATGCAGTCGGCGTTGGCCGGCAGGCGCGCCGCGATCTGCTGGGCCACCGAGGCATAGCTGCGGGCATAGTTCAGGTCCGGCAGGAACAGGGTCATCAACAGCACCCACAGCAGGATCAGGCCGCCCGAGGACAGCACCACGGCGCGCCACAGCACCGAAGGCTGGCGCGACAGGCGCCAGTGCACCAGCAGGAACCAGCCGGTCGTGGCGGCGGCGGCAACGACGAAGGCGACGATGCCGAATTCCGGCTTGAAGCCGGGCACCAGCTTGAGCGCATTCTTGGCGAATTGCGCCGGCCAGCCGGTCAGCTTGGCCACCCAGAACAGCCAGATCACGCCGCCCAGCAGGGTCAGCACCATCACCGAGAACCAGTCGATCGCATTGATGGTGCCGCGTTTCATGGTCGGCAGGCCGAAGGCCGCCATCAGCGCCATCGGCGGCAGCAGCTTGAGCAGGTCGCCGTTTTCCGGCACCGGATCGCACAGCACCAGCAGCACCAGCAGGCCGACGAAGCAGGTTGGCAGGATGATGTGCAGCATGCCGTGCTGGCGGCGCCAGGCCCAGGCGGCCCAGGCGGCAAACGGCCAGGCCGGCCAGCAGAACCAGACGCCGACGCGGAAGAAGGCCTTGATCGAGTGCCAGCTCGGCACGCTCAGCTGGCCGGCGTTCCAGATCAGCCATTCGCCCACCGGCGACATGTTGTAGGGACGCACCAGCAGCGCGGGCAGGATCCAGACCAGCATCACCAGCACGGCGGTGCCGGCGGACAGGCCGAGGTTGCGCAGCACCGGGCGCGCCGGCAGCTTCAGCAGGTGGGTGCACAGTACCAGCGCGCCCAGCAGGACGATCGGCGAAGCGATGCCGCGGGTCAGCGCCAGCGCGCCCAGCACCATGCCGGTCAGCGCCGCATTGCGCCGGGTAGGCTCTTCGATATAGCGCACCGAGCGGTACATGAACCAGGCCAGCAGCGAACCCTGCAGGGTGACGGCCAGGGTCTCATGGCTCTGCAGCAGCAGGCCGAGGCAGCCCAGGTAGATCAGGACGGCGGTATCGGCCAGGGTGCGGCCGTAATCGTCGGGTTCGGGCTGGCCGCCGAAAGCCAGGCGCAGCGGCTGGGCTTCCGCACGCCGTCCGAGCCGGAACGCGGTCTGCCACAGCGACACGGTGCCGAGCACGAACAGGCCGATGGTCGACATGCGCGCTGCCAGCACGTCGCCCAGCAGCCAGCCGAATAATTTGATGCACAGTGCGCCCAGCCAGAAGGCCAGCGGGCCTTCCTCGGGCGAGGGCAGGCCGGCGATATTCGGCAGCAGCCAGTCGCTGACACTGCCGTGCGCCATGGTCCACATGATGCCGAAGCTGGCAGCGTCATCCTTCCACGGGTCGCGGCCGATCAGGCCCGGCAGGATGTACAACAGGCCAAGTGCATACAGGGCCCATCGTGGCAGCGCGAGGGTGGCGGCGGCAGGGAGGCGGACTGGTTTCATCGATAGTGTTGCGTGATGCGTCTAAATAATGTCGCGCTAGTATAGCGGCAAAAAAAAAAGGAAGCCCCAAGGCTTCCTTCATGGAAACCCGTAGGTCTCCGTGGTGTTCGCTCGTCGGGAAATTAACCGTTGGCGACGCTGGTCTTCGAGCCGACCGAACCGAACTTCTGGCGGAATTTCTCAACGCGGCCAGCGGTGTCGACGATCTTGTGCTTACCGGTGAAGAACGGGTGCGATTCAGCGGACACCTCGATCTTGACCAGCGGGTATTGCTTGCCTTCGAAATCGATGGTTTCGCGGGTAGCGATGGTCGAACGGGTGATGAACTTGAAGTCGCACGACAGATCGTGGAAGACGACTTCGCGGTAATCCGGATGGGTATCGGTTTTCATGGTTTTGCCTCGGTTAAGTTGGTAGCCAAAAGGCACTTCGTCGGTCCTGCTGCTTCTTGACCCGATTGCCGATCACTTGCCAGTGGTTGATACGGAACCGGAGATTATATGCCACCTGGTCCCGCGAGGCAACTCGCATGGCTGACAAACGCCCGGTTCAGGCGTGGGGCAGGCGCGCCATCATCGTCAGAATCATGCCGCCGAAGCCGAGCACCATGGTAATGGCGGTTGCCGCCATCCATTTGCTCAGGTGTGCAGATTCGCTATGGATGTTGGTTTTGAGTTCGGCCTTCAGTTCCGACAGGTCAGCTTTGGTAGGCAGCATGGTCATTCTCGTATCGAAGCGGGTTTCGAGGACGGTCAAGCGCCGATCCACCTGGGCATCTTTATGGCGCTGGGCGGGTACATCGTGCAATTCATCGGAAGTCATCGTGGCTCCTTGGTTGTATGGGAGCGATGTTCCGGGCTCAGGGCATGCAGGGGTTTGATCTGAACGAATCGTAGCGCATAAAACAGAAAAGGCGAGCACTGCTCGCCTTTTCCATGGATCCCGTCATTATCAGGAGCGTCTAACAGAGCCTCCAGGGCAAGGCGCATCGTCGAAGACAGTACGCTAGTACGGCGAGACGATGCAACGCCGCCATGGAGGTTCTGTTAGGGGCGACCGGGATCAGCCGCCGCGGCGCATCAGATCGAAGAACTCGACGTTGTTCTTCGTTGCGCGCATCTTGTCGAGGATGAACTCCATCGCCTCGATCTCGTCCATCGAGTACAGCAGCTTGCGCAGAATCCAGATTTTTTGCAGCTGGTCCGGCTTGATCAGCAGTTCTTCGCGGCGGGTGCCCGACTTGTTCAGGTTGATTGCCGGGTAGACGCGCTTCTCGGCCAGGCGGCGCTCCAGGTGCACCTCCATGTTGCCGGTACCCTTGAATTCTTCGTAGATCACGTCGTCCATGCGCGAGCCGGTTTCGATCAGCGCGGTGGCGACGATGGTCAGCGAACCGCCTTCTTCGACGTTACGGGCGGCGCCGAAGAAACGCTTAGGACGCTGCAGCGCGTTGGCGTCGACACCGCCGGTCAGGACCTTGCCCGAGGCCGGGATCACGGTGTTGTAGGCACGCGCCAGACGGGTGATCGAGTCCAGCAGGATCACGACATCCTTCTTCATTTCGACCAGGCGCTTGGCCTTTTCCAGCACCATCTCGGCAACCTGCACGTGGCGGGTGGCCGGTTCGTCGAAGGTCGAGGCGACCACTTCGCCGCGCACCGAGCGCTGCATCTCGGTCACTTCTTCAGGACGTTCGTCGATCAGCAGGACGATCAGGGTGACGTCCGGATGGTTCGCGGTGATCGCGTGGGCGATGTGCTGCAGCATGACCGACTTGCCGGACTTCGGCGAGGCCACCAGCAGGCCGCGCTGGCCCTTGCCGATCGGCGAGATCAGGTCGACGATGCGGCCGGTGATGTTCTCGGCGCCGTTCATGTCGCGTTCGAGGCGCAGCGGCACTTGCGGGTGCAGCGGCGTCAGGTTCTCGAACAGGATGCGGTGCTTCGAGGCTTCCGGCGATTCGCCGTTGACCTTGTCCACCTTCACCAATGCAAAATAGCGCTCGCCATCCTTCGGCGTACGCACTTCCCCTTCGATCGAGTCACCCGTATGCAGGTTGAAGCGGCGGATCTGCGACGGCGAGATATAGATGTCGTCGGTCGAGGCCATGTAGCTCGCATCCGGCGAACGCAGGAAACCGAAGCCGTCAGGCAGCACTTCGAGCGCGCCGTCGCCGAAAATCTGTTCGCCTTGTTTCGCGCGCTTCTTGAGGATCGCGAACATCAGTTCTTGTTTGCGCAGGCGGGCTGCGTTGTCGATATCGAGGCTGATCGCCATCTCCAGAAGGGCGGAGACGTGCATTGCCTTCAGTTCAGATAAGTGCATGTGTCGGGTGTCCCGTGACGGGAAAGTAAAGGTAGGGGAGGGAACTACGTGGGTTGATTAAATGAGAAGCATCGGGGTCGATGGCCTTCCCGGAATGGCGGCAGTGCGGGCGCGCTGCCGCCGGCTATGGTATCAGATGTTGCTATCGATGAAAGCAGTCAGTTGGCCTTTTGCCATTGCGCCGACCTTCTGCGCGGCTGCGACGCCGTTCTTGAACAGGATCAGGGTCGGGATGCCACGGATGCCGAATTTGGCCGGCACGGCCTGGTTTGCATCGACGTCCATCTTCGCGATCTGGATTTTGCCGTCGTATTCTTTGGCGACTTCTTCCAGGATCGGGGCGATCATCTTGCAAGGACCGCACCACTCGGCCCAGAAGTCGACCAGGACCGGGCGCTCGGATTTGAGCACGTCGGTTTCGAAAGATGCATCGCTGATGTGTTTGATGTTTTCGCTCATGTTTTCCTCAGTGAGAGGTAGGTCAATTAACGCCTGCACGCACAATGGTGGAGACACTGTGTGCAATATTCAATAGTGGAAGAGCTGCAAGGGGGTGTCAGGCGGGGGTTAGCGGGAATAATAACCGATTTTCCTGAAACGTGTTCGCAAGCTTTGTACAAAATCTTAACACGTTAGCACGCCCTGCATCCACGCCTTGTAATGCGCTGCTTCACAGCGCGCCGGTGAACTTGTACAGATGGCCCGGATGCCACATCGTCGCCACCGTCGCCACCCGGCCCTGGGAGGTGGTGCGGCGCCGCAGCACCAGGCTGGCGCTGCCCGGCGCGATGGCCAGCATCTCGGCCACTTCGCGCGGTGCCGGCAGAGCTTCGATGCTGTACGTGGCATCCTGCAGCGGCGCGGCCACCATCAGGTGTTCGTTCGGGGTGAGGCGGGTATAGTCCTGTTGCAGATAAGCCGGTGCGCAGGCCGGGTTGACCCAGCGGTCCTCGACCTGGATCGCCTGGCCGTTCTCGTGGTGCACGATCACCGAGTGGAACAGCGGCGCGCCCGGCGCCAGCCCGAACTGCAGGGCCAGCGCCTCGGCGGCAGGCGCTTCCTCCAGCAGCAGCGGGCGGCTGGTGTGGGCATGGCCGCGCGCGCGGACTTCATCGGCGATGTTGCGGATCTCGACCAGCGTCGCCTGGTACTTTTGCGGCGCGACGAAGGTGCCCGCACCCTGGCGCCGCGTCAGCACCTGTTCGGCGGTCAGCTCGCGCACGGCGCGGTTGACGGTCATGCGCGAGACGCCGAACTGGCGCACCAGCGCCTGTTCGGACGGCACCAGGTCGCCTTCCTTCCAGCGCCCGGAGGCGATCTCGCCGACCAGGTAATCCTTGATGCGCTGAAAAATCGGGGTGGCGTCCTGTGCGCTGTGCTGTTCCAAGCTGGTTCTCCTGCTTTACGATGGCGGACCGCGGCGGGTGGCGGTCCGGAGCGATTGTCCGGCACAGCCAATTTGAAAGCAAGAGCCGGGATGACGCGCGCTTTGGTGGCCGCTAGCATGGCCGTATTCGACATGTGGAATAGGGAGACTACCATGGACAAGCCGGCTTTCAGGACCGACGACGAGCGCTGGGCCGCCGTACAGGCGCGCCTGCGCGAGGCCGATGGCCTCTTCTATTACTCGGTGCGCACGACCGGCGTGTATTGCCAGCCATCATGCCCATCGCGCGGGGCCCGGCGCGCCAACGTCGCTTTTCACGCGACCCGTCTCGATGCGGAAAACGCCGGCTTCCGGCCCTGCCTGCGCTGCAAGCCGGACCAGCCGCCGCTGGCCGAGCGCCAGGCGGCGGCCGTCGCCCAGGCTTGCCGCCTGATCGACACGGCTGTCGAGGCGCCCGACCTGGCCAGCCTGGCCGAGGCCTGCGGCATGAGCCGCTTTCACTTTCACCGCGTGTTCAAGGCGCATACCGGGATCACGCCCAAGGCCTATGCGGCTGCGCGCCGCGCCGAGCGTCTGAAACAGGGACTGGCGCAGGCGCCCAGCGTCACGGCGGCCGCCTACGACGCCGGCTTCAATTCCAGCGGCCGCTTTTATGCGGCGTCGCCGGGCGTGCTGGGCATGACGCCGGGGCGTTACCGCTCGGGCGGCGGCGGCGAAGTCATTCGCTTTGCGGTGGCGGCCTGTTCGCTGGGGGCCCTGCTGGTCGCTTCGACGGATAAAGGCATCTGCTCGATCCTGCTCGGCGACGATCCCGATGCGCTGGTGCGCGACCTGCAGGACCGCTTCCCGAAGGCCGAACTGGTCGGCGCCGAGCCAGGCTTCGAAGCGACGGTGGCGCAGGTGGTGGCCTTCGTCGAGGCGCCGCGCATCGGCCTGGACCTGCCGCTCGACCTGCGCGGCACTGCCTTCCAGCAGCGCGTGTGGCAGGCGCTGCGCAGCATCCCGGCCGGCCGCACGGTGGGCTATGCGGAACTCGCCGCGCAGCTCGGCATGCCGCAGGGCGCGCGCGCGGTGGCCGGCGCCTGCGCCGCCAACCCGGTGGCGATCGCCGTGCCCTGCCACCGCGTGGTGCGCAACGATGGGTCGATCTCGGGCTACCGCTGGGGTGTCGAGCGCAAGCGGGCGCTGCTCGAACGAGAGCTTGATAAAAGCTAAACCGGGGTCAGAGCCCGGTTTTTGGAAATGTCTCTACGGCCAGAACCTGTTAGTTCAGGTTTGCTGAAGGTCCAGCGGACGGTTGCTGTTACCAGCTCTCCTGACTGCGTCGAGCAATTCTTCCGATAAAACTTCGCTGAACAAATGGCGGTATGCCGCACGGCGTATCTCTAGTGTCCTGCCCAAGCTCGCATACACGGGATGCGGCGTGATCAGGGGGCTCTCCTGGCCGAAAGCATTCGTTCTGTAACTGGACCATGGATAGTCAGCAGGCGTATCCACCATATTTGCTCGCACGGGATTGAGTTCAATGTAGCGTTGGCAGATCAGGAAATAGCGCTCATCCAGTATCGGACTCGAGCGAAAGCGGCCTTCCCATAAGGTGCCCGTGCGGACATGCCGGCGATTGAAATATTGCACATAGCGTTGGCCCAGCCGTTGCATCATCGTGCTCGCACTGTCGGCCGTGTCCGGCGAGAGAAGGAGATGGACATGGTTGCTCATGAGTACATACGCATGTAAAGCACAACCAGCGTCGAACGCGCATTCGCGCAGCATGTCGAGGTAAATCAAGTAGTCATTCTGCACTTGGAAGCACGGCGCCCGATTATTGCCTCGTTGGATAAGGTGCAATGGGATCGAAGGGGAAATGACGCGGCGAGGACGTGGCATGGTAAAGGCGGAATTTGACCGAAGCATGATCGTAGATGTGTCTGCCGCTGGACCTCGAATCGGCATCAATCGTACGCAAGACTGTTGAGAATGCCTGTTCCTTGAGGTTCAAGGACTTCTGCTGAGTAATTGCCAAAAATCGGGCTCTGACCCCGGTTTGATGCAGATTGACCGTTGCGCAATTTTCTATACACTCTGCTTCTTTAAAGAATATTGGAGAGCCCTCGATGCGCCTGAAACCCCTGCAGTCCGCCCTGTTCGCACTTATTGCCGGCGGCGTCCTGGCCGCGGCCCATGCCGACACCGTGATCGACAACGCCAACGGCTACACGCTCAACGCCAAGGGTGACGTGGTCCAGTTCGCATCGATGGCCTTCGACGACCAGGGCAGGATCATCGCAGTGGGGGCGGCCAGGGACGTGGCGGCCAAGGCGCCGAACGCGAAGCACGTCGACCTCCAGGGGCGCACGGTGCTGCCGGGCCTGATCGACGCCCACGGCCACGTGTTCGGCCTGGGCGCGATGCTGACCCAGCTCGACCTCTCCACCTCGACCTCGCTGGAGGGCGCCCTGAAGTCCATCGCCGACTACGCGCGCCCCAATCCGCAACAGGCCTGGCTGCGCGGGCGCGGCTGGAACCAGGAGATCTGGAAGCTGGGCCGCTTCCCGACCGCGAAGGAACTCGATAGCGCCGTGGCCGATCGTCCGGTCTGGCTCGAGCGCGTCGACGGCCACGCCGGCTGGGCCAACAGCCGCGTGCTGGCGCTGGCCGGTATCACGAATGCGACCCCGGACCCGGTCGGCGGCAAGATCGTGCGCGACGAGAACGGCGTCGCCACCGGCGTGCTGGTCGATGCGGCGCAGGCCCTGGTGACGAAAGTGCTGCCGCAGCAGAGCGAGCAGGAAGGCCGCGTGATGCTGGACCAGGCGCTGCAGAACATGGCCAGCGTGGGCTTGACCGCCGTGCACGATGCCGGCATCACCGCCGGCGAGGACAAGCTGTACCGCGACTACGCCGACCACGGCAAGCTGACCGCACGCATCTACGCGATGATCGGCGGCACCGGCCCGGATTTTGACCAGTTGGCAAAAAATGGTCCGCTGAACAGCTATGGCAAGGACATGTACGCGCTGCGCGCCGTGAAGCTGTATGCCGATGGCGCCCTGGGCAGCCGCGGTGCGGCCCTGCTGGCGCCCTACAGCGACGATCCGCATTCGCACGGCCTGCTGTTCCACACGAACAAGGAGATCGACGCGATGATCACCAAGGCCATCCGCAAGGGCTACCAGGTGAACGTGCACGCGATCGGCGACGCCGGCAACAAGCAGATCCTCGACACCTTCGCCAAAGAGATCCCGGCGAATAAAGCGCTGGACAAGCGCCACCGCATCGAGCACGCCCAGGTCGTGACCCTGACCGACATCCCGCGCTTCAAGCGCATCGGCATCATCCCGTCGATGCAGCCGACCCACGCGACCTCGGACAAGAACATGGCCGAGACCCGCATCGGTGCGGAGCGCATGAAGGGCGCCTACGCCTGGCGCAGTTTCCTGGCGCAGGGCTCGCGCATCGCCTGCGGCTCCGACTTCCCGGTCGAGGCGCCGAATCCCTTCTTCGGCATCCACGCCGCCGTCACCCGCCAGGACCACACCGGCCAGCCGATCGCCGGCTGGTATCCGGAGCAGGAGATGTCGCTGAAGGAAGCCTTCCGCTGCTTCACGCTGGATGCCGCGTATGCCGGCCACCAGGAAAAGACGCTGGGCTCGCTCGAAGCCGGCAAGTACGCCGACTTCATCGTGATCGACCGCGACCTGTTCAAGATGTCGCCCTACGACATCTATAAAACCACCGTGCTGGAAACCTGGGTCGCTGGCCGCCAGGTCTACCAGAAGAAGTAACAAACCGGCGAAGCGGAGGGCTTGACGAGGTTGTATAGACAACCTAGACTTTCCTGACATTCCAAGGAGCCTGCCATGACCAACGCTTCGCCCGCACTCGATCCGCACTTCGACCAAAGGTTTGACCCTTCGCGTCACATCCGCGCCCCGCGCGGCAGCCAGCTCAGTTGCAAAAGCTGGCTGACCGAAGCGGCCTACCGCATGCTGCAGAACAACCTGGATGCCGAGGTCGCGGAAAACCCGCAGCGCCTCGTCGTCTACGGCGGCATCGGCCGCGCCGCGCGCGACTGGGCCTGTTTCGACCAGATCCTGGCCTCGCTGCGCGAACTCGAGGACGACCAGACCCTGCTGATCCAGTCCGGCAAGCCGGTGGGCGTGTTCCAGACCCACCCGGATGCGCCGCGCGTGCTGCTGGCGAACTCGAACCTGGTGCCGAAGTGGGCCAACTGGGAGCACTTCAACGAGCTCGATCGCAAGGGCCTGTTCATGTACGGCCAGATGACGGCCGGCAGCTGGATCTACATCGGCACCCAGGGCATCGTGCAGGGCACTTACGAAACCTTTGCCGAAGCAGGGCGCCAGCACTTCGGCGGCGACATGGCCGGCCGCTGGATCCTGACCGCGGGCCTGGGCGGCATGGGCGGCGCGCAGCCGCTGGCCGCGACCTTCGCCGGCGCGGTCTCGCTGACCGTCGAGTGCCAGCAAAGCAGCATCGACTTCCGCCTGCGTACCCGCTACCTGGACAAGCAGGCCTTCAGCATCGATGAAGCGCTGGCCATGATCCGCCAGCACAAGGACAACAAGGAAGCCATCTCGATCGGTCTGCTCGGCAATGCCGCCGACGTGTTGCCCGAGCTGGTGCGCCGGGCAAAGGAGGGCGGCCTGGTGCCGGACCTGGTCACCGACCAGACCTCGGCCCACGACCTGATCAACGGCTACCTGCCGCGCGGCTGGACCGTCGAGCAGTGGAAGGCCGCGCAGCAGGATCCTGCGCAGCACGCGCACCTGCAGCAGGCAGCAAGCGAATCCGCCGCCGCCCACGTCCAGGCCATCCTCGATTTCCAGGCACTGGGCGCCAAGGCCGTCGACTACGGCAACAACATCCGCCAGGCCGCGTTCGACGAAGGTGTGAAAAACGCCTTCGATTTCCCGGGCTTCGTGCCGGCTTATATCCGCCCGCAGTTCTGCGAAGGGCGCGGCCCGTTCCGCTGGGTGGCGCTGTCCGGCGACCCCGAAGACATTTATAAAACCGACGCGAAAATCAAGGAGCTGTTCCCGCAGCACGCGCGCGTGCACCGCTGGCTCGACATGGCGCGCGAGCGCATCGCCTTCCAGGGCCTGCCGGCGCGCATCTGCTGGCTGGGACTCGGCGAACGCCACATCGCCGGCCTGGCCTTCAACGAGATGGTGCGCACGGGCGAACTGAAAGCGCCGATCGTGATCGGCCGCGACCACCTCGATACCGGCTCGGTCGCCAGCCCGAACCGCGAAACGGAAGCCATGCGCGACGGCACCGACGCCGTCTCCGACTGGCCGCTGCTGAACGCCATGCTGAACACGGCCGGCGGCGCGACCTGGGTCTCGCTGCACCACGGCGGCGGGGTCGGCATGGGCTACTCGCAGCATTCCGGCGTGGTGATCGTTGCCGACGGCACCGAAGCCGCCGATAAACGCCTGGCGCGTGTGCTGGTCAACGATTGCGCCTCCGGCGTGATGCGCCACGCCGACGCCGGCTATGAACTCGCGATCGAAGCCGCCAAGCGCTTCGGTTTGAAACTCCCCATGATCAAATAAGCACCATGAACCACCTGACTCTAGAACCCGGCGCCCTTACCCTGAACGACCTGCGCGCCGTCTGGCAGTCCGCCGGCCGCATTGCGCTGGCACCCGCCGCCTACGCAGCCATCGAAGCCTCGGCCGCCACCGTGCAGGCCATCGTCGCCAAGGGCGATCCGGCGTACGGCATCAACACCGGCTTTGGCATCCTGGCCAAGCGCCACATCCCGCAGGCCCAGCTTGAGCAGCTGCAGCAGAACCTGATCCTGTCGCATGCGGTGGGCACCGGCGAGCTGCTGCCTGACCACGTCGTGCGGCTGATCCTGCTGACCAAGATCGGCAGCCTGGCGCGCGGCTTTTCTGGCGTGCGCCCGCTGATCGTGGATACGCTCATCGCCCTGTACAACGCCGGCATCATGCCGGCGATTCCGGCCCAGGGCTCGGTTGGCGCGTCCGGCGACCTGGCGCCGCTGGCCCACATGACCCTGGCGATGCTGGGCATCGGCCCGGTGCGCATGAAGGGCGAGATCATGGAGGCCCGCGCGGCGCTCGACGCGGCCGGCATCGCACCGGTGACGCTGGCGGCAAAGGAGGGACTGGCGCTGATCAACGGCACCCAGGTCTCGACCGCGCTGGCCCTGCACGGCCTGTTCATGGCCGAGCGCCTGCTGGAAGGGGCGATGGTGGCAGGCAGCATGTCGCTGGACGCCGCGCGCGGCAGCGATGCGCCTTTCGACCCGCGTGTGCACGCGGTGCGCGGCCAGCCGGGCCAGATCGCGGCGGCGAAGATCTACCGCGAGCTGGTGGCGGGCAGCGCGATCCGCGCTTCGCACCTGGTCGGCGACGAGCGCGTGCAGGACCCCTACAGCCTGCGCTGCCAGCCGCAGGTGATGGGCGCTGTGATGGACCTGATCGCCCAGGCCGGGCGCACGCTGCTGATCGAATCGAATGCCGTGACCGACAACCCCCTGATCTTTCCCGATGCGGACGCCAGCGGCGGCGCCACGATCGTCTCGGGCGGGAATTTCCATGCCGAGCCGGTCGCCTTCGCGGCCGACACCCTGGCCTTGGCCATCGCCGAGATCGGCGCGCTGGCCGAGCGCCGCATCGCGCTGCTGATCGATGCCACGCTGTCCGGGCTGCCGCCCTTCCTGGTCAAGGAGCCGGGCGTGAATTCGGGCTTCATGATCGCCCACGTGACCGCCGCCGCGCTGGCCTCGGAAAACAAGTCGCTGGCGCACCCGGCCAGCGTCGACAGCCTGCCGACCTCGGCCAACCAGGAAGACCACGTCAGCATGGCCACCTTCGCGGCGCGCCGTCTCGACCAGATGGCGCACAATACGGGTGTCATCGTCGGGATCGAACTGCTGGCGGCGGCGCAGGGGATCGAATTCCACCGTCCGCTGACCAGTTCAAGCCACCTGGAGCACGTGCACGCCCAGCTGCGCGCGCGCGTGGCGGCCTTTGACGAAGACCGCTTCTTCGCGCCCGACATCGAGGCTGCCAAGACGATGGTGATGAACGGCGAGCTGTCCGCTTCGTGCCGGGAACTGTTCGCCGTGTTGCATCCGTAATTGCATCCTTAATCTCTGCACACAGGAGACACGATGGATTTCAGGTTCAAGGCGGGCAAGCTGCCGCTGCTGATATCGATGCCCCACGCCGGCACCGACATTCCCGACGACGTGGCCGCAAATTTGATGCCCTGCGCGGCGGCACGTGCCGACACCGACTGGCACCTGCCCGAGCTGTATGGCTTCGCCGAAGAGATGGGGGCGTCGATGCTGTCGGCGCGCTGGTCGCGCTACCTGATCGACCTGAACCGTCCTCCCGAAAACACCAACCTGTACCCGGGCCAGGACACGACCGGCCTGTGCCCGGTCGACACCTTCGGCCGCGAGCGCTTGTATCGCGAGGGGATGGAGCCGGATGAGGCCGAGGTCCGGCGCCGCCTGGACCTGTATTGGCGGCCCTACCATGCGCAGTTGCGTGCGGAGCTGGACCGCCTGCTGGCCCTGCACGGCCGCGTGGTGCTGTGGGAGGCGCACTCGATTGCCTCGCAGGTGCCGCGCTTTTTCGAAGGCCGCCTGCCGGACCTGAACTTCGGCACCGCCGACGGCAAGTCCTGCTCGCTGGCCCTGGAGGGAAGCATGATCAAGCTGGCCCAGGCCCAGGACCAGTTCTCCTTCGTCTTCAATGGCCGCTTCAAGGGCGGCCACATCACGCGCTTCTACGGCAATCCGGCCGGTGGCGTGCACGCGATCCAGCTCGAAATGGTCCAATGCCTGTACATGAACGAGGCGGCGCCGTTCGACTACCGCCCGGACCTGGCAGGCCAGGTGCAGCCGCTGCTGCGCGAACTGCTTGGTGCCGCCGTGGAGTGGGTGCGCACATGAACGCTTTATTCGCACGCCACGCGCTGCTGCCGGAAGGCTGGCGCGCCGACGTGCTGCTGGAATGGGATGCACGCGGCGACCTGAGCGCCGTCCGTGCCGGCACCGACGCCCCCGCCGGCACCGAATGCGCCGACTACGTCCTGCCCGGCATGAGCAACCTGCATTCGCATGCCTTCCAGCGCGCGATGGCCGGCCTGGTGGAAAAGGCCGGCGACACCCGCGACAGCTTCTGGACCTGGCGCGAACTGATGTACCGCTTCGCCAGCCGCATCACGCCCGAGCAGATCGAAGCGGTGGCCGCGCAACTGCAGGTGGAGTGCCTGCGCCATGGCTATACCGGCATCTGCGAATTCCACTACCTGCAGCGCGACCCCGACGGCGAGCTGTATGCCAACCCGGCCGAGACCGCGCTGCGCATCGCCGCGGCGGCCAGCCAGTCCGGTATCGGCCTGACCCTGCTGCCGGTGATGTACAGCCATGCCGGCTTCAAGGAACAGCCTTTGCAGCCCACGCAAAAGCGCTTCCGCACCGATCCGGAGCTGGTGCTGCGCATCGTCGACCGGCTCGAAGGCCTGCGCGGGCCGCAGCTCGAAGTCGGCGCGGCACCGCATTCGCTGCGCGCGGCGTCCGGCAGCCAGCTGCGCGAACTGGTCGCCGGCATGCCGGCCGGGCGACCGCTGCACATCCACATCGCCGAGCAGCAGCTGGAGGTGCAGCAGTGCCTGGACGCGACCGGCATGCGTCCGGTCGACTGCCTGATGAACGCGGTCGAGGTCGGCGCGCGCTGGTGCCTGGTGCACGCAACCCACCTGTCCGAGGGCGAGACCGTTGCGCTGGCGGCCAGCGGCGCCGTGGCCGGCCTGTGCCCGACCACCGAGGCGAATCTGGGCGACGGCCTGTTCCCGCTCGCGCCGTATATCGGTGCCGGCGGCGTGTTCGGCATCGGCAGCGACAGCCACGTGTCCCAGAGCCCGGTCGAAGAGCTGCGCTGGCTGGAGTACGGCCAGCGCCTGGCGCGGCAGCAGCGCAACGTCGCCGTCGCTATCGAAGGCAACGACGCTTGCCGCGACGTCGGCACCTATCTGTGGCGGCAGGCCCTGCGCGGCGGCGCCCAGGCGTCCGGCCGCGCGGTCGGCAGCCTGGCGGCGGGACGGCGCGCCGATCTGCTGGTGCTGGACAGCGCGCACCCGAACCTCGACGGCCTCGCTGCCGACGAGGTGCTGGGCCGCTTCCTGTTCTGCGGTAACGACAACCTGGTGCGCGATGTGCTGGCCGGCGGGCGGTGGGTGGTACGCGACGGCCGCCACATTGACCAGGATGGGATCGCACGGCGATATACTCAGGCCGTCCGCGCCTTGCGCAGCATGTGATTAGGAGTAGCCCATGACGATGCTCATCCCCTATGCCGGCCTGAGTCCGGTGCCCTGGAAGAACGGCGGCGGCAGCACCACGCAGATCGCCGTGTTCCCGCCGGACGCCGGCTTCGAAGACTTCGACTGGCGCATCAGCCTGGCGACCATCGCCGAGGACGGCGCCTTCTCCGAATTCCCGGGCGTCGAGCGCACGCTGGCGCTGGTCGACGGCCACGGCATGACGCTCGAGATCGACGGTGAGGCCACGCTGCTGTCGAAGGCCGATCCGGTCGCGGTCTTCGACGGCGAATCGCGCGTGGTGGCCAAGCTCAATCGCGGCCCCAGCACCGACTTCAACGTGATGACGCGTACGGACCGCTGCTACCACCAGTTCGGCCGCCGTGTGCTGAGCGGCGAATCGCGCTTCGTCGCGCGGGCGCCGGTGACGGTACTGTTCCTGGCCGAAGGCGATGCGCTCGAAATCTGCAACGACGCGCAGCGCATCAGCATGGTCCGCTTCGACGCCGTGCTGCTCGACCAGGGCACGACCTGGACGCTGCAGGCGGGGCAGGGCACGATCTTCATCGCCGACATCCATTACTACGACAGCGAGGAAGACCTCGAAGAGGATGACGGCCTCTATGAGTGAGCATGCCGACGTTCTATTCACCAACGCCCGCCTGGCGACCATGGCCGATGGCGTCGGCGATGAAGGCTACGGCATCGTCGACGATGGCGCGGTGGCAGTGCGCGACGGCCGCATCGTCTGGGCCGGGCCCCGCCAGGAGGCGCCGGCGGCGGTGCGCGAGCACGATTGCGGCGGCCTGTGGCTCACGCCCGGCCTGGTCGACTGCCACACCCACATCGTCCATGCCGGCAACCGCAGCGACGAATGGGAAGCGCGCCTGAACGGCGCCAGCTACGAGGACATCGCGCGCCAGGGCGGCGGCATCATGTCGACCGTGCGCGCGACCCGCGCCGCCAGCGAAGAGGAACTGCTGCGCCAGAGCAGCCCGCGCATCGCGGCCCTGCTGGCCGAGGGCGTGACCACGCTGGAGATCAAGTCCGGCTACGGCCTGGACCTGGCCGCCGAAGCGAAGATGCTGCGCGTGGCGCGGCGCGTGGGCATGGTCTTCCCGGTGAACGTGGCGACCACCTTCCTCGGTGCGCATGCGCTGCCGCCGGAATTCGCCGGCCGCGCCGACGAGTACATCGTCGAACTCTGCGAGCGCATGCTGCCGGCGCTGGCACAAGAGGGATTGGTCGATGCCGTCGACGCCTTTTGCGAGCGCATCGGTTTTACGCATGCGCAGACGGCGATGGTGTTCGAAGCGGCGCGCCAGTTTGGACTGCCGGTCAAGCTGCATGCCGAGCAGCTGTCCGACCAGGGCGGGGCGGCGCTGGTGGCCGACTACGGCGGGCTGTCGGCCGACCACCTGGAATACCTGTCGCGGGAAGGCGCGGCGGCGATGGCGCGCGCCGGCACGGTGGCGGTGCTGCTGCCTGGCGCCTACTACTTCCTGCGCGAGACGACGCCGCCGCCTTTAGCGCTGCTGCGCGAGCTTGGGGTGCCGCTGGCGCTGGCCACCGACTGCAACCCCGGCACCTCGCCGATGACATCGCTGCTGCTGGCACTGAACATGGCCTGCACCCTGTGGCGCATGACGCCGCTGGAAGCGCTGCGCGGCGTCACCGTCAATGCGGCGCGCGCGCTGGGCCGCGCCGATATCGGCAGCATCGAGCCGGGCAAGCGCGCCGACCTGGCGCTGTGGGACATCGCGCGTCCGGCCGACCTGGCGTATGCGATCGGGGCCAATCCTTGCCGGCTGGTGGTCAACGGTGGCGTGCCACGTGCGCCGCGTGTCAGCCTGACCGTTTAATCCCGGCTATCATGCTCGTGGCCGGATGGACTCATCCGCCGGCATCACGACGTGGAGGCGTATGCGCAGGTTTGCCTTGCTGGTGTGGTTCTTCTGTTGCGTTGCGGGCAGCGCACGCGCGGACGAGGTATTGAAAGTCGGCTCCAAGCGCTTCACCGAATCCTATATCCTCGGCGAGATCCTCACGCAGACGGCCGCCCCGGTGGCTAGAAGCGAGCATCGCCAGGGCCTGGGCAATACCGCCATCGTGCTGAGTGCGCTGCGTTCCGGCGCGATCGACGTGTACCCGGAATACCTGGGCACCATCGACCTCGAGATCCTCAAGAATACGCAGCCGACCTCGCTGGAGGCGATGCGGGAACAACTGCGGCCGCTCGGCCTGGGCGTCGGCGTGCCGCTGGGCTTTTCGAACGGCTACGCACTGGCCACGCGCGGCGATGCCGGTTTCAAGACCCTGTCCGAGCTGGCGCGGCAGCCCGGCTTGACGCTGGGACTGTCCCACGAATTCATCGGCCGCGGCGACGGCTGGCCGGGCCTGGCCGCGCGCTATGGCTTGCCGCAGACGCCGCGCGGCATCGATCACGGCATCGCCTATGAAGCCTTGCAGCAGAAGCAGGTCGACGTCATCGACATCTATTCGACCGATGCGAAGATTCGCCAGTATGGTCTGCGCGTGCTGGACGACGACCGCCGCTACTTCCCGCGCTACGACGCCGTGCTGCTGTACCGGCTCGACCTGCCGCAGCGCTCGCCGCGGGCCTGGCGCGCGCTGCAGGGGCTGGAGGGGCGCATCACGACCGATGCGATGATTGCGATGAATGCGCAGGCGGAGCTGGAGGGCCAGCCATTCACCCGGATCGCGCATGACTGGCTCGCAGGGGGCAGCGCGCAGCCCGGCATGCAGCGCGACGGGCTGCTACAGAAAACCTTCGGCAACGGGTTTGCACAACTGGCGCGCCAGCACCTGCTGCTGGTCTTGACCGCGGTGCTGCTCGGCTGCGTGGCCGGGGTGCCGCTGGGCGTTCTGGCTGCCCTGGCGCCGCGCCTGCGCCAGCCGGTGCTGGCCGTGGCCGGCATGCTGCAGACCGTGCCGTCGCTGGCGCTGCTGGCGATCCTGATCCCGCTGCTGGGCCGCATCGGCATGGTGCCGGCGCTGGTGGCGCTGTGCGCCTATGCCTTGCTGCCCATCGTGCGCAATACCTGTACCGGCCTGCTGCAGGTGCCCGTCGGCTTGCGCAATGCCGCGCTGGCGCTGGGCTTGACGCGGCGCCAGGCGCTGCTGAAGGTCGAGCTGCCGCTGGCGGCGCCGGTGATCCTGGCCGGCGTAAAAACCGCTGCCGTGATGAGCGTGGGGACGGCGACCATCGCCGCCTTCATCGGCGCCGGCGGCTTCGGCGAACGCATCACCACCGGGCTGGCCTTGAACGACAACGACATGCTGCTGGCGGGTGCGATTCCCGCGGCGTTGCTGGCTTTGCTGACGCAGGCTGGTTTCGAGTTAGCGGAACGTGTAATAGCCCGTCGCCGCTTACAGTGACTGCAGTTTGGAACGGGTAGCGGAAATCGCGCGGTGCAGGATGCGCTCGGCGTGGAAATCGTTCTCGCGCTGCGCCGCGATGTTGTGCAGGCTGCGCGTGTAGTTGTCGAGCCGCGAGCGCAGCCAGGCCCGGTAGACCATCCTCATGATCGGTTGGAAAAGCTGTTTCATGTCCGTGTCCTCGTCTTGAGGCCACATTGTCTGGCACGCCGGTTTATTGCATTTGTGATCACTCAATCGGGCGCGACAGTGCGCTGTCAACCGCTGGAAGGGTGCTCTTAAGCCTAAGTTAAGCCGAGGTAAGCATTTGTAAAGGACAACCCTGATCGGCGGGTGGAGACGTATATTGAAACCGTTGGATTCAAGTCTCCCCTCCCATCTCATTGGGTTCACCCACGGCGCCACTGGCCCCGTGGGTTTTTTCTTTTACGAACCAGCCAGCGCCGTCAGCGGCGCGCCGGTCACGCGGCAGATACGCCAATCCGGCAGGATCTCGGCACCCATGGACTTGTAGAAATTGATCGCTGGCATATTCCAATCCAGCACCGACCACTCGAAGCGGCCGCACTGGCGCTCGACGGCGATGCGCGCCAGGTGCTTGAGCATGCGGCTGCCGTAGCCCTTGCCGCGGTGAACCTGGCGCACGTACAGGTCTTCCAAGTACAGGCCCTTCTTGGTCAGGAAGGTCGAGAAGTTATGGAAGAACAGGGCGAAGGTCACCACTTCGCCATCGGCCTCGCCGATGATCGCCTCGCAGGACGGCTTGGCGCCGAACAGGCCTTCGTGCAGCAGGTCTTCCGTCGCCACCACCATGTGTTCGAGCTTCTCGAACACGGCAAGCTCGACGATCATCGACATGATGTGCGTGACGTCGGCCGGGGTGGCGGGGCGGATGGTGAAAGTCTGTTCAGTGGTCATGGTGTTTCGAGAGGTGCGTCGAGCGCATCGGTCAGGTTGATGGTGGGTGCCTTGCGTTTAGGCGTGTACATGGCCCAGGCGACGCTGCCCAGGCAGACGGCCATCCCCAGCCATTCGATCAGGCCGGGGCGGTAGTGTTCGAGCTTGATCGACATGAGCACCGACAGCACCGGCGTGATGACGCCGATGTAGACGGCCTTGGCCGAGCCGATGCGGTTGATCAGCGTGAAATAGCAGATGAAGGCGACGACCGAGCCGAAGATGGCCAGGTGCAGCAGGCCCAATACATAAGGGGTCGTATGCGGCAGGATGAACTGCTGGCCGCTGGCCACGCACCACAGCGCGACCATGCAGGTGCCCCAGAACATCGACCAGCCGGTGGTCAAGATGAGGTTGGTCGATTGTTCGCGCACCTTGCCGACCACGATGCTGCCGGCCGCGCTGGCGATCGAGGCGCCGATGCCGAACACCAGGCCCAGCAGGAAGTGACCCTGGCCACCCTGCGAAATGTCGTGCAGCGCACCCTGGATCGAATGCCAGAACAGCAGCACCACGCCGGCGATCGCACCGACGCCGGCGGTCCAGGTCTTGCGCGGGATCGGCGTGCCGAACACGAGGCGCGACAGCAGCGGGGTCCAGAACACCATCAGCGCGAACAGCACGGCCACCAGGGCCGAGACCACGTATTGTTCGGAGTTGTAGGTACACACGTAGGAGAGGCCGAACGTGAAGAAACCTTGCAGCAAAGTCCACTTCTGTACGCGCCAGGGCAGGCGCAGTTTGTCGCCGCGCGCCAGGCACCAGATGAACAGCGCGCCGGAGGCCAGCGCGAAGCGGTAGACCACCGAGACGGCGGGCGGAATCTCGCCGAGCTGCAGGGTGATGGCCCAGAAAGTGGAACCCCAGATCAGGGACGCGATGGTGAAGAGGACGTAGGATGGCATCCGGAAAGTATACGTGCTTTCCGGGGTTCATTGGTGCAGCAGCACTGAAACTGTCGTCAGTGCGTCACGCGCGTGTTGTAGCCGTTGCTCAGCAGGCGCACGCGCTCGCCGGGGCGGAACATCTCGTCGGCCGGCTGGGTGACGGCGCGCAGTTCGCCGCTGTCGAGTTTCACGGTGATTTCGAAGCCGGCGCGGTTGCTGGCATTGCGCTCGACGCGTTGGCCGATCAGGCCGCCGGCCACGGCGCCGATCAGACCGGTGGCGATGGCACCCTTGCCGCCGCCGGCCTCGGAGCCGGCCAGCCCGCCCAGCGCCGCGCCGGACATGGTGCCGACGCCGGATTCCGGGCTGGCGATGGTGACATTGCGTACGGACTCCACGGTGCCCATGCGCACCACCTGTTCGTTCATGGTCTGGTAGCTGTTGTACACGCTGCCCGATTCGGGCGGGGTGGCACAGCCGGCCAGGATGCCGGCAAGGGCCAGGGCGGCGACTGTTCTCATGGTGGGCTCCTCATGCGGTAGGCAGGCGACGCTGCACTTGCAGCGACCTGTTTAGCCTACTCTTTTCATGAAAAGCTGGGCGGACCGCTCAATAAGCCAGGTGGAAGCGGCGGTACAGGAAGCCCAGCACGAACAGCGGGCCGATCAGCAGGAAGCGCAGGTCGTCGAAGAAAGACGGCTTCTTGCCTTCGATCTTGTGGCCGATGAACTGGCCGATCCAGGCCACCACGAAGATCGCGATCGACAGCGGCAGCACCGTCATCGGTGGCATCAGGGCCAATATCGCCAGCATCAGGGCGCTCATCAGGAGCATGCCGAAGGCGAAAGGGCGCGACAGCTTGAAGTAATAGACCAGCGCCGCCAGGCAGGCGACGACGGCGATGGCGGGATGGATGCTCCACAGGATGCCCAGCAGCGTGAACACGATCACCGGCACGCACACGAAATGGATCAGCTCATTGGTCGGGTTGCGATGGCTTTCGCTGTACTGTTCCAGCAGGGTGTCGATGGTGCGCATCTCTGGTCTCCTTGGTC
Organism: Massilia norwichensis; assembly: GCF_024753245.1. Lineage (GTDB taxonomy): Bacteria > Pseudomonadota > Gammaproteobacteria > Burkholderiales > Burkholderiaceae_D > Telluria > Telluria norwichensis. The sequence continues at coordinate 210,016 of NZ_JANUGX010000004.1, read as the reverse complement.
TTATGGTGACATGGTAGCAGCCGCCGCGGCTGCCGTGATGGTTTCCATTGCCGCCAGCGGCAGCGCATTGGCCAGCACCGGTGGCGTCGCGCGCACATGCATGTAAGGGTGTTTCGCGAAGACCTCGGACACCCATTCGACGAACACGCGCACCTTGGCCGACAGGTGCCGGTTCTGCGGATACACCACGTGCACCGGCAGCGGATCGCTGGTCCAGTCGGGCAGCAGCTGCACCATGCGGCCGGCCGCCACGTGCTCGGTCAGCAGGTAGTCGGTCATCTGGATCACACCCAGGCCGGCCAGGCCCGCGTGCACGTAGGCGTTCGAATCGTTCAGCGCGATCACGCCGCGCATGGCGATGTCGATGCGCTCCTCGCCGCGGCGGAAATCCCAGTCGTAGATCTTGCCGGTCTTGGCCGAAAAATAGTTCACGCAGCGGTGGCGTTCGAGATCGCGCGGGTGCTTGGGCACGCCGTACTTGTCGAGGTAGGCGGGCGACGCCGCGGTCAGGAAGTTGACCACGCCGACCCGGCGCGCGATCAGGTTGCCGTCCACCAGGTCGCCGCCGCGGATCGCGCAGTCGACGCCTTCCTCGACCAGGTCGACCGGACGGTCGGTGCTACCCAGTTCCATCATGATGTCCGGATAGCGCTCGAAGAAGTCGGGCAGCGCCGGGATCAACACTTCGCTGGCCAGGCCGGTCGGCATGTCCACGCGCAGGCGTCCGCTCGGCGACAGGCGCGTGCGCGACAGCGATTCCTCGGCGTCGCGCACGTCCGACAGGATACGCACGCAGCGTTCGTAATAGGCGGCGCCGTCGGTGGTGACCGTCACCAGGCGCGTGGTCCGGTGCAGCAGCTTGGTCGACAGCGCCGTCTCCAGCGACTGCACCAGGGTCGATACCGTGGCCTTCGGCATCTGCAGGGTTTCGGCCGCGCGCGTGAAGCTGCCGGCGTCGACCACTTGCACAAAGACTTCCATGGCTTGCAGCTTATTGTTCATTTGGATTGTTCAGGGATCTGAATAATGGATTCGCGATTGCGGTATTTATCAGATTCTAGTTCATGTCTATAGTGTCGGCACGGTCACTGATAAAAGTGCCATCCGAGAAGGGGAACAGGTCATGAAACGAATCGATGAAATCTTTGCCAGCCTGGCGTTCGCACTGAGTGTAACGTTGATGGCCGGCGTGCTCGGCACCGGCGTCTACGCCAATGCCGCCGCCAGCGAAGCCGTCGGCTACTCGGCCCTGTTGCACGCGATGGCCAGCAAAGGAGCGCAGCAATGAATGCCGCTGTTCTGAACAATGAGCAGGTAGCGGAAGACCAGCACGAGCTGGTGGTGAAGGATATCGAGGTCGGCGGCTTCGAAGGCCCGCTGGCGGGTCGCCTGTATCGCGCGGCCGTGGACGGCAAGCGCGACATCCTGATCGTGTTCTTCCACGGCGGCGGCTTCGACGAGGGCGACCTCGACGAGTCCGACAGCTTCCTGCGCCGCCTCGCCGACGCGAGCGGCTACCCGGTGGTGCTGTCTTCGACCTACACACTGGCCCCTGTCAAACCCTTCCCGGCGGCGGCCGAGGATGCGCACGCGGTGGTCAACTGGGCCAAGAAGAACAAGACCAAGCTCGGCTGGACCGGCAAGCGCCTGATCGTGGCTGGCATCGAGGCTGGCGGCAACCTGGCGGCGGTGGCGGCGATGATGTCGCGCGACCGCAGCGGCCCGGCATTGACCGGCCAGATCCTGATCATGCCGATGCTCGACACCGGCCTGTCGAGCTGCTCGATGCGCGAAATGCCGACCTGCCCGGACAAGGCCAGGGTGTTCGACGAATGCGCGGCCGCCTACCGCGGCTATCTGCCGCACGCCGCCGATCGTAGCCACCCATATGCCTCGCCGCTGCAGTCGAGCCGATTGAAGAACCTGCCGCCGGCATTGATTTTGTCGGCCGACGACGACCCGCTGCGCGACGAGGCCGAAGCCTACGGCGCGAAGCTGATCAACGCGGGGGTGAAGACCACGGTGCGGCGGATGGCACCCGCGCGCATCGAGGAACCGAACGCCCGTAACGAATGTGCCTGTACCGGGCATGCCTTGCACGAAATTGCCAATTTCATCGCTGGGCTCGAATCCGACAACGCCCCGCCCGGCAGCTGATCCGTCACGGATCATCCGGCTGGAACGTCTGGCCGGTAGCGCTTAGAAGTACCTGAAACCAGAACAACGTGTCCGTTTTCGGACACGCAGGCCCCGTTTTTTCCTGTGTTTCCGTCTGCATCCCGCATGCATGACCGGAAGAGACCGCTTTCGCCTAATTATTAATAAGTTTTCAAGATCGGAGGGCTCATCCATGAAATCCATTCATCAATTACGTACTGCCGTGCGACCGCTTGTGCTGGCGCTCGGTGCTGCCGGCGTCGCGCTCGCCATCGCCGGCTGTTCGGATGCCACCGGCAAGGCCGCCGAAGCCCAGACCCAGACCCAGGCGCAGGCCGGGCCGCCGGTGTCGGCCGCCGTCGTGGTCGAGAAGCCGATTGCCGACACCCAGGAATTCTCGGGTCGTCTGGAAGCCGTCGAACATGTCGAGATCCGCCCGCGCGTATCCGGCTTCATCACCGCCGTCAACTTCAAGCCCGGCGCCACGGTCAGGAAGGGCGATGTGCTGTTCGTGATCGATCCGCGCCCCTTCCAGGCCGAGGCCGAACGCGCCGACGCTGCCGCCAAGGCCGCCCGTGCGAAAGCCGAGCTGGCGAAGCTGGAACTGGGCCGCGCCGAGCGCCTGCTGGGCGACAAGGCCATCGCCCAGCGCGAATACGATGCCAGCGCCTCCGCGCAGAAGGAACTGGAAGCGAACGCACGCGCCGCCCAGGCCCAGTACGAAACCGCGAAGCTGAACCTGGCCTATACCCGCGTCGTCTCGCCGATCGACGGCCGCGTCTCGAAAGCCGAGATCACGCTGGGCAACCTGGTCGACGCTTCCAGCCTGCTGACTTCCGTGGTCTCGACGGACCGCATCTACGCCAGCTTCGACGGCGACGAAGAAACCTATCTGCGCGTGCGCTCGCAAGCCCACAGCGGCCAGCCGGTCATGGTGAAGGTCGGCCTGGCCAACGAGGAGGGCTTCCCGCACGAGGGCAAGCTGGAATTCGTCGACAACCAGCTCGACACCCGCGCCGGCAGCGTGCGCATGCGCGCCACCTTCGCCAACAAGGATGACGTGATGGCGCCGGGCCTGTTCGCCCGCGTGCAGATCGGCGGCGGCGTCGAGAAGCCGGCGCTGCTGATCAGCGACCGCGCGGTCGGCACCGACCAGAGCCACAAGTTCGTGTTCGTGGTCGGCAAGGATGGCAAGGCCGAATACCGCGAAGTGAAGCTGGGTCCGGTGGTGGACGGCCTGCGCGTGGTGAAGAACGGCCTGAAGCCGGGCGAAAAGATCGTCGTCAATGGCCTGCAGCGCGTGCGTCCGGGTTCGCCGATCACCGCGCAGACCGTGCCGATGGTGGCGAACCTCGGTGGGGCCAACGGCGCCGGCAAGGCTGCGAAGGACGGGCAGCTGGCCATGGCAGACGCAAAATAAGAAGGAACCAATCACATGAACATCTCACGCTTTTTTGTCGACAAGCCGATCTTCGCGGCGGTGTTGTCGGTCATCGTCTTCGTGGCCGGCCTCATCTCGATCTTCCAGCTGCCGATTTCCGAGTACCCGGAAGTGGTGCCGCCGTCCGTGGTGGTGCGCGCCCAGTATCCTGGCGCGAACCCGAAGGTGATCGCGGAAACCGTCGCCACCCCGATCGAACAGGAGATCAACGGCGTCGAGGACATGCTCTACATGACCTCGCAGAACACCTCGGATGGCGCGCTGCAGCTGACCGTGACCTTCAAGATCGGCACCAACGTCGAGCAGGCCGAGACGGCCGTGCAGAACCGCGTCCAGCGCGCGCTGCCGCGCCTGCCGGAAGAGGTGCGCCAGATCGGTGTCACCACGGTCAAGAGCTCGCCCAACATCACGATGGTGGTGCACCTGAATTCGCCGGACGGCCGCTATGACGACCTGTACCTGCGCAACTACGCGACCCTGAACGTCAAGGACCAGCTGGCGCGCATCACCGGCATGGGCGACGTCCAGCTGTTCGGTTCGGGCGACTACGCGATGCGCGTCTGGCTCGATCCGCAGAAGGTCGCCGCGCGCAACCTGACCGCGAGCGACATCGTGAACGCGATCCGCGAGCAGAACGTGCAGGTCGCGGCCGGCGTGGTCGGCCAGGGTCCGACCAAGGGCGCCGACTTCCAGCTGACCGTGAATACCCAGGGCCGCCTGCAGTCGGAAGAGGAGTTCGGCAACATCGTCGTGAAGACCAGCCCGGATGGCGCCACCACCTTGCTGAAAGATGTGGCGCGCCTGGAGATGGGCTCGAACTCGTATGCCCTGCGTTCGCTGCTCGACAATAAGTCTGCCGTGGCGATCCCGATCTTCCAGTCGCCGACCGCCAACGCGCTGCAGCTGTCGCTAGATGTGCGCAACAAGATGGAAGAGCTGTCGAAGGACTTCCCGCAGGGGATGAGCTACAGCATCGTGTACGACCCGACCCAGTTCGTGCGCGAATCGATCGACTCCGTGGTCCACACCCTGATCGAAGCGGTGGTGCTGGTGGCGCTGGTCGTGATCGTGTTCCTGCAGACCTGGCGCGCCTCCGTCATTCCGCTGCTGGCGGTGCCGGTGTCGGTGGTCGGTACCTTTGCCGTGATGCTGGCCTTCGGCTTCTCGATCAATACGCTCTCGCTGTTCGGCCTGGTGCTGGCGATCGGTATCGTGGTCGACGATGCCATCGTGGTGGTGGAAAACGTCGAGCGCAATATCGAGAACGGCCTGAGCCCGCACGACGCCACCGTGCAGGCCATGAAAGAGGTGTCCGGTCCGATCATCGCGATCGCCCTGGTGCTGTGCGCCGTGTTCGTGCCGATCGCCTTCGTGTCGGGCCTGACCGGCCAGTTCTACCGCCAGTTCGCGCTGACAATCGCGATTTCGACCGTGATCTCGGCCTTCCTGTCGCTGACCCTGGCCCCGGCCCTGTCGGCGGTGCTGCTGCAGCCGCATGGCGCCAAGAAGGATGTGCTGACGCGCGGCATGGATGCCGTGTTCGGCCGCTTCTTCAAAGGCTTCAACCGCTTCTTCCACCGTTCCTCGCATGCCTATGAAGGCGGCGTGAAGGCCGTCCTGAAGCGCAAGAGCGCCTCGCTGGGTGTGTATGCGCTGCTCGCGATCGCCGGTATCTTCATGTTCAAGGCGGTGCCGCCGGGCTTCGTGCCGGCACAGGACAAGGCTTACCTGATCGGCTTTGCGCAGCTGCCCGACGCCGCCTCGCTGGACCGCACCGATGAGGTGATCCGCAAGATGTCGGACGTGGCCAGGCAGATCCCGGGTGTGGAATCCTCGGTCGCCTTCCCGGGCCTGTCGATCAACGGCTTCACCAATGCGCCGAACGCCGGCATCGTGTTCGTCACCCTGAAACCCTTCGACGAGCGCAAGGGCAAGACCCAGAGCGCCGACGCCATCGCCGCGGAGGTCAACAAGCGCATGGGCGTCATCGAAGATGCCTTCGTGATGGTGCTGCCGCCGCCGCCGGTGAACGGCCTGGGCACCACGGGCGGCTTCAAGATGATGATCGAAGACCGCGGCAACCTCGGTTACGATGAGCTGAACAAGGCGGTGCAGGCCTTCATGGCGAAGGCGGCCACCGACAAGCGCCTGGCCGGCGTGTTCTCGGGCTACCAGATCAACGTGCCGCAGCTGTTCGCCGACGTCGACCGCGTGAAGGCCAAGCAGCTGGGCGTGTCGCTGGCCGAGATCAACCAGACCTTGCAGATCAACCTCGGCTCGCTGTACGTGAACGACTTCAACCAGTTCGGCCGTACCTACCAGGTGCGGGTGCAGGCCGACGCGCCGTTCCGTTCGCAGCGCGAGCAGATCGCCCAGCTGAAGGTCCGCTCCGGCACCGGCGAGATGATTCCGCTGTCCTCGATCATGCAGGTCAAGGACACCTACGGCCCGGACCGCGTGCAGCGCTACAACAACTACGTCGCCGCCGAGATGAACGGCGGCCCGGCACCGGGCGTGTCTTCGGGCCAGGCCCAGGCCGCGATGGAGGAGATCGCCCGCGAAGTGCTGCCGAAGGGGATCGCCTACGAATGGACCGATCTGACCTACCAGGACATCCTGGCCGGTAACACCATGATCTACGTGTTCCCGCTGTGCGTGCTGCTGGTGTTCCTGGTGCTGGCCGCGCAGTACGAAAGCTGGACGCTGCCGCTGGCCGTGATCCTGATCGTGCCGATGTCGATCCTGTGCGCGCTGACCGGCGTGAAGCTGACCGGCGGCGACAACAACGTGTTCACCCAGATCGCCCTGTTCGTGCTGGTCGGCCTGGCCTCGAAGAACGCGATCCTGATCGTGGAGTTCGCGGTGGAGCTGGAACAGCATGGCCGCAGCGTCGTCGCCGCCGCGCTGGAAGCTTGCCGCCTGCGTCTGCGTCCGATCCTGATGACCTCGATCGCTTTCATCATGGGCGTGCTGCCGCTGGTGTTCTCGCACGGCGCCGGCGCCGAGATGCGCCACGCGATGGGTGTGGCGGTGTTTGCCGGCATGCTGGGCGTGACTTTCTTCGGCTTGTTCCTGACGCCGGTGTTCTACGTCCTGCTGCGGTCCCTGGCACTGCGCCTCGGCAAACCGGTCATCCATGGCGTACCGGTCACGGGCCTCGGTGGCGAATTCGAAGGAGCTAGAAAATGAGTGTAACGATGATCGATCCGGTTCACCCGACGCCGCAGGCCGAGCAGGCCTGGGATCGGGCTCTCGATGAAGCGCTGGCGCGGCCGAAGCGCCGCACGGTGGCGCAGCCGCTGGTGAAGACCGTGGCGAAGTTCGCGCCGCGCTTCGCCACCGTGCTGGCGGCCCTGTTGCTGAGCGCCTGCGCGGCGCCTGCCTTCCACCAGCCTTCGGTAGCGACGCCGGCGGCGTTCAAGGAGGCTTTGGTGGCCCCCGCTGCATCGCCTGAAGCGGTGCGCAGCGCTGCCGACGGCAGTACCTGGAAGATCGCGCAGCCGGCCGAAGCCCAGCCGCGTGGCGAATGGTGGAAGGCGTTCAAGGACTCCCGACTCGACAGCCTGATTGCCCAGGCCACGGCCAGCAACCAGAACCTGTCGGTGGCGGCGGCGCGCGTGAAGCAGGCGCGGGCCATTGCCGGCATCGCCGAAGCGGACCGCGTCCCGCAGGTCGGGGTCGGTGTCGGCGCCCAGCGGGCACGCCTGTCGCCGTTGGAAGCCAACGTGGCGCCGGGCACGGCGATCGCGCCGGCCACCAGCTACCGCGCATCCCTGAGCGCCAGTTATGAACTGGATCTGTTTGGCCGCGTGTCGAGCAATGTGGCAGCGGCGCGCGGCGATGCGCTTGCTACCGAGGCGACCTTCCGTTCGGTACTGCTGTCGCTGCAGGCCGACGTCGCCCAGACCTATTTCCGGCTGCGCGCGCTGGACGCCGAAATCGCGACCGTGAACCAGACCGTGCGTCTGCGCGAGGAGAGCGTGCGCGTCACCGGCCGCCGCTTCGAGCTGGGCGACATCGGCGAGTTCGATCTGTCGCGGGCGAAAACGGAACTGTCGACCGCGCGCGCCGAGGCCATCGGCCTGCAGCGCCAGCGCGCCACCGCGGAACATGCGCTGGCGGTGCTGCTCGGCCAGCCGGCCTCGAACTTCGGCACCGTCAGCGATCCGCTGGAAGCCACTGTCAGCCTGCCGCTGATCCCGGCCGGGCTGCCATCGAGTCTGCTGGAGCGCCGCCCCGACATCGCCGGCGCCCAGCGCGCGATGGAAGCGGCCAATGCGCGCATCGGCGTGGCCCGTAGCGCGATGTTCCCGGCATTGAGCATCGGTGCCGACGGCGGCGGCGTGGCCGGCACCTTCGGCGACGTGTTCAAGTGGAGCAGCCGTTCCTGGCTGCTGGGCGCGACGCTGGCGATGCCGCTGATCGACGGCGGCCGTAATCGCAGCAACGTGGTGCGCAGCGAGGCCGCGCTGGAAGAGGCAGTGGGCAGCTACCGCCAGAGTGTGCTGGTGGCGTTTGCCGAAGTCGAGGACAAGCTGGCCGGCCTGCGCGTGCTGGCGGGGCAGGGGGCGGAGATCGAGCAGGCCCTGGCTGCCGCGCGGCGCTCGGCCGACCTGGCCCAGAAGCTGTACGATGCCGGCCGCTCCGGCTACCTGGAGCTGCTGGACGCGCAGCGCAACCTGGAGGCGGTGGAGCGCAGCGCGGTCCAGCTGCGCGGCGACCGTGCGATCACGACCGTGGCCCTGATTCGTGCGCTGGGTGGCGGTTGGGATGCGGCGCCTGGTGCGGCTCCGGCTCCGGCTCCTACGGCTGCGGTGGCGCTGGCGCTGGCGAGCAAGTGAATGAGGTAAGTAGGTAGTTTCGGTGTAAGCCCTTTGCGGCGGCATGTGCGAGCGTGCCGCCGTTTTTTTCGTTGACGTTGATACGTCATTCCCGCGTAGGCGGGAATCCAAGCTGAAGCACCGAAGTCGTTAAGTCGAGAGCGTCGCTACATATCGGATATGGCTATAATCGGCACATGCCCAGTTCCACTCCCGAGTCGACTTCTCTTCTCACCGGCCTCGCGCCAGTCATCGCGCCTGATACACGCATCCTGATCCTGGGCAGCTTCCCCGGTGCGCAATCGCTGGCTGCGCAGCAGTACTATGCGCACCCACGGAATCAATTCTGGAAGCTGGTCGGCGCGCTGGTCGAGGAAGACCTCTACGGCATGCCTTACAACGAACGGCTGCCGCGCCTGCTCGCGCACCGCTTCGGCCTGTGGGACGTGCTCGCCGCCTGCGAGCGCGAGGGCAGCCTCGATTCCGCGATCCGCAAGCCGGCCGCCAACGATTTCGACCGCCTGCGTCACCTGTGTCCGGAACTGGAAACGGTTGGCTTCAACGGCCAGGCGTCCGGCAAGTTTGCGCCGCAGTTCGCGCAGGCTGGTTATCGCACGGTGGTGCTGCCTTCATCTTCGCCGGCGCACATGGCGATGAGTTTCGAGCAGAAGCTGGCCGTGTGGCGCAAGCTGGTCGACGCCAGCTTGGACACCGGCAGCACGGCCCAGTTATTCTGAGGTAATTGTGCAGCGCAAAAAGAACCGTGCTACACTGCGTGATCGGTCAGGTCTCGATGGTCCTGCCGTTCCCCGCCAAAGGCACGCGACGCACCAGGTGTAAATGCTGCGCGCGAGTATGCCGGATGGGGATGTCATTCCACATACGTTGGTCGGTTTACACGATGGAGGCACCTGGCAGATAGCCTGGGCGTCCGGGCTCCGCACCTTGCAGATAGCAGGGGCTGGAGCGGCGATTAAGGCATTGGCGTCACATTGAAACGAAGCCCGCAGTGAGCGGGCTTTTTTTTCACCATCCTACCGAACTGGAGTATGCAGATGGCAAAAGAAGAACTGATCGAAATGAATGGCATTGTTTCCGAGGTCCTGCCGGACTCGCGTTTTCGCGTGGATTGCGAAAACGGCCACAAGCTGATCGCTTACACCGCGGGCAAGATGAAGAAGAACCACATCCGTATCCTGGCCGGCGACCAGGTCAGCCTGGAACTGTCGCCCTACGACCTGAGCAAGGGCCGCATCATCTTCCGTCACATCGAAAAGCGCGGCGCACCTGCGCCCCGTTCGAACTTCCGCGGCCGCCGCTGACAGTCTCCGTCGCGCCAGCCCTTTTTTTCTGGCGCAACGTCCCCATATTGCTTCTATCCCCCAATCTCCACACGGCTCGACACTGCAGCCGGAGCCGTTTTTCCCGACTTCGACCCTGTCAACCGCCCCAGGCGCTGCGTCAGCATTGCCTGGGTTTTGGACATTGGCGTTAACGAATGAATGAAAAGGACACGAGATGAAAGAAGAGCTGATTGAAATGCATGGCAAGGTTACCGAAGTGCTGCCGGAAATGCGCTTCCGCGTGGACCTCGAGAACGGTCACCAGCTGGTCGCCTACACCTCCGGCCGCATGAAGCGGAACCATATCCGCATCATCGCCGGCGACCGCGTCACGCTGGAGATGTCGCCGTACGACCTGAACAAGGGGCGGATCACTTTCCGCCACCTGGACAAGCACGGCATGCCGAAGCCGGCGCCGCGTCCGCGCCGCCACTAAGAGCGCCTGAAGCGCTGCGCGTTCAGCGCATGCCGAGCTGGCGCAGGTGGGCCAGCTTGGCTTTATACAGGCTGCGCGTGTCCTGGCGCGTGCTGGTGTCGGCAGCCAGCGCCAGCTGCTCGCGTGCCTCGTCGGTCTCGCCGAGGCGCAGCAGGGTGGCCGCCAGCCAGAAATGGAATTCGTCGTAGTAGGGCGCGCGCTTCACTTCGCGCTCGAACAGCTTGCGCGCTTCCTGATAATCCCCGTTACGGTAGGCCGTCACGCCCTTGTCGAAGTAGTGGAAGGGCGGGATCGGCTCGATCCGGGCGACGCGCTGCGCGACCTCCTTCGCCTCCTCGGTTTTACCCAGCGTCAGCAGGACCGGCTGGAGATTGCGCAGCGCTGCGGCGTTCTCCGGTTCGCGCGTCAGCGCGGTGCGAAAGGCCCGCTCGGCCATGGCCAGATTGCCATGGCGTTCATAGATTACCCCCAAGGTGTTATACGCCAGCGCCGTGCGCGGATTGCTGCGCGTGGCTGCGCGCGCCCACCAGTAGGCATCGTCGAGCTTGCCCTGCACCAGGGCTTCGGCGGCGCGGTTGTTCTGGTACATCATGACGATGTCTTCTTCTTCCAGCGGCTGCGTATAACGCCTGTCGGCGCGCTGGTCGGGCAGGAAGTCGACCACCAGCGCGCGTTCCGGATCCGAACCGGACAAGAGATCGGGCAGGCGATACGCCAGCACCAGGTTGACGTGGCCGCTGAGCAGGTACAGGTCGCCGCTGCGGCTCCAGCTTTCGTCCAGCAGGACGTTCTGGTAGCGCACCGTCATGCCGAGTTCCTTGGCGAAGGCCGCCGTCATGATCACCAGCGACATGCAGTTGCCGGCACGGTCGCGGTAGGTCTCGGCGGCGTTGCGGGTGTAGGTGGCGTCGTAGTCGAGTTTCAGGCCGTTCCTGCTGCCGTTGTACAGGGCCTCGAGCAGGCCATGTTCCTTGCCGCGCGTGCGCAGCGTGCTCTGGAAGGCCGGGCTGTGCAGGTATTCGCGCATCGCCGGACTGAGGGTGAACACATCGCTGGTATCGACCGGCTTCGATGGTGGGCCGAAGGCGGCGTCGCTGTACAGGTCGGGGGTGGCGGGCAGTTGCGGTGTGCCGGCGCAGCCGCCCAGCAGTACCAGCAGGATCGCTACGAGGTGTCTCATCTGCTCCTCCGTCAGCCGCTCGACTTTTTTCTTTCAGTATCGGCCTGTGCGGGGGAGATGTAAAGACACGTTCGCGGGGAGGTTCAGTCCTCGTCGTGGAAGGCTTCGTGCAGTTCGTCGAGCAGTTCGGCGGTTTCTTCGTCCGACAGGCCGAGGTAGGCGCAGGCGCGCGCGCCGCCCTTGTTCCATTCGAGGGATTCGCCGTGGCCCTGGTATTTGCAGATCGCGCTTTCGGCCAGCAGCGACAGCGCCACCAGCGAGCGCAGCGGCCCCGCGGTATTGGCGTCGTCCAGCACGGCGTAGTCGTGGTGGTGCAGGATGGCCCAGGCGACGTGGTCGGACAGGCCCCAGTTACGCGCCAGCAGGCAGCCGATCGCCGCGTGCGAGGTCGCGTGGCGTTCTTCTTCCAGCGCCGTGAACGGCCGCTCGGCGTCGAGCGAGGCGGCGGCATGGGTGGCGGCGTAATCGGCGAAGCGCTCCATCAGCAGCGGTACGCCGGTGTCGCAGAACAGGCCGAAAGTGTGGGCCACGTCGGCCTCGCCGATGCGCATGCGGCGCGACAGGAAGACCATCGCCTGCGCGCGGCGCGTCGAGATGTCCCAGAAGCTGGCCAGGGCCGCGCTGTTGGCCGGAATCGCCTGGCGCGCCAGCAGGCCGGTCATCAGGGATGCCACCTGGTTAATGCCGAGGAAGAGGATCGCCTGTTCGATCGACTTGGCCTTGCGGCGTCCACCGTAGACCACCGAGTTGGCGAGTTTCAGCAGCGCGCCCGACATGCCGACGTCGCTGGCGACGATGCGGCCGATGGCGTCAAGGCTCGGATCGGGCGACGACAGTTCGCGCTGCAGGTCCGCCAGCAGGCTGGGACGGGGCGGGATGCGGATCGACTTGATCAGGGTGTCGACAGGATCCTCGGCGGCGCTCGGACGCGCCAGGGCGGATGCAGTACTCATGGCAGGGGAGGGGGAAACAATGCTGCACGGAAAGATGTGCAAAGCTCGTCACTATAAACGAGTGCAGCCCAAGTTGCACCAAAGTATTGATTTTGTGTAGTAAATCGGACAGTTGTCCTTGTCACATGTACCGCTGTCCGTGCGACTCGCCGGACGCAACCGTTATAAGATTGTTACATGTCTTCTACCATTCTTGCCGGTATCGATTTCCTTGCTCCTTCGCACCTGGTGGCGCGCCAGCTGATCGGCGTGACCGTGCTGTTCGACGGCGTCGGCGGCCGCATCGTCGAAACCGAAGCCTATGACGGCGAGGATCCGGCCTCGCACAGTTATTCCGGGCCCACCGAGCGCAATTTCGCCATGTTCGGCCCGCCCGCCCATGCCTATGTCTACCGTTCCTACGGCATCCACTGGTGCCTGAACTTCGTCTGCCGGGAAGAGGGACATGGCGCCGGGGTGCTGATCCGCGCGCTCGAACCGGTGACCGGGCTGGCGCAGATGCGCGAACGGCGCGGCACCACCGATGAATGGCTGCTGTGTTCCGGGCCGGGCAAGCTGACCCAGGCACTGGGGGTGACGCGGGCGCAGAACGGCACTTCGCTGGCGCAGCCGCCGTTCGAGCTGGCCGCTGCGCCGGCGGGCATCGAGGTGGTGAGCGGCCCCCGTATCGGTATCTCGAAGGCGATCGACGTACCGTGGCGCTTCGGCCTGAAGGGTTCGCGTTACGTCAGCAAACCCTTCCGCTGAGCGCCAGGCACCAGGGTTTACTTCTTGTAGATGCCGGCTTCGAGGGTGACGTCGCCGACCTTGTAGATATATGAGGTCTTGGCCTCGACCTTGCCGCTGGCCGGGTTCTTGAACTTGTAGTCGACCCAGCCCTTGCCCTTGGTCTTGGCGACATCGAGGATCTCGCGGCGGAACAGCTTGCCGTCGACGTCCGGCACGTCCAGCAGATCCTTGCCGACCATGGCCGGGTTGACCGGATTGGCCAGCACGACGCCCTTGTTGTCGCGCATGACCAGGTAGAGCGGGCCTTGCACGTATTCCGGATCCTTGGCATTGATCTGCTTGATCATTTCTTCCTTGCCCTTCGCCTTCATGAAGGCGGCGCCTTTTTCGACCAGGGCGATCGCATCTTTCTCGCTGGGTTCATTGGCAAAGGCAAAGCTGCAGACACTGGCCGCGGCGATCAGCAGGACGGTATGCCGGAAGCGATTCATAGTTTCCTCCAAAAAATTATTGACCAGAGGAACTGTACCGTCGTGTTGACGTGAGCTCTTGTGCGAACGCAAAGCCGCGCTGGTCTGCGACCGCGCAAGCAACAATTCGTGAGTATTGCTTTTCGGCCTCTAAAGTTGCGTGGTCGCAATTTTGGGCTTCTTCGTGGTCTTACCATGCTTTTTGTTTCCCAGCGGGAAGGACTTCCGTGCGAAACAAGTCTTCGCCTCTCTCTTGCGGGCATTCCCCCGCGCTTCCACTCACGTGAACATGAGGTAACCATGTATAAGATTGCAATAATCGGATTGGGCCCGCGCGGCCTGTCCGTGTTCGATCGCATCATTGCTTATGCCAGGAATGATGCGAGCGCCACCCCGCTCGCGCTGTACGTCTTCGATGGCAAGGAGTTCGGCCCGGGCTGCCACACCACCGACCAGGGTTCGCACCTGCTGGTGAATACGGTGGCGTGTCAGATGACCCAGTTTTCCGACGATACGGTGCGCGGCGGCGGCCCGCTGTTGTATGGACCTTCGTTCGCCGACTGGTTGAGCAGCAAGAGCGGCAGTGCGCCCGGCGCGCAGGCCGGCCATGTCGACATCGACCGCAACGGCTACTACTCGCGCGCCCTGTTCGGCGACTATCTGCGCTGGTGCTTCGAGTACGTGAAAAAGCTGGCGCCGCCGCACGTGACGATCTACCTGCACAACTTCTCCACAGTCGAAGACCTGGAGTACAAGGACGACGGCTGGCAGGTGTCCTATGACGGCCAGGCCTATCCGGCCGACTTCGTGTTCCTGACAACCGGCCACGCGCGCAAGATCCCGACCGAGTCCGAACGCGAGCTGACGCGCAAGGTGGACGCCGGGCGCGAACGCAATCCGCGCCTGCAACTGGTGCTGGAGCCTTACCCGATCCGCAATGCGGTGTCGGGCGTGACCGAGCGCGACACGGTCGCGATCGAAGGCATGGGCCTGACCACCTGCGATCTGGTGGCCCAGCTGACCACCGCGCGCGGCGGCGTGTTCGAATCCTGCGGCAAGATGGAGCCGGCCGGGCGCCTGCGCTACCGGCCCTCCGGCAAGGAGCCGCGCATCCTGCTGTATGCGCGTTCCGGGCTGCCGCTCACGGCGCGCGCAGTCAACCAGAAGGGCGTGTTCGGCCAGTACAAGGCGAAGTTCCTGACCCTCGCCAAGGTCGAAGAGCTGCGCGCCACCACTCCCGGCGGCCAGCTCGATTTCCAGCAGCAGATCATGCCGCTGCTGTGGTGCGACATGCAGTTCTCGTATTACTTCTCCTACCTGCACCAGCGCCACGACAGGCTCACCGCCCTGGTCTTCAGCAACGAGTTCCTGGCGGCGGAAAGCTTTGATGCGCGTCAGGCCCTGATCGACAAGTACGTGCCGCGCCGCGACCAGCTGTCCTGGGACGCCATGGTCCATCCGATCCCGGCGCGCGCGCTGCAGAGCCGGCGCCAGTACGACGACTGGCTGCGCGGCTTCATGTGGCGCGACTTCGAGCAGGCCCTGCTCGGCAACCTGAACAGCCCGGTGAAGTCGGCCTGCGACGTCCTGCGCGACGTGCGCGACGTGATCCGCAGCGCGATCGACTTTGCCGGCCTGACCGAGCAGTCGCACCGCTGGGTGCTGTCCGAATTCCTGCCGATCATGAACCGGCTCGCGGTCGGTCCGCCGAAGGAGCGTATCGCCCAGTGGCTGGCGCTGATCGACGCCGGCGTGGTGCGCGCCGACTTCGGCCCCGGTGCGCGCGCGGTGTACGACAAACAGGCCGCCAGCTTCGTGGTGCAAAGCCACTGGAGCGGCGAGAGCGAGCAGGCCAATGTGCTGGTGCGCGCCCGCGCGTCGCTGCCCGGCCCGCTGGAAGACAAGTCGCCGCTGATGCGCAAGATGGTCAAGCGCGGCATCGTCAAGCCCTTCATGAACGGCAGCTTCCATCCGGGCGGAATCGCGGTCGACCGCAGCATGAACGTGGTGGGTGCGGACGGCGCCGTGCAGGAATCGCTGTGGGCGCTCGGCACCCTGGTCGAAGGCTGCAAGTTCTACACCTTCGTGCTGCCGCGGCCGGGTGCGAATTCGACCAGCATGGTCGATGCCGGCCGCGCCGTCGGACGCATGATGGACGTGATCGCCCGGCGCAACGCGCACCGCGATGCGGCGCCGATCGTGGATGAGCCGCCCGGTGCCGTCGAAGCGCTCAGTGCCGTCGAACCGGTGGCGGCCTGCGCGATCGACACCTGGCCGCAGCAGGGCATCGCCCGCTTGCCGGCGAACGACCTCGCGGCCTGAGTCGATGAAAGCCTGGTGCAATTCTGCCGCCGGGTCCATTCCGGGCCTGTGCGGCATGGCGGCGACGCTGACCGGCGTCGGCATCGCACGCTTTGCCTACGTGGCGATCCTGCCGGTGCTGGTGCAGCAGGGCTGGTTCGGCCGCGAGGCTGCCGGCCACCTGGGCGCCGCCAACCTCGGCGGCTACCTGCTCGGCATCGGTCTGGCCGCGCTGCTGGCCCGCCGCTATGCGCCGGGCTGGCTGGTGCGCTGGGCCATGCTGCTGTGCGCGCTCAGCCTGTTCGCCTGCGCCTGGCGCGGCGGCGGCATGCCCTGGTTCCTGTTCTGGCGCGTGGTGGCCGGTGCCTGCGGCGCGATCCTGATGGTGCAGGCGCCGGTGCTGATCCTGCCGCGCGTGGCGGCGGAACGGCGCGGCCGCGTGGCGGGCCTGATCTTCTCCGGGGTCGGGCTGGGCATCGTCGCCGCCGCTACCGTGGTGCCCAGCCTGGCGACTTTCGGTCTGGTGCCGGCCTGGCTGGGACTGGGCGGGATCTGCGCGCTGTTGACGATCCTGTCCTGGAACCAATGGCCGGGTACGCCGGCGGGAACCCCGGCCTCGGCCGCCGCGCCGCAAGCCGGCCGGCGCGGCTGTTCGGGGCCGATCATGCTGCTGTGCCTGGCCTACACGCTGAACGCCATCGGCTACCTGCCGCATACGCTGTTCTGGGCCGACTACATCACGCGCGAGCTGCACCGGCCCCTGGCCGCCGCCGGCTTCTTCTGGGGCTGCTTCGGCCTGGGGGCGGCTTGCGGCCCCTACCTGACCGGGGTGCTGGCCGACCGCTACGGCCTGACCCGCACCCTGGGCCTGGGCTTTGCGCTGAAAGCGGTCGGCGTCGCCCTGCCGCTGGTGGCGACCGGCACCCCGGCCTTGCTGGTGTCGTCGGTGCTGGTCGGGTTCTTCTCGCCCGGGATCGTCGGCGCCGCGTCCAGCTACGCCCTCGAGATCGGCGGGGCGGCGCAGCATCGGCGCAACTGGACTGCGATGAACCTGTGCTTCTCGCTGGCCCAGGCCGGCGGCGCCAGCGCGATGGTCTCGCTGATGGCCGGCCGCAGCTCGTATGCGGTGCTGTTCTGGATCAGCGGCGCGGCGCTGGCGGTGTCCGCGCTGTGCGTGCCGGCCATCGCGCTGCTGCGCCGGCAGCAGGCGGCGCGCGGCGAGCTGGATGCGGTGACGGCCTGAATCCCGCTGCCCACGTGAAAACGGCGCCGATGGCGCCGTTTTTTTTTCGTCCCTGCCCGAGAACTCAGCCGCGGGCACTGCGCTGCCGTGCCGGACGCTCCTGCGTTTTGGCGGGCTGCGCACGCCGCGCGCCGCGCATCGGGCTGCCGGCGGCGCGCCGTTCGACGGGTTCGGCGAATTCCGGCTCCTCCTCGTCGACGGGCGCGGCGAGGGCAGGGAAGGCCGTGGTGTCGCTGTCCTCTTCCCGGGTATCCATTCCCTCGATCTTGAAGATCGATACCGCACGCGCCAGGTTGACGGTCTGCTCGTGCAGGCTGGCCGCCGCCGCTGCCGCTTCCTCGACCAGGGCCGCGTTCTGCTGGGTCATGTCGTCCATCTGGCCGACCGCGCGATTGACTTCGCCGATGCCTTCGGCCTGCTCGTCGCTGGCGGTGCTGATGCGGTTGATGATGTCGTTTACCTGCTGCACCGAGGTCACCACGCTGCCCATGCTGGATCCGGCCTCGTTGACCGAAGCGCTGCCGTTGTCGATGATCGCCACCGAATCGGCAATCAGGGCCTTGATCTCCTTGGCCGCCGAGGCCGAGCGCTGGGCCAGCGTGCGCACCTCGGCCGCGACCACCGCGAAGCCGCGTCCCTGCTCGCCGGCGCGCGCGGCTTCCACCGCCGCGTTCAGCGCCAGCAGGTTGGTCTGGAAGGAGATGCCGTCGATGACGCCGATGATCTCGACGATCTTGCGCGAGCTGGCCCGGATCGATTCCATCGTGGTGACCGCGCGGTCCACCGCCTGGCCGCCGCTGGACGCCAGCTTGCTGGCCTCGGCGGCAAGACCGGTCGCCAGGCGCGCGTTCTCGGCGTTCTTCTTGACCGCCTGGGTCAGGGCTTCCATCGCACTGGCCGTTTCTTCGAGCGAGCTGGCCTGCATTTCGGTGCGCGCCGACAGATCCAGGTTGCCGCTGGCGATTTCCTTGGATGCGGTGTCGATCGAGCGTACCGAATCCAGGACGCTGCGCAGGGTGACGTTCAGGGTGGCGATCGTGTGGTCGAGCGCGCGCGAGGTCTCGGCGATCTCGTCGCGGCCATCGTTGGTGGTGCCGCCGGTCAGGCGTCCGTCGGCGAGGTCGCCGACCACCGTCGAGATGTCGTGGATGTCCTTCAGCATGGCGCGCCGCACCAGCATCGTCACCACCAGCGACAGCACGATCGACAGCACCACCAGCGCCGCCATGCTCAGGCCGAGGTTATGGAACTCGGACTTGGCGGCGGCATAGGCATGCCCGCTCAGGTCGCGCTCCAGCGTCGCCAGCTCGGCCAGGTTGGCATTCAGGACCAGGAAGCGCTTCTCCGCGGTCTGCATCGCGCCGATGGCCGTCGACTGGTCGAGTTGGGCCAGGTCGATGCATTCGTTGACGCTCTTGTGATAAGCCGCCAGCGCCGCGATCGAGGCCTCGATCAGTTTGCGCTCCGCGGGCTCGGTCACCTTGGACAGCTCGGCGAGCCGGGTCTGGATCGCCTCGTGCTTCTTGCCGATGTCGGCGATCATGGCCTTGATGCGGTCCTGGGCGAAGTTGCCCGCCATCGATGCCAGCAGCTGGTAGATGCCGGCATGCGCGTACTTGGCATCGCCGGCGATGTCGGCGGCGGCCTGCAGGCGCGCGGTCCGCACCTGCACCATGTTCTCCAGCGAGGCGTTCTGGCGCACCATGCCATAGTAGGCCGCACCCGACAGCAGCAGCAACAGCAGCAGCACCAGCGATGGCGCCAGCAGCAGTTTGGGACCGATCCTCAATTTTTTCAGCATGGGACTTCTCCTGGAAATGAAATGACTTACCTGGTGCCGATACCCGATTCCAGCACCACGTTGCCGACCCTGGCGATGTAATCGCGCCTGGGTTCGGGGTGGCCGTCGGCCGGGTTCTTGTACGTGTAAGCGACCCAGCCCTTGCCTTCGGTCGCCGCCAGTTCGATGATGTCGCGCCGGTACTTCCTGCCGTTCGCATCGGGCACCTCGAGCAGGTCCTGGCCGACCAGCCAGCGGTGCACCGGATGCGCAAGGACGATGCCGGTCCGGGCATCGCGCATATGGAGGTACAACTGGCCGCGGTAGAACTTCGGATCCCTGGCATTGATGCGCCGGATGAGTTCAGCCTTGCCGTGCAGGCGCAGGAAAGCGGCGCCTTGTTCGACCAGGGCCACCGCATCCTGCGCGGCCGGCTCGGCGGCAGGGCTGGCGGCGGCGACAAGGGCGAGACCGAGGGCGGCAAACTGCGGTTTCACGGTACTTCTTCCTCCACAGGCGACGCAGCGCAAAAGTTTCTTAGATGCATTGATTACAGTACGCCGGGCCCGGCGGTACGAATTTGCGTTGCCGCAAGAAGTGGCGCCGGCGACCCGCCTGGGCAGGGTCCGGTAAAATGGACGGTTCCCAAGCACATCCAGAGGTAGAAGACTATGAGGTTAGTTCGTTACGGCCGCCCCGGTAAGGAAAAGCCAGGCATGTTCGACGAGGAAGGGCGCCTGCGTTCGCTGGCCGGCGTGATCGACGACATCGACGCCTCGGTGCTGTCCGAAAAAGCGCTGCGCAAGCTCGCCAAGATCGACTGGAAGAGCCTGCCCATCGTGCGCGGCGAGCCGCGTTTCGGCGTGCCGCTCAAGGGCGTCGGCAAGTTCATCGGCATCGGCATGAACTACTCGGACCACGCGGCCGAAGTAGGCGCGCCGATCCCGAAAGAACCGATCATGTTCATGAAGGCGACCAGCTGCCTGTCCGGCCCGGACGACCCGATCCAGCTGCCGCAAGGCTCGAAGAAGACCGACTGGGAAGTCGAGCTGGGCGTCGTGATCGGCACCCGCGCGCAGTACGTCAGCGAAGAAGACGCGCTGAAGTACGTGGCCGGCTACTGCGTGGTCAACGACGTTTCCGAACGCGCCTTCCAGTTCGAGATGGGTTCGCAGTGGGATAAAGGCAAAGGCTGCGACACCTTCGGTCCGGTCGGCCCCTTCCTGGTGACCAAGGACGAGATCTTCGACGTGCAGGACCTCGACCTCTACCTGGAGCTGAACGGCAAGCGGATGCAGACCGGGAATACCTCGAACATGATCTTCACGGTGGCGCAGATCGTCAGCTACCTGTCGCGCTTCATGACCCTGGAACCGGGCGACATCATCAGCACCGGCACGCCGCCGGGCGTGGGCCTGGGCCGCACGCCGCAGCGTTTCCTGAAGAAGGGGGACAAACTGCGTCTGGGGATTGCGGGGCTGGGCGAGCAGCAGTCCGAGGTGGTGGCGTTTCCGAAGTAAGGCACTTGGGTTCCCGCCTCCGCGGGAAGTCGTTTCCGGCAGTGCCGGGAACGACGTCAGGTAACTTCCCGGATCGCGGCCCTGAGGGCATCGTCGAGCCGGGTCACGATCTCCGACAACTCCATCGCGCTGACGATGAAGGGCGGCGCCAGCAGCACGTGATCGCCGCGGCAGCCGTCGATGGTGCCGCCCGCCGCATACACCATCAGTCCGCGCTCCATCGCCTTGGCCTTGACCAGCGCGTGCAGCTTCAGCTCTGGCGCGAAGGGCTCGCGGCTGGCGCGGTCGCGCACCAGTTCCAGCCCGAGGAACAGGCCGCGTCCGCGGATGTCGCCGACGTGCGGGTGCGCGCAGAACACATCGCCCAGCATGCGGCGCAGGGTGGCGCCGCGCTTTTTGACCTGCTCCAGCAGATCGTCCCGTTCCATCACCTGCAGTACCGCCAGCGCGGCCGCTGCCGCCACCGGGTGGCTGGTATAGGTGTGGCGCTGCAGGAGGGCGCCGCCGCCGCGTTGCAGGCGCTCGACCACCGCGCCGTTGACCAGCACCGCGCCGATCGGCTGGTAACCCGCGCCCAGCCCCTTGCCGACCGCGATCAGGTCCGGCGCCACGCCGTCGTGCTCGATCGCGAACAGGGTGCCGGTGCGCCCCATGCCGCACATGACTTCGTCGGCGATGAACAGGATGCCGTACTTGTCGCACAGCGTACGCACGCCGCGGAAGTAACCGGGCGTCGGCGGGATCGCGCCGCCGGTCGCACCCACCACGGGTTCGGCGCAAAAGCCCAGCACGCGTTCCGGCCCCGCACGCAGGATTTCCGCTTCCAGTTCGTCCAGCAGCATGGCGGTGTACTGTTCGATACTCTGGCCTTCCTCGCGGTAGCGGTACTCGTAACAGGGCGAGATGCGGTGCCCGGCATTGTCGCCCACCGCCAGCGCACCGAACGTGTGGCCGTGGCAGCTCTGGCGGCGCGTGATGAACAGCGTGCGCTGCGCCTCGTCGCCCTCGACGAAGTACTGGCGCGCCAGCTTGAGCGCAGTCTCCATCGCCTCCGATCCGCCCGCCACCAGACAGACCCCGCCGATGCCGGCCGGCGCCTGCGCCACCAGCCGCTGCGCCAGCTCCTCGGCCGCGGCGGTGGTGAAGAAGCCGGTGTGGGCATAGGCGCAGGCATCGACCTGGGCATGCATGGCGGCGATCACGTCCGGATGGCCATGGCCGAGCGAAGACACGGCCGCGCCGCTGCTGGCGTCGATATAGGTTTTGCCCTGGCTGTCGTGGAGGTAGATGCCTTCGCCCCCGATCGCCACGGGCGGCGTCTGGCGCAGGCTGCGGTGAAGGATGCGGCTCATGGGAATCCCCTTCAAAAGTTGTCGCTCGACAATAATCGGACTCCACCGGGATTCTTTTGATTTTTGCCGGGAGGCATGCGAATATTTCTCGCATGACAGATCGACTACCTTCCCTCTCGCCCGACCAATGGACCGATGCCCAGCGCGAGGCGGCTGCGGCGATCGTCAATGGTCCGCGCGGCGCCCTCTACGGCCCCTTCGTGCCGCTGCTGCATAGTCCCGAATTGATGGGCCACGCCCAGCGCCTCGGCGAATACCTGCGCTACCGCAGCGCCATCGGCACGCGCCTGACGGAACTGGCGATCCTGGTCACCGCACGCGCATGGAACCAGCAGGTCGAGTGGGCGATCCACGCGCCGATCGCGCAGCAGGCGGGCATCGCGCCGGCGGTGATCGAGGCGATCGCGCAGCGCCGGCAGCCGCAGGGAATGCCGGCCGACGAAGCAGCGGTGCATGACTTCTGTATCGAGCTGCAGCGCGACAAACGGGTGTCCGATCGCGTGTACGGCGCGGCGCTGGCGCTGTTCGGCGAGCAGGGCGTGGTCGATTTGATGGGCGTGAACGGCTACTACACCTTCCTGGCGATGGTGATGAACGCGGCGCAGACGGCGGTACCGGCGTCGAGCGCCGCGCCGCTGCCGGAATAGTTCATCGGCGCGGGGCCGCGCTCGTCGGCGTTGGAGCGGCCTTCGTCGCGTGCCTTCCCACGGTACACCGGCAGTCGGCAAAGTAGAGGTGCCTCACAGCCCTCAACCAACGGAGACAACAGATGAAGCCTCATTACGTACTCGCCGCCGCCATCGCCGCCACCTCGGTCCTGGCCCTGGCCGCCGCGCCCGAACCGCTGCCGGCGCCGTGGCAGCTGGCCGGCAAGGACCCGAAAAAATTCACGGCCGGCGTCGACCAGGCGGATGGCGTCAAGGGCGCCAAGTTCATCGACAATACCAGCGGCGACGACAAAGCCTGGGGCGCACTCACGCAGGCGATCTCCGCCCAGAATTACGTCGGCCAGCGGGTCCGCTTCCGTGCCCGCGTGCGCACCCAGGACGTGAGCGGCTGGGCCGGCTTGTGGATGCGCGTCGACACCCATTCGCGCCAGCAGGCCGCCTTCTATAACAGCCAGGACAAGCCGATCAAGGGCACAAGCGACTGGCAGGAACGCAGCGTGGTGCTGGATGTGCCGCAGGATGCAGCCATGATCGTGTTCGGCGTGATCGATAGCGGCAAGGGCCGCGTATGGATCGACCAGCTTGCGCTCGAAACCGTCGGCCAGGACGTGCCGGTCGACAGCCTGCAGGCGCGCCCGCCGCTGGCGACCGCACCGACCCTGTGAGGCGCCGATGAAACCACAACATGTGCTTGCCGCCGTGGCCATCGCCGCTGCGCCGGTGCTGGCGCTGGCGGCCGCACCGGAACCGCTGCCGGCCGCGTGGATGCTGACCGGCCAGAGCCCGCAGAAATTCGTCGCCGGCATCGACCAGGACCCGGGCGCCAGGGGCGCCAAGTTCCTGCGCAACCAGGCCGGGGATGCGAATGCCTGGGCGGCCCTGGCGCAGCAGTTCTCGGCGCAGAACTACCTCGGCCTGCGGGTGCGCTTCCGCGCCGCCCTGAAGACCCAGGACGTGAGCGGCTGGGCCGGGCTGTGGATGCGGGCCGATAACCGGGCCGGCCGCACCATCGCCTTCTACAACAGCGCCGACAAGCCGATCCGCGGCAGCACCGACTGGCAGGAGCGCAGCGTGGTGCTGGACATCCCGGCGGACGCCGCGACCATTACCATTGGCGTGATCTGCAACGGCAAAGGCCAGGTCTGGATCGACCGCCTGGGCTTCGAGCCGGTCGGCCAGGACGTGCCGGTCGACGTTCTGCCGCCCGACCGGGTGCTGCTGGCGGTGCCCGTCCTGTGAGCGGGCGCGACCATGTCGCCGCTGCCAGCGTGCGGCGCCTGTACGGCTGCAGCGCGCGCCAGGGCTTGTGCAGCCTGGCCGTGCTGTGCGTGTTCGTGGCCGGCGCCGCCTGGCTGCGGCGCTACGCCCTGATCGGCCTGTTCGCGGCGGTCCTCGCGCCGATGCTGCTGGCCTGCGCGGTCCTGCTGCTGGGCGCACGCGTCCGGGGCATCCGCTTCGGTTGGATCGCCGCGTGGAGTGCGCTGCAACTGGCCGAACTGCGCCACGCGGTGCTGGCGGCCGAGTTGAAGGCCCTGCAGGCCCAGATCGAACCGCATTTTTTGTATAACACCCTCGCCAATACCCGCTACCTCGCGCGCCAGGATCCGGAGCGCGCCGCGCAGATGCTGGAGCACCTGATCGCCTACCTGCACAGCGCCCTGCCGGACATGCGCAGCCGCGATTCCACGCTCGGGCGCGAATTCGACCTGGCCGGCCATTATCTGGCGCTGATGGCGATCCGTTTCGGCCCGCGGCTCCAGTACAGTCTCGATTGCCCGCCGGCGCTGGCCGGCATGCCGGTGCCGCCGCTGCTGCTCATGACGCTGGTGGAAAACGCGGTCAAGCACGGCGTCGAACGCAAGCCGGGGCCAGTCCGGGTGACGCTCGATGCCCAGCATGCCGGCGCAGCGGTGACGGTCACCGTCGGCGACGATGGGGCAGGGCTCGACGCGGCAGTGCCGGGCAGCGGCGTCGGCCTGCACAACCTGCGCCAGCGCCTGGCGGCGCTGTACGGCGGCCGCGCGGGATTCAGCCTGGCCCGCACGGCAGCCGGCGTGACCAAGGCCGTGCTGACCTTGCCGCTGGTGGAGACGAGCGTGGAGATGACGGCATGAGCGCGCCCTGCATCCTGGTCGCGGACGACGAACCGCTGCTGCGCGCGGAACTGTGCGAAGCGCTGGCGCGGCTGTGGCCGGAGGCCCGCATCGTCGAGGCGGAAGACGGCATCGAGGCGCTGCGCCTGGCGCGCGAGATGGCGCCCCAGGTGGCCTTTCTCGACATCCGCATGCCCGGCCTGGATGGCCTGGAACTGGCGCGCGTGTTCCAGGCCCGCACCCATGTCGTGTTCGTGACGGCCTTCGGCGAGCATGCGCTGCAGGCCTTCGATGAAGGGGCGGTGGATTACGTGATGAAGCCCGTGAGCATGGAGCGCCGGGCGCGGGCGGTGGAGCGGGCCCGCGCGCGCATCGCCGGGATGCCGGCGCCGGCTGCCGGGCCGGTATCGCAGGCCAGGGCGCAGCCGCCGGCCTGGCTGCAGGCCACGGTCGGCAACACGATCCACTTCATCGACCTGGCCGACGTGGTGTACTTCTGCGCCGACGCCAAGTACACGCGGGTAGTGACGGATGCGATGGAAGCGCATATCCGCCTGAGCCTGAAGGAGCTGACGGAATCGCTGGATGGCGCGGCGTTCTGGCAGATCCACCGCGGCTACATGGTGGCCGTCAAGCGTATCGCCGCGGCGGCGCGCGCCGAGGATGGGACTTTATGGGTGCAGTTGCGCGGGCACGGTGCCAGGCTGCCGGTCAGCCAGCGTTTCCAGCACCTGTTCCGCGGGATTTGATCAGGCCAGCGCTTCTTTCGCCGCCTGCTCGGGCGTCAACTCATCGTAGAACATATCGGTGAACCACTCGACGTTCTCTTCGATGTGTTCCTGCGCCTGCTTCTGGGTGGCGCCGCCGGCCACCAGATGCCCTTCAACCTCGATGCACCAGTTAATCAGTGCCATGGTCTCTTCGTCGAGTTCTTCCTTCTTCGCCATCGCTTACCCCAGTACTTTCTTGAAGAAGGCCGACATCGCCTGGACCTCTTCGAGGCACACCGAGTGCTGCATCGCGTACTCGTGCCACTCGACCTGGTAGCCCAGCGAGACCAGCAGGTCGCGCGATTGCTCGGCGCGGTTGAACGGCACCACGTTGTCGTGGCGGCCGTGGGCCATGAAGATCGGCGTCTGCAGGCTTTCCTGGGTGCGCTCCATGCCCAGCTTGGCCGACAGCGGCACGTAGCCCGACAGGCAGATCATGCCCGCCAGCGGCTCCGGATGGCGCAGGCCGGCCTGGATGGTCATCGCGCAGCCCTGCGAGAAGCCGGCCAGGACGATGCGCGAGGCCGGGATGCCGCGCGCCTTTTCGCGTGCGATGAAGGCTTCGACTTCGAGCTGCGAAGCGCGCAGGCCGTTCTCGTCTTCGCGGCGCGTCAGTTCGGCGCCGGTGATGTCGTACCAGGCGCGCATCACGTAGCCGCCGTTGACGGTGACCGGAATGCGGCGCGCGTGCGGGAAGATGAAGCGGATGCCGGGCAGGCCGGCCAGGTCCAGCTCGCGCACGATGGGCACGAAGTCGTTGCCGTCGGCGCCCAGGCCGTGCAGCCAGATGACGGAGATTTCCGGATTATCGCCGGTGTCGATCGTGACGTGTTCGAGCAGCTCGCTCATGCGTGCATCCTTATTTTTTCTTGGGTCGCCAGGCGACGCAAGTATCCGGGTTGGTGTCGCTGAACGGGCCGCCGATCAGGTCGATGCAGTAGGGGACCGCGGCAAAGATGCCATTCACGATGGTCTTGCCGTCGCCATCCTTCAGGCCCTCGAGGGTTTCCTTGATCGACTTCGGCTGGCCCGGCAGGTTCATGACCAGGGCAGCGTGGTCCGGCGTCTCGCGGATCACCGCGACCTGGCGCGACAGGATCGCGGTCGGCACGAAGTGCAGGCTGACCTGGCGCATCTGCTCACCGAAGCCCGGCATCTCCTTGGTGCCGATGGCGAGCGTCGCCTCGGGGGTGACGTCGCGTCGCGCCGGGCCGGTGCCGCCGGTGGTCAGCACCAGGTGGCAGCGGACTTCGTCGACCAGCTCGATCAGCGTGCTTTCGATCTCGTCGCGGTCATCGGGAATCAGGCGGGTCTCGATGCGGAACGGGGTGGTCAGCGTCTTCTGCAGCCACTCCTGCAGGGCCGGAATGCCCTTGTCCTCATAGATGCCGCCGCTGGCACGGTCCGAGACCGAGACCAGGCCAATCACCAGTTCGTGTACCTTATTCTCCAGACTCATCGTCGGTGTCCTCGCCTTCTTCCTGGTCGGGGGCGGCGGCTTTCGCCGGCTTGGCCAGATCCTTCAGGATCTGGAAGATCTCGCGGTAGGCCTTGGGCGGCTTGTTTTCAGCCTGCTCCTTGCGGGCATTGCGGATCAGGGTGCGCAGGTGCTGCACGTCCAGCTGCGGATGCTCTTCCAGCAGCTGGGTGAGCGCCTTGTCGTCGGCCAGCAGCTTCTCGCGGCGGCGCTCCAGCGCGTGCAGCGCGGCCGCTTCGGCCTTCGAAGTGCCCTTCCAGCTTTCGATGGTGCGGCGGATGACGTCGACTTCCTCTTCGTCCAGCGTGCGCATCAGTTTACCGACGAACTGCAGCTGGCGGCGCCGGCCTTCGTGGTTGGTGATGGTCTGGCAGGTGAGGATGGCGTCCTTGACTTCGTCCGGCATCGGCACGCGCTTGACACGGTCGCGCGGCGCCTCGATGAGCGTTTCGCCGAGCTTCTGCAACTCGTTACTCTGCCGTTTCAGTTCGGACTTGGAGGGGCGTTCGTATTCCTGGTCGAACTCGTCGGAGCGGAAGCCGACAGCGCCGCGGTTTGCATTTGGCATGATGATCTAGATTCGCCAAGCGCACGGCTTGACGGTAAAAACAGTAAACGGCTGCTATGATAACTGTTTTAGGGCTCGCTACGAAAAACGCACATGAACGACTCCGTCTTCACCCATACCCAGGATCAGCTCAAGCAGCTTGCACAGGACGTGCTGGCGATTGCAAAGGAAACCGGCGCCAGCGATGCATCGGTCGAGATCAGCGAGGGTAGCGGGCTGGCGGTCACGGTGCGCAAAGGCCAGGTCGAGACCATCGAGCAGAACAAGGACAAGGGCATCGGCGTGACCGTCTACTGCGGCCAGCGCCGCGGCCATGCCAATACCTCCGATTTTTCCAGCGCCTCGCTGCGCGCCACCGTGGAAGCGGCCTACAACATCGCCCGCTTCACCGCCGAAGACCCGGCCGCCGGCCTGCCGGACGCCGATCTGCTGGAAATGAACCCGCGCGACCTGCGCCTGTGCTATCCCTGGGAGATCAGCGCCGAGGAAGCCGTGCAGATCGCCCAGCGCTGCGAAGCGGCCGCCTTCGGCGTCGACAGGCGCATCACCAACAGCGAAGGCGCCAGCGTCTACGTGCAGCAGTCGCACTTCGTGGCCGCCAACAGCCTCGGTTTCTGCGCCGGCTATCCGTTCTCGCGCCACACGCTGTCGGTGGCGCCGATCGCCGGCAAGGGCAACAAGATGCAGCGCGACGACTGGTACACCTCGGCGCGCGACCCGAAAAAGCTGGCCGACGCCGAAAAGGTCGGCCGCTACGCCGCCGAGCGCGCGCTGGCCCGCCTGAACGCGCGCAAGCTCGACACCCGCACCTGCCCGGTGCTGTTCGAAGCGCCGCTGGCCGCCGGCCTGCTCGGCTCTTTTGTGCAGGCCACCTCGGGCGGCGCCCTGTACCGCAAGTCGACTTTCCTGCTGGATTCGCTGGGCAAGTCGATCTTCCCGTCGCACATCCAGATCGTCGAAGACCCGCACGTGGTCGGCGCGGTCGGTTCCTCGCCCTTCGACGAAGAAGGCGTGCGCACCCAGACCCGCAAGGTCGTCAGCGACGGCGTGCTGCAGGGCTACTTCCTGTCCTCGTACACGGCGCGCAAGCTGGGCATGCAAACCACCGGCAATGCCGGCGGTTCGCACAACCTGGAAATGACCTCGAAGGAAACGAAGATTGCCGACAACTTCGAAGGCATGCTGCGCAAGATGGGCACCGGCCTGCTGGTCACGGAGCTGATGGGGCAGGGCACCAACTACGTCACCGGCGACTATTCGCGCGGCGCCTCCGGCTACTGGGTCGAGAATGGCGTGATCCAGTACCCGGTCGAGGAAATCACCATCGCCGGCAACATGAAGGACATGTTCCAGTCCATCGTCGGCATCGGCAATGACGTGCTGACGCGCGGCAACAAGTCGACCGGCTCGATCCTGATCGAGAAGATGGTGGTGGCCGGTAGTTAAGGCTGGCGCAGGCAAAAGAAAAAAGGCAGCGTACGCGCTGCCTTTTTTATTGGCGGCGCTGGTTCAGAAGCGGTGGTTGATACCGACCTGCAGGCTACGCATGTCGCTGTCGAAGCCGCCCTCGTCCCGCGACAGGCTGACCAGCTGGTTGTGCCTGGTCTTGGCATAACCGCCGACCGTGTACAGGGCGGTGCGCTTGCTGAGCGCATAGCTGACACGGGCCACGTACATGATCGGGTCGGCCTGGGTGACGACTGGCACGTTGCGCACGTCCTGGTAATACACGGCACCGGTCACCGACACCGGTGACGCGAACTGGTAATTGACACCCAGCCAGTACAGGCGGGCGCGCACGTCCGGCGTCAGCGGCTTGGCCGCCTGCAGCCGGTAATCGCGCGCACCGCTCTGCAGCTTCAGCTTGCCGCTGCTGTACATCGCGCCCAGGTGCCAGGCCGTGGTCTCGTCGCGCACGCCGGTTGCCAGCTTGTTGCCGTTGATGCGCTCGTAGGTGCCCACCACCGACACCGGTCCCATCGCATAGTTCAGCGCCACCGCGCCCTTGGCGCTGTCACCGATGGTGGCCGACTGCTCGCCGGCGCCATAGCTCAGGCCCAGCGACAGGGGACCGAACTTGCCCGAGTATTTGATCAGGTTGTCGAAGCCGGTGGTCATGCCGTATTTGCTGATGCCACTGGCATTGCCGGTCGGGACCCAGGAATAGAAGGGCGCATAGCCCATCGGGTCGTAGGGCAGCATGAAGTCATACACCGAGGTGAAGGAACGGCCCAGGATCACGCGCCCGTAGCTGCCCTCGAGGCCGACGTTGGCCTGGCGCTTGAACAGCGGGTTGTCGGTGCTGCCGGTATCGATGCCCAGGCCCATTTCGAGCTGGTAGACCGCTTTCAGGCCGCCGCCCAGGTCTTCCGCGCCCTTGAAGCCCAGTCGCGAGACGTTCATGCCGCTCGAGCTGACGCGCCAGGTCGTGCCTTTGTCTTTCGTGAGGTTGGTGGTCGGGCCGACCAGCACGTCGATGATGCCGTAGACATCGACATTCGACTGCTGTGCAAAGGCGCTGCTGCAAGCGAGCATGCCGGCGATCAAGGCGGTGTTCCGAATGGCTGCGGTCCCAATCAGTTTCATCATCCCATCCTTTGTAAATGATATCGATAGAAAATGCCCAGAAGCATTTTTATGAATATCATTTTGTGCTCTACGGAAATTTGCGCTGACGCATTGCATAGCGGAAGGAAGTCCACGCGCGGCAGGGAACTGTGGCGCGCGCGCTACCAGCATGGGCATTCGGGACTGTTAATTCACGATCCTGAATGGCGCGAGCATGGGAAACCATGCCCGCTCGAGGATCTTGGTGAATCCTTCGCGGGTTGGATAACCCTCGTTTTCCCAGTCGTCGGTGTAATGCGGCGCATCGCGCGCCAGCACGCCGCGGCTGTCGACGTGGAATACGCGCTCCAGCGGCGAGTGGAATTCGGCCAGCACCTCGTCGTTGACGAAGTCGATCATGCGCTTGACGACCTCCATGCGGAAGGCCGGGTCGGGGTCGACGTTGGCGTCGTCCATCACCGCCGTGATCCAGCCGCCATGGCTGTCGACGAAGCCGCGGCCGTCGGGGACCGGATAATCGTAGCCGTTCAGGAAGATCGGCTGCAGCCAGGGCGTCTTGCGATAGGCCCAGCGGATGGTGCGGATGATGCCGTTCAGGCCTTCGCTGATGTGGTACAGCATGAGGTCGAGCCGCGCCGCGGAAAAGCAGGCGGCGGGATCGGAGGCGGAGGCGCAGTCGTTGCGCAGCGCCAGCCGGTGTTCGAGGGCGTCGTTGGCGAAGCCGCCGAGATAGAACTCGCTGAAGTGAAAATCCGGCACCAGGTGCATGTGGATCACGTCGGCATAGGCGCCGTCGCCGATGTACTGGTTCAGCCGGGCGCCGTTGAAGCCGAGCAGGCGGATCGCCGCATGTTCGGGCGCGACCCGCGGATGCTCGACCAGCGCCTGCAGCAGCGTCTGATCGGCATGCCAGAACCAGGAATCGCCCAGCGCGAGTCCGGCGGGAGACGGTGCTCCCGGTTCCGGACTTTCACCTGGCCGATACACGATGCCCATTGCACGCTCCGCTCCTGTTTGCCGCTCATGCTTTGACCGGACACGTGGGCTCTGGTTCCAGATTAACAATTTAGAATTAATTTTTCTGTATTAAAATATGTCCAAATAACAATAATTATTGCCAAGTTTTGGATAACATCGAGGATGTCTTGACTGCTTCTACCGATCTCACCTTTAGCGGGCAGCGCCAAGCCGTCCTGATCGATCCGAACAGGACGTTTGCTTTCCACCCTGGAGGGGCGCCCCATGTGCACACTTATCTAGCTGGTTCCTTTGCCGATGCCGATTCGCCAGCCGCCCTGGCCATCGAGGCGATACCGCAGCTTTTCGGCCAGTTCGCTTTGCTGCGTCACGATACGGCAGCCCGCACGCTGACGATCGTTACCGACCGGTTCGGGCTTTATCCACTTTATTTGGCATGTGAGCGGGACGTAATTTATCTGTCCGGCGATTTTCATGCACTGGCTCGTCGTTGTCAGGGTTCTGCCAGTCCCGACCAAGGGGCGATGAGCGACATTCTTGCTCTGAACGTGCCTCTCGATCGACGCACGACATCATCCTGTATTTCGACCGTCGCTGGCGGCATTGCGATGACCGTGGATCTCGACACACTGCAGATCAGTAGCCGCACCCTGTGGGACCCGGTGCGGCTACTGGCAAATGCTGACCTGGCCTTCGATAATGTGAAGGACGAACTGGTCGACCTTTTTCTCGAAGGTGTGGAAATGGCGACCAGGGGAATCGACAGTGTCAGTGTCACGCTATCGGGCGGCGCTGATTCCCGATGCTTGTTGGCGGCATGTCAATTTCTGGGGAAAAGCGTCCGAACTTACAGTACAGGCGTGCCAGGCAGTCGTGCTTTGTCCTACGCGAAAGGTATGGCCAAGGCCTGCGAGGTGCCGCACGCCGAGTATCCACTTAATGAAGAGTTCGCCGCGAATTTGCCTTTTCTGATGGCACAGGCCTCAGAAGCGATGCATGGGATGAGTTTTTCGTCCGAAGTCGAAGCAATGTGGTTACGGCAGCATGTAAAGCCTGACGGAATCATGCTGCATGGCGCGTTTGGAGAGCTTTACAAGATCGGGGAAATGCACCAGTACCCGTGCGACAGTTCCCTGTCGCGAATAGAAGGTAAAAGCCTGGCCGAACAGTTGTGGAAACGTTTTGAACCGACGTACGCAGAGCGAAAACAATGCTTTGTTGAGCCGTACCAGCAGCTACTGGGGGAGCAGGCGCGTATTCACTTGACCGATAAAGTCGCACGCCATCAGCGTGAGCTGGATACAGCCGGTACCCTGCAGATGCTTTATATAGAAGAATTCCTAGGCAAGGTATCCAAGTCGAGCGCGCAGATGTGGCGACAGCACATCGGGGTCGCTTTTCCGTTCGGATATCCCCCACTTGTTGATTTGATTCTGCGGGTACGGCCGGAAGAAAAGCGCGACAATCGTTTCGTCATCCATTTATTGAAACGTACCAGTAAAATTCTTGGCAGCTACCCGGATGCAAACACCGGCGTGCGGATTGGCGCCTCACGAATTCACCGTGAGTTAATGCATGTGTTCGACTATGCAAGCAAGCGCCTGGTGCGACATCGGCGCCGATTCGATCATCAAGACTTCGCGAGCTGGCTGTCTCAGGCACCCGCTGGTCCGGCACGAATGTTTGATGGCTTTCACGAGGAAACAGGCGCCTTCAATATGCCGCATGTACAGGGCCTAATACGTCGTTGCGATGCCGGCGATGGCACTGCAGGGCGAACGCTGAGCTTTCTCTGGGCATGGTATTTGTGGAACAACGGCAATGTTTACTCGCGCAGCAGCCAGGTGACAAACGAGCACCCTTGGCAGGATTCTGAAGCGTTCGCTTTTGCCTGAAGCTCTGGTCAAGCAAAGCCAGGGCGCGATGACCCTGGCATGAGCCCACACGAACGAATTACACCTTTTTGATCGCGCGGACCGCCTGCAGCACCGGCTGCAGCACCGCGGCGCCGAGGCGTGCGCTGCGCGCGCCGTCCCAGCCGACCAGCGGATCCGGATCGTTGGCGTTGTCCTTGAACGGCAGTTCCAGCGTCAGCGACAGGCAGCCGAAGGCGTGGGTGATGTGCGGCGAACCCATGGTCAGCGTTTCTTCGCTGTAGGGCGTCTCGCCGTAGCCGTGCACGTCCTGGAAGTCCGGGCTGGCGATCATGAAGGCATCCGAGAATGCCTTCTGGGCCGCGGCTTGTTCGGCGGTGAAGTTCGGCAGGGATTCGCTGCCGGCCACGAACACGTAGGGCAGGCCTTCGTCGCCGTGCACGTCGAGGCACATGTCGACGCCGACTTCATGCATCTTCTGCTTGACCAGGAAGACTTCCGGGCTGCGCTCCATGGTCGGGTTCAGCCACTCGCGGTTCAGGTTGGCGCCGGCGGCATTGGTGCGCAGGTTGCCGCGCACCGAACCGTCCGGGTTCATGTTCGGCACCACGTAGAACACCGTTTCTTTCAGCAGTTGCCGTCCGAACGGATGGGCCGGATCGAGCAGGGCGTCGAGCATGCCCTCGACGAACCACTCGGCCATCGTCTCGCCCGGGTGCTGGCGTGCGATGACCCAGACCTTTTTCTTTTCCGGCGACGGTTCACCGATGATCAGCATGTTCAGGTCGCGGCCGTCGACGGTCGAACCCAGGTCGACCATGCGCACGTGCTCGGACAGCTGGGCGCGGTCCAGCAGCTCCAGGTGGCGCTCCCACGAGTAAGGCTCGAAGTAGGCGTAGTAGACGCTGTCCATGGCCGGAGTGTGCTCGATGGTCAGGACCTGGCCGTCGAAGCTGGTCGGCACGCGGAACCAGTTGACGCGGTCGTAGCTCGCCATCGCGTTGTAGTCTTCCCAGCCCTGCGGATAGGCCGACTGGCCGGCGTTGAGCAGGCGGATCGTGCAGGGTTGCGCTTGCGCGCCCTGCAGGCGGAAGTAGAACCACTGGGTGATGTCGGCGTGCGAATCCTTGCGGATGTTCAGGTCGATGGCGTTGGCGCTTGTGGCGTTGACGATATCGATGGCGCCAGCGTCGAACTGGCTGCTGATCTTGATAGACATGGCGGGTAGGACCTCGGTCCTGTTATTTGAGTGGTAAGGCGTGCATGATACCCATGACTCGTTTGGACGCGCAAATCTGGTCATCTGCTGCCGCTCAAATGCGGCACATCTGGCCTTTGCTAAGGTGCTCGTTTGGGAGGAAAACCAGCAATGAAAAACGAAATCCGCGTGGCACGTGCCGAGATCACCAGCATCGATGCGCAAGGCTTCTGGCTGCGCTGCCACCGTGAAGAGCTCTACCTGCCGTTCGCCCTGTTCCCCTGGTTCGAGCACGCCACCGTCGCGCAGCTGTGCCGGGTGCAATGTTTTGGGGATACCTGCCTGTACTGGCCGGGGCTCGACCTGGAGCTGGGTCTCGAGAGCATCCGGCTGTCGATGGCCACGCCTCAGCGCAATCCGCCGAACCTCTCGTAAAAACCGCCGTCCGCATCGGGCGCATCCGCATCCTCGCGCCGCAGCACGACCATCAGGTGCGCCTCGGCCGCTTCCCAGGTCAGGCGGTAGATCGCCTGCGCCAGCGCATACGCTTCCGAGCCCGGCCAGGGTTGCGGCAGCAGCGCGAGCGGCAGCATCGGATCGTGCAGCTGGACCCGGCGGTAGGCGTGGATCAGCAGGCTGCGCACCACGAAGGCATCCTGGTTCGCCAGCTGGGGCTCGGCGCGCAGCAGGTCCAGCAGCGGCGTGAATTCGGCGATGAAGCGGCGGTAGTTGGCCACCACGCCGGACAGATCCCAGGCCTCCTGCACCAGCTCGCCCAGCGGACGCGAGCCGGCGCCCGGCAGTTCGGCGGCGCTGCAGACGAAGATCCTGCCGCTGCCCTTCACGCGCTCCAGGATCTCGGCCAGGGTCGCGGCATCGGCGGCCGGGTGCGTCAGCAGACCGGGCGCCAGCATCGCATAGCCCTCCCACTCGAGCTCCTTGCGCACGGCCGCGCGCAGGGCAGCGTCGATGCTGCCGTTGGGCGCCATCACGACGGTCCAGCGGCCATCCCAGTCGAGGCCGGGCGGCGCGTAGATGCGGCGATTGGCGCGCTCGAAACGCGGCCGCGCTTCGGGCAGCAGCGCATAGCTGCTGCGGCGGCCTTCGCGGTTGGCGACCAGCCAGCCTTCCTGCGCCAGACGGAACACGCTGGTGCGCACCAGGCGGTCGGTGACGCCCATCGGCGCCACCAGTTCGATCAGGCTGCCCAGCCACAGGCGTGCGCCGTGCGGGGCGATGGCGTCGCCGAAGATCGTCATGACCAGCGACTTCGAGCGCGGCGGGTCGGTGGCAAGGAAACGGGTAATCCAGTCGTTGCTGCTGAGCATTTTCATATGATTACTTTACCGCAATCAGGATGCATACGACAGAAACTTGCATCTCGATATGATTCAAAATTCTGGTGTACATCTGATTTTTTGTATCGTATTATGGATTCAGTGAGAACACAAACGGAGACGCCTCACCATGTACGCCCAACTGGTAGAAACCGGCCTCAAGAAGGTCCAGACCCGCGACGACATGAGCGCGGAAGAGCAGGCCTTCCAGGCCCGCATCGATGCCGGGGTCAAGATCGAGCCGAAGGACTGGATGCCCGAGGCTTACCGCAAGACCCTGATCCGCCAGATTTCCCAGCACGCCCACTCCGAGATCGTCGGCCAGCTGCCGGAAGGTAACTGGGTCACGCGTGCGCCCACGCTCAAGCGCAAATCGATCCTGCTGGCCAAGATCCAGGACGAGGCCGGCCACGGCCTGTACCTGTACAGTGCCGCCGAGACCCTCGGCGTGTCGCGCGACGAGCTGCTCGAAGCCCTGCATTCCGGCAAAGCCAAGTACTCGAGCATCTTCAACTACCCGACCCTGAGCTGGGCCGACATCGGCGCCATCGGCTGGCTGGTCGACGGCTCGGCGATCATCAACCAGATCCCGCTCTGCCGCTGCTCCTACGGCCCGTATGCGCGCGCCATGATCCGCGTCTGCAAGGAAGAGTCCTTCCACGCGCGCCAGGGCTACGACATCATGATGAAGCTGGCCCAGGGCTCGCCCGAGCAAAAGGCGATGGCCCAGGATGCGCTGAACCGCTGGTGGTGGCCCTCGCTGATGATGTTCGGCCCGTCCGATGCCGAGTCGGTCAACAGCGCGCAGTCGAGCCAGTGGCGGATCAAGCTGTTCTCGAACGACGAGCTGCGCCAGCGCATGGTCGACCAGACCGTGCCGCAGGCCGAATTCCTCGGCCTCACCATCCCCGACCCGGACCTGAAGTGGAACGAGGAACGCGGCAGCTACGACTTCGGCGAGATCGACTGGAGCGAATTCCAGAACGTCCTGAAGGGCAACGGTCCCTGCAACAAGGAGCGCCTGCGCACCCGCGTCAAGGCATGGGAAGACGGCGAATGGTTCCGCGATGCGCTGGTGGCGTATGCGGACAAGCAGGCGGACAAAAAGGCCGCCGCCTAATCATTACCGTCGTTCCCGCGCAGGCGGGAACCCAAGTTTGTCGAGCAGTCGAGATGCGAGCAAAACTTGGGCCCCCGCCTGCGCGGGGGCGACGACTGACACGGAGACAAAAAATGAGCAAAGAATGGCCGCTGTGGGAAGTCTTCATCCGCAGCCAGCATGGCCTGGCCCACAAACACGTCGGCAGCCTGCACGCACCGGACGCCGAGATGGCGATCAACAACGCACGCGACGTCTACACGCGCCGTAACGAAGGCGTCTCGATCTGGGTCGTGAAGGCGGCCGACATCGTCGCCTCCAGCCCGAGCGACAAGGACGCGCTGTTCGAACCCTCGAACAGCAAGGTCTACCGCCACCCGACCTTCTTCCCGATGCCGGAAGAAGTCAAGAACCTGTGAGGTTGGCCGTGGACGCGAAGCTGGCAAAAATCGAATACCTGCTGCGCCAGGGCGACAACGCCCTGATCCTGTCCCAGCAGCTCTCCCAGCTGTGCGGCAAGGGCCCGGCGCTGGAAGAGGACATGGCGCTCACCAACGTCGCGCTCGACCTGCTGGGCCAGACCCGCATGTGGCTGACCTATGCCGGCGAACTCGAAGGCAAGGGCCGCGACGAAGACCGCCTGGCCTACCTGCGCGACAACCGCGAGTTCCGCAGCCTGCTGCTGGTCGAGCAGCCGAACGGCGACTATGCGCAAGTCATGGTGCGCCAGTTCTTCTTCGATACCTGGCACTACTTCCTGATGCAGGGCCTGCTGGCCTCGACCGACAAGCGCATCGCCGAGATCGCGGAAAAGTCGATCAAGGAAGTCACTTACCACCTGCGCCGCAGCGGCGACCTGGTGGTGCGCCTGGGCGACGGCACCGACATCAGCCACGCCAGGATGCAGGCCGCCGTCGACGAGCTGTGGACCTATACCGGCGAAGCCTTCCTCTACGACGAGCTCGATCAGGCGATGGTGGAGCAGGGCGTGGCCCCGGCCGCCGACACCCTGCGCGCCGCCTTCCTGCAGCACGTATCGGAAGTCTTCGCCGAAGCCACCTTGACGATGCCGTCGCCCGACGCCTACATGCAGCGCGGCGGCAAGCAGGGCCGCCACAGCGAGCGCCTCGGCTACATCCTGGCCGAGATGCAGTTCCTGCAGCGCGCCTATCCCGGCGTCGAGTGGTAACAGGCATGGGGGCGGCGATGCTTACCGATACCGCGCAAGTCTGGGCCTGGCTCGGCGAAGTGCCCGATCCGGAGATCCCGGTGATCTCGGTGGTGGACCTCGGCATCGTGCGCGACGTCGCGCTCGACGGCGACGAGGTCGTGGTGACCATCACCCCGACCTATTCCGGCTGCCCGGCCATGCAGGTGATCGCCGAAGACGTCGAGAACGCGCTGCGCGCGCGCGGTGTCGAACGCGTGCGGATCGCGTCGCGCCTGTCGCCGGCCTGGACCACCGACTGGATGAGCGAAGCCGGCAAGGCCGCCCTGAAAAGCTACGGCATCGCGCCCCCTAGCCAGCAGGTAATCGACATCAGCGGTTTGAAGCACGGTGTGAAACGCCATGCGATCCAGCAGCCCGACGTCGCCTGCCCGCACTGCGGATCCAGCCACACGCGCCTGACCAGCCAGTTCGGCTCGACGCCATGCAAGGCCCTGTACCAGTGCCTCGACTGCCGCGAGCCTTTCGACTACTTCAAGTGTCATTAAGTGTCATACACACGATGAGCAAATTCCATCCCCTGACCGTCGCCAAGGTCAAGCATGAGACGCGCGACGCGATCGCCGTCACCTTCGACGTGCCGCCGCACCTGCAGGACGCCTTCCGGTACCAGCAGGGCCAGCACCTGACGCTGCGCGCGATGATCGACGGCGAAGACGTGCGCCGCTCCTATTCGATCTGCTCGGCGGTGCAGGACAATCGCCTGCGCGTGGCCATCAAGCGCGTGAACGGCGGCCTGTTCTCGACCTGGGCCAACGAAGCCATCCGCCCCGGCGTCACCATCGACGTGATGCCGCCCGAAGGCCGCTTCAATCTGCCGCTGGAGCCGGAAAGCCGCCGCCACTACCTGGCCTTCGCGGCCGGCAGCGGCATCACACCGATCCTGTCGATCATCAAGACCACCTTGATGGCCGAACCGCACAGCCGTTTTACGCTCCTGTACGGGAACCGCGCTTCGTCCTCGGTGATCTTCCGCGACGAGCTGACCGACCTGAAAGACCAGTACCTCGAGCGCCTGAACCTGGTCTACATCATGAGCCGCGAGCCGCAGGACGTCGAGCTGTTCCACGGCCGCATCACCGAAGACAAATGCCGCCAGCTGTTCCAGCACTGGCTGCGCGTGGAAGACGTCGACTACGCCTTCATCTGCGGGCCGGAAGACATGATGCATGGCGTCTCCAATGCATTGCAGGAAGCGGGGATGCCGAAGGAGCGCATCCGCATCGAGCTGTTCGCCGCCGGCGCCGCCCAGACCCCGCGCAAGCCGCGCCCCGTGTCGGCCGAGCCGCTGCACCAGACCGAAGTCACGGTGGTGATGGACGGTGTGCACGCCAGCTTCACGATGGACAAGGACAAGGAGTCCCTGCTGGATGCCGGTCTGCGCGCGGGCATCGACATGCGCTATTCCTGCAAGGGCGGCGTGTGCTCGACCTGCCGCTGCAAGGTGCTGGAAGGGCAGGTGGAAATGGACGTCAACTATGCGCTGGAAGACTACGAAGTGGCACGCGGCTTCGTGCTGAGCTGCCAGAGCTTCCCGGTGACGGACAAGATCGTCGTCGATTTCGACGTGCAGGAATAAATACCACCAGCTCGTCGTTCCCGGCATTGCCGGAAACGACTCCCCGCGAAGGCGGGGATCCAAGTTCGTGGCGGTTCGAAAAACCTGGATTCCCGCCTGCGCGGGAATGACGGCATAAAAGAGGAGACACTTCATGAGCTACGAATCCATCCAATTCAAACTGGAAAACGGCATCGCCGTCCTCACCCTCAACCGCCCCGACCGCCTGAACAGCTTCACCCAGGCCATGCACCGCGAAGTGCGCGACGCGCTGGACAAGCTGCAAGCCGACAAGACGGCGCGCGTGCTGGTGCTGACCGGCGCCGGCCGTGGCTTCTGCGCCGGCCAGGATCTGAACGACCGCGCCGTCGAGCCGGGCGGAAAAGGCGTGAACCTCGGCGAGTCGGTCGAAAAATTCTACGCGCCGCTGGTGACCACGCTGCGCACCCTGCCGATGCCGGTGATCTGCGCCGTGAACGGCGTGGCTGCCGGCGCCGGCGCCAACCTGGCGCTGGCCTGCGACATCGTGCTGGCCGCGAAATCCGCCAGTTTCATCGAAGCCTTCTGCAAGCTGGGCCTGATCCCGGACACCGGCGGCACCTGGGTGCTGCCGCGCCTGATCGGCCCGGCCCGCGCCATGGGCCTGGCCCTGCTGGGCGACAAGCTGCCGGCCGAGAAGGCCGAGGAATGGGGCCTGATCTGGCGCTGCGTGCCGGATGAAGCCCTGATGGATGAAGCGATGGCGATGGCCGAGCACTTCGCCAAGGCACCGACCAAGGGCCTGGCCTTCACCAAGAAGGCGATGCTGGCCAGCTCGACCAACACCCTGGAGCAGCAGCTGCAAATGGAAGCCGGCATGATGCGCGAGCTGGGTTACAGCCATGACTACCGCGAGGGCGTGGCCGCCTTCATCGAAAAGCGCCAGCCGCACTTCAAGGGAGAATAAGGATGGCACACGCATTGGATAGAGGCAGTGTCATCGCCGTGGTCGGCAGCGGCGCCATGGGTTCTGGCATCGCCCAGGTGGCGGCAAGCAGCGGCCATCGGGTGCTGGTCTACGACACGCGGCCGGAAGCGGTCGGCAAAGCCATTGCCGGCATCGGCAAGGCCTACGACAAGCTGGTGGAAAAGGGCCGCATGGGCGCGCTCGAGGCGGACCTCGCGCGCGAGCGCCTGCAGCCGGCGGCCTCGCTGGCAGAGCTGAAAGAAGCCGCGCTGGTGGTCGAAGCCATCGTCGAAGACCTGGAGGTCAAGCGCAAGCTGTTCGCCGAACTCGAAGACCTCGTCGCACCCGGCTGCATCCTGGCCACCAATACCTCGTCGATCTCGGTCACCGCCATCGCCGCCCAGCTCAAGCGCCCGGAGCGCCTGGTCGGCATGCACTTCTTCAACCCGGTGCCGCTGATGGCACTGGTTGAAGTTGTCGAAGGCGTCGCCACCGACAAAGGCATCGCCGATACCGTCTATGCCACCGCCGAAGCCTGGGGCAAGAACCCGGTGCACGCCAAGTCGACGCCGGGCTTCATCGTCAACCGCGTGGCGCGCCCCTACTATGCGGAAGGTCTGCGCCTGCTGCAGGAACAGGCGGCCGATGCCGCCACGCTGGACGCCGTGATGCGCGATTGCGGGGGCTTCCGCATGGGCCCCTTCGAACTGATGGATCTGATCGGCCACGACGTCAACTTCTCGGTCACGCAATCGGTGTTCAAGGCCTACTTCAACGACCCGCGCTTCACGCCTTCGGTCGTGCAGCAGGAGCTGGTGAATGCCGGTTTCCTGGGCCGCAAATCGGGCCGCGGCTTCTACCGCTACGGCGAAGGCATCGCCATGCCGGCAGCGCAGGCCGAGCCGGAAGCCGAGCGCCCGCACACGGTGCGCATCACCCGCAAGCGCGACCTGCAGGACCCGGTCTTCGATGCGCTGCAGGCCGTGGTCAGCGAGCGCCTGGCCGCCGCCGGCGTCGCCTTCAGCCACCCGGCCATGTTCGACGGCACCGACACCCGCGAGGAGCCGGCCTTCCACGTGCACGGCGCCGCCATCTACCTGACCGACGGCCGCAGCGCGACCCAGCGCGCAGCCGACGACAAGCATCCCGACACCGTGCTGTTCGACCTGATGCTCGATCCGGCCAAGGGCACGCGCATCGCATTGGCGCGCGCCGACCAGTGCAGCGAGAAAGCCTGGCAGGGCGCGGTCGGCATGTTCCAGGCCGCCGGCTTTACCGTCACACGCCTCGACGACGTGCCTGGCATG
Organism: Massilia norwichensis; assembly: GCF_024753245.1. Taxonomy (GTDB): domain Bacteria; phylum Pseudomonadota; class Gammaproteobacteria; order Burkholderiales; family Burkholderiaceae_D; genus Telluria; species Telluria norwichensis. Next base: position 168,622 of record NZ_JANUGX010000004.1, on the reverse strand, counting down.
GCCGTGATGCGCACCGTCGCCATGCTGGCCAACGAGGCGGCCGATGCCGTCAACCAGGGCGTATGCAGCGCACGCGCGGTCGACATCGCGATGCAGAAAGGCGTGAACTACCCGCGCGGGCCGCTGGCCTGGGCGGACGCGGTCGGCCTGCGGCACATCGCCGCCGTGCTGCACAACCTGGGCCAGGCGTATGGCGAAGACCGCTACCGTGTCTCGCCGCTGCTGCGCCGCAAGCTGGCCGCCAATGTCGGGACGAATTCGGCAGGAGCACGCTTCCATGCAGCCTGATGTCCCAATGAGCCCGCAGCAGCTGGCCGAACTGGCCGGCAAGACCATGTACGAACGCGACCCGGCCAGCCAGAAGCTGGGCATGAGGCTGGACCAGATCCGCCCCGGCTACGCGCGCATGAGCATGCGCGTGCGCGAGGACATGCTGAACGGCCATGGCACCTGCCACGGCGGCTATATCTTCATGCTGGCCGACAGTGCCTTCGCCTTCGCCTGTAACTCGCACAATTTCAATACGGTCGGCGCCGGTTGCAGCATCGATTACCTGTCGCCCGGCCGCGCGGGCGATGTCCTGAGGGCCGAGGCGGTCGAGCAGGCGCTGTCCGGCAAGACCGGCGTCTACGACATCGTCGTCACCAACCAGGAGGGGCGCAAGGTCGCGCTCTTCCGCGGCAAGTCCCACCGTGTGAACGGCATGGTGGCAGAAGTGGGCAATACCGAGTAATAGGAGAAGGAGATGGTGCAACGCATTCCTCAACCCGGCGATCTCGAACCGATCGAGCGCGCCAGCCGCGACGAGCTGCAGGCGCTGCAGCTGGAACGCCTGCAACAGACGCTGCGGCACGCCTACGAGAACGTGGCGCATTACCGCCGCAGCTTCGACGAGGCAGGCGTGCACCCGGACGACCTGAAGTCCCTGGCCGACCTGGCGAAGTTCCCGTTCACGACCAAGAAGACCCTGCGCGACAACTACCCGTTCGGTCTGTTCGCGGTGCCGCGGGAGCAGGTGGTGCGCGTGCATGCCTCCAGCGGCACCACCGGCAAGCCGACCGTGGTCGGCTATACCCGGCGCGACATCGACACCTGGGCCAACCTGGTCGCGCGTTCGATCCGCGCGGCCGGCGGCCGTCCCGGCGACATGGTCCACGTCGCCTACGGCTACGGCCTGTTCACCGGCGGCCTCGGTGCGCACTACGGCGCCGAGCGCCTGGGCTGCACCGTGGTGCCGATGTCGGGCGGGCAGACCGAAAAGCAGGTCCAGCTGATCCAGGACTTCCAGCCCTCGATCATCATGGTCACGCCTTCGTACATGCTGAACATCGTCGAGGAATTCAAGCGCCAGGGGATCGACCCGGCCACGTCCTCGCTGAAGGTCGGCATCTTCGGCGCCGAACCCTGGACCGCCGCCATGCGCAGCGAGATCGAAGCGGCGGCCGGCATCGACGCCGTCGACATCTATGGCCTGTCCGAGGTGATGGGCCCGGGCGTGGCCAGCGAGTGCATCGAGAGCAAGGACGGCCCGGTGATCTGGGAAGACCATTTTTACCCGGAGATCATCGACCCGGACACCGGCGAAGTGCTGCCGGACGGCGCAGAGGGCGAGCTGGTGTTCACCTCGCTCAGCAAGGAAGCGCTGCCCATCATCCGCTACCGCACCCGCGACCTGACGCGCCTGCTGCCACCGACCTCGCGCGCGATGCGCCGCATGGGGCGTATCACCGGGCGTTCGGACGACATGCTGATCATCCGCGGCGTGAACGTCTTCCCCAGCCAGGTCGAGGAGCAGGTGTTGCAGATGCCGGCGCTGGCCCCGCAATATCAGCTGGTGGTCAGCAAGGACGGCCACCTCGACAAGCTCGAGGTCCGTTGCGAGCTGCGAGAGGGCGAATTCACCGACGACCAGGTGCAGACCCTGGCCCAGGAACTGAAGCACCGCATCAAGACCTATATCGGCGTGACCACCAGCGTGAACCTGCTGCCCAGCCAGGGCATCGAGCGCTCGATGACGGGCAAGGCCCGGCGCGTGGTCGACCAGCGCAACAAATAAAATCGAGGAGATCCATTCATGACTGACGCATACATCGTCGACGCCATCCGCACCCCCTTCGGCCGCTTCGGCGGTTCGCTTGCCGGCGTGCGCGCGGACGACCTGGCCGCGCTGCCGATCGCGGCGCTGATCGACCGTAACCCCAGCGTGGACTGGGCGAAGGTCGACGACGTCTACTACGGCTGCGCCAACCAGGCCGGCGAGGACAACCGCAACGTGGCCCACATGGCGGGCCTGCTGGCCGGCCTGCCACCTTCGGTCCCGGGCAGCACCATCAACCGCCTGTGCGGCTCCAGCCTGGACGCGGTCGGCATGGCCGCGCGCGCGATCAAGACCGGCGAAGCGCACCTGATCGTCGCCGGCGGCGTCGAGAGCATGACCCGCGCGCCCTTCGTGATGGCCAAGGCCGACACCGCGTTCTCGCGCACGGCCAAGATCGAAGACACCACCATCGGCTGGCGCTTCGTGAACCCGAAGATGAAGGCGCAGTACGGCATCGACTCGATGCCGGAGACCGCCGAGAACGTGGCGCGCGACTTCAAGGTCTCGCGCGAAGACCAGGACGCGTTCGCGCTGCGCAGCCAGCAGAAGTGGGCCGCCGCGCATGCCGCCGGCGTGTTCAAGGAAGAGATCGTGCCGGTCACGCTGCATGGCAAAAAAGGCGAATCGCGCGTGTTCGACACCGACGAGCATCCGCGTCCGGACGTGACGCTCGAAGGCCTGGCCAAGCTGAAGGGCGTGGTGACGCCGGACGGTTCGGTCACCGCCGGTAACGCCTCGGGCGTGAACGACGGCGCCTGCGCGCTGCTGCTGGCCTCCAGCGCCGCCGTCGACCAGTACAAGCTGACCCCGCGTGCGCGCGTGGTCGGCATGACCACGGTCGGCCTGGAGCCGCGCATCATGGGCTTCGGCCCGGCACCGGCAACGAAAAAGCTGCTGCAGATGACGGGCTTGACCATCGAGCAGATGGACGTGATCGAGCTGAACGAAGCCTTCGCCTCGCAGGGTCTCGCCGTGCTGCGCGACCTCGGCGTCGCCGACGATGACGCCCGCGTGAATCCGAACGGCGGCGCCATCGCTTTGGGCCACCCGCTGGGCGCTTCCGGTGCGCGGTTGGTGACGGCAGCGGTCAACCAGCTGCACCGGACCGGTGGCCGCTACGCGCTGTGCACGATGTGCATCGGCGTCGGCCAGGGCATCGCCCTCATCGTCGAGCGGGTCTGAGATGCCGATCTACGAAATCGACGGCCTGCGCCCGGTGGTGCACCCGAGCGCCTACGTACACCCGACCGCGGTGCTGATCGGCGACGTGATCGTCGGCCCGCGCTGCTATGTCGGCCCGCTGGCTTCGCTGCGCGGCGACTTCGGGCGCCTGATCCTGGAAGAGGGCGCGAACGTGCAGGACACCTGCGTGATGCACGGCTTTCCCGAGGATGACACCGTGGTCGAAGTCGACGGCCACATCGGCCACGGCGCCGTGCTGCACGGCTGCCGCGTGGGCCGCAATGCGATGGTCGGCATGAACGCGGTGGTGATGGACAAGGCGGTCGTCGGCGCGGAATCGATCGTCGGCGCCGCGGCTTTTGTAAAGGCCGGCATGGCGATCCCGCCGCGCAGCCTGGTGCTGGGCGCGCCGGCCAAGGTCGTTCGTCCCGTGACCGACGAAGAGATCGCATGGAAGAGCTACGGCACGCGGCAGTACCACGATCTGGCCGTGCGCTCGATGACATCGCTGCGCGAAGTCGAGGCGCTCACCGAGGTGGAGCCCGGCCGCGGACGGATGGTGTTCGATGAGCCGCACAAGCCGAAGAAAAGTTAGCAATATGCGTTAACTTGGGTTCCCGCCTACGCGGGAACGACGAGCCAACGTCGTCCCCGCGGAGGCGGGGACCCAAGGAAAAGCATCCAAATTCGAAGGAGACAGAACAAATGACCCCGACCACCCTGCAAAGCTACATCGCCGGCCGCTGGCACGGTACATCGGCCCACCAGCCCCTGCACAGCGCGCTGGACAACCAGCTGATCTACCACACCCACGCCGAGAAAATCGACTTCGACGAAGCCCTGACCTACGCTCGCAAGCAGGGCGTGCGCGAGCTGATGGCGCTGGACTTCCAGAAGCGCGCCCAGCGCCTGAAGGCCCTGGCCCTCCATCTCATGGAGCGCAAGGAAGAGCTGTACGAGATCTCGCACCTGACCGGCGCCACCCGCCCGGACAGCTGGGTCGACGTCGAAGGCGGCATCGGCACCCTGTTCGCCTATGCCAGCATGGGTTCGCGCGAGCTGCCGTCCTCGAACGTGCTGCACGAAGGCCCGGCCCTGGCGCTGGGCAAGCGCGGCGGCTTTGCCGGCACCCACATCCTGGTGCCGCGCGGCGGCATCGCGGTGCACATCAACGCCTTCAACTTCCCGATCTGGGGCATGCTCGAGAAATTCGCGCCCAGCTTCCTGGCCGCCATGCCCTGCATCGTCAAGCCGGCCACCGCCACCAGCTACCTGACCCACGCGACGGTGAAGATGATGATGGAATCCGGCCTGGTGCCGGAAGGCAGCCTGCAGCTGGTGATCGGCTCGACCGGCGACCTGCTGGACCGCATGACGGGCTTCGACGCCGTCACCTTCACCGGCTCGGCCGATACCGCCGCCAAGCTGCGCGCCAACCCGAACCTGATCCGCGAAGCCGTGCCCTTCACGGCCGAAGCCGACTCGCTGAACGCCGCCATCCTGGCGCCGGACGTGAGCCCGGACGACGAGGAATTCGACCTGTTCGTGAAGGAAGTCGCGCGCGAGATGACCGGTAAAGCCGGCCAGAAGTGCACGGCGATCCGCCGCGTCATCGTGCCGGAGCAGCATGTGGAGGCGGTCGGCGAGCGCCTGCGGGCGCGCCTGGCCAAGATCGTGGTCGGCAATCCGAAGATGGAAGGCGTGCGCATGGGCGCGCTGGCCTCGATGGACCAGCACCGTGACGTCAGCGAGCGTGTCGAGATGCTCGCGCGCGGCAACGAAGTCCTGTTCAGCGCCCGCGACGGCTTCAATCCGGTCGGTGAAAACTGCGGTAGCGGCGCCTTCTTCTCGCCGACCCTGATCCTGTGCCGCAACGGCTTGATCAACGATGCGGTCCACGACATCGAAGCCTTCGGTCCGGTCAGCACCATGATGACCTACCGCGACATCGACGAAGCCCTGATTCTCGCCGCGCGCGGCAAGGGTAGCCTGGTGACGACCCTGGTGACGAAAGACCCGGCCATCGCCACGCATGCGGTGCCGGTGGCGGCCGCTTCGCACGGCCGCGTGCACATCCTCGACCGCGTCGCAGCAGTGGACTCGACCGGCCACGGCTCGCCGCTGCCGCAGCTGAAGCACGGCGGTCCGGGCCGCGCCGGCGGCGGCGAAGAGCTGGGCGGCATCCGCGCCGTCAAGCACTTCCTGCAGCGCGCCGCGGTGCAGGGTTCGCCGACCATGCTGGCCGCCGTGACCGGCGAATACGTGCGCGGCGCCGAGGTCAAGGAAACGGAGATCCACCCGTTCCGCCGCTGGTTCGAAGACCTCGAGATCGGCCACTCGCTGCTGACCCACCGCCGCACCGTGAGCGAGGCGGACATCGTCAACTTCGGCGGCGTCTCGGGCGACTATTTCTACATGCACTTCGACGAGATCGCCGCCAAGGACACCCAGTTCGGCAAGCGCATCGCCCACGGCTACTTCGTGCTGTCGGCGGCGGCCGGCCTGTTCGTCTCGCCGGCGCCGGGTCCGGTGCTGGCCAACTACGGCCTCGACAACCTGCGCTTCGTGGCGCCGGTGGCGATCGGCGACACCATCCGCGCGCGCCTGACCTGCAAGCGCAAGGTCGACCGCAACCGCACCGACGAACAAGGCCGCGGCCAGGGCGTGGTGGCCTGGGACGTGCAGGTGACCAACCAGAACGACGAGCTGGTGGCCAGCTATGACATCCTGACGCTGGTGCAGAAGCGCGGCTGAACCTTGCCCGCAGCTTGGAAACCGTCATTCCCGCGCAGGCGGGAATCCAAGTTCCCTATGTGCTGACGATATGCATGCAGAGCTTGGATCCCCGCCTGCGCGGGGATGACGTTTACGCGCTGACGCTTACGCTCACTGGCTAACTATTCAGGTAAGCCAGCCGCCTGCCCGCCGACGCCGCATCCGGCTCGAACAGAACCAGTTCCTTCATCACCCGCGTCAAGCCCACGTACAGGTGGCGCAGCTCGTTGGTCGCGTCGCGCGTGCGCACGAACTCGTCCTGCTGCAGGAAGGGCACCAGCACGTAGGGCCACTCGCGGCCCTTGGCTGCCTGGATGGTGGTCACGCGCACCAGGCTGCGCCGCGTGCCGATGCTGTTCGCGTTCTTCGACTTGCGCACCAGCGCGACGTCGTTTTCCATCTGCGTCAGCCGCGCCAGGAATTCGGCCGCCGGCACCTGGCCGTGGGTCGAGGCGAAGCGCAGGAAGGCGTCGATCGAGCGGCGCGCCGAGACGACGCGGTCGCGGCTGACGAAGGCGCGGCTGGTGGCGTCGTGCAGGTCGACCTCTTCGCGCAGCATGGTCAGCAGCTCATACGCGGTCGCCGTCGGGCTCAAGCTGGCCATCTTCGCGATCACAGGCCGGATCAGGTTCTTCGACTGGCGCGCCTGCGGGCTGTCGAACTCCGTCTCGCGCAGCAGGGCGCCGTCGAAGAAACTCTGCAGCACTTCCGGCGTGCGCCGCACCTCGTCCTGCGCATAGCCCAGCACCGAACGGCGCCCGGCGCCCTCGAGGTTCCAGTGCCTGGGGTCGCGCGTGAGATAGAAATAACGCGACAGCGCCAGCACCATCTGCACGCAGGTCTCGGCGTGGCCTTTGAGGGCCGTGTAATCGCCGCAGGCGTAATGCAGCACGCCGCGCAGCAGCAGGATCTCCGGCAACAGCAGGAAGGTTTCGAAGCCGTCGCACTTGTACGGGATCTTCGCTTCCATCAGCGCGGTCTCGATCTCGATGCTCTGGTCGACGTCGCGCAGCACCACGGCGAAGTCGCGGTTGCTGGGCTTGGGGCGGCCCTTCTGCAAGGCCTCGCGGATGGTGTCCGCCACCAGGCGCGCGCAGGCACCCGGCTGCGCGGGGTCGTAGGCCACGCGGCGCACGTTCGTCGCACGGTCCGGCCGGCCTTCGCAGCCGTTGTGCGTCAGGCGGTCGGCCAGCGCCGCGGCATCCGGACCGAAGCGGTAGGACATCCCGAGCGGGAAGCGCTTGCCGTCCGCGCGGTAGGCGTCCGTGAAGCGCTGGCCTGAAAAGACCGGGTCGGCGCCGCGCTCGCGGTTGATGGTCTGGTCCTTGTCGCCGGCCACCACCAGGCGCGCGCCGCGCCGCAGCCGCGCCAGCAGTTCGAATTCGGCCGCGTTCACGTCGTGCCACTCGTCGACCAGGTACAGCGACCAGCGGCGCAGCTCCTGGGCCAGGGACGGCTGGCGCTGCAGCAGGTAGACCAGGTCGGCCACCGCGTCGTTCGGGCCCTGCCAGCGGAAGTCGTCGGGGTAGGGATGGCGCGCCGCCTCGTACTCGCGGATGATGTCGGCGATCGGGTCCGGCTGGCCGGCCAGTTCGCCGTCGCCGCTCTCGTCGTAGTCGGCGTCGTCGTCGTTCTCTTCGGCGAAGTTCTCGTTGTCCTTCGGCGCGAATTCGCCGGTGGCCAGCGCGGCCTTCAACTGGGCCAGGCGGCGCGCGATGTCGTCCAGGTGCTGGTTGTTTTCGTCGAGGCCGAAATTGAAGTCGCTGCGCACGCCCTGTTCCTGGTAGCGCTGCCAGACGCGCGCTGCGGCCGCCACCAGTTCGCCGCGGATGCCCTCGACGTCGGCGTGGGCGACCGGGCGGGTGATGCGGCCCCTTTCGGCCAGGTCCTCGATCAGCTGGCGTGCGAAATCCTCGACCGTCATCACGAAGACGCTGCTGTCCTCGCCCGCTTCTTCCTTCAGCTTTTCATGGAAGCGCAGGCGGGCGCCGCGCGAGAAGCACAGGGCCAGGATGCCGCGTTCGGACAGCCCGTCGTCGCGTGCCTGGCGCGCTTCCATCGCAAGCGTCGTGGTCTTGCCGGCGCCGGCAACGGCGGCGATGAGTTTGACCTTGTGGGGAGACTGCAGAATGGCGGCTTGCTGGCTGTTTGCTTGCGTGGACATGCGTGTTGGTTCCGGCTTTTTGGCTACTATACACTGTCACCTGTCGAAACCCGCTTCACTCATCCATTAACGAGGAACGTCCATGTCGAGGTTAGATCTGAGCAGTATTCCCGTGCGCACCGGCACCGATTACCCCGACCCCTTCGCCGAGGCCGTCAATGGGCGCAGCCGGCAGGCGCTGGGCGACGCCGGCGGCATCACCCAGTTCGGCGTCAACCTGACCGAACTGCAACCGGGCGCGGCCTCATCGCAGCGTCACTGGCATACGCACGAGGACGAGTTCGTGATGGTCGTGTCCGGCGAACTGACCCTGATCACCGACGAGGGCGAAACCCTGATGCGCGCCGGCGACTGCGCCGCCTTCCCGGCCGGCCGCCCGAACGGCCATCACCTGGTCAACCGCGGCTGGGGCACGGCGCTGTTCCTGGCGGTGGGCTCGCGCATCAAGGAAGACAAGGCCACCTATCCGGACATCGACCTGCTGTTCGACGGCAGCACCGACAGCTACACGCACCGCGACGGCACGCCGTATCCGAAACGCGACGCCGCCGCCGCGCCGGCCGCGAACCTGCCGATCGAGGAAGAGACCCTGGAGCCGCGTGTTTATCGCGCCGACCATGGCGAGCAGGATGACATCAGTTCGGGCGAAGCTCGATAGCGAATAGTTCTTCCACCGTCACGCCCAGCACCTTGGCCAGCTTGAGCGCGAGGATGATGGAGGGGACCATGTGCCCGGCCTCGATGGCGTTGACCGACTTGCGGGTGACGCCGGCGCGCTCGGCCAGTTCGGCCTGGGTCAGGTCGAGGCGGGCGCGCTGGATTTTCATGGTGGTGCTCAGGTGCTCGGTCATCGTTTCTCGCATCAGCGGTCGTACCAGAGCAGGCTGGTATGCACGGTCGTGGCGCCGGCGCACACGGTGACGGCTGCCATCAGCGCGATGCCGTATTCGGTACCGCTCCAGGTCAGGAACAGGGCCAGCAGGGGCTGCAGACCCAGCACCGCCACGAAGCCGTTGCGCCAGGCGCGCGACAAACTGGCCTGGCGCAGTTCGTCGTTGCGCACGGCCTTGAGCGCGCAGATATCGACCCGCTTGTACGAGCGGTACAGCGACCCCGCCGTTACCGCGATGATGGCCGGCATGACTGTCCACAGGGTCTTGCTGGCATCGCCACCGGCGCGCGTCAGACTCAGTACGGCAGCCAGGCCCAGCATGCTGACGATCGTCAGAGCTGCCAGCGAGTGGCTGTGAGACATGCGCGCAGCGGCATCGATCGGGGTCGTTTCTCCAGCCATTTCCTGCTCCTTGATGGGTTATGGAAATGACAGTGTAACCTATGCGACTCAAAAAGTCACCGATAAGTTACATGAAGACCATCCGCCGCGTAGACCGCGCGCAAGTCCTCGTAATCGAGCACCGCGCTGACCTCGGTTTCCAGCGGATGCGTATGCGTGGTGGTCACGACGATGCTCGCCATGCCGGCCGCGGCCGCGGACTGCAATCCGGCCAGCGTGTCTTCGAACACCAGGCAGTCGGCCGGCGCTACGCCGAGTTCGCGCGCACCCAGCAGGAAAGGATCGGGCGCCGGCTTGCCGCGTTCGACGTCCTCGGCGGCCACCAGCACGCTTGGCGTCGGCAGGCCGGCGGCGGCGATGCGTGCTTCGGCCAACAGGCGCGGCGCCGAGGTGACGATGGCCCAGCGCTCGCTCGGCAGGCTGGCCAGGAAATCGGCCACGCCGCGGATCGCTTCGACCCCGGCCACGTCCTCGATCTCGGCGCGGGTGATGAAGGCGGCTTCGCGCACCGGGTCGACGCCCGGCAGCGCGAGGGCGCGGATGGTTTCTTCGGTGCGCTTGCCGTGGATGGTCGGCAGGAAGGCATCGACGTCCAGGCCGTGGCTGGCAGCCCACTGGCCCCAGACTCGTTCGGCGGCCTTGATCGAGGTGAGAATGGTGCCGTCCATGTCGAACAGGAAGGCGGAAAAGAGGCGTTCTGGCAGGGGAGTTTGGGTCATTAATAGATCTTACCGGAATTGACTTTGCGCTTGTAGCGGTCGTGCACGTGCTGGCTGATGAAGCTGGACAGACCGCGGCCGGCCTTGGCCAGCGCCTGCATCCTGGCGACGTTGGCGGCGCCGGCACTGTCCTCGGTGTAGAGGTAGCGTTCGCCGTTCCTGAACTGGACGATGATCTGGCCGGCATCGATGTCGTAGGCAACCACGCCGGATTCGCCGCCCAGGTTCCTGTAGCGTTGCATGAATAAAATCCTCAAAAAAGTCGCAGCCGCGCTGCTGTGGAGGATTTTACGCAGGGCGAAACAGCACCGGCGTTCGCGAGGAATCGGCAGAAACTGTCGGAAATATTTACATTCGCCATCATAAATTTCGTCTAGATAATAAATTCCCCATTAGAAACAAGTACTTGTCTTTCCTGGCATAAAGTTTGCGTATATGAAATTGACGATACCCAAAGTGGATCGCGAGATAACAAATCAACGACCTGCGGAAAGAGACATGAAAAACCTGAAAAAAATCTTCAAGATGGCCCCCCTGCTGGCATGCGCGTTTGCCGGCTCCGCCCACGCGCTGGTAATTAACTTTACCTATGCGCCGGACATGGACACCCGCGCACTGGGCGGCTTCCAGGCTGCGGCCAATCGCTGGAGCGCCGTGCTGCACGACGACGTGACGGTCAATCTGAACATCGGTTTTTCGGTCCTCGGCCCTGGCGTGCTGGGCTCGACCGGCTCGACCCGCGGCACCGTCAGCTATGACGCCTACCGCAATGCGCTGATCGCCGATGCATGGGGCGCCACCGACAAGATGGCCGTCGCCAACCTGCCGAAGAGCAGCTGCCTGAACGTGTACATGAACGGCACCGGCGTCAATCCGAACGGTAAGGGCAGCGCCACCCCCTTCCTCGACAACAACTGCAACGCCAATAACAGCACGATCCGTATGACCAGCGCCAATGCGCGCGCCGTCGGCCTGCTGGACGCGCACGACCCGCTGAGCGACGGCTCGGTGTCCTTCAGCAGCACCTTCGCCTGGGACTTCGATCCGACCGATGGCGTCGATGCGAACGCCTTCGACTTCATCGGCGTGGCCACCCACGAGATCGGCCACGCGCTCGGCTTCGTCAGCGGCGTCGACACCCTGGACCTGAACCGCACCGGCAACTTCTCGGACGCGGCCTTCACCTACATCGCCCCGGCCGACCTGTTCCGCTGCTCGACCGACAGCAAGGCAGCAGGCGCGGACATCGACTGGTCGGCCGACAACCGCACCAAGTACTTCTCGCTGGATAACTGCGGCTCGAACATCGCGACCTTCTCGACCGGCCGCACCTTCGGCGACGGCCAGCAGGCCAGCCACTGGAAGGACAACCTGGGCATCGGCATCCTGGACCCGACCGCCGCACGCGGCGAACGCCTGGCCATCAGCGCAACCGACCTGCAGCTGTACGACGCGATCGGCTGGAACGTGGTGCCGGAACCGGGCACGATGGCGCTGCTGGGCTTTGGCCTGGCCGGCATCTTCGGTCTGCGCCGCCGTAAAGCGTAATTCCGCTTCAGGCCAGGCTGGAAAGAACAACGGCGCTCGAATGAGCGCCGTTGTCGTTTGGTGCGCCCGGCCTTGCGGGGCCAGGCCGGGATCAGCCTTCCAGCTGACCGCGCACGCGTGCGATGGCTTTGCGCACCTGGTTCGGCGCGGTGCCGCCCACGTGGTCGCGCGCGGCGACCGAACCTTCGAGCGTCAGCACCGCAAACACGTCCTGTTCGATCAGCGGCGAGAATGCCTGCAGGCGTTCTAGCGGCATCTCGGACAGGTCGCAGCCGGCCTCGTCGCAGGCACGCACCGCATGCGCCACGGCTTCGTGGGCATCGCGGAAGGGCAGGCCCTTCTTGACCAGGTAGTCGGCCAGGTCGGTCGCGGTCGCGTAACCCTGCAGGGCGGCGGCGCGCATGTTGTCGGCCTTGACGGTGATGCCGGCAGCCATGTCGGTGAAGATGCGCAGGGTGTCCAGCACCGTGTCGACGGTGTCGAACAGCGGTTCCTTGTCTTCCTGGTTGTCCTTGTTGTAGGCCAGCGGCTGGCCTTTCATCAAGGTCAGCAGACCCATCAGGTGCCCATAGACGCGGCCGGTCTTGCCGCGCGCCAGCTCCGGCACGTCCGGGTTCTTCTTCTGCGGCATGATCGAGGAGCCGGTGCAGAAGCGGTCGGCGATGTCGATGAAGCCGATACGCGGGCTCATCCAGGTCACCAGCTCTTCCGACATGCGCGAGATGTGCATCATCAAGACCGATGCGGCTGCCGTGAACTCGATCGCGAAGTCGCGATCAGACACAGCATCGAGCGAGTTGTGGCTGACGTCGTCGAAGCCCAGGGTCTTGGCCACGCGCAGGCGGTCGACCGGGAAGGTGGTGCCCGCCAGGGCGGCGGCACCCAGCGGCAGGCGGTTCACGCGGCGGCGCGTGTCCTGCATGCGCTCGGCATCGCGGCCGAACATCTCGACATAGGCCAGCAGATGGTGGCCGAAGGTCACCGGCTGCGCCACCTGCAGGTGCGTAAAGCCCGGCATGATCGTGTCCGCGTGCTGCTCCGCCAGATCGGTCAGGGCGCCGCGCAGTCCTTTCAGCAGGGCCAGGATGTCGTCGATGGCCGCGCGCATGTACAGGCGGATGTCGGTTGTCACCTGGTCGTTGCGGGAGCGGCCGGTATGCAGGCGCTTGCCGGCGTCGCCGACCAGTTCGGTCAGGCGCTTCTCGATGTTGAGGTGCACGTCCTCCAGATCGAGCAGCCACTCGAACTGGCCGGCCTCGATCTCGCTGCGGATCTGGGCCATGCCGCGCTCGATCTCGGCGCGGTCTTCGGCACTGATGATGCCTTGCGCGGCCAGCATCTCGGCGTGGGCCAGCGAGCCCTGGATGTCGAACAGGGCGAGGCGCTTGTCGAAGAAGACGGAGGCGGTATAGCGCTTGACGAGGTCGGAGACGGGTTCGGAGAAGCGGGCCGACCAGGCCTCGGCTTTTTTGGCGAATTGTTCGGTCATGATGGAGGAGGGTGTGGGGAGTTCCTTGAATCCCTGATTATAAACTGTGCACCGCGCTGCCTCCCAAAGCTGGAGCGATGACTTCGGGAATGAAATGCGGGATGATGTGCCTGTACTCATAACAACAAGGAGACGGGCATGAAACGTTGGACACTTGCGGCGGTGGCAATCGCCATTGCTGTCGGCGGCATTTATAGCGCCAAGGCGCAGATGACGGCGGTCGTTCCGGCGGCATTGGCGACCGCGGCAGCGGCCGTGGCGGCACCGGCATCGAAGGACCAGGCGCGTGCCGCCGACGTCGAGAGCGTCGACGGCATCGTCGCCGCGCTGTACGACGTGATTTCCGGTGCTGCGGGGCAGCCGCGCGACTGGGACCGCATGCGCTCGCTGTTCGCGCCCGAAGGCCGGCTAATGGCAGTCGGTGCCCGTCCCGAGGGCAGCTACGTGCTGCGCAGCATGAGCGTCGAGGACTATATTTCGCGCAACAGCAAGGCTTTCGCCACCATGGGCTTTTTCGAGAGGGAAGAAGCACGCACCACCGAAACCTTTGGCCAGATCGTGCACGTGTTCAGCACCTATGCGTCGCGCCATGCGGCCGGCGATGCCAAGCCTTTCCAGCGCGGCATCAACAGCATCCAGCTCTACCATGACGGCAAACGCTGGTGGATCGTGAACGTGCTGTGGCGCGCGGAGGATGAGCATCTAACATTGCCCGAGCGCTACCTGCGCAGTCACTAAAGCGGAGGGCAGCGCACGATTGGATGAATCGACCCCGGCGTCGAGAACGGCGCTAGAATTGGTTTTTTTATCAGATTTGCCGATCCACGCTGCCCATGATGCACACTACCAACGACTCAAGTTTCCAGGTAAGTACCGATCGCACGCGCCTGGATGTGCCGCTGATTTATCGCTTCCTCAGCGAAAACTCGACCTGGGCCGTGGGCATCTCGCGCAGCGTGGTCGAGAGTTCGATCGAAAACTCGCTGTGCTTCGGCGGCTTCCTCGACGGCCGCCAGGTTGCCTTTGCCCGCGTGGTCACCGACTACGCCACCTTTGCCCACCTGTGCGACGTCTTCGTGATTCCCGAATACCGTGGGCGCGGTTATGCCAAGCAGCTGATCCGCGTCGTCATGGAGCACCCCAGCCTGCAGGGTCTGCGCCGCTTCACGCTCAACACGAACGATTCGCACAGCCTGTACGAGCGCTTCGGTTTCACGCCGCCGCAACGCCCCGACAGCGTGATGGAGCGCTTCTCCCCGAACATTTATCTGACCTGACTCGGCGCAACACGGCGCCGTGCCTCTGCAATCAGGCTTACGATTGTTCCATCGGTCAATATTGGGAAGGGAGCCCATGTTCCGGATTGCACGCCGTGTCATCCTTCAGTGGCTGACGCTGCTGGCCTTTGCCAGCGTTCAGTTTGCCGCATCCGCCGCGCCCAATGCGGCAGCCTCGGGCGCACCCTCGGCCAAGGGCTCGCTGGTCATCATCGGCGGCAATCTGCGGCCGGGCAATGCCCCGGTCTGGGAGCGGATCCTGCAACTGGCCGGCGGCAAGGATGCGCGCATCGCCGTGTTCGCTTCCGCTGCCGGCTATCCCGAAAAATCCGGCAAGTTCCTGGTCGACCGCCTCAACAGCTATGGCGCCAAGGCCTTCTTCGTGCCGGTGGCCGTCAAGCTGGCCGGCAGCGATTATCACGCCGCGGCCGACGACCCGAAACTGGCCGAGCTGGTGCGTTCCGCCAACGGCGCCTTCTTCGCCGGCGGCGACCAGAGCCGCATCACCAGCGCCCTGCGCCACGAGGACGGCAGCAATACCCGCGTGCTCGATGCCCTGTGGGACATGTACCGCCGCGGCGGCGTGATCGCCGGCACCAGCGCCGGTGCCGCGATCATGAGCAGCACCATGTTCGGCCGTCCGCGCACGGTGCTGGCCACGCTCAAGCTGGGCGTCGAGGACGGCAAGGAAATCACGGATGGGCTCGGCTTCATCGGCGACGACGTTTTCGTCGACCAGCACCTGCTGGTGCGCGGCCGCTTCGCGCGCATGCTGCCGGCCATGCTGGCCAAGGGCTACAAGCTGGGCCTGGGCATCGACGAAGACACCGCCATGGTGGTGCTGCCCAACCGCGACGTCGAAGTGATCGGCTACAAGGGTGCGCTGGTACTCGACCTGGCCAACGCCAGCGCGCGCGAAGGCGCTTTCAACGTCAGCAACGTGCGCGTCAGCTACCTCGACAATGGCGACCGCTTCAACATCCTGACCCACGAATTCACGCCCTCCGAAGACAAGGCCGACGGCAAGCTCGATCCGTCGCGGCCCTACTACCGCGAGCCCCTGTTCAGCGCCGACATCCTCGGCAACAGCACGGTGGTCGACCTGATGAGCAAGCTGATCGACAGCGACCAGCCGGAAGCCATCGGCATCACCCTCGGCAGCCCGAACGGCGTCCAGCCCGACCTCGGTTTCGAATTCCGCTTTACCCGCGCGGCCGACAGCGTCGGCTATTCGTCGGCCGCGACCGACGCCTATTCGATCTACAACCTGCGGCTCGACATCCGGCCGATCCTGATCCGGCGCCCGCTGTACCAGTACAAGCAGCCTTAAACAATTGCATAAAAGAAAAGCCTGAGATAGATTAGTGTTCATTATCTATTCCGGGTTGCCTTGCCATGCATTTCGAAGTCCCCAAAGCCAAGACCTTCAAAGAATTCGGCGGTGAGTACCTGATGATCGTCATCAGTATCCTGACCGCGCTGGCGCTCGAGCAGGGCTTCGAAGCTTTGCACCATCGGCACCTGGCGCACGAAGCTGCGCAAAAGATGAATGCCGAGCTGCGCAGCACTGTCGCGGAAGTGGACAAGGCGCTGGAGAACAACGAGAAAAAGCGCCAGCAACTGCATCAGGTACGTGATCAATTGGGGGCCGGCTTGCGCGCGAAGACCAGCGATGCCGAGCTGATGAAGCGCTACGGACAGGAATGGGCGGAAATGATGCGACTCGACCTGGACACGCCGACCCTGCACCGGGAAGCCTGGGAAGCGGCTGTCGCCAACCAATCCGTTACCTGGCTACCGCGCGAAAAGCTGGAAAATTATGCCGGCGCCTACGGTGCAATCCGTGACACCAGCAACTTTGCCTACAACGGCGCGCTGATAGTGCTCGATATGCCGCGTCTGATGGATACTTTCAGCAACGCGCAGATGGGCACCGCGAATCCACAGGATATTTATCGACTGGTATCGCGGATGGCGGCTGCCTACGACAACCTCGACGACAACCTGAAATCGCTGAACAAGGTGCTGAAAAAGGTCATCGACGAAAACGACGATGCGCACGTCGCCAAATCGGGCAGCTGACGCTCAGCGGCAGTCGCCGATCTTCTTCAACAGCCGGTACTGCGCCTCGACCATCGGCGGATTCGGATCGTGCCCGGTGCGCGGCACCAGCACGAATTCCTTGTGCGGCGCCTGGATGAAGTCGAAGTAGCGTTTGCTCGGTGCCGGCATGGTCAGCAGATCCTCTTCTCCCTGCACCATGTAGACCGGCAGATCGAACTTCGGTCCCAGCTTGTACAGATCGATTTTCGAGGCGATGCCGTCGCCTTTCAGACCGACGAACTGCAGCCAGGAATAATCCTCGCCGGCCGTGTAGTCGGCCTCGTATTTTGCCGTGGCATACTCGGGCGAGAACACCCACCAGGCTTTCGGCGCCGGCTCGGTGCGCAGGGTCTCGTACTTGCGCATCACGCGGCGGATGATGCCGGGGTTGCGCGGATCGGTCCAGGGTGGCGGGCCGATGCCCTCCAGCTTGGCGATCGAATCGGCGTCCGCGGCGGCGCGCGCCAGCGCCAGCGTGGCCTCGTAGCTGCCGCGCTGGGAGAGCACTTCGTTCACCGCTTGCGAGCTGGAGACGAGGCCGCAGAACATCGCCGGGTTGGCTTTCGCCATGTGCACGCCCAGCACCGAGGACCAGGATCCGCCCATCAGAATCACCTTGCGCTTGCCGAAGCGCTTCGCCGCATAGCGCGCCACCTCGAGGCCATCGTCGCGCAGTTGCTCGAGCACCAGCGGCGTGTCTTCGGCGGGCGGATTGCGCGCATAGGTCATGCCGGCGCCGCGCTGGTCCCACTGGACGATGGTGAAATCCTTTTCCCAAGCCTTGTAGACATTGTCGGCCCAGGGCGTGGTCGGATTGCCCGGCCCGCCATGGACGAGCACCAGCACGGGGTTGGCGCAGCTGCTGCCCTTGATGCGCACCCATTGCTCGATGCCGCCGATGCGCACGTAGCCTTTTTCGTCGACGGCCTGGTTGGCGCTGGTACAGGTCTTGTCGGGCAACAGGCCGAAGACCGGTTCCTGCGCGTGCAGCGGCACGTGAGTGGACAGAACGAGGAGGGCTGCAAGGGGCAGGCGTGGCATCGTGGGCTCCGGTAGCAATGGCAACCATTTTTGCCTGAAATCCATTCCGGGTCATCCTGCGCTAAATGACAGGATGCGGGGTGCCAGGATTACAATGCAATGATTCTCAACCGCAAGGAAGAACATGTCTCCCGCTTCGAAACGCCTGCTTTCCGCACTGTTCACCATCGCCTGCAGCGCGGCAGGCGCCGCCGATCTCCAGCAACCCGCCACCGTCCGCCTCGACTACACCCACAGCGGTAATGCCCTGTCCGAACAGTACGCGATCGAACGCGTGCTGATCGAGCCGCTGCCCTGGCCGGGCGATTTGTCCCAGCCTTTCGACAACACGAACCGCGGCAATAACCGCCTGGAAGTGGCGGATGCGAAGACCGGCGACCTGCTGTACTCGCGCGACTTCTCGACCGTGTTCGGCGAATGGAAGACGACCGAGGAAGCGAACAAGCTCAGCCGCGGCTTTCACGAATCCGTGCGTTTTCCGAAGCCGGACCGTCCGGTTCGCGTGCGCATCCTCAAGCGCGACGAGCGCAATGCCTTCTCGGTGGCCTGGAGCGTCGAGGTCGATACGAATGCGCAGGAAGTCGTGCGCAGCCTGCCGCCGGCCCCCGCGCAGCCGATCGCCATCAAGGTGAGCGGACCCTCGCCGCAGAAGGTCGACCTGCTGATCCTCGGCGACGGCTATACCCGGAAGGACATGCCGAAGTTCGAGGCCGATGCGCGCCGCCTGACGAAGCACCTGTTCGAGGTGTCGCCGTTCAAGGAGCGGGCGAACGATTTCAACGTCTGGGCGATGGCGGTGCCGACCCAGGAATCGGGCATCACGCGGCCCTCGACCCGCGTGCACCATGCCTCGGCGCTGGGCACGCGCTACGACATCTTCGGCAGCGAGCGCTATGTGCTGACCCTCGACAACCGTGCGCTGCGCGACATCGCCCAGTACGCGCCCTACGAATTCATCGAGATCCTGGTCAACAACGATACTTATGGCGGCGGCGGCATCTTCGGCCAGTTCAGCACGGCGGCGGCGTCCAACGATTGGGCCAACTACCTGTTCGTGCACGAGTTCGGCCACCACTTTGCCGGCCTGGCCGACGAGTACTACACCTCGCCGGTGGCCTACCAGTCCAGTGCTGCGCGCATGGAGCCGTGGGAGCCGAACGTGACCGCGCTGCGCGACCCGGCCAGGCTGAAATGGAAGCAGCACGTGCATGCCGGCACGCCGCTGCCGACGCCCTGGCCGAAGGCCGAGTACGAAGCGTATTCGCGCGATTACCAGAAGCGGCGCGCGGCGCTGCGGGCGGCGAACCGCCCGGAATCGGAGATGAGCGCGCTGTTCAGGGAGGATCTGGCGCAATCGAACGCGTTGTTCGCGAAGGCCGCTTACCGCACGGCGATCGGCGCTTTCGAGGGCGCGAACTACGAAGCCAGCGGCTATTACCGCCCGGCCATGCAATGCATCATGTTCGACCGCAGCGAGCAGTTCTGCCCGGTGTGCCAGGACGGCATCGGCGAGATCATCGATTTGTACGCGCGTCCAGCCAGGTAGTGTGCGTAGGCGAACAGATGGCGGGAACGCTGGCTCCTATGCTCCTTGCTTAACCAAAGCAATAGGAACCATCATGAACAAGATCCTCGCCACCCTCATCGGCGGCCTTTTGGCGGTCTCCGCCCAGGCCCAGACCCAGCAGCACACCACCCAGGCCAAGCCCCAGCCGCGCGAACAGGCCGGCAGCAGCGCCAATTCGGCGCCGATCGGCCAGGCGGTGTCGGGTCATAACTCGACCGCGGCCGGCGTCTCCGGCACCGGTCTGCACACCGACGGCAGCGCCACCACCGGCACCGCGCACAGTGCCACCGGCCAGCAGGCCGCCGGCGTGAACAGCGCCGGCCAGGTGACCGGCAAGAGCACCGCCGTGGTCGGCGTCGATCCGCAGAAGGCGGACAACGTCAACGCCCAGGCAACCAACACGACGGCGCCGAACAACACCGCGGCAGATGCGAAGGCCACCGGCGGTCGCGGCAAGGCCGGCACCAAGGCCGAGCGGGAAGTCCGCAAGTCGAACACGACCAAGGTCAAGGAGCCGGTCGGTGCCCGCCTGAAGACCGAGAGCTCGGTCGAGGCCGGCATTGAGCAGCGCGCCAAGGCCAAGGAAAAATCGGATCGCAAGGCGGCCAACCGTGCCGCCGGCGGCGACACCGAAAACCGCTGAAAACATTTGTCACAACTTTAACAAGTCATCCTCAGGCTAAGTGCGCTGGCGTACAGAGTCAATACAGCCTGAGGGCCTATTCTGGTCACTCGAAATTAATAAAAAGTTATGGCGCAACAGCGTCGTCTCACCATATACGGAATAGGAGAACTACCATGAACAAACTGCTCGCCACCCTGATCGCCGGCCTGTTCGCCACCTCGGTGTACGCCCAGACCCAAGCCCAGAGCACCACCTCGACCGGTGCCCCGACCACCAGCACCGCCACCGGCATGACCCCGGCAGCAGGCAGCCAGACCGGCGTGACCCCGGCCGCCGGCACCACCGTGGTCGGCACCACCTCGTCGGCCCAGGGCACCAGCACCGGTACGTCGGGAATGAGTGGCACCACCGCCGCATCGACCGGCAACGCCGATGCCGACAAGGACATCGCCAAGGCCAACCAGAAGGAAGCCAAGGAAATCGCCAAGCAGGACGAGAAGATCTCGAAGGCTACGCAGCAGGCCAACGAGAAAAAGGCCAAGGCCCAGCAAAAGGCCGACAAGAAGATCGCCGACGCCAATGAGAAGGTGATGAAGGCCGATCCGGAAGACAAGGCCAAGGCATCGGCCAAGGCCGAGAAGAAAATCGCCGAAGCCCATGCCGATGCGCACGAGACCATGATCAAGGCCGATGAGAAGGCCCAGAAGAAGATCGTGGACGCCAACGCCGACAAAGCCAAGGCACAGAACAAGGCTGCCGAGAAGACCGGCAAGGCTGTGGCTGAGGCGCACAAGGACGCTGCCAAGTAATCCGAGGGAGCGTGGGCACGGGGTGCCCACCCTACGAAAACGGACCCTTTTGGGTCCGTTTTCGTATTGTTAGCCTAAAAACCGTCATCCCCGCGCAGGCGGGGATCCATACTGAGTGCCCGAAGTCTTCAATGTAGCGAATCCTGCAGCTCAGCATGGGTCCCCGCCTTCGCGGGGACGACGCCTCAGGTGGCGTCGCGCATCGCCAGATCCTTCGCCTTCAGCTTGGCCGACAGCGGCTTGCCCTTGCGCGCCCGCTTGCCGTAGTGCGGTTCCAGGCCGACGCCGAACAGCTCCACGGTGCGCGGCTTGTCGCCGGCCCAGGTGCCGCTGACGTTCACGCCCTTCGGGCTGATCGGCTGGGCAGCCAGCAGGGTTTCCTTCGGCTCCAGCTCCATCAGCGTCACGCCGCGGCCGCCGTTGGTCAGCGTCTTCATCTCGTCGATGCCGAACACCAGCACGCGGCCCTTCTCCGACAGGCAGGCCACGGCGCCGGCATTGTCCGCTACCACGCGCGGGGCCAGCGGCACGGCGCCTTCGTCGAGCGTGATGAAGGACTTGCCGCCCTTCAGGCGGGTCGCCATGTCGCCGGCCTTGGCGATGAAGCCGAAGCCGGTCGAGGTCGACAGCAGCAGGCGCGTCTCGGCATTGCCCGCGAAGTAGTAGAGAATGCGGCCGCCGCCCGACAGGTCGACCAGGGTCGAGATCGGCACACCATCGCCGCGCGAACCCGGCAGCGCGGCCACCGGCACGGAGTAGGCCTTGCCGTTGTCGCCGATGCACAGCAGGTTATCGACGGTGCGGCATTCGAAGGCGTAGCCGAGCGAATCGCCGGCCTTGAAGGTGAATTGCGCCTTGTCGTGGCCGATGCCGGTACGCGCACGCACCCAGCCCTTTTCGGAGACGATCACGGTGACCGGCTCGTCGACGATCTTCTGCTCCAGCACGGCCTTCTGCGCCTCTTCGATCAGGGTGCGGCGGTCGTCGCCGTACTGCTTCGCATCCGCTTCGATCTCGCGGATGATCAGGCGCTTCATGCTCGACGGATTCTCGAGGATGTCTTCCAGCTTTTCCTTCTCGCTGCGCAGCTCGGCCAGCTCCTGCTGGATCTTGATCGCTTCCAGGCGCGCCAGCTGGCGCAGGCGGATCTCGAGGATGTCTTCGGCCTGGCGGTCCGACAGGCGGAAACGCTCGATCAGCGCGGCCTTCGGCTCGTCCGAATTACGGATGATGGCGATGACTTCGTCGATGTTCAGCAGGACGGTCTCGCGGCCTTCCAGGATGTGGATGCGGTCGTTGACCTTGCCCAGCCTGAATTCGGTACGGCGGCGCACCGTCACGAAGCGGTAATCGATCCACTCCTGCAGGATCTCGGTCAGGCCCTTCTGGCGCGGACGGCCATCGCCGCCGATCATCACCAGGTTGATCGGGGCCGAGGTCTCGAGCGAGGTATGGGCGAGCAGCATCAGCATGAACTCGGCCTGGTCCTGGTTCTTCGACTTCGGCTCGAACACCAGGCGCACCGGGGCGTCGCGGCCGGATTCGTCGCGCACCGCGTCGAGCGCGCCGAGGATGGTCTGCTTCAGCGCCAGCTGCTCGGGCAGCAGGGTCTTCTTGCCGGCCTTGACCTTCGGGTTGGTCAGTTCTTCGATCTCTTCCAGCACGCGCTGCGACGAGCAGCCCGGCGGCAGTTCGGTGACCACCGCCTGCCACTGGCCGCGCGCCAGTTCTTCGATCTTCCAGCGCGCGCGCACCTTCATCGAGCCGCGGCCGGTGGCGTACATGTCGGCGATGTTCGAAGCCGGGGTGATGATCTGGCCGCCGCCCGGGTAGTCCGGACCCGGCATCAGGGTCATCAGCTCGGCATGGGTGATCTTCGGATTGCGGATCATCGCCACCGCCGCCTGCGCCACTTCACGCAGGTTGTGCGAGGGGATCTCGGTGGCCAGGCCGACCGCGATGCCGGAGGCGCCGTTCAGCAGCACCATCGGCAGGCGCGCCGGCAGGGTGCGCGGTTCCTCGACCGAGCCGTCGTAGTTCGGCTGGAAGTCGACCGTGCCCATGTCGATTTCGTCCATCAGCACGCGCGCCATCGGCGTCAGGCGGGCTTCGGTATAACGCATCGCGGCGGCGCCGTCGCCGTCGCGCGAGCCGAAGTTGCCCTGGCCGTCGATCAGCGGGTAGCGCAGCGAGAAGTCCTGGGCCATGCGCACCAGGGCGTCGTACACGGACTGGTCGCCGTGCGGGTGGAGTTTACCGAGCACGTCGCCGACCACGGCCGCGGATTTGCGCGGCTTGGCGGTCGGGCCCAGGCCCAGTTCGTGCATCGCGTACAGAATGCGGCGCTGCACCGGCTTCTGGCCGTCGGACACGTCCGGCAGCGCGCGGCCTTTCACGACCGAGACCGCGTAGTCCAGGTAGGCGCGCTCGGCGAAGGTGGAGAGGGTGAGGGTTTCGGCGTCGTCACCGGTGCCGCCGTTGTCGCCGCCACCGGGCGGGTTCATTTGTTCGAAGAGGCTTGCTTGGCTCATGTTCTATCTATTCGTATTCGGTTCGTGGGCTCGGGGAGCCCACCCTACATGCGCATCAAATATCCGCTTCCGTCTCGTTGCCGTGCTCTTCCAGCCATGCGCGGCGGGCGGCGGCTTCGCCTTTACCCATCAGCATGTTGAAGCGCGCCGACGATTCGGCCAGGTTGTAGTCGCCGAAGGACACCGGCAGCAGGCGGCGGGTGTCCGGGTTCATCGTGGTTTCCCACAGCTGTTCGGCGTTCATCTCGCCCAGGCCCTTGAAGCGGGAGATGCTCCACACGCCTTCCTTCAGGCCTTCCTTTTTCAGCTTGTCCTCGATCGCCAGCAGTTCGCCGTCGTCCAGCGCGTACAGCTTCTGGATCGGCTTCTTGCCGCGCGCCGGCACGTCGACGCGATACAGCGGCGGACGCGCGATGCACACGTGGCCATTGCGGAACAGGGCAGGGAAGTGCTTGAAGAACAGGGTCAGCAGCAGGACCTGGATGTGCGAGCCGTCGACGTCCGCATCGGACAGGATGCAGATCTTGCCGTAGCGCAGGCCGGACAGGTCAGGGTTGTCGTCCGCGCTGTGCGGATCGACGCCGATCGCCACCGCGATGTCGTGGATCTCGTTGTTGGCGAACAGGCGGTCGCGGTCGGTTTCCCAGGTGTTCAGCACCTTGCCGCGCAGCGGCAGGATGGCCTGGAATTCCTTGTCGCGGCCCATCTTCGCCGAACCGCCGGCCGAGTCGCCCTCGACCAGGAACAGTTCGTTGCGGGTGATGTCGGTCGATTCGCAATCGGTGAGCTTACCCGGCAGGACGGCCACGCCCGAGGATTTCTTCTTCTCGACCTTCTGCAGCGAACGCAGACGGGATTGCGCCTGCTTGATGACCAGTTCGGCCAGCTTCTTGCCGTAGTCGACGTGTTGGTTCAGCCACAGTTCGAGCGGCGGCTTGGTGAAGGTCGAGACCAGTTTGACGGCGTCGCGCGAGTTCAGGCGCTCCTTGGTCTGGCCCTGGAATTGCGGGTCCAGCACCTTGGCCGACAGCACGAACGAGACGCGCGCGAACACGTCTTCCGGCAGCAGCTTGACGCCCTTCGGCAGCAGCGAGTGCATCTCGACGAAGTTCTTCACCGCGCCGAACAGACCGTCGCGCAGGCCGGATTCGTGGGTACCGCCGCTCGGGGTCGGGATCAGGTTGACGTAGGATTCGCGCACCACGGCGCCTTCCTCGGTCCAGGCCACGACCCAGGCCGCGCCTTCGCCTTCCGCGAAGCCCTCGTCGCCGGCGGCCGCGTATTGCGCGCCTTCGAACAGCGGGATCACGGTCTGGCCCTGGCCCACGGTGTTGGCCAGCGCTTCGGTCAGGTAGCCGCGCAGGCCTTCGTCGTAGCGCCAGGTCTGCACATCGCCGGTCTTGGCGTTGGTGAGTGTGACGGTCACGCCCGGCAGCAGCACGGCCTTCGAGCGCAGCAGGCGCTGCAGCTCGGCCATCGGGATGTTCGGGGAGTCGAAGTACTTGCCGTCCGGCCAGGCGGTGACGCGGGTGCCGTTCTTCTTGCCGCCGCGCTCAGGCGGGGCGGAGGTCAGGGGCTCGACCACGTCGCCGGCTTCGAAAGCCAGGTTGTGCACGCCGTTGCCTTGCTCGTCCTTGCGCCAGACGGTGATTTCGAGGCGCTTCGACAGCGCATTGGTGACGGACACGCCGACGCCGTGCAGGCCGCCCGAGAACGCGTAGGCGCCGCCCGAGCCCTTGTCGAACTTGCCGCCCGCGTGCAGGCGGGTGAAGACGATCTCGACGGTCGAGACGCCTTCCTCGGGGTGGATGCCGACCGGGATGCCGCGGCCGTCGTCTTCGACCGTGATCGAGCCGTCGCCGTTCATCGTCACGGCGATGTTCTTGCAGTGACCACCCAGCGCCTCGTCCGAGGCGTTGTCGATCACTTCCTGAATGATGTGCAGCGGGTTCTCGGTGCGGGTATACATGCCCGGACGCTGCTTGACGGGCTCCAGTCCCTTCAGGACCCGGATGGATGATTCGCTGTAGTCGGTTGCAGTTTTCTTGGTGGCCATGCTGAATTATGTGTGTCGAATGCCTGCGCATTCTATCTTGTCGCGCAGCAATAGGGACGCCGAACGCGGCGTCAAAAGGCGCCAGTGTCCGTGCTTACGCGGTTTTTGGGAAGAGGAACCGGTACGACACTGTATGGAAATACAGTATTTTTGCCTGTAAAGCCCGAGTTGGCAAGTCCTGAATCGCGAGAATCTGTAACCGCGAATCGTGCGCGGCTATGGCAGGGCTATAGTTATTTCATGGCAGAGGACAATGATAATCGTGAAACCGGCGGGCCGCCGCGTGTGCCGGACCGGCGCGCCACCGGGGGTTCGTCGCAGTATCTCCGGCATGGCGACACGCCGCTGGCACTGGCCGGGCGCGTGCTGCGTTCGCGCTGGCGCGCCCTGAGCGACCGCCTGGGCCGCGACTTCATGCGGCGCACGCTGCGCATCGGCGTATCGGCCCGCATCTACCATCCCGAACCGGGCGCATCTGGTCTTTTCAGCAAGAACCTGCAATACCTCGAAGAGTCGATCGCCCAGTGGGTGATGTCGCGCGACGTGCTGGTCTTCATGGTGCCGACCGTGAATACGAGCGGGCATTTCCATCCTAGCAATATCACCTTGCGCCATTACGCGCGCCACCTGGACGGCCTGGTGCTGCAGGGCGGCGCCGACGTCTCGCCGATGACGTATTCCGAAACCCCGGCACGGCCGGAGTGGGGCGGCGACCGCGCGCGCGACGTCTACGAACTGGAACTGCTGCACGAGTTCATCGACGCCGGCAAGCCGGTGCTGGGCATCTGCCGCGGCTGCCAGTTGCTGAACGTGGCTTTCGGCGGCACCCTGTACCAGGACGTGGCCACCAACCTGCCGGGCTCCCAGCCGCACGTGCACGAGGATTACGACGCGCACCGTCATGCCATCGTCTTCCCGCAGGGTTCCTCGCTGGGCAAGATGTTCCCCGACCAGAAGCGGCCGATCGTGAATTCCATCCACCACCAGGC
The DNA here is from genome assembly GCF_024753245.1 of Massilia norwichensis. Classification (GTDB taxonomy): domain Bacteria; phylum Pseudomonadota; class Gammaproteobacteria; order Burkholderiales; family Burkholderiaceae_D; genus Telluria; species Telluria norwichensis. The sequence goes on along the minus strand of NZ_JANUGX010000004.1, from coordinate 142,355 downwards.
CGTCAAGGACCTGGGCCGCGACATCCACGTCGAGGCGATGTCGGACCCGGACGGCATCGTCGAAGCGATCCGCTACCAGCGCGCGCCCTTCGTGATGGGGCTGCAGTGGCATCCGGAGTTCCACCGGGCCAAGGGCACCGAGCTGCTGGATTGCACGCCGGTGCTGGATGAGTTCCTGCGGGCGGCGCGCGAAACACGTCTCTAATCTCCTGTCTTTAACCGGCAGTCTTGTAAATATATAACCTAGAGGTATTGCGCCTAGGTATTAATTCATCGTTCCCGTATTATTTTGGTAATAAACTGGTATTTGAATAGTCATACCCGTTCACTACCAGTTGCATTGTCAGCCATAGATACGAGGATAGAGATGATTCAAGTAAATAGAAAACCGATGGCGCTTGCCATCTCGGCGGTAATCTGGTCCCTGGGTTCGGGGATGACTGGCAATGCAGTAGCCCAGGAAGGGCCCACGACCGGCGCCGAGGCGGCGCAGCCGGAGATGCAGGTGGTGGCCGTGACCGGCATCCGCGCCTCCATGCAGAAATCGCTGGACACGCGAAAGAATGCCGGCGCCAGCATCGAGGTCGTCTCCGCCGAGGACATCGGCAAGATGCCGGACAAGAACATCGCCGATGCCGTGCAGCGTCTGCCCGGCGTCAACATCGGCGCCACCTCGGCCGGCCAGTTCGACGAAGCCGAGCGCGTTTCCCTGCGCGGCACGGCGCCGAGCCAGACCCTGACCACGCTCAACGGCCACGCCGTGAGCAGCGGCGACTGGCACGTGGCCGACCAGACCGGCAGCGGCCGCAGCGTCGGCTTCGCCCTGCTGCCCTCGGAACTGGTCAGCCAGGTCATCGTTTATAAATCCTCCCAGGCCGACATCGTCGAAGGCGGCCTGATCGGCACCGTGGACATCATTTCGCGCCGTCCGCTCGATTTCAAGAAGCCCTTGACGATCGAGGCTGCGGTGGGCGCCGTGTACGCCGACCTGCCGGGCAAGACCAAGCCGCAGTTCAGCGCCCTGGTCAACTGGAAGAACGAGGCCGGCACGCTGGGCGTGATGGCCCAGGGCTTCATGGAAAAACGCGCGATCCGCCGCGATTCCCAGGAACACCTCGACTGGCGCACGATCTCGCCGACCAGCACGCTGGCAAAGAACCATCCTGACCTGGCCAATGTCGCCTACAGCGGCCTGATCGGCTCGTCCCTGTTCGACGGCGTGCGCGAGCGCAAGGGCGGCATGCTGGCGCTGGAAGCCAAGCCGAACCGCGATTTGACCCTCGGCGTGACCGGCATGGTTGCGGCGCTCAATGCGACCAACTACAACCGCAACCACATGGCCGACTTCTCGGATGCGATCGGCAATGGCAACGGGGTGCAGGATTTCCAGTACAGCCTGTCGCCGAGCGGCCGCACCATCACCCACCTGGTGCTGCCGAGCCAGGGCCCGCGCGTCGACGGCTCGACCCCGCCCTCGGAGGCGGTGGAAAGCTATGTGCGCGACGGCGCCCGCTCGACCAGCGCCTTCCTCGACCTGAACGCCAAGTACCGCGTGACGGACGACCTCGACATGAAGGCCCAGTTCGGCTACACGAAGGGCGAAGGCAAGACGCCGAAGCAGAATTCGCTGGAAGTGAACGTCTACAACAGCTCGGTGGCCTATAACCTGTACGGCATGGGCCACGCCGCCGACGTCTCCTACGGTTCGCTCGACACGTCCGACTACAACAACCCGAACCTGTTCCTGAACGGCGCCGGCGGCAGCAGCATCAACACCCTCGACAAGGAAGCCAACGGCCAGCTGGACTTCACCTGGCGCATCGCGGCCGGCCCATTCAACCGCGTCAAGTTCGGCGCCCGCTATTCGAGCCACACGCGCGAACTGAAGCAGATCGCCCCTTCGCTGCTGACCGACACCCTGCCGGTCTGGGACGGCTCGATCTACCCGTCAGACTTCGCCAGCAATCTCGGCGGCGACTTCCCGCGCAATGGCTGGTTCATCGATCCGGCCACCCTGCAGCAATGGAAAGACGCCAACGTCGACGCCGATCCTCTGCGCCGCGAACTGCTGCGCTCGGAGTTCAAGCTGACCGAGAAGAACGCCGCCGCCTACGTCATGACCGAGTTCGAACAGGACCGGCTGTCGGGTAACGTCGGCCTGCGCGCGGTCAGGACCAAGGAAGAGCCGCGCGTCAATGTGCCGGTCGGCAGCACAGTCTGCCCGGCGCTGCAAGCCTGCCCATCGGTGCCGGGCGCGATCACCACCTCGGCCTATGGCACCTACTACCAGTCGACGATCGAGCACAGCTACACCAACGTGCTGCCGAGCCTGAACCTGCGCTACGAATTCGAGCGCGGCATGCTGGGCCGCCTGGCGCTCAACCGCACCATGGCGCGCCCGGACTACGGCGACCTGGCCGGCGCGATCAGCAACGTCGACAACCTGACCCACCGCGCCACCGGCGGCAACCCGAACCTGAAGCCGACCACCTCGGACAACATCGACCTGTCGCTGTCCTGGTATTTCGCGCCGCGCGCGCTGCTGTCGGCCGGCGTGTTCTATTCGAAGCTGCACGATTACGTGACCTTCGGCGAGACCCAGGTATCGCTGTTCAACACCACCACCGGCAAGGACGACATCTACACCGTGACCTCGCCGGCCGCCACCTCGGCGCGCGTGAAGGGCCTGGAACTGGCCTACGAACAGCCGATCGGCGCCGGCTTCGGCTTCAACGCCAACTACACTTACGCCGACTCGAAGGATGCCTCGGGCGCGCGCATGCGCGGCCAGTCCAAGCACACCTATAACATGGGCGCGTACTACGAGAACGACAGGTTCAGCGCCAGGATCGCCTACAACGGCCGCTCGGACTACATCATCGGCATGAACCAGGCCGGCCCGACCCTGCAGAACGCGCCGTTCAAGACCCTGTCGGCTTCGCTCCAGTACAAGCTGACCGAGAACCTGTCGGTGTCGCTCGACGGCCTGAACCTGAACAACCCGATCAGCAAGGCCTACGCCTTCAACGAAGAGCAGCCGAAGGCCTTCCGCGAGAACGGCCGCCAGTTCTACCTCAACCTGCGCATGAAGTACTGATCGACCCGCACAAAGGACTGGCATGAACCTGCAACAAGAGCGTCTTGCCTCGCTCGACGCGTTCCGCGGCTTCACGATCGCGGCGATGGTATTGGTGAATAATCCGGGCGACTGGGCCCATCTGTACCGGCAGCTCGAGCACGCGGCCTGGGACGGCTGGACGTTCACCGATACCATCTTCCCGTTTTTCCTGTTCATCGGCGGCGTGTCGATGGCCCTGTCGCTCGGGCGCCTGGCCGAGGCCGGCGCCGACAAGCCGGCCCTGCTGCGCAAGCTGGCCTGGCGCGCGCTGCTGATCTTCCTGATCGGCTTCACGCTCAACCTCATCCCGAACTTCAACCTGGCCACCGTGCGTATTCCCGGCGTGCTGCAACGCATCGCCCTGTGCACGCTGCTGGCGGCGCCGATCGTGGTCTACCTCGGCTGGTGCGCCCAGCTGGCCATCATCGCCGGACTGCTGGCACTGTATTCGGTGCTGATGCTGTACGTGCCTGTGCCCGACGCCGAGGGCATCTGGCACACCGGCAGCCTGGCGCCGGGACAGGATTTCGGCGCCTTCGTCGACCGCTTGCTGCTCGATGGGCACCTGTGGGCGAAAGCCAGGACCTGGGACCCCGAGGGGCTGACCAGCACGCTGCCGGCCCTGTGCAGCCAGCTGGCCGGCGTGCTGGCGGGACGCTGGCTGCGCACCGAGGTCACGCGCGGCGAGCACACCGTGTGGCTGCTGCTCGGCGGGCTGGCCTGCCTGGCGGTGGGCAGCATCTGCGACGCGCTCGTCATGCCGATCAATAAAAGCCTGTGGACGCCGTCCTACGCGATCTGGATGACCGGCTGGGCCTTGCTGGCTTTCGGCACCTTTTATTGGCTGCTCGACGCCAGCCCCGACGCCGGCCTGCGCGCGCGGGCGCGGCGCTGGAGCAAGCCCTTCCTGATCTATGGGATGAATGCGCTGTTCATCTTTGCGTTCTCGGGCCTGGTGGCGAAGATGCTCGGCTTCATCAAGCTCCAGCAGGCGGATGGCAGCATGCTCTCGCTCGGCAAGATGCTGTACGCGCCGATCGCATCGCTGCCGATCTCGGCCGTCAACGCTTCGCTGCTGCACGCGCTGCTGTTCGATGCCTGCATGTTCGCTGTCGCCTGGTACATGTGGCGCAAGAAGTGGTTCGTGAAGGTCTAGGCGCACGGACGAGAATTCCGTTTGCACATTCGTCCATCCTGTCTCACAATCTGAATGAGAACCATTCTCGTTGAAGATCAAGGAGGATTTATGGACGACGATTTCCTGGACGACACCCCCGCATCCGGCACGCCGAGCACCCGTCACGCGCTGCTGGTGGCGGCCTTGTTGCACCTGATGTCGCAATACACGATGCGCAGTGCCGTCTCCGAGGGGGAAGGACCGTGCCTGAAGCTGGCTGCGGTGATCGAACGCCACCTCGACGCCCTGGCGCGCCTGCCGGATGCCGAGCCGGTCCTTCGCGCGACCTGCGAGCAGCTGCGCGCCAAGTGGGTGGAGCTGGTCGACAGCCGCCTGCCGGCGCCGGTCAAGCGGCCGCTGCTGGCGCGCATCCTGCGCCCGGGAAGTTTCAAGGGGCCGGTGCTGGCGCAGTCTTCTTATTTGGGCCGATAGAGCGCGCAGAGCTTGTGGCCGTCGGGATCCTTCGTGCCGATCATTACGTGACTGAACATATCGTCTCCTTTGTCGAGGGTAGAGTCTCATCATAGCGCCGCAACGAACGACTGACTCTTCGCTGGCACCACGAACGTGGAGCGCCGATTCGACATGCTACAGTAGGCGCATGCCAGATTCCCGACAGTATCCGACTACGCCGGACGGCCGCTATTTCGTCGTGCGCGGCCGCCTGTGGCGCACCAGTAACCCGGCGCTCCCGCCGGAGGTCCGGCAGGCATGGGTCGACAAGCTGATGCGGGCGCGCCGCCAGGTGGGCTTGGCGAAGAAGGCCGGCGATGCGCAGGCCGAGCACGAGGCCCGCGCGGCGGTCGACGAAGCCAAGCGGGCGCTGGGCGAGCGCGGGCCGGTGTGGTGGACGGACGGGGCGCCGGATTTCAACCGGAAGATGGCGGCGAATACGCCTTACGCCGAGTGGTTCGCCGCGCTGCCGGCGAAGGCTTAGCCGATTCGCCGCTCGCCCCGGAAGCGCTGGATCGCCGCATTCACCATCCCCTCGCAGCTGCCCTGGCGTTCGTACTGTCCGCGCAGGATGCTCGCATCGCTGCCATCCGAGGCCGCGGAAGCCAGGTGCAGCAGCGCCTCGACGCTGCCCAGCGCCTGCGCATGCGGTTCCATCAGGTCGAGGGTGGCAAGGATGTCCTCGCGCAGCGGAATCTGGTCGTAGGTTTTCGGATGGGTGATCACGCCATCGAGCCCGAAGCGGGCGGCCTGGAAGCGGTTGTAGTTGTAGACCAGGTAGTCGTCTTCCAGGGGCGCGTCCTCGGCCGAACCCAGGTTCCGGCGCTCCAGCAGATGCCGGCAAATCGCCTGCAAATAGGCCGCCAGCGCCGCTGCCCGTTCCACCGTCAGCGGCGTGTCGCAGACGCGCAGCTCGATCGTGCCGTACTCCGGCTTGGGACGCAGGTCCCAGTAAAAATCCTTCATGCTCTTGATGATGCGGGTGCGCTCCATCTTCGCGAAGTACACCTTGGCGAAGCTCTCCCAGTCCAGGATGAAGGGCGCGCGGCCGCTCAGCGGGAAGGCGCTGACGGAGTTCAGGCGCGCCGATTCGAAGCCGGAATCGTGGCCCTGCACGAAGGGCGATGAGGCGGACAGCGCGATGAAATGCGGGAGGTAGCGCGACAGCGCGTGCAGCAGGTAGAGCGCGTCGTCGCCGTGGGCGCAGCCGATGTGCACGTGCTGGCCGAACACCGTGAACTGCTTGGCCAGGTAGCCGTACAGCGTCGACAGTTCCTGGTAGCGCGGCTTGGAGGAGATGCGCTGCTCCGACCAGTGCTGGAAAGGATGGGTGCCGCCGCCGGCGATGCCGATGTTGAGCTGGTCGCTGGCGGCGACCAGGGTATCGCGGATCTCGACCAGCTCGGCCAGCAGCGGCTTGTAATGGGTCTGCACGCTCGAGTTAATCTCGATCATGCTCTCGGTGATCTCCGGCGTCACGTTGCCGGGGAAGGGCTTGCGCTTCAGGAGGTGCAGCAGATCGGGGCTGGCCGGGGTCAGGTCGAAGTCCGACAGGCTGACCAGCTGCAGTTCGAGTTCGACCCCGAAGGTCAGGGGTTCGGATTGGGCAAAGGCTTCAAGCGGCATGGCGCGGCTCCGGGGCTTCGCGTGCCCAGACCAGCGCACGCTGCAGGATGATGGGTCCGAACACTTCGAGCAGCATGGTGACCGCGGCGATCGCGCGCAGCTCGTCCACCACCTGCACGCCGGCGTGGCGGGCGTGCTCGAGCAGCAGGATCACGAACACCGACAAGGGCGCCAGCGCGACCCCGGTCAGCGCGCCCTTGCGCCAGGAGATGCCGGCCAGGTGGGCGAAGGCCATCACGCCCAGGATCTTGGTGGCCAGGCGCGCCAGCACCAGCGCGACCGCCATCGCACCGCCGGCAACGATCTTCTGCCAGTCCAGCGTCGAGGCGGCAAACACGAACAGCACCACGGTCAGCAGCTCGCCGAGCGCGCCGAAGTTGCGTTGCGCCTGGCTGAAGGCGACGCGGCGGTGGCGCGCCATCAGGCCGAAGGCGAGCGCCGCGACCACCGGCGACAGCCCGAGCGTGTAGGTGACCGACACCAGCAGGATCACTGCCAGCGCGAAGGCGACGGTCGCATCCTGGGCCAGCTTGCCGAGCATGCGCAGCACCGCCGGTACGACCAGCCCGAACACCGCGCCGCTGAAGGAGGAAACCGCCAGCACCACCAGGCTGTTCCACAGTGCGTCGCCAACGTCTTCGGAGGTGCGGAAGATCCACAGCCCGACGCTGGCATTGAAGGCGAACACCGCCAGCACGCAGTTCAGCGCGCACAGGTGCAGGGCGCGCTCGGTCACCTGGCCGGAGCTCTTCTGTTCGTTGATCACGCGGACCACGGTGGCCGGCGAGGTCGCCATCGACAGCGAAGCCAGCATCATCGCATTGATGCCGCCCACGCCAAAGGCGGTGGCGATCAGGTAGACGGCGATGAAGGTGAGCAGGGCCTCGGCCAGCCCGGACACGCCGATCCAGGGATTGGTGCGCAGCCAGCGCAGGTTGATGCGGTAGCCGAGCTCGAACAGGATCAGGCCGAAGGCGACGTCGGCCAGCAGCAGCACGGTGCCGGCCTCGGGCCGCGGCAGCACGCCCGACTGGGGCGCGGCCAGCAGGAAGCCGACCAGGCCGTAGAAACTGATGCGCGGCAGGCCGGTCCAGCGCTGCCCGAACTCGCCGGCCAGCCATGCCAGCGTGATCGCGACGGGCCAGGACAGACTGCTCAGGATCGCCAACAGGTCCTGCATGCGAACTCCTTATCAAAATTGCATGATGTGTGAGCCGATTCTACAAGAGGGTTTCATGCGCACGATTGCGTGTAGGAGGAGTGGAAGAGGTGGGTAGAAGAGGTGGCCATACCCGTCGGGGTACAATGGCGGAATGACCGAATCGCAACACACCCCGCTGGAAAATCCCGCGCCGCCAGCCGCCGTCCGCGCTCCCATCCGTCTCGTTTCCCAAGTGCTGACCTGCCTGGTGTTCTGCCTGATCGCCGCGCCCATCATTTATTTCAGCCGTCCCGAGCCGCTGACGCTGTTTTCCCGGCCTGCCGGGCCGCTGACCCAACTGCTGGTCGGCCAGGTGCTGGCGCTGATTGCCGGCGCCGGGTCCTGGCTGATGTTCAAACTGACCGCCAGCTCTGCGTCCAGCGGGCGCACGATCGAGAGCTACGCGCGGCTCGATCTCCGCGGCCTGAATCCGCTGTGGATCAGCTTCGCCGCCGCCATCGGCGAAGAGATGCTGTTCCGCGCGGCGCTGCAGCCGCTATTGGGCGTGTGGGTCGTCTCGCTGCTGTTCCTGCTGACGCACGTGCCGGCGTACCGCTTCCGCAAGCTCGACGGCGCAACGATCGCGCAGGCGGCCGGCGTGTTCGGCGGCAGCGTGGTGCTGGGCTTCGTGTTCGAGTACGTGGGCTTGCTGGCGGCGATGCTGGTGCATGCCTGGATCGATATCGTGGGCTTGTTGATCGTGCGGCGTGCGATCCAGACGCGCAAGGGGTGACGTAATGCGTGGGCGGGGGCCGCCCACCCTACCGTAGGGTGGGCACCCGTGCCCACGATGCATCATTTGCTCAACAGCCGCATCGCCCGTTCCAGCCCATCTATCGTCACCGGAAACATCCGGTTATTCATGATCTGCCGGATCACCGCAATCGACTGCCGGTACTGCCACAGGCTTTCCGGCTCCGGGTTCAGCCAGGCGAATTTCGGGAAGTGCTGGCAGAAGCGCGCCAGCCATTCGGCGCCGGCTTCCTCGTTGTTGTACTCGACCGAACCGCCCGGCACCAGCACCTCGTAAGGGCTCATGGTGGCGTCGCCGACGAAGATCACGCGCGTGTCGGGCGGGTACTTGCGCAGCACGTCCCAGGTCGGGAAGCGCTCCGTGTGGCGGCGCCGGTTGTTCTTCCACAGGTAGTCGTAGACGCAGTTGTGGAAGTAGAAGAACTCGAGGTTCTTGAATTCGGTCTTCGCCGCCGAGAACAGCTCCTCGGTGCGCTCGATGTGGTCGTCCATGCTGCCGCCGACATCCATCAGCATCAGCACCTTGATGCGGTTCTTGCGCTCCGGCTGCATCTTGATGTCGAGCCAGCCGGCGTTGTTGGCGGTCGAGCGGATCGTGTCGTCCAGCGCCAGTTCTTCGGCCGCACCGGTCCGCGCGAAGCGGCGCAGGCGGCGCAGCGCCACCTTGATGTTGCGGACGCCCAGTTCGCGCTCGCCATCGTAATCCTTGTACTCGCGCTGCTCCCACACCTTCACTGCGGTGCGGTTGCGTGATTTGCCGCCGATGCGGATGCCTTCCGGATTGGTGCCGCCGTTGCCGAAGGGGGAGGTGCCGCCGGTGCCGATCCATTTATTTCCGCCTTCGTGGCGCTCCTTCTGCTCCTTCAGCAGTTCGGCCAGGCGGCTCATCAGCTTGTCGTAGCCGAGCTTTTGCAGTTCGGCCTTCTGTTCGGGCGTCAGCTCGCGCTCCAGGCGCTGGATCAGCCAGTCGAGCGGGATCTCCGCTTTGCTGTCGAACACCGTCTCGATGCCCTTGAAATACAGGCCGAAGGCCTTGTCGAACTTGTCGAAGTGGGCCTCGTCCTTCACCAGCGTCAGGCGCGCGAGGTAGTAGAACTCGTCGAGCGAGGGCGCGATCACGTTCTTCTGCAGCGCTTCGAGCAGGGTCAGGAATTCCTTGATCGTGACCGGGACCTTCGCGTCACGCAGGGTAAAGAAGAAATCAATCAGCATGCCTGCTCAACCGGTAGTGCAACTGCGATTTGATCTCGGGCCACTCGCCGCGCAGGATGCTGTACATGACGGTATCGCGCACGGTGCCGTCGCGGCGCAGCGCGTGGTGGCGGATCACGCCATCCTTCTTCGCGCCCAGGCGCTCGATGGCGGCCTGCGAAGCGTGGTTGAAGTTATCGGTGCGCAGGCCGACCACCGCGCAGCCCAGGGTGTCGAAGGCGTGCGAAAGCAGCAGCAGCTTGCAGCTGGTGTTGACGTGGCTGCGCTGGCTGCTCCTGGCGTACCAGGTGTAGCCGATCTCGACGCGGTCGACGGCGGGCAGGATGTCGTGGTAGCTGGTCGAACCGATCACCTGGCCGCTCGTCACGTCGACCACCGCGAAGGCGATCCGGTTATCCGTCTCCAGCGCGGTGCGCACGTATTGTTCGGTCTCGTGCGGCGCCGGCACCGAGGTGATGCGCAGATTCCACAGCTCGCCGTCCGCCGCGGCGGCGCGCAGGCCGTCGACGTGGTGCAGCGCCAGCGGTTCCAGGCGCACGCCGTTGAATTCGAGCGTGACCGGATCGACGCGGATCATCGGTTGTGCCTCGCCATCGCCACCAGGCGCTCGAACAGGTGCACGTCCTGCTCGTTCTTCAGCAGGGCGCCGTGCAGCGGCGGCACGATGGTCTTCGCATCCTGGCTGCGCAGCGCCTCGACCGGGATGTCCTCGGCCAGCAGCAGTTTCAGCCAGTCGAGGAATTCGGAGGTCGACGGCTTCTTCTTGAGGCCCGCCACCTCGCGCAGCTGGTAGAAGTTTTCCAGCGCGGCGGCAAGCAGTTCCTGCTTCAGGTTCGGGTAGTGGACCTTGACGATTTCCGCCATCGTCTCGCGGTCCGGGAATTTGATGTAGTGGAAGAAGCAGCGGCGCAGGAAGGCGTCCGGCAGTTCCTTCTCGTTGTTCGAGGTGATGATCACCAGCGGGCGGTGCCTGGCGACCACCATCTCGCGCGTTTCGTACACATAGAACTCCATGCGGTCGAGTTCGCGCAGCAGGTCGTTCGGGAATTCGATGTCGGCCTTGTCGATCTCGTCGATCAGCAGCACCACCGGTTCCGGCGCCGTGAAGGCCTGCCACAGCACGCCCTTGACAATGTAGTTATGGATGTCGCGCACGCGCTCGTCGCCCAGTTGCGAATCGCGCAGGCGCGACACGGCGTCGTATTCGTACAGGCCCTGTTGGGCCTTGGTGGTCGACTTGATGTGCCACTGCAGCAGCGGCATGCCCAGCGCCGCCGCCACTTCTTCCGCCAGCATGGTCTTGCCGGTGCCGGGTTCGCCCTTGATCAGCAGCGGGCGGGCCAGGGTGAGGGCGGCGTTGACGGCCAGTTTCAGGTCATCGGTGGCGACGTAGTTGTCGCTGCCTTCGAAGCGTTGGGAAGCGTGCATGGGCGTTTGCGGGGCGGTATGGAAATGCAAAGAAGTATATGCCACTTGCTTCAGCCACGCTGAATTGTTGCTTTGTAGACTGAGCCATGTTCTTCATATAGAATCGGCTCTTCGTAGTACAAATGCTAAGTTTTTGTGCAGTTGCGGTATTCGATTCAACCTTACGATTCCCAATCATGAAAAAACCGTTAGCAGTACTGATGTTTGCCGCAGCTGCCAGTGCGGCCGGCGCGGCCAGCGCAGCCGACATCGTCGCCAACCCGAAGGCTGCGCCGAACAAGATCGAACAATGTATCGGCTGCCACGGCATCCCCGAATACAAGACCGCCTTCCCCGAGGTCTACCAGGTGCCGATGATCGGCGGCCAGTCCGCCAAATACATCGAAGCCGCCCTGCAGGCCTACAAGAAGGGCGACCGCAAGCATCCGCAGATGACCCCGACCGCCCGCGTGCTGTCGGACCAGGACATCGCCGATATCGCCGCGTACTATGCGCAGCAGTCCAGCGCCACGCCCAACAAATAAGCCGGGGACACCATGCATAAACTCATCCTTGCCCTGTCCTGCGCGGCGGCCCTGTCCGCATCCGGCGCTGCCTTCGCCGGCGGCGACACCTCGCGCGGCGCCGAGCTGGCCAAGAAGTACAACTGCGCGTCCTGCCACGGCGCCGACTACAAGACCCCGATCGACCCGAGCTATCCGAAGCTGGCCGGCCAGCACGCGGACTACCTGGTCCACGCGCTGAACGCCTACAAGCGCGGCGACAAGGTCATGAACGGCCGTAACAACCCGATCATGGCCGGCATGGCCCAGCCGCTGTCGGACCGCGACATGGTCGACATCGCGGCTTATCTGCAAAGCCTGCCGGGGCCACTGGTCGTTCGCAAATAAGTCCGAGCTAGTAAAATAGCGGTCTCTCTGGTCCGCCGGTTCACGCTGGCGGACTTTGTTTTTTTCGGAGTCCGCCTTGTCCACTGTCTCACCTACCCACATCAAGACCAACCTGCTGAGCGGCCTGACGGTCGCGCTGGCGCTGGTCCCCGAAGCCATCGCCTTTGCGCTGGTGGCCCACGTGTCGCCGCTGACCGGCCTGTATGCCGCGGTGCTGGTGTCTTTCATTACCTCGGCCTTCGGCGGCCGCCCCGGCATGATCTCCGGCGCCGCCGGTGCGCTGGCCGTGGTCATGGTCGCGCTGGTCGTGCAGCACGGCGTGCAGTACCTGTTCGCCGCCATCGTCCTGATGGGTGTGCTGCAGATCCTGTTCGCGTTGGCCCGGCTCGGCAAATTCATCCGCATGGTGCCGCACCCGGTCATGCTGGGCTTCGTGAACGGGCTGGCGATCGTGATCTTCGTCGCCCAGTTCGAGCATTTCAAGACCAGCGGCGGCTGGATGAGCGGCCCGCAACTGTGGACCATGCTCGGCCTGGTGGCGCTGACGATGGCGATCATCTATGTCACGCCCAAGATCACCAAGGCGGTGCCGGCCACGCTGGTCGGCATCGTCGTGGTGGCGCTGCTGGCGCACTTCCTGCACATCGACACCAAGACGGTCGGCGAACTCGGTTCGATCGCCGGCGGCTTGCCTGACTTCCACGTGCCCGACGTGCCCTTCAACCTGGAGACACTGCGCATCGTGTTCCCGTACTCGCTGGTGCTGGCCGGCGTCGGCCTGATCGAGACCCTGCTGACGCTGACCCTGATCGACGAGATCACGGACACCCGCGGCCAGCCGAACCGCGAGAGCATGGCGCAAGGCGCGGCCAACATCGTCACCGCGCTGTTCGGCGGCATGGGCGGCTGCGCGATGATCGGGCAGAGCATGATCAACGTCGGCAACGGCGCCACCGGCCGCCTGTCGGGCATCGCTGCCTCGCTGTTCCTGCTGTCGTTCATCCTGTTCGGCTCCAGCGTCATCGAGCAGATCCCGCTGGCCGCGCTGATCGGCGTGATGTTCGTGGTCTGCGAGAAGACTTTCGAGTGGGGCACGTTCCGCCTGTTCGGCAAGGTGCCGCGCGCCGACGCGCTGGTGATCGTGCTGGTGGCCGGCGTGACCCTGGTGTTCAACCTGGCCACCGCGGTGGTGGTCGGGGTGATCGTCTCGGCGCTGGTGTTCGCCTGGCAGCACGCCAAGCGGATCGGCGTGTCGACCCGTATCGATGAGCAGGGCTGGAAGGTCTACGAGCTGGAAGGCACGCTGTTCTTCGCTTCAAGCGCGAATTTCCAGGAACTGTTCGCGCCGAAGGAAGATCCGCAGGACGTCGTGGTCGAGTTCCGCCGCGCGCGCGTGGTCGACCATTCGGCGATCCAGGCCATCGATGCGCTGGCGGAGCGCTACCGCAGCGTCGGCAAGCGCCTGCACCTGCGGCACCTGAGCCCCGACTGCCGCTCCTTGCTGGAGCGCGCGAAGGACATGATCGAAGTCAGCCTGCCGGAAGACCCGCGCTACCGCGTGGCCGACGACAAGCTGGACTGAGGTCCTAGCGGACGCGGCGGCGCACGCAGTCGATGTAGGCCTCCGCATCCGGCGGCAAGCCGCTGCGCTGGGAGGTCCAGATCATCTCGCCCAGGCATTCCATGATCTCGTGGTGGGCATCGTGCTCGCCGATGCGGGCGGCCAGCGCGTCGTGCGCGGCCTTGATGCCGCGCGGCTGGTCGACCGAGACCTGCTCGACGATCGACAGGTGCATCGACAGGTGCAGGAAAGGATTCGGCTGGCCGCCTTCGACCGAATAGTCGCGCGCCACGGCCTCGTCGGCATCCATCAGGGCGTCGTGGTATTCGGGATGCTGGTCGATCCAGTCGGCCGCGATCGCGTCCATCGGCGTCAGGATCTCGCCGGCGCGGCGCTTGCGCCAGGCTTCGCAGAAGAAGCGGCGCACATCGTTGGAAGAAGGTGTGAACATGCGCCCATTGTAGCGCGCCGGCGTTTTCGGCGCCGGCGGCCGGACCGCTGTTGCCGGTCCGGCCACATTGTGCGCAGGGCTTACGGGGCCGCGGCGGGCGCAGGGGCAGGCGCCGCCGGCGCTGCCGCCGGACGCGCCGGACCGCATTCGGCGCGCAGGGTCGCCAGCAGGGCGTCGGCCTGGGCTTTCTCGTCGCGCGCCGCATGCCATTCGCGCATGTACGCATTGGCCATGCAGGTGCGTGCGCGGGCAGCCTGCTTGTCGTCCGCCGCGCTCTTCAGCAGGCCGCTGGCATCGAGCTTGCCAAGGTAGAACTCGGTGATCGGCTCCGGCCAGTTATCGTTGCGCTGTCTCTTGATGCTGGCTTCCAGCTCGGTCTTCGCCAATGCGGCATCGCCTTTGCGCACGCGGGCGTTGTACAACCACAGCGTGCCGAAGTGCTCGGCCGGCAGTTGGTCGAGGGCGGCGCGCAGTTTCGGGATCGCCTCGTCGAGTTTTCCGGCCTGCATCTGCTGGCGGCCGAGCACCAGATTGGCGTTCGGCTGGCCGGCGGCAGCGGCCTTTTCCAGCCAGGACTGGGCCTGCTTCGGATCGCGCGGGGTGCCGCGGCCGGTGTTGAGCATGGTCGCCAGCGCGTATTGCGCATCGGCGTTGCCGCCGTCGGCCTCCTGCACGATCCACGGCTCGAGGCCGGCACCGCGCTTGAAGATCTCGCCGCCGAGGTAAGCCAGGTAGACCTTGCGCTGACTCATCGCGAACAGCACGCGGTGGGTGCGCAGGAAGTCCTGGCCCAGCAGGAGTTCGCCCTGGACTTCGCTCTGGGCATCGACCACGCCGAGTCTGACGTCCTTGATGAGCTCACCGCCGATCTGCACCGATTGCACCGGCGCGCTCCAGTTTGCCGCGCGGTCCGAGCCGATGCCGCCGCTGTCGGCGAGCCGGGTGACGTCCGTGCTTTTGACATCGATGCCCAGCCGTTTGGCGCCGCGCAGGGTCAGGAAGCTGCTCGACGCGCCGGTGTCGATGAAGGCGTCCAGCTCCTTGCCGTTGACGAGCACCGTGAAGTGCGGGTTCGGACTGGTGCTGCGGGTGAACTCGAAGGGCACGCTGACCGCATCTTCCTTCCAGTAGTTGAGCGGGGTGTCGCGGTCGCAGTTCTGCGGGCGGAAGAACTTCATGCGCTTGGCGCGCAGGTCGAATTCCAGGTCGGCCTGCAGCAGGAAGGGGGCGCCGACGATGGCGTCGTAGGCCGGCGTGAACGAGGTCTCGCCGATCACGTACAGGTCGATGCGCTTGCGCTGGCTCTTCACCGGGCCGATCGCGAAGTCGCCGATGCGCGCCGCGTACAGGCGCGAGGAACCGCCAATGCCGTCCACGTACCGGCCCGTCATGTGCATGACCAGGTCGCGCTTGAGGACAGCGTTCATGGTCAGCGACGTGTCGAAGGCGCCGGTATCGACCAGCATCACGGCCGGCGCGCCGTCGATCATGCCGTCGACCGCCGGCACCAGGCTCGGGCCGGCATACTTGAGCGGCATGTCGGCCACTTCGACGTAGGTGCACTTCTGCGCCGGCGTATCGGCGGCCCGTGCCATCGGGTTCAGGAGCAGCGTGGAAGCCACGACGGCGCACAGCGCCAGCGGGTATTTTTTCATGTCGGTCTGGTTCATGGGTTATCGGTGCCGCAATCCTGTTCGGAAGCTGGCGGGGTGCCGGCCAGCGCTGCCTCGCGCTCGGCGATGTAGAGTTTGGCCTGGCAGGTCTGGATGTTTGCGCGCTGCTCGTTGCGGGCGGCTGCGGCCAGCAGGGTCGCGGCGTCGCTGCGGCCGAGGTAGTAGTCGGCAATCGGGCCCGGCCAGGCATTGTCCGTACTGCGTGCGAAGGTGGCCTGCAGTTCGCGCTCGCCGGTTTCGCGCGCGCCGGTGCGCACGCGTGCCAGGTAGAGCAGCAGCGCGCCGTAGCGCTCCGCCGGCAGCTTGTCGAGCGCAGGCTTGATGCTGGCGATGGCGCCGGTCGCATTGCCGGTGGCCAGCAGCTCGCGCCCGAGCAGCAGCCCGGCTTGCGGGTGACCCTGCGCGGCGGCCTTGGCCAGCCATTCCCCGGCAAGCCGCGGGTCGCGCGGCACGCCCTTGCCGGTGCGGTAGTGCTGCGCCATCACCAGTTGCGCATCCGGATTGCCGTCCTCGGCTTCCTTGCGGACCCAGGGTTCGATCGGCTGGCGCTTGCCGAACACGTCGCCGCCTGTGTACGAAATGTAGATCTTCTTCTGGCCCATGGCGAACAGCACGCGGTGCGCGCGCAGGAAATCGTCGCCGATCAGGACGTCGATGTCGAGCTGGCCGCGGGTGTCCATGATGTCGATCTCGGCATCGCGGATGATCTCGTCGCCGATCTTGAAGCTCGCTACCTTGGTACGCCAGTTCGCGATGTGGCGTTCGCCGACACCGATGCTGACGCCATTGGCGATCGTCTCCGGTCCGTCGAGGCGGATGCCGATGCGCTGCGCCGCGCGCGAGTCGATTGCGGTACGACCGGCGCCGCTGTCGATGATGGCTTGCAGCTTCTGGCCATTGATCTCGATCGTGAAAGGCGGGTTGACCGCGAACTGGCCGGTGACGTTCCGCTCGAACGGGATCACGACTGCATTCTTGTCCCAGTAGGCCAGCCAGGCGCTGTCGCAGCCGATCGGTTTGAAGAAGCGCATCTGCTTTTCCGGCACCGACAATTCCATGTCGGTTTGCAGCAGGAAGGGCGCGCCGACCGCGGCTTCGAACCAGGGCGGTGTGCCGGTATCGCCGACCACTTTCAACCAACCCTTGCTGGATTTGGCGGGGCCGGCCGCGAAATCGTCGACCCTGGTCGTGTACACGGTCGACATGCCGCCGACACCCTGGATCCGCTCGGCGGTGGGCCGCAGCTTCAGGCCGCGTTTCTCGGTACCGGTACGGGTCAGGTAGGTCTGGCTGAAGCCGGTGTCGGCCAGCATCACTGCCGGCGTGCCATTGATCGTGCCTTCCATCGTGATGCCGAGCGAAGGCCCGGTGTAGTGGAGCGGCACCTTGGCCAGTTGCACATACTGGCAGGCAGATTTATCGTCGGCGCGCGCGGCGCCGGTAAAAAGAACGCCGGCGGCGCCGAGCGCCAGCAACTTGCCGAGTAGTGAGTTCATGTAAATGATTCTACAGCGCAAGCTTGTAAATATAGCAAGCAAAAG
The DNA here is from genome assembly GCF_024753245.1 of Massilia norwichensis. Taxonomy (GTDB): domain Bacteria; phylum Pseudomonadota; class Gammaproteobacteria; order Burkholderiales; family Burkholderiaceae_D; genus Telluria; species Telluria norwichensis. The sequence continues at coordinate 125,271 of NZ_JANUGX010000004.1, read as the reverse complement.
AATGCAAAAAGGCGAGCGTGTCGATTGCACAACACGTTCGCCTCTTCAGTTGTTGCTTTTACGCTACTAAAACTACTCTTTGTCGCGCACCATCACCAGTTTGGAGCTGCCGGCGGCATCGGCGATGGCCTTGCTGGCCGCCACCACCGCCTTGCTGCTGGCATTCGCCACCTGCTTGTTGCCGCCGCCCTGGGCATTGCCGGCATTGCCGGCGTTGGCTGCGTTGCCACCGCCATTGCCGCCATTGTTTCTTTCCTGGCTGCGGCGCTCGTGCGGCTGGCGCAGGTAGCGCGAGGTATGGCGGCGTTCGCCCTGGCCATTGGCTGGCCAGGTCAGGAAACGCGACAACTCCTGCAGCGCGCGCTGGTAGACCTCGCGCTTGAACTCGATGACCACGTCCAGCGGCACCCAGTAGTCGTGCCAGCGCCAGGCGTCGAACTCGGGATGGTCGGTCAGGCGCAGGTTGACGTCGTTGTCGCGCGCGACCATGCGCAACAGGAACCAGATCTGCTTCTGGCCGCGGTAGTGGCCGCGCACTTCGCGCTTGATGAAGTGGTCCGGCACTTCGTAGCGCAGCCAGTCGCGGGTGCGGCCCACGATCTTGACGTGCTCCTGGCGCAGGCCGATCTCTTCTTCGAGCTCGCGGTACATTGCCTGTTCCGGCGTCTCGCCGTATTTGATACCCCCTTGCGGAAATTGCCAGGAGTGCTCGCGCACCCGTTTGCCCCACCACACCTCGTTGTTGGCGTTCAGCAGGATGATGCCGACGTTGGGTCGGAACCCTTCACGATCGAGCATGATTCACCTCGAAACTTTCTGCCGGCCTTGGTCTCTCTCTTATATTTTTACTTACGGATCCGGTGAACCTTAGGTATGTCTGCCGTTAACTCGCGTCGGAACAACGGCATGCACCACTTCTTTCGGAGCCATTTGTACAAAGATTGGATGCATCGGCCAGCTAATCCTTTAAAATTAGGTCGATTATAACCCTCTCTTTTTAAAAAGAATTCATCGATATGCGCGCCTCACGATTTTTTATTTCAACGCTCAAAGAAGCGCCTTCCGACGCCGAGATCGTCAGCCACAAGCTGATGATGCGGGCCGGGATGATCAAGCGCCTTGGTTCCGGCATCTATACGTATATGCCGCTGGGCCTGCGCGTGATCCGCAAAGTCGAGGCCATCATCCGTGAAGAAATGAACAAGGCCGGCGGGATCGAGCTGCTGATGCCCCTGGTACAGCCGGCCGAACTGTGGCAAGAAACCGGCCGCTGGGACAAGATGGGGCCGGAACTGCTGCGCCTCAAGGACCGCCATGGCCGCGACTTCGCGCTGCAGCCGACCTCCGAGGAAGTCGTGACCGACGTCGTGCGCAGCGAGATCAAGAGCTACCGCCAGCTGCCGCTGAACTTCTATCACATCCAGACCAAGTTCCGCGACGAGCGCCGTCCGCGCTTCGGCCTGATGCGCGGCCGCGAGTTCACCATGAAGGACGCCTACTCCTTCGACCGCGACGTCGAAGGCATGCAGGCGTCGTACCAGACCATGTTCGATGCCTACGTGAAGATCTTCAGCCGCTTCGGCCTGAAGTTCCGCGCGGTCGCCGCCGACAACGGCGCGATCGGCGGCACCGGCTCGCACGAATTCCACGTCATCGCCAGCACCGGCGAAGACGCGCTGGTCTACTGCCCGACCTCGGATTACGCCGCCAACATGGAAGCGGCCGAAGCACCGGCCCTGATCGCAGCACGCGGTGCTGCCACCCAGGAGCTGACCAAGGTCTCGACCCCGAAGACCACCAAGTGCGAAGACGTCGCCAAGCTGCTCGGCATCGAGCTGTCGCAGACCGTGAAGTCGATCGCGCTGACGGTCGAGAACAAGGACGAGCATGGCGTCGTGAGCTCGAAGGAAAACTGGCTGCTGCTGCTGCGCGGCGACCATGAACTGAACGAAGTGAAGGTCTCGAAGGTCCCGGGCCTGAAGGACTTCCGCTTCGCCAGCGAAGGCGAAATCCTGGAAGCCTACGGCAGCAAGCCGGGCTACCTGGGTCCGATCAATACCAAGCAACCGGTCAAGATCGTGGCCGACCGCACCGTCGCCAACATGGCCGATTTCGTGTGCGGCGCGAACGAAGAGGAATACCACCTGACTGGCGCGAACTGGGGCCGCGACGTCGCCGAGCCGCTGGTGGCCGACCTGCGCAACGTGGTCGAAGGCGATGCTTCGCCGGACGGCAAGGGCGTGCTGGCGATCGAGCGCGGCATCGAAGTGGGCCACGTGTTCCAGCTCGGCACCGCGTACTCCGCCGCCATGAACTGCGTCTACCTGGACGAGAAGGGCCAGCCGGCACCGATGCAGATGGGCTGCTACGGCATCGGCGTGACCCGCATCCTGGGCGCGGCGATCGAGCAGAATTTCGACGACAAGGGCATCATCTGGCCGGACGCGATCGCGCCGTTCGAACTGGTGCTGTGCCCGATGGGTTATGACCGCAGCGAACTGGTGAAGGCGGAGACCGACCGCCTGTACGCCGAGCTGCAAGCTGCCGGCATCGACGTCATCGTCGACGACCGCGGCCTGCGCCCGGGCGCCATGTTCGCCGACTGGGAACTGGTCGGCGTGCCGCACCGTGTGGTGATCGGCGAGCGCGGCCTCAAGGAAGGCAACCTGGAATACCAGGGCCGCCGCGATGCCGAGGCGAGCGCCGTTCCTGCCGCCGACATGGTCGCCTTCGTCAAAGGCAAACTGGGCAAGTGATGCTGGCCCGTTTTGTCCGCCAGGCTGCGGCCTGGCTCGGCTCTGCGCTGTTTGCGGCTGCACTGATGAGCAGTCCGGCGGCGCAGGCCGGCAACCAGAAGGAAGAAGCGCTGGCCGATTCGGTCCGGCTGGCGCTCGAACGGGCGATCCGCGACGGCCGCCCGCCGAAGCCGGTGTTCCGCGACGACACCGCACGCGCACGCTATCAACAGTGGTTCGATGCGATGTCGGCGCGCCTGAAGCGCCGCCTGCCGGACGACCAGGTCCGCACCGAGTTCCTCGAATCGGCCTGGTACGAAGCGACCCGCGCCGGCCTCGACCCGGGCCTGGTGCTGGGCCTGATCCAGGTCGAGTCGGCCTACCGCAAGTACGCGGTGTCGATCGTCGGCGCGCGCGGCTACATGCAGGTGATGCCGTTCTGGACCAAGGTGATCGGCGATTCGAACCGCCGCGCGCTGTTCGACATGCAGACCAACCTGCGCTACGGCTGCTCGATCCTGCGCATGTATATCGACATGGAAGGCGGCAACCTGTACCTGGCGCTGGGCCGCTACAACGGCAGCCGCGGCAGGCCGGAGTATCCGAATGCGGTGCTGGCGGCCTGGAAGAATTGGGATTTCAAGGCGGGTTCGACTGCCATCGCGTTGAATTGATTTTTTCACGGCGTAGGGCGGGCACCCTGTGCCCGCGTGCTACGCCCGCAACGCATCGACCAACTGCTGCGCGTGCCTCGGCAGCGCATCGAAACTCTTCACACAAATCGCCAGCTGCCGCAGCGACCACGCATCCACCAGCTCGAGCACCGCGATCTGCATCGTCTGCGCGCAGCGCCGCGCTGCCGGCTCGGGCACGATGCCGATCCCGACACCGGCCTCCACCATCCTGCATACCGCTTCGAAGCCGCGCAGGCGCACGCGCGCATGCAATGTGCGGCCGAGGCGCCGCGCCTGCAAATCCAGGTAGCTGGACAGGGCGCTGTCGGGCGCCAGGCCGACATGGTCGAGCGCGAGCAGGTCGACGAAGGCCAGCGGCCGGCCGTCCGGCGCCAGTTGCTGCGCCAGCGCCGGCGTCGCCACCGCCACCAGGCGGTCGAGGCGGAACGGAAAGCGCTCCAGCCCCGACAAATCGACCGCGTCCGTCAGGATGCCGATGTCCGCCGCGCCTTCGCGCATCGCCTTCGCTACTTCGTGGCTGGGGCGCTCCTCCAGCACGATGTCGACGTGGGTGTGGCGCGCCAGGAAGCCGGCCAGCGCATCCGGCAGATACTCGCTCAGCGAGGCGGTATTGCACAGCAGGCGCACGGTGCCCTTCAAACCTTCTGCATGGTCGCCCAGCTCGGCACGCATGCGCTGCAGCTGCTGGAACACCAGCCGCGCATGGCGCACCAGGGCTTCGCCGGCCGGCGTGGGCGCGACGCCGCGGCGCCCGCGCAGCAGCAGCGCCACGCCCAGCGTGTCTTCCATGCTCTGGATACGTTCGCTGCAGGCCGCCAGCGACAGGTGGGCGCGGCTGGCACCGCCGGTGATGCTGCCGGCTTCCACCACGTGCAGGAAGAGCTGCAGGTCGATCAGGTCGAATCGCATAATGTGTTCATTGTGCCTTCGGTATAGCCGAAGGCTGCTTGCGGCAATCCCTTATTCTGAACGCGTCCCGGATGGGGCAGAATCATCGGCATGGACGCTCTTGTTTCTATCTTACACGCCCACGAACCGGTCGAATTGTCCTTGATCTGCCTGGTGTTCGTACTCGCCGGCCTGGTCAAGGGCGTGGTCGGGCTCGGTTTGCCGACGGTCGCGGTCGGTCTGTTGGGGATGATGATGGCGCCGCGCGAAGCGGCCGCTTTATTGGTCGTGCCTTCGCTGGTGACGAATGTCTGGCAGTTGGCGGCCGGTCCCGCGGCAGGCGGCCTGGCGCGCCGGTTGTGGCCGATGCTGGCCGGGATCGCCGCCGGCACCCTCATCGGCGGCATGCTGCTGCCGGCCAGCGCATCCGCCGACGCCATCGCGGCCCTGGGCGGCGCCCTGATCATGTATGCGGCGGCCGGCCTGGCGTCCTTCACGCTGCACGTGCCGCCCAGCGGCGAGCGCGCCGCCTCGCCGGTGGTCGGGCTGGTCACCGGCGCGGTCACGGCCGCCACCGGGGTGTTCGTGATCCCGGCCGTGCCTTATCTGCAGGGCCTGAAGCTCGAGCGCGACATGCTGGTGCAGGCGCTCGGCCTGGCCTTCACCACCTCCACCGTCGCGCTCGCGGCTTCGCTGCTGCTGGCGGGGCAGTTCGAGATGCGGGCGGCCGGCCTGTCCTTCGTCGCGCTGGTGCCGGCGCTGGCCGGCATGATGCTCGGCCAGTGGATCCGCGAGCGCATCCGGCCGGCGCTGTTCCGCCGCTGCTTCTTCGTCGGCTTGCTGCTGCTGGGCGTACATTTGCTGCTGCGCCCATTCCTCGGCTAGACTGCCAGCTTTCCTCGTCAGGGAGCAAGCAGAATGCGATCGACCACCTTCGCCGCCGGCGTGCTGATGGCCTGCGGCGCCGCCACGCTCACCGGTTGCGCCACGCCGCCGCCCACCGCTGCGGGCACGCCGCAAGCGCGCAGTATCGATAAGGTCAGCGAGCGCGCCCGCAACGTCATCTTCTTCCTCGGCGACGGCATGGGCATCAACACCCTGACCGCCGCGCGCATCTACGCGGTAGGGGAGGCCGGCGAGCTGACCCTCGACACGCTGCCCGAATCGGCCTTCGTCAAAACCTGGTCGAACGATGCCCAGGTGACCGACAGCGCGGCGTCGATGTCGGCCTACATGACCGGCGTGAAGCAGAACAACGGCGTGATCTCGATGTCCGGCGACACCAGCGCCATCGCGCCCGCGGCCGACGGCAGCAGCCGCTGCACCAATGGATCGCCGGTGCCGACCCTGCTCGAGCTGGCCAAGGCACGCGGCCTGGCCACCGGCATCGTCACCACCACCAGCGTCACCGACGCCACCCCAGCCGCGACCTATGCCCACGCCTGTCACCGCAAGCTGCAGAACCAGATCGCGGCGATGCTGGTGCCGGGTGGCGCCGGCTACAACGCCGCACTGGGCGGCGGGGTCGACCTCGTGTTCGGCGGCGGTACCCAATACTTCCAGAGCGCCGCCAACGGCGGCAAGCGCACGGACGGCCGCGACCTGCTGACCGAGCTGCAATCGCGCGGCTACCGCGTGGCGCAGGACACGGCCGGCTTCAATGCGCTGGCGCCGGCCAGGCAGCCGGTGGTCGCCCTGTTCGCGCAGAACGACCTGGCCTACGATGCCGAGCGCGACCCGGCAAGGCAGCCCAGCCTGGCGGAGATGACGCGCAAGGCGGTGTCGCTGCTGGGCCAGCGCGCCGGCACCGACCAGGGCTTCTTCCTGATGGTGGAGGGCGGCCTGATCGACCACGCGCTGCACGGCAGCCGCGCCAAGCGCGCACTGCAGGAAACCGCGGCCTTCGATGCCGCGCTGAAGGCTGCCATCGATGAAGTGCAAAAGATCGATCCGGGCCTGAAGCACACGCTGATCGTCGCCACCGCCGACCACGACCACACCCTGCTGATCAACGGCTATTCGCCGCGCAGCGGTCCGACCACGCCGGACAAACCCGGCGTGCTGGGCCTGGTGCGCAGCCTCCCGGACGGCAAGATCAAACTGGACAAGGATGGCGCGCCGTATGCGATCCTCGGCTTCGGCACCGGCGAACACCGGGTGCAGGGCAGCCGCGCAACGCAGGCCGGCCTGACCGACGCGATCGTCAGCGCCGACGACTACCACCAGGAAGCGGCGGTGCGCATGCAATCCGAAACCCACGGCGGCGCCGACGTCTACCTGGGCGCGGCAGGCGTCGGCGCGGAGCTGTTCCGCGGCACCATCGACAACACCCGCGTGTTCACGCTGATCAAGGAAGCGGCCGGCTGGTAAGCGGCGCAAGGAGACCACGATGAAAATGATCCGACTCTGCGCGCTGCTGGCGGCCGCATGCACCTCCCAGGCCTGGGCCCAGACCCAGGCCAAGAACGTCATCTTCTTCCTCGGCGACGGCATGGGCCCGACCACCATCACGGCCGCGCGCATCTACAAATACAAGGAAGAGGGCCTGCTGAACTTCGAGCGTCTCGACCGTGTCGCGCGCATCAAGACCTATTCGGCCGACGCGATGGTCACCGACAGCGCGCCTTCGATGGGCGCCTACATGACCGGCGTGAAGATCAACAATGACGTGATCTCGCTGAAGGACGCCAGGCCGCAAAGCCCGGGCAAGGACGCCAACGGCAACCCGAGCGTGGACCGCTGCGGCGAGAACAACGGCAGCGCGCCGATGACCATCCTGGAGCTTGCCAAGGCCAAGGGCAAGGCGGTCGGTGCGATCACCACCACCGAGCTGACCCACGCAACCCCGGCCTCGACCTTCGCCCACGCCTGCAACCGCAACGCGGTCTACACCATCGCCCGGCAGATCGTGCCCGGCGGCGAAGGCTACAACGCGCGCCTGATGGAGGGCGTGGACGTGCTGATGGGCGGCGGCCGGCCCTACTTCACGCCCTTCGATGCCGCCGCCAATCCGAAGGGCCGCGCGGACGGACGCGACCTGCTGGCCGAATTCAAGGCGCGCGGCTACTTCGTGGCCGCCACCCGCGGCGACATGATGTCGGCCCTGCCGAACCGGAAGTTCGTCGGCATCTACGCCGACAGCCACCTCGATTACGCCAGCGTGCGCAAACCCACCCAGCCGACCCTGGCCGAGATGACCGCCAAATCGATCGAGCTGCTGGCCAGGAACCCGAACGGCTTCTTCCTGATGGTCGAAGGCGGCAAGATCGACCACGCGCTGCACGATTCGAACGCGAAGAACGCACTGGAGGAGGTGGTCGATTTCGACAACGCGATTCAGACCGCGCTCGACCGCATGCGCAGCATCGATCCGGGCCTGGAGCATACGCTGATCGTGGTAACCGCCGACCATGACCACACGATGGTGATGAACGGCTATCCGAAGCGCGGCAATCCGATCCTCGGCATCGTGCGCGATGTGGCGACTGGCCAGCCGGCGCTGGACGCCGACGGCAAGACCTACACGACCCTGGTCTATGGCGGCGGCCCGAACCGCCCGGAAGTTCGCGCCAACGTCGACGACGCCTGCGCCCAGGCGCTCGACTACAAACAGGAAACCGGCGTGCGCCTGGCCGGCGAAGGCCATGGCGGCGGCGACGTCAAGCTGTATGCGGTGGGTGCGGGCTCGGCGCCGTTCAAGGGCACCATCGAGAACACACGGGTGTTCGAGCTGATGAAGGCGGCGGCGGGGTTGTAGTCCGCAACGCACGCACGTCATTCCCGCGCAGGCGGGAATCCAAGTTTTCGAGCCGCTGCGAACTTGGGTTCCCGCCTGCGCGGGAACGACGAAGGAAGTGCGCGGGAATGACGGCATCAACAAAAAGCCCCGGCATTGACCGGGGCTTTTCGTTTGGACTGGTATCGGGCCAGCGGGGCAGCGGCCTTGTCGTCGTTTTTATTTGAGGTGATCGGAGATCAGCTTGGTCATCTCGAACATCGATACCTGGGCCTTGCCACCGAAGACGGCTTTCAGCTTGTCGTCGGCGTTGATCATGCGGCGGTTTGCGGCGTCCTGCAGATCCTGCTTCTTGATATAGTCCCAGACTTTCTTGGTGACTTCGGTACGCGGCAGCGGCTTGTCGCCCACCACTGCGGCCAGGGTCGCCGACGGGGTCATTTCTTTCATGAAGGCGGCGTTCGGCTTGCGAGCTGCGGCCGGCTTCTTTGCTGCTGCTGCTTTCGGTGCTGCTGCTTTGGCAGGAGCTGCTGCCTTTTTAGCTGCCGGCTTCGCCGCTGCAGCCGGCTTGGCGGCGGCTTTCTTGGCCGGCGCTGCGGTGGTTTTTTTGGCTGTTGCCATCTTCGAGCCTCCTAATCGGAACACATGGAAAATTGCGCTATGTACGCACCGGCTTATATTGGTAGGGTTTTAGCGTTCGTGCAAGTCTTTTTCGAAATTTTTTCACTCTAACAAGCACTAAAACCCCCTATATATCAGCGCATCCCCGGCATCATGCCTTTCATCCCGCGCATCATCTTCATCAGGCCGCCGCCTTTGAGCTTTTTCATCATCGTGTTCATCTGATCGTACTGGGTCAGCATGCGGTTCACTTCCTGCACCTGCACGCCGGCGCCGGCGGCGATACGACGCTTGCGGTTGGCCTTGATCAGCTCCGGTTTGGCGCGTTCCTGCGGGGTCATCGAGTCGATGATGCCGCACATGCGGCGCACCTGCTTTTCAGCCTGGTCCATGTTGGCGCCGGCCGCGGCCTGCTGGAACTGGGCCGGCAGTTTATCGAGCAGACCCGACATGCCGCCCATCTTCTTCATCTGGGTCAGCTGGGCCTTGAAGTCGTTCATGTCGAACTTACCGCCCGACTTGATCTTGTTGGCCATGTCGGCCGCGGCCTGCATGTCCACGCCCTTGCGCGCTTCTTCGACCAGGGCCAGGATGTCGCCCATGCCCAGCACGCGGTTGGCCATACGGGCCGGATCGAAGGCTTCCAGGCCGTCCAGCTTCTCGGACACACCGGCGAACTTGATCGGTTTACCGGTCACGTGACGCACCGACAGCGCCGCACCGCCGCGCGAGTCGCCATCGAGCTTGGTCAGGATCACGCCGGTCAGCGGCAGCGCTTCGTTGAAGGCCTTGGCGGTGTTGATCGCATCCTGGCCGACCATGGCGTCGACCACGAACAGGGTCTCGATCGGCTTGACGGCGGCGTGCACCGCGGCGATCTCCTGCATCATCGCTTCATCGATCGCCAGGCGGCCGGCGGTGTCGATGATCAGGACGTCGTGGTAGTGCTTCTTGGCCCAGTCCAGCGCGGCCAGGGCGATGTCGACCGGCTTGTCGTTGGCGGTCGAGGGGAAGAAGTCGGCGCCGACCTGCTTGGTGACGGACTCCAGCTGCGCGATCGCGGCCGGGCGGTAGACGTCGGCGGAGACGGTCAGGACCTTCTTCTTCTGTTCCTTCAGGTACTTGGCCAGCTTGCCGGTGGTGGTGGTCTTACCCACACCCTGCAGACCCGCCATCAGGATGATGGCCGGCGGCTGCTGGGCGAAGGAAAGCTGGGAGGCTTCGGGGCCGAGGTCGGCGCCCATCAGGGCCGCCAGTTCCTTCTGCACCACGCCGACCAGGGCCTGGCCGGGCGAAAGCGAGCCGATAACCTCTTCGCCCAGCGCTTTTTCCTTCACTTTGGCGATGAATTCGCGGACGGCCGGCAGCGCGACGTCGGCCTCGAGCAGGGCCAGACGCACTTCGCGCAGCATTTCGGCGGTGTTCGATTCGGTCAGGCGCGCCTCGCCGCGCATCGTCTTGACGACCTTGGCAAGGCGTTGGGTCAGGTTATCCAGCATGGTTATGTTCTACCTATATCTACGTAGATGAATTGGGCGCAAACCGCCATTTTACCGTATGTCGGGGCATGTTTTTGCCGGTCAAGACCCCGGCAAGCACTGGCGAATACGTATTTGTACTGTTTGACAATACATTGATTAACGTTATAGCCTCATCCGCACAAACACACCACAAAATCGGAGACAGCCATGACCACAAAAGCGTTTGCCAAAACCGTCGTCCTCGCCGCCCTGCTGGCTGCGGGCAGTGCCCAGGCCCAGGCTCAGGTTCCTGAAACGGTCCGCCTCGGTAACCTCAAGTTCGCGCACTATGGCGCGGTGTCGTACATCAAAGAGATCGCGCCCAAATGCGGCATCAAGGTCGAGGAGCGCGTGTTCGCCAAGGGCCTGGACGTGATGCAGGCGATCATCGCCGGCGAAATCGACGTCGGCACCACGGCATCGGAAGCGGCCATTTCCGGCCGCGCCGGCAATGCGCCGATCTACGTGGTGGCCGGCTTCGCCAAGGGCGGCGCGCGCCTGGTGGCGGGGCAGGGCACCAACATCAAGACCGTCAAGGACTTGAAAGGCAAAAAAGTCGGCGTGACCCGCGGCGGCATCCAGGAAGTGCTGCTGATGGCCGAACTGCAGAAGGCCGGCCTCACCGCCGACGCCGCACCCGGCAAGGACGTGCAGCTGGTGTTCCTGGCCTATGCGGACCTGAACCAGGCGCTGCTGGGCAAGAACATCGACGCCATGATGCAGTCGGAGCCGCAGTCCTCGCAGGCGATCAACAAGGGCTTCGGCGTCGAGATGCTGAAACCCTACGACACCCCGATCGGCGAACCAATCCGCACCATGGTCATGACCGAGAAGTTCTATACCACCAAACGTCCGCTGGCCGAGAAGTTCATGCGCTGCTTCGTGCAGGCCACCAGCACCTTCATCAAGGACCCGGCGCTGGCCGAGAAGTACGTGCGCGAGACCGTGTTCAAGGGCCAGATCTCGAGCGACGACTTCCGCGACGCGATGGACAACGCCGAATACACCTACGACATCACGCCGGAACACATCCAGATCACCACCGACATCATGTACAAGACCGGCGTCGGCCGCATGGCCAAACCGCCGGCAGCGAAGGAGTGGGTCAAGACCGACCTGCTGGAAGCGGCCAAGAAGAGCCTGAACGTCAAGTAAATGTCATGCGTGGGCCCGGGAGCCCGCCCTACGGCGCGTCATCACGTAGGGTGGGCACCTCGTGCCCACGCACGCGCAGTGGAGACACGGAATGGTAAAAAGAAGGTGGAACGACATCGCGGTCGGCCTGGTGGTGCCGGTCATCGCGATCGCGATCTGGCAGTGGGTGGCGAACATGGGATGGGTCAACGAGAACATCCTGCCGTCGCCGCTGGCGGTGTGGAACAAGTGGCTGGCCTATCTGATGCCGCTGCAGGACTTTAATACCTGGCATGAGAACAACCCCGACGGCAGCCGGCTGGCCTGGGCGTTTTCCGGTGAGCTGATCGTCGATTCGCTCGGCAGCCTGTACCGGGTAGTGGTCGGCTTCGCGGTCGGCGCCGGTCTCGGCTTGCCGCTCGGGCTGGCGATGGGGGCGAGTCGCATCGTGTATGCCTGGATGAATCCCCTGGTGCAGCTGCTGCGCCCGATCCCGCCGATCGCCTACATCCCGCTGTCGATCCTGTGGTTCGGGCTGGGCAACCCGCCGGCGATCTTCCTGATCGCGATCGGCGCCTTCTTCCCGGTGCTGATGAATACCATCGCTGGCGTGCGCCAGGTCGACGGCATCTACCTGCGCGCGGCGCGCAACCTCGGCGCCGGCCGTACCACCATGTTCCTGCGCGTGATCCTGCCGGCCGCCGTGCCTTATATATTGACCGGCATGCGGATCGGCGTCGGTACCGCCTTCATCGTGGTGATCGTGTCCGAGATGATCGCGGTGAACAACGGCCTCGGTTTCCGCATCCTGGAAGCGCGCGAGTACTTCTGGTCCGACAAGATCATCGCCGGCATGATCAGCATCGGCATCCTCGGCCTGGCGATCGACTCGGCCATGAACCGGCTGAACAATTATCTGCTGCGCTGGCACCGCGGCCTGGAGCACTGAATGGGGAGCACTGAGTGAGCGCGCACATCGTCATTGAAAACGTGAGCAAGGTGTTCGAGACCGACGGCCGCCGCATGGTCGCGCTGGAGAACATCGACCTCGAGATCCCGCGCGGCCAGTTCGTCTGCCTGCTGGGGCCGTCCGGCTGCGGCAAGTCGACGCTGCTGAACGCCGTCGCCGGCTTCGCCCCGCCGACCCGGGGCCGCATCGTCGCCGACGGCGTGCCGGTCAGCGGCCCGGGACCGGAACGCGGCATGGTGTTCCAGGAGTACGCGCTGTTCCCCTGGATGACGGTCGAGCAGAACGTCGGCTTCGGGCTCGAGATCAAGGGCATGCCGAAGGCGCAGATCGCCGCGCGCGTGGCCGAGCTCTTGACCCTGCTGTCGCTGGAGGATTTCGGCAAGCGCTACCCGAAGGACCTGTCGGGCGGCATGCGCCAGCGGGTCGCGATCGCGCGCGTGCTGGCGCTGGACTCGCCGATCCTGTTGATGGACGAGCCCTTCGGCGCCCTCGACGCGCTGACCCGCCGCAACCTGCAGGACGAGCTGCTGCGGATCTGGGCCGAGTTGAAGAAGACCGTGATCTTCGTCACCCACAGCATCGAGGAAGCGATCTATCTGGCCGACCGCATCGTCGTGATGACCTACCGGCCGGGTACGGTCAAGCGCGATATGCTGGTCGAGCTGCCGCGCATGCGCGACCCGGCCGCGCCCGAGTTCAATACGCTCAAGCGCGAGTTGGGGCAGTTGGTGATGGAAGAGCAGCAAAGGCATCACGAAGCAGAGATAAAATCCGCCGCCGTGGATTAATCGCCAACTTCGAACAACGTCATCCCCGCGCAGGCGGGGATCCAAGTTTGTTCGCGGATCGCTAGCTGAACTTGGGTCCCCGCCTTCGCGGGGAGTCGTTGCCGGCAATGCCGGGAACGACGGTGGTAAACGTCCGGATAGTGTAGACTCGCCCCTATGCAAACCACCTTCTTCATCGCCGCAGCCATCCTGTACGCGGTGTGTGCCCTGCTGCCGTCGCCGCGGGGCGCCGTCATTTCCGGCGTGACCGCGCTGGCGTGGGTCCTGCATGGCGCCGCGCTGTGGCCGGATATGCTGGCCAACGGCGCGCTGCGGATCGGCTTCGCCTTCATGCTGTCGGCCGCGCTCTGGATTTCGGTGGCGGCCTGGTGGCTCGAAAACCGCAATTTCGCGCTGGACGGCATGCGCCGCATGGTGATGCCCTGCGCGGCCGTCGCCGCGGTGCTGCCGCCGCTGTTCCCCGGCAGCCTGATGACGATGCAGGGACCGGCCTTCGGCTGGCACGTGGCGGTGGCCGTGATGGCCTACAGCACGTTGACCATCGCCGCCTTCCACGCCGTGCTGATGGCGCTGCAGGAGACGCGCCTGCACACCCGCAGCGCAAAAAAAGGCTGGCTGGGCGCGGCCATCGACCAGCTGCCGGCCCTGCTGACCATGGAAAAACTGCTGTTCAGGATGATCGGCATCGGCTTCGTCCTGCTCAGCCTGACCGTCCTGTCGGGCATCGTGTTCTCCGAACAGCTGTTCGGGCGCGCGCTGCGCTGGGACCACAAGAATGTGTTCGCGCTGCTGTCGTGGCTGTTGTTCGCCGCGCTGCTGGCCGGACGCCGCTGGCGCGGCTGGCGCGGCAAGACCGCGCTGCGCTTCACGCTGGCGGGATTCGCTACCTTGGCGCTGGCGTATGTCGGCAGCCGTTTTGTTCTTGAAGTCGTTCTGCACCGGGGGTTCACATGACGCGACTCTTATTCTGGATTGCGCTCATCATCCTGGTGGTGATGGCGATCCGCAGCAAGCTGCGGGCTGCGGTGGCTGCGCGCGGCTTCGATCCGCATGCGGGTCAGGGCGGCGCCGCGCCGGCCGGCGGTACGCGGCCCCAGGCGCGGGTCGAAGAGGTCGAACGCATGACCAGCTGCGCCCACTGCGGCCTGTATTTCCCGGCATCGGAAGCCGTGCACCAGGGCGGACAGGACTATTGCTGCGAGGCGCACGCGCGCCAGCCGGCTGCCTCCCGGATCGAATGAGGCGCATGGCGCGCCGGCAGCCTCTGTCCGCGGCGTCGCGGGAGACCTTCTGGCGCTCGCTGCAGACACTCAACGTGACACGCATCGTGATCGCGCTGGTGCTGCTGCTTTACCTGAATTTCGACGCCCGGCGCGGCCACACGATGGGCTCGGCCTATGCCGAGACCTGCATGTTCTACGCGGTGGCGGCGCTGCTGTTCGCCGCCGTCACCCGCTACTACCGGCACCGCTTCCTGTGGCAGCTGTGCAGCCAGATCCTGGTCGACATCGCCGTCATCTCGCTGCTTTACCTGGCCGCCGGCGGCGCGCGCAGCGGGCTCGGACTGCTCTACCTGTTCCCGCTGGCCGGGGCGGCGATTCTTGCCCCGCTGGTGCTGGCGCTGTTCTCAGCCTCGCTCGCGACCCTGTTCCTGCTGGCTGAAAGCACCTGGCAGATCTTCATCAGCGACAACGATCCGGCCCTGTTCCAGGCCGGGATCATGGGCGCCGCCTTCTTCGCCGTGGTGGTGGTGGTGAGCCGGCTGGCGGCGCGCCTGATCCGCCAGGAAGAGCTGGCGGCCAGGCGCGGCGCCGATCTGCGCATCCAGCAGGCGGTCTACCGCATCGTGGTCGACGACGTCGGCGACGGCATCCTGGTGGTGGGGCGCGACGGTTTTGTCTTTTCCGGCAACCCGGCGGCGCGCCGCATGCTGGGCCTGGACGCCGACAGCCTCGACACCGGCGACGGCTTTCGCCTGGCCGACATCCCGGCCCTGGAGCCGGTGGCCCAGGGCTTCGAGGCCTGGCTCGATGCCGAACCGGCGGAAGCCTACGTCACCGTCAAGCGCTGGCAGGGGCAGGCAGGCCAGGTGCGCGGCCGCCTCGACCAGCCGGTGCACCTGAAGCTGCGCTTTGCCCGGGTCGATACGCCGGACGGCGCGGCCGAGCGCAGCGTGATCTTCATGCAGGATGTGAGCGCCATCGAAAACCAGGCGCAGCAACTGAAGCTGGCGTCGATGGGGCGCCTGACCGCCAGCATCGCGCACGAGGTGAGGAACCCGCTGTCGGCGATCGGCCACGCGACCTCGCTGCTGGCCGAAGACCTGCACGGCCCGGCCGAAAAGCGCCTGCTGCGCATCGTCGGCGACAACGTGGCGCGCGTGAACCGCATGGTCGAGGACATCCTGAAACTCTCGCGCAAGGTGCAGCCGGGCGGCGAGCCGGTGCATTTGAAAGCCTTCCTGGCCGAGCTGAAGGCCGAGTTCACGGAAACCCACGGCCTGGCCGATAATATGATCTACATTGGCGACGCCGGCGAGCGCACGGTGCGCTTCGACGGACTGCACCTGCGGGAAGTGCTGGTCAACCTGCTCGGTAATGCCATACGCTATGCGAGCGGCAAGCCGGCCAGCATCCGCTTGTTCCCGGTGCTGGATGCGACCGGCCGCGTCGAGCTGCACGTGCAGGACGACGGCCCCGGCATCACGCCCGAAGTGCGGGCCCACCTGTTCGAGCCCTTCTATACCACCTCGAGCAAGGGCACCGGCCTGGGCCTCTACCTGGCGCGCGAGCTGTGCCTGAACAACGGCGCCATGCTCGACTACGAATACCGGGTGGACGGACCCGGCGGTTTCGATGCGCCGGGACGCTTCGTGATCACCTTTACTATATAGAGAGTATGAGTTCTCCCCGCATCCTGGTAGTCGACGACGAAGCCGACCTGCGCGAACTGCTCGAAATCACGCTGGTCAAGATGGGCCTGGATGTCGACAGCGCCTCCACCGTGCGCGAGGCGCGTGCGCTGCTCGGCCAGCACGCCTACGCCCTGGTACTGACCGACATGCGCCTGCCCGACGGCACCGGCCTGGAACTGGTGCGCGAAGTGGCCGGCATGGGACGCGGCACGCCGATCGCCGTGATCACCGCCTACGGCAGCGCCGAGAACGCGGTGATCGCGCTGAAGGCCGGCGCCTTCGACTACGTCTCCAAGCCGGTGGTGCTGGACGACCTGCGCACGATGGTGCGCTCGGCGCTGCGCCTGTCCGAAAAGCCGGCGGCCGGCGCGGCGCAGGAAGCAGGCGAGGGCGATGGCGGCGATTCGCGCCTGCTCGGCCGCTCGCAGGCGATGCAGGCGCTGCGCGCCCAGATCGGGCGGCTGGCGCGCTCGCAGGCGCCGATCGCCATCAACGGCGAATCCGGCAGCGGCAAGGAACTGGCCGCGCGCGAGATCCACGCCCGCAGCGCGCGCGCCGGCAAGCCCTTCGTCGCCGTGAACTGCGGCGCGATTCCGGAGCAGCTGATGGAGGCCGAGTTCTTCGGCTACCGCAAGGGCGCGTTCACCGGCGCCACCGACGAGCGCGACGGCTTCTTCCAGGCGGCGAACGGCGGCACCCTGATGCTGGACGAGGTGGCCGACCTGCCGCTGGCAATGCAGGTCAAGCTGCTGCGCGCGATCCAGGAGCGGCGCGTGCGCAAGATCGGCGCCACCGCGGAGGAGGCGGTCGACGTGCGCATCATCAGCGCCACCCACAAGGATCTGGGAAAACTGGTCGAGACCGGCCAGTTCCGCCAGGACCTGTTCTACCGCCTGAACGTGATCGAACTGACCCTCCCGCCGCTGCGCGAACGCCTCGACGACCTGCCGCTGCTGGCCGACGCCATCCTCGCGCGCCTGGCGGGACCGGGCGGCGCGCGCCTGGGGCCCGGGGTGCTGGAGGCGTTGCGCGGCTACGCCTTCCCCGGCAACGTGCGCGAACTGGAGAACGTGCTGGAACGCGCGCTGGCGTTTGCCAACGACGGTGTGATCGAAGTCGGCGATTTGTCGCTGAAAGGCGCGCGGCTCGCCGATACGGGGGCCGCTGCGCCGCCGCGCGACGCCGTGCCGGCCGAGGCGGCGCAGCCGTCGGCACCGGCTTCGGCACCGGTTCCAGCCCAGGCGCCGGTCCAGACAATGGTCCAGGCGCCGGCCCAGGTGCCGGCCGATGTGCTGCCCGCGCTGGGCGCCGGCGCGCTGCCCAGCAACCTGCCGGACTACCTCAGCCAGGTCGAGCGCGACATCATCCTGCGCGCCCTGCAGCAGACCCAATTCAACCGCACCCAGGCCGCGACCCTGCTCGGCATCAGCGTGCGCCAGCTGCGCTACCAGATGCAGAAGCTGGACATCCACGCACCGGAGCCGTGAGCAAAGTAGAAAGCTTGAGCTGGCTCAGTCGCTGTTGTCTTTTCGCCATCGCAGCATGATCAAACGTCGACATCCATGCAGGCAGCATGCACCACGGTTGCGCCCTTAAAACGCTATGTTAGTGCTTACTTTCATTCCGAGCCCCATAATGATTCGCCTTGGAAAAAGTCAAGCGCGGCGCCAGAAAAAAAACCGATGAGCTGACCCTTTGATATTTCCGAATATCGACTACAATTAGGTTCATACGGCGCTCAAACACTAGATCTAGTGGTCAGTGACAGAGCCAGCCAAACAGAGGAGGGCCGGTTGCAGGCTTTTTCAGAACGGGCCACTCCTCTTCTTATTCTCAAAAAGTTATTAGGTTGCCAACTTTAACCGGTTGGCATTCATCGTTTTTAGTCGGTGGCGCGCTGCCATCCCGGGAGGCTCAATGCAAACATCTTCGGACATCTCCATCAATCCGCAACCAGGTACGGCAGCCGGCGCTAGCGCGGCCGAGCTGGTCGCGAATGGCGACTACCGCATCATCCGCCGCAACGGCGCCGTGGTGCCGTTCGCACCGACCAAGATCGCCGTCGCCATGACCAAGGCTTTCCTCGCCGTGAACGGCGAGGGCGCCCGCGAGTCGGCACGCATCCGCGAACTGGTCGAGCAGCTGACGAACAACGTGGTCGCCGCCCTGGTGCGCCGCCAGCCGAACGGCGGCACCTTCCACATCGAAGATGTGCAGGACCAGGTGGAGCTGTCCCTGATGCGCTCGGGCGAGCATGACGTCGCGCGCGAATACGTGCTGTACCGCGCCAAGCGCATGGACGAGCGCCGCGCCGCCAAGGAAGCCTCGGGCGCCACCGCCGTGGCCGCGCCGCAGTTCACCGTGGTCGACGGCGGCGTGCGCCGCGCGCTGGACATGAACGAAGTGTCGGCCCTGATCGGCGCCGCCTGCGTGGGCCTGGAAAAGCACGTCGATGCCGACGCCATCCTGGCCGAAACCGTCAAGAACCTGTACGACGGCGTGCCGGTCGAAGAGCTGCACAAGTCGGCGATCCTGGCTGCCCGCGCGCTGATGGAAAAGGACCCGGCCTACAGCCAGGTCACCGCGCGTATCCTGCTGCACACCATCCGCAAGGAAGTCTTCGGCAAGGAAGTCGCGCAAGCCGGCGCCGCCGCCGAATACGTGACCTACTTCCCGCAGTACATCGCCAAGGGCATAGCCGCCGAGCTGCTGGACGAGGAACTGGGCAAGTTCGACCTGCAGAAGCTGGCCAAGGCGATCGTCGCCGACCGCGACCTGCAGTTCGGCTACATCGGCCTGCAGACCCTGTACGACCGCTACTTCCTGCACATCCGCGAAACCCGCATCGAGATGCCGCAGGCCTTCTACATGCGCGTCGCGATGGGCCTGGCGCTGCGCGAAGAGAACCGCGAAGCGCGCGCGATCGAGTTCTACAACCTGCTGTCGAGCTTCGACTTCATGAGCTCGACCCCGACCCTGTTCAATTCGGGCACCCGCCGCTCGCAGCTGTCGTCGTGCTACCTGACCACCGTCGGCGACGACCTGGAAGCCATCTACGACGCCATCAAGGAAAACGCGCTGCTGTCGAAGTTCGCCGGCGGCCTGGGCAACGACTGGACCCCGGTCCGCGCGATGGGCTCGCGCATCAAGGGCACCAACGGCAAATCGCAGGGCGTGGTGCCGTTCCTGAAGGTCGCCAACGACACCGCGGTGGCGGTCAACCAGGGCGGCAAGCGCAAGGGCGCGGTCTGCGGCTACCTGGAAACCTGGCACCTGGACATCGAGGAATTCCTCGACCTGCGCAAGAACACCGGCGACGACCGCCGCCGCACCCACGACATGAACACCGCGAACTGGATTCCGGACCTGTTCATGAAGCGCGTGATGGAGAAGGGCTCGTGGAGCCTGTTCTCGCCGTCCGAAGTGCCGGACCTGCACGACAAGGTCGGCAAGGCCTTCGAAGAAGCCTACCTGGGCTATGAAGCCAAGGCGGCGCGCGGCGAAATGACCGTGTACAAGAAGATCGAAGCGCTGGACCTGTGGCGCAAGATGCTGTCGATGCTGTTCGAGACCGGCCACCCGTGGATCACCTTCAAGGATCCGTGCAACATCCGTTCGCCGCAGCAGCACGTGGGCGTGGTGCACTCGTCGAACCTGTGCACCGAGATCACGCTGAACACCAACGCCGACGAGATCGCCGTCTGCAACCTGGGCTCGGTGAACCTGCCGCAGCACATGAAGGGCGACGGCCTGGACGTGGTCAAGCTGCAGAAGACCATCCGCACCGCGATGCGCATGCTCGACAACGTCATCGACATCAACTACTACGCCGTCGAGAAGGCCCGTAACTCGAACCTGCGCCACCGTCCGGTCGGCCTGGGCATCATGGGCTTCCAGGACTGCCTGCACATGATGCGCGTGCCGTTCGCTTCGGAACAGGCTGTGAAGTTCGCCGACGTCTCGATGGAAGCCGTCTGCTACTACGCTTACCTGGCATCGACCGAGCTGGCCGAAGAGCGCGGCCGCTACCAGTCCTACGAAGGTTCGCTGTGGGACCGCGGCATCCTGCCGCAGGACTCGATCAAGCTGCTGGCGGAAGAGCGCGGCGGCTACCTCGAGCAGGACATGTCGGAAACCATGGACTGGACCGTGATCCGCAACCGCATCAAGCAGTTCGGCATGCGTAACTCGAACTGCGTGGCGATCGCCCCGACCGCGACGATCTCGAACATCATCGGCGTGTCGGCCTGCATCGAGCCGACCTTCCAGAACCTGTACGTGAAGTCGAACCTGTCGGGCGAGTTTACGGAGATCAACGGCTACCTGGTGCGCGACCTGAAGGCGCGCGGCCTGTGGGACGAGGTCATGATCAACGACCTGAAATACTTCGACGGCTCGCTGTCGCGTATCGACCGCGTACCGCAGGACCTGCGCGACATCTACGCCACGGCCTTCGAAGTCGAGCCGAAGTGGCTGGTCGAAGCGGCTTCCCGCCGCCAGAAGTGGATCGACCAGGCACAGTCGCTGAACATCTACATGGCCGGCGCCTCGGGCAAGAAGCTGGACGAGACCTACAAGCTGGCCTGGCTGCGCGGCCTGAAGACGACCTACTACCTGCGCACCATCGCGGCAACGCACATGGAGAAGTCGACCACCCGCACCGGCGCCCTGAACGCCGTGCCGGTCGATGGCGGCCTGTCGGCTGCGGCAGCGTCGGCAGCAACCGCCCCTGCGGCACCGGTGGCGAGCGCCACGGATGTCGTGGAAGGCGCAGCATGCTACCTGCGTCCGGGCGATGCCGGTTTCGACGAGTGCGAAGCCTGCCAGTAATTTTTGATCCGTCATCCCCGCGCAGGCGGGGATCCAGGTTGAGCTAGCGAACCGCGAACACACTTGGGTTCCCGCCTTCGCGGGAACGACGTATAACGAACACTATATAGAAGGAAAACATCATGGCTCTGTCATGGGACGATGAACCGATCACCAGCGCACCGGCCGCAGCAAGCGCACCGGAAGGCGCCACCGCCGCCGACGTCGCCAAGCGCGTGAACGCCGACGACAAGCGCATCATCAACGGCCAGACCGACGTCAACCAGCTGGTGCCGTTCAAGTACAAGTGGGCCTGGGACAAGTACCTGGCCGGCTGCGCCAACCACTGGATGCCGCAGGAAGTGAACATGCAGCGCGACATCGAGCTGTGGAAGAACCCGAACGGCCTGACCGAAGACGAGCGCCGCATCGTCAAGCGCAACCTGGGCTTCTTCGTGACCGCCGACTCGCTGGCCGCCAACAACATCGTGCTGGGCACCTACCGCCACATCACGGCGCCGGAATGCCGCCAGTACCTGCTGCGCCAGGCCTTCGAAGAGGCGATCCACACCCACGCCTACCAGTACATCGTCGAGTCGCTGGGCCTGGACGAGAAGGAAATCTTCAACGCCTACAACGAGATCCCGTCGATCCGCGACAAGGACCAGTTCCTGATCCCCTTCATCGAGGTCATCAACGATCCGGAGTTCAAGACCGGCACCCTGGAAGCCGACCAGAAGCTGCTGCGCTCGATCATCGTGTTCGCCTGCCTGATGGAAGGCCTGTTCTTCTACGTCGGCTTCACCCAGATCCTGGCGCTGGGCCGCCAGAACAAGATGACCGGCGCCGCCGAGCAGTACCAGTACATCCTGCGCGACGAGTCGATGCACTGCAACTTCGGCATCGACCTGATCAACACGATCAAGATGGAAAACCCACAGCTGTGGACCGCCGAGTTCAAGGAAGAGATCAAGCAGCTGTTTTTGAAGGCCGTCGAGCTCGAGTACCGCTACGCCGAAGACACCATGCCGCGCGGCGTGCTGGGCCTGAACGCCCCGATGTTCAAGAGCTACCTGCGCTTCATCGCCAACCGCCGCGCCGTCCAGATCGGCCTGGACGCGCTGTTCCCGAACGAGGAAAACCCGTTCCCGTGGATGAGCGAGATGATCGACCTGAAGAAGGAGCGCAACTTCTTCGAGACGCGCGTGACGGAGTACCAGACTGGTGGGGCGTTGAGCTGGGATTGATTCCCGCACACGCCAGAACGTCAAAAGCCCGCCCACCGGCGGGCTTCTTATTTGCGTCATCAATCCTTCATGGTGAAATGCTATGCTGCCTGCATTCTTGCACGGCAGCCCGACATGCTCACCAGCCCACTTCTCGACCACCCCGCCATCGTCCACGGCTTCGGCCGCCGCCACGACGACATGGCCGGTCTCCTGCCTGCCTACTGGCCTGATCGCCCGGTCCAGCACGAACGCCACGGCACCCATATCGCCATTCCGACGCAAGCCAACGAAGACTGCGGCGAAGCCGACGGCATGCTGACCGACCGTCCCGGCCTGCTGCTTGCGATCGCCACCGCCGACTGCGTACCGGTGCTGCTGGCGCGCCAGGATGGGCGCGAAGTCGCGGCCCTGCATGTCGGCTGGCGCGGCGCCCACGCCGGCATCGTCGAGCGCTTTGCCGCGCTGGTGCGCGAACGCGGCGGCGATCCCGGCGACTGGATCGCGGCGATCGGACCGGCTGCGCACGCCTGCTGCTATGAAGTGTCGCCCGAACTGATCGACAGCTTCCAAGAGCGCACCGGGCTGCCGCGCGAGACCATCGCGCCGCAATCGCGCCGGATCGACCTGCCGGCGATCGTGCGCTGGCAGTTGGGGCAGGCCGGCGTCGAACGCGTGTCGCCCCAGCCTGCGTGCACCATGTGCAGCCGCGATGGCGAGGGCCGCTTCACGTACCACAGCTACCGCCGCGACCGCGAAACGCGCACGCCGATCGTCGATGTGCAGTGGTCGGTGATCGCGATCGCGCAGCCCTGACCGCGATTCGCGCATGTAGACCTACCGAAGTTTTGGCATCGGATGCGCCACGGGCGTGATACTAAAGTTATCATGCCTGCCATGCTACGCATCCTCTTCATCCACCAGAACCTGCCCGGCCAGTTTCGCCGGTTGATGCGCTACCTGCAGACGCGGCCAGATGTCGAACTCGTCGCGATCGGCGAAGAGGCCGCGGTCGCGCGCATGAAGATGGAGCTGCGGCCCGGACCGCGGCTGCGCACCATCGCTTATCCGAAGCCCGCAGGACCGGGCGAGAAGACCCATCACTACCTGAAGCACTTCGAAGCCTGCATCCGGCGCGGCCAGGCCGTCACCCGCATCCTCGTCGAGCTGCACAAGCAGGGCTGGGCGCCGGACGTGGTGGTCTGCCATCCCGGCTGGGGCGAAGGCCTGTTCGTCAAGGACGTGTTCCCGCGGGCGCGCCTGGTCGTGTTCTGCGAGTTCTGGTGGGACGCGGACGGCAAGGACGTCGGCTTCGATCCAGAATATCCGGCCAGCTTCGACGACCGTCTGCGCATTCGCATCAAGAACTCGGTGCTGATGCAGTCCCTGCTGGCGGCCGACGATGGCGTGGCGCCGACCGCCTGGCAGCTGGAGGCGCATCCGCCCGAGCTGCGCCACAAGATCCGCTGCATCCACGAGGGCATCGACACCGCTTACCTGACGCCGGACCCGCAGGCGCGGCTGACGCTGCCGGACGGCCGCGTCCTGAGCCGCGCGCAGCCGGTGCTTACCTACGTCGCGCGCAACCTCGAACCCTACCGCGGCTTCCACGTCTTCATGCGCAGCCTGCCGCGTCTCCTGGCCGGCAACCGTGAGCTGCAGGTGCTGGTGGTGGGCGGCGACGGCGTCAGCTACGGCCGCCGTCCGCCCGAAGGATTCGACAGCTACCGCGCGGCGCTGTGCGCCGAATTGGGTGAAAGGGAAGAGAACTGCGTGGATTGGTCGCGCGTGCATTTCCTCGGCAAGCTGCCATATGCGAGCTACCGCACGGTGCTGCAGGTCTCGAGCCTGCACATTTACCTCACTTATCCGTTCGTGCTGTCGTGGTCGATGCTGGAAGCGATGGCGGTCGGTGTGCCGGTGCTCGGTTCGGATACGGGACCGGTGCGCGAAGTGATCCGCGATGGCGAGAACGGCTACCTGACCGGCTTCTTCGACACCGCGGCGCTGGCCGACCGCGCGCTCGACCTGATCGCGCGCCGCGACGAGGTCGCCATGGTCGGGCAGCGCGGGCGCGAGACGGTACTGCGCCACTACGATTTCGAATCGGCCGGTCTGCCGGGCTACCTGGACCTGCTGCGGCCCCTGCGGCCGATGCAGCCAGGGCTTGAAGAGGGAAACGCATGAAGGACCGCTTCGCACTGCATTTCGTCCCCGAGGATTACTCGGTCGGCGGACAGAGACTGATGGGACGCCACGCGGCCGGCGCCGCGCTGATGCGTGCCGTCGCGGGAAGCGGGCTGTCCGCAGTCGGCTGCTTCGCTGCCGGCGAAGCCCATGCAGGCGAATGCGAGCGTGCGCTGCGCGAACAGGGTTTCAAAGGCGAGGTCGAGTGGCTGAGCCAGGGCAGGCCGCAGCAGATCGAGCGCTTCGGCGTCCTGTACCATCCCGCGCCCGGCATCGCGCGCCTGGCCTGGCGCCGGCTCGGCATCGGCGAGCGCCGCTACAGCCTGTGCGGGGTCACGCACACCACCGCCAGCCACGCGGTGATGAGCGCCGTCGCCGGCATGCTGGTGGCGCCGCTGCGCAGCTGGGATGCGGTGATCTGCACCTCGCGCGTGGTGCGCGACAGCGTGCGCGAAGTGCTGGAGCGTCAGGCCGAGTACCTGCGCGCGCGGCTGGGTGCGCAGCGCTTCGAACTGCCGCAGCTGCCGCTGATTCCGCTCGGCGTGCATTGCCGCGACTTCGTGTTCGACGAGGCTGCCCGCATCGGCGCACGGCGCCAGCTCGGCATCGAGGAGGGCGACGTCGCCTTCCTCTTCCTCGGTCGCCTGTCCTTCCACGCGAAAGCGCATCCGCAGCAGATGTTCAGCGCGCTCGAACGCGCCGGCAAGGATGGCCGCCAGGTGCACCTGGTCCTGTGCGGCTGGTTCGCCAACGAGGCCATCGAGAAGGCCTTCCGCGAGGCCGCGGCGCTGCTGTGCCCATCGGTGCGCCTGACGGTGCTGGATGGCCGTGTGCCCGGCAACCAGGCCTGCGCCTGGGCCGCCGCCGACGTCTTCACTTCGCTGGCGGACAACGTGCAGGAGAGTTTCGGCCTGACGCCGCTGGAAGCGATGGCGGCCGGACTGCCGTGCGTGGTGAGCGACTGGAACGGCTATCGCGACACGGTGCGCGATGGCGTCGATGGTTACCGCATCCCGACCGTGATGCCGGGTGCAGGCGCGGGCCTTGACCTCGCGCAGCGTTACGACGATGGCGTCGACAATTACGACCACTATTGCGGTCATACCAGCCAGGCGGTGGCGCTGGACGGCGCGCAGCTTGCGCAGGCTTACGAACGCTTGATCAAGGATGGCGAACTGCGCCGGCAGATGGGCGAGAACGGACGCCGGCGCGCGCGCGAGGAATTCGATTGGCAGCTCGTGTTTGGACGCTACCGCGCGTTGTGGAGCGAGCTCGATGAGCGGCGCCGCGCCGATGCCGTGCTCGCGCCCGCGTTGCCGCAGACGGTGCCGGACCGGCTCGATCCGTTCGCGGTGTTCGCAAGCTATCCGAGCGCGCAGTTGACGCCGGAGACGATGGTCGAGCTGGCACCGGACGCATCGCTCGCGCAGCTGCGCGAATACCGCGAACTCGGGATCAACCGCTTCGCTGCGGCGTCCTTGCCGACGCTTGAAGAATTCGGTCAGATCTTCGGTTCGATCGGGTCGCGGCCGATGCAGGTGGACGAGCTGCTCGACACGCTCGGTCCATGCGATCGCCCGACTTTGCTGCGCGGATTGGCGTGGCTTTGCAAGATGGATCTGCTGCGTATTAGTACAAGAATTTAATGGAATGCGCATTCATTGCGCGCTTGTTTTTGAAGGAGCTGAAGTACGAATGGGATCAAACGTTATCGCGACGATCGATTGAAAGCTGTCGATAGCAGTTCGTCCTGGTGAAAGGCATGAAAAATACTGTGCGCGGGTTGCGCACTGACAAGGTTTTCGTGTACTTTACGTGATTGAATTTGTCAAAACGTGAACGTAGATTTTTTTACTACGGTAAACGGGTGGCAAACCGATCAAAAAATGGGACGCTGATTCATTCAGTATGCACGTAAGCTTCGCGAAAAGAACAAGCCGCATTGCCTGAATTAATTCGGGCATGGCGGCTTTTTCTTTTCGCACTCTTGAGTGCAGCGGTGTGAACAGTGTAGTGAGCCATCGAACTTTGTCGTTAGGTCGTCGGCGACGACGATAGCTGAAGTGCTGCAGACTTGAGGAGTTGCAGCAGTTCAGCTGGTGCCGGATTCATTGACGCAGACGCGAAGTGTGCGCCGATGAATAATTCGCCCGACCAAGCAGACGGGTTGGACGGGTTCAAACCTTGTAGCGTATTTTCTCATCGCAGAGAAGGAGAACACAAAATGGCAACAGCCGCTAAGAAAACCGCAGCAAAGCCGGCAGCAAAAGCCGCTGCTGAAAAAACCACCGCCGCCAAAAAAGCGGTAGCCGCCAAGCCGGCAGCAAAAGCCGCCGCTAAACCGGCAGCAAAACCGGCAGCAAAGCCGGCCGCTAAAGCCGCTGCAAAACCGGCCGCAAAGCCGGCTGCAAAAGCTGCTGCAACCAAGACCGCTGCTAAAGCACCGGCGAAAAAAGCTGCTGCAACCAAAGCAGCTGCACCGGCCAAGAAAGCCGCTGCAACCAAAGCAGCTGCTCCGGCAAAGAAAGCCGCAGCAACCAAAACCGCTGCACCGGCCAAGAAAGCTGCTGCAACCAAAGCAGCTGCACCGGCTAAAAAAGCCGCTGCAACCAAAACCGCTGCCAAAGCACCGGCCAAAGCTGCTGCAACCAAGACCGCTGCTAAAGCACCGGCAAAAGCTGCTGCAACCAAGACCGCTGCTAAAGCACCGGCTAAAGCTGCTGCAACCAAGACCGCTGCTAAAGCACCGGCTAAAGCTGCTGCAACCAAGACTGCTGCTAAAGCACCGGCTAAGAAAGCTGCTGCAACCAAGACCGCTGCTAAAGCCCCGGCAAAGGCCGCTGCAACCAAGACCGCTGCCAAAGCACCGGCCAAGAAAGGCTCGGCTTCGGCAGTGTCGAAGACGAGCGCCACCAAGACCGCTGCCAAAGCACCGGCCAAAGCTGCTGCAACCAAGACCGCTGCCAAAGCGCCGGCCAAGAAAGCTGCCGCTACCAAGACCGCTGCCAAAGCTCCAGTAAAAGCTGCTGCAACCAAGACCGCTGCCAAAGCCCCGGCAAAAGCTGCTGCAACCAAAACCGCTGCCAAAGCCCCGGCAAAGGCCGCTGCAACCAAGACCGCTGCCAAAGCACCGGCAAAGGCCGCTGCAACCAAGACCGCTGCTAAAGCGCCGGCAAAGGCTGCTGCAACCAAGACCGCTGCTAAAGCGCCGGCCAAAGCTGCTGCCACCAAGGCTCCGGCCAAGACCGCCGCAACCAAGACTGCTGCGACCAAGACCGCTGCTACCAAGGCTCCGGCCAAAGGCGCGGCTTCGCCAGTGGCGAAGACAAGCGCAACCAAGACCGCCGCTACCCCAGCTCCGGCCAAAGCCGCTGCCACCAAGACCGCTGCCACCAGCGCACCGGCAGCCAAAACCGCCGAGTCCAAGCCGGCAGTGAAGGCCGCCGCCAAGCCGGCAGCCAAGCCGGCCGCGAAGAAAGCCGCTGCACCGAAGGCCGAAGCAAAGCCGGAAGCCAAGCCGGAAGCGAAAGCCGACACCAAGACCGAAGCCAAAGCCGACACCACCAAGTCGGACACCAAGGCTGAAGCCAAGGACAGCGGCTCGGCAAATCAGGCCGCCCAGCCGGCAGCCAAATCGGTGATCGCACCGGCAGCATGGCCTTTCCCGACCAGCAGCCGTCCGTAATCCCATTCCTGCCTGGTTCAGGCAAAATACCGCTGTGTGAGGTTCACACAGCGGTTTTTTTTTAAGGAGAGCTTGTGCTGCCTATTCTTCAGTTGATCGTCGATACCGTGGCCGGCGTGGTCGGTGGAGTCTTGTTGCTGCGCTTCTGGATGCAGGTCACGCGCGTGCGGCCGCCGGCATCGGTTGCCCAGTTCACCTTCACGCTGACGGATTGGCTGGTGCGCCCGCTGCGCCGGGTCTTGCCGGGCGTGGGAGGGTATGACTGGGCGAGCCTGATCGGCGCCTTCCTGGTCGTGCTGGCGGCCAGTTCAGTGATGTTTTTGGCGGGGTGGACCGTCCAGATGGTGCTGCTGACGGCCGTGTTGCGGTTCCTGCACTGGATCATCTACGGCTTCATCGGCCTGTTGATCCTGGAGGTTATCTTCAGCTGGGTGAATCCCGATGCGCCGCTGGCGCCCTTCGTGCGCGCCCTCAATTATCCGCTGCTGCGCCCGATCCGGCGGGTGGTCCCGCCGATCGGCGGCATCGATTTCTCGGTGCTGGTGGCCTTCGTGCTACTGCAGATCCTGCTGCGCGTGATCGGCTGATCCGCGCAGCGCCGAATCAGGCCTGGAAGCGGTAGCCGAACGCCGCTTCGAACTTGTCCGCGATCGCCGAGGGCGTGAAGCTGTGGTTCTGGCCGCCCTGGTGGGCGATCTTGATCGAGCCGAGCAGGCTGGCCAGGCGGCCACTGGTCGGCCAGTCCAGATCGTTCGCAATGCCGAACAGCAGGCCGGCGCGGTAGGCATCGCCGCAACCGGTCGGATCGACCACGCTGCTTGCCGGCACCGCCGGGATCTTGTGATGCTCGCCGCCGGCATAGATATCCGAACCCTGCTCGCCGCGCGTGACGATCAGCGCATCCAGGCGCGCGGCGATGTCCTGCAGCGTCAGGCCGGTACGGTCCATCACCATCTCGAATTCATAGTCGTTGCAGGCCAGGTAGCTGGCCTGTTCGAGGAAGGTCAGCAGCTCCTCGCCGTTGAACATCGGCAGCTGCTGGCCCGGATCGAACATCAGCGGCACGCCGCGCTCCGCGCAGTCGCGCGCGTGCTTGATCATGCCGTCGCGGCCGTCCGGCGAGACGATGGCAACGCGCAGCGGCAGGTAGTCGGCCAGGCTGTTCTCGTGCGAGAACTGCATCGCACCCGGGTGGAAGGCGTTGATCTGGTTGTTGTCCAGGTCGGCGGTGACGAAGCACTGCGCGGTGTAGGCGTGCTCGATGGTGCGGATCGCGTTGGTCGCCAGGCCCTGCTTTTCCATGCGCTCGAGGTAGTCGCCGCCGTCCTGGCCGATG
The DNA here is from genome assembly GCF_024753245.1 of Massilia norwichensis. Lineage (GTDB taxonomy): Bacteria > Pseudomonadota > Gammaproteobacteria > Burkholderiales > Burkholderiaceae_D > Telluria > Telluria norwichensis. The sequence goes on along the minus strand of NZ_JANUGX010000004.1, from coordinate 96,027 downwards.
GTGCCCATGATCAGCGGATCGCCGCCCAGCATCTTGAGGTTGTAGGCGATGTTGACCGAGCAGCCGCCGAATTCGGTGCGCAGGGTCGGCACCAGGAAGGACACGTTCACGCGGTGCAGCTGGTCGGCCAGCAGGGTTTCGCCGAAACGGCCTTGGTATTGCATGATCTTGTCGAAGGCAATCGAGCCGCAGATCAGCGCAGTCTTGGTCATGGTGATTCCTGAAAAATGCTAAGGGTAGAAAACGATCATATGGTAGCCGGAAGGCTTTAGCCCGGTGAGCGCGAAGTTCAACCGGACCGGCTGTTCCGCGTGCGCGGCAAAGCCGGCGGCGGCCGGCACGCCCTGCGGCAGGTACTCGGCGGGGCTGAACACGCGGCGTAGCAGCGGCTTGTCGTTGGCGTCGGTCAGCTCGAGCTGGATGCTGGGCCAGGCCTGCACGAGGCTACCCTGGTTGCGCAGCAGCGTGTTGAGCGAATACGTGTCGACACCGAGGGTGGACAGTTCGCCGGTCTCGATCGTCAGGTTCTCGATCTGCATCGGCAGGCCGATGCGGCAGCCGAGCACGGCGCAGCCGGCATTCAGCACCGGCCTGGCGCCCGGATAGCGGGCCGCCAGCACGTTGCGGAAGTCGGCCACGAACTGGGCCGCGAGCAGCAGCGCGAGCAGCACGGCGCCGGCGATCATCAACAGGCGCCGGGCGCGGCCCGACTGTTCCTGCTTGCGGCTGCGCTTGACGAACTCGGGCTCGTCGGCTTCGGCACTGACCGGCACGCGCAGCTTGGGCGCTTCGATTCTGGTCGGCGTGAGCTTGGTGCGGCGCGAGCGGGCCTCGACCGCTTTGGCGCGCGCGGATTTCGGTGCCGGCGGCGGCGCGGCAGGCGCCAGCGTGTCGTTGCTGGCCGCCGAGGCGCGCAGGGGCAGGGGGATGTCGTCGACGCCCGTGCTCGTGCCCGTGCTCACGGCGGCGTTCATGGCCGCGGGGGCTTCGTCGTGATAGGCGTGGGTGTCGTCGGGCAGCGGCTGGGCGACCAGTTCTTCATCGACCGGCAGGTCGAAGCTGGGCTCGATGCGGCCTGGCGGCGCGTAGGCGGATGCCGGCGGCGCGGCGGGCACTGGTGCGGTATCGGCGGGCGCAGGCTTCGGCTCGGGCGCCGATACCGGCTCCGGCACTGGGACCGCCTCCGGTTCCGGCTCTGACACCGGCTCGGGCTCCGGCACCGGCTCCGGGAGCGGCTCGGCCACGATGGCTTCGGCTTCCTGCGGCGCTTCGTGCATGGGTGGCAGATCCGCTTCGGCCACAGGCGCCGGTGCAAATTCAGGTTCAGGCGCAGGCGGCACGGTGTCGGCCATAGCTGCGTCGGCCGCAGCTGCGTCGACCACAACTGCATCGGCCACGGCATCAGCGGCCGGTACATCGGCATCGACTTGCGACGCCACCCCGGCCTCCTCCGCAACAGGCGCAGCAGGCGCAGACGGCATGCCGCCGCCATTGCGCCACACCCGCGCGCGCGGCGCAGCCGGCGGCTCCTCGGAGGTCGCTTTCGGCAGGATGCCGAGCGGATCGAAGGTATGGTCGAAGTCGAGGGTATAGACGGGCGGTTCGGCCGGTGCTTCCGCCGGCGCTTCGACCGGCGGCGCGGGAGGCGGGGGAGGCGCAGGCGCAGCCGCTGACCGTTCCTTGCTGGCCGCCAGCGCGTCCAGGTCGATCAGGTGGGCATTGCCGTCAAAGATGCTCTGGCAGGCGCCGCAGCGGACGATGCCGCCGCGGAGCTTGAGCTGGTCCGAGGCGACCCGGAACGTGGTGTGGCAGTGGGGGCACTGGGTCGCGAGCGCCATGCCCTTAGTTGGTGCCGTTGGTGCCGTGCAGGGCGACCCAGCCGTCCAGCTCGGCCCAGACGCTCAGCTTGATGAAGGGGGCGTAGGCCGCGGCCACTTCCTCGGCCTGGCGCGCCAGCACGCCGGACAGGATCAGCGAACCGCCGGGCGCCACGCGGCCGGACAGCATCGGCGCCATCAGCTTCAGAGGGCTCGACAGGATGTTGGCGACCACGATGTCGAAGCGGCTGTCGGCGTATTGCGAGGCAGTGAACTCGTCCGGCACGTAAAAGTCGATGCCGCAGTTGTTGCGCTCCGCGTTCAGCTTGGCCGATTCGATCGCCTGCGGATCGATGTCGACGCCGGCCACATTGGCAGCGCCCAGCTTCTTGGCCACCATCGCCAGGATGCCCGAGCCGCAACCGTAGTCCAGCACCGACTTGCCGGGTGCCGGATGCGCTTCCAGCCATTCCATGCACAGGCGGGTAGTCGGGTGGCTGCCGGTGCCGAAGGCCAGGCCCGGATCGACTTCCAGGATCAGGCCGTTCGGATCGGGTGCTTCGTGCCAGCTCGGCACGACCCAGATGTTCTTGCCGATGTGGATGGGCTCGAACTGCGACTGCGTCAGGCGCACCCAGTCCGCATCCGCCACCGGACGGGTGGTGAAGCGCGGGCTCGATGTCAGGCCGATGGCGGAGGCAGCTTCTGCCACGATCGCAGCCTGGTCCGCATCGACGTCGGTCAGGGCGACCACGCGGCTGTGGTCCCAGGCGGCCTCGGTCGGCACCATGCCCGGTTCGCCGAACAGCGGCTTTTCCTGGTCGGTGCCTTCGTCGGCGTCTTCGACCGAGACCGACAGCGCGCCCGCTTCCATCAGGGCGTCGGATAGGCCTTCGGCGTGCTCGCGCGCGATCTCGATGACGACTTCAGTCCAGCTCATTGTTCAGCCTTGGTCTCGGATTTCGAACCGATCGCGACTTCCTTCGGCAGGTCCGGCTTGTGGGCCAGTTTCTGCTCCAGGTAGTGGATGTTGGTGCCGCCTTCGATGAAGCGGGCATCGACCATCAGTTCGCGGTGCAGCGGAATATTCGTCAGGATACCCTCGACCACCATTTCCGACAACGCGATCTGCATGCGGCGGATCGCCTGTTCGCGGGTGGCGCCATACGAGATGACTTTACCGACCATCGAGTCGTAGTGCGGCGGCACGTAGTAGCCGGCGTAGGCATGCGAATCGACGCGGATGCCAGGACCGCCCGGCGGGTGCCAGCCGGTGATGCGGCCCGGCGACGGGGTGAACTTGAACGGGTCTTCGGCGTTGATGCGGCACTCGATCGCGTGGCCCGACAGCATGATGTCGCGCTGCTTGAAGCGCAGGCGTTCGCCGCAGGCGATGCGGATCTGTTCCTGGACGATGTCGATCCCGGTGATCATCTCGGTGACCGGGTGCTCGACCTGGACGCGGGTGTTCATCTCGATGAAGTAGAACTCGCCGTTCTCGTACAGGAATTCGAAGGTGCCGGCGCCGCGGTAGCCGATCTTGCGGCAGGCTTCGGCGCAGCGTTCGCCGATCTTCTCGATGGTCTTGCGCGGGATGCCCGGTGCCGGTGCTTCCTCGATCACCTTCTGGTGGCGGCGCTGCATCGAGCAGTCGCGCTCGCCCAGCCAGACGGCCTGCTTGTGCTCGTCGGCCAGCACCTGGATCTCCACGTGGCGCGGATTTTCCAGGTACTTTTCCATATAGACTTCGGGATTGCCGAAGGCAGTACCGGCTTCGGTCTTGGTCATCTGCACGGCCGACAGCAGGGCTGCCTCGGTGTGCACGACGCGCATGCCGCGTCCGCCGCCGCCGCCGGCGGCCTTGATGATGACCGGATAGCCGATCTTGCGCGCGGTCTGGATGATTTCCTTCGGATCGTCCGGCAGGGCGCCATCCGAACCCGGCACGCAGGGCACGCCGGCGCGGATCATCGCCTGCTTGGCCGACACCTTGTCACCCATCATGCGGATCGATTCCGGACGCGGGCCGATGAAGACGAAGCCCGATTTTTCGACACGTTCGGCGAAGTCGGCGTTCTCCGACAGGAAGCCGTAGCCCGGGTGGATCGCTTCGGCGTCCGTGACTTCGGCCGCGCTGATGATCGCCGGCATGCTCAGATAGCTCTGCGCCGATTGCGCTGGGCCGATGCAGACGGATTCGTCGGCCAGTTTCACGTACTTGGCGTCCTTGTCGGCTTCGGAGTGCACGACGACCGTCTTGATGCCCATTTCGCGGCAGGCGCGCTGGATACGCAGCGCGATTTCACCACGGTTGGCGATTAGAATTTTTTCAAACATGGTATGCGATGTTTCTGTGAGTGCCGGCGGGGCCGGATGCAACAGGAAGAGGAGACTTCAAGGGCCAGCCGCTGAAAAGCAGGCTGGCCCCGTACTTGATAACGTTAATGCTTAGCCGATCACGAACAGCGGCTGGCCGAATTCGACAGGTTGGCCGTTCTCTACCAGGACCTTGGTGACGGTGCCGGAGATGTCGGCATCGATTTCATTCAGGAGCTTCATCGCTTCGATGATGCACAGGGTGTCGCCTTCCTTCACGGTGGAACCGACTTCGACGAAGGCCGGAGCGCCCGGAGCCGACGAACGGTAGAAGGTGCCGACCATCGGCGACTTGACCACGTGGCCGGTCGGCTCGGCAGGGGCTGCCGGGGCAGGGGCTGCGGCAGCCTGGGCCGGTGCGGCGCCAGCGACGGCCGGGGCCGAGAACTGCTGCACGCCTTGCGGCGGAACCATGACCACCTGATTCTGCGGGATTGCGGAGGACTTGACGATGCGAACCTTGCTTTCGCCTTCGGTCACTTCGAGTTCAGCGATGTCCGATTCAGCGACGAGGTCGATCAATGTCTTGAGTTTTCGTAGATCCATGTGAAACCCCTTGGAATTATTTGTTGTTGAGTATGCGGCGCGTCAGGTGGTTAGCGCAAATCCGCACAGGATGCGTGAAGTTGACGTAGATTAACGCTCTTTGAGCGCAAAGTCGATGGCAAAGCGATATCCATCAGCGCCCAGTCCACAAATCGTGCCTTGCGCGATCGCAGACAAAAACGAGTGATGCCGGAACTCCTCACGCTTGTAAATATTAGAGAGGTGAACTTCCACGAACGGAATCTCCACCGCCGCCAGCGCATCGCGCAAGGCGACGCTGGTATGGGTCAGCCCGCCCGGATTGATGACGATTCCGTCCACCCCTTCCTGCCTTGCGGCATGAATGCGGTCGATCAGCGCTCCTTCATGGTTGCTCTGGAAGCAAGCGATGCTTGCACCCGCTGCCGCTGCCTGGGCGTTTGCCGCCTGTTCGATGTCGGCCAGTGTGGTAGCGCCGTACACCGCAGGCTCGCGCGTCCCCAATAAATTCAGGTTGGGGCCATTGAGCAGCAGTAGCTTTTTCGCCATGATGAACCGTCTGTTTGCCCGAAAGACAGGCATTTTGCCGCCAACATTGTGTGTTGGCAAGCGATAAAAAGCGCCTGGAATATAAGTGAACGACCGTTCGCAGCTGCGCCGTGTTGATTACAGCTTGGCCAGATCTGCGCGTAATTCATCGAATTTCAGGCGGCCCAGGTAAGTCTTGCGCACCTGGCCGTCGGGGCCGATCAGCACCGTGAAGGGCAGGCCGCCATGGGTATTGCCGAGCTCACGGGACAGGTCGGTACCGCTCATGCCACCCACATAAAGCGGGTAAGCAACTTTTGTCTTCTTGACGAATTCGTTCAGGTTTGCCGGCGAATCGATGCCGATCCCGATCACATTGAAGCGTTTGCCGCCATCCTTGGCCGCCAGCTCCGACAGTTCCGGCATCTCCTGCACGCAGGGTGCGCACCAGGATGCCCAGAAATTCACCAGCAGCGGCTTGCCCTTCCACTGGCCCAGCGGCTGCGGCTTACCGGCCAGGTCGTTCAGCGACTGGGCGTACAGATTGCTCACCGCCGAGTGGGGGCGGCCGTCGGTCGGCGCATAGGTGGTGGTCAGCGGACCTTTCGCTTCGTTCTTGACGGCGGCGATGGCGCCGAACACGGCAAAGGCAGCGGCCAGGATGGTGTAGCCGATGACATTCTTCTTATTCATCTTGTTCCAGGGTTTCGTCGGTATTCAATAGGGCGCGCAGGCCGGCCGCGTCGACGCGCTGCAGGCGGCCATCGGCACGCGGTTTCAGGGCGCCGCGCAAATCGTTCATTTCATAGAGTTCGGCGTGGACCGTCTCCTGTTTCCACTGGAAGCTGACGGTTTCGACCGGATCGTGGCGGCCGCCCTTGAAGTGCGGCATTTCCGAGATGTCGATATCGACGTTGCGGTTCAGCAGGAAGATCTCGACCTCCTTGGCGCTGTCGGCGAACAATTGCAGGTTGATGGCGTCGTGTTCGCCGGCGGTGCCGTTCAGCACGGCGCCGGTGAGGTAGGGGCGGAACTCGGCCAGCTGCTCCATCACTTCGAGCGCCGCGCCGCGCAGATGCTGCAGGCGGGCGGCCTGGGCCGGGCCCTGGAACAGCGCCTGGTAGCGCCGCACTTCGTCTTCGACTTGCGTATTGTCCGGCAAATAATTGGGGGAGGGACGGTCGCTGCCGGTCACCTGGCGCGCGGCCTTGGCCTTGGCGGTGGCATAGTCGGCGCCATCCTGGGCAATCATGCGCGCCGCAGTGGCAGCAATACGCGCGCGCAAAGTTTGGAGGTCATCATTTGGCGTTGGCATCATGTCCGTGATCATACTCTTGAACGGAAAATGGCATCGCGTCGGGTAAAATCGTGCATTCGCTATTTTCTCGATCACCATGCACATTCACATCCTCGGTATTTGCGGCACCTTCATGGGCGGTCTGGCAGTCCTGGCCAAAGAGGCCGGCCACCGCGTCACGGGGTGCGACGCCAACGTCTATCCTCCGATGAGCACCCAGCTCGAAGCCCAGGGCATCGAATTGATCCAGGGTTACAGCCCGGAGCAGGTGGCGCTCAATCCCGATCTCTACGTGATCGGGAACGTGATGACCCGAGGTAATCCGCTGATCGAGGAAATCCTGAACCGCGGCCTGCCGTATGTATCTGGCCCGCAATGGATCGGGGACCACATCCTGCGTCATAAATGGGTGCTGGCGGTCGCCGGTACCCACGGCAAGACCACGACCACCTCGATGCTGGCCTGGATCCTGGAAGACGCCGGGTATTCGCCGGGCTTCCTGATCGGCGGCGTGCCGATGAACTTCGGCATCTCGGCGCGCCTGCAGGGCGAGACCGAGTCCGACTTCTTCGTGATCGAAGCCGACGAGTACGACACCGCCTTCTTCGACAAGCGTTCCAAGTTCGTGCACTACCACGCCAAGACGGCGGTGCTGAACAACCTCGAATACGACCACGCCGACATCTTCCCGGACATCGGCGCCATCGAGACCCAGTTCCACCACCTGGTGCGCACCGTGCCCGGCGTCGGCCGCCTGATCGTCAACGGCGACGAAGCCTCGCTCGGCCGCGTGCTCAAGCGCGGCTGCTGGAGCGAGAAAGAAGCCTTCGGCGCATCCGAAGGCACAAACTGGAGCCTGGTCGAGCATCCGGGCGGTTCCAGCTTCGACGTGCTGTTCAATGGCGAACTGCAGGGCACCGTGCACTGGGACCTGACCGGCCACCACAACCGCACCAATGCGCTGGCCGCGATCGCCGCCGCGCGCCATGTCGGCGTGCCGCCCGCCCAGGCCATCGAATCGCTGGCCCGCTTCCAGAGCGTCAAGCGGCGCATGGAAGTGCGCGGCGTGGTGAAGGGCGTGACGGTCTACGACGACTTTGCCCACCACCCGACCGCGATCGCCACCACCGTCGGCGGGTTGCGCCAGAAGCTCGGCGCAGGTGGAGCCGATGCCCCGGGCCGCATCCTGGCCGTGCTGGAACCGCGCTCGAACACCATGAAGCTGGGCGCGATGAAGGATGCGCTGCCGGGCAGCCTGAAGGACGCGGACTTGGTGTTCGGCTTCGGCAGCCAACAGGCGCTGGGCTGGTCGCTGGCCGACGCCCTGAAACCGCTGGGGACGATCGCGCACAGCTTCGACCAGCTCGACTACATGGTCCAGGCCATCGTGCAGGCGGCCCAGCCGGGCGACCACATCCTCGTGATGAGCAACGGCGGCTTCGGCGGCGTGCACCAGAAGCTGCTGGAGGCGCTGGCGGAATGAGTTCTCCGCATCTCGCAGACGCGCACGTGTTATACCTGCACGGCTTCCGCTCTTCGCCGAAGTCGTTCAAGGCGCGGGTGGTGCACCAGCGCATGGCGCAGCGCGGCCTGGCGCAGCAGCTGATCTGTCCGCAACTGCCGGCTTCGCCGAAGGCGGCGATGGAACTGGTGCTGACCCTGGTCGAGCGCTACAAGGCTAACCTGGCCATCGTCGGCTCCTCGCTGGGCGGCTTTTACGCGACCTGGCTGGCCGAGCGCTTCGGTTGCCGCGCGGTGCTGATCAACCCGGCGGTCGACCCGTTGAAGAACCTCGAACAGCACGTCGGCGTGACCACCGCCTGGCATTCCGACGAGCCCTTCGAGTTCAAGCGCGAGTACATCGACGAGCTGGCCGAGCTGAAGGTGGCGCGGATCACGCGCCCGGAACGCTACTTCCTGCTGGCCGCGACCGGCGACGAAGTGCTGGATTACCGCGACATGGTGGCCCACTACGCGGGCGCGCGCCAGCACGTCATCGACGGCAGCGACCATGCGGTGTCGGAATTCGAACAATACGTCGACGAGGTGCTGGACTTCTGCACCGGATCGGACCGGGCGTGAGGCCGGCATCGCTGCACCGGGCCCGCTGGCTGGCGCATGCGGATGGCGTCCATGCCGATGCCGCGATGCGCGACTGGCTGACCACGCCGGGCTCGCTGACCGTGCGCCTGATCGCGCACAGCCGCCAGTTCCGCGTGCAGAAGCTGCGCCAGGCGCCGAACGTCTGCCTGGCGGACGAAGCCGCAGCGATTGGCCTGGCGAGGCCGCGCCGCGTGTGGGAACGCGAGGTGCTGTTGCGCTGCGACGGCGCGCCGGTGGTGTATGGCCACACGGTCGTGCCGATGAACGCGACCGCGCAGGACTGGCCGCTGTTCTCGGCGCTCGGCGAACGCTCGCTCGGTACGACCCTGTTCTATGATCCGAGGGTCGTGCGCGGCCAGCTTGAATTTGCCCGCATCCGCCCGGGCCACCCGCTGCTGGCGCGCGTGGATGCGGCCTTGCAGCGGGAAGGGCTGGGCGTGCGGCCCGATACGATCCATTATGCGCGGCGCTGCGTCTATCGCCGCCGTCAAGGCCTGCTGCTGGTCACCGAGGTATTCTTGCCCGCGGTGCTGGACCTGGCAGCGGCTAAACAAACCATGAATGTGAAGTGAGATGAACGTCTTTTTCGAAGAATCCGGCGACTTCAAGGTCGGTACCGTGCTGTCCCAGGCGGGCGAGGCCTACCAGGTCGAAATGCCGAGCGGGAAGCGCACCAAGGTCAAGTCGCGCGATGTGCTGCTGCAGTTCGACAAGCCGTCCCCGGCCGAGCTGCTGGAGCAGGCCAAGGCGGTCGCACAGGAAGTCGACCTCGAATTCCTGTGGGAGGTCGCGGGCCAGGAGGAGTTCGGCTTCACGGAACTGGGCGCCGAATACTTCGGCCACGCGCCGCTGCCGTTCGAGGCCGCCGGCCTGGTGCTGGCGCTGCACAACGCCCCCATCTATTTCTACAAGAAGGGCCGCGGCCGTTACAAGGCCGCGCCGGAACAGTCGCTGCGCGCGGCCCTGGCCGGCATCGAAAAGAAGAAGCAGCAGGCCATCGTGCAGCAGTCGTATGTGGACGAGCTGAAGGCGGGCCGCCTGCCGGCCGCGATGCAGCCGCTGGTGCAGCAGCTGCTGTTCAAGCCGGACAAGAACAGCATCGAATACAAGGCGCTGGAAACCGCCGCCAGCGAGCTGCAGACCAATGCCCAGCGCCTGATGCTGAGTACCGGCGGGATGGCCTCGGCCAAGGAACTGCACATGGCGCGCTTCCTGTTCGAGCACTTCCCGCGCGGCGCCGGCTTCCCGCAGGTGACGGTGCCGAGCGCGCCGACGGACCTGCCGCTGGCGAAAGTGTCGGCCTTCTCGATCGACGACGTGACCACCACCGAGATCGACGATGCGCTGTCGGTCGAGCACCTCGACGATGGCACGGTGCGGGTCGGCATCCACATCGCCGCGCCGGGCCTGGCCATCCGTCCGGACGACGCGCTCGACAAGATCGCGCGTGCGCGCATGTCGACCGTGTATATGCCGGGCGATAAGATCACCATGCTGCCGGACGAGGTGGTGGAAGCCTTCACCCTGGCCGAAGGCAGGGATTGCCCGGCGCTGTCGCTGTACGCGACACTGAATCCGGAAAACTGGTCGGTGCTGTCGACCGAGACCCGCGCCGAGCGCGTGCACATCAAGAGCAACCTGCGCCTGAACGAGCTCGACGCCCTGGTCACCGAAGAGGTGCTGGAAAGCGGCACCGGCGAGTACCCGCACAAGGACGAGCTGGGCCTGCTGTGGAAATGGGCGCTGCAGCTCGAAGCGGGCCGCATGAAGAAGCGCGAAGCCTTCGGCCTCAAGCCCGAGCAGGCCAACCGCGTCGACTTCAACTTCTACGTCGAGAACGACGTCGTCACGATCGTGCGCCGCAAGCGTGGCGCGCCGCTGGACAAGATCGTGGCCGAGCTGATGATCTTCGCGAACAGCACCTGGGGCAAGCTGCTGCACGACTCGGGCGTACCGGGCATCTACCGCTCGCAGGGCCCGGGCGCCGGCGGCTGGAACGCCAAGATCCAGGTGCGCATGGTGACCCACGCGGCGCCGCACCAGGGCCTGGGCGTCGACCAGTATGCCTGGAGCACTTCGCCGCTGCGCCGCTATACGGACCTGGTCAACCAGTGGCAGATCCTGGCCTGCGCCGAGCACGGCGTGACGGCGCCGCTGGTGGCCCCGTTCAAACCGCGCGACGCGACCCTGTTCTCGATCGTCTCGGCCTTCGACGCCGCCTATGCCGCCTACAACGAGTTCCAGCAGAACATGGAGCGCTACTGGTGCCTGCGCTGGCTGGGGCAGGAAAATGCGCGCCAGGTGGATGCCGTGGTGCTGAAGGACGAGGTGCTGCGCCTGGTCGAGATCCCGCTGGTGATCCGCCTGCCGGGCATGCAGCAGGTGCCGCGCGGCGCCCAGGTGCGCATGGACATCGTGCGCTGGGACGAAGTCGACCTGTCGCTGGAAGCCCGCCTGCTCGAGGTGGCCGAGCCGACGCCGGAAGCGGCCGCCGAGCTGGAACTGGAGGAAGAAGAGGAAGCGGCAAGCGCCACTGCCGATACCGGCGAGGCGGCGGCCGAGGAAGCGGTGGAAGCCGAGGGCTCGGTGACCGTGACCGATCCTTCCACGCAGACCGACGTCCCCGCCGCGTGATGAACGTAGGGTGGGCACACTGTGCCCACGTCCAGCGTTTGCATAACGCTAACGTCCGCGTGGGCACGGAGTGCCCACCCTACAACAGCGGTCATTCAGCCCAACAAAGTCGCGGCCTTGCACGGTAGAATGGGTAGTTACGTACTCCCAACCGTCCCATCCCGCAGCACGTGAAGAGCCTCCAACACAACCGTCCCATGATGATCGCCATCGCCTTCTCGGTGCTGGCGCACGCGTCCCTGCTGGCGATCCGCTTCGCCGCGCCGGATGCGTTCCGGTTGCAGCCGACCGATCCGGGGCTGGAAGTCATCCTGGTCAACGCCAAGCACGAGCGCGCCCCGGTCAAGGCCGAGGCGCTGGCCCAGGCCAACCTCGACGGCGGCGGCAACGCCGATGCCGGCCGCGCCCAGTCGCCGCTGCCGGACCTGCGCAAGGTCGAGGATGGCGACAGCATCAAGGCCCTGCAGCGCCGCATCGCCGAGCTGGAGCAGCGCCAGAAGATCCTGACCCAGACCCACGCCTCCGGCTTCAACGCCGCCCCGATCGCCGAGCAGGACAAGCCGGACCCGTCGCGCAACGGCGCCGACATGCTCGAGACCAGCCGTGCCATCGCGCGCCAGACCGCCGAGATCACCCAGCGCATCTCGGACCAGAACAAGCGCCCCAAGAAGACCTTCATCAGCCCCAGCACCCGCGGGGTCGGTTACGCCCTGTATTACAAGGCGATGCAGAAGCGGGTCGAGGAAGTCGGCACCCTGAGCTTCCCGCAGCAGAACGGCCGCAAGCTGTACGGCGAGCTGGTGATGTACATCCCGGTCTTCCAGGACGGCAGCATCTACGACAAGGAAGGCGGACCGCGCATCGAGCGTTCGTCCGGCAACCGCGCGCTGGACCAGGCCGCGCTGGGCATCGTGCGCCGCGCCGCGCCCTTCGGCAAATTCCCGGCCAATATGCGTTCCACCGACAAGGACGACCTGTGGATCGTGATCACGACCTTCACGTTCACGCGGGAAGGCAAGCTGGAAACCGAACTGCAGAAAGAAAAAGGCGCATGAGCGACAAGTATTGCGTGATTGGCAACCCGATCGGCCATAGCCGGTCCCCCGACATCCATGCCGCATTCGCGGCGCAAACCGGCCAGGACATCGTCTACGAGCGGGTGCTGGCGCCGCTGGACGGCTTTGCCGAGACAGTGCGCGGCTTGATCGAGCGCGGCTACCGCGGCGCCAACGTCACCGTGCCCTTCAAGCTGGAAGCGGCCGACATCGCCACCCGGCTCGAACAACGCGCGCGCCTGGCCGGCGCCGTCAACACCCTGCGTTTCGAGAACGGCGAGATCGTCGGCGACAACACCGATGGCCCCGGCCTGGTGGCCGACATCGTCCGCAACGCCGGCGTGCCGCTCGCCGGCAAGCGCGTGCTGCTGCTGGGCGCGGGCGGTGCAGCGCGCGGCGTGATCCTGCCGATCCTGCAGCATGGCCCCGCGGCGATCGCGATCGCCAACCGCACCCGTGCCACCGCCGATGCGCTGGTGGCGCAGTTTGCCGGGCAGCTGGCGCATCCGAAGCAGATGGCGGCCTGCGGCTTCGACGACATCGCCGAGGCTTTCGACGTGGTGATCAATGCCACCTCGGCCAGCCTGTCTGCCGCCATGCCGCCGGTGCCTGCGCTCGCTTTTTGCCAGGGCACGCTGGCTTTGGATATGATGTACGGAAATAAGCCGAGTCCGTTCATGGAATTCGCCGCCAGCCATGGCGCCACGACCCGCGACGGCCTGGGCATGCTGGTCGAGCAGGCCGCCGAAGCCTTCGCCATCTGGCGCGGCGTGCGGCCGCAGACCGCCACCCTCCTGGAACAGATGCGAACACAACAATGACGAGAGCGCTGAAGGCAAGCATGGCGGGCAGCGCCGGCAAGACGGCCGGTGCCACGAAGAGCAGGGGCCGCCGCTGGCTGAAGTGGATCGTTCTCGGACCGCTGCTGGCCGTGCTGCTGGTGCAGCTCTACTTTTTCGCGATGGTTTGCTGGTGGACCCAGTTCAATCCATCGTCGACCAGCATGATGCGCCAGCAGCTTTCCAGCCTGCGCGAAAAGAACCCGAACGCGAAGCTGGAGCAGGTCTGGGTGCCTTACGAGCGCATCTCGGACAACCTGAAACGTGCGGTGATCGCCTCGGAAGACGCGAATTTCACGGAACACGACGGCGTCGACTGGGAAGCGCTGGAGAAGGCCTGGGAGCGCAACAACAAGCGCCACAAGGTGATCGGCGGCGGTTCCACCATCACGCAGCAGCTGGCCAAGAATCTGTTCCTGTCCGGCTCGCGCAACTACCTGCGCAAGGGCCAGGAACTGGTCATCGCCTACATGCTGGAAACGGTGATGAGCAAGCAGCGCATCCTGGAAATCTACCTGAACGTGGTCGAATTCGGCCGCGGCGTGTTCGGCGCGGAGGCGGCTGCGCGCCACTACTACCGCAGCTCGGCCGCCAAGCTGAACGCCAACCAGGCCGCGCGCCTGGCGGTGATGCTGCCCAACCCGCGCTATTACGACGCCCATCGCAACACCAACTACCTGGCCCGCCGCACCGCCGTCATCCAACGCCGGATGAACGCCGCCGACCTCCCTTGATATAACCCAAACCGGGGTCAGACACCGAATTCTGGAAAGAGCCCTCGGGACATTTCCAAAAATCGGTGTCTGACCCCGGTTTGAGGCTGCTCAAGCTTGCAATTTTGTTGCCTGCGGGGTGGCCGGGCTCAGGGCTTACAGGTACACTTGCGCTGTTTCCGAATCCGGCCGAGAAAGCAGCGCATGATCAACGTATTTGTCCTACAAAATGGCCGACTGAACCAGGTAGCGATCGCGTCGCGCGCGGATCTGGAGAAAGTAACGCCTGTCTGGGTCGACCTGACCGACCCGACCGACGAAGAACGTGCCGTCGTCAAGGCGATGTATGGCGTCATCCTGCCTGGCGAGGACGAAGTATCGGACATCGAGGCCTCGGCCCGCTACTACGAGGCGGAAAACGGCGACCTGCACCTGCGCACCGACTTCCTGCTCGAAGAGGAAGAAGGCCCGTCGCGCGTGGTCACGGTGGCCTTCATCCTGGCGAAGAAGATCCTGTTCTCGGTCCACAACGACGACCTGCCGGTATTCCGCCTGGTGCGCCTGCGCGCGCGTTCGCGTCCCGGCTCGATCGAAGACTACATGGACGTGCTGCTGGACCTGTACGCCACCGACGCCGAATACTCGGCGGATGCGCTGGAAGGCATCTACCAGAGCCTGGAAGAGGTCAGCGCCCGCGTGCTGCAGAAGGAATTCACCGACCAGGACGCGGCCGCCGCGCTGAATGCGATCGCCCAGGAAGAAGACTTGAACGGCCGGATCCGCCGTAACATGATGGACACCCGCCGCGCGGTCAGCTTCCTGATGCGCGGCCGGCTGCTGAATTCGGACCAGTTCGAGGAGGCGCGCCAGATCCTGCGCGACATCGAATCGCTGGACGGCCACACGTCTTTCCTCTTCGATAAGATTAACTTCCTGATGGACGCCACCGTCGGCTTCATCAACATCAACCAGAACAAGATCATCAAGATCTTCTCGGTGGCTTCGGTGGCCTTCCTGCCGCCGACGCTGATCGCCAGTATCTACGGCATGAACTTCGAGTTCCTGCCGGAGCTGCACTGGAAGCTCGGTTATCCGTGGTCGCTGACCCTGATGGTCATCAGCGCGGTGGCGCCTTTCCTGTACTTCCGTCACCGCGGCTGGTTGAAGTAAAACTGCCGGGGGCAGGTTTTACGGCCTCAGCGCGCGCGGACGTAAAGGCCGTCGAAGCGCACGTTCAGGCCGCCGCACTGACCGTTGTCGTGCACGATCAGGTAGTCGCCGATGCGGGCCATGTCCGCGCTGCATTCATACGTTTCCTTGCCGCCGGCGGGGCCAACATGGCCGTGCTGGCCGGAGACCGTGAGCTTGCCCGAGATGTCGCCGAAGTTTTCGGTATTCTGGCCGATCCAGCGCGTGTTTCCCGCCACCTGCAGGGCGTCGCCCACGCGGGAGATGCCGAGCCTGCCCGGTCCCTTGTAGACCTCCATCCACTTTCCCAGCCAGTCGCCGGTCTGGAACGCAGTGTCCGGCTGTGCCACCAGATCCCTGTTTCGCACCCAGCCGACCGTCTCGCGTGACTTGCCCTGGTACCAGGCGCAGGTCCATTCGCCATGCGCCTTGCCGAGCAGCAGGCGATCGCCCGGCACCACATAGGCTTTGGTCTGGCAGGATGCGCCTTTTTGTGGACAGCCATCCCAGTCGTCGAAGAAGTAGAGTTTGGGCGCAGTGCCGGCCACGGTGGCGAGGTGGAATGCCTGCTGCGACGGGAGCAGGCCGTTGCGGCACATGTCCTCGTCGGTGTTCTGGGCCTGGGCGCAGCCGGCTGCCAGCAAACCTGCCGACAGAACGAGGGCGCCCGCGTATCTGCTTTTCATGACGTCTCCGATGACCTGTTCATGGTCTCGGCGACAGTATAAAGCGCAGCGCTCGGCCAGCAATAAAGTCAGGATCACATCGTCGCAAACATCGCCACCACCGCCACCAGCATGATGGCCACGCCCAGCCAGCCGATCAGGGTGTGGCGGGTGGTCAGCGTGTACTGGTCCATGATCTTGCGGTTATGCGCCAGCATCATCATGACGACCATGATCGGCACCGCGATCACGCCGTTGATCTGGGCCGACAGCACCAGTGCCGCGATCGGGTCGACCGGGGCGAAGTCGAGCAGCACGCCGCCCAGCGTGGCCAGGGCGATGATGCCGTAGAACTCGCGCGCCTCGACCACTTTCAGGTCCAGGCCGTTGCGCCAGCGGAAGCTCTCGGTGACGGCGTAGGCGGCCGAGCCGGCCAGCACCGGCACCGCCAGCATGCCGGTGCCGATGATCCCCAGCGCGAACAGCACGAAGGCGAATTCGCCCGCCACCGGACGCAGCGCCTCGGCCGCCTGTGCCGAGGACTGGATGTCGGTGATGCCGTGCGCGCCCAGCGTGACTGCCGTGGTCAGGATGATGAAGAAGGCCACCAGATTCGAGAAGCCCATGCCGATCAGGGTGTCCGCCTTGATGCGCTTCATCTGCGCCTTCGCATCTTTCGGGCGGGTGCGCAGCGCGCGCGTGCTGGCGTCGTTGCGGATCTCTTCCACTTCCTGCGAGGCCTGCCAGAAGAACAGGTAGGGCGAGATGGTGGTGCCGAACACCGCCACGATCAGGGCCACCGACTCCTTGGTGAAACTGAAGTGCGGCCAGACGGTGCGCGCCAGCACTTCGGTCCAGGGCATGTGCACGGCGAAGGCGGTCGCCACATAGGCCAGCAGGCCGAGCGTCAGCCACTTCAGGTAGCGCACATAGGTGCTGTAGGGCAGGAAGACCTGCAGCAGCAGGCACAGGATGCCGAAGCCCAGCGAATACATGTGCTGCGAGCCGACGCCGGTCACCAGGCGCAGGGCTTCGCCCATGGCGGCGATGTCGGCGGCGATGTTGATCACGTTCGCCACCAGCAGCAGCACGACGATCGCGTACAGCAGCCAGGGCGAATAGGCGCGGCGGATGTTGGCGGCCAGGCCGCGGCCGGTGACGCGGCCGATGCGTGCCGAGACCAGCTGGATGCCGACCATGAAAGGATAGGTCAGGACCAGGGTCCACAAGGTGTTGAAGCCGAATTGCGCGCCGGCCTGGGAATAGGTGGCGATGCCGGATGGGTCGTCGTCCGCCGCGCCGGTGATGAGGCCGGGGCCGAGGGACTTGAGGGTGGCGTTGTCGGTGAGACGGCGGAAGAGCTGGAACTTGGACTTCATCATCGGGCCTGCGCAAATGAAAACGGGCGCGGCCAACGATTTAAAAATGGTCAGCGCGCCGGACGGGTTGAGTTTTTAGAGGGACTGTTCATGGTCGGCGCGGAGTGTAGCACGGTAGAAACGCCTTGCAGCGTCTCCACCGTGTAATAAAAGGTAAATAAGCCTGGCTTAAGCGATCCGGGCGAATACGCGTCGCGCCGCCGCCACGGTTTCTTCGATCACGGCATCGTCGTGCGCGGCCGAGACGAAGCCGGCTTCGAACATCGCCGGCGCAAAATACACGCCCTCGTCCAGCATGCCGTGGAAGAAGCGGTTGAAGCGCTCCTTGTCGCCGGCCATCATTTGGCCATAGGTCGAGGGGATGTGGTGCGAGAAGTACATGCCGAACATGCCGCCGACGGCATCGCCGCAGAAGGCCACGCCGGCTTCTTTCGCGGCTGCCGTCAGACCCGCGACCAGCTTGGCGGTCTGGGCGGACAGCTTGTCGTAGAAGCCCGCTTCCTGCACCAGCTTCAGCGTGGTCATGCCGGCGGCCACCGCCACCGGGTTGCCGGACAGGGTGCCGGCCTGGTAGACCGGGCCGACCGGGGCCATCTTTTCCATCAGCTCGGCGCGTCCACCGAAGGCCGCCACCGGCAGGCCGCCGCCGATCACCTTGCCCAGCGCGGTCAGGTCCGGCGTGATGCCGTACAGTTCCTGGGCGCCGCCGAGGCCGACGCGGAAGCCCGACATCACTTCGTCGAAGATCAGCACGGCGCCGTATTCGGTGCACAGTTCGCGCATGCGGCGCAGGAATTCCGGCGTGGCGCGGATCAGGTTCATGTTGCCGGCCACCGCTTCCACGATCACGCAGGCGATGGTGTCGCCCATCGAGGCGAAGGCGTCTTCCAGCTGCGGGATGTTGTTGTAGTCGAGGACCAGGGTGTGCTTGACGAAGTCTTCCGGCACGCCGGCCGAGGTCGGGTTGCCGAAGGTGAGCAGGCCGGAGCCGGCTTTCACCAGCAGCGAATCGGCGTGGCCGTGGTAGCAGCCTTCGAACTTGACGATCTTGTCGCGGCCGGTGGCGCCGCGCGCCAGGCGCAGCGCGCTCATGGTCGCTTCGGTGCCGGAGGAGACCAGGCGCACCTGCTCGATCGAGGGCACCAGGCGGCAGATCTCTTCGGCGATCTCGATCTCGCCTTCGGTCGGGGCGCCGAAGGACAGGCCGTTCGCGGCCGCATCCTGCACCGCTTTGATCACTTGCGGATGGGCGTGGCCGACGATGGCCGGGCCCCAGGAGCCGATGTAGTCGATGTAGCGCTTGCCGTCGGCGTCCCAGAAGTACGGGCCTTCGGCGCGGGTGATGAAGCGCGGGGTGCCGCCCACCGAGCGGAAGGCGCGCACCGGCGAGTTGACGCCGCCCGGGGTGGTCTGCTGGGCGCGGGCGAACAGGATATCGTTTTTCGAGGTTTGTTCAGTCATGGTTGTTCTTCTTGCTGGTTATCCGGCGCGACGCGCGGGCAGGGCGCCGCGATCCGGTACAGTTTATTGGGAATGAGCCGGCCCATGCCGAAGCGGCAGGCATGCTGCAGGGTGCCGCTGGTGTAGTCCTGGGCATAGGTCAGGGCCTCGACCGCGTCCAGGCCCTGCGCCATGCGCGCCGTCAGCGCCGCCGACAGCGTGTTGCCGGCGCCGACGAAGGGGCCGGGCAGGTGCTGCGGCCAGGACAGGCTGACGGCCAGGCCGTCGGCGTCGTACAGGTTGTCGGCGCGGACGCCATCGCCGCCGCCGATGCCGGTGACCAGCACGTGGCCGCAGCCGAAGGCGGTCAGCTCGGCCACATCCTCGGCCACGGTGGCGACACTGCCCGGGTCGCGCCAGCAGTCGGCGAAGCGCGCCAGCTCGGGCTGCGACATCATCAGCACGTGCGCCTGCGGCACCAGCAACTGGTGGATCAGGGTCAGCATGTCGTCGTCGCGCACGCCGCAATCCGGCAGGCCGGTGGTGAACGGGTCGAGGATCAGCGGCACCTGGGCGTAGTCGGACACGATCTCGGCGATCGCCGCGACCTGTTCCAGGCTGGCCATGGTGCCGACCTTGATCGCGGCAATCGGCATGTCCTCGAGCAGCATCCGGGCCTGTTCGACCACGCTGCTGGACTCGACCGGCTGGATGTGGTCGACGCGTGCGGAATCGGCCACCAGCAGTCCGGTCACCACCGACAGGCCATGGCAACCGTGCATGGCGAAGACGGCCACGTCGGACTGGATGCCCAGCGCGCCGACCGGATCGGCCGGCCCGAATGTGAGGATGAGTGGAGACGGTTGGTTTTGCACAGGGGTTAGATTAAGATACCTGACTCGCCATTTTACTAGATAGAAGGAACCGAAACGTGAGCAACGAAACGCAGGCTTTTCAGACCTGGATGTGTTTGATTTGTGGTTGGGTCTACGATGAAGCCGCAGGCGCGCCGGAAGACGGCATCGCTCCCGGTACCCGTTGGGCCGACGTGCCGATGAACTGGACTTGCCCGGAATGCGGCGCGCGCAAGGACGATTTCGAGATGACCGCCATCTGAGTTGTCGTTTTAGTCATCAAAAACAGGGCATTTGCCGCCCCGGCGATGCCTTCTTGCCAAGCTTGTTGTGAATAGATTATCGCCTTGGTTTTCGCCTAGTTGACGTATAGCAACACTTCGCGCACAAGGCCAGCGCCCTATGCTATCGTGCTGGTTCATGCTGAAGTGAAACTAATATGACGACGCAAGCGACAGGCCTGAAGATCATGGTGATCGACGACAGCAGCACGATCCGCCGTTCCGCCGAAATCTTCCTGACCCAGGCCGGGTACCAGGTGGTGCTGGCCGAGGACGGCTTCGATGCGCTGGCCAAGATCAACGATCACCAGCCCGCGCTGGTGTTCTGCGACATCCTGATGCCGCGCCTGGATGGTTACCAGACCTGCGCGCTGATCAAGAAGAGCGCGAAATTCCACGCGACCCCGGTGGTGATGCTGTCCTCGAAGGACGGCCTGTTCGACCGCGCGCGCGGCGCCATGGTCGGCTCCAGCGCCTATCTCACCAAACCGTTTTCCAAAGACAGCCTCCTTGCCGCCGTGCGTGACCATACGGCAGCAAACGGCATGCATTGACCGGAGCCCATCGTGGCCATACAAAAGATCCTGATCGTCGACGATTCCCCGACCGAACGCTACTACCTGACCGACATCCTGGTGCGCAACGGCTTTACCGTCACCACCGCCGAGAACGGCGAGGAGGCGCTGGCCAAGATCCGCGCCGACCGCCCGCAGCTGATCCTGATGGACGTCGTGATGCCGGGTGCGAACGGGTTCCAGATCACGCGCTCGATTTCGCGCGATCCCGAACTGTCTTCGGTGCCGATCATCATCTGCAGCAGCAAGAACCAGGAAACGGACCGCATCTGGGGCATGCGCCAGGGCGCGAAGGATTATTTCGTCAAGCCGGTCGACGGCCCGGCCCTGCTGGCCAGGATCGCCACGCTCGACGCCTGACATGGCCACCCTCGATCCCGCTGCCCGGCGCCTGCGGCTGCGCCAGTACCAGGAAGAGCTGCTCGAGCGCATGCAGGCCGCGCGCACCGGCAGCGGCGCCCGCACGCACCAGCTGGGCGTCGAGATCGGCGGCGAGCGCTACCTGCTCGACCTGCTCGAAGCCGGCGAGATCGTGCCGGTGCCGCCGCTGACCAGCGTGCCGCTCACCCAGCCCTGGTACCTCGGGCTGGCGAATATCCGCGGCAGCCTGGTCGGCGTGGTCGACCTGGCCCGCTTCTTCGGTTTGCAGGAAAGCGCGGCCGCGCCCGGACCGGCCGCACGGCTGGTGACCTTCTCGCCCAGTCTCGGCATGCCCTGCGGCTTCCTGGCCGCGCGCGTGCACGGGCTGCGCCAGGCCGCCGAGATGACGCCCTCGGCGGGCCGCCTGATCGACGCCGACGGCCATGCCTGGACGCCGCTGGCGCTGGCGGCGCTGGCGCAGGACGAGCGCTTCCTGCAGGTCGGCCTCTGACAAACACATAACGACAACAGGTTCTGGACTGGAGCTGGAATGGGATTCGCATCTAAACTCACGGTGAATTTTCTCGCCAAGGACAAGGACGACGGCAGCACCGTGCTGGCGTCGCCCGACACCCAGTTCGGGATCGGCCTGATGCCGGCCGCCGCCGATGCCGCCGGCATGCCGCAGCACTCGGCCGACGATGCCGCCGAGCGGCTCGGCAACCTGGCCGGCCGCAAGCAGCGCGCCGCCGCAGCCGCTGCCGCCGCGACGGCCGGCGCCGACGAGGAGCTGCGCCTGCCGCTGATCGGCCACCTGTCGCTGCCGCGCCAGCTGCGCATCCTGCTGGTCGCCTTCGTGATCGGCATCCTGCTCACCATCCTGTCTCTGTGGCGTAACGCCGGCAGCGGCGCGGTGGCATTGAACCAGACCCAGATCGCGAGCGAGGCGGTGATGCATTCGCAGCGCGTCGGCAAGGCCGCGACGAATGCGATGCAGGGCAATCCAGACGCCTTCTCCCAGCTCCAGGACAGCCGCATGGCGCTGGGCCGCGACCTCGACCTGCTGGCCAAGGGCGGCAGCTTCAACGGCAACGACATCCCGGCCGCATCGGGCGACACCGCGCGCCAGCTGGGCAAGGTCAGCGCCAAGTGGAAGGTCTCGGATGCGGCAGCCATCAGCATCCTCAAGATGAAGCCGGAGCTGATCGGCTTCGACAGCAGCCTGAAACAGCTGAATATCCTGTCGCCGGAGATGCTGGCGCTGACCGAGGAAATCCTGACCGAACGCACCGGACACGGCGGCAGCGCACGCGAGCTGGCCGCGCTCGGCCGCCTGATGATGCTGACCCAGCGCCTGTCGCGCAGCGCCAACGAGTTCCTGAGCTCGGGCGGCATCAGTCCCGAAACCGCGTTTCAGATGGGCCGCGACATCACGACCTTCCGCGCCACCGTGGACGGCCTGCTGAACGGCAGCCAGGCGCTCGGCCTGGCGCCGCTGAACGACGCCGACCTGCGCAACAAGCTGCTCGAGGTGCAGTCGAAATTCGGCGTCTGCCAGACCATCGTCTCCAGCTTCCTGCACAACCTGTCGGACCTGACCGCCGCCAAGGCCGCCGAGCAAAGCATCTTCCGCGACAACGAAGAGCTGCGCGCCCAGCTCTCGAACCTGCAGGGCGAATTCCGCGCCGACCAGGGCAACGCCGGCCCGTGGTTCTGGCTGCTGGTGGTGGCCTCGATCTTCACGCTGGCGATGGCCGGCAGTATCTCGCGCGTGATGCTGCAGGACTCGCGCAACCGCACCCGCGGCGCCGATGCGCGTCGTCAGGAAGCGGAAGCGATGCGCCTGCTGGCCCAGGCCAAGGAAGAGGAGGCGAAGGCCACCAACGACCAGAACCAGGCCGCGATCCTGCGCCTGATGAACGAATTGCAGGAAGTGGCGGACGGCGACCTGACCGTGTATGCCACCGTGTCCGAGGACATCACCGGCGCGATCGCCGACTCGGTCAACTACACCGTCGAAGAATTGCGCGGCCTGGTGGTGCGCGTCATCGACACCGCCGGCAAGGTGACCCAGGCATCGAACCAGGCGCAGAAGATTTCGAGCGACCTGCTGGTCGCGGCCGGGCAGCAGGCCCGCGAGATCCAGGACACCTCCGCCACCATGCTGCAGATGGCGGGCGAGATCACCGGGGTATCGCAGTCGGCCAACGAATCGGCCGAAGTGGCACGCCAGTCGGTGGCCGCGGCGGAGCAGGGCGCGACCGCGGTGCAGAACGCCATCAAGGGCATGGGCGAGATCCGCGAACAGATCCAGGAAACCAGCAAGCGCATCAAGCGCCTGGGCGAATCCTCGCAGGAGATCGGCGAGATCACCGAGCTGATTTCCGACATTACCGAACAGACCAACGTGCTGGCGCTGAACGCGGCGATCCAGGCGGCTTCCGCCGGCGAGGCGGGGCGCGGCTTCTCGGTCGTGGCCGAGGAAGTGCAGCGCCTGGCCGAACGCTCGGGCGAAGCGGCCAAGCAGATCGGCGCACTGGTGCGCACCATTCAGACCGACACCCACGATGCCGTCGCGGCAATGGAAAAATCGACCCAGGGCGTGGTCGAGGGCGCCCGTCTGTCGGACGCCGCCGGCGCCGCGCTGGCCGATATCTCGCGCGTGTCGAACCGGCTGGCGGAGCTGATCCAGGGTATTTCGACCGCGACCGGCTTGCAGGCGACGTCCGCGAACGGGGTGG
This sequence comes from Massilia norwichensis, assembly GCF_024753245.1. Lineage (GTDB taxonomy): Bacteria > Pseudomonadota > Gammaproteobacteria > Burkholderiales > Burkholderiaceae_D > Telluria > Telluria norwichensis. The sequence goes on along the minus strand of NZ_JANUGX010000004.1, from coordinate 72,657 downwards.
CGCACAATATGCAGCACATCCTGGCGATCACCGGACAGGCCCAGGACGGCACGCAGCAGACCGCGCAGTCGATCCAGGAACTGTCCCTGCTCGCACAGGAGCTGAAAAACTCGGTGTCGCGCTTCCGCGTCTCCGCCGCTTAAAATCGATCCATGATCCCGACCTCGTCCCTGCCTTCGTCTTCGTCCACTTTCGCGGCGCCCTTCGATACCGGCCCCCTGTCATGGGTGCTCGGCGAGATCCGCGACGCCCTCGAGCGGTCGGCCAAGGCGCTGCAGGACGCGGCGGGACGCAGCCTCGAGGCGCAGCCGACCCTGCTGCTGCACGCCAGGACCCACCTGCACCAGGCCCACGGCGCGCTGCAGATGGTGGACGTCGAGGGCGTCGACCGCCTGACCGGCGCCGCCGAGAAGGCCATCGACCGCTTCAAGGACGGCTCGCTGGCGGTCACCGCCGAACATGCCGCGGTGGTCGGCGAAGCCTACCAGGCGCTGGTCGAGTACCTGGAAGAGCTGCTGGGCGGCAGCGCGCAGCAGCCGGTGCGCCTGTTCCCTTATTACCGGGCCTTGCAGGAATTGCTGGGCGCGGAGCGTGTGCATCCCGGCGAGATGCTGGTGCTGCACAGCGCCGCCGCCTTGGTGCCGCCGGGCGGCCATGACACCGCGCCCGACCTGGCGGCCTGCCGCGCGCGCTTCGAAAAGGCGCTGCTGCCCTTCCTCAAAAGCGGCAGCCCGGAGGCCGCCGGCGAGCTGCGCGACGCCCTGGCGCCGATCACGCGCGCCCAGACGGAGGTTCGTCCGTACGGCTTCTGGCTGGCGATGCAAACCGTGGCCGACCTGGCCGCGCACGGCCAGCTCCCCAGCGACATCTACCTCAAGCAGCTGCTCGGCCAGATCAACCTGCAGCTGCGCCGCATGGTGCAAGGGCATACCAGCCTGCCCGAGGCGATTCTGCGCGACGCGCTGTTCTTCGTCGCCCAGGCGCCGGAACCGACGCTTGACGCCCGCATGCTGCGCGACGCCCATGGCATCGAAGGACAGGTCCCGCACGACTATCTGACGCGCCGCTATGGCCGCATCGACCGCGAAGCGCTGAAGGATGCGAAGGAAGCGCTGGCCAAGACCAAGGAAGGCTGGGATCGTCTCGCCGGCGAAGGCGTGCCCGAGCAGGAAGCCGATTTCGACGGCGCCCTGGCCAGGCTGGCCGGGGCCAGCGAAAAGCTGGGCGCACCGCAACTGGCGCAGCTGCTGCGCGAGCTGGGCGAGGCCGCGCGCCAGGCCGTGACCGGCGGGCGCAGCGACCAGTTCAGCATGGAGATGGCGGCGGCGATGCTGTTCGTCGAGCATGGGCTCGACCAGGTGCGCCAACTGCCCGAGGATTTCGGTCAGCATGCCGAGGCGGTCGGCCAGCGCCTGCTGGCACTGGCGCAGGGCGAGACGCCGCCCGAAGCGCCCCTCTGGCAGGGCGATCTCGCACGCGAACTGCAGCAGGGCCAGACCGTGGCCGTGCTGGCGGGCGAGATCCGCACCGGCCTGCGCCAGGTCGAAAAACTGATCGACGAATTCCACGAAAACCCCACGCGCACCGACACGCTGGAACAGGCCGACCCGCTGCTGCACCAGTTGCAGGGCGCACTGTCCATCCTCGACCAGGACCAGGCCACGCGCGCCTGTGAGCACGTGCGCGAACGCGTGCGCGAACTGGCCGCCGGCGGGCAGGACGACGCCACCCGCACCCGGGTGCTGGAAAACCTGGCCCAGAACGTCGGCGCGCTCGGCTTCTTCATCGACGCGCTGGCGCAGAACACCGACACCGCACGCCGCCGCTTCCGCTTCGATGCCGATGAAGGCCTGTTCCGCGAGCTGCCCTTCGATGCGGCCGATGTTGTCGATGCGCCGGCGGACGAGGTGGCGCAGCCGGAGCCGCCGGAGGCACCTACAGCGGCCGAGGCACCGGCTGCCGTCGCGGCGCCGGCGCCTGCCGATGCAGTTGCCGACGTCGTTGCCGATGCGGTTCCCGATGCCGTTGCCGATGCGGCGCAGGGCGATGCCGCCATCGAGGCCGAGCTGCTGGAGATTTTCATCAGCGAAGCCCAGGAAGTGCTGGGCGTGGTCGCCGCCACGCTGCCGGCCGCGCATGCCCAGCCGGATAGCCAGGAAACCCTGACCCGCCTGCGCCGCTCCTTCCACACCTTGAAGGGCAGCGGCCGCATGGTCGGGCTGGACCGCTTCGCGTCGCTTGCCGCCGCCATCGAAAAGACCATGAACCTGTGGCTGGCCGAATCGCGCGCCGCCACGCCGGACCTGCTGGCGCTGCTGGACCGTGCGCATGCCGAGCTGTCGGCCTGGGTCGAGGAACTGGCCGCGGGAGCGGGCAGCGCGCGCGACGGCGAGGCCCTGGCGGCCGCCGCGGCGCGGGTGCAGGAGGGCGGCGTCTTTGCGGTGGAAGAGCCGGCGGCCCCGGTTGTCGAAGAAACCGTGGCCGACCCTGCCGCCGACATCGATGCCATCGACGTCGCCGCGGTGGAAACCGGGGAGGCGCTGCCGCCGAACGTGGTCGCCTTCCCGCTGGCCGAAGAGAACATCAAGCGCATCGGCGGGCTCGAGATCCCGTTGCCGTTGTATAACATCTACCTGGGCGAGACCGAGGAGCTGATCGGCACCCTGGGGCGCGACTTTGCCCAGTGGCGCGAAGAGCCGCTGCGCGCGGTCTCGGCGCAGGCGCTGAAGGCCTCGCATACGCTGGGCGGTACCTCGGCCACGGTCGGCTTCCACGCGCTGCGCGAGATCGCGTTCGCGCTCGAAGAAGCGCTGCAGGTGGCGACCCCGCCGCTGAGCGAGGAACAGCAGCAGCTGCTCGACGAAACCGTGGAACGCGTGCGCATCATGCGCCAGGTGTTTTCGCTGGGCGAGCTGGCGCCGGCGCAGCCGGAACTGCTGGCGCGCCTGCAGGGCCTGCGCGACGAGCTGGGGCGCAAGAAGGCCGACAGCGTGTTCGACGGCGCCGACCAAGAGTTGGCGCAGCGCCTGGACGCGCTGTTCGCCGCCGCCTACGACAGCATCCTGGCCGACCCGCCGCTGCCGGCCGGCCCGCTGGCCGTGCCGGAACTGGATACGCCCGCGCCGGGATTGCGCGCGACCGAGCCGCAGCCGGTCGACCCGGCGGTGGCCGCCGTCGACGATCTGTTCGACAGCTATTTCGACGATCCGTTTGCGGCGCCGAGCCTGGAGCAGGCTGTGGCGCCGGAAGTGGAACCCGAACCGCAACTGGTCTTCGACGCTGCCGCCGACCTCGACGAGTCCTTCGCCGCCGCCGAACCCGCCGCGGAGATGGCCGCCGGGATCGCGGCGGAGCCCGAGCCCGAGCCGGAGCCCGAGCCGGAGCCGGTGCTGGCCGCCGAACCGATCTTCACCGACGAGCTGGACCCGGACCTGCTGCCGGTCTTCATGGAAGAAGCGGCGGACCTGCTGCCGCAGATCGGCAAGGATCTGCGCGAGTGGCAACAGGACCCGGCCGCCAACGCCGTCGCCCATGGGCTGCTGCGCGCGCTGCACACGGTGAAGGGCAGCGCCCGGATGGCCGGCGCGATGCGCCTGGGCCAGCACACGCACGCGCTGGAAACCCAGATCGAGAACATGCTGCATGCCGGCACCACCAGCCCGGCGGCCTTCGACGAACTGCTGGCCAACTACGACCAGGCGCTGCTGCTGTTCGAACAGCTGCAGCAGCCGGACGGCCAGGCCGCGCCGGCATCCCCGTCGCCGGCGGAGGCGCAGCCGCAGGCACAGGCGGACCTGCAGCAGGCCGTGCGTGCGCCGCTGGTGCGGGTGCGTGCCGACATCCTCGACCGCTTGGTCAACCAGGCCGGCGAAGTGTCGATCACGCGCTCCAAGCTGGAAAACCAGGTCGGCTCGCTGAAGTCGGCGCTCGCCGATTTCTCGGACAACCTGGGGCGCCTGCGCCACCAGCTGCGCGAAGTCGAGATGCAGGCCGAGTCGCAGATCGCTTCGCGCCTGTCGATCGCCGGCGAGCGCGAGTTCGATCCGCTCGAATTCGACCGCTTCACGCGCCTGCAGGAACTGACGCGCATGATGGCCGAGAGCGTGAACGACGTCGCCTCCTTCCACGAAGGATTGAGCCGCACGGTGGATGCCGCCGTCGAAGACCTGTCGACGCAGTCGCGCCTGACGCGCGAACTGCAGCGCGACCTGATGCGGGCACGGATGGTGCCGTTCGCGAGTTTGTCCGAGCGCCTGTTCCGCGTCGCGCGCCAGACCGCGAAGGAGACCGATAAGCGCGTCAACCTGGACATCCGCGGCGGCGCGGTCGAGATCGACCGCAGCGTGCTGGAACGGATGGCGGCGCCCTTCGAACACCTGCTGCGCAACGCCATCGTGCACGGCGTCGAAGCGCGTGCGCGCCGTTTAGAGAGCGGCAAGCCCGAAACCGGCGAGCTGCTGGTGCAGGTCAGCCAGCAGGGCAACGAGGTGCAGATCCGCTTTGCCGACGATGGCGCCGGCCTGGACCTGGCACGCATCCGCGCCAAGGGCGAGGCCAATGGCCTGCTCGGCCCTGACGCCGAGGTGGCGGATGCCGAGCTGGCCGAACTGATCTTCGAGCCGGGCTTCTCGACCGCCGATGCGCTGACCGAACTGGCCGGCCGCGGCGTCGGCATGGACGTGGTGCGTTCCGAAGCGCGCGCGCTAGGCGGACGCGTCGAGATCGCCAGCGAAGCGGGCAAGGGCGCGACCTTCACCATCCACCTGCCGCTGACCCTGGCCGTCAACCAGGTCGTGCTGGTGGCCAGCGGCGCCAAGACCTATGCGTTGCCGGCCAACCTGGTCGGCCAGGTGCTGCAGGTGCGCGAAGCCGAGCTGGCCGCGGCCCGTGCCGCCGGCGCGATCCAGGTCCAGGGCGAAGCGGTGCCGCTGCGCTATCTGCCGGAAATGCTGAACGAGCCGGGCGGCCCGGGCGGCGCGCGCTCCCTGCCGGTGCTGGTGCTGGGCGCCGGCGCCCACCGGCTGGCGCTGCAGGTCGACGAGGTGCTGGGCAACCGCGAGGTCGTGATCAAGAACGTCGGGCCGCAGCTGGCGCGCCTGCCGGGCATTGCCGGCGCCACCGTGCTGGGTTCGGGCGAGATCGTGCTGATCCTGAATCCGCTGCTGCTGCCGGACCACGGCCTGCCGGCCCCGGTGCAGGACGAGGCAGCGGCCGCGCCGGCACACCGCGCGACCATCATGGTGGTCGACGATTCGCTGACCGTGCGCCGCGTGACCCAGCGCCTGCTGGAGCGCGAGGGCTACCGGGTGCTGCTGGCCAAGGATGGCGTCGAGGCGCTGGAGCAGATCCAGGCGCCGGAGACCCGTCCCGACCTGATGCTGGTCGATATCGAGATGCCGCGCATGGACGGCTTCGACCTGACCCGCAACGTGCGCGACAACGAGACCACCCACGCCATCCCGATCATCATGATCACCTCGCGTACCGCCGACAAGCACCGCAACTATGCGCTCGGCCTGGGCGTGGATGCCTACTTCGGCAAGCCCTTCCAGGAAGACGTGCTGCTGGCGGCGATCGGCGGATTACTCTCGTAAGGCACCGAAGCGCGCCAGCGTGCGTTCGCGCGCCTGCTCGTGGTCGACGATGGGCAGCGGGTAGTCGCGGCCCAGCACCAGGCCGGCGCGCTCCAGCGCAGCCGGTTTCGCCAGCCAGGGCGCATGGATGGCCGTTCCTTCGAGCGCGGCCAGCTGCGGCAGCCAGCGGCGGATGAAGGCGCCGTCCGGATCGAAGCGCTTCGATTGCGTGACCGGATTGAAGATGCGGAACCAGGGCTGGGCGTCGCAGCCGGTCGATGCCGCCCACTGCCAGCCGCCGTTGTTCGACGCCAGTTCGTAGTCGTTCAATTGCGCCGCGAAATAACGTTCGCCGCGCAGCCACGAAATCCCGAGATCCTTGGTCAGAAAACTGGCCGTCACCATGCGCAGGCGGTTGTGCATGAAGCCGGTGCGGTTCAGCTGCGCCATCGCCGCATCGACCAGCGGATAGCCGGTGCGGCCCTCGCACCAGGCCGCGAACGCCGCGTCGGCCTCTGGTCCTTCTTCCCACTGCAGCCTATCGAAGGCGGCCTTGAAGGACTGCGTCTGCACGCGCGGATGGCGCTGCAGGATCATCATGTAGAACTCACGCCAGATCAGCTCCGACAGCCAGGTCGCGGCGCCATCTTTCCCATGGTCCGCGCGTGCGCGCAGCAGGCGCACAAGGCCGCGCACCGACAGCGTGCCGAAGCGCAGGTGCACCGACAGCCGCGAGGTGCTGTCCAGCGCCGGGAAGTCGCGTTGGGTACGGTAGTCGTCGATGCGCTGCAGGAAGCTGTCCAGCAGCTGCCGGGCGCCGGACATGCCGGCCGGGAGAATGGGGGCGGCGTTGGGGACGAAGCCGAGTTCTTCCAGCGTCGGCAGCCGGTGTCCCGCAGGCGCGGGCGCCAATTTGTCGGCCCAGGGCGCGGTGTCGTACGCCTCGATGGCCTCCGGATGCGCCGCCAGTCGCTTGAGCCAGGCATTCTTGTAGGGCGTGAAGACGGAGAAGGCGCCGCCGGCCTGGGTCAGCACGTCCTCCTTTTCGAAGATCACCTGGTCCTTGAAGGTCTGCAGGCTGCGCCCGGCCTCGCGCAGGCGCTGCTGGACTGCGCGGTCGCGCGCGATGGCGGCCGGTTCGTAGTCGTGGTTGGCGAACACCGATTCCGCGTCCAGCTCGGCGGCCAGGCGCACGATCTCGTCTGCGGCGCGCCCTTCGCGCACGATCAGGTAAGCTCCCCATGAACGCAGGCGCGCGTCGAGTTCGACCAGGCTGGCGTGGATGAACTGCACGCGGCGGTCGTCGCGCGGCAGGCCAGTCAGGATTTCGGTATCGAACACGAATACGCAGTGCACGCGATCGGAGGAACGCAGTGCGTGGTGCAGGGCGGCATGGTCCTCGACCCGCAGGTCGCGCCGGAACCAGACCAGAGAGTTTCTCAGGGTCATCTTCTGTGTGTGGAGTCAATGCAGTTGGGCATTTTACTGTCTACCATTCTTTCGACTTGGGCGCCGACAAAGCGCCCGCCAACGCGCCTTCATGGCCGCGTAAGCAAATGGGTGTAAACTAGCGAAAAACCCAAGCTTATCGTGTGGACCACCAGCGGTCGTAGAGAGTGAGCCAACAGAGAGTATGCGTATGAAGAAAAGTAAGGTCGGCAAGCCTCTAAGCATGCCCGGGATGCCCCAGGAGGCGCCCGAGAGCCTGATGGAATCGGGCTCGGTCCAGTCCGAACTGAACCTGGCAAATCATTTCCTGATCGCCATGCCGTCGATGAATGACCCGATCTTCGGCGGTACGGTCGTGTATATCTGCGAACACAACGACAAGGGCGTGCTCGGCGTCGTCATCAACAAGCCGACCGACATGACCATGGACGTGCTGTTCGACCGTATCGACCTGAAGGTGACCGACACCCTGCGTCCCAACGTGGGCGACGAGCCGATCATGTTCGGCGGTCCGGTGCAGGACGATCGCGGTTTCGTGCTGCATTCGCCGGGCGGCCGTTATTCGTCCTCGCTCAGCGTCACCGACGACGTCGCCTTCACCACCTCGATCGACGTGCTGGAAGCGGTCGCCAACGGCACCGGTCCGCAGCGCATGCTGGTTTCGATCGGCTATGCCGGCTGGAGTCCGGGCCAGCTGGAAGAGGAAATCGCCCGCAACGGCTGGCTCACGGTGGGCGCCGACGCCAGGGTCCTGTTCGACCTGCCGATCGAGGAACGCTACACAGCCGCCATCAAGCTGCTGGGCATCGATCCGCTCATGCTCGCAACGGAAGCCGGCCATGCATAAGGGGATCGTGTCCCTGTAATGGTAGAGATCGTTTTCGGATTCGACTTCGGCGTCAAGCGCATCGGTATCGCGATGGGCAACACGCTGACTGGCCAGGCACAGCCTCTTTCCGTCATCAAGGCCGTCGACAACGCGACCCGCTTCAACGTCATCGGCGAGCTCATTGCGCAATGGAAGCCGGCCCGTCTCGTGGTCGGCGAGCCGCGCCATCCCGACGGCGCCGAGCATGACATGACCCTGCGTGCGCGCCGCTTCGCCAATCAACTGCACGGCCGTTTCAAGCTGCCCGTCGAGCTGGTCGACGAGCGCTATTCGTCTGCCGTGATCCCCGCCAAGCGCGGCGAGATCATCGACGCCAAGGCCGCCGCCATCATTTTGCAACAATACTTTGACGACCATGCCAACTCCTACTGACCAAGCGGTTTACGACGCCGAGGCGCTGTACCGCACCCTGCTCGAGCAGGTGCGCGCCGGGCTTGCCGGCGTGCCCGATGCCGCCATCGTCGGCATCCATTCGGGCGGCGCCTGGCTGGCCGAGCGGCTCGCCGCCGACCTCGGCCTGCAGAACCGCCTCGGTTTTATCGACGTCTCCTTCTACCGCGACGATTACGCGAAAAAGGGCCTGCACCCGGACGTGAAGCCGACCCGCATCGAGTTCAACGTCGACAGCGCCACCATCCTGCTGGTCGACGACGTGCTGGAAACCGGCCGCACGGTGCGCGCCGCGATCAACGTGCTGTTCGACTACGGCCGTCCGCAGCGTATCATGTTGGCTGCGCTGGCCGACCGTGGCGGCCGCGAACTGCCGGTCGCGGCGGATTTCGCGGGCGTGCGCACCGTTCTCCCGCCTGGCCAGTCGCTGGCCCTGTCGCGCACTAGCGCCGGTCAACTCTCGCTCACGATCGAAGACGACAATGCATAACCCGCAACTCAACAAGAACGGCGAGCTGCAGCACCTTCTGAGTATCGAAGGCCTGCCCAAGTCCATCCTCAACCACATCCTCGACACCGCCTCGAGCTTCGTGAGCATTTCGGACCGCGAGGTCAAGAAGGTGCCGCTCATGCGCGGCAAGAGCGTGTTCAACCTGTTCTTCGAGAACTCGACCCGCACCCGCACCACCTTCGAGATCGCCTCCAAGCGCCTGTCGGCCGACGTCATCAACCTGAACATCGCTGCCTCCTCGACCTCGAAGGGCGAGTCCCTGCTCGACACCATCGACAACCTGGCGGCCATGCATGCCGACATGTTCGTGGTGCGCCACTCGCAGTCGGGCGCGCCCTACCTGATCGCCAAGCACCTGAACGATACGAAGCAGAACCACGTGCACGTGGTGAACGCCGGCGACGGCCGCCATGCGCACCCGACCCAAGGCCTGCTCGACATGTACACGATCAGGCACTACAAGAAGGACTTCACCAACCTGCGCGTGGCCATCGTCGGCGACATCCTGCACAGCCGCGTGGCGCGTTCGGACATCCACGCGCTGACCACGCTGGGCGTGCCGGAAGTGCGCGCGATCGCCCCGCATACGCTGCTACCGGGCGGCCTGGAACAGATGGGCGTGCGCGTGTTCACCGACATCGACGAAGGCCTGAAGGACGTCGACGTGATCATCATGCTGCGCCTGCAGAACGAGCGCATGACGGGCGCGCTGCTGCCTTCGGCCGGCGAATACTTCAAGAGCTACGGCCTGACGCCGGAGCGCCTGGCCCTGGCCAAGCCGGATGCGATCGTGATGCACCCGGGACCGATGAACCGCGGCGTCGAGATCGACTCGGCCGTGGCGGACGGCGCGCAGGCGGTGATCCTGCCGCAGGTGACCTTCGGTATCGCGGTACGGATGGCGGTGATGAGCATTGTGGCCGGTAGTCATACTTAACCTTCGCACGCATGAACTTACATATCAAGAACGGCCGGGTGATCGATCCGGCAAACGGCATCGATGCCGTGCAGGACCTGTACATCGCCGACGGCAAGGTGGCGGGCGTGGGCAGCGCGCCGGAGGGTTTCGAAGCCGCCCGCACCATCGACGCCACCGGCCTGGTGGTGGCGCCGGGCCTGGTCGACCTCTCGGCCCGCCTGCGCGAGCCGGGTTACGAATACAAGGCGACACTGGAGTCGGAGATGCAGGCGGCGATGCAGGGCGGCGTGACCACGCTGGTCTGCCCGCCCGACACCGACCCGGTGCTCGACGAGCCGGGCCTGGTCGAGATGCTCAAGCACCGCGCGCGCATCCTGAACCAGGCCAACGTGCATCCGCTGGGCGCGCTCACTGTCGGCCTGAAGGGCAAGTCCCTGACCGAAATGGCCGAGCTGACCGAAGCCGGCTGCATCGGCTTCGCCCAGGCCGAGGAGCCGATCGAGGACACCACCGTGCTGCTGCGCGCGCTGCAGTATGCGAAAACCTTCGGCTACACCGTCTGGCTGCGCCCGCAGGACCCGTACATCGGCCGCGGCGGCGTGGCGCATGCCGGTCCGCTGGCGTCGCGCCTGGGCCTGTCCGGCGTGCCGGTGATGTCCGAGACCATCGCCCTGCACACCATCTTCGAACTGATGCGGGCCAGCGGCGCGCGCGTGCACCTGTGCCGTATTTCATCAAGCGCGGCGCTGGAGCTGATCCGCGCCGCCAAGAAGGAAGGCCTGCCGGTCACCTGCGACGTCGGCGTGCACCACCTGCACATGACCGATGCCGACATCGGCTTCTTCGACCCCAACGCGCGCCTGACGCCGCCGCTGCGCACCCAGCGCGACCGCGAAGCGATCCGCGCGGCGCTGCTGGATGGGACGATCGACGCCGTCTGCTCGGACCACACCCCGGTCGACGACGACGAGAAGCTGCTGCCCTTCGCCGAAGCTTCGCCCGGCGCCACCGGCCTGGAACTGCTGCTGTCCCTGACCCTGAAATGGGCGGAAGAGCAGCATGCAGCCACGGACGCGCTGGCGCAGGCGATCCGCAAGATCACCGCCGATCCGGCGCGCATGGCCGGCCTGCCGGCGGGCACGCTGTCGGTCGGCGCCAGCGCCGACGTGGTGGTGTTCGACCCGCAGGCACGCTGGCTGGTGGCGCCGTCCGCGCTGGCCAGCCAGGGCAAGCACACGCCCTTCCTCGGCTATGAGCTGAGCGGGCAGGTGAGGGCGACCGTGGTCGCCGGCCACCTGGCGTGGGAGCGCCGAGCCTGATACCCGGCGCGTGAACATCCGGCTCGGATGGCGCCTTGCGCGCCTCATCCTCCACCTGCTGCAAGGCTTGCTGACCTGCGCGCTGGTCTTTCCCTGGGCCGGCGCGGCGCTGCGCGAGCGCCTGGTGCGGCGCTGGTCGGCGCGCCTGCTGCGCATCTGCCGGGTCGAGCTCGAGCGCGGGCAGGGCGCAGATGGTGAACAAACCGCATTGGGACACGCGCTGATCGTGTCGAACCACATCTCCTGGCTCGACATCTTCGTCATCAATTCCCTGCACCCCTGCCGCTTCGTGGCCAAGGCCGAGATCCGCGCCTGGCCGGTGCTCGGCTGGCTGGTCGCGCAGGCCGGCACCGTGTTCATCGCGCGCGGCAACCGGCGCGACCTGCGCCACATTTTCAAGGGACTGGTCGATGCGCTGGCCCAGCATCAGCGCGTGGTCTTCTTCCCGGAGGGGACCACGGCCAGCCAGGGCAGCCTGCTGCCCTTCCACGCCAACCTGTTCGAGGCGGCCATCGACGCCGAAGTGCCGGTGCAGCCGGTCGCGCTGGCCTATCTCGACAGCGCGGGCGGCTGGCATCCGGCGGTCGACTACACCGGCGACACGACCTTCGTCGACAGCATCTTCCGCATTTTGAAAGGCGAGCCGGTACGCGCGCGCCTGGCCTGCCTGGCGCCGATCGAGACGCAGGGTGCGCATCGGCGTGAGCTGGCGAAGGCGGCGCACGATGCGATCGGCGCCGCGCTCCGCGTCTGAATTACTTCTTTCCGCTGTGCTCCCGGTATTCGGGACAATCCACCTGCAGCAAAGTGCGGTCGTCCAGGCACACCGCAGTCAGCTTGCCGCCCCACACGCAACCGCTGTCCAGCCCCACCAGGTTCGGACGCAGCACCAGCCCAAGGGCCGACCAGTGTCCGAACACCACGGTCACGTCGGCGGTACGGCGGCCCGGCACGTCGAACCAGGGCAGCAGATCCGAGCCTTCCGGTCCCTTGTCGCTTTCCTTGTGCAGGAAGTCCATGCGGCCGTCGGGCCAGCACAGGCGCATGCGGGTGAGGGCATTGACGATGCAGCGCAGCCGGGCCACGCCGGTCAGGGCGTCATCCCAGCGGTCCGGCTCGTTGCCGTACATCTGTGCGAGGAAGTCGGCCCAGCCGTCGCCGCGCAGCACCGTCTCGACCTCGGCAGCCAAGGCCATGGTCTGCTCCGCGCTCCATTGCGGCGGCACGCCGGCGTGAACGAGCAAGTGCGCATCGACGAACATCGCCAGTGGGCGCCGGCGCAGCCAGGCGATCAGTTCGTCGCGGTCGGGGGCGGCCAGGATCTCGTCCAGGGTGTCCGAGCGGCTGGCCTTCTGGACCCCGGCCGCCACCGCCAGCAGGTGCAGGTCGTGGTTGCCGAGCAGAGCCTCGACCCGGCCCTGGCTGGCTTCCGACAGTGCTTTCATGCGGCGCAGCGCGGTCAGGGATTCCGGCCCACGGTTGATCAAATCGCCGACGAAGAGGATGCGCGCTTCCTCCATCGTGTGCGCATCGGCGGCGATACGTTCCAGCAGGAGCGCGGCTTCATGGGCGCACCCCTGCAGGTCGCCAATCACATAAGTTTTCATCATGTGGCGATACTAATGTATTTGGGCGCTTTCATAAATGAGCCGATCTGCCTCAATCGGAACAGGCGCCGAGCGCGTAAACTGCTGGGTTCGGGAGACAGGCCCTAATCCAGTACAATGGGGTTTTGCCGCAGCCTGTATCGAATAAGCGACAGCCGGTGCATTTATCCTGGCGTGCATACGGATTGCCTGACCGGTTATTGCATCTAAAAAAGAATAAATGTTTTCATTCCTCCTGAGTTTTGTCTCTTCTGCATTGCTGACACTGCTGGTCATCAAGCATTCGAAATTGCACGGTCCTGCGCTCGACAACAATTTCAGCGGTGTCCAGAAGGTGCATTTGCACGACGTCGCCAGGATAGGCGGGCTGCCGATTTTCCTCGCAGTCGCCATCAGTGCCGGGATTTCGGTATGGCGCGAACCTTCCCTCGGTTATTGGCTGCTGGCGCTGCTGGTGTGCTCGTCGATCGCCTTTGCCGGCGGAATCGTCGAAGACTATACCGGCAAGGTGCGGCCTTCGCGGCGCCTCGTATTAACCATGATTGCGGGCCTGCTCGGCTATCTGGTGCTGGATGCGAAAATCGCGCGTCTGGATATGCCGTTCATGAGCTGGAATCTGGTCTCGCCGTGGATCGTGCTGCCGCTGACGATACTGGCGGTTGCCGGGATCGCGAATGCGGTGAATATCATCGATGGCTTCAATGGACTGGCCAGCGTGGTCGTGATCTGCATGCTGATATCGCTGGCTTATGTCGCCTGGCAGGTCGGCGACATGTTCGTGCTGGTATCGGCATTGACCGTCGCCGGCGCGACTGCCGGCTTCCTCATCTGGAATTATCCGGTCGGGCTGATTTTCCTCGGCGACGGCGGCGCCTACTTCATCGGTTTCATGCTCGGCGAACTGGCCTTGCTGCTGGTGATGCGCAATCCGACGGTATCGACCTGGTATGCCGCATTGCTGTTGATTTATCCGGCTTTCGAAACTATATTTTCTGCGTACAGGCGTATGTTTGTACGCGGAAAATCCCCGGCAATGCCCGATGGTATTCATCTGCATAGCCTGATTTTCAGGCGCATCGTGCAATGGACGGTGGGTCGCAAGGAAGCGCGCGCACTGATGAAACGGAATGCGCGCACCTCGCCTTACCTGTGGTTCTTTTCATTGACCGCGGTTATCCCGGCAACCGTGTTCTGGCGGAATACGGGACCGCTGATATTCTTCTGTTTGTTGTTCATTATCAGTTACGTTTGGTTATACGCGCGTATTGTTCGATTCAAGTCTCCACGCTGGCTGATTTGGAACAAAAAGAACTAGCAGATTATTGCAAATAGTGTATATTGCGACAATTGGTGAGATTTCGATAAAATCTGTTTCAACTTAACATTGATAAAGGAACGATGATGGATCTGTCTAATATGTCCTTGGGCGATTTGCGTAATCTGCAGGAGCAGATCAAGCAGGAGATGAAACAGCGTGAGCAGCAGGATCTGCAAAAGGCGCGCGAACAGATCATGGCGATCGCGCAAAGCGTGGGCGTTCCTCTGAAAGATCTGATCGCCACCAGCGGTCGCGGCGCCAAGTCGGGCGGCAAATCGAGCTCGGGTTCGGTCGCCGTTCGTTTCCGTAATCCGGAAAACGAATCCCAGCAGTGGACCGGCCGTGGCCGTCAGCCGAAATGGGTCAAAGAATGGGTCGAAGGCGGTAATTCGCTGGACAAACTGCGCGTCTGATTCATTTCGCATTCGCCGCCGCGTGCACCGCGGCGGCGGAATACCGGCATCGGTTCCGATTGCCGATCCTGCCTGCAGTATTTTTCCCCGCCTGTATTTCCCGCCACATCCCCTTCGCACCGTAGGGCACATCGTTCCCAAGCCTCGTGCTAGCCATTACAATGAAGCTCTTTTTCTTCAAGGTATAGGCAATGGTCCCTCTTTCGAAAACGATCTTCAAGGCTTATGACATCCGTGGCGTCCTCGACAGCACGCTCGACGCCGGCATCGCAAGGAAGATTGGCCAGGCTTTCGGCGCCGCGGCGCTGGCGAAAGGGGAACGCAAGGTCGTGATCGGCCGCGACGGCCGCCTGTCCGGTCCCAGCCTGGCGCAAGCGCTGGCCGACGGTTTGCGCGAAGCCGGCGTGGACGTGATCGACCTGGGCATGGTCGCAACGCCGATGGTGTATTTCGCCACCAACGTGCTGGACGCGCACAGCGGCATCATGGTCACCGGCAGCCATAACCCGCCCGACTACAACGGCTTCAAGATGGTGCTGGCCGGCGAAGCGATCTACGGCGACGCCATCCAGGCCCTGTACCAGGCCATCGAAAGCGCCAGCTTCACGCCGGCCGCCACCCCGGGCGCCTATACCACCCACGATATCAAGGATGCCTACATCCAGCGCATCGCGGATGACGTCAAGATCGCCCGCCCGATCAAGATCGCGGTCGATGCCGGCAACGGCGTGGCCGGCGCCTTCGTTGGCGAACTGTATCGCGCGATGGGCTGCGAAGTGACGGAACTGTTCTGCGAAGTCGACGGCCACTTCCCGAACCACCATCCGGATCCGGCGCACCCGGAAAACCTGGAAGACCTGATCGCCGCCGTGAAGAATGGCGACGCCGAACTCGGCCTCGCCTTCGACGGCGATGGCGACCGCCTCGGCGTGGTGACCAAGGATGGCCAGATCATCTTCCCGGACCGCCAGATGATGCTGTTCGCCGCCGACGTCCTGTCGCGCAACCCGGGCGCCGAGATCCTCTACGACGTCAAGTGCACGCGCCACCTCGGCCCATGGATCGCCAGCCACGGCGGCCGTCCGCTGATGTGGAAGACCGGGCACTCGCTGGTCAAGGCCAAGCTGAAGGAAACCGGCGCCCCGCTGGGCGGCGAGATGAGCGGCCACATCTTCTGGAAGGACCGCTGGTTCGGCTTCGACGACGGCCTCTACACCGGTGCGCGTCTGCTCGAAATCCTGACTCGCGAAAGCGATCCCTCGGCCGTGCTGAACGCGCTGCCGAAGGCCAGCAGCACGCCGGAACTGCACCTGCACCTGCAGGAAGGCGAGAATTTCGCGCTGATCGACAAGCTGCGCACCGATGCGCAGTTCCCGGGCGCCGAGCGCGTGGTCGATATCGACGGCCTGCGCGTCGAGTATGCGGACGGCTTCGGCCTGGCGCGCGGCTCGAACACGACGCCGGTGGTGGTGCTGCGCTTCGAAGGCGAAAGCCCGGAAGCGCTCGAGCGTATTCAAAAAGAGTTCGCGCGCGTGATCCTGGCTGCCAAGCCCGACGCCAAGCTGCCATTCTGATGAAGATCCTGCTGGTGCGGGTGTCGTCGCTGGGCGACGTCCTGCACAATTTGCCGATGGTGGCCGACATCCTGCGCCACCATCCCGGTGCCCGGATCGACTGGGTGGTGGAAGAGGGTTATGTGAGCCTGGTGCGCCTCAATCCCCATGTGCGCAAGGTGATTCCGTTCGCGCTGCGGCGCTGGAAAAAGGGCCTCAGGGACCCCGCCGTGCGCGCCGAGCTGCGCGGCTTCTTCCGCGACCTGCGCGCGGAACAGTACGACTACGTGTTCGACACCCAGGGACTGATCAAGACCGGCATCATCATGGCCGCCGCGCGCGTGCGCCCGGGCGGCCACAAGGTCGGCATGGCGAACGGCACCGAGGACTCGGGCTACGAGGGCGTCTCGCGCATCTTCCACAGCCGCAGTATCCCGGTGGCGCCGCGCACCCACGCGGTGCAGCGCGGCCGCGAAGTCGCTGCCGCGGCGCTCGGCTATGCGGTCGACACGCCGCCCGATTTCGGCTTGCCGGCGCCCGATCCGGCCCGGCGCCCGGCCTGGATGCCGGCGCAAGACTATGCCGTGTTCTTCCACGGGACCGCGCGCGACGCCAAGAAGTGGGCGCCGGAGAACTGGATCGCGCTCGGCCGCGCCCTGGCGCCGCTGCCGGTCCTGCTGCCCTGGGGCTCGCCGAAGGAGAAGGACGAAGCGGAACGCCTGGCCGCCGCGCTGCCGAATGCCAGCGTGCTGCCGAAGCTGTCGATGATGGATGCGGTCGAGCTGGCGCGCCACGCGGCGCTGGCGGTCGGCGTCGATACCGGCCTGACCCACATCGCCGCGGCTTTCGTACGGCCGACGGTCGAGATCTACTGCGATTCGCCGCGCTGGAAAACCGAAGGCAACTGGTCGCCGCGGATCGTCAATCTGGGCGACACCGGCCGGCCACCCCCGGTGGGCGAAGTCGTGGAAGCGGCGCGCAGCCTGCTGGAGCGCGGATGATGCGGCTCTTCTATTCCTTCATGTGGTGGCTGGCGATGCCGCTGGTGCTGGGCCGCCTGTGGTGGCGCGGACGCAAGGAGCCGGGCTACCGCCAGCACCTGGGCGAGCGCCTGGGCTTTTACGGCCGTACGCCCTCGCCGGACCAGCACCTGCGCAGGACCATCATGGTGCACGCGGTGTCGGTGGGTGAGACCCGCGCCGCCGAGCCGCTGGTGGAGAGCCTGCTGCGCGCCTGGCCCGATTGCCGCATCCTGCTGACCCACATGACGCCGACCGGCCGCGCCACCGGCAAGGCCCTGTTCGGCAAGCATGGGGACCGCGTCGTCCAGTCCTTCCTGCCCTACGACACCGGTTTCATGGTCGGGCGCTTCCTGCGCCATTTCGCACCCACCGTCTGCATCCTGATGGAGACCGAGGTCTGGCCGAACCTGATCGCCGGCTGCCGCAGGCACGGGGTGCCGGTGGCGCTGGTGAACGCACGCTTGTCCGAGCGCTCGCTGCGCCGCGGCCAGCGCTTCGGCGGGATCATGATGGAAGCGGCGCGCGGCATCACGCTGGCGGCGGCCCAGACCGAGCTTGACGCGTCGCGCATTGCATCGCTGGGCGCGCCCAAGGTTGCCGTCACCGGCAGCATCAAGTTCGACGTCGTGCCGCCCGAAGCCGCGCTGCAGACCGGCGCCATGCTGCGTGCGCGTTTCGCGCAGCGTCCGGTGCTGCTGTGCGCCTCGACGCGCGAGGGCGAGGAGGCGCTCATCCTCGACGCCTGGCGGGCGCTGGCGGACAAACCGGCCAACATGCTGCTGCTGCTGGTGCCGCGCCATCCGCAGCGCTTCGACGAGGTGGCGCGCATGGCCGAGGAACGCGGCCTGAGCCTGGCGCGCCGCTCGCAGCTGCCCGAACAGGTCGACAGCGAGGTCCTGCTGGGCGATTCGATGGGCGAGATGTTCGCCTATTTTGCCGCCTGCGACTGCGCCTTCATCGGCGGCAGCCTGCTGCCGCTGGGCGGCCAGAATCTGATCGAGGCCTGCGCCGTCGGCAAGCCGGTGTTGGTCGGCGAGCACACTTTCAACTTCCTGCAGGCGACCGAGGAAGCCGTCGCCGCCGGCGCCGCCCTGCGCGTGCCGGATGCCGCCGCCCTGATGCGAGAGGCGGCGCGCCTGCTGACCGACGATGCCGCCCGCGCACGGATGGGCGAACAGGCGCTGGCTTTCGCCGGCCACCATCGTGGCGCGACCGTGCGCACTGTTGAACTCTTGCGACAACTTATTGCATAGCTTTTGTTACCATTCTCTTTAGCTTGGATAACGAAAGGGGATGCACATGTTGTGGTCTAATCGTGCGCGAGCGGGCGGCAACGTGGATGGCGGCGCCGCACTCATGGACGCGCCTGAAATGATGACGGATCTGGGAGCCGATGCGATGCCGCCGGCGCCGATACCGGTCGTGCATCCGCCTGCGGCGCTGTACAGCCTGCATTTCTGGGTTCGTTATTCGCTGTTCGAATACATCCGCTTCATGTGGGAGCACGGCGGCTATCTGATCCGCCGCCGCCGCATCCGCTGGCCGATGGGCATCTACCTGCGCATCAAGAGCACTTTGGCGGCGGCCACGCACTTCGTGCTGCTGCGCCGTGGACGCCGCACCTACGAATTCACCATCGACCAGCATGGCATCGTGCGCACCAGCGACACTGGCGTCACGCTGATCGGCTGGGACGACGTGGCGCGCATCCGTACTTACACCAATGGCTTCATGATGGTGCTCAAGCGCGGCACGCTGCCGATTCCCTTCCGCTGCCTTAGCACGAAGGAGGTCGATGCGATGAAGGGAATCGCCGCGGCGCGCGCGGCGGGGGAGTTGCAGTTGCGCGGCACCGCGTGACGCCGACATATCGCATGCGTCACGCGTGGGCACAGGGTGCCCACCCTACTCGGGGAATAGAACCGGCATCTCGATCGACCGCTTCTTGAGCGCCGCCTTGGCGCCATCGTAATCCGGGAACACCTCACCCACCACGGCCCAGAATGCCGGGCTGTGGTTCATCTCGCGCAGGTGGGCCAGTTCGTGCACCACCACGTAATCCAGCAGCGCCCGCGGGTAATGCACCAGCTTCCAGTTCAGGCGGATGTTGCCGGCCACCGTGCACGAACCCCAGCGCGTGCCGGCCGACGACAGCGCGAACGCCCTGTAGCTGACGCCCACCTGCGGCGCATACAGGTCCAGGCGCTCGCCGAACAGGCGCTTGGCCTCGGCCTGGAACCACAGCTTGACCCGTTCGCGGATCTGCCATTCCTCCAGGCCTGGCGTCACGCCCAGGCGCAGTTCGCGCGTCTGTGCATCGAACACGCAGTGGCTGCGTGCCGCCGCTTCCAGGCGGAGTGTGATGTCGGCGCCCAGATAGGGCAGCTTCGCGCCGTCGACCCAGGCCACCGGCGGCCGTTCGGCGCGCATGCTGCGGCGCTCGCTGCGTTCGAACAGCTTGGTCAGGATCCAGCTTTGCTTGGCGCGGATGGCGCGTTCGACGTCGTCCAGCGGCGCACGGCGCGGCGAGGTCACGTGCAGGCCGTCGTCGCTGATCATGAAGCCGTGGGAGCGGCGCGCCGAGCGGCGCAGCACGTAGTGGACGGTGTGCGATCCGAGCTGGATCTTGCGCAGCGGCGCATCGTTCGGGCCAACCGGGGGCACCGGGAGAGTGGGCGTGGGCCGGCTTGGGGCCTTGAACAGCGGGACCGGCGGCCGGGGTGCCGGTGGCGCTGACGTTGGTGATGCGGCGGGTTTGAACGCCGCAAACAGTTCCTGCGTAAACAGCTCGAGCTGTGACGCTTCGGTCTTCGGGGAGGTCATGGTGGGCTGCAGCGATGGTGCCGATGGTGCTTTCAATGGTGCTGTCGTCTGCGCCCCCAACTCGTTCAGATACCTCAGTAGGCGTGGGGCGAAATGACGCGCATTTCCGATTCTATCCAATTTTCGACCTCTTGCATCAGACTCTCGGGAGTGTGGTTTTCTGGCGATATCGGCTTGCCGATCGAAACGGTGACCAGGCCGGGCTGCTTGATGAAGGAATTCTTGGGCCAGCATTCGCCCGAATTATGCGCGATCGGGACCACCACGGCGCCGGTGGCGATCGCCAGGCGCGTGCCGCCGCTCTTGTACTGGCCTTTCTGGCCGACCGGGATGCGGGTCCCCTCGGGGAACATGATGATCCACTGGCCGTCGGCCAGGCGGCGTTTGCCGTGCCGGATCACGTCGGCGAAGGCGCGCTTGCCGCGCTTGCGGTCGATCGGAATCATGCGCAGCAGCGCCATCGCCCAGCCGAAGAAGGGGATATACAGGATTTCCTTCTTGAAGACGAAGACCAGCGGATGCGTCATGTTCGGCAGCAGGAAGATGGTCTCCCACGCCGATTGGTGCTTCGACAGCAGGATGGCAGGGCCGGTGGGGAGGTTCTCGTAACCCTTGAACTGGTAGCGGATCCCGCACAGGACCTTGGCAAGCCAGATGATGAAGACGTTCCAGCGCGAGGTGATCCAGAAGCGCGTGTTGTATTTGAAGGGCGCGGCGAGGAAGCAGACGCAGGCCCAGACGACGGTGGCAACCACCATGACGATCGTGAACAACAGGGAGCGCAGGAACAGGATGGCAGTACGCAAGAACGGTCTCCGTAACGGGTGAATCGGGCGTTGGCTCAGCTCAGCTTAGCAGATCAGGCGGCAGGCGGGCTAGAGGCAGGTTGCTTGAGGAAGGCAGTGACCATCGCGGCGAGGTCGGGGAAGACCTGGGTGCCGGGCGGCAGGCCGCCGGTGGCATGGGTCTTTTCGCCCTTGCCGGTCAGGACCAGGTAGGGCACGCAGCCGCTGTTGAAACCCGCCTGCAGGTCGCGCAGCGAGTCGCCGACGGTCGGCACGCCCTTCAGGCTCAGCTTGAAGCGCTTGCTGATCTCTTCGAACATGCCGGATTTCGGCTTCCGGCAATCGCAGTTGTCGATGGCCGCGTGCGGGCAGAAGAAGATGGCGTCGATGTCGGCGCCGACCAGCTGCGCCGCCGCGTGCATCTTCTGGTGGATGGCGTTCAGCGTGGTGATGTCGAACAGTTCGCGCGCGATGCCGGACTGGTTCGATGCCACCACCACGCGGTAGCCGGCCTGGTTCAGGCGTGCGATCGCCTCGAGCGATCCCGGAATCGGGATCCACTCGGCGGGCGACTTGATGAACTCGGGGGAGTCATGGTTGATGACTCCGTCCCGGTCGAGGATGACGAGTTTCATGCCTGGCGATCGCTTATGCGGCGAGCTTCGAGATGTCGGCCACGCGGTTCATCATGCGGTGCAGGATGGACAGCAGGGCCAGGCGGTTATTGCGCAGCTGGACGTCTTCCGCCATCACCATCACGTCGTTGAAGAAGGCGTCGACGTCGTCGCGCAGCTGGGCCAGGGTCTTCAGCGTGCCGGCGAAGTCGCCGCGTTCGAAGGCGGCATCGACTTCCGGCTGCACGCGCTGGACGCTGGCGTAGAGCTTCTTCTCGGCCTCGTCCTGCAGCAGGGCGGCATCGACGCTGCCGGCCTGGGCCAGCGCTTCCTCGTTCTTCTTGAGGATGTTGGTGATGCGCTTGTTGGCGGCGGCCAGCGAGGCGCTTTCCGGCAGCGCGGCGAAGGACTGCACGGCTTCCAGGCGCTGCACCACGTCGTCGACGCGGTCCGGGTTCTGGGCCAGCACCGCTTCCACCTCGTTCGGCGAGAAGCCGCGGTCGCGCAGCAGGCCGCGCAGGCGGTCCAGCATGAAGGCGGTCACCTCGACGCTCGGGTCCTTGAAGCCGGCCTGGCCTTCGAAGGTGGCGACGGCATCCGCCAGCAGCGCCGAGATCGGGAGCGGCAGGCGTTTTTCCAGCAGCATGCGCATCACGCCCAGCGCGTGGCGGCGCAGCGCGAACGGGTCTTTCTCGCCGGTCGGCTGCAGGCCGATGGCCCAGATGCCCACGAGGGTTTCCAGTTTATCCGCCAGCGCCACGGCCAGGCCGGTGTCGGTCGACGGCAGCGCGTCGCCCGAGAAGCGCGGCTGGTAGTGCTCGGAGGCGGCCAGCGCCACTTCCTCGTTCTCGCCGTCGTTGCGGGCGTAATAGGTGCCCATGATGCCCTGCAGCTCGGGGAACTCGCCGACCATGTCGGTCAGCAGGTCGGCCTTGGCCAGCTGGGCGCCGCGTTCGGCCAGGGCCACGTCGTAGCCGAGGCGCTTGGCGATGCTGGAAGCCAGGCGGGTGACGCGTTGCGTGCGTTCCAGCTGGGTGCCCAGCTTGTTGTGGTAGACCACGTTGGCCAGCAGCGGCAGGCGCGAGGCCAGCGGCTTCTTCTTGTCCTGCTCGAAGAAGAACTTGGCGTCCGACAGGCGAGGGCGCACCACGCGCTCGTTGCCGCCGACGATGGCGCTCGGGTCATCGGTTTCGATGTTCGAGACGATCAGGAAGCGCGAGCGCAGCTT
This sequence comes from Massilia norwichensis, assembly GCF_024753245.1. GTDB lineage: Bacteria > Pseudomonadota > Gammaproteobacteria > Burkholderiales > Burkholderiaceae_D > Telluria > Telluria norwichensis. The sequence goes on along the minus strand of NZ_JANUGX010000004.1, from coordinate 50,244 downwards.
GCCGGCATTGTCGGTCAGCGCGAAGTACTTCTGATTGGTCTGCATGGTCAGGATCAGGCATTCCTGCGGCACCGCCAGGAACATGTCCTCGAACTGGCATTCGTAGACCACCGGCCATTCGACCAGGGCCGCGACTTCATCCAGCAGCGATTCCGGCATCAGCACCTGGTCGGCGCCGGCCTTGGCCAGCAGCCCTGTTCTGATGGTGTCCTTGCGCTCGTCCGGGCTGGCGACCACCTTGCCCTGGTCCCTCAGCGCGGCCGCGTACTGGTCGGCGTGCGGAATATCGAAGGACTGTCCGTTCGACAGGAAGCGGTGGCCGAGGGTGGCGCGGCCGGAAGAGAGACCCAGCAGCGACAGCGGCACGACGGCATCGCCGTGCAGCGCCAGCAGCGAGTGCACCGGGCGCACGAACTGCACGGTCTCGCCATCCGGGCGCTGGTAGCTCATGACCTTCGGGATCGGCAGCTTGGCGACGGCTTCCTCCAGCACCGGCTGCAGGCCGTCGGCGAGCTGGCTGCCCGGCGCGGTGTGGCTGTAGAAGAAGCTCTCGGCCTTGCCGTCCTGGGCGCGTTCGAGGTCGCTGATTTGCAGGTCGGGGAAGCCCAGCGCGGCCAGCTTCTTGGCCAGCGGCGCGGTCGGGTTGCCGTCCTTGTCCAGGGCGACCGCCACCGGCAGCACTTTTTCGCGAATCGCCTTGTCCGGCGAAGTCGGGCGCACATTGGTGATCGAGACCGCCAGGCGGCGCGGGGTGGCGTAGGTGGTGACGACGCTGTCGGCTTCGAGGAAGTCGCGCGCCTTCAGGCCATTGGCGATGCCGTTCGCAAAAGCGGCGCCCAGTTTGACGAGGGCCTTCGGCGGCAGCTCTTCGGTCTGGAGCTCAACGAGTAAGGTCTGGTTCATGATTGTTCTATTCTTGGTTCTGGACTCAGCCGACTTTCACTTCGGCGGCATCGACTTCGGGCGACTTCGGCAGCATGGGGAAGCCGAGCTTTTCGCGCGAATCGTAATAGGCCTGGGCGACCAGGCGCGACAGCGTGCGCACGCGGCCGATGTAGGCGGCGCGCTCGGTGACGGAGATCGCGCCGCGCGCGTCCAGCAGGTTGAAGCTGTGCGAGGCCTTCATGATCTGCTCGTAGGCCGGCAGGGTCAGTTCCAGTTCGATCAGGCGCTTGGCCTCGCTCTCGTGGTTATTGAAGGCCTGGAACAGCAGTTCGGTGTTCGAGTGCTCGAAGTTGTAGGTCGACTGTTCGACTTCGTTCTGGTGGAAGACGTCGCCGTAGGACAGGCGCTTGGTCACGCCGTTCTCTTCCCACTCGGTCCATACCAGGTCGTACACGTTCTCGACGCCCTGCAGGTACATGGCCAGGCGCTCGATGCCGTAGGTGATCTCGCCCAGCACCGGCTTGCAATCGAGGCCGCCGACTTGCTGGAAGTAGGTGAACTGGGTGACTTCCATGCCGTTCAGCCAGACTTCCCAGCCCAGGCCCCAGGCGCCCAGGGTCGGGCTTTCCCAGTCGTCCTCGACGAAGCGGACATCGTTCTTTTTCAGGTCCAGGCCCAGCGCCTCGAGCGAACCGAGGTAGAGGTCGAGGATGTTTTCCGGGGCCGGCTTCAGTACCACCTGGTACTGGTAGTAGTGCTGCAGGCGGTTCGGGTTTTCGCCATAGCGGCCATCCTTCGGACGGCGCGAAGGCTGCACGTAGGCGGCACGCCAGGGTTCGGGACCGATCGCGCGCAGGAAGGTGCCGGTGTGGAAGGTGCCCGCGCCGACTTCCATGTCGTACGGCTGGAGCAGGGCGCAACCTTGCTTGTCCCAGTAGGTTTGCAAGGTCAGGATGATTTGTTGGAATGTGAGCATCTTTGGGCTTCGAGCTAATGAGGCTTCGGGCACGCGGGCCGCGAACACGGTGAGTTTGCTAAAACACCAATTTTAGCGGGTTTTCACGGCTGACTCGAAACGAATCGTGAATCAGCCGGGGTTTCGATGATTATTCTTCGGCTGCCGGCGTCGGGGTACGCTTGCGCATCCGACCGCTCAGCCAGGCGCCGGCCAGGCCCAGCACGCCGAGGCCGAGGAACAGATAATTCCCGCAGCGGATGAAGGGCGTCATGCCGCTGGTGCCTTGCACGGTGGCGGTCAGCACGCCCTCTTTATAGAAGGGCAGCACCTGCGCGATCCTGCCGCGGTGGTCGATCACGGCGGTGGCGCCGTCGTTGGTCGCGCGCAGCATCGGGCGGCCGGTCTCCAGCGTGCGCATGCGCGAGATCTGCAGGTGCTGCGGGACCGCGGTCGACTGGCCGTACCAGGACAGGTTCGAGACGTTCAGCAGCATGGTCGCCGGACGCGGCGCATTGCGCAGGCGGTAGGCGATCTCTTCGCCGAACACGTCTTCGTAGCAGATATTCGGCAGCACCAGCTGGTCCTTGACGGCGAAGGGCTGCTGCATCTCGGCGCCGCGGGTGGCGTCGTTCAGCGGCAGGTTCAGCATGTCGGTGAACCAGCGGAAGCCGGGCGGGATGAATTCGCCGAAGGGCACCAGGTGCGTCTTGTCGTAGCGGTAGGTCTGGGCCTGGGCTTGCGGTGTCACTGTGACCAGGCTGTTCGAATATTTGCCGGGGCCGTCCAGCAGCGGCATGCCGAGCGCCAGCGTGCTGCCGGTGCCGGCGGCGAAGCGCTGCAGGCCTTCCAGGTAACCCTGCGGCAGCTGGTGCGCGAAGATCGGAATCGCCGTCTCCGGGGTGGCGATCAGGTCGCTCGGGGCCGCCGTGATCATGTTCTGGTAAGTCTCGAGGATGCTGGTCAGGAAGGCGAGGTCGAACTTGCGGTCCTGCGGAATATTCCCCTGCAGGAGACGCACGGTGAGCGGCTGGCCGCTGGCCTGCGTCCATTCGACGCTGCGCAGGCCGGCGCCCGCCAGCATCAGCACGGCGAACAGCGCGAGGGCCGGCAGCCTGCGGCGCTGGGTCAGCATCGTCAGGCAGCCGGCGCACATCGCCACCAGCACGCCGATGCCGTAGACGCCGATCAGCGGCGCGAAGCCGGCCAGCGGCGCACCGTCATGCGCGTAGCCGGATGCGGCCCAGGGAAAACCGGTGAAGACCCAGCCGCGCATCCATTCGCTCACGCCCCACAGGATGGGCAGCACCAGCAGCAGGAAGGCGCTGACCGGCAGCGACCAGCGCCGCCGCAGCCAGGTGGCGACGCCGGTGGCGAACGCGCCGAACAGACCCATATAAAGCCCGAGCAGGATCACCCCGATCGCGCCGAGGATCGCCGGCAGGTGGGCGAAGCGGGTCATGAAGGTGTACAGCCAGTGCATGCCGGCCACCGACCAGCCGAAGCCGAACGCCCAGCCCAGTAAAATGGCGCGGCGCGTGGCGCTGCCCATGCCGACCTGGTAGAACAGCCAGGCCAGCGACACGAACTGCAGCGGCCACCAGCCGAAGGGCTGGAAGGAGAACAGGCTGAGTCCCCCGGCCACGACGGCGCAGGCGAGGGCGGTGAAGCTGGGACGGGTGCCGCGCAGCGCCGGGTCGGGCGCGGTGGCGGCTTGGGTGCGGCGGCGCAGGATCAAGCTTGGGTCCAATTCGTTGGCGCGTCGCCCCCGCCTGCGCGGGGGGACGAATGATTAGTCGTGCTCGTCGCCGTCTTCGCGCGGCGGCAGTTTTTCGACCAGCAGCACGTGGATCTGGCGGGCATCGGCGCGCAGCACTTCGAAGCGCAGGTTCTCGAGATCGAACACCTCGCCCTTGTGCGGCATGCGGCCCAGGTGGCTGGCGACCAGGCCGCCGATGGTGTCGACGTCGTCTTCCGGCAGGTCGACGCCGATCTCTTCGTTGAACTGCTCGATCTCGGTCAGCGCCTTGACGCGCCAGCGCGGGCCGTGCTGGCCTTCCTTGATCGACAGGACGTTGTCTTCTTCCTCGTCGAAGTCGTACTCGTCTTCGATGTCGCCGACGATCTGCTCGAGCACGTCCTCGATGGTGATCAGGCCGGCCACGCCGCTGTACTCGTCGACCACGATGGCCATGTGGTTGTGATTCGCGCGGAAGTCGCGCAGCAGCACGTTCAGGCGCTTCGATTCGGGGATGAAGATGGCCGGGCGCAGCATGGCGCGCACGTCGAAGGACTCTTCGGCGTAGTAGCGCAGCAGGTCCTTGGCCAGCAGGATCCCGACGACCTTGTCGCGTTCGCCTTCGATGGCCGGGAAGCGCGAGTGCGCCGTTTCCAGCACGATCGGCAGCCATTCCTCGATCGGTTTGGTGATGTCGATGACATCCATTTGCGAGCGCGGAACCATGATGTCGCGCACCGACAGGTCGGAAACCTGGAATACGCCCTCGATCATGGAGAGGGCATCGGCGTCGATGAGGTTGCGTTCGTGGGCGTCGTGCAGCACTTCAAGCAGCTCGGCGCGGTTTTCCGGCTCGGGGGAGATCAGGGCGGTCAGCCGTTCGAAAAGGGACCGGTGGGTTTTGACGTCGTTACGGACGTCAGCAGGGTGCTCGGGCATAGTTGGCGTGAAGCCGTTGTTGCGATGGGCATTAGGATACACCAAAAGCGCGGATGCCTGTTTTTTATGCAGCCGGGATAGGGCGAGGATATGTGCGCCGTCCCGATCGCCCTTTGTCCTATAGTTGCTCATTCGCTACCGAAGGAGTTTCCGCCATGCCCGCCCTGGATATCAACGGCACCACCACCAATCTCGATGTTCCCGACGACATGCCCCTGCTGTGGGCCATCCGCGACGTGATGGGCCTGACCGGCACCAAGTTCGGCTGCGGCGTCGCCCTGTGCGGCGCCTGCACCGTGCACCTGGACGGCCAGCCGATCCGCTCCTGCGTGACGCCGGTCTCGGCGGCCGCCGGCAAGAAGATCACGACCATCGAGGCGATCGGCAACGACCCAGTGGGCGCGAAGGTGCAGGATGCCTGGCGCCAGGTCGACGTGGTGCAGTGCGGTTACTGCCAGTCGGGCCAGATCATGTCGGCCACCGCGCTGCTGCAGACAAACGCCAAGCCCAGCGACGCCGACATCGACAACGCCATGGCCGGCAATATCTGCCGCTGCGGCACCTATGGCCGGATCCGCAAGGCGATCAAGATCGCCGCCGGCATCCCGTCGCCGGCCGTGGCGCCCGCCGCCCAGCCGGCAGCGCCGCGCAAAGCCTGATCCTGGAGCGCATCATGGAAACCAAAGACAAACAAAACGTATCGGCTTCGCGCCGCGGCTTCATGAAGGCCGGCGCAGTGGCCGGTGGCGGCCTGCTGTTCGGCTTCTCGCTGTTCGGCTGCAGCAAGGATGGCAAGGAAGGGCAGAACGACCGCCAGGAAAAACCGCCCGAGACGGCGGTCGGCCAGGCCGCCACCGCGGCGTCGGAACCGGCCGGCCTGGCGCACGATGCCTTCATCCGGATCGACAGGGAGGGGATTGTCACCCTGATCATCCACAAGGTCGAGATGGGGCAGGGCACCTTCACCTCGATGCCGATGCTGCTGGCCGAGGAGCTGGGCGCCGACCTCTCGAAGGTGAAGCTGGAGCAGGCCCCGGCCGACAACAGCCTGTACGCCGACCCGCTGCTGGGCGGCCAGGTGACGGGCGGTTCGACCTCGGTGCGCGGCGCCTGGAAGCCGCTGCGCGAAGCCGGCGCCAAGGTACGCACGGTGCTGGTGCAGGCCGCCGCCCAGACCTGGAAGGTCGACGAGAAGGAGCTCAGCGTGGTCGGCGGCACCGTGCGCCACGCGGCCTCGAACCGCTCGGCCCACTTCGGCGAACTGGCCGACGCCGCATCGAAGCTGCAGTTCCCGAAGACGGTCACGCTCAAGCAGGCGGCCGATTTCACCCTGATCGGCAAGTCGCTCAAGCGCCTGGATTCGCCGGTCAAGACCAATGGCCAGGCCATGTTCGGCATCGACGCTAGATTGCCGAACATGGGCATCGCGGCGGTGATGGCCTCGCCGGTCACCGGCGGCAAGGTCGCGGCGCTGGACGAGCAGAAGGCGATGGCGGTGAAGGGCGTGCGCCAGGTACTGCGCATCGAGGGTGCGGTGGCGGTGGTCGCCGATAACTTCTGGACCGCGAAGCAGGGCCTGGCGGCAGCCGCGCCGCGTTTCGACGACGGTCCGAATGCGAACGTCAGCACCGCCTCGATCGTGGCCGACATGGCCAAGGTGTCCGAAGGCACCGGTGCGGTCGCCACCAACAAGGGCGACGCGCTGAAGACGCTGGCCGCCCAGGACGGCGGCCGTCGCATCGACGCCGTCTACGAGATGCCCTTCCTCGCCCACGCGACCATGGAGCCGATGAACTGCACGGTCGACCTGCGCGCCGACGGCTGCGATCTGTGGGTCGGCACCCAGGTGCCGGCGCTGGCGCAGGGCGCGGCGGCCAAGATCACCGGCCTGCCGGTCGAGAAGGTGAAGGTGCACAACCACTACCTGGGCGGCGGCTTCGGGCGCCGGCTGGAAGTCGACATGGTGATCCAGGCGGTCGAACTGGCCCGCCAGGCCAAGGGGCCGCTGAAAGTCATCTGGACCCGCGAGGAAGACATCCAGCACGACATGTATCGCCCTTATTACTATGACCGCCTGTCCGCGAAGCTCGACAACAAGGGCATGCCGACCGCCTGGTTCCACCGCGTGACCGGCTCGTCGATCATGGCGCGCTTTGCGCCGCCGATGGTCAAGAACGGCGTCGACCCGGACGCCGTCGAAGGCGCCGCCGACCTGCAGTACGCGATTCCCGACATCCGCGTCGAGTACGTGCGCCACGAGCCGCCCGGCGTGCCGACCGCCTTCTGGCGCGGCGTCGGCCCGACCCACAACATCTTCGTGGTCGAGAGCTTCATCGACGAGCTGGCGTATGCCAGCAAGACCGACCCGGTGGCGTTCCGCCGCGCTTTATTGCAGAAGTCGCCGCGCACGCTGGCGGTGCTGAACCTGGCGGCCGAGAAGGCAGGCTGGGGACGGCCATTGAAACCGGTGGCGGGCCGCAAGGTCGGACGCGGCATCTCGACCCAGTTCGCCTTCGGCAGCTACATGGCGCAGGTGGCGGAGGTCTCGGTCGGGCCGGACGGCGACGTGCGCGTGCACCGCGTGGTGTGCGCGGTCGACTGCGGGCAGAACATCAACCCGGACGGCATCATCGCGCAAATGGAAGGCGGCATCGTGTTCGGCGCCAGCGCCGCGCTGTGGGATGAAATCACCCACGCAAAGGGGCGGGTGCAGCAGAACAACTTCGGCGACTACCGCGTGATGCGCATGAACGAGGCGCCGACCGTGGAGGTCCACATCGTCAACAGCCACGACGAGCCGGGCGGGATCGGCGAGCCGGGGACCGCGGGGATTGCGCCGGCGATCAGCAATGCGGTGTTCGCGGCGGTGGGGAAACGGGTGAGGAAGCTGCCGATTGGGGAGCAGCTCAAGAAAGCATAAGCGTGGACGTGGGCACGGGGTGCCCACCCTACGATAACCATGCCGTAGGGTGGGCACCCCGTGCCCACGCATTACATTCACTCCTCGGCGTACGGATCCGGGTAACCCAGCGCCTCCATGATGTCGCGCTCCAGCTGCTCCATCTCCTCGGCCTCTTCATCGTTCTCGTGGTCGAAGCCCTGCGCATGCAGCACGCCGTGCACCACCAGGTGCGCCACGTGTTCCTCGACCGTCTTCTTCTGTTCCTCGGCCTCGCGCTGCAGCACGTCGGTGCACAGGACGATGTCGGCCTGGGTCGGCTCGTCGTCCGCCAGTTCGGCGCCTTCGTTGTAGGCGAAGGTCAGGACGTTGGTGGCGTAGTCCTTGCCGCGGTAGTCGCGGTTCAGGGTTTGCCCCTCGGCGGCGTCGACGAAGCGGATCGCCAGCTCGGCCGGGCCGAGCAGGGAGGCCTGGACCCAGCGTTCGATCATCTCGGGTGTGATCGAGGCTTCCAGGCGGGTGTCGGGATACTGGACGTCCAGTTCGAGCTTATGCTTTTTTTCTTGCATTTCGGGTCGTGGGTTTGGCTACGCCAGGCAGGGCACCAAGCTCCTGCATCGAGGCGGATTTTTCGTAAGCGTCGACGATACGGCCCACCAGCGGGTGGCGCACCACGTCGGCGCTGGAGAACTGCGTGAACGCGATGCCGCGCACGTCCTTCAGCACGTGCATGGCATCGACCAGGCCGCTGCGCTGGGTCTTGTGCAGGTCGACCTGGGTGACGTCGCCGGTGACCACGGCCTTGCTGCCGAAGCCGATACGGGTCAGGAACATCTTCATCTGTTCGACCGTCGTGTTCTGGGCTTCGTCCAGGATCACGAAGGCATGGTTCAGCGTGCGGCCGCGCATGAAGGCCAGCGGCGCGATCTCGATGACCTGCTTCTCGAACAGCTTCTGCGTGCGGTCGAAGCCGAGCAGGTCGTACAGCGCGTCGTACAGCGGACGCAGGTAGGGATCGACCTTTTGCGCGAAGTCGCCCGGCAGGAAACCGAGGCGTTCGCCGGCTTCCACCGCCGGACGGGTCAGGATGATGCGCTTGACGGCGTCGCGTTCCAGCGCGTCGACGGCGCAGGCCACCGCCAGATAGGTCTTGCCGGTACCGGCCGGGCCGATGCCGAAGCTGATGTCGTGTTCCAGCACCGCCTTCAGGTACTGGATCTGGTGCGGGGTGCGGCCGCGCAGGTCGCTGCGGCGGGTCTTCAGCATCGGGCTGACCAATTCGCCGGACTCGTCGCGTTCGAGCTCGGCGCTTTCCTCGCTGACCGTTTCGCCCGGCTCCTTCTTCGCTTCGAGCGCCGCGGGCGCCTCGGCGATCGCCGGTTTCAGGCCGGCGCGCTGTTCGACCAGGGCCAGCTGCACTTCCTCGATCGGCACGACCTTGTTGGCCACCGCGTAGAAGCGTTCGAGCAGCTCCACCGCGCGTTCGGCATTGCTGCCGCTGACGATGAACTTCTCGCCGCGCCGGAAGATGGTGACGTCGAGGGCGGCCGAGATCTGGCGCAGGTTCTCGTCGAGCGGGCCGCACAGATGGGCGAGCCGCGTGTTATCGAGCGGCTCGGGGATGAAGTACGAAGGCTGGGTGGGCGTTTGATTTTTCAACTGGCTTTGGCAATCGTATCAATGCTGGCGACCAGGTCGCCGCGCAGGGTGTAATCCAGGCTTTCGGTGATGCGCACGTCGACCAGTTGGCCGATCAGTGTCTCGCCGAGTTCGCCCGGGACGAAGTTGACGACGCGGTTGTTCTCGGTACGGCCGGCAAGCTCGGGGAGGCCATCGCTACGGGGCTTCTTGGATGGGCCCTCGACGAGGATGCGCTGTACGGAGCCGACCATCGCGGCGCTGGTCTTGCGGGTGTTCAGGTCGATCTGGGCCTGCAGGCGCTGCAGGCGCGCCAGTTTCACCTCATGCGGGGTGTCGTCTTCGAGGTTGGCAGCCGGGGTGCCCGGACGCTTGCTGAAGATGAAGCTGAAGCTGTTATCGAAGCCGACGTCTTCCACCAGTTTCATCATCGCTTCGAAATCGGCGTCGCTCTCACCGGGGAAGCCGACGATGAAGTCGGACGAGATCGCGATGTTCGGGCGCACCGCCTTGATGCGGCGGATGATCGATTTGTATTCGAGGCCGGTGTAGCCGCGCTTCATGGCTTGCAGGATGCGGTCGGAGCCGTGCTGCACCGGCAGGTACAGGTGGTTCACCAGCTGCGGGATCTTTGCATAGGCGTCGATCAGGCGCTGGGTGAATTCCTTCGGATGGCTGGTGACGAAGCGCAGGCGCTCGATGCCGGGGATCTCGGCCACGTATTCGAGCAGCAGCGCGAAGTCGGCAATCTCCCCGCTGTCCATGACGCCGCGGTAGGCATTCACGTTCTGGCCCAGCAGCATGATTTCCTTCACGCCCTGGGCGGCCAGACCGGCGACTTCGGTCAGCACGTCCTCGAAGCGGCGCGAGACTTCCTCGCCGCGGGTATAAGGCACCACGCAGTAGCTGCAATATTTGCTGCAGCCTTCCATGATCGAGACGTAGGCGACCGGACCTTCGACCTTGGCGGGCGGCAGGTGGTCGAACTTCTCGATTTCCGGGAAGCTGATGTCGACCTGGGCGGCGCCGGATGCGCGGCGGGCCTGGATCATCTGCGGCAGCCGGTGCAGGGTCTGCGGACCGAACACCACGTCGACGTGGGGCGCGCGCTTGACGATCGCTTCGCCTTCCTGCGAAGCGACGCAGCCGCCGACGCCGATCACGAGATCCGGCTTGTTGCGCTTGAGTTCCTTCAGGCGGCCGAGATCGGAGAAGACCTTTTCCTGGGCCTTCTCGCGCACCGAACACGTATTGAAGAGAATGACGTCGGCGTCGTCCGGGGTATCGGTGCGCACGAGTCCTTCGGCCGCGCCGAGCACGTCCACCATCTTGTCCGAGTCGTACTCGTTCATTTGGCAACCGAAGGTCTTGATGAATACTTTTTTCTGCATGGCTGATGCTTTGACAAGTGAATTCCAGTTTACCGCAAATCGGAAACACGCCCGGAAATGGACGTGCGCAGCTCGATTCGCTTCTACCCAGAATGATTAATTTCTTAACCGTATGTTTTGAAACAGTCGGTTACATTGTTAAATCTTGAAAACGCCTTGCTAACTGTTATGTTTGTCATTGCCGGGAGGACTCTACTGCGAACCGGCAATTGCAAAATAAGTTCAAGAAAACTCTTGCGTGCGCCACAATCTGTCACCATGTGCTGAAATGACTGTATGACAAGCTTTCCCAACGATAGCTTGATTTCGATCAATGATTTTCGTGCTCAGGTCGAGTGTCAACTCGCCGTATGAGTTTGATAATTTGTTCGAAAAACAAGTGCGTGAAAGAAGCTGTTAGGGAGCGCACGGGGTCCGGGGTCGTTGTCGACGCGCAGTCGATTGATCGTTCGGTAACGTAATCCGGGAACTTATGTTGACGAAACGAAGTCTTTAACAAAGTTCGTAAGAGAACTATTTTAACCACTCACGAGGTAATCATGGCACATCACGCTCTGTCTTCACAGGAAAGCTACAACCCGAACCACTTGCTGGACATTCTGCTCGGCAAGATGCAACTGAAGAATGACGCAGCGCTGTCGCGCATGCTGGAAGTCGCTCCGCCGGTGATCAGCAAGATCCGTCACCACCGCCTGCCGGTCGGCGCTTCGCTGCTGATCCGCATGCACGAAGTGACCGGCATGAGCATCCGCGATCTGCGCGACCTGATGGGCGACCGCCGCACCAAATATCGCCTGTCGGATGCACAAGGCCGCCCGAAGCCTGAAGAAAAAGCTGCAAAAGAGGCTGCTGCACAAGCCGCTCAGCAAGCGCAAGCCCAGCCGCAAGAGCAGAGCGACGCATCGAAGTCCGGCAACTATGCGCACTGATGCCGAGGGCATGACAGCCGGTCCTGTCATGCCTCCGGCCAGACCCGGCAGCGGGTTCGCGTCCGTCAGGATTGCGTCCGCTGCCGTCACTTCCAGGCCGTCCTGAGCTGCAGGGGGAGCACCCCTTCAAGTCATCAGGATGGCCGACATCTCGTCCAGTTGTTGTTCCGTTTCCCGGAACAGATCCATATAAGCATCTTCGTTCAAGCCCATCGCATCCCAGGCCACGCTGGATAGTGCCGGCACCAGTTCATCTTCCTCGCCCGTCAGGTCGAGCGCATGGACAACGGCGTTGGCCACATGGACGATGGCGGCAAGGAATCCCGCGCCCGGTGTCTCGGGTGCGTGGTGATACGCGATTGCCTGGCGCATCGTGTCCGAAAAATTCCAGTGTTCCGCCAGCGCCACCCCGGCGTCGACATGGTCGATGCCCAGCACGCTGCGCTCGGCTTCCAGCCATTCGCTGTCCTGCCTGCCGCGCCACGCCAGCACCTCGCCGTAAGCCTGGGGATGGCCGGTCACCAGGACCAAGCGGCCTATGTCGTGCAGCAATCCCGCCGTGAAGGCGACATCCTGGTTGAAGCGCAAACGCCGTGCCAACGAACGGGAACAGGCCGCCGTCGCGATCGAATGGCGCCAGAAGGCTTTGTCATTGAAGCCCGGGCACCGGCCATTCGGGAAGCAGCCGGTAACGGCCGCAGCCGTGATCAGGTTGCGCGTGGTTTGAAAGCCCAGGAAGGTGATCGCCTGCTGGATCGTCGCCACCTTCACCTGCAGGCCGAAAGAGGACGAATTCGCCAGGCGCAAGGTTTTGGCCGTCAGGGCCTGATCGTAGGACACCTTTTTGGCCAGCACCGAGATATCGATATTCTCCTGCTCGATGCTGCTCAGCAGCTCCATCACGACGGCAGGCAGGGAAGGCAGGTCCTGCACGCTCGCGGCCAGCTGTTCGGGCGACAGTCTGCTCATCGCTGCACCTCGCGTCCCAGGCGGTAATCCTCCATATACTGGCGCAGCAGTCCAGCTGCCCAGTCGCCATGGTTGTCGCGCTCGTGCTTGCGGAACAGCCGGTCCAGCCTTTCCTGGACGCGCGCCGGATCGATCGCGATCGCGGGCGTGGCGCGGGCGGCGCCGAGGATGGGCAGCAGCTCGACGCCATGGCGTGCCAGCGATGCCAGCATGCCTTCGGTGAGCACTACGCCCTGCGCCAGCAGCACATTGCCCTTCTCGTCGCGCAGCACCTCGCCCAGGACCATGCCTGGCGCGACGGCAGCCAACGGTGTCAGCTGGTAAGCCCCGTTCATACTTCCCTCTTGCATTTCATTAACGGATTTATATTACCATCCGCATCGGGTGGACGGCTCCCCCTGGCCGGCAAGCCACGGCGAACTGTTGTATTCTCCGCAGGTTTCAATTTGATAGGACAAGCATGAAACTCTATTTCAGCCCGGGCGCCTGTTCGCTCGCTTCCCACATCGCCCTGATCGAGGCAGGCCTGGAATTCACGACCGAGCGCGTCGATATCCGCGCGCGCAAGACGGCAAGCGGCGCCGATTTCCTGGCGATCAATTCGAAGGGCTATGTGCCGGCCCTGGAACTGAAGGATGGTGCCGTGCTGACAGAAGGTCCGGCCATTCTCCAGTTCATCGCCGATCTCGCCCCGGACCGCCAGCTGGCGCCGGCCAACGGCACGCTGGAGCGTTACCGCCTGATCGAATGGCTGAACTTCATCGCGACCGAAGTGCACAAGAGCTTCAGCCCGCTGTTCCGTCCGACCTCGACCGAAGACATGAAGGAAACCGCGCGCACCCACCTCGGCAATCGCCTGGGCTGGATCGCCGGCCAGCTGGAAGGCCGCGACTACCTGATGGGTTCGCAGTTCACGGTGGCCGACGCCTACCTGTTCACGGTGCTGGGCTGGGCCAACTTCGTACAATTCGACCTGTCGCCGTGGCCGGTGCTCGCCGCCTACACCCAGCGCGTCGCCGCCCGTCCGGCCGTGCAGCAGGCGCTGCGCGACGAAGGCCTGATCAAGTGAGGTCCGGTGCTGCGCTGCGCCACTGAGCGCGCGGACAGGCTACCATGCGCGCCATGACAAGCAAACGCTACGTTGCCCTGCTGAGGGGCGTGAATGTCGGGCGCGCAAAACGTATCGCCATGGCCGACCTGCGCAAGCTGGTCGGCGACCTTGGCTATGACGATGTGCGCAGTGTCCTGAATAGCGGCAACCTGGTCTTCAGCGGCCCGGTCAAGCCGCAGGACGAGGTCGCCACGCAGATCGAAGAAGCGCTGGTGCTCAAGCTGGGCGTGGCTGCACGCGTGCTGGTGCTCGATGCCTTTGAACTCGCCGAGGTCATCGCCGGCAATCCCTTGCTCGACCAGGCCGGCGACCATTCGCGCCTGCTGGCCTTCATCCTGTCGAGCCCGCATTCAAGCCCGCAGGCACGCCAGGCGCTCGAAGGGCTGTGCGGCCAGGAATGGCAAACCGGCGCCACTGCGCTGGGCCAGCGCGCCGCCTACGTCTGGTGCCCGGACGGTATCCTCGATAGCGCCGCCGCGGCTGCGCTCGGCAAGCAGCTGGGCGATTCCACGACCTCGCGCAATTGGGCGACCCTGCTCAAGCTGCACGCGTTGTGCACTGCGCCCTTGTAAGCGGGCATCCGGTCCCCATATAAGAAACAAGCGGCACTGCAAACGACAACGGCGCCATTGGCGCCGTCTACTTTTTTCCCCTCCGCTCAGGATCACTTGAACTTTTCGCTGCTGTCGCGGCTCGCGCGGTAACCGATCAGGATCAGGCCCACCAGCATCATCGCAAACACTTCCGGTTCCGGCAGCTCGGACATCGAAGGCGAGGGCGGTGTCACCACTTCGGTACGCGCAACCGTCGCGATATCGGCAATGCGATGGCTGCGGATGGCGTGGGTCGTTTCGAGGTCGATCACGGCGGCCTGGGCGGCACTGCCGATGAGCAGAGTGAGCGTTGCAGCAAGAATGGTTCGTTTCACGGTCATTCCTTCCAAATGTCCACCGCGGAGACTGCATCCGGGTACCAATCCAGCATAGCAAAAAAGCGATACGGATTGCGCTCGTTACGTCTTGTTACCTGTTTCCCTAAAGCTGCTGAAAATATATTTTTTCTAATTATCTCAATAATAATTATTATCTCTTGATTACTTGTTTAATGTACAAATAAGAGAGAAAACTTTGCGGTTTGTCCAGCTAACTTATTGAAATCATAAAGAAAATCGGTATCAATTTGATCAGCTGTGTTGTGTCTCAAAATTTTTTCAGCGCACGGTATACACCTGTCTTTTCTTTGGGGGTATAGTCTCCATATCCCCATTGCCTTCGGGCATCAAAACAATAGCAGACGCCTACGTTTGCATCAAAAAGCGGTCCCATGCACCGCCGCCTTTCGCGTCGAATCGGCACTTCGGAAGGCACGCAATATCTACGTCGTGAAGCACCTTCGGATTAAAGAGTACTGATACATGCCCAATTTCGCCCGACTTCAAATTGCCTTCAAGAATGTTTATGTCCGTATCCTGACTGCCGTGTTGCTGGGCATGATGGTGGGCTGGTTCATCTACAAGGCCGATGTCCCGCAGGACCCGTCGCCGGTGGTGCACTCGCAGAACATCTCCGAGATCACCCAGCTGGCATCGCAGAAAGAGCGCCTGGACTACCTGCTGGTCGCGAATCCCCTGTCGGATGCGCCGCGCTATATCTACAAGTTCAAGGGCGCGCCGCAACTGCACGTGGTGAAGGTGCCGAGTACCTCCCACCTGTCGCTGGAGCGTGAAGTCCTGCTGAAGAACGCGATCCCTTACTCGATCGCCAAGGAAGACTACCTGAGCTCGCACAAGGCCGTCCTGCAGGACGAGAACGAAGGCTTCGCTGCCGACGTTATCTCCTTCATGAAGCGCCATGCGCTCGACCTGACTGTGCTGGTCCTGATCCTGTACGCCCTGAAGTTCGGCATCCCGGGCATGAATGCCGGCGGCGCCCAGCTGATCTCGCCGGACAAGCTGAAAGGCTCGCTCGACGACCTGATCGGCATGGAAGACATCAAGCAGGAAGTGCTGCACCTGGAAGACATGATCCGCAACCGCGAGTTGTACAAAGAGCACAACATCGACAAGCCCTTCAACGTCATGCTGACCGGTCCTGCCGGTACCGGTAAGACCAAGCTGGTCGGCTACCTGGCCAAGCGCCTCGACATCCCGCTGATCCAGGCCTCGGGCTCGGCCCTGGAATCAGGCTACGTCGGCGGTGGTTCGAAGGCGCTGAACGCCCTGTACCGCAAAGCATCGAGCAAGGGCCGCTGCATCATCTTCCTGGATGAAGCCCAGAGCCTGTTCATGCCGCGCGGCCGCAGCGAAAAGAAATGGGAAGACGACACCGCCAACACTCTGCTGGGCCTGCTGGACGGCGTGAAGAGCGACAAGGGCCAGGGCGTGATCTGGGTGGTCGCCTCGAACTTCGACGATGCCTCGACCGAGATGGACGAAGCGATGCTGCGCCGCTTCTCGGTGAAGATCAACTTCCGCCTGCCGAACAAGGCCGAGCGCCGCGAACTGCTGCGCAGCTTCCTGTCGCGCAAAAAGGAAGGCCTGGTGGACTGGAACGACCTCGACCTCGACCAGGTGGCCGAGATCACCCAGAACCTGAGCCCGGCGCTGCTGGAATCCGTGGTCGAGCGCGCATCGATGCTGTCGATCCAGGAAAAGGTCATCATCAACACCGACCTGCTGTTCCGTGCCTACGAGCGTGCGACCATCGGCCTGACCGACCGCGCCACCACCGCCGAGAAGCACAAGCAGCGCGAGCGTATCGCCGTGCACGAACTGGGTCACTTCTTCATGCAGATCGACCCCTTCCTGCGCGCCGGCATGAGCCTGGACGAAGTGAAGGAAAAGTCGCACCTGCTGAAAATCAGTACCGAAGCCGTGTCGAAGATCGGCGCCCTGGGCTATGTCCTGCAATCGGGTGACGACATGTCGCTGCGCACGCTGGAAGAGCTGGAGCGCGACGTGATCGGCCTGTACGGCGGCGTGGCGGCGGAAGAGCTGTTCTACGGCGCCCGCGGCATCTCGGTCGGCAGCCAGAACGACATCGAGAAGATCACCAAGATGCTGAACCTGATGGTGGGCCGTCTGTCGATGTACTCGCGCGCCAAGATCGACTACAGCCAGATGGGCAACGACGCCTCGGGCGAGCACACCCTGCGCCAGGTCGAGGAAAAGTCGGATGAGCTGTACAACTACACGCTGAATTCGATCCGCGATTACCAGGACGTGATCGTGGCGATCAAGGACACGCTGCTCGACCAGTACGTGCTGTCCAAGGATGCCGTGTTCGCCCTGCTGGAGCAGCACAAGGAAGCCCTGATGGCAGGCCTGCAGCACGCCCGTCACGCCAGCCTGAAGCTGTGCGGCGAGGCCGAGGAAGCCGTGGCCTGATGTTGAAAGTTTGGTGATAGTTCCGGGCCCGGCCCGGACTTTGCGGCGGCGGACAGCGATGTCCGCCGCTTTTTTTTCAGGGTTTGCCCGGCGCGGCCAGCTCCTCGCGGATCGCGCGCAGGGCCTGGTCGGTCTCGCCCAGCCAGCGCACCGCCAGCTGTAAGGGAATGGCGTCACGCTCGGCGACGGCGGGCAGCGCCAGCGCCGGCAGTGTGTCCCCCGGCGCCTGGGGCGCGGCCGGCGGATCGAGCAGCGCGGCCACGGCGTCCAGGCGCGCGGCCAGCTCGCCGGCGGCCTCGCGCAGAAGGCTGGAGGAAGGCGCGTTCTGTATCGCCAGGAAGCAGCAGTGGCGCACACAGTAGGCGATGCGTGCCAGACGCGCCAGGTGCTGGCGGCGGTTTTCCTTCGACCCCGGATAGGCCGTGCCGGTGACGGGGCCGAGCGCCTGGCGCAACGCCTGCAGCTTGCGGTCCAGTTCGCGCATCGCCGCATGCCGACCATCCGGCTGGCCATCGGGCTGCGCTTCAAGCCAGGTCGCGCGCAGCAGCTCGCCCGCCGCCCGCAGCAGCGCCGCGCTGCGGCTGCCCGATTCGTCGCGGGTGTGGGTCGGGAACACCAGGCGGGCAGCGAGGATGGCGCTGGCCGCGCCGACGGCGGTTTCTTCCAGTCTGAGCAGCAGCAGGCCCGGACTGTTCATGCCCATCAGTTCGTACAGCATGGCCAGCATGGCGCTCAGCAGGACCGTGTAGGTGTTCTGCATGCCGTGGAAGGCATAGTAGCCGGCGGCGATGAACACGAACAGCAGCGACAGCTCGAGGCCGCGGTGGCCGTGCGCCAGTTCGGCCACCGCGATACCGACGGCGACGCCGGCCATCGTGGCCAGCACTTGCCGCCAGGCGCCCGACAAGGTCTGGCCGACGGTGGCGGCGCGGGTGAACACGATGAAGGATGCGAACACGGCCCAGAACCAGTGATCCGGCGCCAGCGCGCGTCCCGCCAGCATGGCGCCCAGCGCGGCGGCGCAGGCCTGCAGCGCGCGCCGGGTGGTGCCGTTTGGCCGCGGCGTGTCTTCCTGCGGCTTGCGCTCGTCGCGCATGGCCGGCAAATGCCCGTCGGCCGGGGGCAGGGCGGCCAGCACTTCACGCGCGCGGCGCAGGCGCCAGCGCAGCGCATCGGGCAAGCGGGCGGTATCTGGATGCTGCGCCGTGCTGCCGGCCGCGCGCGCCGCCGCGGCGACGGTTTCCGCCGCCAGTTCGGCGTGCAGGACCTGGGCGCGCAAGACCGCGGCCTGGCTGTCGTCCGGATGCACCGCAAAGTCGGCGATGCGCGCTTCCAGCCCCAGCGACTGCCGGTTCAGGGCCGCCAGCTGGGCATCGATCCGCTTGCGGCTGGCTCGTCCCAGCCCATGCAGCAGGACGGCGATGCGCGCCCGCCAGGCACGCAGCTCGCTGCGCAGCATCCGGCCGGGGTGTTCCGGCACCAGCCAGAAGCGGATGACGAAGGCGATCGCACAGCCGCCGAACACGAACAAGGGGTGCCACTGCGCTTTCGAAGGCGGGACCTTCAGCAGCAGCGCATAGAAAAAGGACTGGTAGGCGATGGTGCCCAGGCCGGTGGCGCGCGGCCCGAAGCGGCGCACCTCGAAGGCGGCAAAGATGACGAGCAGGAAGCAGATCCCGCTCAGCCAGGGATCGGCGGCGACCAGGCTGCCGAGCACCAGCACCGCGCTGGCGACCACCGGCACCCAGGCCATCGTGACCTGCTGCTGCCTGCGGCCCGCATCGGGCAGGGCGGCCGCGGCAATCATCGGCACCACGATACCGGCCAGGGA
The DNA here is from genome assembly GCF_024753245.1 of Massilia norwichensis. Classification (GTDB taxonomy): domain Bacteria; phylum Pseudomonadota; class Gammaproteobacteria; order Burkholderiales; family Burkholderiaceae_D; genus Telluria; species Telluria norwichensis. Next base: position 31,574 of record NZ_JANUGX010000004.1, on the reverse strand, counting down.
CAGCTTGTATTCCTGGCCGAGCAGCCGGGTCAGGAGCAGGAAGGCGCCGGCACAGGCGCCGGCAGTGAGCACCGCGCGCAGGCTGCTGCGCAGCCGTTCGAGCGCGGGATCGGAAGCGATCAGGCAGTCGCGCAGATAGCGCAGGTAGGCCCGGAGACGATGCATGGCGTGGTGTCCGGGCATCCCGGCAGTGGCGGAACCGCCACTGTACAAGATGGCAAGGACAGGCCACGCACGCTTCAGTGCGCCGCCGGCGCCTCCTCCAGGCCATGCAGCACGTGCTCCGCCATGCTCCTGGCCAGCTCGCGCTCGCCGACGAACACGGTGCCGCCGGTTTCCTCGCGCAGCAGGCGCGCTTCTTCTTCGCTGTGGGTGCGCACCACGCAGCGGATCGAGGGATTCAGGGCCTTGGCCGTCTCGATCATGGCGCGCACGTGGAAGGTGTCGGGCGTGGCGATCACCAGCATCGAAGCGCGGGCCACGTGGGCCTGGATCAGCACCGCCGGATCGGCCGCGTTGCCGGCCACTGCGGGCTGGTCGCGCCGCCGCAGCTCCTCGACCATCTCGCGGTTCTGCTCCGCCACCACGTAGTGCACGCCCTGCTTGTCCAGCGCCTCGGCGATGCGCTTGCCCACGCGGCCGTAGCCGACCAGCACCACCTGGCCGGTCAGGCGCTCGTGCGTGACCGTCATCGGCAGTTCGGCCAGCGGGTCGGCCGAACGTTCGAGTTTGCGCGCCAGGTCGGACTTCGAACGCAGCCATTCCTGCAGCGGATTGATGGCCTTGAACATCAGCGGGTTGACGGCGATCGAGATGATGGCGCCGGCCAGGATCAGGTTCTGGCCGAGGTCCGGCAGCAGGCCCAGCGACATGCCGAGCGCCGCCAGGATGAAGGAGAATTCGCCGATCTGCGCCAGGCTGGCCGACACGGTAATGGCCGTGTTCAGCGGATAGCGCAGCGCCAGCACGAGCACGAAGGCGGCCAGCGATTTACCGAACAGGACGATGGCGACCACCGCCAGCAGTTCGAGCGGATGCTCGACCAGCACGCGCGGATCGAACAGCATGCCGACCGAAACGAAGAACAGCACCGAGAACGCATCGCGCAGCGGCAGGGTTTCCTCGGCCGCGCGGTGCGAGAGCGAGGATTCGCGCAGCACCATGCCGGCAAAGAAGGCGCCCAGCGCGAAGGAGACGCCGAACAGTTCCGACGAGCCGTAGGCGATACCGACCGCGGCGGCGATCACCGCCAGCGTGAACAGCTCGCGCGAGCCGGTCTTGGCCACGCGCCACAGGAACCAGGGGAAGAGCTTGCGGCCGACCAGCAGCATGAAGGCGACGAAGGCGCCCACCGACAGCAGGGTCTTGCCGAGCGCCAGCCACAGCGAATCGCCGGCGCCATGGCCGCCATCCGCGCCGTGGCCGCCCAGCGGACCGGCCAGTGCCGGCAGCAGCACCAGCACCAGCACCGTCACCAGGTCCTCGACCACCAGCCAGCCGACCGCAATGCGGCCGTTGAAGGAATCGAGCTGGCCCCGGTCTTCCAGCGCCCGCAGCAGCACCACGGTACTGGCCACCGACAGCGACAGGCCGAACACCAGGCCGGCGCCCAGGCCCCAGCCCCACAGGTAGCTGACCCCCATGCCCATCAGCGTGGCCACCGTGATCTGCAGCACCGCACCGGGCAGGGCAATGCCCTTGACCTCCATGAGATCGTCGAGCGAGAAGTGCAGGCCGACGCCGAACATCAGCAGCATCACGCCGATCTCGGCCAGTTGGGAGGCGAGCGCCACGTCGGCGACGAAACCCGGGGTGGCCGGGCCGATCAGGACGCCGGCGGCGAGATAGCCGACCAGGGCCGGCAGGCGGACGCGCACGGCGAGCATGCCGAACAGCAGGCCGAAGCCGAGGGCGGCGGCAATGGTGGTGATCAGACTGATGTTGTGGTGCATTAGGACGAGGCCTCCTTATCAAAGATAAACCTGTCCAGTATAAGCGACATCCCACCCTACGGCATCGTTGCCAAGGCCAGCAGCGCCTTGCGCAGCGAAGCCTTCACCGCATCGAACTGCGCGCGGCGCTGGCGCCTGTCGAGCCGGAACAGCATCAGGCCTTCGACCTGCGCCACCACCAGGATCGCGCGCTGCATGGTCTCCTCGTCGGACAGGGCCGGGTTCAAGCCACGGATCAGGTTGTAGACGGTCTTGCGCTCGCGCCCCAGCATCTTGTCCATCAGGCTGGAGGCGAAGGGATTGCGCGAGGCCAGCGCCCAGATCTCGAAGAACAGCGCGTGCGTGACCGGATCGGTGAGCTCGTCCAGGAACATGTCGACCGTGGACAGGAAGCGATCGAGCTGCGAGCGCCCGCGCATGGCCGCCCCCAGCTCGTCCATGCGGGCCTGGAAGGCGTCCATGGTGGTCAAGAGCAGGGCTTCCAGCAGCAAATCCTTGCTGCCGTAGTAGTGCTGGACGTTCGACAGGCTCATGCCGGCCGACTGGGCCACGCGCCGCATCGACAGCCCGGCATACCCTTCGGTGGCGAGCAGGCTGCGCGCCGCATCGAGGATGTCCTGGGCCCGCCCAAGGCCTTTTTCGGTGGTGCTGGACGCCTTGTTTTTCAGGGCGCCGTCGAGAGTCATGTCCATACGCCGATTATACTTTATCGACTAGTACGCTTGACCTATAATTAAGCGAAACTAGGTCGGGTGACCTGATGACGAAGTCAATCAGCGAGGAGACAGGCATGAGCCAGAAAGTATTCGTCAGCGGCGTGGGCATGATCCCGTTCGCCAAGCCGGGCGCCAGCGCCCCTTATCACGAGATGGGCGCGCTGGCGGCCCGCGCCGCGCTGGAAGACGCCGACATCGCCTATGAAGACGTGGAGCAGGCCTATGTCGGCTACGTCTATGGCGATTCGACCTGCGGCCAGAAGGCGCTGTACGGCGTCGGCATGACCGGCATCCCGATCGTCAACGTCAACAACAACTGCTCGACCGGCTCCACCGCGCTGTACCTGGCGCGCCAGGCCGTGCAGAGCGGCGCCGCCGACTGCGTACTGGTGCTGGGCTTCGAGCAGATGAGCCCCGGCGCGCTGGCCTCGGTGTTCACCGACCGCCCGGCGCCCTTCGACGACTTCGACGCCGTCACCGATCGTCTGGTCGGCAAACCCGAGATCCCGCTGGCGCTGCGCTACTTCGGCGGCGCCGGCCTGGCGCACATGGAAAAATATGGCACCCCGCTGGCGGCCTTTGCGCGCATTCGCGCCAAGGCCAGCCGCCACGCCGTCAACAACCCGCTGGCCCTGTTCCGCAAGGAGGTCAGCGAGCAGGATGTGCTGGACGCGCCCGCCATCTGGCCCGGCGTGATGACCCGCCTGATGGCCTGCCCGCCGACCTGCGGCGCCGCCGCCGCGGTGCTGGTCTCCGAGAACTTCGCCAAAAAGCACGGCCTGCGCGCCGACGTCCACATCGCCGCCCAGGCCATGACCACCGACCGCCCGGGCACCTTCGATGCCGGCGACATGATGCGCCTGGTCGGCTACGACATGAGCCGCGAAGCCGCGAACAAGGTCTACGCCCAGGCCGGCATCGGCCCCGAAGACCTCGACGTGGTCGAGCTGCACGACTGCTTCGCCCACAATGAACTGATCACCTACGAAGCCCTGGGCCTGTGCCCGGAAGGCGGCGCCGACAAGTTCATCCAGGATGGCGACAACACCTACGGCGGCAAGGTCGTCACCAACCCGTCCGGCGGCCTGCTGTCGAAAGGCCACCCGCTGGGCGCGACCGGCCTCGCGCAATGCTTCGAACTGACCCACCAGCTGCGCGGCAGCGCCGGCGCGCGCCAGGTCGGGAACGCGAAGGTCGCGCTGCAGCACAACCTGGGCCTGGGCGGCGCCTGCGTCGTCACCATGTACCGCGTATGAAAGGCGACACCAACATGCACTACGTCTCCCCCTGGATGGATGCCGAACTCGAAGGTTTCCGCGATGCCGTGCGCCGCTTCGTCGACCATGAAATCGCGCCGCACCAGCAGCGCTGGCGCGAACAGCAGCACGTCGACCGCGAGGTCTGGCGCAAGGCCGGCGAGATGGGCCTGCTGCTGGCCGACATCCCCGACGACTACGGCGGCTCGGGCGGCAGCTTCGCCCACCAGTGCGTGGTGTTCGAGGAGCTCTGCTACGCCGGCGACACCGCCTTCGGCCTGCACGTGCACGCCATCGTCGCGCATTACCTGCTGAACCAGGGCACCGAAGAGCAGAAACGCCATTACCTGCCCAAGCTCGCCAGCGGCGAGATGATCGCGGCGATCGCCATGTCGGAGCCGGGCGCCGGCTCGGACCTGAAGGGCATCCGCACCACCGCCACCCGCACCGACAGCGGCTATCGCCTGAACGGCTCCAAGACCTTCATCTCGAACGGCTACATGGCCGACCTGATCCTGGTGGTGGCCAAGACCGATCCGGCGGCGGGCGTCAAGGGCGTGTCGCTGATGCTGCTCGAAACGAAGGACAATCCGGGCTTCCGTGTCGGCCGCATCCTGGAAAAGGTCGGACAGAAGGGCCAGGACACCTGCGAGCTGTTCTTCGACGATGCCCACGTCCCGCTGGCGAACGTGCTGGGCGGGGAAGAGGGCAGGGGCTTCGCCCACCTGATGACCGAGCTGCCTTACGAGCGCACCATCGTCGGCGTGTGCGGCGTGGCCTCGATTGAGCGCGCCATCCGGCTGACCGTCGAGCATGCGAAGGAGCGCAAGGCCTTCGGCCAGGCCCTGATCGAGATGCAGAACACCCGCTTCGTGCTGGCCGAGGCCAGGACCGAGGCCTTCGTGGCGCGCGTGTTCGTCGACCGCTGCATCGAGGACCTGATTGCCGGGCGCATGGATACGGTGCAGGCCTCGATGGCCAAGTACTGGATCACCGACCTGCAGTGCAAGATCGTCGACCAGTGCGTGCAGCTGTTCGGCGGCTACGGCTATATGCTGGAGTATCCGATCGCGCAGATGTACCTCGACGCTAGAGTCCAGCGCATCTACGGCGGCGCCAACGAGATCATGAAAGAGATCATCGCCCGTTCCTTGTGACGCTGGGACGACATTGAGCCGGTAGGGTGGGCACCCCGTGCCCACGTGTCACGTACGCGTACCGCCGGTATCCGCGTGGGCACAGGGTGCCCACCCTACGTGGAGAATCGAATGGCAGGACCGTTAGCAGGATTAAAAGTAATCGAAATGGTCGGCATCGGCCCCTGCCCCTTCGCGGCGATGATGCTGGCCGACATGGGCGCGGACGTGATCCGCATCGACCGCAAGCCGGATCCGAAGGCGCCCAATCCTTACCCGATGCTGGGCACGAAGTTCGACGTGATGGCGCGCGGGCGACGTTCCCTGGCACTGGACCTGAAGGACCCGCGCGCACGCCAGCTGCTGCTCGACCTGATTGCCAAGGCCGACGTGCTGGTCGAAGGCTTCCGGCCGGGCGTCATGGAAAGGCTGGGACTTGGGCCCGACTGCTGCCTGGAACGCAATCCGCGCCTGGTCTACGGCCGCGTGACCGGCTGGGGCCAGACCGGGCCCTTGTCGCAGGCGGCCGGGCACGACCTGAATTACGTGGCACTGTCCGGCATGCTGCACGCGATGGGCCGTGCGGATAGCCCGCCGGCGCCGGCGCTGAACCTGGTCGGCGACTTCGGCGGCGGTGCCATGATGCTGGCCTTCGGCGTGGTCTGCGCCGCCCTCGAAGCGAAGAACTCCGGCAAGGGCCAGGTGGTCGACGCCGCCATGACGGACGGCGCGGCGCTGCTCGGTGCCATGATGTACGGGCTGCGCGCCTTCGGGTCCTGGAGCGATGCGCGCGAAGCCAACCTGCTCGACGGCGGCGCGCCGTTCTACGACTGCTATGCCTGCGCCGATGGAAAATTCATCTCGATCGGCGCCATCGAGCCGCAGTTCTACGCCGAGCTGCTGGCACTGACGGGCATGCAGGACCCGCAGTTCGGCAAGCAGTGGCGCCAGGCCGACTGGCCGGAGCTGAAGCGCAAGTTCGCCGCACTGTTCGCCACCCGCACCCGCGCCGAATGGTCCGAACTGCTGGAGGGGACCGACGTCTGCTTCGCGCCCGTGCTCGACATGGCGGAAGCGCCGCGGCATCCGCACAATGCGGCGCGCGGCACTTTCGTCGAACGCGATGGCGTGACCCAGCCGGCGCCGGCACCGCGCTTCTCGCGCACCCAGGCCGAGATCGGCCCGGCGCCGTCCAGCCCCGGCCAGGATGGCGCCGCGGTGCTGGCGGATTGGGGCTGGAGCGCGGCCAGCGTGGAGGCGCTGCGGCGCGCCGGCGTCCTCTAGGCTGGGCTAACATGGCGGCATGAATAAAACCGCGGAATTGCGCCAGTCGAAGCAGCTGGCGCTATCCTTCTTTGCCGGCGCGGCAGCGCTGTTCGTGCTGTCGCTGTTTTTACCCCCGAACTGGTGGACCGGCCTGCTGAAGGCCTTCGCCGAAGCCGCGATGGTCGGCGCGCTGGCCGACTGGTTCGCGGTGGCCGCGCTGTTCCGGCGCATCCCGATTCCCTTCGTCTCGCGCCACACCGAGATCATCCCGGCCAACAAGCACCGCATCGCCGACAACCTGGCAGCCTTCGTGCACGAGAAATTCCTCGACACGGATTCCATCGTGCGCCTGATCCAGCGCCACGACCCGGCGCAGAAGGTGGCCGACTGGCTCACGCATCCGGAAAACACGCAGCAGCTGGGCCGCTACCTGGTGCGGACCGCCGGCTGGGCGCTCGACTTCATCGAGGATGCGGCGGTGCAGAACTTCGTGCGCCGCGCCGTGCACGGCATGATCCAGGGCGTCGATCTGTCGAAGACGGCGGGAACGATCCTGGAAAGCGTGACGCGCGACGGCCGCCACCAGGAGCTGCTCGACGAAGGCATCCTGCAGCTGGCGAAGCTGCTCGCCAACGAAGACACCCAGGAGCTCATCGCCCAGGGCATCGTCGACTGGCTGCGCGAGGAATACGCTTTCATGGAAAAGATGCTGCCTTCGGAGCTGATCGGCCGGAAGGGCGCGGACATCACCGTCAAGCTGGCGGCCGGCATCCTGAAACGCGTCAGCGAAGACCCGCAGCACCCGCTGCGCCAGCGCTTCGACGCCTTCACCGGCGACTTCATCGCGCGCCTGCAGAGCGACCCGGCGTTCGAGCAAAAGGGCGAGGACATCAAGCGCTACCTGATCGGCGACGAGACCTTGAACGGCTATCTCGGCTCGCTGTGGAGCGACCTGAAAGCCTGGATCAAGGCCGACCTCGACAAGGAGGATTCGACCCTGCGCCGGCGCCTGGAAGCGACCGGCGCCTGGGTCGGACGCACGCTGGCCGAAGACCCTGCGCTGCGCGCCTCGCTCAACGAGAACCTGGAGCTGGCGGCGCGCGGCGCGGCGCCCGAGTTCGCGGGCTTCCTGACGCGCCACATCGCCGACACCGTCAAGAACTGGGACAGCCGCGAGATGTCGGAGCAGGTCGAACTCAACATCGGCAAGGATTTGCAGTACATCCGCATCAACGGCACCGTGGTCGGCGGCCTGATTGGCGTCGTGCTCTACCTGCTGTCCGCGCTGCCGATGCTGCTAAGATGAGCGCAACGCCGTCGATCTTCAGGAGCCGTCATGACACAAGCATTGAATGCACTGCTGGCCGGCACGCCGGAGGCCGAACTGCTGCCCGGCCGCGACCTGCTCGAGCTGGCGCGTTACCTGATCCCGATGGAAGCCAGCCTGGTGCAGGGCTGCCTGGTGGCGTCCGGCATCCCGGCGGTGCTGGCCGACGCCCACCTGGTGCAGACCGACCTGCTGCTGGCGCCGGCGCTGGGCGGCGTGCGCATCCTGGTGCCGGCGGATTACCTGGTGCAGGCGCAGGCGGTGCTGGCGGCGTTCGAGCGCGGCGAGTTCGCGCTCGATGAGGACAGCGACGTCAGTGGCAACTGATCAAGCCGACAGCTTCTGCATCTCCCGATACAAATCCGACTTACCCTCGAAGCCGATACCCGGCAGGTCCGGCATCGTCACAAAACCGTTTTCGACCTTCACCCCATCCGGAAAGCCGCCGAAAGGCTGGAACAGGTCCGGATAGGACTCGTTGCCGCCCAGGCCCAGGCCGGCCGCGATGTTCAATGACATCTGGTGGCCGCCGTGCGGGATGCAGCGCGTGCGCGACCAGCCGTGCTGGTGCAGCATGTCCAGCGTGCGCAGATATTCGACCAGGCCGTACGACAACGCGCAGTCGAACTGCAGCCAGTCGCGGTCCGGGCGCATGCCGCCGTAGCGGATCAGGTTGCGCGCGTCCTGCATCGAGAACAGGTTCTCGCCGGTCGCCATCGGCTTGTCGTAGTAGTTGCGGAGCAGCGCCTGCAGCTCGAAGTCGAGCGGGTCGCCGGCTTCCTCGTACCAGAACAGGTCGTACTGCGACAGCGCCTTCGCATAGCGGATCGCGGTGTCGAGGTCGAAGCGGCCGTTGGCGTCGACCGCCAGCTTCTGGCCATCTCCGAGTACGCTGAGGATCGCGTCGATGCGGCGCAGGTCCTCGTCGAGCGATGCGCCGCCGATCTTCTTTTTGACGACCGTGTAGCCGCGGTCGATGTAGCTGCGCATCTCGTCCTTCAGCTTCGTATAGTCCTGGCCCGGATAGTAATAGCCGCCGGCCGCGTACACGAAGACCTTGCGCTCGGGCCGGCCATTGCCGTAGCGGTCCGCCAGCAGCTGGAACAGCGGCAGGCCTGCGATCTTGGCCACCGCATCCCACACCGCCATGTCGATGGTGCCGACCGCCACCGAGCGCTCGCCGTGGCCGCCCGGCTTCTCGTTGGTCATCATCGCGGCCCAGATCTTGTGCGGGTCGAGGTTGCTGCCGCTGTCGTCGACCAGGCTGCCTGGATCGGCTTCCAGCACGCGCGGAATGAAGCGCTCGCGCATCAGCGTGCCCTGGCCATAGCGGCCGTTCGAATTGAAGCCGTAGCCGACCACCGGCTTGCCGTCGCGGATGACGTCGGTGATCACGGCCACCAGGCTCAGCGTCATCTTGCTGAAGTCGATGTAGGCGTTGCGGATGGAAGAGCTGATGGGGAGGGTCTGTTCGCGGATCTCGACGATTCTCATGGTGGCTGCCTGCGTGTGGGTCTTTGAAGCCATCAGCTTAGTCGCCGCGGCCACGTCTATAATTTCCCAGGAATGAAATCATTATTAACCTGGAGTGAATAATCGCATGCGGCCGGACAGCACCCTCGACATGGAATTCTTCGTGCTGGTGGCCCGCCACGGCAGCCTGGCCGCGGCCGCACGCGCGCTCGACCTGACGCCGCCGGCGGCCACCAAGCGCCTGGCCCAACTGGAGGCGCGGCTGGGCGTGCGGCTGGTGAACCGCACCACGCGCCGCATCAGCCTGACGGGCGAAGGCGAGACTTATCTGACGCATGCGACGCGCATTCTTGCGTCGATTCGCGAAATGGAAGACGCCGTCGCCAGCGGCCGCGCCGCGCCCAAGGGGCTGCTGCGCGTGAATGCCACCCTCGGCTTCGGGCGCACGACGATCGCGCCCATCGTCTCCGCATTCGCCAAGCGCTACCCGCAGGTCGAGGTGCAGATGGAAGTGACGGACCGCCCGGTCGACCTGGTCGACAGCGGCTACGACCTGGCGATCCGCTTCGGCGCGCTGCCGGACACGCGCCTGAACGCGCGCCGGGTGATGAGCAATCGCCGTTTCCTGTGCGCGTCTCCTTTGTATTTGCAGCGGCACGGCACGCCGTCTTCATTGGCCGACCTGGCCCGGCACCGCTGCATCGTGCACCGCCAGAACGACGAGGCGCACGGCGTCTGGCGCTTTTATTCAGGCGAAGGGGAAGAACACAGCGAGACGGTGAAGGTGCATGGCGCGCTGTCGAGCAACGACGGCGACATCGTGCTCGGCTGGGCACTGGATGGACACGGCATCCTGGTGCGTTCGGAATGGGACCTGGCGAAGTATGTGGACAGCGGACGCCTGCACATCGTGCTGCCGCAGTACCGGCTGCCGTCGGCGGATTTGTTTGTGTATTACCTGAACCGGCGGAATCAGGCGGCGCGTACGCGGGCGTTTATTGATTTTTTGGTCGAGCATTTTCGCCAGCCGGCCTAGCTCTCCATCGAAATCTCAACGATCTTGCCCTTGCCATCGAAGCGCACGCTGACGACATAGTCGGTGACCTTGCCCGGCAGGGTGAAATCGAGGTATTCCATCTCATCGCTTTCGCCCCAGTGCGCATGCAGTTCGAGAATGTCGAGCACGGCGGACGGATCGGGGCGGGCCGTGTGCAGATGCTGTTGCCAGTAGTCGGACGGCAGCTCTTCCAAATGGAAGGCGACGAACATGGCGACGCCGGATTCCTCGTCCTCCATGTCGAAACCGTTCTTGATGGCCTGGCGTGCGGCGCTCTCGCGGCGGGACAATTCGGCGGCTTGGTCGGTCATGGGCGTGCGCTTTCAGTGTTCAGGTATGGCGATTGTAGGGCCGCGCGTGCACCTCATCCGAAGTCTTTCGCAGGCGCGGCCAGAATCTGGTCATTGTATCGGGCAGGGGCATGAAGCGGTAGGCGACGGCCGATGCGCTGAATTCCGCTTCCAGCGCGGCCCATTCGGCGGGCGGCATGGCCAGGAAGGCCAGCTCGCTGGCGTGATAGGAATCGACGCAAAAGCGGATTTCGGCGATGCCTTTTACCAGGCGGTTCAGGGTCAGCAGCACCACCATGTCGTCGTTGCGGTCGTGCTTGACCGGGGCCCGCAGCCTGCGTCCGCGATGCGCGAGGTAGACGTTTTCCTTTTTGCCTTCGACGCTAAAAGCGACGGGCGGCACGCCCAGCTTGCCGGCGAATTGTTCGTTCCAGCGGTCGACGGCATCGCCATTGCCGGTCCACAGGAATTCGGCGGCATGCTCGTCGCGCTGGATGTAGCGCGTCCATGAACTCTTGTCCTTGGGGAGCATCAGGATGGCGCGTGCCGACGCGTAGGAGGCGGAGCGCTTAACCTGCGCACGCGGTGCACCGGGCGCGGCGATGGCGCCATTCTTCAGGAACAGGGCGCCAAGGAAAAGGAAGAGGCGTCGTTGCATGGTCGTCTCCAATGCCGGGGAGCCGCTATTTTACAAAAAATTTCCATTGGGAAATGCGGCAATACTCACGCAGAGGCCGGCATACATTTTCGTCTTTTCTTGGCATACTGCCCAGACCGGCATTTCGCCGCCACACAACGATAACGAGACCGCCAAGTGAACCCGACCCGCGACCTTGCCACCTCCATCGCCGCTGCCATCGCGCTGCTGGCCGCTTCCTGCACTGCCATCGCTGCCGCACCCATCCCTGATCGTACTGCGGAAACCCTGCAAAAACTGGCCGATGCCGCCGGGCCGCCGGGCTTCGAGGAGCCGGTACGCGCACTGCTGGTCGGGATGATGAAGCCGCTGGCCAGCTCGCTGAGCTACGACGGCATGGGTTCGATCATCGCTACGCAGGGTACTACCGGTCCGAAGATCATGGTCGACGCCCACATGGACGAACTGGGCGGCATGGTCCGCCGCGTCACGCCCAACGGCCTGCTGACCATGCAGATGCTGGGCGGCTGGCTCGACCAGGCGCTGCCGGACCAGCGCTGGGTCATCATCGCCAGCAAGGGACCGGTGAAGGCGGTGACCGGCATCCGCGACGTGCACGTGGTGCCGGCGGAAGAGCGGACCAAGGTCTATCCGCGCGATTCGCTGTTCCTCGACGTCGGCGCGGCCAACGAGGCCGAGGTGCGCGCGATGGGCATCTCGCCGGGCGATCCGATCGTCCCCGATGCGCCCTTCGAAATCCTGAACGGCACCCAGAACTATCTCGGCAAGGGCTGGGACGACCGCGTCGGCTGCGCCGTCATCGTCGAGGCCATGCGCCGCCTGGCCAATGAGCCGCATCCGAACCAGATCGCGTGGGTGATCACGACCCAGGAAGAGATCGGCCTGCGCGGTGCGCACACGGCGGCAGAAGTCGTGAAGCCGGACCTCGGTATCGCCCTCGAAGGCGGGATTACCGGCGACGTGTTTCCGGGCCATCCGGAAGAGACCCAGGTGAAACTGGGCGCGGGACCGGGCATCTTCCTGTACGACTCGTCGGCGCTGCCGAACCGGAAGCTGACGGCGTTCGTGAAGCAGACCGCGGCTGAGCGCAAACTGCCGCTGCAGCTCGATCTGGTGCAGGGGTATGGCGACGATTCGGCCGAGATCCAGAAGAGCCATGGCGGGGTGCCGACCGTGAATCTGGTGGTGCCGGTGCGTTATACGCATGCGCATAACGGGATCATGAATCGGCGGGATTTCGATCAGATGGTGGAGCTGGTGGTGGCGATGCTGAAGAAGCTGGATGCGGCGGAGGTAAGGCGGATTCGAGATTTTGCGCCGGATGGACGTTGAGAGACCCTATGCGGCCAAGGCGACGCGCTTGTCATTTTCATCCTCTCAGTCCTGGCGGTGCTGGGACTATGGTTGCGAAATGAGATGAAAATAGATCGTTGTCTGGACCGTGGCGGCAGGTGGGATGCACATCGGCAGATCTGTGAAGGCGCGGTCGAGTAAAGTCTGTGACCGCGCCTGTCAGGCAAAGAAAAAAGCCGCCGATTCGCAAGAACCGGCGGCTTTTTTTCTACTGCTATTCTGGTGGTGATAGGTGGACTTGAACCACCGACCCCAGCATTATGAGTGCTGTGCTCTAACCAGCTGAGCTATATCACCGAAACTGGTACTAAAACAAAATGGCTTAGCCTTTTGAAAGCCAAGCCATCTCGCGGAAACTTGGTGGTGATAGGTGGACTTGAACCACCGACCCCAGCATTATGAGTGCTGTGCTCTAACCAGCTGAGCTATATCACCAAAACGGGTTGCATTATGCCGTCAGCACCCAAGACTGTCAAGGTTACGCGCTTCGAATGTGCTTGTCCAGTGTGGCTAGAAGTTGCGCCGTCGCATCGGACGCCAGGCAATCGATGACGATCCGCTCCGGCATCGAGCGCAGCCAGGTCAGCTGGCGCTTGGCCAGTTGGCGCGTGGCGACGATGCCGTTCTCGCGCAGCTGCCTGCGGTCGTATAGGCCGTCGAGGTATTCCCAGCTCTGGCGGTAGCCGACGCAGCGCATAGCCGGGAGGCCCAGATGCAGGTCGCCGCGTGCGCGCAGGCCGGCTGTCTCGGCCACGATGCCGGCATCGTCGCGTTCGCCCAGCATCTGCTCGAAGCGCAGCGCGATGCGTTCGTGGAGCACTGCGCGGTCCGATGGTTCCAGCGCAAACGAGAGCAGCTCGAAAGGCAGCACGGTCTTTTCGCGCCGCGCCAGCAGCTCGGACATCGGCTTGCCCGACAGTTCGATGATCTCCAGCGCGCGGTTGATGCGCTGGGCGTCGTTCGGCGCAAGCCGGTCCGCGGTCACCGGATCGAGTGCGCGCAGCTTCGCGTGCATGCCGGGCCAGCCGATGCGCGCGGCTTCGGCGTCGATGCGGGCGCGGACGTCGGCATCGGCGGTCGGCAGGTCGTCGAGGCCGTCGACCAGGCCCTTGAAGTACATCATCGTGCCGCCGACCAGCAGCGGCAGCTTGCCGCGCGCCTGGATCTCGGCCACCAGCCGGATCGCGTCTTCGCGGAACTGCATCACCGAATAGGACTCGAGCGGGTCGATGATGTCGATCAGGTGGTGCGGCACGCTGGCCAGTTCTTCGGCCGTCGGCTTGGCGGTGCCGATGTCCATGCCGCGGTAGACCAGGGCCGAGTCGACCGAGATGATCTCGACCGGCATCTGCCGGGCGATGGCCAAAGCGGCGGCGGTCTTGCCGGACGCGGTCGGGCCCATGATGGCCACGGCCATCGATTTGTGATTCGCAGTCATAAATAAATAAAGGCTTACTGCCCGCGCAGGAACAGCTTGTCGAGCGCGGAAATCTCCAGCTGCACCCAGGTCGGGCGGCCGTGGTTGCATTGGTCGGCGCGTTCGGTGGCTTCCATCTGGCGCAGCAGGGCGTTCATTTCCTGCACGCTGAGGATACGGTTGGCGCGCACTGCCGTGTGGCAGGCGAGGGTGCCGAGCAGTTCGTTGCGGCGCTCGATCAGCACGCGCGAGCCGCCGTATTCGCGCACGTCGCGCAGGACGTCGCGCGCCAGCGTCTGGGCATCGGCGTTCTTCAGCAGGATCGGTACCGCGCGCACCGCCAGCGTGGTCGGCGAGACCGCGGCGATGTCGAAGCCGAGCGCCTGCAGCGTCTCGCGATTTTCCTCGGCGGTGCCGACTTCGACGGCGTCGGCGAAGAAGGTCACCGGGATCAGCATCTGCTGCACCTGCATCTGCTCGCCGCCGGCCTGGGCGTCGAGCGCGTTCTTGAGCTGCTCGTACAGGATGCGCTCGTGGGCCGCGTGCATGTCGACCAGCACCAGGCCCTTGCGGTTCTGCGCCAGGATGTAGATGCCGTGCAGCTGGGCCAGGGCGAAGCCGAGCGGGAAGTCGTCGTCCGAGGCGGGCGGCACGGTGTTCGGGACCGGCAGCTCGAAGCCCGAGGGCGCGGGCCGGGATGCCGTCGCCGTATCGCTGTCGCGCAGGCCGGTGAACAGGGCGCCATAGCTTTCGGTGCGCTGTGCCACGCCGCCGCCGCTGCCGCCGGACGAGGGCGAATAGCTCGAGGCGTAGGGCGAGGCTGGCGTCAGCTGCGAGCCGAACGAGGTCTGCTCGTGCGGACGGCGCCAGGACGGCGTGCCGCCGCCGCTATTGCCGGACTCCCGTCCAAAGCCGCCGCCCCAGGACGCGCCCGAGGAGCCGCTAGACGCCGCGATCTCGGCCGCGCTGACCGGTGCCGGCGCGTTGCCGTGCGCGGTGGCCGAGGTCTGGGCCAGCGCGCGCTGCACCGCGTGGAATACGAACTGGTGGACCGCGCGGCTGTCGCGGAAGCGCACCTCGATCTTCGATGGGTGCACGTTGACGTCGACCATGGCCGGGTCCAGCTCCAGCGCCAGCACATAGCTGGGGAAGCGGTCGCCGTGCAGCACGTCCTCGTAGGCGGCTTTCACGGCGTGGACCAGCAGCTTGTCGCGCACGAAGCGGCCGTTCACGTAGAAGAACTGGCCGTCGGCGCGGGCTTTGGAGGCGGTCGGCAGGCCGACGTAGCCGTGCAGGCGCAGCGGGCCGGCGCTTTCATCGAGCTGCAGGCGCGCTTCGGCGAAGTCGTTGCCGAGGATCTGGGCGCTGCGCTTGGCCGGCTCGCTGACGTTCCAGTGATCGATGGTGCGGCCGTTGTGCGTCAGGCTGAAGGACACGTCCGGACGCGCCAGCGCGATGCGGCGCACGACTTCGGCGCAGTGGCCGTACTCCGTCTGCTCGGATTTCAGGAACTTGCGGCGCGCCGGCGTGTTGAAGTACAGGTCCTGCACGTCGATCGTGGTGCCGAAGGCGCCGGACGAGGGCGAGACCGTGCCCTGGTGCGAGCCGACGATCTCCCAGGCGTGCGGCGCGTCTGCCGTGCGCGAGGTGATCGACACCGCCGCCACCGAGGCGATCGAGGCCAGCGCCTCGCCGCGGAAGCCCAGCGTGTTCACGTTCTCGAGGTCGGTCAGCGAGGCGATCTTCGAGGTCGCGTGGCGGGCCAGCGCGAGCGGCAGTTCTTCTGGCGGAATGCCTTTGCCGTTGTCGGTGATGGCGATGCGCTTGACGCCGCCTTCCTCAAGGCGGATCGTGATCTGGGTGGCGCCGGCGTCGAGCGCGTTTTCCAGCAATTCCTTGACCACGGCCGAGGGCCGCTCGACGACTTCGCCGGCGGCGATCTGCGAGATGAGCTGGTCGGGAAGCTGCTGGATGGGACGGTGGGTGGGGGCCGGGGCGTTCATCCGCAAATTATAGCGTTATTCACTGTCGTTCCCGTGGAGGCGGGAACCCATACTGAGGCACTGATGAGACGGCGTATGGATTCCCGCCTACGCGGGAATGACGTGCTATGGCTTTTGCTCTCGCACCGGAATCTGCGCGTTGCAGAGATCCAGGTAGTTGGGCGAGACCTTGTTCCACGGGCCGCCGCGATTGCGTTGGGCGTCGAGGACGGCCTGGTAGGTGGCGCTGTCGGTGCGCATCACTTCGAGGTGGGTGCGCTCGGCGTCCGGCACGTCGGCGGCGACCTTCACCGCGGCGATCGGCACCTGCAGCTCCGGCTTGTCGTAAAAGCCCATCGGCGCCGGGCCGCGCGGCAGCGTCGACAGCAGCGGCATCCCGGCCACGACGCGGCCGACCACGGTGATGTTGCGGTCCAGCTGGCGCGGCGCCTGGCCGGTGACCACGTACAGGCTGGTGCCGCCGCCGCTGTCCGACTCGTTGCCGCGGGCGACGCCGACCATGCCGTAGCAGTGCGTCAGCCAGGTCTGGCCGGCCTTCGGATCGCGCCCGACCGGAAAGCCGTTCGAGTGGCCGATCTGCGGCGCGAAGCCGTCGACGTCGCGCATGCGCACGAACTGTTTATCGTTCGACAAGGGCACGGTGAATTCGGCCGGCAGGGTTTTCTGCGCGTCCTTGACCTTGCGGACCTTGTCGTCGTCCTCGTGCGGGTCGCCCCATTGCACGACGAAGTTGTCCTGCGAGCGGATGATCGCCAGGCCGTCGTAATAACGCTCGCGCGCCAGCGCCTTGATATTTTTGGCGTGGTTCGGGGCGAAGGCCGGCGCCAGTTCGATGACCACGCGCCCGGCCGGCAGTTCCAGGTACAGCGTATTTTCCGGGTCCAGCGGGCGCCAGTCGGCCGCTTTCGAAGCCTTCAGCACGTCGCCGACGCTGGGTTTCGGCGGCAATTCCTTTTCGGTCTTTTTTTGCGCAGCGGCGGCGCCGGCGTTCGTCGCCAGCAGGGCCGCCATGCCCAGCACGATGCCACGGTGGAGCTTCGGGTAAGCCATCTGTCTCTCCTTGTCGTTCTTGTTCTAAAGATTGTAATCCGGAAAGTGCAAATTCTCTCTGCGAAGTTGACGATCCAGCCATTTTCCCGGTACGTACTGGTGGTATCATTCGGCGCTACCATTTAGGATGATTATGGATCTGATGCAACTTTTCGGCATGATTCTCCATGTCGATAAAACCCTTGGCGACCTGCTGGCCACCTACGGCGTGTATGTCTATGCGGTCCTGTTCGCGATCGTGTTCTGCGAGACCGGCCTCGTGGTCCTGTTCTTCTTCCCGGGCGATACGCTGCTGTTCATCGCCGGCGCCTTCTGCGCCACCGGCGAGATGAGTTATCCGCTCCTGATGCTGCTGCTGATTATCGCGGCCGTGACCGGCAATACACTGAATTACTACATCGGCGGGGCGATCGGGCATCGGGTCTTCACCCACGACTACCGCTGGCTGAACAAGGACGCGCTGCAGCGTACCCATGACTTCTTCGAAAAGCACGGCGGCAAGACCATCATCCTGGCGCGCTTCGTGCCGGTGGTCCGCACCTTCGCGCCTTTCGTGGCCGGCGTCTCGGACATGACCCATGCGCGCTTCCAGATGTTCAACATTACCGGCGCCGTGCTGTGGGTGGCCGGCCTGGTGACCGCGGGTTACTTCTTCGGCAATATCCCGCTGGTGCGCGACCACCTGACGGCGATCGTGCTGGTCGGCGTCGGCGCGGCCGTGGTGCCGCTGGCGCTGGGCGGCATCTACAAGTTCGGCCGCCGCATGATGAGCCGCTGAGCCATCAAGCATTGCCATCCTCGCAAAACGCGCCGCATTGCCGGCGCGTTTTGTTTTATTACTCCGGCTCAAGTTGCCGCATGGACTCAAGTTTACGGTGAACCACGCCGATAAAGCAGGGGACAGCAACACTACTGGAATCCCATGCGTAACCTGATCGCCCTGATCGCTTGCAGCTGCGTCGTCCTGAGCGCAAGCGCGAACGATCCTGCTCCCGCCGCAGCAGCCAAACTGGCGGCCTCCGTGTCGAAGCCCGCCTCGCTCTCCCTGCCGAGCAAGGAAGCGATGGCCAAGGAAGCGGCCAAGGAATCGGCATCGATCAAGAAAGAAAGCCCGGCCAGGAAAGCCGCACCGGCACCGGTCGAAGACGACAAGGAGCAGGAAGCCGAAGTCGCGCTCTCGGCCAAGATCGCCGAGCGCCTCGCCGAATTGCGCGAACGCCAGCAGGCGCGCGCCACGGCCGCCGTGCGCGCGAAGAAAGCCGCCGAGGCCAAGCGCCGCGAGGAAGAGAAGGCCGCCGCCGCGGCCGCGATCCTGGCCGCCACGCCCAAGCGTGGCACCGTCTGGTCCTATGAGGGCGAACTTGGCCCGGCCAACTGGTCCAAGATCAATGTCGATTGGGCCAAGTGCGGCATGGGCAACCGCCAGTCGCCGATCGACCTGCGCGACGGCATCAAGGTCAACCTCGAGCAGATCGGTTTCGACTACCACCCGTCCTCGTTCAACGAGGTGAACAATGGCCACACCATCCAGGTGACGGTCGGCGGCGGCAATTTCATCACGGTCGGCAACCAGACCTACGAGCTGCAGCAGTTCCACTTCCACCGTCCGTCGGAGGAGCGCATCAACGGCAAGGGCACGGAAATGGTCATGCACCTGGTGCACAAGAGCTATGACGGCAAGATCGCGATCATTGCCGTGCTGCTCGAGCGCGGCCAGCCGCACAGCCTGATGCAGACCATCTGGGACAACCTGCCGCTCGAAAAGAACGAGGTGGTGGCGCCCTCGATCGTGATCGATCCGATGGACGCGCTGCCCGAGAAGCGCGAATACTTCACCTACATGGGTTCGCTGACCGAGCCGCCCTGCACCGAAGGCGTGCTGTGGCTGGTGTTCAAGCAGCCGCGCCAGGCCTCGCCGGCGCAGATGGCGCTGTTCTCGCGGCTGTATCCGCTGAACGCGCGGCCGGTGCAGCCGACCAGCGGGCGGATGATCAAGGAATCGAACTGAGCAACTTGGGTTCCCGCCTGCGCGGGAACGACGCTTAGACCGCCGGACTGATCCGGTACTCGCCGCGCCACACCCCGCCCGGCTCCAGCGTCGCCGGCCCCAGCAGGGCCGGTTCGATGCACACGAAGTTCCGGTACTCCTCGTCATCCATATCAGCCAGCGCCGCGGCGTCGGCCGCGCCCGGATTCCACACCACCGCATCCGTGAAGCCGCTCTGCTGCAGCAGCAGCTTGTCGGCGCCGTTGTCGAAGTGGATGGCCCCGGCGATGCCTTCGAACACCTGGTCCAGCTTGTCAGTAATCGCCAGGGTCTCGGCCTGCAGGCCGGCGATGCGCACGGCTTCGACATCCTCGACCAGGTGGTAGGTATGCAGTGCCGCGGCAAACGGGAAGGGGTGGGTGCCGATGTTGCGCACTTCGAGCGCCATCGCCAGTTCGGCGCCGTGCACTGCTACCCGCAGCGCCAGCTCGAAGGCATAGGCCCAGGCGCTGGAGGCCTGCGGCGACAGGTCGCCCTGGTTCAGGCCCAGCACGGCAAACGCGGCGCCGTCCTGCTCGCCGCTGTCGAGCACGCGCCAGGTGCTGGTGCGCGCGAAACCGTGGCGCGTGCCTTCGCCGCGCTCGGCAAATTGCGGGAAGATCACCGGCACGCCGCCGCGGATGGCGCGGCTGCCGTCGAGTGCCGACAGGCGGCTCATGAACATGCGTTCCTGCGCCGGCGCACCTGTGGCGGCTGCCGGTTTCCAGGACACCAGATGGGCCCCGTACAGGGTGATGGTGGCTTCGGCGCCGTCCGGCGCGCGCAGCAACAGGGCGGGCAATTGCCCGTATTCGATAGTGGATACGCTCACGGCAAAACCCTCCTGTAGCTAAGACTCGGGAAACGTCAGGCCGTTCGACCTTTCGCCAGCGGCGGATTGTACGCGAAGTAGCGCTTGATGCCTTTCGTGATCGCGTCGGCCAGCTGGTTCTGGTAGGCGTCGTCCTTCAGTTTCGCTTCCTCTTCCGGATTCGAAATGAAAGCCGTCTCGACCAGGATCGAAGGGATGTCCGGGGCTTTCAGCACCGCGAAGCCGGCCTGCTCGACCGAGCCCTTGTGCAGGCGGTTGATACCGCCGATCTCGCTCAGCACGGCCTTGCCGAGCTTCATGCTGTCGTTGATCTGGGCCGTGGTCGACAGGTCGAACAGCACGCTGGCGAGCTGCTTGTCCTGCGTGCCCAGGTTCACGCCGCCGATCAGGTCGGCCTTGTTCTGGTCGTTCGCCAGCCAGCGCGCCGCGCTCGAGCTCGCGCCTTTTTCCGACAGCACGAACACGGATGAACCGCGCGCCGAGGGCTGGATGAAGGCATCCGCGTGGATCGAGACGAACAGGTCGGCCTGCACCTTTCTCGCCTTTTCGACGCGCTGGCCGAGCGGCACGAAGAAGTCGGCGTCGCGGGTCAGCATCACGCGCGTGTTCGGCAGCGCTTCCAGCTTGCCCTTCAGGCGCTTGGCGATTTCCAGCACGATGTCCTTCTCGTGCACACCGCTGGCGCCGGTCGCGCCCGGGTCCTCGCCGCCGTGGCCGGGGTCGAGCGCGATGGTAACCATGCGCGTGACCTTGCCGCCCGCGCTCCTGGGTGCGGACGACGGCGGCTGCGGCGGGGATTGCGGCGCGGTCGGCTGCGGCTGGGCCGGGGTGCTGCCGGCGCGCGCGGCGTCGGCTTCGAGCTTGGCGATCGCATCCGGACCGGCCTGGCCGACCGTCGGCGCGCCCGGCTGCGGCGCCGGTGCCGGGGTGGCGGCGGGCGCGTTCTTTTCCGCGTCCGACCAGTTCTCCCTGGCGATCATGGCCGCGATCGGGTCCACCGGCCGCGTCGGATACAGGTCGAAGATCAGGCGATGCTTGTAGCCGGCGACCGGCGCCAGCGTGAACACCTGCGGCTTCACCTCTTCCTTGAGGTCGAACACCAGGCGCACCACGTTCGGCCGGTTCTGGGCGACCCGTACTTGCGCGATGTAGGGGTCGTTCGACTCGACCTTGGCGACCAGGCTCTTCAGTGTCTCATTGAGCGCCAGGCCCTCGATGTCGACCACCAGGCGCGGCGGATTGGCCAACATGAGGTGGGTGGCTTTCAGGTCGCCGTCATTTTCCAGCGTGATGCGGGTGTACTCGTCGGCGGGCCAGACGCGCACGGCCATGATCTGCGCGGCGGCGGCCGTCAGCGGCGCGATCACGGACAGCAGCAGCGTGCCGCCGGCTTTCAGGACTGTGCGTCGCTTGGGAGAACCGGGAATCAGGGAGTCGGGGGGAAGTGCAGGCGTTCGAGGCATAGCAGGCCCAAATCAGACAACGCCTGCAATTCTACAGCACGGCCGAGGCCGCTGACTGATAGCAATACCCGGACGTCGGGCGGCGGCAACACCGGATCGCCTTTTTCCGGCCACTCGACCACGCAGATGTTCCTGCCGTCGAAGTCTTCGCGGAAGCCGGCGTCGAGGAATTCCTCGGGACTGGACATGCGGTAGAGGTCGTAGTGGATCAGGTTGACGCTTTGTCCATCCAGCGTAATCCGATACGGCTCCGACAGCGTGTAGGTCGGGCTTTTGACGGCACCCTTGTGGCCGGCCGCGTGCAGCAGGGCGCGCGTCAGCGCGGTCTTGCCGGCGCCGAGGTCGCCGTGCAGGTAGACCACGAGGCCGGGCACCAGCGCGCGCGCCAGGGCAGCGCCCAGGGCCTGGGTTGCCGATTCGTCCTCGAGGTAGGCGCTCAGTTCTTGCTTTGGTTGTTGCATAGGTGCTGCGGGATTAGAATGTCGTGTTAGTCGTCCACCGTTTGCCATGTCTGCCATCCAACCCGACCTTCAAGAACTCGCGCGCGCCATCAAGGCGTGGGGCGCGGAACTGGGCTTTGCCGAGGTCCGGATCGCGGACGTCGATCTCACCAGGCACGAAGCGGGACTGCAGGCATGGCTGGACGCCGGCCACCATGGCGAGATGGATTATATGGCAAGCCACGGCATGAAGCGCGCCCGGCCGGCGGAACTGGTGCCGGGCACGGTGCGCGCGATCGTGGCGCGCATGGATTACCTGCCGATGCATACCGACGCCGACTGGCGCGCCAGGGAACGCCTGCGCCAGCAGGACCCGGAGGCCGCCGTGGTCTCGGTGTATGCGCGTGGCCGCGATTACCACAAGGTGCTGCGCAACCGGCTGCAGCAGCTGGCCGAGCGCATCCGCGGCCTGGCCGGCGAATACGGCTTTCGCGTGTTCACCGATTCGGCGCCGGTGATGGAATTGCCGCTGGCGGAAAAGGCGGGACTCGGGTGGCGCGGCAAGCACACGCTGCTGCTGTCGCGCGAGGCCGGCTCGACCTTCTTCATCGGCGAGATCCTGGTCGACCTGCCGTTGCCCGTCGATGAAGCCCGAGGGGCCCATTGCGGCCAGTGCGAGGCCTGCATCACGGCCTGTCCGACGAATGCGATCCTGGGACCGGGCCGGCTCGATGCGCGGCGCTGCATCTCCTACCTGACGATCGAGCTGAAAGGCAGCATCCCGGAAGCGCTGCGGCCGCTGATCGGCAACCGCATCTACGGCTGCGACGATTGCCAGCTGGTCTGCCCCTGGAACAAGTTCGCCCAGCGCGCGGTGCTGCCGGACTTCGACGCGCGCCATGGCCTGGGCGAAGCCAGCCTGGTGGAATTGTTTGGGTGGGAAGAAGAGGAGTTCAACCGCCGCATGGAAGGCAGCCCGATCCGCCGGATCGGGCATGAACGCTGGCTGCGCAATCTGGCGGTGGGGATGGGGAACGCCGCCGATGCCGCACGCGGCGATGCGCGCATCGTGGCGGCGCTGCGGACCCGGCTCGACCATCCGTCGGCGCTGGTGCGCGAGCATGTGAGCTGGGCTTTGGCGCGCCACGGCGCCTGAGGCTGCTTTAGATTTCGATGCGCTTCATGCGCAGTGCGGACCAGTCGCCGTCGATCGAGATCATTGCCACGCCTGTGATACCGTTTTCCTTCGCATAGGCATTGATTGAGTCGCGATTGATATCAGTGGCTTTCGAGGCGGTTTGCTTCAGGTAGGCGACCCACAGCGAGCCTTTTTCGCCCAGGCGTTCCTTCGCGGTCGGGAAGTGCTGTTCAAGTTCCTTGCGGTTCATCGCGAACAGCAGCACCACATCCACCTGGTCCTGGTCTTTCTTGATCAGGTCGGGCGGCATCTGCGACACCATGCCTGGATGGACGTTCCCGTTCAGGATCAACATCGATTTCGCGTTCCTCAGGAACATCTTGTCTGCAATTGTCTTTTCGCTCATCTGCTTTCCCTAAGAAATATTCAGCGTGGTCAGTTTGACCATGGCGTGTTCAGGTTGATTTTACAAGCGAACCCCTGAAAGACAGGCCGAGAAAACCTGCCGTGCGCAGGGTCCGGAACCCGACAGCGGCGCCATCCGCCGCAAGGCATGAAGCCGCGGACGGTATGGTGCCGAGGGGTACGAAAATGGATTGCGGCCGCATCATGCGGTACGCGGGGATGGCCGCTTGCGCGGCAAGGAATAGCTAAGGGTGGGCGGGCAGCTTTACAAGAGCCCGGTAAGAGATTTTCCCTCTTGGGCCCCGCCTGCGCGGGGGCGACGATTCGCCTTACTTCAGCAGGCCGGCCAGCTCGACCGCGGTCTTGACCTGCATCTTGTCGAAGATGTGGGCGCGGTGCACTTCCACCGTGCGCATGCTGATGCCCAGCTTGTCGGCGACGACCTTGTTCATGTTCCCGGCCAGGATCAGGTCGAGCACCTCGCGTTCGCGCGCCGACAGCGTGGCCAGGCGCTCGTGCACGGCGCTGGAGGCGGCGGCCTGGCGCGACCTGGCGAGGGCTTCCTCGACGCGGTCCATCAGCTGGTTGTCGTTGAAGGGTTTTTCGAAGAAGTCGAAGGCGCCGCGCTTGAGCGTATCGACCGCCATCGGTACGTCGCCGTGACCGGTCAGGAAGATCACCGGCAGGCGCGCCAGCAGACCGCGCGCCACCAGCTGGTCGAACACGGCGATGCCGTTCATGCCGGGCATGCGCACGTCGAGCAGCACGCATTCGCCGCCGGCGTCGTGCTCGGTGCCCAGCGCATCGAGGAAGGCCTGGCCGCCGGCATAGCCGCGCGTCGCCAGCCCGCGCGACTGCGCCAGCCATTCGAGGGCATCGCGGATCACGTCTTCATCGTCGACGATGTGCAGCATGGATTCTCCTTCGGTCAGCTCGCTATTGTAGCGTGCGCCCGCTGCAGCGTGAACGTGAAGACCGTGCCGCCGCCCGGATTGTCGGCGTGGGTGAGGGTCCCGCCGTGGAACTCGATCGCGGTGCGGCAGATCGACAGGCCCATGCCCATGCCCTCGGCCTTGGTCGAGAAGAAGGGCGAGAACAGGCGCTCGGCCACTTCGGGCGAGATGCCGTGGCCGTTGTCGATGACGGACACCGAGACCTGTCCCGCTTCCGCATCCTGCGCCGCTTCGATGCGCAGCACGCGGCGTTCGCGGTCGACCGCCTGCATCGCCTCGATCGCGTTGCGGGTCAGGTTCAGCAGCACCTGCTCGAGCAGCACACGGTCGGCCAGGACCGGCGGCAGTCCCGGCGCGATTTCCACCTGCAGCGTGACATAGCTCTGGCGCGCCTGCAGGTCGACCAGCGCGCGGATGCCGTCGATCACCTGCGCCACCATCACGCTCTCGCGGCGCGGCTCGCGCTTCTTCACGAATTCGTGCACGCTGCGGATGATCTGGCCGGCGCGGCGGGCCTGGGTGTTGGCCTGTTCCAGCGCGCGCTTGAGCATGCCGGCACCATCGCCCGCCGCCCCGCGTTCCAGTACGTTGAGGGCACCCGCCGTGTAACTGGAGATCGCCGCCAGCGGCTGGTTCAGTTCATGCGCCAGCATCGACGAGATCTCGCCCATGGTCGCCAGGCGCGCGCTGGTCTCGAGCTTTTCCTGCTGCTGGCGGGCCAGCTCTTCGGCGCGCTTGCGGTCGGTGATGTCGAGCACGGAGCTCATCCAGCCGGTATGGCGGCCGTCGGCGCCGACCAGCGGCGCTTCGAAGATCAGCACCGGCACGCGGGTGCCGTCGGGGCGCTGGAACACCGTTTCGAACTGCGGCGTCACCTGGCCGGCCAGGATCTTGCGGAAGCGCTGCTCGTATTCGCCGGTGGCTTCCGGCGCCCAGTAGGCCATGGGCGGCTTCTTGCCCAGCAGTTCGCTGGCCGGCAGGCCGACGATGCGGCAGAAGGCCGGGTTCACGTAGGTGACGCGGCCTTCGAGGTCGCGCGCGCGCAGACCAGTCAGCAGCGAGTTTTCCATCGCGGTGCGGAAGGCCATCTGCTGGCGCAGCGCGTTCTCGGCGGTGACCGTGCGCGCGATGTGGCGCCACAGCGCGACCAGCGACAGCACCAGGCCCAGCGCCAGGACGATCACCGAACCGACCAGCAGGTTGGGCAGCAGCTTCGGTGCGCCTTTCACGCTGTCGGTGGCGAGCGTGATCTGGGCGCCGGGCAGGTCGAGCGCGCGCTTGTGCGTGTAGACGCCGTGGCCGGGACCGCCGGCGGCGCGGCGCGCCACCGTGCGCTCGTCGCGGTCGAGCAGGGACAGGGCGTTGTCCTGGGCGAACCACCATGGCACGTTCTCGTCGAGCAGGGTCTGCAGGTTGTAGGTGGCGATCAGGCTGCCGACGAAGCTGCCGTGGCGATAGAGCGGCAGGTGATAGTCGACCAGGCCGCCGTGGGCGTCGCCGGCGCCGTAGGCATCGCTGTAGCGGCCGTTGCGGGTGCTGCGCGACATCAGCTGGGCATCGCGTGAGGACTGGATGAGCCCATGTTCCGGCAGCTCGCTGCCGCGCAGGGCCAGCAGCTTGCCGTCGGCGTCGAGCCAGGCGATGCGGCGCAGTTCCGGGCCGTTCTTGAACATCTGCGCCAGGCGCGGCTGCAGCGCCTCGGGCGAGGGCGGGATGTCGGCGGCAAGGTCGGCGCCCAGCGTGGCCAGCGCTTCCTCGCTGCGCGCCAGTTCGAAGCGCAAGGTCTGCTCGACCCAGAGGGTGTCGGCGATCAGCTGTTCCTGGCGCTCGTTGGCTTCCATCTGGCGCGCCTGCCAG
This sequence comes from Massilia norwichensis, assembly GCF_024753245.1. Taxonomy (GTDB): domain Bacteria; phylum Pseudomonadota; class Gammaproteobacteria; order Burkholderiales; family Burkholderiaceae_D; genus Telluria; species Telluria norwichensis. The sequence goes on along the minus strand of NZ_JANUGX010000004.1, from coordinate 5,506 downwards.
GGCAGCCACAAGAGGACGAGCAGGAACAGCAGCACCAGCAGCACCGGCACCAGCCAGCGCCAGGGACCGTCCGGCACCGGGCGGGGGATCGAGAATGGGTTTTTCATTCAATAACGTGATACTTTTACTGCTGAGCCGGCTATTGTGGTTTTCCACAATAGATGCGAGATAAAAAGCTCAGCAGACTCCAGGTAAATACAAAAAAGCATACCCATTCTTATAACAGAGGAGACGACATGAAGATCAAATCCATGGTGGCGGCGCTCGCGCTGCTCGCCGGCGCCAGCTTTGCCCTGAACGCAGCGGCCCAGGCCCCCATCGTCATCAAGTTCAGCCACGTGGTGGCGACCGACACGCCGAAGGGCCGCGCCGCCGAGCGCTTCAAGGACCTGGCCGAAAAAATGACCAAGGGCCGCGTCAAGGTCGAAGTCTACCCCAACAGCCAGCTGTACAAGGACAAGGAAGAACTCGAAGCCCTGCAGCTGGGCGCGGTGCAGATGCTGGCGCCTTCGCTGGCCAAGTTCGCGCCGCTGGGCGTGAAGGAATTCGAGGTGTTCGACCTGCCGTACATCTTCCCGAACAAGGCCGCGCTGTACACCGTCACCGAAGGCCCGATCGGCAAGAGCCTGCTCATGAAGCTGGAGCCGAAGGGCATCACCGGCCTGGCCTACTGGGACAACGGCTTCAAGGTCATGTCCGCCAACAAGCCGCTGCACGCGCCCGCCGATTTCCGCGGCCTGAAGATGCGCATCCAGAGCTCGAAGGTGCTGGACGCGCAGATGCGCGCGCTGGGCGCCAACCCGCAGGTGCTGGCCTTCTCGGAAGTCTACCAGGCGCTGCAGACCGGCGTGGTGGACGGCACCGAGAACCCGCCGTCGAACATGTACACCCAGAAGATGCATGAGGTGCAGAAGCACGTGACCGTGTCGAACCACGGCTACCTGGGCTATGCGGTCATCGTCAACAAGAAGTTCTGGGACGGCCTGCCGGCCGACGTGCGCGGCCAGCTGCAGCAGGCCATGAACGAGGCGACCAAGTACGAGAAGGCGATCGCCCAGCAGGACAACGACATGGCGCTGGACGCCATCCGCAAGGCCGGCAAGACCACCATCTACAACCTGAACCCGCAGGAACAGGCGGCATGGCGCAAGGCCCTGCTGCCGGTGCAGAAGCAGATGGAAAGCCGGGTCGGCGCCGACCTGATCGGCCAGATCAACAAGGCGACGGCTTCCGTCCAGTAACTCTTCCAACGTCGTCGACGTTTGAGTCGTCGTCCCCGCGAAGGCGGGAATAATGCCACCGGCATTATTCCCGCCAAGTTCTGCGTGCGCTTCGGCTGCTCGTGCAACTTGGGGAAAAAGCGCCAGTGGCGCTTTTTCGCCTGCGCGGGAACGACGTTGTGCTGCACCGCGTCCACGTCCAAAACTAAAATGAAAATCCTCGATCGCCTCGAAGAGTGGATCATCGCCAGCCTGATGGCCGCGGCCACCTTCGTCATCTTCATCGCGGTGCTGCACCGCTACCTGTCCGGCCTGCCCATTCCCGGGCTGCAGGATTGGCTCATCGCCCAGAACACCAGCTGGGCCCAGGAACTCTGCATCTACATGTTCGTGTGGATGGCCAAGTTCGGCGCCGCGTATGGCGTGCGGACCGGTATCCACGTCGGCGTCGACGTGCTGATCAACCGCCTCAATGAACGCTGGCGCAACAAGTTCATCGTGTTCGGCCTGCTGGCCGGCGCGCTCTTCACCGGCATCATCGGCAGCTTCGGCGCCAACTTCGTGCACCACATGTACGGCACCGGCCAGATTTCCGCCGACCTCGAATGGCCGATGTGGATCGTCTATCTCGCAGTGCCGCTCGGCTCCTTCCTGATGTGCTTCCGCTTCCTGCAGGTGGCCTGGACCTTTGTCCGCACCGGCGAACTGCCCAAGCATGACCATGCCTACGTCGAAGGCCTGGACGACGAAATCGAAGAAGCAAGGAAAGCCCAATGAACGCCGCCATCATCTTCATCCTGCTGCTCCTGCTGATGCTGACCGGGATGCCGATCTCGATCTCGCTCGGCCTGACGGTGCTGACCTTTCTGTTCACCATGACCTCGGTGCCGATCGAATCGGTGGCGCTCAAGCTCTTCACCGGCATCGAGAAGTTCGAGATCATGGCAATCCCCTTCTTCATCCTGGCCGGTAATTTCCTCACCCACGGCGGCGTGGCGCGGCGCATGATCAACTTCGCCAGCTCGATGGTCGGGCACTGGCACGGCGGCCTGGCGCTGGCCGGCGTGTTTGCCTGCGCGCTGTTCGCGGCGGTGTCGGGTTCGAGCCCGGCGACCGTGGTGGCGATCGGCTCCATCATCCTGCCGGCCATGGTCAAGCAGGGCTATCCGAAGCGCTTCGGCGCCGGCGTGATCACGACCTCGGGCGCGCTCGGCATCCTGATCCCGCCCTCGATCGTGATGGTGATGTATTCGGTGACCACCAATACCTCGGTCGGCCAGCTGTTCATGGCCGGCGTGGTGCCGGGCCTGATGCTGGCCTTCCTGTTGGGGCTCACCACTTGGGTGCTGGCGAAGAAGCACAACTATCCGCGCATGCAGCGCGCCACCTGGGGCGAGCGCTGGACCGCCTTCCGCCGCAGCGCCTGGGGCCTGTTCCTGATCGTGATCGTCATGGGCGGCATCTACACCGGCGTGTTCACGCCGACCGAGGCGGCCGGCATCGCGGCGGTGTATGCCTTCGTGATCGCGGTGTATGTCTACAAGGACCTGAAGCTCAAGCAGGTCGGCAAGGTGCTGCTGGACTCGGCAGCGATGTCGGCGATGCTCCTGTATATCATCACCAACGCCGTGCTGTTCTCCTTCCTGATGACCAGCGAGAACGTGCCGCAGGCGATGGCCAGCTGGCTCACCGGCCAGGGCCTGGGCCCGATCGGCTTCCTGATCGTCGTGAACCTGCTGTTGCTCCTGGCCGGCAACGTGATGGAGCCCTCGTCGATCGTGCTGATCATGGCGCCGATCCTGTTCCCGGTCGCGACCCAGCTCGGCATCGACCCCGTCCACTTCGGCATCATCATCGTGGTGAACATGGAAGTCGGCATGTGCCACCCGCCGGTCGGCCTGAATCTCTACGTGGCGTCCGGCATCACGAAAATGGGCATCTCCGAGCTGACGGTGGCGGTCATGCCCTGGCTGCTGACCATGCTTGGTTTCCTGTTGTTAATTACCTACGTGCCAGCCATCTCCTTATGGCTCCCGCGCATGGTTTATGGCTGAAATATATTTCGTGAATGTATATAAAAAACTACGACTTTCTTATTCGAATGCGTTATGATGGCGCAGCTTTGGCACCACAGTGGTGCGTTTCGAAAGCCCGGACACTGATTTGGGGAGAAGCACTAAGAAAGCGGACATCCAGGATTGGATCTCCGGAGAAAGTATGAGGAGACACACGTTTTATAGAGCTGCCGGCACGACCGAGTGGCCGCAAACGTGACCGACTGAAGCGCACCCCCCAAGGGTGCGTTTTTTTTTGTGCTGCCGAGTGCTACACTGCATCAATGAACACACAACAGGGTAGCGAACTCTTCAACGCCATCGTCGCGGCGCCCTTCGGCGCGATGGGCATCCGCACCGAAGAGGGACGCTTGCGCGAGCTGGTCTACCTGCCGCCGCACTACCAGGAAAAAGCGCCGCAGGATGCCTGCGCCGAACAGGCCGCGCAACAGGTGCTGCGCTATTTCGACGACGCCGATTTCCGCTTCGAGCTGCCGCTGTTCGAGGCCGGCAGCGACTTCCAGCGCCGCGTCTGGGACACGATTTGCGCAATCCCGCGCGGCAGCACGCGCACCTACGGCCAGATCGCCAAGCTGCTCGAATCGCATCCGCGCGCGGTCGGCCAGGCCTGCGGCGCCAACTGGTTCCCGCTGGTGATTCCCTGTCACCGCGTGACCGCCGCCGGCGGCCTGGGCGGCTTCGCCAGCAGCGACGACGAACACGGCTTCACGCTCACCGTCAAGCGCTGGCTGCTGCGTCACGAAGGTGCGCTCCCTACTGACGTTCCATGGCAGCAGCAGTCAATCTTTCCCTGATCGACGGCTTCTGCGACGCCCTCTGGCTCGAGCACGGACTGGCAAAGAATTCGCTGGACGCGTATCGCCGCGACCTGCGCCTGTTTGCCGGCTGGCTGGAAGCAAAACGTCCCGAGCGCGCCAGCCTGCATGCGGTGCAGGCGCAGGACATCGCCGCCTATTTTGCCGAGCGCCACGAGGACACCAAGCCCAGTTCGGCCAACCGCCGGCTGTCGGTGCTCAAGCGCTTCTACCAGATGGCGCTGCGCGAGCGCCGCATCGACCATGACCCCTGCCTGAACCTGGCCTCGGCCAGGCAGCCGACCCGCTTCGTGCACACGCTGAGCGAACCCCAGGTCGAGGCCTTGCTTGCCGCGCCGGACGTGTCGACCCCGCTGGGCCTGCGCGAGCGCACCATGCTCGAGCTGATGTATGCGAGCGGCCTGCGGGTATCGGAACTGGTGACGCTCAAGGTGGTCGAGCTGAGCCTGAACGATGGCGTGCTGCGGATCACGGGCAAGGGCAGCAAGACCCGCTTGGTGCCCTTCGGCGAGCAGGCGAGACTCTGGCTGGAACGCTATATGAAGGACGCGCGCGGGGTGATCCTGAACGGCCAGGTCGACGATGCCCTGTTCGTCACCGGCCGCGGCGGTCCGATGACGCGCCAGATGTTCTGGATCGTGATCAAGAAGCATGCGGCAAAGGCGGGCATCACGGCACCGCTGTCGCCGCACACGCTGCGCCACGCCTTCGCCACCCACCTGCTGAACCACGGCGCCGACTTGCGCGTGGTACAACTGCTGCTGGGCCATTCCGATATTTCGACCACCCAGATCTACACCCATGTCGCCCGCGAGCGTTTGAAGCACCTTCACGCACAGCACCACCCGCGTGGTTAATTCTCAAGACTTGGCGAGTCTCGTGGGCCATAATGGCGCAGAGCTCCTAACAACACCTCCATGGCTGCGTTGCATCGTCTCGCCGTACTAGCGTACTGTCTTCGCGGTCCGCCGATGCGGCGATGCGCCTTGCCCTGAAGGTGTTGTTAGAAGCTCTTCCTTCCACACGCACGAGGACACCATGGCCAAGACGAATTTCCAGTACGAAAAGCGGCAACGTGAGTTGGAGAAAAAGAAGAAGGCAGAGGAAAAAGCGCGGCGCAAGCAGGAAGCGAAGCTGCACAAGGGGGAGGAGGGGACGGCTGCTCCGGAAGAGGATTCCGGGGTGGTGGCTGAGCGGGAGCAGGATACGGCCTGAGCATTGTCGTGGGGGGGGGGGGCCGGCCCCCCCGGGGGGGGGGAGGGGGGGGGGGGGGGGGGGGGGGGGCCCCGCGGGCGCCGCCCCCCCCCCCCCCCCCCCCACCCCCCCCCCGCCCCCCCCCCCCCCGCCCCCCCGCCGCCCCCCCCCGGCGCCCCCCCGGCCCGTCACGCTGCCCCCC
>NZ_JANUGX010000039.1 GCF_024753245.1 Massilia norwichensis | reverse complement strand
GTTTGCAGGTCGGGCAAGAAGGTCAATCACGTGCGAGCGCGCTACACCAAGGACAACGCAAACAGGCTTTACTGCCCGTCCTTGTCCAATAAGGGTGAGCGCGCAATCCACTTTTTTTCGCGAGCCAGCTCGACCGCTTCGCGCAGGATCTCCGCTTCCATGGTTTTCTTGCCCAGCATGCGCTGCAGTTGTGCGATCTGGGCGCGTGCCGCTGCCAGCTCACTCGCTGGTACGACCGACTCACCGGAATGCACCGCGACCAGGGCGCCTTCCCGCTCGAGCTTGCGCCAATTGAACAGCTGGCTGGCACTGATGCCATGTTTGCGGGCCACCAGCGATACGCTCATGCCCGGCTCGTACGTTTCCTTGACCAGCGCAGCTTTCTCCTGCACTGACCAGCGGCGGCGTCGCTCTTCGGACACCGTCACGACTTCGATGGTTTGGTTGTTTCTAGTCATACTCACAGTCTTATTCCTATACGTAAGGATACAGCATCGACTGTGTCTGGTACTTCAAGGGGCTATCTCAGCAGCGCCCCAGCTCAGATGGACCATGTCGCCAAAGGCTTTGACTGCGAAATACACAAGCATTCCTATTGCGACTGCGAAAATTGCAAGAAGCGCTATTTGGGGCTCATCTCGACGCATACTATTCACCATGTAAATTGTTTAATTTAGTTAACATATTGATATGATGTGGCGCGTCGATATCTTGGCATGGCTGGGCTCTCAAGACTTGAAGCGACGCAGCTCTCATGCTGGATCGGCTGAACCGTGTTGCATTTGATGAGCAAATTTGGATAAAGCGGTGAGGGCGAGTCGACCACCTTCGCAAGGGGCACGCAGAGAGACTTCAGCCTTGTGGCATACGCGAGTGGGAGCTATGCTTAACCACGGCAAGCGTTGCAAGTGACAACTCAAGGAGACCGGGTAATGTCACTTTATAAACGCGGAAGTACGTGGTGGATCGACTTCACCACGCCATCAGGGGCGCGCGTCAGGCGCTCGTCTGAAACAAGCAACAAGGTCGAAGCGCAGGAACTGCATGACCGACTGAAGGCGGAGCACTGGCGGCTACAGAAACTCGGGGAGCAGCCCAGGCGCACGTGGGACGAGGCAGCAAGCAAGTGGCTGAAGGAGACCGCCCATAAACGTACTCATCACGAAGATGTGCTAAAGCTGGACTGGTTGCGGCAGTTCCTGCGGAATCGAGTGTTGGCTGACATCACGCGTGACGAGATCGCGGCGATTGGCGCACGCAAGAGGGCCGAGTCGAGCAATGCGACAGCCAACCGCTACCTCGCGCTGATTCGTGCAATCTTGCGTAAGGCATCCTTGGAGTGGGAGTGGACCGGCCGGGTGCCAAAAGTGAAGATGTACCCGGAGCCAAAGCGCCGTGTTCGGTGGATCACGCCGAAGCAGGCAAAGGCGCTGTTGGACGCGCTGCCTGAGCACCAGCGGGACATCGCGTTGTTCGCGCTCGCAACCGGGCTAAGACAGGGCAATGTGGTACGTCTGCAATGGTCGCAAGTTGACATTGAGCGTCGTACAGCCTGGATCGCAGCCGATGAGGCAAAGGGCGGCGAGGATATCCACGTTTCGCTGTGTGACCTGGCGGTGGAAGTACTGGAAGGCCAGCGTGGCAAGCACTTGGAACGCGTTTTCACGTACGACGGAAACCCGATCAAGTACGTGAACACGAAGGCCTGGCGCAATGCGCTGAAGCGGGCCGGCATCGCAGATTTCCGCTGGCACGATCTGCGCCATACCTGGGCCAGTTGGCTGATTCAGAACGGCACACCGTTGTACGACCTGCAGGAGATGGGCGGCTGGAAGTCGGCAGCGATGGTTCGGCGGTACGCGCATCTGGCGCCGGCACACATGGCGCGTCATGCGGCGGTAGTAGATGGACTGCTGCGCGTCACAAGTACGGCACAGTAGGTAGAAGAGGGGACTGCCGGAGATACAAAAAAAGGCGTCACGATCACTCGCAACGCCTTGATTTGATACTGCAAATTCGTGGTAGGCCGTGCTGGGCTCGAACCAGCGACCAACGGATTAAAAGTCCGCTGCTCTACCAACTGAGCTAACGACCCGAAGAAGCAAGATTATATGTTCAATCTGCCGGGCTGTCAAACGCGCAAGGTACTTACTTCAGCGCGGCCAGGCGGTCCTTGGCCGTTGCCGCGGCGGCGGTGTCGGGGAACTTCGACACCAGCTGCTGCAGCACCTTCTTGGCGTTCTTCTTGTCCTTCAGCTCGATGTAATTGCTGGCGATGTTGAGCATCGCGTCCGGCGCCTTGCTGCTGGTGCCGTAGTTCGAGACCACCGCTTCCTGGGCTGCGATCGCGTTCTTGTAGTCGCGCTGGGCGTAGTAGGCGTTGCCGAGCCAGTACTGGGCGTTGGCAGCGTAGGCGGAGTCCGGATAGCGGCGCACGAAGTCCTGCAGTGCGTTGGCGGCGGCCTTGTAGTCGCCCGACTTGAACAGCTCCATGGCGGTGTCGTAGGACTTCTTCTCGGTCGGCAGCACCTCGGCGGTCTGGCCGTCGATGGTCTCCTGGCGCGGCTCGAGTTTCTTGATGCGCGCGTCGAGGTCGGCGTACAGGTCGCGCTGATTCTTTTGCGAAGTCGCGATCTGGTTCGCCAGCACTTCGAGTTGGCCGCGCAGGCGGGCGATTTCCTGCATCGTCTCTTCCTGGTGGTTCAGCATTTCCAGGGTCGCGGTCTTGTCGGACTTGGCGTCGATGCGGGCGTTCATGTCGCGCGACAGGGCGTCGACCTTGGCGCGCAGGTCGAGGATGGCGCGGCGCGCTTCATCGTCGTCGAGCAGGCCGGCGCTCGCGTGCAGGGGCAGCCAGGCGGCGAAGGCGAGGGCGATGGCCGCAAGGCGGGACTGGGACGTTTTCATCATTATCTGGCTCTTCCTAAGCAATACGGGGCGGGATGCAGTCTGCACTGCATCCCGCCCCGCTGTCAATCAACCGGGTGCGCCGAGCCGTATGGGACGGCGTCGGCAGCGTACCGATTATTGGTAGACGATGTCGGCGCGGCGGTTTTCAGCCCAGGCCGCTTCGTTGCTGCCGGTTGCTTTCGGCTTTTCTTCGCCCAGCGACACGGCTTCCATCTGGTTCTCGGCCACGCCCAGGGCAGCCATCGAACGGCGCACGGCTTCGGCGCGCTTCTGGCCCAGGGCCAGGTTGTACTCGGTGCCGCCGCGTTCGTCGGTGTTACCTTGGATCAGCACTTTGCGCTGCTTGTTCTTGGTCAGGTAAGCCGAGTGGTTTTCGACGACCGGCTTGCCGTCGTCGCGCACGACGTAGCTGTCGTAGTCGAAGTAGACGCTGCGGTTCGCCAGGACGCCTTTCGGGTCGTTCAGCGGATCGACGGCACCGGTTTCGACCGGGCGGACGTCGCGGCTGGTGTCAGCCGGCGGTGCGGTTTCGGCGACCGGGGTCTTCTCGACCACCGGGGTTTCCTGCAGTTTGGTCGACGAGCAAGCCGACAGCAGGGCTGCAGCCGAGGCGATGAAAGCGATAGTTTTAATGTTGCGCATGGTTTTTCTCCTGGTCAAAAAATTTTACTTCATAAAGGGGCCCCAGCTGGGCTCCTTGATGTTTCCCGCCTGCGTCGAAAGACGCTGTTTCACACGACCGTCGACGGACACGACTGCCAGCGAGGCACGTCCGCCGGCTTTGTTGGCATACATGATGTATTTGCCGTTCGGCGAAAAACTCGGTTCGGTGGCCCCATCGGCCAGGCGCTGTTCCTGGCCGCTGGCCAGGTCCATCGCGTACAGATTGAAGCCTCCATCGCGTTGCGAGATCCACGCCAGCGTCTTGCCGTCCGGGGATATACGAGGAGAAATGTTATAGCTGCCATTAAAGGTGACGCGGGTGGCCGGGCCACCGTTCACGCTCATCTTGTAGATCTGCGGACCGCCGCTGCGGTCGCTGACGAAATAAATGCTCTGGCCGTCGCCCGAGAATTGGGGCTCGGTATCGATGCCATTGGTATTGGTCAGGCGGCGCATGCCGCTGCCATCGGCGTTCACGATGAAGACCTGGGTGCTGCCGGTCTTCGACAGCGACAGGGCCAGCTTGGTGCCGTCCGGCGACCAGGCCGGCGCCGAGTTGCTGCCCTTTTCATTCGAGATGATGGCGCGCTGGCCGGTCACCAGGTTCTGCACGTAGACGATCGGCTTCTGCTTTTCGAACGAGACATAGGCGACCTTGGTGCCGTCCGGCGACCAGGCCGGCGAGATGATCGCTTCGCGGCCGAAGGCGGCCACCTGTTCGTTCTGGCCGTCGGCATCGGCGACCACCAGCTCGTAGCTGTGGTTGCCATTGCCGCGATTTACCTTCACATACGAGATGCGGGTCGAGAAGATGCCGCGCGTGCCGGTCAGCTTTTCATAGACATCGTCGGCGATGCGGTGGGCTTCGAGGCGCGTGTTGCGCGGGCCGACCGCGTCCGACAGCTGCGAAAGCTGGGTCTGCTTGACGGTGTCCATCAGCTTGTAGCGGACCTGGAGGCGGCCGTCGGCCAGGCGGCTGACCGAGCCCACCACGAGGGCGTCGGCGCCGCTGGCCTTGAAGGCGCCGAGGTCGATGCTGGCGCTGTCCGAAATCGCGCGGCCGGCGTCGATCACCTTGAACACGCCGCTGCGCTCGAGGTCGGCGCGGATGATGCTGGAAACTTGCTCCGGTGCGATCGATTCATCGGCGAAGGCCGCCACCGCGACCGGGATCTGGGTGCCGCTCACGCCGGCGATTTCGACGCGCACCTGGGCATGTGCAGCCACGCCCATCAGGAGCGAGGCCGAAAACAGCAGGGTATGTAATTTCTTCATATCAGTTCATTTCCTTCAGTTTGAAACCGACCTGTACAGATCGCTCTACCGTACCATCTTTCTTCTTTGGTAGCGGTGACGATTTGTTAATGCCGCGTTCCACGGCTTCGTCGAAGGCAGGAATGCCGCTGCTCTTGGTCTTGCGCACCGAAAGAATTTCGCCGGTCGGTAGTTGCTCGACCTGGAACACCACTTCCGGATTGCCGGGTACATCGGTGCTGCCCGGATAAGTCGTATTGCCCTTGATCTTTGCTGCGATGCTGGCGATATAACCCTTGTCGATGCGCGGTGCGGTCGATTTCTCGGCGCTGCCGCTGCTGCCCGGGCTGCCGGCGCCAGCCGTCAGGCGTTTCATTTCCTCGGCGCGCAGTTTATCCAGCTTCGCGGCTTCCGCCTTTTCGGCTTTTGCCTTGGCCAGTTTCTCGGCCTTGTCCTGCTCGGCCTTTTCCTTTTTCTTCTTCTCGGCTTCTTCTTTCTTAGCCAGTTCCTGGGCTTTTTTCTTTTCCGCTTCTTCTGACTTCTTCGCCAGTTCCTGCTCTTTCTTTTTCTCTTCGTCGCGCGCCTTCTTATCGGCCAACGCTTTTTCCTTTTTCTCCTGCGCGCGCTTCTCCGCCAACTCGCGCTCGATGCGCTCTTCTTCCTGGCGCTGCTTCAGTTCTTCTTTACGCTTCTTTTCGCGTTCCAGCGCGATATCCGGCTGCTTCGGCGGCGCCGGCTCGACTTTCGGCGGCGGCTCGGCCACGCGCTGCATCGGCGGCGGCGTTTCCGGCTGCGGCTGCGGTTCGGGTTCGACCACGGGCTGCGGCGCCGGCGGGGCAGCCTGCTGCACGCTGGTATCCCAGACCTCGGCCTCGACCGCCACCGGCTGGTTGTTGGTCCAGTTGATGCCGATGACCAGGAAGGCCAGCAACAGGGCGTGCACACCCACCGCCAGGCCGATCGAGGGCCAGCGGTTCGGTTCCGGCGGCACCTGATAAGGCGAACCGCCGGCGGCGTTGCTGTTGTGCTTCGTTGCCGACATTATTTCGTAGCCAATCCAACCCGGTTGATGCCCAACTTCTTGGCTTCCGAGATCAGCTGGATCACATCGTCGTATTTGCTTTCGCGGTCGCCGGAAATCATCACCGGATAATCCGGGTGCTCGGCATGGATCGCGCGCAGGCGGTCGATCGCGGCGGCGCGGTTATCCACGTCCTCGAAGGCTTGCGCCTGCTTGCCGATGATGCCGATCTGCAGACGGGCATCGCTCTTCACGGCGATGTTGATGTAGTCGTCCGGCGGCTGGGTCGAGCGCTCGGCGCTGGGCAGCTTGATCTCGCTGGGATTCTGCGACTGCGGCACCGCCATGAAGATGATGAGCAGCACCAGCATCACGTCGATGTAGGGCACGACGTTGATTTCGGATTTCAGCTTGCGGCGGCTGCTCCGCAGATTGCTGTTGAATGCCATGTTCTTTTAGCGCGACTGGCGCTGCAGGATGTTCGAAAATTCCTCGACGAAGCTTTCGAAGCGGATCGCGAGGCGGTCGATATCGTGGGTGAAGCGGTTGTACGCGACCACTGCCGGGATTGCCGCGAACAGGCCGATCGCGGTGGCGATCAGTGCTTCGGCGATGCCGGGGGCGACCACGGCCAGGGTTGCCTGCTGCACGTTGGCCAGGCCGCGGAAGGCGTTCATGATGCCCCACACGGTGCCGAGCAGGCCGATGTACGGAGACACCGAGCCGACCGAGGCCAGGAAGTTCAGGTGGGTGTCCAGGTGATCGAGTTCGCGGTGGAAGGCGGCGCGCATCGCGCGGCGGGCGCCATCCAGCACGGCGCCGACGTCGAGGGCGTCGCGGGCGGCCTGCTTGCCCTTGATGAATTCGCCCATGCCGGCCTCGAAGATGCGGGCCAGCGGACCGCTCTGGTCGCGCTGGTTGCTGGCGCTCTGGTGCAGCGTGTGCAGATTGCCGCCGGCCCAGAAGCTGCGCTCGAACTGTTCGGTCAGGCGGCGCGCGGCGCGGATCGCAAACACCTTGCGGAAAATATAGGTCCAGCTGATCACCGAAATCGCGAACAGCAGGGCCATGATCAGCTTGACGAGGAAGTGCGCGTGAAGGATCAGTTCAATAAAGGAGAGGTCTTGGACTGCGTTCATCAGTATCGGTTATTTGGTCAAATGTTCAGTCGGCGCGCATTTTAGCAGCGGCGGAATCGGGGATGGAGCGGGGGCGCATCGTCTGCGCATCCACGCAGCCCACTTTCACGTTGGCGGTCGACAGCAGGGTGTCGCCGCGCCAGGCCTGTTGCGCGAACTGGACCGAAGCGCGGCCGAGTTTTTCCACGCTCAGGCGCAGGGTCAGTTCGTCATCCAGGCGCGCGGACGACAGGTAGTCGACGCTGGCGCTGCGCACCACGAAGGCGGCGCTTTCCTCGTCGAGCAGGTTTTGCTGGTGAATGCCGAGCGAGCGCAGCCATTCCGTGCGCGCACGTTCGAAGAACTTCAGGTAATTGGCGTAATACACGATGCCGCCGGCGTCGGTGTCTTCGTAATAGACCCGCACTGTCCAGGTGAAAACTGAAGGCATTTCAGCTGCCATAAATGAAAATGGGAAACATTTTACGCGATTTTCTACTTGTTTATGTACGCTGGCATACATAAACATCCGAAATGCGCGTGGGACCAAATGGCTGGTCCGATGTTAAATGGGCATGAGTAAACGCCAAGTGTGCATACTCAGCCAAGAACTGTAACACTTTCTCACAACCTGCGTCGCCACAGACACACGCTTGAGGAAACACAAACCGGGGTCAGACACCGGTTTGTGCGAATTCAAGCTTAGGTGCGCTTGATGTTGAAAGGCGAGAAGCCCTGGCAGGTCGGCATCATTTCGATCAGATTGACGTTGACATGCGGCGGCAGGGTGGCGATCCAGTAGGCGGTCTCGGCGATGTCTTCGGCGGTCAGCGGCTGGGTGCCTTCGTAGACCTTGGCGGCGGCTGCGTCGTCGCCCTTGAGGCGCACGTTCGAGAATTCGGTGCCGCCGCACAGGCCCGGCGCCAGGTTGGTGGCGCGCACGCCGGTGCCGACCAGGTCGGCGCGCAGGTTCAGCGTGAACTGTTCGACGAAGGCCTTGGTTGCGCCGTACACATTGCCGCCCGGGTAGGGGTAGTGGCCGGCCACCGAGCCGAGGTTGATGACCAGGCCGCTGCCGCGCTCGACCATCGAAGGCAGGACCGCATGGGTCATGGTCACCAGGCCCTTGACGTTGGTGTCGATCATGGTGTCCCAGTCTTCCAGCGGGACTTCATGCGCCGGCTTGGTGTTGAGCGCCAGGCCGGCGTTATTGATCAGGACGTCGATCTGGCGCCAGGACTGCGGCAGCATCGACAGCGCTTCCTCGATCGAGGCCTTGCTCGTCACGTCCATGGCGACCGGCAGCGCCGATTCGCCGAGCTCGCGGGCCAGCGACTCCAGGCGATCCTTGCGCCGCGCCGCGAGCACCACCTGGTGGCCGTTCCTGACGAAGGTGCGCGCCATCGCGGCGCCGAAGCCGGCCGATGCGCCGGTAATGAAAACGATCATGATGGAATCCCGGGTATTGGAGGGTGAAGATGAACTGCGAGATTGTAGCCGAAATGATCATTGCTTACCCCATGTGTCATCCTTTACAATCGGCAGTTCCATTACGTCTCACGTAACTGGCGAAAACCGCCTCCGCAGGCGGCCAAGGTGGAGATCCACCGGGGAGCGTGAGATGTCGTTTGCCGTTCGCCTGGGCAGCCTTCGACGGGTACGCTTCGTATCGCGGCTGCCGTGTATTCGCTCCCGCCCCGGTTCAGCGCTGCCTGTTGCCTGGTACTCTTATCGATTGGAGTTTTTTTCATGTTTGCAAAAGATCACACGCTCGCCAACGTCGACCCGGAACTGTGGGATGCCATTCAGAAGGAAAACACCCGCCAGCAAGACCACATCGAGCTGATCGCATCGGAGAATTACACCTCGCCGGCCGTGATGCAGGCGCAGGGCTCCCAGCTGACCAATAAATATGCGGAAGGCTATCCGGGCAAGCGCTACTACGGCGGCTGCGAATACGTCGACGTCGCCGAGCAACTGGCGATCGACCGCGTCAAGCAGCTGTTCGGCGCCGAAGCGGCCAACGTGCAGCCGAACTCGGGCTCGCAGGCCAACCAGGGCGTGTTCTTCGCCATGCTGAAACCCGGCGACACCATCATGGGCATGTCGCTGGCCGAAGGCGGCCACCTGACCCACGGCATGGCCCTGAACATGTCGGGCAAGTGGTTCAATGTGATCTCCTACGGCCTGACCGAGAAGGAAGACATCGACTACGAGCAGATGGAGCGTCTGGCCCGCGAGCACAAGCCGAAGCTGATCATCGCCGGCGCCTCGGCCTTCTCGCTGCGCATCGACTTCGAACGCTTTGCCAAGGTTGCCAAGGAAATCGGTGCGTACTTCATGGTCGACATGGCCCACTATGCCGGCCTGATCGCAGCGGGCGAGTACCCGAACCCGGTGCCTTACGCCGACTTCGTCACCTCGACCACCCACAAGTCCCTGCGCGGCCCGCGCGGCGGCATCATCCTGATGAAGGCCGAGCACGAAAAGGCCATCAACTCGGCGATCTTCCCGGGCATCCAGGGTGGTCCGCTGATGCATGTGATCGCCGGTAAAGCGGTCGCCTTCAAGGAAGCGCTGTCGCCGGAATTCAAGGCCTACCAGCAGCAGGTGGTCAAGAACGCGAAGGCCCTGGCCGACGCCCTGATCGCACGCGGCCTGCGCATCGTCTCGGGCACCACCGAGTCGCACGTGATGCTGGTCGATCTGCGTTCGAAAGGCCTGACCGGCAAGGAAGCGGAAGCCATCCTGGGCCAGGCGCACATGACCTGCAACAAGAACGGAATCCCGAACGACCCGCAGAAACCGTTCGTGACCTCCGGCATCCGCCTCGGCAGCCCGGCCTTCACCACCCGCGGCTTCAAGGAAGAAGACGCGACCAAGGTGGGCAACCTGATCGCCGATGTGCTGGACAACCCGCACGACGCCGCGACCATCGAGCGCGTCAAGGCCGAGGTCAAAGTCCTGACCGACAAGTATCCGGTCTACGCTTCGTAATCTCTGACGCCACAGCGGCCCGGCAACGATGAAATGCCCGTTCTGTCAGCATGAAGACACCCAGGTCCTCGATACCCGCGTATCCGAGGAGGGCGATTCCATCCGCCGCCGGCGCCGCTGCGCGCAGTGCGACAAGCGCTTCACGACCTACGAGCGCGTCGAGCTCTCGATGCCGATCATCGTCAAGAAGAACGGCAGCCGCACCGAATTCGAATCCTCCAAACTGCGCGGCAGCCTGATGCTGGCCCTGCGCAAGCGTCCCGTAGCCGCCGGCGCCATCGACGCCGCCGTCTCCTCGATCGAGGAAAAACTGCTCACCAGCGGCCGCCGCGAAGTCGACAGCGTCTACGTCGGCGAGCTCGTGATGCAGGAACTCAAGCGTCTCGACAAGATCGCCTACATCCGTTTCGCCTCCGTCTACAAGAACTTCGAAGACCTGGCCGAGTTCCAGGAAGCGATTGCCGAAGTCGGGCCGGGCGCGAAAACACCGCCTGTATAAAGTTCCGTCCTTTAGATTGAGCACCCGCCACGGCTGACCTGAGCCCGCCTGATAACTTCTCGTCTCCCTGAACCGAGACTGGAGGTAGAGCATGGCCGGCCATCGAGCCCATCGTCCTTGCGCCGGCTTCACGCTGGTGGAAGTGCTGGTGGCCCTGTTCGTCGTGGCCCTCGGCGTTGCCGGGGCCGCGGCCGTGCAGGCGGTGGCCGTGCGTGCCGCCGGCGAGGCAGCGCGGCTGGCCGACGGCATGCGCCTGGCCGATTCGCTGGCCCAGCGCATGCGCGCCAATCCCGCGGCGATGGCACTGCCGGATGCCGCCAATCCCTATCTGCAGTTCGACGTACAAGCCAGCGCCTTGCCGGCCGCGCCGGCGTCCTGCTATGGCAGCGCCGATTGCGGACCCGCCGAACTGGCGGCCTTCGATCTGTTCGAGACCGCCGCGCAGCTGGCCGGCCGCTTTCCCGGTGGGCGCATGCGCGTCTGCCGCGATGCGCAGACGCCGGGCGCGACCGGCCTGCTGGCCTGGGACTGCACGGACACGCCCGGTGCGCCGGTCACGGTCAAGCTGGGCTGGCATGACAGGCAGGCTGCCCCCGATGCGCCCGAGGCACCGGCCGTGTTCCTGACGCTCGGGGAGGGCGCGCCATGATCGGCTTGTCGCGCGCCAGCCAGGCCGGCCTGACCCTGGTCGAGATGATGGTGGCGATGGCCATCGGCCTGGCCGTGGTGCTGGCCGCCGCGCGCCTGCTGGGCCTGGCCAACCATGCCTACGCCGCCCAGGTCGAAGCCGCCGCCCTCGACGATGCCGGCCGCTATGCGCTCGATATCGTCGGCCGTGCCGTGCGCCAGACGGCCCATGCCGATCCGCTGCAACTGGACTTGTCGGCGCCGGTCGACGTGCTGCCGGCACGCCTGGCTGGCCTCGATGCGCGCTCGCTCGGCAGCAGCACGGCGGGCATCGCCACGCCGCTGGCGGCGGTCGCGAACGGCAGCGACGTGCTGGCCGTGCGCTTTCCCGGCGCCGGCGGCGGCACGAATGGCGACGGCAGCGTTCTCAACTGTGCCGGCTTTGCCGTCCCTTCGTTCGAAGAGGGCTGGAGCATCTTCTATGTCGCCAAGAATGGCGACGGCGAGCCCGAGCTGCGCTGCAAATACCGTGGCAGCGGCAGCGGCAGCTGGAGTGCGCACGCCGTCGTCGCGGGCGTCGACAGCTTCCAGGTGCTGTATGGCATCGACACCGATACCCCGCGCGACGGCGCCGCCAACCGCTACCTCAACGCCGACGCGATCCAGGCCCTGGACGCTGCCTTCGCCGGACTGCCGGCGCAGGAGCTGAATCGGCGCACCTGGTGGAAGCGTGTGGTCAGCGTACGTGTTGCCCTGCTGCTGCACGGTGCGCGGACCACGCGGCACGGGGCCGTGAATACCGAGTTCCAGTTGTTCGGGCCGCTGCACGCGGCGGAGGCGGCGGCCGGCGATACCGGGACCGTGGTGCGCGAGGATGCCTTGCCGGACCAGTTGCGGCGGCGCGAACGCAGGCTGTTCTCGATGACGGTGGCGCTGCCCGCGGGCGCTTTATGAGCTTGCCTGCAATGAGCTTACCAACGATGAGCCTGCCAGCGATGCGCTTGCGCCACGGCCACCGCCACCACCACCGTCAGCGCGGCGCGGCCCTGGTCTGCGCGCTGGTGCTGATGATGGCGGCCATGCTGGTCGGCGTATCGGTCTGCCGCGCCGTGTTCGCTTCCATCGCCTCCGCCGGGGCCGAGCGCGAGCGCAGCATTGCGCACGAGGCTGCGGAAGCGGCGCTGCGCGATGCGGAGCGCGACATTGCGTCGGATGCTTCCGGCACCGATCCGGCGCGGGCTGCCCAGTTCACGGAGCCTGGCGCCGGTGGCTTCGTCGACGGTTGCGGCCGCGCCGGCTCGGCGCGTGGACTATGCCTGGCGTCCTCGCCGCCGGCCTGGCAGGTACAGGATCTGGTTGAACCCGACAACCCCGCGCTCGTGGCCTACGGGCACTACACCGGCGCGCAGCTGGCGACCGGCCAAGGCTTGCTGCCGGCACGCCCGCCGGCCTACCTCATCGAAAAGATCGTACCGCCGGGTGCCGGCGAAGCGCTCGGCAGCTTTTACCGGATCACGGCAGTCGGCTTCGGCAGCCGTGGGACGATGCAGGTCGTGCTGCAGTCGGTGTACCGCAAGCCCAAGCCCGCGCCGCCGCCACCGTCATCTGCGCCGGGCGAGGCCGGCGACATCGGCCAGGCACCGGATGCCGCGGCAGCGCCGCCAGATGGGGCTGGACCGCCCTCCGGCAATCCAGCGCCGGCGCCGGCGCCCGTCCAGCTCCCGGCCGGACGCATCGGCTGGCGCGAAATCGTCAACTGGCCGCAGCTGCACGCCCAGGCCATCGAATAAGCAAAGCAATGAAAACGAAGTGAAAACAAAACGAGGGATCCATGAACATGAAGAGCGGTTTTACCCTGATCGAAATGCTGGTGGTGCTGGCCATCCTCGCCATCCTGGTGTCGGTGGCCTACCCGAGCTATGCCGGCCACGTCGTGCGCACCAAGCGCACTGAAGGACAGATCGCCTTGTTCGAAGCGATGCAGCAGCAGGAACGCTACCACTTGCAGCACAACACCTATGCCGAGTTTTCCTCGAGCAGCGAAGACGCGGCGCCGCAAGGTTTTCGCTGGTGGTCGGGCGCCACCGCGGCCGCGAGCCTGTACGAGCTGGACGCGCATGCCTGTCCGGGTCGCGACATCGCCGATTGCGTCGAGCTGCGCGCCACGCCCGGCACGGCCAAGGTCGACGCGCGCTTCCGCGACCCCGAATGCGGCGTACTCACCTTCGACAGCCAGGGCAGGCATGCGGCGGCGGGGAGCGGGCGTTGCTGGCCGTGAATCGATGGCCTGGCAGGGCGGCGCGCCAGGCCGGCTTCTCGCTGATCGAACTGCTCGCCGTGATGGCGATCCTCGTGATCCTGTTGGCGGCCGGGGCCCCGGACCTCGGTCAGCTGGTCCGCACCCAGCAGCTGAAGGCCGCCACCGCCGACCTGTTCGCCGCCATCGGCCTGGCGCGTGCCCAGGCACTGGCGCGCGGCGAGCTCGTCACCCTGCTGCCGAAGGGCGCGGGCGGCGCCGACTGGCGCCAGGGCTGGACCGTATTCGTCGACCGCGACGGCGACCGCCTGCCGGGGCCAGCTGACACCATCCTGGCCGAGCACGGCCCGCTGGCGCAGGGCATCGCCGCCGACTTTTCCTTCACGACCTCGGCGCCGCCTTTCTATATCGCCTACAATGGCGCCGGACGTAGCTGCCGCGACAGCAACCCGGCGGCGGCGCGTTACGGCACGCTGTCGCTGTTCCATGGCGGCGGCATCCGCCGTATTAAAATCAATATGCTGGGCCGGGCCCGCAGCTGCGACCCGGCGCGCGATGCCTCCTGCGACGGTCCCGCCGCGCCGCCATCGTGAACCGGGCGAACCGAGCGAACTGAGCAAACCGAAAAGAGACAAGTGCTGATACTGAGCGATACCGAAGGCATGGCCCTGGCCCTGGAATGGGCAGCGAAGGGCATGTACATCACGGCGCCGAACCCGCGCATCGGCTGCGTGATCGTGCGTGACGGCGAAGTGATCGGCGCCGGCCACACCCAGCCGGCCGGGCAGGCGCATGCCGAGATCCAGGCGATGCGCGATGCCCAGGCACGCGGGAACGATGTGCGCGGCGCCACCGCCTACGTCACGCTGGAGCCGTGCAGCCATTACGGCCGCACGCCGCCATGCTCGAACGCGCTGATCGAGGCCGGGCTGGGGCGCGTGGTGGCGGCAATGGTCGATCCGAATCCGCTGGTGGCCGGGCGCGGCCTGGCGCAGCTGGAAGCGGCCGGCATCGCGGTCAGTTCGGGCGTCATGGCCGACGAAGCCTACGAATTGAACATCGGCTTCTTCAACCGCATGCGCGTCAAGAAGCCCTGGGTGCGCCTGAAGACGGCCGCCAGCCTGGACGGCATGACGGCGCTGGACAGCGGCGAGAGCCAGTGGATCACGAGCCCGGAAGCACGCGCCGACGGCCATGCCTGGCGCGCCCGCGCGCAGGCGATCCTGACCGGCATCGGCACCGTCAAGGCCGACGATCCGCAGCTCACGGTACGCGGCATCGATACGCCGATGCAGCCACGCCGTGTGATCGTCGACAGCCGCCTCGAGATCGATCTCGGTGCGCGTATCCTGCAGGGCGAGCCGTGCTGGATCGTCGCCGCGCAGGCGAGCCCGGAAAAGGAGGCGGCATTGCGCGCCGCCGGCCATGAAGTCATCATGCTGCCCAACAGCAGCGGCAAGGTCGACCTGCCGGCGCTGATGCTGGAATTGGGCCGCCGCGAGATCAACGAGCTGCACGTCGAAGCGGGCGGCAAGCTGAATGCCTCGCTGGTGCGCGAAGGCTGCGTCGACGAACTGCTGGTCTACCTGGCGCCGAGCCTGATCGGACCGGGGCAGGGCATGTTCGCGCTGCCGCCGCTGGCCCGTCTGCAGGACAAGTTTGCATTGCGCTTCCATGGCGTGCAGCAGGTCGGTCCCGACCTGCGCATCCTGGCGCGCTTCAATCATCAAGAGAAGGAATAAGGCTGTATGTTTACTGGAATCGTCGCTGCCGTGGGCAGCATTCAATCGGTCAAGCCGCTCGAAGGCGGTTCGTTCGCGGGCGTGCGCCTGCAGATCGAGGCCGGCGGCCTGGGGCTGGATGACGTCGCGTTGGGCGACTCGATCGCCATCAACGGCGCCTGCATGACCGTGGTCGAAAAGACCGGCAACGCGTTCGCGGTCGACGTCTCGCGCGAAAGCCTGAACCGCACCGCGGGCCTGGACCAGCCGGGCGAAGTGAACCTGGAAAAGGCCCTGACCCTGGCCGAGCGTCTCGGCGGCCACCTGGTGTCCGGCCACGTCGACGGCCTCGGCACCGTGCACAGCTTCGAGCCGATCGGCGAATCCTTCAAGCTGGTCATCGACGCACCTGTGGAGCTGGGCAAATACCTGGCGTACAAGGGTTCGATCGTGGTGAACGGCGTGTCGCTGACCGTCAACAGCGTCGAAGACCTGGTCGATAACGGCAGCAAAGTCTGCCGCTTCTCGATCAACCTGATCCCGCACACCATCGCCGTCACCACGCTGAAGCACCTGCATGCCGGCGCCAAGGTCAACCTCGAGATCGACCTGATCGCGCGCTACGTCGAGCGCATGCTCACCGCGGCAAAAGCTTGAGCGCAAGCCCGGCTGCGGCCGGGCAAATTTTCTCCGATTCTCCTTTGTTTGGCGTAGACTGCTGGCAACTTGAACAGTAGGCAGAGCATTCGCTCGCCGCAAAGGAGACAAAGGATGATTCGTGGTGTAAAACCATTTGTGCTGCTGACCCTGCTCGCCGCCGCCGGCATCGGCTCGGCGGAAGGCATGCGCAGCTATCGTTCGCTGGCGATGTCCGCCAACGGCGAGCGCCTCGCCGCCATCGAGGCCGTCGAGGGCGAAGCGAAGACCGGTGCGCGCATCGTCGTGCGCGATACGGCGACCGGCAAGATCGTAAGCAGTGTCGAGCAGGCCGATTGCGTGCAATGCCGCGTCGAGGCGCCCGTGTGGTCGCCGGATGGCAGCGCGATGGCGCTGATCAGCACCGACAGCAAGACCGGCACCGCCACGGTCCAGGTACTGCGCGACGGCAAATTCAAGCCGGTGGCCACGGTCAAGGGCGTGGCCAATACCGTGCGCTGGTCGCCCGACGGCCGCCAGCTGGCCTTCCTGGCCACCGTCGGCGCGAAAAAGCTGACCGGCGCGGTGGAAGCGGGCGCGCGCCAGATCGGCGAGATCGGCGTGGCCGAGCAGGAAGACGAGCAGCGCATCGCCGTGGTGTCCGCCGGCGGCGGCGACTTCAGGCTGGTCTCGCCCGCCGACACCTTCGTCTACGAATACGACTGGACCCCGGACGGCAAAGGCTTCGTGGTCACCAGCGCCAAGGGCAACGGCGACAACAACTGGTGGATCGCCACCCTCGGCCACGTCGATGCCGCGACCGGCAAGCTGCGCGTGCTGGCCGCGCCGAAAATGCAAATGAACATGCCGCATGTGTCGCCGGACGGCCGCACGGTCGCCTTCATCGGCGGCCTGATGAGCGACTTCGGCTCGGTCGGCGGCGACGTCTACACGGTGTCGATCGACGGCGGCGAGCCGGTCGACGTGACCCCGGGCTTTGCCGGCACCTTCAACGGCATCGCCTGGCGCGGCAACCAGGTGCTGGCCTCCGTGCTGGCCGGTGCCGATGCCGGCGTGGTGGCGATCGACCCGGCGGCGCGCAGCAGCCGCGTGTTGTGGAAGGGCCCGGTGACGGCTTCCGCCTCGCGCGACGGCCGCTTCGTGTTCAGTGCCGACGGCAAGGTCGCGGCATCGGTGCAGGAAGACTACGAGCACGCGCCGCGCATCGTCGCCGGCCGCCTGCCGGAAATGAACGCGATCACCCGCGACAACGCATCCTTCGCCCCGGCCGTGTCGGCGCAAAGCGTCAGCTGGACCAACGAGGGCTACAAGGTGCAGGGCTGGCTGGTCGGCCCGCGCAAGGTCGATGCGGGCAAGAAGTACCCGATGATCGTGCAGGTGCACGGCGGGCCGGCGGCAGCCGCCACGCCGCGCTACATCGCCAACGGCGAGGGTGGCAACTCGCTGGTGCGCGACCTGGTCAACCAGGGCTACTTCGTGTTCATGCCGAACCCGCGCGGCAGCTATGGGCAGGGCGCCGCCTTCACCAGCGCCAACCGCAAGGACTTCGGCGGCGGCGACTGGCGCGACATCCTGGCCGGCGTCGACGCCGCCATCAAACAGGCGCCGGTGGACGGCAATCGCCTGGGCCTGATGGGCCACTCCTACGGCGGCTTCATGACGATGTGGGGCGTGACGCACAGCCAGCGCTTCAAGGCCGCGGTGGCCGGCGCCGGCATCGCCAACTGGATCAGCTACTACGGCCAGAACGGCATCGACCAGTGGATGGTGCCTTTCTTCGGCGCCACCATGTACGACGACCCGGCCGTGTACCGCGCCGCCTCGCCGATCGAATCGATCAAGGCGGCGAAGACGCCAACCCTGATCTATGTGGGCGAGCGCGACGTCGAATGCCCGCCGGCGCAGTCGATGGAGTTCTGGCACGGCCTGAAGGCGATGGGCGTGCCGACCACGCTGGTGATCTACGAAGGGGAGGGGCATGCCTTGCGCAAGCCCGAGCACCAGAAGGATTTGCGCAGCCGGCAGATCGGGTGGTTCAACAAGTACCTGAAGTGAACCTGCACCGCCGTCGTCCCCGCGCAGGCGGGGACCCAAGTTTGCTGGCGTTTCGTTAGCTCATACAGAACCTGGATTCCCGCCTGCGCGGGAATGACGGTAGTACTTATTCAGGCGCCTTCTGCGCCCCGGCCGCGATCTGCGCCGTCTGCGCAGCCTTCTCCGGATTCAGCACCACCTGCACATAGTTGTCCGGCCGCAGATAGCGCTGCGCCGCCCTCTGCAGGTCCGCCACGCTCAGCTTCTGCACTTCCTTGTCGAAGGTGAGGATGGTGGCCGGGTCGGTGCCCTCGGTCAGGGAGGTCTGTAGTGCCGCCAGCCAGTAGCCGTTTTCCTGCAGCGACTTGCGGTAGGTCTGCAGCCAGTTGGTCTTGACCTTGTCGAGGTCGGCCTGGTCCGGGCCCTGGGTGCGCATGCGCTCGATCTCGGCGAAGGTCGCGCTCAACACCTTGTCGACGTTTTCCGGACCGGTCGGCAGCGTCACGCCCACCGTGTAGTGGGCGTAGGGGATGCGCGTCATCGAGGCTTCCATGCCGCCGCCGTAGATCAGGCCCAGCTTCTCGCGCAGCACGTCGATGATGCGGATGTTCATCACCTCGGCCAGGGCCGACAGGCGCAGCTCTTCGAGCTCGGTGACGTCGGCGGCGCCGGTGAAGGTCAGCGAGACCGTGCTCTTGTCATCCTGGCCGCTGTTCACTTCCTTCTTGACCACGCCCTTCACGGGGCGGATGCCGAGATCGCGGTAGGCCACCGGGATATCCGGCGTCGGCAGGCTGGCCAGGTAGGTCGCCAGCAGCGGCTTGATCGACGCGACGTCGAAGCTGCCCACGAAAATGAAGGTCAGGTCCTTCGCGCTGGAGAAGCGCTGGCGGTAGATGTCGATCGCGCGGTCCAGGTCGATACTGGCGAAGTCCTCCGGCTTCAGGGCGCGCGGGGCACGCGGGTTATCGCCGTAGAGGGTCGAGACCAGCACGTCGCCGAAGGCGGCGCCCGGCTGCGAGGCGCGGTTGCGCGCCAGTTCCATCTGCTTGCCGATGAAGGATTTGTACAGGTCCTCGTCGCGGCGCACGCCGGCGAACTTCAGCCACACCATCTGCAGCATGGTCTCGACCTCGGTGGCGCCCGCGGTGCCGGCGACGACGTCGGTGTTGTTGCCCAGGCCCGCGCTGACGGCGGCCGCCTTGCCGGCCAGGATCTTGCGCATGTCCAGCGGCGAGAAGTCCTTCAGGCCCATCGCGGCGACGATGGTGTCGGCATAGCGGGCGTTATACATGTCCCTGGTCTCGAACAGGCTCTGACCGCCGAAGCGCGCGGCGCTCATCAAGACCTGGTCGTTGCGAAAGCCGGTCGGCTTGAGGATCACCTTCACGCCGTTCGACAGCACTAGACGCGTGGTGCCGAGCTGCTCGTCGCGGCTTTCGGCGACGATGCGGCCCGGCGCGGGCGGCTGCTCCATCAGGCGCGCCGCGACCGCCTTTTCGTCGCGGGCCTGGACGTCGCGGCGCTCGGCGTTCGAAACCGCGGCCAGCAGCTGCTCGCCGGTCGGCACCGGGACGTCAAGCTTGGCCGGGCCGGTGTAGATCACCAGCTTGCCCGAGTCGGCCGGAATGGTGCGGCGCGCATAGGCGTTGATTTCGTCGAGCGTGATGCCGGGCAGGAGTTCGGTCACGTAGCGATATTCGTTCTCGATGCCGGGGATCGATTCGCCCTCCAGGAAGTTGCGGATGGTCTCGGCGGCGAGGGCGGCGGAATCGGTGTTGTCGCGTTCGTTGTGGATGCGTTCGTAGTTGCGCATCACGCTTTTCTTCACGCGATCCAGTTCGGCCGCCGTGAAGCCGAAGCGGCGCGCGCGTTCGTTTTCCTGCACCAGGGCGTCGATCGCCGGCGTCGCGCCTTTTTCGCCCAGCGCGGCCATCGCGTTGTAGGAGCGGTAGCGCGGCGTCAGGCGCCCGAGCGCGCTGCTGGCGCCCATGAAGGGCGGCGAGGGCAGCTGCGCCAGTTCGGACAGGCGCTGGTTCAGCATGCCGGCGAACAGGCCTTCGATCAGCTGCTCGCGGTAGCCGCCGATGGTGGCGCGCTCGCTGTAGGGCGTCACCGGATAGCGGATCAGGACCGAGGCCGGGCCGGCTTCCTTGTCGGTGACCACCAGCGCCTCGGTGCCGGTGCGCGGCGGGATCTGCGCATAGGTGCGCGGACGCGGCGAGGCCGGGTTCTTCAGGCTTGAAAAGTGGCGCTTGATCAGCGTTTCGGCCTGGGCCGGATCGATGTCGCCGACCGCCACCACGGCCATCAGGTCGGGCCGGTACCAGTCGCGGTAGAAGCGGCGCAGGGCTTCGGGCTTGAAGCTGCGCAGCGTGTCTTCCTTGCCGATCGGGAGCCGTTCGGCGTAGCGCGAGCCGTTGAACATCTTCGGCATCAGGACCTTCTGCATGCGGTCGCCGGCGCCTTTACCGAGGCGCAGTTCCTCGAGCACGATGTCGCGTTCCTTGTCGATGTCGGCATCGTTCAGGGTCAGGCCCTGGGCCCAGTCCTGCAGCACCTGGAAGGCCTTGTCGAGGTCCTGCTTGCGATCGGCCGGCACTGGCAGCACGTAGACGGTCTCGTCGAAAGAGGTATAGGCGTTCAGGTCGGCGCCGAACTTCACGCCGATCGACTGCAGGTAGGACACCAGTTCGTGTTTCTTGAAGTGGGTCGAGCCGTTGAAGGCCATGTGCTCGGTGAAGTGAGCCAGGCCCTGCTGGTCTTCATCCTCGAGGATGGAACCGGCCTTCACCACCAGGCGCAGCTCCAGCTTGTGCTCGGGCTTGCGGTTCTGCTGGATGTAATAGGTGAGGCCGTTCGGCAGCTTGCCGACCTTCAGCTGGGGCGAGACCGGCAGCGGGGCGTTCAGGTCGAGCTGGGCAGCATTGGCAACCGAAGCCGCCAGCGGGGTCGCCAGCAGGACGGCAGTAAACAGGGCGGTACGGACAAAGCGGGCGGTCATGCGCAGGCGCTCCGGTGAGCAATAAAAAATTCATTCTACCTTGGGCAACAGCCTGTACAGTTGTTGCTGAACGCCATTCTTGCACTGTCGCGGTGCAGAGCTCGTTGTCATTATGCAACAATTTGATATGCCCAGCGCCGGCATCGGCGAAGCCGGGCTGCAAATGCCGGCATCGAGCCCGGTGGAAGGCTGGCAAATCCATTAAAATAACGGGTTTCAGCACAGGACTTCGCATGCCCATCTCCACTACCCAGGAAATCGTCGACGAACTGCGCGCAGGGCGCATGGTCATTCTGGTCGATGAGGAAGACCGCGAGAACGAGGGCGACCTGGTGCTCGCCGCCGAACACGTGACGCCCGAGGCGATCAACTTCATGATCCGCCACGCGCGCGGCCTGGTCTGCCTGACCCTGTCGGAAGAGATCTGTGACCGCCTCGAACTGCCGATGATGACGAGCCGTAACGGCACCTCCTTCGGCACCAATTTCACGGTCTCGATCGAGGCGGCCGAGGGCGTCACCACCGGCATCTCGGCGGCCGACCGCGCCCGCACCATCCAGGTGGCGGTGGCGAAGAACGCGAAGCCGGAAGACCTGGTGCAGCCAGGCCACATCTTCCCGCTGCGCGCGGTCAAGGGCGGGGTGCTGATGCGCGCCGGCCATACCGAAGCGGGCTGCGACCTGACCCAGATGGCGGGCTTGCAGCCGGCCTCGGTGATCTGCGAGATCATCAAGGAAGACGGCACCATGGCGCGCCTGCCGGACCTGCTCGAGTTCGCGCAGGAGCACGGGCTGAAGATCGGCACCATCGCCGACCTGATCCATTACCGCAGCCAGACCGAATCGCTGATCGAGCGCGTGGCCGAGCGCCAGCTGTCGACGGTGCACGGCGACTTCCGCCTGGTCGCCTTCCGCGACAAGCCAAGCGGCTGCGCCCACCTGGCGCTGGTGCACGGCGCGCCGGAAGGCGACAAGGAAGCCCTGGTGCGCGTGCACCAGCCGGTGTCGATCATCGACCTGCTGGACAACCGCGCGACCTCGCACTCCTGGAATCTGTCGGCGGCGATGCAGGCGATCAAGGCGGCGGACAGCGGCGTGATCGTGCTGCTGAACTGCAGCGAAACGGCCGAGCAGCTGTTCGGCCAGTTCGAGGACAAGTCGGCGCCGCGCGCGGCGGGCCGTGCGGCCAACCTCGACCTGCGCACCTACGGTATCGGCGCGCAGATCCTGAAGCAGGTCGGCGTGCGCAGGATGAAGCTGCTGGCGAATCCGCGCAAGATGCCGTCGATGGTCGGTTTTGACCTCGAGGTAACGGGTTACCTGGCGAAGCCCGAAGCATAAATATCGATGGCGTATCAGGCGCGAGCGGCGCGCCTGACGCGGTACCATTCATCCATTCACATTCACGAATCAATAGAAGAAGAGGCAGCCATGACGGTAGGAACTTTTGAAAGCAACATGCAGGGTGAAGGCCTGCGCATCGGGATCGTGCAGGCACGATTCAATGCCGACGTCGGCCACGGCCTGCTGTCGGCCTGCCTGGCGGAGCTGAAGCACCTGGGCGTGGCGGACGAGGACATCCTGCACGTGACCGTGCCGGGCGCACTGGAAATCCCGCTGGCCCTGCAGAAGATGGCCGAGACCCAGCAGTTCGACGCCCTGATCGCCCTGGGCGCCGTGATCCGCGGCGAAACCTACCACTTCGAGCTGGTCTCGAACGAGTCGGGCGCCGGCATCACCCGCGTCGGCCTGGACTACGGCATGCCGATCGCCAATGCCGTGCTGACCACCGAGAACGACGAGCAGGCCGAGGCCCGCATGGCCGAGAAGGGCACCGACGCCGCCCGCGTCGCGGTCGAGATGGCCAACCTGCTGCTCGGCCTGGACGAGCTGCAGGCTGAAGAAGAGTAAACGTAGCAAGGTAAAGACATGACTGACAATAGCACGCACGCCAACCCGAACAAGAACCGCACGCCGCGTCACCGCGCGCGCGAGTTCGCGCTGCAGGGCCTGTACCAGTGGCTGCTGAACAATGAGCCGGCTTCGACGGTCGCCAAGAACATCCGCGGCGCCCACGGCTTCGACAAGGCCGACAGCGAGTACTTCACCGAACTGCTGAACGGCGCGATCGCGCAATCGGTCGAGCTGCGCGAAACCATCGCCCCCACGGTCGACCGTCCGATCGCCGAAATCTCGCCGATCGAGCACGCGGTGCTGCTGATGGGCGCCTGGGAGCTGAAGAACAAGATCGAGATCCCCTACCGCGTCGTGATCAACGAAGCGGTCGAGCTGACCAAGTCCTTTGGCGGTATCGACGGCCACAAGTATGTCAATGGCGTTCTGGACCGTCTGGCCGGCAAGCTGCGTCCGGACGAGGCGGCGGCCGACGCCAAGCGCTGATCGGCTCGGACGTATATATATTAGTGAGAAGCCGTCCCGGGTAACCGGGGCGGCTTTTTTTATTGCCGTCAGCGAACCGGTCGGGGTTCTCGTGCTCCACGCTAAGCCGACGCCCGGATGCCCAGATCCTGGTCCCTCGGCGCGTCATGGTTCATACTTGATGGGTAGGCTGAAATGCATGTCCATTCTCAGCCGGCATATTTATTTAGGGGATGTCACCGTCATTCAAACCTGTCCAGCAAGGAAAAACTATGCGTTCCTATTCGTCCGATAGCCCAGAAGCTGTGTCCCGATTGCTTGCTTTAACCGTGATAAGTGACGGCGGGGGATCGCCGCCCGAGATTTCGGCAACTTACCGGTTGGGTATCCTCGACCATGCCAGGATCGATGCAGATCTTTTCGATCAAGTTCTTCGCGAGTTGACTGCCGATCTACCAAGCGGCTCTGACGGCCTGGTCAGGGTCGATGCCGGCATGATCGACCAATGCCTGGCCGAGATCGTGCAGCCGGACCTAAGGCTGCGTGTATGGAAGGCCATGTGGCAACTGGCATACGCAGACGATAGTTTTGCCCATGCCGAACTCGCCTTGCTTCAGAGGGCGACGCAGGCTTGGGGAATAGAAGCGGATGCCAATGGTAACGGCCGGATTGCCGGCGCCAACGTCACTTGAGAGTCCGCTTTTAGCCAGGGGCGTTAGCGCTTCCAAAAAAGAAGGCCACCGCGGCTCTCGCCAACAGTGGCCTTCGACCAGGAACCAGTACGAGGTGCTTACAGCCCGGCGACAGTCTCGCCGCTCTGGCTCGCACCTTGGGCGGCCTCGACGGCAGGGGTGTCGGCCTTGTGGGCCGGCGGCGCCGACTTCTGCACCAACTGCGGGGCAGGGGCGGACGGCGGGGTGAAGATCGGTACGTTCTTGCCGCTTGCCACCTGCTTCAGGCGGCGGTATTCGGCCAGGACCTTGTTGCCATAGCCGGAGTCGTCGTCGGATGCGCCGGCGCCGACATAGGTCTTCAGGCCACCTTCGACCGAACCGGTGCGGGTCACGTAATCCTTCAGGATCTGGGCGCCGACACGGATGTTGGCGACCGGGTTGAGGGCAGCCTTGGAGCCGCCGACTTCCTCGAACTTGTCGCTGTGGACCTTGG
Organism: Massilia norwichensis; assembly: GCF_024753245.1. Lineage (GTDB taxonomy): Bacteria > Pseudomonadota > Gammaproteobacteria > Burkholderiales > Burkholderiaceae_D > Telluria > Telluria norwichensis. Next base: position 30,071 of record NZ_JANUGX010000039.1, on the reverse strand, counting down.
ACATGACTTGCATCAGGCCCTGGGCGCCCATCGGGCTTTCCGCGAAGGGATTCAGTCCGGATTCGATCGCCATCACGGCCAGGATCAGCAGCGGGTCGAGCTTGATCTCGTGCGCGGTGCTGTAGGCGGTGGCAACGAACATGTTGGCGGCGTCACCGGCGACCCGGTAACGGCGCGACAGCCATTCGGTCACGTACTTCTGCTGGCGCGAGGAACGCGCCGTGTGCTTGTCATCGCTGTTGGCAACTTCGATGGCATCGTCTGCCTTGGCGGCCAGCTGGGCCGGGGCGGCAGCGGCAACCTGGACGCTTGGTTGCGGGCTCAAAAAGTCCGACACCCGTTTTGCCAGATCGGGGCGGTTGTACAGCAGGGCAAGCATTGCTACTGCGGATAGACCGAATACGGTCAGGGTATGTTGTGCGGTCGTGAGGAGACCGCGTACCGTTTTTGCCACGGAAGACCACGTGACTGGCTGGCTGGCCATCTGTTGGACAAGCTTTGTGCTCGTACCGATGAATCGATGAATCATCGTCTCTCCTTTGTCGCGGAAAAAGCCTCCCCATGCGGCGCCAAAAGCGCTGCCTTCAGGGTACCTAATGCCGTGCATCAGAAAACCGTCCGTCGCCGCGGTGTCGATCACCTTGCGGTCGAGGAACGCCGTCATTGCTTGCTACAGCTGGGCAGCGCTGCAGTGGAGGTGCCCAGTGGCTAACAACTGTCTCGGGGTTAGGTTGGGCAGACGCCCAGTGAAAACACTCCTAAAATGTCGTTGGGGCCCCGACCCCGTGAAAGAATGAGACCGGCTAAAATCACGTCTTGGACGGGCCTGTCTCACTTGGTAGCCGGATTGTAGAAGCTGGTTTATATCAAGTCAATACTAGCTCAATCGTGCGTTATTACTTTTAAATCTAACTTTTGTTGCCTAGCTCATCAATTCTTTGGCAAATCAACCACTTGCCGCCGATTGTTAGATCTGCTCAAAAGATGTAAAAAAGAATTAAAAACTAGATGAACTATTCAGATTTACGAGATTTTATTGCAAAGTTGCAAGAAATTGGCGAATTAAAGCATGTTTCGGCACCGGTCTCGCCGAACCTCGAGATGACGGAAATCTGCGACCGGGTCTTGCGAGCCGGTGGGCCAGCTCTTCTGTTTGATAACCCGACCGGTCATAAAGTTCCCGTGCTCGGCAACCTGTTCGGTACGCCGCGCCGGGTCGCCCTGGGCATGGGGGCCGACGACATCGGCGAGCTCAGGAAGATCGGCCACGTGCTGGCGCGCCTGAAGGAGCCGGAGCCGCCCAAGGGCTTCCGCGACATCATGGATCTGGGTTCGCTCGTGAAGGCGGTCTGGGACATGTCGCCGAAGGAAGTGAAGGGCGCGCCCTGCCAGGAGATCGTCTGGGAAGGGCAGGACGTCGACCTCGGCCGCCTGCCGATCCAGCATTGCTGGCCGGGCGACATCGCGCCGCTGATCACCTGGGGCCTGGTCATCACCAAGGGGCCGCACAAGAAGCGGCAGAACCTGGGCATCTACCGCCAGCAGGTGCTGGGGCCGAACAAGGTCATCATGCGCTGGCTGGCGCACCGCGGCGGCGCGCTCGATTTCCGCGAGCATTGCATCGCCAATCCCGGCAAGCCCTATCCGGTGGCGGTGGCGCTGGGCGCCGATCCGGCCACCATCCTCGGCGCGGTGACGCCGGTGCCGGACACGCTGTCCGAGTACCAGTTCGCCGGCCTGCTGCGCGGCCAGCGCACCGTGCTCACGAAAGCGATCGGCAGCGAGCTGCGGGTCCCGGCTGCCGCCGAGATCGTGCTGGAAGGGCATATCTACCCGGACGAGAAGCATCCGTCCGGCTTCGAGCACGCGCTGGAAGGCCCGTATGGCGACCACACCGGCTATTACAACGAGCAGGACTGGTTCCCGGTGTTTACGATCGACCGCATCACCATGCGGCGCGACCCGATCTACCACTCGACCTATACCGGCAAACCGCCGGACGAGCCGGCCGTGCTGGGTGTGGCGCTGAACGAAGTCTTCATCCCGCTGCTGCAGAAACAGTTCAGCGAGATCACCGACTTCTACCTGCCGCCGGAAGGCTGCAGCTACCGGATGGCGGTGGTGCAGATGAAGAAGCAGTATGCCGGCCATGCGAAGCGCGTGATGATGGGCGTGTGGAGCTTCCTGCGCCAGTTCATGTATACCAAGTTCATCGTCGTGGTCGACGAAGACGTCAATGTGCGCGACTGGAAGGAAGTGATCTGGGCCATCACGACCCGGGTCGATCCGACCCGCGACACGGTCCTGGTCGACAACACGCCGATCGACTATCTGGACTTCGCATCCCCCATTAGCGGACTCGGCAGCAAGATGGGTATCGACGCCACCAACAAGTGGCCGGGCGAGACCAATCGCGAGTGGGGCACGCCGATCGTCATGGCGCCGGAAGTGAAGGCGCGCGTGGACGATATCTGGCAGCAACTGGGGCTGTAAGCAGGCATCCGTGCCGGGTATGCACTATATATATGTGCATGTCCGGCAAACGCCGCGGCGCGCCAACCGGCGTTTGCCGCCAGCCGTTTGCTCGGTTATAATGATTGCTGGCGGGCCCCTGCGCATTGCGGCATGGTTTACCTGGTCAGGTCGGGAACGAAGCAGCCAAAGCCGTTCACCGCAAGTGCCGCAGATCAGGCTCGCCTCCTCATTCAGAACAACAGCTGCCGCGGCAGCTGTTTTCGTTTCCGCTTTCCTGGCTTCAGTCTGCGCTTCACTCCGAATCGATTTCGGCCTCGAACGGCCGCTCGGACAGCGCCACCAGCGGATTTTCCTTCAGCAGGTCCTTGTCCAGCTTCAGCCTTACCTGGTGCTTCGCATCGGTGGCATAGCGGCGTTCGCCGTCCTTCGTCTTGATGCTGATCTGGGCCGGCTTGTCGAACTTGAAGATCACCGATTTCATCGTCGGCACGAACACGCTGAACGCGCCGGCTACCTTGCCGATCGCGGCATTGGCTTGCGGGACAGCGCCCATCACGCTCGCGTAATGCCACTGCATCGCTTCCGGCAGCACGGCGCCGATGTCGAAGCTCGCAGCCGATTTTTCGCTGGCGGGCAGGCTGGTCCAGATCCTGGCGTCGCTGGCCAGCCATTGCTGGTTGGGGACAATGCGCGTGCGGCCGGCGGCGTCGAGCGGCAAGGGCGTGCGATTGGTGCCGTCCACCACGACCAGCTTGACGTCGCCCGGGGCGATCGCCTTGTTGACCGGAATCAGCCGGGCGTACAGGATGACCTTGTCGCGTTCGCCCATCGGCAGGGCGTAGAACTTGTCCGCCTTGACGGTGTCGACCAGTTTTCGGTAAGGAATCCACTCGCGCTCGGCAGCCTGGGCATCGGCGGATAGTATGAGCGACAACAGCAGCGGTGCGGCGGCGAGCGTTTTCATATTTTCCGTATTGAAATAAAAATATCAGTGTAGGGGAATTTTCCCGGGGCGTCGATTATTGGCTCGTCAGGCCCGGTCTACGGTAAAATTCCGGTATGTCCTATCAAGTCCTCGCCCGCAAATACCGTCCCCGGAACTTCGAAACGCTGGTCGGCCAGGAGCACGTGGTCCGTGCCCTGACCCATGCGCTGCGCACCGGGCGGCTGCACCACGCCTACCTGTTCACCGGCACCCGCGGGGTGGGCAAGACGACGCTGTCGCGCATCCTGGCCAAGTCGCTCAACTGCGTCGGTCCGGACGGGCAGGGCGGTATCACGGCCGAACCCTGCGGCGTGTGCGAACCCTGCCGCGCGATCGATGCCGGCCGCTTCGTCGACTATGTCGAGATGGACGCGGCGTCCAACCGCGGCGTCGACGAGATGGCCCAGCTGCTGGAACAGGCGGTGTACGCGCCGAGCAATGCGCGCTTCAAGGTCTACATGATCGACGAGGTGCACATGCTCACCAACCACGCCTTCAACGCCATGCTGAAGACGCTCGAGGAACCGCCCGAGCACGTGAAATTCATCCTCGCGACCACCGACCCGCAAAAGATCCCGGTGACGGTGCTGTCGCGCTGCCTGCAGTTCAACCTGAAGCAGATGCCGCCGGGTCACATCGTCGGCCACCTGGAAAACATTCTCGGCCAGGAAGGCGTCACTTTCGAACAGCCGGCCCTGCGCCTGCTGGCGCAAGGCGCCCACGGTTCGATGCGCGACGCGCTGTCGCTGACCGACCAGGCGATCGCCTACGCCGCCGGCGCCGTCACGCTCGACGCCGTGCAGGGCATGCTGGGCGCACTCGACCAGTCCTATCTGGTGCGCCTGCTCGATGCGCTGGCGCGCCAGGACGGCGCCGACCTGATGGCGGTGGCCGACGAGATGGCCAGCCGCAGCCTGTCGTACAACGGCGCGCTGCAGGACCTGGGCACGCTGCTGCACCGCATCGCGCTGGCCCAGACCGTGCCGACCGCGGTGCCGGAAGACCTGCCTGAGCTGGCCGACATCCAGCGCCTGGCGACCGTGTTCGATCCGCAGGAAGTGCAGCTGTATTACCAGATCGCCGTGCACGGCCGCAACGAGATCGGCCTGGCGCCCGACGAATATGCCGGCTTCACCATGACCCTGCTGCGCATGCTGGCTTTCCGCCCGGGACAGGGCGGGGCCGAGCAGGCGGCGGCAGCGCCGGCACCCGCCGCGATCGCACGTCCATTGCCGCAGGGCCAGGCCGCGCGCCCGGCCGCTGCCGCTGCCTCGGCCGCCGCACCGGCCCGCGCGGCTGCGGCGGCACCGGCGGCACCGCAGCCGCCGGCGGCCCAGCATGCCCCGGCAGCACAACAGGCGCCAGCAGCCCAGCCGTCCGGCGGCGCGGCATTGAGTCCGGCCCGCGCCGCGATCAATGCCGCGCTGGAAGCGGCCCGTGCCGCCGCGCGCATGACGACGGGCGGTGGCGGCGGCAGGCCGCGCCCGGCAGCGCCGGAGGCACCGGCGGCAGCGCCGGCAGCCGGCGCGCCGGCGCCTGCGCCGGTGTCCGCCCCTTCGGCGCCCGCACCCGGCGCGGCACCGATGGCCAGCGCCGCGCCTGCGGCCCCAGCCGCCGCCGCGCGCCCATCCGCACCGGCACCCTGGGACCAGCCGGCCGCGCGCCCGCAGCCCCAGGCCATGGCCCAGCCGCAGCCGGCAATGCGCCAGGCCCCGGCGCCGATGCAGGCCCAGGCCCAGCACCAGGGCTATGGACAGGCGGTGGCCGACGACGAGCCGCCCTCCTGGGTCACTGAATTTTCCGACGACACGGCGGTCGCCGCCGAGGCCCCGGCCACCGTGAGCGCGCCGCCGGCCGCACGCGCGCCGGCACCGAGTGCGCCGACGCATGCCTACGTCATCACGCCGGTCCCCGCGATCGGCTGGGACGGCAACTGGCCGGCGCTGGCGGCCTCGCTGCCGCTGCGCGGCGTGGCCCAGCAGCTGGCCTTCCAGACCGAACTCATCGGCTGCACCTCGGACGGCTCGTCCGCGACCTTCCGCCTGCGCGTGCCGGTCGATACCCTGCGCGCCAGCGGCAACAGCGAAAAGCTGTGCGCGGCGCTGCAGGAACGCTTCCCGGCGGTGCGCGTGAACATCGACACCGAGATCGGCCCGGTCTGGTACACCGCCAGCGCCGAAGCCAAGGCGCGCCGCGAACGGCTGCAGCGCGAAGCCGAGGAAACGGTCGGCGCCGATCCCTTCATCCAGGCGCTCGAGCACACCTTCGACGCCTTCGTGGTGCCCGGTTCGGTACGTCCGATCGGCACCTGACATTTTTCAGTCTTACCGACTTTTTTGGAGAACACCACCATGATGAAAAACCAGCTCGCAGGCATGATGAAGCAGGTCCAGTCCATGCAGGACAACATGAAGAAGGCGCAGGAGCAGCTGGCGCAGATCGAAGTCGAAGGCCAGTCGGGCGCCGGCCTGGTCAAGGTGGTCATGACCTGCAAGAACGACGTCAAGCGCGTCACGATCGATCCCTCGCTGCTGGGCGACGACCGCGACATGCTGGAAGACCTGGTCGCAGCCGCTTTCAACGACGCGATCCGCAAGGCCGAAGCCACGACCCAGGAAAAGATGAGCGGTCTGACCGCCGGCCTGCCGATTCCGCCGGGCTTCAAGATGCCGTTCTGATGTCCAAATCGCTCGACTTCCTGACCGAGGCCCTGCGCCGCCTGCCGGGCGTCGGTCCGAAGTCGGCGCAGCGGATGGCCTTCCACCTGCTGCAGCACGACCGCGAAGGCGCCGCCATGCTGTCGCGCGCCCTCTACCAGGCGGTGGAGGCGGTGCATCACTGCGCGATGTGCAATACCTTCTCCGAACTCGAGGTCTGCGAGCTGTGCTCGGATCCCGAGCGCGACCATGCGCTGCTGTGCGTGGTCGAGACCCCGGCCGACCAGCTGATGATCGAGCAGACCCTGACCTGGAAGGGGCTGTACTTCGTGCTGATGGGCCGGCTGTCGCCGCTGGACGGCATCGGTCCGCGCGACCTGCACCTCGAAAAGCTGGTCAACCGCGCCGCCGACGGCATCGTCAGCGAAGTGGTGCTGGCCACCAATTTCACCAACGAGGGCGAGGCGACCGCCCACTACATCAGCGAGATGCTGAAGGCGCGCGGGCTGAAGGTCAGCCGCCTCGCGCGCGGCGTTCCCGTCGGGGGCGAACTCGAGTATGTGGACGCGGGCACGATTGCGCGCGCCATGCTCGACAGGCGAAGTGCATAATGGGCCTCCCGCCAGGGTCCGCCTTTACTCGATGAGCCTGCGGAATTCCTTGCGGTAGCGGTTCACGGTTCACGGTTGATGGTACGCAAACTGCATACCAGGTCCGCTGCTATCGTGGGCCTCATTCGACCGTAGTTTGACCGGAATCGAGCATGCACCTTGTCGACATCACGATGTTTTACGCGGCCGAAGGCGGCGGCGTCAGCACCTATCTGAATGCCAAGGCGCAATGGCTGGCACGCCGCAGCCATGTTCAGCACACCATCCTCAGCCCCAACGTCGAAACCTGCGACGACGCCGTGCCGGCGCTGGTCCGCATTCCCGCCGCCGGGTTGCCCGGCTTCCATGGCTATCGCATGCCGCTGTCGGTCTCGGGGCCGGTGCGCCTGCTCGAAGCAGCCAGCCCCGACCTGGTCGAGGCGGGCGATGCCGGCCACTGCGCCTGGGCCGCGCTGCGCATGCGCAAGCGCTACAAGGTGCCGGCCATCGCCTTCTACCATTCCGACCTGCCGCGTCTGGTGCAGCCGCGCCTGGGCCGCTGGATCGCACGCGGCACCTGCCACTACCTGGCCAACCTGTATCGCCAGTTCGACCTGGTGCTGGCGCCCAGCCGCGTGATGGTCGAGCAGCTCGAGGAGATGGGCGTGCGCGGCGCCGTGCACCAGCCGCTGGGCATCGATTCGCGCATCTTCCATCCGGGCCGTGGCGACGAAACCCTGCGCGAGCACCTCGGCCTCGACCCCGATACCCGCCTGCTGATCTACGCCGGCCGCTTCACCGCCGAGAAAAAGCTGCCCGTGCTGGTCGAGGCGGTGCGCAAGCTGGGTTCGCGCTACCACCTGATCCTGGTCGGCGGCGGCGGCCCTGGCGCGGAGCTGCCGCGCGCGCCCAACATCACCGTCGTGCCCTTCGAGCGCGACCAGCGCCAGCTCGCGCGCCTGCTGGCCAGCTGCGACCTGCTGGTCCATCCTGGCGATTGCGAGACCTTCGGCCTGATCGTGCTGGAAGCGATGGCCTGCGGCCTGCCCATCGTCGGCACCAACGGCGGCGGCGTGGCCGAGCTGGTCGACCGCGAGACCGGCATCCTGGCCGAGCCGAACAATGTCGACAGCCTGGCCGGCGCGATCGAGGCGATCTACTACCGCGACATGGTGCGCATGGGCGCGGCGGCGCGCCGCAAGGCCGCCGAGCGTTACGACTGGAACGAGATCCTGCCGCAGGTGCTGGGCCGCTACGACAGCCTGCTGGGCGGCTACCAGCCGATGCCGCGTGCGCCGGAGGGCATCTGTGTCACCGACTGAGCCGCGCCTGGACACCCAGCCACGCATGCTGTGCGTGTCGATCCACGACGTCGCGCCGGCCACCTGGCCCGACTGTCTGCGCCTGGTGCAGGCGATCCGCGCGGTCGCCGACATCCCGCTGACCTGGCTGGTGGTGCCGCACTACCATTTCCGTCCCGAGCGCTCGGTGGCGATGGAGGCCGGACTCGACGCGGCCATGGCACACGGCGACGAACTCGCGCTGCACGGCTACAGCCACCTCGACACCGAAGCGAACGGCGGCGGCCTGCGCGCGCGCTTCCTGCGCAACGTCTACACGCGGCGCGAAGGCGAGTTCGCGGCGCTCAGCCTGATTGAGGCGCGGCGCCGGCTCGCGCTCGGCCTGGAATGGTTCGGCGCGCGCGGCTGGACGCCGACCGGCTTCATCCCGCCGGCCTGGCTGCTGGGCGAGGGCGCCTGGCAGGCCCTGCGCGAGTCGCCTTTCGACTACACGACCACGTTCAGCCACTTCCACCTCCTGCGCGGCGGGCCAGGCAGTATCGAACGCGTGAAATCGCCGTCGATGGTGTACGCGGCGCGCAACCGCAGCGGCCGCTGGCTGTCGCCGAAGGTGGCCGACGCCACCGCCGCGATGCTGAAGGACTCTCCACTGGTGCGCTTCAGTCTGCATCCGCCGGATGCTCGCTATCCCGAGCTGGTACGGCATACCCAGCGCGTGCTCGAACGCCTGCTGGCGCAGCGCAGCGCTGTGACCAAGGCCGAGTGCGCGAGGCGCCTGTCCGGCAAGGAAGCCGGTACCGGCGCCGGCACGCTTACCAACGGTGGCGACCCCAATAGCCGCCACCCCAGTAGCCCGGACCCCAGCCGGGGCCCGGCCCATAGCGCTGCAGGTCGTCTTTCGTGCTGAGGCTCAGGATGCAGCTGCGCCAGGGATCGGAATCGACGGCATAGCCCAGCCGCGAACAGGCGGGACCGTAGATTTGCATGAGACTGGCCATCTCGGCCTGCTTTTGCGCGGCGCGTTCCTGCGGCGTGCTGCAGGCGCTCGTCGCCAGCGCCAGGCACAGCAGGGCGCCAGTAGCGGCAGGGGACGGCAAGCGAAATGAAAGGAAGGACATATGGCCTCCAGGTCGACGGCGCTATGCGCCTTGGGTCAAGCATAGCGCAGGCGGCCCGGACGTGCCCGGATTCGTGCAATCGTACGCGTGAGGCCGGGTCGTGCAGCGTCGTGCAGGCTCGCTGAGCTCGAAGATTTCTGGCAAGATGCCCGTTTTCCCTCATGGAGACGACGATGGCGCGACGGGCATGGCTGATCTGGGGACGGCGTACGCTGCTGCTGATCCTGGCCCTGGTGTTGCTGGCCATGCTGGGTGTCTGGCTGTTCCTGCGTGCCAGCCTGGCGCAGCTCGACGGCAAGGTCGTGTCGCCGCAGCTGAGCGGTTCCGTGACCGTCACGCGCGACGCCAACGGCGTGCCGACGATCAGCGGCGCCGACCGGATCGACCTGGCCTATGCCACCGGCTACGTGCACGCCCAGGAGCGCTTCTTCCAGATGGACCTGCTGCGCCGCAGCGCCGCCGGCGAGCTGGCCGAGCTGTTCGGGCCGAAGGCGCTGCCGCTCGACCGCGCGCATCGCCTGCACCGCTTCCGCGCCCGTGCGCTCGAGGCGCTGGCGCGCCTGAGCCCGGAGCAGCGCCGCTTCGTCGAGCGCTATGCCGCCGGCGTCAACGACGGCCTGAACGCGCTCGGCGCACGGCCTTTCGAATACGCGTTGACCGGCGCCAGACCGCGGCCCTGGACCGCGGCCGATTCGCTGCTGACGGTGTGGGCCATGTACATCGATTTGCAGGGCAACCAGGAGGCACGCGACCTGGCGCGCGGCTGGCTGGCAAGCCACACCACGCCTGAGCAGCGCGCCTTCCTGATGCCCGAAGCCAGCCGCTGGGATGCGCCGCTCGACGCCCCCGGCGTGGATGTGGCCGCGGCGGCCGTGCCCGCCGCGCCGCCCGCATGGTGGCACCGCAAGGATGCGCTGCCGGCGCGCCAGGTGGCCGGCATCGATTTCACCGACGCGGTCGGCAGCAACAACTATGCGGTGGCCGGCACGCGCACCGCCAGCGGGGTGGCGATCGTCTCGGACGACATGCACCTCGGCCTGCAGCTGCCGAATACCTGGTACCGGCTGGCGCTGCGCTTTCCCGACGCGCAAGGCGGGCAGCGGCGCGTGGTCGGCGTGAGCCTGCCGGGCGCGCCGCCGCTGGTGATCGTCGGCAGCAATGGTCATGTGGCCTGGGCCTTCACCAACAGCTATGCCGACACGCTCGACCTGGTCCGCCTGGGCACCGACCGCGCACGCGCCGGGCAGGTGCGGACGCCGGCCGGCTGGGAGACGCCGCTGGAAAAGGTCGAGACGATTTTGGTGAAAGGCCAGCCGGCCGAACGCGTGCTCGTGCGCGAGACCAGCCTGGGACCGATCCGCGAAGCCGGCGGCGAACTCTATGCGATCCACTGGATCGCGCATGCGCCGCAGGCGGTCAACCTCGAACACCTGCGCATGGAAACCGCGACCACGCTGGACGACGCGATGGCGGTGGCGGCCGTCGACGGTATCCCGGCGCAGAACATCCTGATCGGCGACGAGCGCGGCAATATCGGCTGGACCGTCGCCGGCATCCTGCCGCACCGTCCCGCGGCCGGACGCGGGCTGGCCGTGTCCTTCCCGCTGGACGCGAGCGGCACTGTCCCGGCCTGGGACGGCGTGCTGGCGCCGGCCGACTATCCGCATGTGGTGAATCCGCCGGGTGGGCAGCTGGTGACCGCCAACAACCGCCAGCTGGCCGGACCGAACGCGCAAGTGCTCGGCGACGGCGGCTTCGACCTCGGCGCGCGTGCGCGCCAGCTGGGCGAGGGCGTGCGCAGCCTGGGCGACAAGACCGACGTGCCGGCCACCTTCCGCGCGGCGCTCGACGATCGCGCGCTGTTCGTGCAGGAGTGGCGCGAGCGCGCCCTGGCGGCGCTCGACGACGCGGCCGTCGCCGGCCATCCGGAGCGTGCGGAGTTCCGCCGCCTGCTGAAGGAAAGCTGGGATGGCCATGCCAGCACTGGCTCGGTCGGCTACCGCCTGGCGCAGCAGTTCCGCTGGTCGTTGTACGAGCTGGTGTTCGCCGGCGCGAATGCCGAGATGGCCAGGCTCGATCCGAAGGCCAGCATGCAAAGCGCCAGCTCGCGCTGGTCGGCCGTGCTGGCGCGCCTGCTGGACGAGCGCCCGGCGGCCTGGCTGCCGTCCGGCTACGCCAGCTGGCAGGATCTGCAACTGGCCGCGGTCGACCGCACGATCCGCGATGTCACCAAGGACGGCACGCCGCTGGCCCGGGCCACCTGGGGCGCGCGCAACACGGCGGCGATCGCGCATCCGATCAGCATGGCGCTGCCTTTCCTGAAGCGTTGGCTGGGCGCGCCGCCCGACCAGCTGCCGGGCGACGCCAACATGCCCCGCGTGGCAGGGCCGAAGTTCGGCCAGTCGGAGCGCCTGACGGTGTCGCCGGGGCGGGAAGAAGAGGGGCTGTTCGACATGCCCGGCGGGCAGAGCGGGCATCCGCTGTCGCCCTGGTTCCTGGGCGGGCATGCGGACTGGGTGCGCGGGAAGCCGACCCCGCTGCTGCCGGGGCCGGCCCAACATACGCTCTTGTTTTCACGGTAGCGGCGCCCGCGTGGGCTCGGGGAGCCCACCTTGCGTCACTTCGCTGCTTCGGGCACCCACAGCGACTGCAGCATCCCGGTGACGGCATCGGCCGGCGCCGGACGGCCCAGGTAGAAGCCCTGCACCAGGTCGCAGCCGTATTCTTCCAGCAGCACCAGCTGCTCGCCGGTCTCGACGCCCTCGGCCACCACCACCATCTTGAGTCCGTGCGCCATCGCGATGATGGCGCGCGTGATCGCGGCGTTTTCGGAATCCTGCGGCAGCCCGCTGATGAAGCTGCGGTCGATCTTCAAGGCCCGCACGTCGAAGCGCTTCAGATAATTCATCGACGAGTAGCCGGTGCCGAAGTCGTCGATCGACAGGTAGACGCCGATGCCGCGCAGCTGTTCCAGCGTGGCCAGCGTGGCCTTGGCGTCGTCCATCAGCGTGCCCTCGGTCAGCTCGAGTTCGAGCAGGCGCGGATCGAGGCCGGTGTCGTGCAGGGCGGACAGCACGATCTGGCTCAGGTTCTCGTCCTTGAACTGCTTGGCCGACAGGTTCACCGCCATGCGCACCGGACGCCGGGTCAGCTTCTGCCACGCGCGTGCCTGGCTGCAGGCGGTGCGCAGCACCCATTCGCCGATCGGGACGATCAGGCCGGTCTCCTCGGCCAGCGGGATGAACTCGGTGGGCGAGATCACGCCGCGCTCGGCATGGCGCCAGCGCACCAAGGCTTCGACGCCGACGATCTCGGACGAGCGCACGTCGAGCTGCGGCTGGTAGAGCAGGTAAAGCTCGTCGTTCTGCAGCGCCTTGCGCAGGCCGACTTCCAGCTTCACGTGGCTCATGATCTGCATCGTCAGCGAAGACGAGTAGAGCTTGGCGTTGTTCTTGCCGCAGTTCTTCGCGTGGTACATCGCGGTATCGGCGAATTTCAACAGCGAGGTGCAGTCGTCGCCGTCTTCCGGGAACAGCGAGATGCCGATCGAGGCGGTCACGAAGATCTCGTTGCCCTCGATGATGAAGGGACGGCGCATCGCATCCTTCACGCGGTGGGCGACGTTGAGCGCGTGCTCGACCCGGTCCAGGTCGGGGATCAGGATCGTGAACTCGTCGCCACCCAGCCTGGCCAGATTGGTGTCCGGGCGCGCTTCGAAGTCGCGCGTGATCGAGTCGCCGCGCGACAGCAGGTCGCTGGGGCGGATGGTGTCGCGCAGGCGGTCCGAGACCTGCTGCAGCAGCTGGTCGCCGACATTGTGGCCGAGCGTGTCGTTGATGCGCTTGAAGGCATCCAGGTCCATGAACAGCACGGCGAACTTCTTGTTGCCGATCTTCGAACGCTGCAGCTCGCGCTCCAGCATCTCCAGGAAGGCCTGGCGGTTCGGGATGCCGGTCAAGCTGTCGCAATAAGCCAGGCGCCGGATCTGCTCTTCGGCGCGTTTGCGCTCGCTGATGTCGCGCACCAGGCCCAGCACTTCGTTAGCGCCGGTGGCGACCAGGCGCGCCTCGAAGTGCTGGGGCTGGCCGAAGCGGATCAGTTCATATTCGACCGAGCGCACCTGCTGGATGCGCAGGGCGACCTCGACCTGCTCCAGCATGCGCTCGGCGATATCGCGCGGCAGTACCTCGCTGACGTGCTTGCCCACGCATTCGTCGACGGCGACGGCTTCGCGCGCGCCGCGCCGTTCGCGGCCGGGGTGCTCGCGCCCGGGCTCATAGTCGAGGTAGACGCCGGCGCCGTTCATGCGGAAGAAGGTGTCCGGGATCGCCGCCAGCACCGCGCGGTTCTGGGCATCGGCGATGCGCAGGCGCACGATGGCGTCGCTGGCGCGCAGCACGTACAGCACGCGGTGTCCGAGGATGGGCCAGTTGATCGGCTTGGAGACGAAGTCGGTGGCGCCCGCCTCGTAGGCGTTGGTGACGGCTTCGAGGTCGTCGCCGCCGGTGACCATCACGATCGGCACGGTGGCGCCGTTTTCCGAATCGCGGATCGCCCGGCAGGCGGCGAAGCCGTCCATGCGCGGCATCTCGACGTCCATCAGGATCAGGTCGGGCGCGTAGTCGCTGGCGTATTTCACGGCCTGCATGCCGTCCTCGGCCTCGATGGCATCGAGATTGACGCCCTCCAGCATCTCGAGCATCAGGAGGCGCATCACCGGATCGTCGTCGGCAACCAGGACGACTCCGCGCCGGTTCGCGCATTTGTTGGAGCTGGGGGCTGGCATGTCAGGTTTCCTTCTCAAGGAGGGCGGTGAGCGAGCCGCGCACCGCCTCGAATTCCTGTTCCATGTGGGTCAGGAGGGAATCTGCGCCTTCGGTGGTATCGGCGCGGCCGAGGTGCTCCATTTCCTTGCACAGGGCGGCGAGGGCGTCTGCGCCGACGTTGGCGCTGGCGGATTTCAGCGTATGGGCGATGCGCCGCACGTCGCCGGTCGCCATGTCGTCGATGGCGAGGCGCAGCGTGGAGAGCTGCTGCGGGGTGTCGTCCACATAGGCGTTGATCACCTTCTGCACCAGGGCGTCGCCGCGCTCGCGCGACAGCATGCGGATCTTTTCGAGCGCGCTGCGGTTGATGACGTCGCGCTGGATCACCTCGACCGATTCGCGCGGCAGGCGCGGCGGCTCGTCGTCGTGGTGCACGGTGGCCGCCAGCGGCAGCGCCATCCAGCGCCCGATCACGGCCGCCAGTTCCTGCTGGCTGAAGGGCTTCGACAGGTAGTCGTCCATGCCGGCGGCGAGGCAGGCTTCGCGGTCGCCCTGCAGCGCGTTGGCGGTGATGGCGATGATCGGCAGCACCCGTCCGCGCCCGGCCTCGCGCTCCTCGCGGCGGATTGCGGCAGTGGCGGCGAAGCCGTCCATCACCGGCATCTGGCAATCCATCAGCACGCAGTCGTAGGGACCGGCGCCGGTGCCGGTGCGCACCGCGTTCAGGGCTTCCTCGCCGTTGCGGGCGCAGTCCACGCGCAGCTCCAGGCTCTCCAGCATGGCGCGCGCGACTTCGATGTTGACCGGGTTGTCCTCGGCCAGCAGCACGCGGCGGGCGCGCGGCCGGCCGGACTCCGGGGGCAGCGGGTTGGGCGGCACGAAGCGCGGCGCCGGCGCCACCTGGCCGCGCGGACGGGTCGCCAGGCAGGCGAACAGGTCGGCCGCACGCGCCGGCTTGATCAGCTGGTAGGCGACGCCGGCCTCGCGGCGCTGCACCGGGTCGGCCGCCAGCTTTTCGGGACTCAGCAGGATCAGGCGCGTGGCACGGGTCGCGGCCTCACTCTTGATGGACGCCGCCAGCAGCAGACCGCTGGCCTGTTCGAGCTCCATGTCGAGAACCGCGGCGTCGTAGGGCGTGCCGGCGCGCGCCGCTTCCTGCAGGCGCTCGAGCGCTTCGACGGCGCTGTCGGCGCCGTCGCATTCGATGCGCCAGGCCGCCAGGTGGCGCTCCAGGCCGATGCGGCTCGCATCGTTCTCGTCGACCACCAGCACGCGCAGGCCGTCGATGGTGTGCTGGTGGTCGCCCGGCGCATCCGGATCGACGCGGCGCTTGTCGAACGCCACCGTGAACCAGAAGATCGAGCCTTGCGACCGGGCGTTGTCGACCCCGATGGAGCCACCCATCAGCTCGACCAGCTGCTTCGAAATGGCCAGACCGAGCCCGGTGCCGCCGAACTTGCGGGTGGTCGAGTCGTCCGCCTGCGAGAAGGCTTCGAAGATGCGGCCACGGGCTTCGCGCGAGATGCCGATGCCGGTGTCGTGCACCTCGAAGCGCAGCATCACCGCCTGGTTGTCCTCGCTGGCGATGCGTACGCGCGCCAGGATCCGCCCATCGTTGGTGAACTTGATCGCGTTGCCGAGCAGGTTGGCCATGATCTGGCGCAGGCGGTTCGGGTCGCCGCAGATCGCCACCGGGATGTCGTTGGCGATATCGAAGTGCATGGCGATGCCCTTGGCCTCGGCCTGCGGCGTGTAGACGGTGTGGATGTCGTCGAGCAGGTCCCACAGGTTGAAGTTGATGTACTCGACGGTGAGCTTGCCGGCCTCGATCTTCGAGAAATCCAGGATGTCGTTGATGATCACCAGCAGGTGCTCGCCCGACTGCTTGACCAGCTGAGTGTAGTTGCGCTGGGTCTCGGTCAGTTCGGTCCCGAGCAGCATCTCGGCCATGCCCAGCACGCCGTTCATCGGGGTGCGTATCTCGTGGCTCATGGTGGCCAGGAAGGCGCTCTTCGCGCGGCTGGCGGCTTCGGCGGCGTTCTTGGCCTTTTCCAGCTGCTCGGTGCGCACCGAGACCTGGCGTTCCAGCTCGTCGCGGTGGTGGGTGAGGGCCTGGCCGCGGCCCTCGACCTGGGCCAGCATATTGTTGAAGCTGTCGATCAGCGCGCCCAGCTCGTCGTTGCGCTGGTGGGCGATGCGCAGCGTGTAGTTCTGGCTGGCGGCGACCTTCTGCGCAGTGTTGATCAGCTTGGCGATCGGATCGGCGATGCTGCGCCGGATGCGCCGCGCCAGGATCCACGACACCAGCATGCCGATCGCCAGCGCCCCGGCCATCACGCCCATCGCCCGCGCCAGGCGCAGCCAGACCGGCCGCTGGTCGGCTTCGACCATGATGACGCCGGCCGGTGTGTCGCCGCCGTCCGGTCCGACCTGGCGGTAGACCCGCATGCTCGGCAGCCAGGGCTGGCTGGCGGCGCGCGTCGCTTCATCGAGTGCTTCCTGGCCAAGGTCGGGCATGCTGTCGAGCTGGACGCTCTCGCTCCCTTCCATGCGCCAGGCGGCGAAGGGACGGCCCTTGCGATCGTACAGCACGGCCCCGACCAGCGCCGGCCGCGCCGAGGCTGCCGACAGGATCTGGCTGGCGAGCTTGCGGTCGTTGAACTGCAGTGCATCCTGGCTGCTGCGGGCCAGTACCAGGGCCAGCGCATTCAGCCCGGCGGCTTCGTTGCGGCGGTGCTCGGCCACCGAGGCCAGCGCGAACGCGAGGAACGCGATCAGCAGCGCGCTGGCCGCCGACAGCAGGCACATGGTCGTCAGTTTGTAGCTGAGGCTGGAACGCTCGAATGTCGGCATAGTCGGGGAAATCCATAGGGAAATAACTTTCCCGCAAGAAGGGACTATAGGGGAGCGTTTGTTTGCCGCATTTGTGGTGCATCAAAGTAAAAAGGGACGCACGAATGCGTCCCTTCAATAACGAGGCTGCGAAGCGTCAGCAGCAGCCGCCGCTCTTGCCGTTGCCGTACTTGGCCTGCTGGCGCTCGCGGAAAAACTCCTCGTAGCTCATCATGGGCTGACCGGGGTGGGTCTTTTCCATGTGCGCCACATAGGTGTCGTATTCCGGCAGGCCGACCATCAGGCGCATGCTTTGCCCGAGGTATTTGCCAGCCTGTGCGAGCGTGCTGAACATGATTTAAGCCTCGACCGCCGGTTCGACCGGCACGTATGGGGTTTCCTTGGCGCTCGGACGGGCTTCCTTGTTGGCCCGCATGGCGGTACGGATGCCGTAGAACAGCACGGCCACCACCACGAACATGAAGAAGCCGCACAGCGTGGCGTCGACGTAGTCGTTGAAGATCACGCGGCTCATCTGGTCGAGGCTCTTGGCCGGCGCCAGCACCTGGCCCTGGTCGAGGGCCGCCTGGAATTTGCTGGCGTGGGCCAGGAAGCCGACCTTGACGTTCGGGTCGAAGATCTTCTGCCAGCCGGCGGTCAGGGTGCAGATCAGCAGCCAGATGGTCGGCACGATGGTGACCCAGCCGTACTTACCGCGCTTCATCTTGAACAGCACGACGGTGCCCAGGGTCAGCGCGATACCGGCCAGCATCTGGTTGGCGATGCCGAACAGCGGCCACAGGGTGTTGATGCCGCCCAGCGGGTCGACCACGCCCTGGTACAGGAAGTAGCCCCAGGCCGCCACGCACAGGCCGGTGGCGATCAGGTTGGCCGGCAGCGACTCGGTGCGCTTGAAGGACGGCACGAAGGCGCCCAGCAGGTCCTGCAGCATGAAGCGGCCGGCGCGGGTGCCCGCATCGACGGCGGTCAGGATGAACAGGGCTTCGAACAGGATCGCGAAGTGGTACCAGAAGGCCATCATCGCCTTGCCGCCGATGACGTTCGACAGGATGTGGGCCATGCCGACCGCCAGGGTCGGGGCGCCGCCGGCGCGCGAGATGATGGTGTTCTCGCCGACGTCCTTCGCCATCTGGGTCAGCATCTCGGGGGTGATCACGAAGCCGAGATTCGATACCGCGGCGGCCGCGGTCTGCGCGGTGGTGCCGACCAGCGCGGCCGGGCTGTTCATCGCGAAGTAGACGCCCGGATCGATGGTCGAGGCGGCGACCAGCGCCATGATGGCCACGAAGGATTCCATCAGCATGCCGCCGTAGCCGATGAAGCGGGCATGTTTTTCGTTCTCGATCATCTTCGGCGTGGTGCCCGAGGAGATCAGCGCGTGGAAGCCGGACACGGCGCCGCAGGCGATGGTGATGAAGAGGAAGGGGAACAGCTTGCCGGACCAGGCCGGGCCGGTGCCGTCGATGAAGCGGGTCAGCGCCGGCATCTGCAGCATCGGGGCGACGAACACGATGCCCAGCGCCAGGGCGACGATGGTGCCGATCTTGAGGAAGGTCGACAGGTAATCGCGCGGCGCCAGCAGCAGCCACACCGGAATCACGGAAGCGACGAAGCCGTAACCGATCAGCATCCAGGTCAGCTGGGTGCCGGTGAAGGTGAACATCGGGGCCAGGGTGGGCGAATCGTGCACCCACTGGCCGCCGATAATCGCCAGCATCAGCAGCACGAAACCGATCAGCGAGACTTCGCCGATGCGGCCGACGCGGATGTAGCGCGAATAGACGCCCATGAACAGCGCGATCGGGATGGTGGCCATGACGGTGAACGAGCCCCACGGCGAACCGGTGAGCGCCTTCACGACGATCAGCGCCAGCACGGCCAGGATGATCACCATGATCATGAAGGTGCCGAACAGCGCGATCACGCCCGGGATCTCGCCCATTTCGGACTTGATCAGGTCGCCCAGCGAGCGGCCGTCGCGGCGCATCGACATGAACAGCACCATGAAGTCCTGCACGGCGCCGGCGAACACGACGCCGGCCAGGATCCACAGCATGCCCGGCAGATAGCCCATCTGCGCGGCCAGCACCGGGCCGACCAGCGGGCCGGCGCCGGCGATCGCGGCGAAGTGGTGGCCGAACAGCACGTAGCGGTTGGTCGGCACGAAGTCGAGGCCGTCGTTGAATTTGTAGGCCGGGGTCTGGCGGCGGGCGTCCAGGCCCATGACCTTGTCGGCGATGTACAGACTATAGAAGCGGTAGGCGATCAGGTAGACGCACACGGCGGCAACCACGATCCAGACTGCGTTGATGGATTCGCCGCGGTTCAACGCGACGTAGGCGAGCGCAATCGCGCCCACCAGCGAAAGCGCGGCCCAACCCAGCCGGCTTGTAAGACGATTCATGGTGACTCCTCCAAGTGAAGCTTTTATGTCAGTGCTGTTCTTGCTTACATTACTGGCAAGCTACCGGTGAGTATCTTGCACGCCTTTGTCCATCACAAGCGCATGATTACGCAGCCATCTACGTGGGACTACGTAGAGCAACCGGCTTCAGCTCGGATCGGCGATCGGGCGTACAATTTCATGTTACGACGAAATCCATGCGCACGGAATGAAGTTAAGGCAGAAGTTCATTTTTCTCGCGATCGCCCCGCTGATCGTGGCCCTGTGCGCGATCGCGCTGTTCATCCGGCAGCAGGCAGTCACCCTGGCCGAGCAGCAGCGCGCCACCATCCAGCAGGCCTGGCAAGCCACCAAGCAGGCCGAGCTGCAGCATTACGTGGAGCTGGCCTCGCACGCGATCGCCCACCTCACCAGTTCCGGGCGCAAGGACCCGGCCACGCTGGAAGAGGCCAAGCGCGTGCTGGCCTCGCTCAGCTTCGGCAACGACGGCTACTTCTTTGTCTATGACATGGAAGGCCGCAACCTGATGCACCCGCGCCAGCCGGAGCTGGTCGGGCGCAACCTGTGGAACATGCGCGACCAGTTCGGCGCGCCGACCATCCAAAACCTGATCGCGGTGGCGAAGCGGGGCGGGGGACTGGTGCGCTACAACTGGGCCAAGCCCTCGAGCGGGGTGGCCGCGCCCAAGCTCGGCTACGTGGTCTTGATCCCCGACTGGGGCTGGATGATGGGCAGCGGCCTCTACCTGGACGACGTCGACGCCGCGCTGGAGAAGGTCGACGCCCAGCAGTCGCACAATATCGAGACCACGATGTGGTGGATCGCCGGCCTGGCGATCCTGTCGGCGCTGGCGATCGGCGTCTCCGGGCTGGCGCTGAACGTCAGCGAATCGCGAGTCGCCGATGCCAAGCTCAAGGTGCTGGCCCAGCGCGTGGTCGATTCGCAGGAGAGCGAGCGCGCCCGCCTGTCGCGCGACCTGCACGACGGCATCAGCCAGTGGCTGGTGTCGATCAAGCTGCAGATCGAGGCCGGCGTGATCCGCCTGGCCGGCAGCCAGGACCAGCAGCAGCAGGCGCGCGCCAGCTTCGAACGCACCGCCGAGGAGCTCAACAAGGTGCTGGGCGAGGTGCGCCGCATCTCGCACGGCCTGCGGCCGACCCTGCTCGACGACCTCGGCCTGGCTGCCGCGCTCGAGCACCTGGCCGATGAATTCAGCCAGCACAGCGGCATGCCGGTCGCCTTCTCGACCACCGGCGAGGTCGGCAAGCCGCCGCAGGTGGTGGGGACGGTCCTGTTCCGCATCGCCCAGGAAGCGTTGACGAATATCGAGCGGCACGCCGGCGCCTCGACCATCTCGCTGGCGCTCGAACGCCGCCGCAACGCGCTGACGCTGGCGATCCGCGACGACGGCGCCGGCTTCGATGCCGACGACGTCGCCAAGCATCCGCAGCGCGGCATCGGCTTGCGCAACATGCTGGAACGGCTGGACGCGATCGGCGGCCAGCTGCGTATTACCTCCTCGGCGGCGGGCACCACGGTGTGCGCGATCGTCGACCTGGATCATTGGAATCATGACGACTGAAACGACTCAAGCACTTGTGCGCATCATGCTGGTGGACGACCATCCGCTGGTGCGCGACGGCCTGCGCGCGCGCCTGGAAGCGGTGCCGCATTTTCGCGTGGTGGCCGAAGCCGGCTCCGGACCGGAAGCCCTGGCCATCGTCGATGCCGCCCAGGTCGACCTGGTGCTGATGGACATCACCATGCGCGACGGCGGCGGCATCGAAGCCACCGCCCAGCTGGGCCGCAGCCACCCGGACATCGCCGTGCTGATCCTGTCCATGCACGACAAGCTCGAATACGTGAGCCAGGCGATGCAGGCCGGCGCGCGCGGCTACGTGCTGAAGGATGCGCCGGGCAAGGACATTGTGCTGGCGATCGACACCGTGATGGCCGGCGGCATCTACTACAGCGCTCCGGTGGCGCGCCAGCTGGCCCGCCCGGACGCGCCGGACAACCAGCTGACCTCGCGCGAGCAGGAAGTGCTGCGCCATCTCGCCAACGGCGAATCGAACAAGCAGATCGCGCGCGCGCTCGATTTGTCGGTGCGCACCGTCGAAACCCATCGCCTCAACATCAAGCGCAAGCTCGGCATCGAAGGGCAGGCCGAGCTCATCAAATTCGCGGTCCAGCACGCTTCGTAAGCATGCGTGTGCAAAGTGTATCCATGTGGAAACATTTCAGTTGCTTTCTGATAAACCGTGCACTACTATTAATGAATTAACCAATCATGCATAAACGCTAACCCGCTCCATGGTCGCCACCCCATTCCCGTTGGTTGAGATCCGTTCCGTGGCCAACGCGCAGAACGAATGGGTTGCGCTGCTGCTGCGTGCGCCCGAAGGCAGCTTCGACGAGACGACGCTGCAGGCCATGTTCGGCGTGCCCGACCTGCTGGCCGCGGTGGCGCCTCTCGATTGCATCCTGCTGCTGGACTCCCTGGCGGCCCTGACACCCCCGATACTGAAACTGCTGCCGCCGAACCGTGTGGTGCTGGCGGTCGACGCCGGCGCGCTGGCCGGCGAGGGCGTGGCGTCGCGCCTGGCCGAACTGCAGATGGACGGCTTCCGCGTCCTGCTGGACGGCCCGCTACCGGCCGACCTGCCGCAGCCGAAAGCACTGCGCAGCGTCGCGCGCAACCTGCGCATCCACGGCACGCCGGCCACCGGCTCGCTGCCGGCGCTGTTCGGTCCGCACCTGGCGTACGGCGTCGACACCCAGGACGCCCTGCGCGCCGGCGAGAACGCGGGCTTCGGCTGGTTCTCGGGCGCCTATGCGCTCGACGATGCCGACAGCGCCCAGGACCCGCAGCAGCACGACGACGGCACCACGCGCCGGCGCCTGATGACCATGCTGGCGCTGCTCTCGCGCGACGCCGATTCCTGCGAACTCGAAGCGCAGCTGAAGCAGGACCCGGCGCTGAGCTTTCATTTGCTGAAGCTGGTGAATTCGGCGGCGTTCTCGAGCGGCACCCACATCGCCAGCATCGGCCAGGCCATCAGCCGCATCGGCCGGCGCCAGTTGCAGCGCTGGCTGCAGTTGCTGCTGTACGCGCGCCAGCATCCGGACGGCCCACCGAACCTGCTGCTGCCGGTGGCGGCCCGCCGCGGCGCCCTGCTCGAAGAACTGTGCAAGCGCGACGGCGGCGACCGCGACGAACAGGACCTGGCCTTCATGAGCGGCGTGTTCTCGCTGCTCGACCGCCTGTTCCGCATGCCGATGGCCGCGCTGCTGGGCGACCTGAAGCTGCCGGGCGACGTCGAAGCGGCCCTGCTCGCGCGCGAAGGCCTGCTGGGCCAGCGCCTGCTCCTGTGCGAGACGCCCAGCCTGGACAGCGCGGCCCTGGAAGCGGCCGGCCTCGACAGCCTGTCCTGGTGGCAGTGCCAGCTGCACGCCTATCACTGGGCCATACAGGTGGCGCGCAATGTCTGATATCGCCGCCTGCAGCGCCGCCATCTGCCAGGCAGTCCTCACGCTGCGCGGCGACGCGCTGCATGCCGAACTGGGACGCATCGCCGGCGGCCTGCTGGCGGTACCCGAAGCCACCTTCATCGCCGGCAGCGGGCCGGCCGCAGCGCAAGACGGCCTGCTGGCGGCCCAGGTCTGGCAGAACGGCAGCAGTCTGGGGCGCTATGAACTGCGCGGCCGCGCCTTCGCCGACGCCGACCAGCACCAATTGGACGCCCTGGCCACGCTCACCGCGACCCTGCTGCAGATGCACGGCCTGGCCCAGCGCACCACCCACGCCTACGCCCAGGTCGAGGCCCAGCTCGCGCACCAGTCGCAGATCCTGGACCAGATCCACGAATCGGTGCTGACCACCGACCGCCTGGGCTACATCACCAGCTGGAACCGCGGCGCCGAGCAGCTGTTCGGCTACAGCGCGGTGGAAGCGGTGGGACGGCACATTCTGTTCCTGTACGTCGATGAAGCGGAGGAGGGCACCGACTTCCCTGACGCCTTCGCCGAGCAGGGCGGGCGCATGATGGAAGTCCGGCGCCGCAAGAAGTCGGGCGAGATCTTCTGGGCCAGCCTGTCGCTGTCGCCGCTGCGCGACCTCGAGGACAACCCGGTCGGCCTGATCGCCTACCTGACCGACATCACCGAACGCAAGCTGGCCGAAGACCGCCTGCACCACCTGGCCTACTACCAGGAGCTGACCGGCCTGCCGAACCGCACGCTGTTCGCACGCCTGGTCGACCAGGGCCTGATGTCGGCCCAGCGCAACGAGGGCACGGCCTGCGTGCTCTACGTCGACCTGAACCGCTTCAAGCTGATCAACGGCACCCTCGGCCGCACCGTCGGCGACGAACTGCTGCGCCAGGTCGCCCAGCGCTTCCGCAGCACCCTGCGCGACGAAGACGTGGTCTCGCACCTGGCCGCCGACGAATTCGCGATCGGCCTGTTCGACGTGCGCCAGCACTTCGAAGCGACCACGGTGGCGCAGAAGCTGCAGGCGGTGCTGGAAGCGCCATTCCAGATCGCCGGCCACGACCTGCGCGTGGGCGCCAGCATCGGCATCAGCGTCTACCCGCAGGACGGCGCCGATGCCGAAACCCTGCTGCGCATGGCCGACATCGCGATGCAGCGCGCCAAGGAGCGCGTCGAGAACCCCGACCACAGCGTCGCCTTCTACCGCCTCGACATGAACGAGGGCATGCAGCAGCGCATGCAGATCGAGACCGGCCTGCGCCATGCGCTGGGCCACGGCGAACTGCTGCTGCACTACCAGCCGAAATTCGAAATTGCTAGCTCCCGCCTGGTCGGCGCCGAAGCGCTGGTGCGCTGGATGCACCAGCAGCGCGGCATGGTGCCGCCTTCCGAATTCATTCCGCTGGCCGAGACCACCGGCCTGATCGTGCAGGTGGGCGAGTGGGTGCTGGAGCAGGCCTGCGCGCAGGCGGCGATCTGGCAGCGGGCCGGCTTGCCGCCGTTCCGGCTGGCGGTGAACGTGTCGGCGCGCGAGTTCACTTCCTCGCTGCCTGGACGGGTGGCGGATACGCTTCGCCGGTATCGTCTCGAGGCTTCCTGGCTGGAGCTGGAGATTACCGAGAGCACGCTGATGCACGATATCGACTACGTCATCGGGATCATGGATCGCATCAGTGCGCTGGGCGTGGCTTTGTCTTTGGACGACTTCGGGACTGGGTACTCTTCGCTGAGTTATCTGAAGCGCTTCCCGATCGATACCCTCAAGATCGACCGCTCGTTCACGATGGGCATCCCGCTGGATGTGAGCGACTGTGCGATTGCCAGCACCATCATCAGCATGGGGCGCAAGCTGGGGCATCGGGTCATCGCCGAGGGCGTGGAGACGCTGGAGCAGACGGAGTTCCTGCGGCAGGCGGGGTGCGATGAGGTGCAGGGGTACTTGTATGGGAAGCCGCTGCCGGCGTATGAGTTTGAGAAGGCGTTGCGGGAGAATTGGCTGCTCGTGGCCTAACCACCGCCGGTCCTCGCATCTGAACCGTCATTCCCGCGAAGGCGGGAATCCAAGTGCGGTTGAGCAGCCGAAAGCCTCAAACCTGCCTGTCCAGCAACGATTTATGTATAATGCGGTTCCCCAGGAAGCGTGGCCGAGTGGTTGAAGGCAGCAGTCTTGAAAACTGCCGACGGGGGAACCCGTTCGTGAGTTCGAATCTCACCGCTTCCGCCAAGTATGCTAAAGACCGCCTTTGAGGCGGTTTTTTGTTTCACGAGTAGTTTCCGAACTAATTCCTCATCATCAACAAGCACAACTGCAATAGTTGTCAAATGCAAGTTGATGAGTCATCTCGACCGACGCGCCAAGACGCGTATGCCACTTGTTCGACGCGCACGTATATAGAGGCCAACTGAGTGATGTAATGACTACAATCAACTTCTTTAGAGTGTTTTGCCATGGTATGCGAACCGAATTCGTTGCTGTACTGTTAAGTATTGCTACTCTGTCTCAACGTAACTAGCAAGTAGCGAGCAGCGAGCAGCCGATGCACTTGCAGTCTCACTTGAGGCCAAATTTCCTCATGCGAAGCCTAACTGCAGTCTGTCTCCGAGTAGGCGAGTTGATGTCACTCAGTCACCGCGGAGATGCCTCGACAATGAGTAGTTGTATGTCACGCACAGTGTCGACACAACTTAACTTATATGTTAAGATCCTGCTTAACCATGAAAGTCTTCCGAATCAATCAACAACAGGCCTATGAGTTGGTGGCCAAAATCCCTCCTGGGACTCAGCTCATTTCTGCGATTAAGCAGAAATGGGAAGTTGTTGTCATCCCTAGTGACCCCAAATTTCTCAGCGGCCGATTCCCTAAAACGATCACGAAATATGTTGATGATTCTCAAAAGAAATCGGCAATTTTGCGTTGTCTAAGCGAAATTTATGCTGCCTCATGCGAAGAAAATTTCTTAGCTGCAATTGAGCAGAGTGGTATCGCTTGTAAGCCAGCACATACTTTCAAGTTTGAAGGTGGCACCCATCGGCTGTTGGAATTAAAGCCAAATAAGAAAGACAGGTTATATTTTTATCCAGCGAGAGACGGACGGAAAGTGATTTTTTTACTTATGGCGTTTCATAAGAAAGACCAGCAAACGCCAGACGAGGTCTCCGGGCCTTGTGAGGAAGAAATTAAAAAAATCCTTCGATCACGTGGAAATTTTGAATTCAATGAGGAAAAAAATGTTGCGAAAAAATGAGATCGTTGCTGCGCAGGTGTCGGAAAGGAAAGCTCTGTGGGCTGCCGTTCGCCGAGCTGAGCCGATCCAGCAGGTTCGCAGACTGATGCGTAGCAAGCAAATTCTTAACAAAGAACTTGCGGAAAGAATGGGAGTGTCGGAGGCTGCGGTTTCCCGACTTCTTCGAGGTGATCAGAATATTCAAATTGATACACTTTTTATGCTGGCCGATGCATTGGAAGAGCCCCTTGTGATTTCGGTTGGGAACAAAGAAGAATCGGTCTCCTATTCTTATGATGGGGTTATTGAGTCTCACACTTTTTTTGAGGAAGCCGAAGGTGACGAGAGGGGTGGCTCCAACGTAATTCGTTTGGATATGTTCAAAAGACGCCCGGTGAGCGAGGTTGTTCCTCGATATTTCTCTTCGGAAAAATTCGCAGCTGCAGGGGGTTAGGAATTATGAATCCTGGAGCTATTTTTCTTTCCCGTCTTGAATTTGTTCGATTTGAGGTTGAGGTCAATCGTGATTATGTGAATCGAAGCGAGAATTCAGTCTTTCCTCAACTCGAGTTTGACTTTCATAATGTGACATTCGATCTTGGCTCAAACCTCGACTATCCAGAGGAAGAGGTGGGAGATCCGCGCCATTTTACACTTTCACTAAAGCTTTCTATCCGTCAGGAAAAGCAATCTGACGGAGTTGTTTTGCCTTATTCGTTTAATATTGAAGGTGTTGCCTATCTGCATTTTCGTGGGAGTGATGAAGGTTTGATGCGATTTAAGTATGTGCGCGGCACTGGGTATCCAATGTTGTATAGTGCATTTAGAGAGCAAATCGCAAACTTCACTAGTCGAAGTGAGCATGGGCTTTGGTTCTTGCCTAGTCCTACTTTTACAAAGATGGTTGATGAGAATGCTCCACAAGATCTGCTGAAGTGGGAGGCTGCAAAAAACTCCCGCGAAGATGATATGCCGCCAGTTGGGTTTAAGCCGAAACCTGCGCCAGTCAAAAAGAAAGCGGCAGTTCGCAAGAGTAATTCGGCCTAAGATCATCGAGCCAGTTTAAGCAATCAATTAATGCAATGTTTGCGGTAGTTTTTCAGTTGATTAATATATTAGTGTGAAGCTGTGGCGGTTTTGGGTATGGCAAAACAGTAGCTAGAGAAGCTTGTATGGCTTCCACTAAACTATGAATAATAATAGTTGGGATATATATGCATAGGATTACAGCAGGGCTGCTTCGCGATTTTGTGGCAAGTTATCAATTGCAAGAAATGTCGGAGTCGGAGCAATTCGAAAGATTGGTCAATCATTGTGTTATTACTCCCGAAGCAGTTGAAGGCTACGACCTCGCAGATGTAACTTCTGGGTCGGGTGATGATGGTCTCGATGGATGTTGTGTTTTGATTGATGAGGAGGTAGTTGTATCTCCAGAAGATTGCGAAGCATTGTTAAGTGACGGTAGACGTCATCACAATGTAAAACTCATCCTCACGCAGGCAAAAACATCTGAAGCAATGGATTTAGGTGAATTGCTTAAGTTTCAAGCTGCTGTTGATAGGTTTTGTCATGATTTTGACAACATGCCAAGTGATTCAATTGAAACGAATGCAAAAAGAATTTATTCATCAGCTGTCGATAAGGCTGGGAGCATCCGCAACGGAAAGCTATCACTCATCCTCCGTTATGCATATACCGGGCGATATCTTAAACCTAAAGAAATAGAACAAGCGAAATCCGAATTGCTTGCAAAATTGAATGATGAAGGCTATTTCTCTGAAATTGATTACGTTGTATTAGACCGAGAAGGCCTAGTTCGCGCTTTTAATTCAACCACTGCACCAATTGAGGCAAAGATTGACGCGTTTTCAATCGCTCCACTTCCGCCTATTTCTGGCGTTGAGGAGGCATATCTCGCCGTGGTGCCAGCGAAAAATTTTGTCACGAACATGTTGTCAGATGACGAGAATCGTTTGAGAAATCATGTCTTCGAGGAAAACGTTCGAGCGTTTCTTGGTGCAGAGAATCCCGTGAATAGTGCGATTGGCGAGACAATCTCAAGTCAAGACTCTAAATCTCGTTTTCCTGTCCTGAATAACGGGATTACTGTTGTTAGTCCCGATGTGAGAGTTCAAGGCTTAAGTATTACGTTCGTCGATTTTCAGATTGTCAATGGGTGTCAGACATCTAATATGCTTTGGCTTAATCGTGATCGGCTAGATGAAACTACAATGGTCACGATTAAGGTAATCGAAACTGATAGTGAAGATGTTTTCTCGGATTTAGTTAGGGCGACTAATAATCAAACGAAAATAGATGACGATCAGTTTTTGTCGCTGCAGCCCATCGTTCGGAGGATTGAGACTTATTTCAACTCGTATAACGACGACGAAAATCGACTGTATTTCGAAAGGCGTGACCGCCAATATGTTGGCCAAGGCGTCCCAAATATCAAAGTTTTTGACTTGAAACTTTTGGCCCGGTGTCTATCAGCAGTATTTTTGGCACGCCCGGATCTATCCTACCGCTTTCCCAGGAAGATATTCTCCGACCGCAGTATTGCTGATGTAGCTTTTAGCCAAGAAAACCACGAGGCTATTTATTATGCATGTTGTTTGTTGTATTATCGAATGGCGATACTGTTTAGTAATCAACAACTTCCTAGCGATGCAAGAAAATTTAAGTGGCACATTATGTCTTTATTCGCGCGACGCGTTGGTGGTTCGAAAATGCCAACTTTAAGAGATCGAAAGATCGAAAAATGGTGTGGCAAGATAATTGACGTTATTTTGAATGATCCTAAGGAGTGCAAAAAGATTATGAACTCTTGTTATGATGCATTCAAGGCGCTTGGGGATGTATCGGACGATAGATTAAAGAGGCAAGCTGTATATGATCAAGTTTTGAAAAACGAGTCATCTAAATAATATATTTTAGTTCTGTCTGGTTAAAAATTAGGAAATGTTTAGGGGCGAAGGTTTGGGATGTCAGTTGTTATGATATAGGCCTTCGCGTCTATGTAACTGTCGAGCGAATGCGGACGTGTGATTGACTCAATTGCATCGGCTCGCTCTCCAGTCAGAGGCGAAAGCCAAGTAATTCTTCCGGTGTTTTATAAAGATGTTTTGTAACATCAGTTGTTTTGATGGCGGATGAGTGTGGGGATATGAAAATCGAACTGTTCGACTGTTTGTTCGAGCTGGCTAGGATGAGCTTGTGTGATGCTAGAAACCGGTGTCGAGAAGATTGTTTTTTTGTGCTGATGCAGGCTGGGGGAAAGTTATAATATGCGTGGACGTTGAGGAGCTATCGCCCATAGTCTTTTTTCGGGGAAAAGATAATTACGCATCATGCCGAAGAAGGGTTGTAATTACGGGATATGGGATTATTTCGTTGCGGAGCTTAGAGACGGTTTAATAACTCAGCGGAAACCCATTCTTCGCAATAATGTAGAGCCGAGCGCAATGAAGATCATCGCTTCCGATACATCGAGACGCTGCTCATAATCTCGGACAAGGCGGCGGTAGCGCATCAGCCACGCAAAGGTCCGCTCGACGACCCAGCGTCGCGGTTGTACTTGAAAGCCGTCCTGGCCCTGCAATCCACGTACAACTTCGACGGTGAAGTCGAGATAGGCCGCCTTGTCCAACAAAGTGCGCCGGTCATAGGCGGCATCCCAAACAGATGCTTGACCCAAGGCCAACGCTTGACCAAGGCATCAAGCACTAGTTGCGCGCCCGTTGAATCGGCGACATCGGCGGGCGTTAGATTCACCGCTAGCAGCCGCCCGTCAGTATCGACCGCGATATGTCGTTTGCGACCATTGATCTTCTTGTGTGCATCGTAGCCGCGCTCGCGAGCGCCCGGCGCCTTGACGGACTGGCTGTCGACGATGCCCGCCGAGGGAGCAACTTCGCGCTGCTCGCACATCCGGTCCAGCATCAATGCCAGATCATGGATCGTTCGGAACAGGAAGCGCCGTACCAGGCGACGGAACCAGTAGTACACCGTTTGATAGGGAGGAAAATCGTTCGGCAGCATTCGCCATTCGCAGCCTGAACGGACCAGGTAACGAAGTGCATTGATCACCTGGCGAAGCTCTGTTCTGCGTGGGCGTCCGGTACGAGCAGCGCCCGGCAGTAATGGCTCGATGAGTTTCCATTCCTGATCACTCACATCAGTGGGATAACCCCTGCGCTCCTTGG
>NZ_JANUGX010000038.1 GCF_024753245.1 Massilia norwichensis | reverse complement strand
CCGGACCGGCTTCCCGATCAGGGGGCGTTTGCTACGCCGTAGCTTTAACGGCGATTACTTGGCGTTCATCAGCGCCACGGTGGTGTCCAGCATGCGGTTGCTGAAGCCCCACTCGTTGTCGTACCACGACGAGACCTTCACCAGGCGGCCCGAGACCTTGGTCAGGGTGGCGTCGAAGTTCGACGATGCCGGGTTGTGGTTGAAGTCGACCGACACCAACGGCTCGGTCTGGTAGGTCAGGATGCCGTTCAGGGCGCCCGATTCGGCGGCGGCCTTCATGATCTGGTTGACTTCGTCGACGGTGGTGTCGCGCTTGGCGATGAAGGTCAGGTCGACGATCGAGACGTTGATGGTCGGCACGCGGATCGCGAAGCCGTCCAGCTTGCCGTTCAGCTCGGGCAGCACCAGGCCGACCGCGGCGGCGGCGCCCGTCTTGGTCGGGATCATCGAGTGCGTGGCCGAACGGGCGCGGCGCAGGTCTTCGTGCATCACGTCGGTCAGCACCTGGTCGTTGGTGTAAGCGTGCACGGTGGTCATCAAGCCGGTTTCCAGGCCGATCGCATCGTTCAGCGGCTTGACCAGCGGGGCCAGGCAGTTGGTGGTGCAGGAAGCGTTCGAGATCACGGTGTCGGTGGCCTTCAGCACGTCCTGGTTGACGCCGTAGACGATGGTGGCGTCGACGTCCTTGCCGCCCGGTGCCGAGATGATGACCTTCTTGGCGCCGCCCTTCAGGTGGGCCGAAGCCTTTTCCTTGGTGGTGAAGAAGCCGGTGCACTCCAGCACCACGTCCACGCCCAGCTCACCCCACGGAATCTCCGCCGGGTTGCGCTGTGCGAACACGCGGATGCGGTCGCCGTTGACGATCATGTAATCGCCGTCCACCTCGACGGTGCCCGGGAAGCGGCCGTGGGCCGTGTCGTGGCGGGTCAGGTGGGCGTTCGAATTCGCGTTGCCCAGGTCGTTGATCGCCACGATTTCGATGTCCTGCTTCTTGCCGCCTTCATAGAAAGCGCGCAGCACGTTGCGGCCGATGCGGCCGTAGCCGTTGATTGCTACCTTGATCGTCATTGTGTACTCCTGATTGTTATAGAAAAGGGTTACAGCGATACTTAAACGTTGATGACCGATTTGGCCTTGGCGACGACATTCTCCACCGTGAAGCCGAAGTGCTTGAACAGCACCGGCGCCGGGGCCGATTCGCCGAAGGTGTCGATGCCGACCACGGCGCCTTCCAGGCCGACGTACTTGTACCAGAAGTCGGTGACGCCGGCTTCGATGGCCACGCGCGGAATGCCTTTGCCCAGCACAGCTGCCTTGTAGGCGGCGTCCTGGCGCTCGAACACGTCGGTCGACGGCATCGAGACCACGCGTGCGGCAATGCCTTCGGCTGCCAGCGCATCGGCGGATTTCATCGCCAGTTCGACTTCGGAACCGGTGGCGATCAGGACCACCTTGGCGTCGGCGGCGTCGCGCAGCACGTAGCCGCCCTTGGCGATGTTGGCGACGGTGGCGGTGTCACGCTCCATGTACGGCAGGTTCTGGCGCGAGAAGATCAGGGTGGCCGGACCGTCGGCGCGCTTGATGGCTTCGCCCCAGGCGACCATCGATTCGGTGGTGTCGCACGGACGCCAGTTGTCCAGGTTCGGGATCAGGCGCAGCGAGGAGACGTGTTCGACCGACTGGTGGGTCGGGCCGTCTTCGCCCAGGCCGATCGAGTCGTGGGTGAACACGAACAGCGAGCGGATCTTCATCAGCGCGGCCATGCGCAGCGCGTTGCGGCTGTAGTCCGAGAAGGTCAGGAAGGTCGCGCCGAACGGGATGTAGCCGCCGTGCAGGGCGATGCCGTTCATCATGGCGGCCATGCCGAATTCGCGCACGCCGTAGTTGATGTGGTTGCCCGGGGTACCGGAACGGACCGCGATCGACTCTTTCCAGTTGGTCAGGTTCGAGCCGGTCAGGTCGGCCGAGCCGCCCAGGAATTCCGGCAGGGTCGAAGCCAGCGCCTGGATGGCGTTCTGGCTGGCCTTGCGAGTGGCGATGGTTTCTTTCTTTTCGACCGTCGCGGCGATGGCGGCGGCCAGGGTCTCTTCGAATTTGCCCGGCAGTTCGCCCTTCATGCGGCGCTCGAATTCGGCGGCCAGTTCCGGGAATTGCGCGCGGTAGCCGTCGAACAGGGTGTTCCACTCGGCTTCCACGGCGGCGCCCTTCTGCTTCTGGTCCCAGGCTTCGTAGATCGGGGCCGGGATGTCGAACGGGATCGCGTCCCACAGCAGGTGCTCGCGCACTGCCGCGACTTCCTTGTCGCCGAGCGCGGCGCCGTGCACCTTGTCGCCGCCCTGCAGGTTCGGCGAGCCCTTGCCGATGATGGTCTTGCAGCAGATCAGGGTCGGACGGTCCGAGGTCTTGGCCTGGGCGATCGCGGCATCGACCGCCTCGACGCTGTGGCCGTCGACGTCCGGGATCACGTTCCAGCCGTAGGCGGCGAAGCGCTGCGGGGTGTTGTCGGTGAACCAGCCTTCGACCTTACCGTCGATCGAGATGCCGTTGTCGTCGTACAGCCAGATCAGCTTGTTCAGGCGCAGGGTGCCGGCCAGCGAAGCGACTTCGTGCGAGATGCCTTCCATGAGGCAGCCGTCGCCGACGAAAGCGTAAGTGTGGTGGTCGACGATGTCGAAGCCCGGACGGTTGAATTCCTTGCCCAGCAGCCATTCAGCCAGCGCCATGCCGACCGAGTTCGCAATGCCCTGGCCCAGCGGGCCGGTGGTGGTTTCCACGCCCGGCGTGATGTGCACTTCCGGGTGACCCGGGGTCTTGCTGTGCAGCTGGCGGAAGTTGCGCAGGTCGTCCATCGTCAGGTCGTAGCCCGACAGGTGCAGCAGCGCGTAATGAAGCATCGAACCATGGCCGTTCGAGAGCAGGAAGCGGTCGCGGTTCATCCAGCCCGGATTGGCCGGGTTGTGGCGATAGTGGCGGTCCCACAGCGCGACGGCGATCTCGGCCATGCCCATCGGCATGCCTGGGTGGCCGGAATTGGCTTTCTGGACGGCGTCCATCGCCAGCGCACGGATCGCGTTGGCCATCAGGGTGGTGGTTTGAACAGGTTTCATGGATGTGGTAAGTCTGAGGATTGGAAAGCGGTGGCGCTGTGCGGCAATTACTGCTGGCCTTAACCGGGTATTTTACCAGAGCATGCGGCCCAAGCCTTAAAATGCCGTCTTCTCCATATAGACAGCCTGCCGTTCATGCCACGTTTCTACTGCCCCCAGCCCCTCCTCCAGGGCGCCATCGTCGACCTGCCGGAAACCGTCGCCCACCACTTGCACGTCGTGCGCCAGCAACCTGGCGACGAGGTGGTGCTGTTCAATGGCGAAGGCGGCCAGGTGCGCGCGCGGCTGGTCGAGATCGGCAAGCGCCGGGCCAGCGCCGAGGTGGTGGCGATCGAGGCGGTCGAGGTCGAACTGCCCTATGCCGTGACCCTGGCCCAGGGCCTGCCCGAGGGCAGCAGCAAGATGGACTGGATCGTCGAGAAGGCGGTCGAACTGGGCGTGAGCAGGATCCAGCCGCTGGCGGCGGCGCGTTCGGTGGTGAAGCTGTCGGGCGAACGGGCGGAAAAACGCCAGGCGCACTGGGAAGGCGTGATCGTGGCGGCGTCCGAGCAGAGCGGGCGCAACCGGCTGGCGGTCCTGTCGCCGCTGCAGGACTTCAACCGCTATATCGCGCAGCCGGCGGACGGGCCGGGTGGCGACGGCCGGCGTATCCTGCTGTCGCCGCGCGCCACGCAATCGCTGGCCGGCTGGACGCGCGCCACCCCGCCGCAAGCCGTGACCCTGCTGGTCGGGCCCGAAGGCGGCTTCAGCGCGGCCGAAGAAGACGCTGCCATCGCTGCCGGCGCCCTTGCCCTGTCGATGGGCCCGCGCGTGCTGCGCACCGAGACCGCCGGCCTGGCGGGGCTGGCGGTGCTGGCAGCGCACTGGAGCGGCATCTAACCGTTATCTAGATGAAGACGAAAAAAAACCGCAGCCAGGGCTGCGGTTTTTTTGTTCTTCACACCAGCTGGCGCATCAGAACTTGTGGTTGTACTCCACGGTGAAACGCATCGAA
Organism: Massilia norwichensis; assembly: GCF_024753245.1. Taxonomy (GTDB): domain Bacteria; phylum Pseudomonadota; class Gammaproteobacteria; order Burkholderiales; family Burkholderiaceae_D; genus Telluria; species Telluria norwichensis. The sequence continues at coordinate 53,526 of NZ_JANUGX010000038.1, read as the reverse complement.
CGCGGCGTCTGGTAGTAACGCACCTGACGATAGTCCGAGGCGATGATGTTCTGGTCGCCTGCGGAATATTCCGAGTACTCGGCCAGCGCGGACTGCGAGTTCAGCGCGTTGAACACGTCCATCTTCAGCGCCAGGCCCTTGATCAGGTTCGGCGTGTAGGTCAGGTTCAGGTCCAGGCGCTTTTCCCACGGCATGCGGCCCTGCGAACCACGCTCGGTCACCTTGCCGTTGCAGAAATAGTACTCCGAGCTATAGCCAGGACCGCCGTACGAGTAGTACTGGTAGCCCGGCAGCCATGCTTCGCCTGCACCCGGTTCGCCGGCATCGACGTCGTTGTTGTTACCGTAGCACATGCGCGGACGGCCCGACTGCACCAGCAGGTTGGCGCCAACGGTGAATTCCGGCGTCAGCTGGTAGAAGCCGAAGGCCTTCAAAGCGTGCAGGCGGTCGTTCGGCAGCAGGCCGTTGCTGCCCACCATGAACTCAGGGAAGTCCCAGCCCGCCGAGGTACCGACGTCGGTCTGGCCGCTGTCCGAACGGGTCTGGCCTTCCATGTTGCCCTTGCTGCGCGACAGGGTGTAGTTGATGCGGCCATACCAGCCGTCACGCATCGGGTGCTCGAGGAACAGGTCCAGCGCTGCGTACTTGCGGTCGGCTTTCGGGTAACCCATCTGCTCGGCCGAGAAGTGTGCCCACTTGCCGGAGCCCGGGACGATGTTGCCGTTTTCGTCGTTGCCATTGACGTACACGGTCATGCCGCGGCCCGGGTTGAAGATCTGGCAACCCAGCGCGCTGGCGTTCCCCACCGGGATGCCGTTCTGGTCCGCGAAAGCGGCCAGCAGACGCGCATCGCAGGTGTCGTCGATACCGGCGCCCAGCTTGCGGTAGGTGAAGCGGCCGCCGAAGTTCAGGTTCGGGCTCCAGGCGCGCTCGAAGCCCAGGGTGAATTCATCCTGGTAGTTCGGCTTCAGGTCCTGGTCGACCACCGAGCGGATGTCCTTGGCCTGGCCGTATTCGCCGTTGGCCGAGTTCGGGGTATTGATCGCAACCAGGCCCAGCGGTGCGCCGGTGGTCGGATCGATGCCGGTATAGGTGAAGTCCTGCTGGGTGTAGGTCGAACGCGAGGCCGCGCGCGCCGCCACCTGGGTCGGCAGTTGCAGGTAGTAACGGCCGAGGCTACCGTAGACCTTGAACGAAGCGTCGCCGTTCACGTCCCACGATGCTGCCAGACGCGGGGCGATCTGGTTCTTCATGTCGATGAACTTCTCGCCGTCGCCGTTCATGTTGCTGTACGAGTCGTTGCGCAGGCCGATGGTCAGCAGCAGGTTCTTGGTTGCCTGCCAGCGGTCTTCGATGTACTGCGCCGATTGCTTGGACGAGGCGGACGTGACCGAGTTGAAGATCAGGGCGCGGGCGTAGTAGCCGGCGGTACCTGAACCGCCGAAGTTGGCGACGATGCCCGGACGGCTGTTCGACAGCGGCGACTCGACGTTGGCATTGCCGGCGCCGACGTAGCGGTAGGACCACTGGGTGCCGCCGCTGATCTGCTGGCCGGCGGTGCTGCTGTCCAGCTTGGACTGGTCGAGACCGGCGCGCAGGGTGTGGTCGCCCAGCTTGTACTCGAGGTCGAGGCGGCCCGACTTGACGGTGTCCTCACCCGGCGTGCTGCGATAGCCCGAGAAGAAGTTGTAGTTGCGGTACAGCGAGGACGGGATCGCCGACCACTGGTTCTGCGGCAGCGTGGTGGTGATGGTCGGCGGCAGGGTCGAACCGCCGGCGCCGGCGTTCGCACCCAGTGCGTTGTAGACGGTGCCGCGCTCGGTCTTCATTTCGCCGTACAGGGCGGTGACGGTCAGGTCGTCGTTGATCTGGCCGATGTAGCGCAGGCTGTTGAGCTTGGCGCCCGGGGTGCCCGGATAGGACGGGTCGGTCGGGCCCAGGTTGTGCGCGGTCGCCGAGGAGTACAGCTGGCCGTTCGGCTGGCCGTCCAGCAGGCCGGCAGCATTCGGGTTGTTCGGGTTCAGCGTATAGCCGTAGCGGTCATAGCGCTTCTTGTAGTCGTCGCCGGCGCTGGTGAATTCCAGGCGGTGGTTGTCGTTGATGTTCCAGTCGATCTTGCCCAGCCAGCGGTTCTCGCCTTCGCGGTTCGCATACCAGCCCTGCTGGCCGATGGTGGCCGCGTTGCTGATGGCCGACGGACCGACCTGGTTGTCGTCGGTGACCGTGCGGTCGGCGGCGACGAACATGAACAGCTTGTCCTTGACGAGCGGACCGCCGACGTAGGCGCCGTACTGGCGGCTGGTGGTCTGGCGGTTGTCCTGGCGGTAAGCCAGCTTGCCGTCGGTGGCGGCATTGTTCTCGTCGCCGGTATTCGGGAAGTAGATGTTCTTGCGCTTGGCGCGCAGGCTGTCCGGGGTCAGCATGTAGGTCGCGCCGGCTTCCCAGTTGTTGGTGCCGCTCTTCGACGTCACGTTCAGCACGCCGCCGATCGAACGGCCGAACTCGGCGCCGAAGCCGCCGGTCAGCACCGATGCCTGCTGGATCGCGCCAAACGGCAGTTCCATCGAGCCCAGCTGGCTCAGCGGGTTGGTGATCGGGAAACCGTTCAGGTAGTACGAGTTTTCGGACGCTGCGCCGCCGCCGATGGTGGCGACGTTCTTGCCGAAGGCCTGGTCGCCGGCGGTGGTGTTCGGCGCCAGCAGGACGATCTGCGACAGGTTCTGCTGGACCGGCAGTTTGGCCAGTTCACGCGCGGTGAAGACTTGGCCGTTGGTTGCGTTCGACACGTCGATACGGGTACGGCGGGCGGTCACCTGCACCTGCTGCACGCCCGCGCTCTGGAATGCCGCTTCGACGCCCTGGCCCGCGACGACATCGATCTGGGTCGTGCCGACGGCGCTGCCGCCCTTCATCAGGGTGGCGGTATAGGTGCCGATCGGCAGATTGGTGGCACGGAAGTTGCCGCTCGCATCGACGCCGGTGGAACGGGTCGCGTTGGTGCCGGTGTTCTTCAGTACGACGGTGTCGCCGCTACCTGCGGCAACTTTACCGAACACCGAACCTGCGGCGTTCGACTGCGCCATGGCGGGATTGACCACACCAACGGTCAATGCAACTCCTCCAAAAGCCAGCGCAAGTGCGTGTACCAAGACTGATTTTCTCAACATTGTGATTCCCTTATTTTCAATTTCGACAGTTTTGTAGACTGTCCTTTTTTAAATCACCATCTCACCCATTTCGTATTGACGACTGTATTTATGTCCTTCAAAATTGGATGCCCATACCTTTGATGCGCAAAAGTAATGTCTTGTGATCAAAACATACGCTTTCTTTCAGTGTCAATTTAGTTCGTGTATCAAAATCGTCGCAGCGGACAATGTTTTTGCGCACCAATATGGTGCAGCTCCGCGCTACTCACATGCTGCGGCGCAGCAGCGAAATACCGTGATTTCATAAAATAATTGCTCGCTTGGTATTTTTGGCAAACTTTCACCGGCATCGCGGAAAAGATTGCCGAACAACCCACACCTTCCCTACGTTGCAGCGCGCAACAATCCGGTGCGTCGCCTGCACCGGCGTAGACGCAATGCACTGCATGCGTATGCAGTTTGCATATACAAAATCATGAGATGACATGTCGGATCGACACAACAGATCGAGAACAAAAAAAAGCCCCGGCGAACCGGGGCTTTTCGTTGGACGGGACCGGCGCGCGGTCCCGGACCAGTTCGATCAGAACTTCCTGTCGTACGAGACCGACAGACGGACCGAACGCGGCGGCGTGTAGCTGATCGGCAGTTCGTAGGTCGAGCTCTTCGCGCTGCCGTTGTTGTAGGCTTCCGTGATGGTTTCCAGGGTCTGGGAATTGAACACGTTGAACACGTCGACGCGTGCCTGCAGACCCGGCACCATGTCCGGACGATAGGCAACGTTCAGGTCCAGACGCTTGTCCCATGGCAGCTCGCCGACGGTACCGCGCGGGGTCAGAACGTTCTGCGCACGGGTCGCACCGCCGCAGTAGAAGTTCTGGTTCGAGTAGTTCGGCGAATCGCCCGGCACCGGCAGGCTGCCGATGCAGCTGCGCGGACGGCCCGATGCCAGCAGCACGTTACCGCCCAGCATGACTTCCTTGGTCACTTCGTAGTAGCCGAAGGCCTTGATCTGGTGCTTGCGGTCGTTCGGCAGGCGGCCATAGGCGCCGCGCATCGCTTCCGGATAGTCCCAGGTCGAGGTCGCGGAGACGTCGGTCTGGGCATTGTCGGACTTGACCTGGCCTTCGGTATTACCCTTGCTGCGCGACAGGGTATAGAAGAGCTTGCCGTACCAGCCATTGCGGAACGGGTGCTCGGCGAACAGGTCCAGTGCCGCATAGGTACGGCTCGGCTCGTCGAAGCCCTGGTCGGCGGCGGTCAGGTGCACCTTGGTCAGGCGGTTCGGGTCGCCGTAGAAGTCCACCATGAAGGTGTTGTCTTTGCCCGGGTTGAACGTCTGGCAGGATGCGCCCCAGCCCACGTTGGTGATGGTGATGTTGTTCGCTGCCGCGTAACGCTCGAACGGACGCACGTCGCAGAAGTCGTCGATGGTCTGCTGCAGCTTGCGGTAGGTGACCTTGCCGCCGAAGTTCAGGGTCGGCGACCAGGCGCGCTCGAAGCCCAGCGAGATCTCATCCTGGTAGGCCGGCTTCATGTCCAGCGCAGCCAGGGTCGCGATGACCTTGTCCTGGCCGTACTCGTTGTTGGTCGAGAGCGGCGGGCTCAGCTGGACCAGACCGGTCGGGTTGCCCTTCGCATCGAGGCCGGTGTACGTGTAGTACTGGGCGGTGAAGGTCGAACGGCCGGCGCCGCGCACCGAGATGTGGGTCGGGATCGGCACCGAGTAGCGGCCGGCGGTACCGAAGACTTTCAGGCTGGCGTCGCCGTTCACGTCCCAGGCTGCGGCAAGACGCGGCTGGATCTGGTTCTTCATCTCCAGGAAGGTCTGCTTGAGGCCGTTCTGGTTCTTGAAGGATTCGCTACGCACGCCCAGGGTCAGCAGGACGTCCTTGTGGACCTGCCACTTGTCTTCCAGGTAGTAGGCGCTCTGTTCGGCGTAGGAGTCGGTCACCGTATTGAACAGGTCCCTGGTGACGTAGTAGCCCTGGGTGCCGTAGCCGCCGCCGCTGGCCGGCGACGGGATCTCGAAGCCGCCGATGGTGTCGATCGACTCGTTCGGATTACCCTTGTAGAAGGTCCAGCGGCCGCCACCGCCACGGAATTCACCCGCGGCGATCGACTGCAGCTTGGTCTGGTCCAGACCACCGCGCAGCGTGTGGGCGCCGAGGCGGTATTCTAGGTCCAGACGGCCCGACTTGACCACGTCCTTCGAGCCGTCGGCCAGGACGGTGCCCGTGATCGGCTGCGGGTTGGTATAGCTCAGGCCCGGCACCTGCACGTCCGGCGAGAAGACCTTCGAGAACTCGTTCGGATCGTAGCCCTGGAAGGTATTGACGCGCTTGATTTCCGATCTACCGTACAGCGCAGTCAGAGTGAAGTCCTGGGTCAGGTTGCCCGTGTACTTCAGCATGTTGCTCTTGCCGCCGACGAAGCCTTGGGATTCCACGTTCTCGTAGTGCGCGCGCGCGGTGACGATGCCGTTGCGGCTGCGGTCGGCGTAGCTGAAGCCGCTGTCGGCGATGTCGATCTTCGGCGTGTCGCCCAGGGCGGTGAACTCGAGACGGTGGTCTTCGGTGATGTTCCAGTCGATCTTGCCCATGTAGCGCTGGGTCTTGACCTGGCGGTCGCGCCAGCCAAAGGCCGTGTTCGATGCCACCGAAGCCACGCGGCTGCCGTTGACGTAGCCGTCTTCACGGTCGGTCAGCTCCGCGGCGGCGAAGAAGAACAGCTTGTCCTGGATGATCGGACCGCCCGCGTACAGGCTGTAGCTCTTCTGCTCGCGCTCGTTCTGGGCACGGGCCAGGCGCAGGGTATTGTCGGTGGCCGGATTGGCGCCGGTATTGGCGTAATAAATGTCGCGGAACTTCGAGCGCCATTGCTTCGGCTCGTAGGTCACGAGGCCACCGGCTTCCCAGGTGTTGGTACCGCTCTTGGTGATGATGTTGACCACGCCACCGATCGAACGGCCGAATTCGGCGCCGAAACCGCCGGTCAGGATCTGCGCTTCGGCGATCGCGCCGAAGGGCAGCTGGGCAGCGCCCAGGCCGGTCAGCGGGTTGGTGACCGGGAAACCGTTGATGTAGTACGAGTTTTCGGACGCTGCGCCGCCGCCGATCGAAGCGCCGCCGCTGAAGCGCGAGTCGGCGCGGGTGGTGTTCGGCGCGAGCTGGATGATCGCGTCGACGTTACGAGCGATCGGCAGTGCCGCCAGCTGACGCGAATTGAAGGTTGCACCACTGTTGGTGCTGGTCACGTCGATGGTGCGGCGCGTGCCGGTCACCTGGACCGTTTGCACGCCCGGCGCCGCAACGAACTCGGCTGCGGCCGACTGGCTGATGCTGACGTCGACCGTCATCGAGCCGGCTGCGGCCTGGCCGCGCATCTGGGTCACCTTGTAGGTGCCAGGCGGCAGTGCGGTAGCGCGGAAGCGGCCCTGCGCGTCGGGATTGATCGCGCGGCGCAGGCCGGTTGCCTCGTTCTCGATGACGACCTGGACATCGGAACCAGGAGCGACGGTACCGTAGATGCTGCCGGTGGCGTTCGATTGCGCCATCGCGGGGGTCATCGTAGCAACCGACAGCACGGCGCCGGAGAAGGCCAGCGTCAATGCGTGTACTAAAACGGTTTTCTTGAGCATGTGATTTCCTATTTTGGTATTTCAGCCGTTCTTCCGAACGGCCCCATAACTGCGTGTTGAATCACTTCTTGTTGCCAGACCACTCACTTCTCTCTCTTTTTTTCACCAATAGGCGAAGCCGTATCCTTGTTTCAACAAAGATATGTACGGACATAAAAACATATCGATTCTGCAAGTGTCAATTGCATGGAAGCAGCGAAAAAGAAGTGGAAATTCACGCACCATGACGGGGCGTGACGGCACGCACAATGATGTGGCGCAGCAAGAGAACCGTTTGGGAACGATCCAAAGACACGGCCAAAACGACAAATTCCAATGAAATCAGGCAAGTACATACACGCCAGCAAGGGTTGTATGCACACTGGGTTTATTGCGCCGCATCATATGTATATACGTCCTATGCAAATAGGCAGAAAAATGCACGCCCATGGTGCATACAAGAATTTGTCATCAAATTGTCGGATGTTGGATCGCTGCAACGACCTGGAAAGGCGGCGCCATCCCGCTGTCGCCGGGGTGCCGGGTTACAATACGAGGTTGAACCGACCAAGCGTTTGCTAGCGACGCCCCTACCATGCTGAGAATTGCCGAATTAAAACTTCCCCTCGACCATCCCGAACCCGCGCTGCGCCAGGCGGTGCTGACCCGCCTCGGCATCGGTGAAGACGAGCTGATCGACTTCACCGTGTTCAAGCGCAGCTACGACGCGCGCAAGCGCAGCGCCATCGTGCTGATCTATGCGCTGGACGTGCAGGTAAAGAACGAGGAACAGGTGTTGAAACGACTGCGCGACGACCGCCAGATCGCGCCCTCGCCCGACACCGCCTACAAATTCGTCACCAGCGCCAAACCAGCGCCCGGCACCCCGCGCCCGGTCGTGGTCGGCATGGGGCCGTGCGGCCTGTTCGTCGCCCTGATCCTGGCGCAGATGGGCCTGAATCCCATCGTGCTCGAACGCGGCAAGGTGGTGCGCGAGCGCACCGTCGACACCTTCGGCTTCTGGCGCAAGCGCAAGCTGAACACCGAGTCGAACGTGCAGTTCGGCGAAGGCGGCGCCGGCACCTTCTCGGACGGCAAGCTGTACAGCCAGGTCAAGGACCCGAAGCATTACGGCCGCAAGGTGCTGTCCGAGTTCGTGAAGTCGGGCGCGCCGGAAGAGATCCTGTACGTCAGCAAACCGCACATCGGCACCTTCCGCCTGGTCAAAATGGTCGAGCAGATGCGCGCCGAGATCCTGTCGCTGGGCGGCGAGATCCGTTTCGAGACCCGCCTGGAAGACGTGCTGATCGAGGGCGAAGGCGATGCGCGCCAGGTGGTCGGCGTGCGCCTGGCCTCGGGCGAGGAAATCCCGACCCGCCACCTGGTGATGGCGATCGGCCACAGCGCGCGCGATACCTTCCAGATGCTGTACGACCGCGGCGTCTATATCGAAGCCAAGCCGTTCTCGATCGGCTTCCGCGTCGAGCACCCGCAATCGCTGATCGACGTCTGCCGCTTCGGCCCGAATGCCGGCAACAAGATCCTCGGCGCCGCCGACTACAAGATCGTGCACCACGCCTCGAACGGCCGCAGCGTCTACAGCTTCTGCATGTGCCCCGGCGGCACCGTGGTCGCGGCGTCGAGCGAAGAAGGCCGCGTCGTCACCAACGGCATGAGCCAGTACTCGCGCGCCGAGCGCAACGCCAACAGCGCGATCGTGGTCGGCATCACGCCGGACGACTACCCGGGGCACCCGCTGGCCGGCATCGCCTTCCAGCGCGAACTGGAGTCGCGCGCCTTCGTCCTCGGCGGTTCGAATTACGATGCGCCGGGCCAGCTGATGGGCGACTTCGTGCGCGGCGTGGCGTCCAAAGAATTCGGCTCGGTGGTGCCGTCCTTCAAGCCGGCCGTGCACCTGACCGATCTGGCCACCGCCCTGCCCGACTACGCCACCGTCGCCCTGCGCGAAGCCTTCGTCGCCTTCGACAAGCAAATCAAGGGCTACTACAAGGAAGACGCGGTGCTGACCGGGGTCGAGACCCGTACCTCCTCGCCGATCCGCATCAAGCGCCACGACGACAACCTGCAAAGCCTGAACACCCGCGGCCTGTACCCGGCCGGTGAAGGCGCCGGCTATGCAGGCGGCATCATGTCGGCGGCGATCGACGGCATCAAGGTGGCCGAGGCGGTCGCGCTGTCGCTGGTCGGCTGACGCGTGACGGCGCCGGCGAAGGAGAACGCGGCCCTGCCGCTGCTGGCGATCGGCGCGGCGATGGTCTCGACCTATGCCGGCGCCGCCTTCGCCAAGCACCTGTTTGCGCTGGTCGGGGCCGAAGGCGTGGTCGGACTGCGCGTCGGCCTCTCGGCGATCCTGCTGGCCGCCTTCACCCGCCCCTGGCGCGCCCTCCCCGCGCGCGCCGACATCCCCAGCCTGCTGCTCTACGGCCTGGCGCTGGGCTGCATGAACCTGCTCATCTACCAGGCCTTTGCGCGCATCCCGATCGGCATCGCGGTCTCGATCGAGGTCATGGGTCCGCTCGCCCTGGTGCTGCTGTCCTCGCGCCGCCTGCGCGACTTCGTGTGGGTGGCCTGCGCCGCCTTCGGTTTGTGGCTGCTGCTGCCATTGAAGGATGGCACCGGGGCACTCGACCCGGTGGGCGTGGCCTGCGCGGCCGGCGCCGCGGTCTGCTGGGCGCTGTACATCGTGTTCGGCAAGCGTGCCTCGCAAGCGGCAGGAAACGGCACGGTCGCCTGGGGCATGCTGGCGGCCAGCCTCTTCATCGTGCCGGTCGGCGCGGCCCATGCGGGCAGCGCCCTGCTGTCGCCGGTCGTGCTGGCGGCCGGCCTGGCGGTGGCGGTGCTGTCCTCGGCCGCGCCCTACACGCTGGAGATGGCCGCGCTGCGCCGGCTGCCGCGGCGCGTGTTCGGCATCCTGGTCAGCGCCTCGCCGGCGGTGGCGGCGCTGGCCGGCTTCGTGGTGCTGGGCGAGCGGCTGTCGGGCGTTCAATGGCTGGGGATCGCGCTGGTCATCCTGGCCTGCGGCGCGACCGCGGCCGGCGCCGACCGCAGTTGAATCGTCAATACGTAGAGCTACGTAACTTTCTTCGTCTTTCGTTCAATTAGCAGCAAGTATTGTTGCTTCCCACCGTAATTACTATAAAAAAATTTTGTGCGCGTGAGTTTTGGTGATATATCTGCATGGCAAACGTCACTGAATTGTCATATTCGGTGCCGGCCTGCAGTTCATGAAACCCAATCACAGGATGTAGATGTTTACGGAAAAAGTATTGGCAAGGTCGCTGCGCCTGGTGTTCTCCGGCAGCGCCCTCGCCGCAGGCCTCGGCTTTGCCGGCCAGGCCATGGCGCAGGAAGCGCCGCAAGCCCCTGTCGCACGTGTCGAAATCACCGGTTCCGCGATCAAGCGCATCGACGCTGAAACCGCCGTTCCGGTCACGGTCCTGAAGGCCGAAGACCTGAAGAAGGAAGGCATCACCACCATCGAGCAAGTGCTCAGCAACCTGAGCGTGTCGCAATCGCAGACCGGTACCAGCCAGTCGGTCGGCTCCGGCTCCGGCGGCGCCTCGTTCGCCGACCTGCGCGGCATCGGCGCCAACAAGACCCTGGTGCTGCTGAACGGGCGCCGCCTGGCGAATAATGCCTTCGACAGCTCGGCACCCGACCTGAACATGATCCCGTTCGCGGCGCTCGAGCGCGTCGAGGTGCTGCGCGACGGCGCCTCCTCGCTGTACGGCTCCGACGCGGTCGGCGGCGTGATCAACTTCATCACCAAGAAGGACTTCCAGGGCGGCGTCGCCACCTTCGGCGAAGACCAGCCCCAGCACAAGGGCGGCAAGTCGCTCAACGCCAACTTCGCCTACGGCTTCGGCGATCTCGACGAGAACGGCTACAACTTCTCGATCGTGGTCGACCATCAGGAGCAGAAGGCGCTGGCCGGCGGCGACCGTCCGTTCAACAAGCGCTTCCCGGGCGGCCTGTCGAGCTCGACCTACCCGGCTAACTACTACCAGAACGGCGACAGCTTCAACCCGGCCGCCGCTGCCGGCTGCAATGCGCCGAACCTGATCTCCGACGGCGGCACCGGCTGCTACATGGAGACCTCGCCCTTCGTCGACTACATCCCGAAGAACCGCCGCGATTCGGCCCTGCTGCGCGGCACCTTCAAGCTGAACAAGGACCACGAGCTGGGTCTGGAATACCTGACCAGCGAGAGCGTGGTCGGCGGCACCATCGCACCGGTCCCGTACAGCGGGCTGTACGTCAACCGCCTGCGCCCGGACGGCAGCGCCAACCCCTACTTCCCGACCGGCGCCGGCTTCGACCCGGCCTATACCGAAGACGGTACCCCGGCCGGCGTCCTGCCGGGCTTCGCGCACGCGATGTGGCGCGACATGCCGAACGGCTCGCGTATGGACCGTAACGTCAACCAGCAGCAGCGCTTCGTCGCTTCGCTGGAAGGCAAGCTGGGCACCTGGGACTACAACGGCGCCCTGACCTGGAACGAAAACCGCGCCCGTCAGGAGCTGTACGGCTACAGCGACGGCGGCATCATCAGCCAGGGCGTGCTGAACGGCGTCATCAACACCATGGGCGAACAGAGCGCCGCCGGCACCGCGCTGCTGGATTCGGCCCTGCTGTCGGGCACCGTGCAGCATGCGCGCGGCCAGACCACCGGCCTCGACTTCCACGCCAGCCGCGAGTTCGGCAACTGGCTGGGCGCCGGCAACGCCGCACTGGCGCTGGGCGGCCAGGGCAGCCACGAGCAGTTCAGCAGCGCCGCCAACACCGAGTTCGCGGAAAAGGTCGTCGCCTCCACCGGCATCGACCCGAACTCCTTCAACCAGGGTTCGCGCAATGTCTACGCCGCCTACGCCGAACTGAACGTCCCGATCCTGAAGTCGCTCGACGTCACCGCCTCGGTGCGTTACGACCACTACAGCGACTTCGGCGGCACCACCAACCCGAAACTCGGCTTCACCTGGAAGCCGACCCGCAGCGTGATGCTGCGCGGCTCCTACTCGACCGGCTTCCGCGCACCGTCGCTGTACGACGTCAACTCCGCGCAGACCTTCTCGAACAGCGCCGGCAACTACGACGACCCGGTCAACTGCCCGGGCGGCAAGGCGCTGCCGGGCAAGTCGCCTGCCGCGACCTGCAACACCCAGTTCCAGGTGCTCTACGGCGGCAACAAGGACCTGCAGCCAGAGAAGTCGAAGAACGCGACCCTGGGCCTGATGTTCGAACCGGTCAACAACCTGACCGTGGGCGTGGACCTGTGGGCCATCGAACTGGAGCACATGATCGGTGTGCTCGCCAGCGACGACGTGTTCGCCGATCCGGCCCTGTACGCCGGCGTGTACCATCGTAATCCGGCGGGCGATTTGTCGGTCGACGGCGCGCAGTGCGCCACCCCGGCCAACTGCGGCTACGTCGACCTGCGCACCCAGAACCTGGGCGGCCTGAAGACCAACGGTATCGACCTGTCGGCCACCTACCGCCTGCGTACCAAGGCCTACGGCAACTTCACCCTCGGCACCAATTCGACCTGGGTCCACAAGTATGACTACCAGAACGACGAAGGCGGCGCATGGCACCGCAACGTCGGCGTGTACTCGGGCGCCGGCCCGGTGTTCCGCTGGCAGAACACCACCAACCTCGGTTGGAACAAGGGTGAACTGGCGGCAGGCCTGACCGCCCACTACAAGAGCGGCTACGTGGACCAGGATCCGACCAACCGCGTCGCTTCGTACACGACCTTCGACACCTACTTCTCGTGGACCCAGAAGAAGGGTCTCGGCGTGACCGTGGGCGTGCGCAACCTGGCCGACCGCAATCCGCCGCTGTCCTACCAGGACTCGCAGTTCCAGTCCGGTTTCGACCCGCGCTACACCGACCCGCTGGGCCGCACCTTCTACGTGCGCGGCTCGTACAGCTTCTAAGCGTTTCAGCGCCCGAAGCAGGCTGGCAGTAGCGAAGCGCCCGGTGTCCGCACCGGGCGCTTTTCATTTGCTAGACTGGGACCTTCTCATCGACATAACGGGTCCGTCATGCGCCGCCTCCTCCTTCCGCTCTGCCTCGCCCTTGCCGCAAGCGCGCCCGCCCTCGGCGCCGACTACACGCTGCCGGCCACGCCGCAGACCGTCGCCTGGGGTTACTACTCCGGCCTGTCGAAGCCGGTGCTGAGCGTGCATTCGGGCGACACGGTGCGCATGCAGACCCTGTCGACCTGCGGCTCGCCCGAGCGCATGATCGCGCGCGGCGTGAAGCCGGAAGACATCCCGCCCTACACCGAGGCGATCTACAAGGAAGTGCAGGACAAAGGGCCCGGCGGCCATATCCTGACCGGGCCGGTGGCGATTGTGGAAGCCGAGCCGGGCGACGTGCTGGAGGTGCAGATCCTGAAGGTCGACATCGACGCCAACTTCGCCTGCAACGTGTTCGGTGTCGGCTCCGGCTTCCTGCCGATGGAATACCCGTACGGCCGCTACAAGGTGGTGCCGCTGGACCGCCAGAAGATGGTCGGCCGCTTCGCGCCGGGCATCGAGATCCCGCTACGCCCCTTCTTCGGCAGCATGGGCGTGGCGCCGGCCGGCGGCAAGATCGACAGCGCCCCGCCCTTCGTCCACGCCGGCAACCTCGACCTCAAGGAGCTGGTGGCCGGCAGCACCCTCTACATCCCGGTGGCGGCCAAGGGCGCGCTGTTCCAGGCCGGCGACGGCCACGCGGCCCAGGGCAACGGCGAAGTCGACATCACGGCGCTCGAGACCTACCTGTCCGGCACCTTCCGCTTCGTGGTACACAAGAACCGCAAGCTGGTGTGGCCGCGCGCGGAGACGCCCACGCACTACATCTCGATGGGCTTTTCGAAGGATCTGAAACAGGCGACCGAGATGGCGCTGCGCGACATGATCGCCTTCCTGGTCGAAGAAAAGGGCCTGAACCGCGACGACGCCTACATGCTGGCCAGCGCCGCCGTCGACATGGAAATCACCCAGCTGGTGGACGGCAACGTCGGCGTGCACGCGATGTGCCCGAAGAAGATCTTCACACGGTAGGGTGGGCACACCCCCGTGCCCACGTTTTATAACCACCCGGCCTTGCGGAACTTCCGGTACAAATACAGGCACACCCCCACCATCGCCGCCAGCGCCATCGGATAGCCCCACTTCCATTCCAGCTCGGGCATGTATTTGAAATTCATGCCCCACACGCCGGCAAAGGCGGTGAACACGGCGAAGATCGCGGCCCAGGCGGCCAGGCGCTTGTTCACTTCGCTCTCGTCGATCGAGACCATCGACAGGTTCACCTGGATCGCGGTGGCAATCGTGTCGCGCACGGTGTCGAGACGGCCGGCGATGCGGATCAGGTGGTCGTGCACGTCGCGGAAGTAATCCTGGACGCCGCTTGCCATGGTCGGCCCGCGCGTGCCCAGCAGGCGGCCGACGGCATCCATCAGCGGCACCACGGCATGGCGCAGGTCCAGGCCCTTGCGCTTGAGCTGGTACAGGCGCTCGACGTTCTGGCGCTGGGCGCCGTGGGTGAAGATGCGGTCTTCGATGGTCTCCAGCTCGGACTCGAGCATGTCGACGATGGGGAAATAGCGGTCGACCACCGCGTCCATCAGCGCGTACATGACGAAGGACGAGCCCATGCTTAGCAGATGCGGCTCGCGCTCGGCGCGGGCGCGCACGCCGAGGAAGCCCTTGGCGGCATCGCGCCGTATCGACAGCACGTAATTGGGACCGGCGAAGATGGCGAGCTCCCCGGTGGCCAGGGCATCGCCTTCGAGGTCGACCGTGTGCACGATGGTGAACAGGCAGTCGCCGTATTCCTCGATCTTCGGCCGCTGGTGGCCGCGCGCGGCATCCTCGACCGCCAGTTCGTGCAGGTTGAATTCTTCCTGCATCTGGCGCATCTCGTCCTCGCTGGCGTCGCGCAGCGCAACCCAGACGAAGCAGCCGGGACGTTCGAGGTAGTCACTGATGTCCTCGACTGGAATATCGGAGAGTTTTTTACCTTCCTGGTAGGCGACGCAGTTGATCAGCATGGCAAGAGTCTACACCAAGGCCATCCCCGCACACGCCTCACGTCGTCCCCGAGCGCGCCACGTCGTCCCCGCGAAGGCGGGGACCCAAGTTCCGCGTGCGTTTCCACAGCGCGTGCAAACTTGGGTTCCCGCCTGCGCGGGAACGACGGCAGATTTATTCGTCCTTCGCGCCGTCGATCCCCAGCTCGGCAATCTTGCGGGTGATCGTATTGCGCCCGATCCCCAGCCGGATCGCCGCGTCGTTCTTGCGCCCGTGCGTATGCTTGAGCGCGGTGCGGATCAGGGCCGATTCGAACTGCCGGCCCAGCACATCCATCACCTCGATCTGGCCCTCGGACAGCATGCGCGCGGCCTGCAGTTCGAGCAGGCCGATCCAGCCGTCGGCACCGACCGGGGCCGGCACCGACATCGACGGCAGGCTGGCGGCACCATCGAGCGCGCCGTGCAGCGGGCCGGCCGAGGGCGCCGGCATCGCCACCACGGCGGACGCCGCAGTGGCGGCGGACATGGCGCCGGCCTGGCCCTGGGTCAGGTCGCGCGGCAGGTCCTTGACCTCGACGGTCTGGCCTGGCGCCATCACGGTGATCCAGTTGCACAGGTTTTCCAGCTGGCGCACATTGCCCGGCAGCTCGAGGCTGGCGATGCAGCGGTTCGCCTCCTCGCTCAGGCGTTTCGGTTCGACGCCCAATTGGCGTGCGCTCTGCACCAGGAAGTGGCGCACCAGGATGGGGATGTCGTCGCGCCGCTCGCGCAGGGACGGCAGGCGCAGCCGGATCACGTTCAGGCGGTGATACAGGTCTTCGCGGAACAGGCCGTCGCGCACGCGCTGTTCCAGGTTCTGGTGGGTGGCGGCGATCACGCGCACGTTCGCCTTGACCGGCTGGTGCCCGCCGACGCGGTAGAAGTGGCCGTCGGACAGCACCCGCAGCAGCCTTGTCTGCAGATCGAAGGGCATGTCGCCGATCTCGTCGAGGAACAGCGTGCCGTTCTCGGCCTGCTCGAAGCGGCCGCGCCGCATCGCCTGGGCGCCGGTGAACGCGCCGCGCTCGTGGCCGAACAGTTCGGATTCCAGCAAGTCCTTCGGGATCGCCGCCGTGTTCAGCGCGATGAAAGGCTGTTGCGCGCGCGGGCTGTGCTTGTGCAGGGCGCGCGCCACCAGTTCCTTGCCGGTGCCGGACTCCCCGGTGATCAGGACCGTCACGTTCGACTGCGACAGGCGGCCGATGGCGCGGAAGACTTCCTGCATGGCCGGCGCCTGGCCCAGGATCTCGGGCGTCTCGGTGGGCGCGATCTCGACGCTGGCCTCGCGCAGACTCTCCTCCAGCGCGCGCCGGATCAGCGCGACGGCCTTGTCGATGTCGAAGGGCTTGGCCAGGTATTCGAAGGCGCCGCCCTGGAAGGACGCGACCGCCGAATCGAGGTCGGAAAAGGCGGTGATGACGATGACCGGCAGGCCGGGATGCTTTTCCTTGACGGCCGCCAGCAGGTCGAGGCCGGACTCGCCCGGCATGCGGATGTCCGAGACCAGCACCTGCGGGCTGTCGCTCTCGAACGCGGCCAGCGCCTCGCGTCCGCTGGCAAAGCTCCGAGTGGCGAGGTTTTCGCGCGCCAGGGCTTTTTCCAGCACCCAGCGGATCGATGCATCGTCGTCGACAATCCAGATTGGTTTCATGTAGTTCAGTGCTTCCCGCTTAAAGACATCCATCGTTGGACCGCGGCCGCACCGTCCCGACGCTTATGGCAAGGGGATCAGGATACGGAAATCCGTCAGTCCAGGCCGGCTTTCGCACTCGATCAGCCCCAGGTGCTGCTGCACGAAGGTCTGCGCCAGCGTCAGCCCGAGACCGCTGCCGCCGTCGCGCCCGGAAACGAGCGGATAGAAGATGCGGTCGCGGATATCGGGGGCGATGCCCGGTCCATTGTCGATGATATGCAAGTCTAATGCCAGCCCGTAACGGACCTTGGCCAGCGTGACCTGGCGCGCGACGCGGGTGCGCAGCACGATCTCGGCATCTCCTTGCGCGATGCGCGCGCGCAGGGCCTGGGCGGCGTTATGGACGATGTTCAGCACGGCCTGGATCAGCTGTTCCTTGTCGCCGCGGAACTCGGGAATCGAGGCATCGTAGTCGCGTTTGATACTCAGGCCGGCCGGGAATTCGGCCAGCACCAGGCTGCGCACGCGCTCGCAGACTTCGTGGATGTTGACGTCGCCGACGATGTGCGGACGGCGATGCGGCGCCAGCAGGCGGTCGACCAGGGTCTGCAGGCGGTCGGCTTCCTTGATGATGACCTGGGTGTACTCGCGCAAGGAAGCGTCCGGCAGCTCGAGTTCCAGCAGCTGCGCCGCGCCGCGCACGCCGCCGAGCGGGTTCTTGATCTCGTGGGCCAGGTTGCGGATCAGTTCCTTGTTGGCCTGGCTCTGGTCGAGGATGCGTTCTTCGCGGTCGAGCTTGAGCTGCTGGACGTTCTCGCGCAGCTCGACCACCACTTCCTCGTCGCCGGCGGCGCTGACGATGCTGTGCACGTGCAGCGGCTCGCGCCCACTGCGCTGCAGGGCCAGGTCCTGGCGCAGGTCGGCGTACTTGTGCGCCAGCGCCTGGCGCACCAGCGCATCGAGCTCCTCGCCGTTGAGGAACAGGCCGGCCAGCTTCTGGCGCGACAGCGACTTGACCGAGACTTCGAGCAGGTGCTCGGCGGCCGGGTTCGCGTAGCGCACGCTGCCGGCGGCATCGACCACCAGCACGCTGGTGGCCAGCAGGTCGAGGCCGGCGAACCGGGCGTACGGCGAGTCCTTCGGTGGGCGTTCCGGTTCGGTCATGGCGGCGCGCATGTCGGCATCAACGGATATTGGCGATTTCACGCTTGATGGCTTCGACGTTCTTCTCGGCGCGGCCGATGTCCTCGCGCATCTGGGCCACGCGCTGCTGGTACTTGGCGTAGTTCCGCTCGTTGCCCTGGCGTTCGGGTTCGCCGTTGTTGAAGTCGCGGCGCAGGTCGGCCAGCTTCTTCTCTTCGGCGCGCAGTTCCTCGTCGAGGATGGCGCGGCGGTCGTCGTCGCGCGCGCGCTGGGCGGCGCTGTCGACGCGCGGGAAGTTGGCCGGGGTGGCCGGCGCCGGACGCGCGGCGCCCTGGCGCATGTTGACGGCGGCCGGCGGGCGGCTCGAAGCCGGCGGGGCCGAGATGGCGCCGGAAACGATGGCGTCCACCACCTTGCAGTTGCCGGCATTCGTATCGGTGTAGAGCACGCGGCCTTCCTTGTCCACGCAGCGGTAGACGACGGATTGGGCGGACGCGGGCGCGGCCAGCGCGAGCGCCAGAAGAATCCCGGCCGGGTGCTTCACGAACAAGCTTGTCATTCGCATCAGGTCAGTCGGCACGATGTGCCTGGTTGGGAATCTTCCGACTATACCGCATCCCCATCCGGATGAAAAAAAACGCGGGTCGGCCAGCCGGCTTTCCCGCGTTTTTGTTACCGTACGGCTACAAACTGAATTACGACGAGTAGTACATGTCGAATTCGGCCGGGTGCGGGGTCATGCGCAGACGCTGCACTTCCTGCATCTTCAGCTCGATGTAGGCGTCGATCATGGCGTCGCTGAACACGCCGCCGCGGGTCAGGAACTCGCGATCCTTGTCGAGCGCTTCCAGGGCTTCTTCCAGCGAGGCGCACACGGTCGGGATCAGCTTGTCTTCTTCCGGCGGCAGGTGGTACAGGTCCTTGGTCGCGGCTTCGCCCGGGTGGATCTTGTTCTGGATGCCGTCCAGGCCGGCCATCAGCAGTGCGGCGAAGCACAGGTAGACGTTGGCCAGCGGGTCCGGGAAGCGCACCTCGATGCGGCGGCCCTTCGGGTTCGCCACGTGCGGGATGCGGATCGAAGCCGAGCGGTTGCGTGCCGAGTAGGCCAGCTTGACCGGCGCTTCGTAGCCCGGCACCAGGCGCTTGTACGAGTTGGTGCCCGGGTTGGTGATCGCGTTCAGCGCCTTGGCGTGCTTGATGATGCCGCCGATGTAGTACAGGGCGGTTTCCGACAGGCCGGCATAGCCGTCGCCGGCGAACAGGTTCTTGCCGTCCTTCCAGATCGACTGGTGCACGTGCATGCCCGAGCCGTTATCGCCGTTCATCGGCTTCGGCATGAAGGTCGCGGTCTTGCCGTAGCTGTGGGCGACGTTCCAGATCACGTACTTCATGTTCTGGGTCCAGTCGGCGCGCTCGACCAGGGTCGAGAAGCGGGTGCCGATCTCGTTCTGGCCGGCGCCGGCTACTTCGTGGTGGTGCACTTCGACCGGGATGCCCAGCGATTCGAGGATCAGGCACATTTCCGAACGCATGTCCTGGAAGCTGTCGACCGGCGGGACCGGGAAGTAGCCGCCCTTGACGGTCGGACGGTGGCCGCTGTTGCCGCCTTCGAATTCCTTGTCGGTCGACCAGGATGCTTCTTCCGAGCTGATCTTGACCATCGAGCCCGACATGTCGATTTTCCAGTGGACCGAGTCGAAGATGAAGAATTCCGGCTCCGGGCCGAAGAAGGCGGTGTCGCCGATGCCCGAGGATTTCAGGAAGGCTTCGGCGCGCTTGGCGATCGAACGCGGGTCGCGGTCGTAGCCCTTGCCGTCCGACGGTTCGATCACGTCGCACTGCATGAACACGGTGGTCTCTTCCATGAACGGGTCGATGTTCGCGGTGTTCGGGTCCGGGATCAGCAGCATGTCCGATGCTTCGATGCCTTTCCAGCCGGCGATCGAGGAGCCGTCGAAGGCGTGGCCGGATTCGAACTTGTCTTCGTCAAAGTGCGAGATGGGAACGGTCACGTGCTGCTCTTTGCCGCGGGTATCGGCGAAACGCAAATCGACGAACTTGACTTCGTTATCCTTCAGCATCTGCATTACATCTGCGGCGGTCCTTGCCATTCGTATTCTCCTGATTGAAAAAGGGGTGTCGGCGACGCCAACGGGGCGTGCGACAGACGCATCCTGTTATAAGCACTAAGCGTGCCAGCACTTGTCTATGAGCAAATGAGCAATATAGCCTTGGAACGTCCGCCGTTTGGCCCTTAAAATCAATGGCGCGTTTGGGCGCACGGTTTTGATGCGACCTCATCCATACGCACCAGAGTGGTGCAAGTGGCGCAGTATGCACCAACTTGAGGCAGGTTGCACTATTAAGGAGAACAGCATGAGCAGCACCGACGAGATCCTGAACAAGGCCCGCGAGCGCGCCCCCGGCCAGCCCTATGCCGGCGCGGTCACGCCCCAGGAAGCCTTTGCCCTGTTGCAGTCCGACCCACGCGTCAAGCTGGTCGACGTGCGCACGAATGCGGAGCGCGACTGGATCGGCCGCCCGGCCATTCCCGAAGCCCAGCACGGTGCGGTGCAATGGAGCCTGTACCCGGGCGGCGCGCCGAACCCGGACTTCGCCACCCAGCTGCAGCAAACCGCCGACAAGGAAGATGTGGTGCTGTTCCTGTGCCGCTCGGGCGTGCGCTCGCGCCACGCGGCGCGCGTCGCCACTGAACTCGGCTATACGGATGCCTTCGACATCCTGGAAGGCTTCGAAGGCGACCGCGATGGCGAAGGACACCGCAAGACGGTGGGCGGCTGGTGCAAGGCCGGCCTGCCGTGGATCGGGGCCTGAGCCGATGCGGATCACAGCGGCCATCCTGAGCGCCAGCCTGGTGCTGGTCTTGTGCGCAGCCTGCGGCGGCTCCACCACGCCTGTCGCCGCCGGCAGCGTCACCCCCGGCGGCGGTTCCGGCTCGCCGACTCCCCCCGCGGCCACCGGCTCGCTGGGCCTGTTTGCCGGTAACCCGGTCGATGGCGGCATCGTCGACGGCAGCGGCGAAGCCGCGCGCTTCGTCGGCCCGGCGGCCATGACCATCGACGCCGGCGGCAACCTCTACCTGGCCGCCACCTGCGCGATCCGCAAGGTGACGCCAGCCGGCGCGGCCTCGCTGTTTGCCGGTTCGTACACCAACTGCGGCAGCCTGGACGGGTCGGCCTTTCCATCGGCAAGCGGGATCGCGGCCGCCGCCGACGGCCGGCTCTTCATCACCAGCGGCCGCAATGTCATCGAA
Organism: Massilia norwichensis; assembly: GCF_024753245.1. Lineage (GTDB taxonomy): Bacteria > Pseudomonadota > Gammaproteobacteria > Burkholderiales > Burkholderiaceae_D > Telluria > Telluria norwichensis. The sequence continues at coordinate 32,622 of NZ_JANUGX010000038.1, read as the reverse complement.
GTCAGCCCGGCAGGCGCCACGCGCACGCTGGCGGTACTCGAACCGGGCAACCTGGGCGGCGGCATTGCCGTCGACGCCGCCGGGAACCTGATCGTCGCCACCGGCATCGGCACCCGCCGCATCGCGCCGTCCGGCGCCAGCACCCTGCTGGAAGGCGTGGCCAGCGCGGAGGGCGTGTCCGGCAACGCGCGGCGCGGCGTGGCGGTCGACGCCGCCGGCACGGTCTACCTGGCAGCCCTCGACAACACCATCCTGCGCATCGACAGCGCCGGCAACCGGACCGTCCTGGCCGGCACGCCCGGCAGCGCGGGCAGCGCCGATGGCAGCGGCGCGACGGCGCGCTTCAGCAAGCTCGTGGCACTGGCGCTGGACGGCCAGGGCACCCTGTACGCCGCCGATGCCGGCGCCGACAGCCAGTTGATCCGCAAGATCACGCCGACCGGCGTGGTAAGCACCGTGGCCGGCAAGCCCGGTGTCGCGACGCTGCAGCCGGGCGCCCTGCCCGGCGGCCTGGCGCCGCTGGGCGGCCTGGTCTTCGACGGCAAGGGCATCCTGTACGCCAGTTCGGGCAATGCGATTGTGCGGATCGCGCTGCCCTGAGGCTGGTGAGAATCGAAGAGATTTCTTGCATATTTAACATGCTAGGCTGACCGGATGTCCACTGCGGAGTTCCGGTATGCAAACGACCGTTCCGAAATCGCTGGGCGCCAGCGTGTTGATGACCCTTTGTGTAGCCTGCGGCGGTGGCGGGTCCGGCAGCACCGCTGCCATCACGCCGTCCGTGAGCAGTGCCGGGCCCGTGAACCCGGCGCCGCCGGTGAGCACGACGCCGCCCGTGAGCACGACGCCGCCCGTGAGCACGACGCCGCCGGTGAGTGCGCCCGCGCTGTCCGTCCTGGCCGGCAATCCTGCCGAAGCCGGCACCGTCGACGGCAGCGGCGCGGACGTACGTTTGAACGGCCCCACGGCCCTAGCGATCGATAGCGCCGGCAACCTGTACGCGGGCGCCAACTGCGCCATCCGCAAGATCACCCCCGCCGGTGCGGTCTCGCTGTTTGCAGGCGCCTATTGCGCGCCCGGCACGCTAGAGAGCTTTCCCTCGGCATTTACCCTGGCGAGCGCGGCGGACGGCAGGCTGGTCATGACCACCTACGGCCTGGGCATCTTCGAAGTCAGTCAGGCAGGCGCTGCGCGCAAGGTCGCCGCCCTGGAGGAAGCCGCAGGCGGCGGGCGCGGCGCGGCGATCGCGTATGGCGACGGCATCGCTGCCGGCGCGGCGGGCGACCTGGTCGTCAGCAACTGGATCGGCGTCCGCAGGATCGCCCCTTCCGGCAGCTATACCATGCTGGACGGCATAGCCAGCACGACCGCCGGCATCGGTTCCAATACCTTTATTCCGGCGCGCCGCGGCCTGGCCGTCGACGCCGCCGGTACGGTCTACCTTGCTACCAACGACAACACGCTCCTGCGCATCGATACGGACGGCAAGAAGACGGTATTGGCCGGCGGCCCGGGCGGCGGCACCAAGGATGGTACCGGCGCCGAAGCCCGCTTCAGCCACATTATTGCGCTGGCCGTGGACAGCAAGGGCAACCTGTACGCGGCGGATTCGTCCAGCGCCACATGGCAGAGCCAGCCGCCGTTCAACGAACTCATTCGTAAGATCACGCCGGCCGGGGTGGTGACGACGATCGCCGGCACGCCCGGTGTCAGCGAGTTGAAAACCGGCGCCCTGCCCGGCGGCCTGGCGCCGCTGGGCGGCATCGCGCTCGACGGCAAGGGCAACCTGTACGCGACCTCGGGCAATGCCATCGTCAAGATCGTGCTGCCCTGAAGTGCACGCCGCTTTACCATGCTAGGATGCCGAAAACACAACAACGGAGACTGGCATGGACGCAAAAATAGCACGATCGTTCGCAACTAGTTTGCTGGCCGCGCTGTGCACGGCCTGCGGCGGCGGCGGCGGCGACAGCGGCACGACCGGCGCCGGTGCGCCGGCATTGGGGGCCAACGTGACCACGCTGACGCTGGTGGCCGGCAGCGCCCTTGATACCGGCAACGTGGACGCCGGCGGTAGCGCGGCGCGCTTCGGCCGCCCGGTCGGCATCGCCGCCGACACGGCCGGCAACCTGTTCGTGGCCGACCAGGGCAATTGCAGCATCCGTAAAATCAGCGCGGCGGGCGCCGTGTCCACCCTCGCCGGCTCGCCCCAGCGCTGCCAGAGCGTGGACGGCGCGGCCGGCGCGGCGGGCTTTGCCAGCCTGAACGCGATCGCCGCCTCGCCCGACGGCCGCCTGTATGCCGCCGACGGCCTGGCCGTGCGCGAGATCGACCCGGCCGGCACCGTGCGCACCATTGCCACCCTCGATACCGCGACCATCCTGGGCGCCGGCGACATCCCCTATTTCTACGCCAGCGGGATCGCCGTCGACGGCTTCGCGAACGTGGTCGTGGCGAATGCCATCGGCATCCGCAAGATTTCACCCACCGGCACCATCAGCATGATCGACGGCATGGCGCGACTGGACAACATCGCCAGCGTCGTGGGCAGCCGCAACTTCCAGCAGCGCGGCCTGGCCGCCGCCAAGGACGGCACGGTCTACGTGGGCGACTTCGCCAGCACGGTCAGCCGCATCGACCCGGCCGGCACCAGGATGGCGCTGGCCGGCCTGTCCGGCGGTCCCGGCTTCGCCGATGGCGTGGCCGGCGCGGCCCGCTTCGACCGCGTCATCGCGCTGACCCTGGACGCCGCCGGCAACCTGTACGCCGCCGACGCCGGGAATAACCTGATCCGCAAGATCACGCCGGAGCGCGCCGTCTCGACGGTGGCCGGCACCATCGGCGCCACCTCGCTCCAGCTCGGCAACGGGCCGGGTGCCCTGCCCGCGCTGGCCGGTCTGACGGGCGACGGTAAAAACACCCTGTATGCGATTTCGGGGAACGCCGTCGTGAAGATCAGCCTGCCGTAGCCCGTCTGATAACGCCCTCATGGCGGCGTTGCATTCGGCTCGCCGTACTAAAGTACTGTCTTCGCCGATGCGCCTTACCCTGAGGGCGTTCTCAGACGGGCTTGATATTGCCGCGCACACGCTGGCGCACGAAGTTGATGTGACTGCGCAGGCCGTACAAGGCGTCGGCATAGGCGAGCGGGATCGAGATGTGGTTCACGCGCGCTTCGATGTCGTCGAGGCGGCGCAGCAGGTCGGCGCGCACCTCCTCGCACTGCGCGGGATCGGCATTCTCCAGCGCCTGCTCGACCGCCCGCAGCTGGCCGTACCAGCGGTAGACACGCGAACGGATGCGCCACACGTACAGCGGCGGCACGATCTTCGACAGCGGAATCACCAGCGCCGCCAGCGCCACCACCACAACCCACAGGCGATCGAACAGGTTCGCCAGCCAGAACGACAGGTAGCGCTGCAGGAAGGGCGGGCCGTCGCGGTAGTACTTGGCGGCTTCGCGCGAGACCGGGATCTCGGTGTACTTCGGCGACGGGAACTGGCCCTGCTGCTGGAACCAGCCGGCGCCGCCGTGGATCTCGGTGGCGGCTTTCACGAACTCGTCGACCAGGGCCGGATGCAGGCCTTCGCGCGCGACCAGGGTCGCGGTCGGTGCGATCAGGTGGAAGTCCTGCGCCGGGATATCCTTCCCGAGGTCGACGATCCCGCGCGGCAGCACCACATGGGTCAGGAAAGGCAGGCGCCGCGTATAGGCTTCGGCCTGGCGGAAGTCGAACAGCCGGATGCCCGGGGTCTGCAGCAGCATCTGGATCAGCGGCGCCTCGGGCGCGGAGCTGAACACGATGCCGTCGATGCGGCCGGCCAGCAGCTCGACCGTGGCCGGGGTATTTTCCAGCGTGGAGATGCGCAGCTGGCCCGGCTCGACGCCATTCACGGCCAGGATCTGGCGGAACAGCTTCGGCACGCCCGTGCCTTCCGGACCGAGGTTGATGCGCAGGCCCTTCAACTGGGTCAGGCTGCGCACCTCGAGCTTGTGGCGCTTGTCTCCTTCGCGCAGGAACAGCCAGACCGGCTCGGTGAACAGGCTGCCCAGCGACATCAGCTCGCTGCGTTCGGCCTGGTCTTCGCTGGTCGAGCCGCTCTGCACGAAGGCGATGTCGGCCTTGCCGTCGAGGAGGCGCTGCAGGTTGTCTTCGGAACCGAGGGAGCGCTGCAGCTGGACCTTGATGCCGTCGCGCGCCAGCTGCGCCGCGTACTTGCGGCCGAATTCCTCGTAGGCGCTGTTTTCCTGGCCGGTGGCGAGGACGAGATGACGCGGCGGGGCCGGATCGACCACGACATAGGCCACCACGCAGGCGGCCAGCACCAGCAGGATGGTGGGCAGCGAGGCGACCAGCAGATCGCGCAGCGACACCAGGCTGAACTTCGCGAGCCTGGGCCGCTTCATACGGCCTCCGTGGTCTCAGGCCTACCGCTCAATGCAGCACTTCCTCCACTGCGGGCGGCTTCTGTCGCGACGGCTCGGCCTTGTCTTTGGCTTCTTTGGCTTCCTTGGCCGCAGGCTTGGCGCGCGGGGCATCGGCCGCTTTCGGGTGGCTGCCCTCGGCTGCCGCTTTGGCGCGCGCTGCCTCAGCCGCGGGTTTCGGATGCGGCGTGTCGGCAGGCTTCGCAGCCGGCTTGCGATGCGGCGCTTCTTCCTTCGCTTCCTTGGCTTCCTTGGCCGGCTTGGCTGGTTTTGCAGGCGCGGCTTCCGCTGCCGCTGCGGGCTTGGCCGCTACCGGCTTGGCGGGCGCCAGCGCTTCCACCTCTTCCGCCTGCGCGCTGTCCGGCGCCGGCTTCACGGTGGCGACATCATCGTTGACCGGGCCGGCGGCAGCTGCCGCGGCGGCGGCTTTCTCGGCCGGCGTTACCACGTGCAGGCCCGGCACCAGCACCGTGTCGGTCTTCTCGACCATCGGCATCAGGCTCGGCGCCAGGGTCACCAGCAGCTGCACCGGCAGCGCGCTGGTGAAGTCGTAGTGGGCCGATTCCGGACCGTGCACATAGGCCGTCATGCTGCCGAAGAAGCGTTCGCCGATGTTGAAGACGAAGGTCGCCGAGCGGTTCACGTAGCGCGACTCGATCAGGCGGTGGCCGGCGCCGTAGACGTCGAAGCGCTGGTCGCCTGTGCCGGTCTTGCCGCCCATCGCAATCACGCTGCCGTCCTGCTTGTAGAAGGCCTGCTTGACGCGCTTGGCGGTGCCTTCCATCGCGACACCGTGGATGGCGTTGGCGACTGCGCGCGCCACCAGCGGGTTCAGCACCTGCTCGCCCTTGACTTCCTGGCTGCGCTTGACCAGGGTCTCGTAGGGCGTGTCCTTGGCGAAGTGCAGCGAGTCGATGCGCTGGGTCGGTTTGCGCACGCCGCCGTTGACGATGATGCCCATCAGTTCGGCCAGCGCGATCGGACGGTCGGCCGAGGCGCCCAGCGTGGTCGCATACGACGGCACCAGCGAGTCGAACGGGTAGCCCATCTTCTTCCACTGCGCGTGGATCTTGAGGAAGGCCTCGACCTCGATCAGGCCGGCGATGCGCTTGTCCTGGGCGTGCTTGCGGTGGGTCTTGAACAGCCAGGAATAGACTTCCTGGCGCTCCTTCACCGAAGCCTTGGTGACCTCGTCCCAGCCCGCCTTCGGATGGGTGCGCAGGTAGCCGGCCAGCCACAGCTCGAGCGGGTGGACCGAAGCGACGTAGCCGCGGTCGGCCAGCGACATGTTCGCGACCGAATACTGGTCGTACATCTTGACGATGCGCTCCTGGTCGACTTCGCGGTCGTCCGGCAGATGGGTGTGGATGAACTTGCCGAATTCGGCCAGCGAGGCATCCGGCATGATGGTGCGGTGGACCGCCGCCAGCTTCGAGGCGGCCGGGCGTACGCCCTGCATCAGCGTCGATTCGACCTCGGCCCATTGCATGCCGCGGTACTTGTTCCAGAAGCGCGCCAGGAAGTCCTTGCCTTCGCGGTCGGCAAAGCGCGACAGGTACTCGGCGCGGCGCGGATCGTCGGCGTCGGCCAGCAGCTGGGCCGAGGAACCCGGCAGCTGGAACATGTAGTAGCGCACCACGTCGCGCATCAGGCGCACGAACACCAGGTTGGTGGAGTTCTGCAGCGCCTGCTGGACGGTGAGGATGCGGCTGTCGTCCAGCTTGCTGAAGTTGCCGAAGGTGTGCAGGCCGCCACCGGTGAAGAAGGCTTCGCCCGGGTTGCCCGAATACTTGCGTTCCATCGCTGCCGCCAGCATCGGCTGCAGGCCGCGGTCGGCGCCGGCCGGCAGCGTCAGGAAGTACTCGACGCCCCACTGGCTCAGGCGGTCCTTCGGATCGATCCTGACCTTTTCCAGTTCGGCCTTCGACATCGGCTCGTAGCGCTGGTGCAGCTGGTCGACGATGTCCATGTAGGTGACCAGGGTGCGCAGCTTGGCGGTCGAACCCAGGTCCAGCTTCGCGCCTTCGTTGATGTCCAGCGGCTGGTCGTAATTGTCGGTCTGGACGCGCAGGTAGTTGACCTTGTCGCCGCGCTCCATCAGCGTGAAGCTGTACACGACCTTGGACGGGTCGCCGTTGCCGAGCATGCCCTTGCCGGTCAGGCCGGCGGCCGCCGCGGCGTCGTTGTCGGTCAGGCGGCGCAGCGCCGCGGTGACGGCCTTCTGCGCTTCCGAATCGAGGGTGGTCACCACCGACAGGTCGAGGCGGTCGAGGTTGTACATGCGCGAATCGCCCAGCAGGTTGGCCAGGTGGTTGCGCACCGCGTTGGCCGCCTTGCGGGTGACGAAGGTGTTGGCCGGCGGCGGCGCCACGCCGGAGCCGAGCGCCGGGTGCAGGACCGTGGCGATGGCGGCGTCGCGCAGCTGCGGCGAGATCACGCCGGCCTGCGCCAGCACGCGCAGGTGGCTGTTGGTGAGCGCCTCGAGATCCTTCTCGCCGGCGCCCAGGTAATAGGCCGGGCGGCGCTGCGCGATCATCAGCGACAGCGCTTCCTTGTAGACCAGCGCGAATTCGGGGGTGACGGCATTGCTGGACAGGATGCGGTTGACTTCGGCGAAGTCGCGGCCGTACCAGACCCACATGCCGTCGCCGATGCCGTTCACTTCGCCGTAGCCCAGCTTGGCCGACAGCGGCACGGTGTTCAGGTATTCGAGCACGATGCGGCGCCGCGTGGCGCTGGTGTCTTCGCCGTCCTGGTAGGAGCGCAGCATGGCCGACGCCATCTGGCGCAGCTTGTCGCCCAGCGAGGCGGTGCGGCCCTCCGGCGAATGGCGGTACTTTTCGATCTGGGTCGCGAGCGTGGAGCCGCCGGCGACGCGCCCGCCGCTGCCCAGGCCCACCGCGTGCAGCGACTTGTCGAACACCGCCTTCGAGAAGCGGTCCCACTCCACCGCCGGATTGCGCTTCGGGTAGGTGGTGTCGAGCAGCTCGCGGTTCTCGATGAACAGCAGGCTTTGCACCAGCAGCGAAGGTGCGGCATCGAACTTGTCGTACAGGCGTTCCGGGAAGCGCGCCGAGAACAGCGGCTGGCCGCTGTGGTCGAGGATATCGAGGCCGGCGCGGGTCTTCTCGTGATAGGTCGCGAACAGGCCCATGTCGGCCAGCTCGACCATCTTCGGCGACATGCGCGCCTGTGCCTCGACCACGTAGTCGCGCGTCTTCAGCTTGGCCAGGTAGTTCGGCAGGTTCGAGTAGCCGAGGCGTTCGTCGTAGGGACTGGCGGACGGGAAGCGGATCGCATCGCTCGGGCCCTTCTCCATGCGGTAGCTGATCTTCCTGGCCAGATCGGCAAAGAATTTCGCCTGCATGTGCGAAGTGCGGCTTTCGTAGACCGCGAAGGCCGAGCCGCCGGCCACCGCGATCAGCAGCAGCACCAGGAAGGCCCGCTTGACCATGCGCCAGCGGCGCTTGGGCGCCGGCGGCGGCGGTTCCATGCCGGCGCCGGATTCGGTGCTGGCCGGTACGGGGATCGCCGTGGATTCGAGTACGGGTTCGAGGCGCGAAGGCGATTCGCGCAGGGGGATGTCCTGCACGGCGGCCATGGCGGGCACGCCGGCGATGGCGGCCTGACCCGGCAGCACGAGCTTGCGGATGCGGCGCAGCATGCGGGCGGAGATGGTACGTTGCATATGGTTCAACCGGTTCTAATGTCCTGCCTATTCCCGTCAACCGGCGCGCCAATACTGCTGGTCGGTGCGAGTGATCCAGGTCGTCAAGAAGTTCACAATTCAGGCGCGACCTCACTCCAGATCGCACTGCCTACAGACATCATTCCACCACATCAATGTGACAATCAGGAACCGCTTCCGCAGATTTTTGACATGGCCCGAGTATTTTCGCAAAAAAACAACGGCTCAGTTTGCACGACCGTACCAGCGCCGCAACTAGTCCTGTAACAGCTGGTATTCAGCATTCATGCGTGTCAGTTCCGCGCACATGTCATCGAAGGCGGCATCGACCTGCGCCGGCCTGCCTTTCACACCCAGCTCGATGTGGCGGCGGGTCTTATCGTCTCCAACGCTGGGCAGGCTGAACACGTTGACATCGGGGTAGACAGACTCCAGGCGCTCCATGAGCGGCGTCAGCACCGCCTCGGCCTGCTCGTACACCAGCAGCGCGCGCTCACGGTGGGGTTCGCGGTGGAACAGTTCGGAATAATGGGTATCGAGTACCCAGGCGATCATCGGCCATGCCATGACGGGAAAGCCGGGCACGAAGTGATGCGGCGCCCCTGCATGGCGCGCGACGCTGAAACCGGGGACGCGGTTGTAGGGGTTCGGGATGAGTGCCGCGCCGGCAGGGAATTCGACCAGCTTGAGGCGCTGCAGGTTCTCGGGCGCGTCGAGATCGGGCTCGGTGCCCGCTTCGCGCGCGCTGTCGCGGATCCGTTCCTGCAGCAGCAGCTTGCCTTCCGGGTGCAGCGCCAGCGGTACGCCGAGCGCCGCCGCCGCGCACTGGCGGGTGTGATCGTCCGGCGTCGCGCCGATGCCGCCGCAGGAGAACACGGTGTCGCCGCCGTCGAAGGTCCGCTGCAGCAGCGCGGTGATGCGCGCCGGGTCGTCGCCGACGATCTCGGCCCAGGCCAGGCGCAGTCCGCGCTCTCCCAGCAGTTCGATGACCTTGGACAGGTGCTTGTCGCTGCGCTTGCCGGACAGGATTTCGTCGCCGACGATGATGAGGCCGAATGCCATCGTATGCCGCTCCAGGTGGTGTGAGAAGGGCTTCAGTGTGCCACGCGCGCAGATTTGACGTAGCCGCGCTGCCAGCCCGCGCAACGCTACAATTCCCGACAATCTGCCGACAAAGGCACGCAAGACCCTCATCCGGCCCCGTCCTAGAATTTGCGCCGTGTACATTCAAGGGACGACCATGATCCAACACTATCCACGCCAGACTCTCGCTGCCGCGGCAGCGCTCCTGATCGCCGGTTGCGGCGGCGGTTCCGACAACACCACGCCCGCCGCGCCGGCGGTCACCAAAGTCGAGGTGCTGGCGACCGCATCGCGCGGCATCGGCAATATCGTGTACAAGGACGGCGCCGCCTGGGCGACGCTGTCGAACACCGCCAGCGCCGGCACCGGCGTGATGAAGACCGCGCTGCCGCTGCAGGCGACGTCGCGCTGGACCGACGTGCCGCTCGGCGATTGCGCGCTGCCGAAGGAGAGCGAATCTGGCATGGCGCGCACGCCGACGCTGCGCGCGCTCGACGCCAACCTGTGGCTGTTCCAGCCGGCGCACGAAACCGAGCGCGGCAAGGCCGGTGAGCACAGCCTGTGCGCGCTCGCGAGCAATGGCGGCTTCGCGCCGCGCGACCAGCCGCTGCAGAACTGCCTCGGCGACTGGTGTGCGCCGCTGACGATGAAGGAGATGAAGCTGGTGGGGAACCGTCTCTACACGAATGCCGGCGCCGGCCAGAACCTGTTCGTCTCGGATGACGCGGCGGCCAGCTGGCGCGTGGTGCTGGGCCAGTTCGACTCGATGGTCTGCACGCACCAGGCCTTCCAGGTGGTCGGCGACCGCCTGCTGGTGGGCGGCGAATGCCCGCTCGATGTCGCCTATGTGCGCGCCTACCGCCTCGGCGCGAATGGCGGCCTGGCATCGAACACCCCGCTGCCGGTAACCCTGCCGGCGCTGGAAAACCGCAACGTGCAGTTCATCGAACAGGTCGCGAATACCCAGCGCGTGTTCGCCGGCGTCGAAGGCGGCCTGCTGCGCAGCGAAGATGGCGGACAGTCGTTCAAGTTCGTGATCCAGCAGCCGGTGGAAGGGGCCAAGGCGTATCCCTACATCCGCGCCTTCCTGGCCCTGGCCGGCAAGCCCGACACCCTCGTCGTGGGCGGCTTCGACAAGGCCAACGCCCTGCCCTATCTGGCCTGGTCGGCCGACGGCGGCAACAAGTGGACCGACATCTCGTCGCTGCTGCCGGGCCATGCGCGCAGCGCGGGCGACAGCAGCTTTGCGGAAGTGAGCTCGCTGAGCCAGGATCCGCAGGGCCAGGTGATCGTGACCGTCAACCTGAAGGATGGCAGCGAAGGCCGCGTGCTGCGGCTTACTCTGGTGCCTTGAGCGGGTCCTGGGCGGCGCGCAGCTCGAGCAGCGCCTGCAGGCAGTAGTACTGGAACCACAGGCCGGTGAAGATGAAGATGATCAGGTAGAGCCAGATCGACAGCACCGCCAGCACCGGGAACAGCACCACCGACAGCAGCGCGCCGCCGATCCAGGCCACGCCCGGCAAGGCGCCGAGCAGGCCGGAGATGGTGCCGATGAGGAGCAGCTGGCGCCGTCGCGTGGCGACGATGATGCGGCGCTCTTCCAGGCTGGCGTGGATGGACAGCGCGTCGTAGCTCATCACGCGCGCCGTCAGCCAGCCCCACAGCACGGCCTGCACCAGCAGCGCCACCGGCGCCAGCGCATACAGCGGCAGGGTCACGATCCACAGCAGCGCGAACACGACGATGCCGGACAGGTTCACCCCCAGGCTGCCGAGGAAGCTGCCGCCCTCCTTGCGCTCGAGCTGCGGAAACTGCACGCGGCTGACATGGCGCGCGATGGCCGGCATCGCCCCCACGCCGATGAACAGCAGCGAGGTGATGATCATCAGCGGCAGCAGGGCCAGCATCGCCACCAGCGGCACCACCAGCGTCTTGAGGAAGCCCAGGCCCAGGGTGGCCAGGATGCTGCTGCTGGTCTCGAACAGGCCGTATTCGCTGAAGGTGGCCTGCAGCCAGTCGTACAGCGGCTGCATGCCGGCGTACAGCAGGCTGCCCCACAGCGCCAGCGACAGCAGCAGCGGCACCACCGACAACAGCAGCATGCGGCTCGAGAACTGCGAACGCAGCGCGCGGCCGTAGGCGATCGCGATCGGGCGCAGCATCAGGCCGTGCCTCGGGGGCGGCGCGAAATCGATTCGAACAGGCGCACCAGGCCCAGCCACTGCTGGCGCCAGAAGCCGCGGCCATAGTCGCGCGCAGGACGCACGCTGCCGTCGGCGGCCACGCGTTCGAACTGGTCGCGCACGCCGGTGCCGTGGAAGCCGGTCGCGAAGTTGGCGGTGCCGAACAGCTGGTCCCAGACCGGCAGCAGCACGCCGAAATTGCAGCCGCCCAGCTCCCTGCCCTTCGACTCGTGGCCGATGCCGACCGCATGGTGGGTACGGTGGAAGCGCGGCGACACCAGCAGGCGTTCGCCGATCCGGCCGAAGTGGATGCGCACGTTCGCATGCTGCAGCGATTGCAGCGCGCGCGAGACCGACACCAGCAGCACGTACTGCGAAGGCGCCACGCCGATTGCCAGCGCGATCACGGCCAGGTAGACGTCGCGCAGCAAATCGTCCAGCAAGTGGTTGCGGTCGTCGCTCCACAGGTTCATGTTGCGCTGGCTGTGGTGCAGGCTGTGCAGCGCCCACCACCAGCGGAATTTGTGCTGGCCGCGGTGGAACCAGTAATCGAAGAAGTCGAGCACCACCAGGTAGACCAGGAAGCTGGCCAGCGGGCTCATGCCGGTCACCAGCGACTCCAGGTTAAACGGATGCATGCCTTCCATCCTCAGCGCGCCGGCCACGTGGTCCATGATCGGGTCGAGCGTGAAGAACACCGCCATCGTGAAAAAGCCCAGGCGGTGGATCAGGGTATAGACGAAGTCGTTCCAGCGCGCGGCGCGGTCGCTCATCTGTTGCGCGGGGATGAGCGCTTCGAGCGGGCGCAATACCAGGAACAGGGCCGCCACCTCGCAGGCGCCGGCCAGGAACCACTCGACGCCCTCGAAGGCGTCCTCGGCGTATTCGCCCATGCCGGTGTAGAACAGGAAGGGCTCGACCACGGATTCGAACAACCAACCCTGGAGGAATGCGAACCAATCGAGGAAATGCTGAATCATTTTTTGAAGTGAGAAGCGTAGTCCGGATGCTCTCGCAGTGTAGCGAAACAGAAGCCTTTCTGCTGAAGACCCGCGATCAGGGGTTCCAGGTTGGCCGGCGCCCACGGGTCTTTTCTCGACCAGATGCCCATGTGGGCCATGAAGATGTCGCCGTCCTTCAGATTATCCAGGGCGCGCTTGAGCAGCATGGCGTTCGGATACACCTCGCTGGCGGTCTCGTCGCCCGAGAAGCCGGCCTTGGCCCAGCCGACGTGGCGGTAACCGCACTGCTCCGCGGCGGCCAGGACGTTGCGCGAGGTATGCCCGCCGGGTGCGCGGAACAGCGGATCCAGGCCACGCCCGGTCAGCTCGCGGAAACGGCTGTCGACGCGGCGCAGCTCGTCGCAATACTGCTGCGCGGTCCAGGTTGCCTGCTTGCCGGCGTGGGCGCCGAACTGGGGCTTCACCGCGATCTTCCCGCCGGCTTCGTCGCGCTTCCAGTAGACGTGGTCGAAGGTGTGGCTGCCGAAGGCATGCCCTTCCGCCACCCGCGCCTTCCAGTAAGCGGCCCAGCTTGGGTCCAGCGACCAGTCGCCGCGCACCGTCTTCTCGTTGGCGAGGAAGAAAGTGGCCTTGACCTGGTGCTTGCGCAGGGTGTTCGCGATCAGCTCGGCCTGCGACTGGCTGCCGGTGTCGAACGTGAGGTAGATCGTGCCCTTGCAAGCGTCCGCGGCGGAGGCTTGCAAAGCGGGACATACGGAAGCCGCCAGCAGCAGCGCCGCCGCGGCCCGGGTCGCTCCCGACCTTGGCCGCGGACGCATCACATCCTCGGCGCCGAATTGGCGAAGAACACGCCGTGCGGCGAGCGGCCGACCGGGATCTGCTTGATCACCTTGCGGCTGGCGACGTCGACCACGGCCACCTTCTTGATCCAGCGCTGGGTCACCCACAGGGTCTTGCCGTCGGCGGAGAGCTCCATGCAGTCCGGGCCGCCCGGCACCGGGATCATGCCGACGTTTTCCAGCGTGACCTGGTCGATGATGTTGATCGAATTCTGCACGCGGTTCGAGACGAACACGTGACGCTTGTCGCCGACGGCACGGAAGTTGTGCGCGCCGTTGCCGGTCTTGATGCGCTTGACGGACTTGGCGGTGCGCCAGTCGATCACTTCGACGTAGTCGCTGCCCATGATCCCGACCAGCAGGTATTTGTCGTCCGGGGTCATGGTGATGCCGGCCGGGAGCTTGCCGACCGGGAGGGTCCACTTGATGACGCCGGTCTTCAGGTCGAGCGCGCTGACCTGGTCGCTGCCCTGGCGGGTGATGAAGGCGGTGGTGCTGGCGGCATCGAAGGCGATGTGGCTGGGCATGCGCGGCATCGGCACGCGGCGGCTCAGGATCAGCTTGCCGTTCACGTACTGGTAGATGTCGACGCGGTCCAGGCGCAGCGCGGTCGAGACGAACCATTTCTGGTCCGGCGAGAAGCCGATCTGGTACGGGTCGAGCACGTCGGTCAGGCGCTGCTGGATCTTGCCGGTGATGGGGTCCAGGAAGATCAGTTCGTTGCCGACCGAGCTGGCGACGATCACGGACTTGTTGTCCGGCGTGGCCATCAGGTGGTGCGGCTCCTTGCCCACGGCAAAGGTGCCGTTGTCTGCACCGGTTTTCTGGTCGAGGAGCTGGACCGTCGCGTCACGCGAATTCAGAACGACGACGACGTTGGCCTGGGCTGCTTGCATGGCACTCAACAGACACAGACCAGAAACGAAAAGCTTACGGAAACGACGCAGCATGGGAGGACGAAAGCCCGGAGGTGGAAGAAGTTCTTATTCTACGGGGAAACGTTCGGTATCAGAGGACGGTTGACAGCTTTCGTGAGATTTCGGCGCGCCGCCGCAACACAGTGGAAAAGGCGTCAACAGAAGCGCGATGGCAGCTTGACAGCGACATGCACTACAATCGCGATTTCACCCTGAACAAGAGGACAACACCATGCCCATCAACACCACGAATTCCGGCCTGCAATACGAAGACACCGTCGTCGGCGACGGTCCGGAAGCCAAGGCCGGCCAGTACGTGACCGTGCACTACACCGGCTGGCTGCAGAACGACGACGGCAGCCAGGGCGCCAAGTTCGACTCCAGCAAAGACCGCAACGACCCGTTCCAGTTCCCGCTGGGCGCCGGCCACGTGATCAAGGGCTGGGACGAAGGCGTGCAGGGCATGAAGGTCGGCGGTGCGCGCCGCCTGATCATCCCGGCAGCCCTGGGCTACGGCGCCCGCGGTGCCGGCGGCGTGATTCCGCCGAACGCGACCCTGATCTTCGACGTCGAGCTGCTGGGTCTGTAATCTGTACCGTAGGGTGGGGCAATTCAGGCCAGTGGCCTGAATTGCGTGCCCACCCTACCTGAGCAATTCCTCTAAAATCGCCTGAGATCAACAGTGCTTCTGCGCACGATGCGCTAAGATGGCCGAAGTATTGCCATTTTACCCAAGGAGTCACCATGAGTTTGCAAGAACAGTTCGCCCAGGCCCAGGCCGATTCGAAGAACCTGCCCGAGCGTCCGGACAACATGACCCTGCTGAAGATCTACGCCCTGTACAAGCAGGGTTCGAGCGGCGACGCCACCGGCGAACGCCCCGGCTTCACCGACATGGTCGGCCGCGCCAAGTTCGACGCCTGGGCTGCCCTGAAGGGCACTTCGCAGGACGACGCGATGCAGCAGTACGTCGACCTGATCGAAGACCTCAAGAACGCGTAATTCTTACGCGAACACCTTGCGCATGCTTTCCGCCACCTTCGTTTCGATGGTCGAGCGGAAAGCGCCCATCAGCATGCCCAGCCTGATGCGCAAATCGGCCTGACGCTCGCCCAGCGCGAGCGTGCCTTCCACACCGCTGCGCTCGAAACGCAGCACGTCCCCTTCCCACTTGCATTGCAGGCCATATTCCCCGGCCAGCTTGTCCGCCACTTTCTGGGCCGCCGCGCGTGCCGCGACCGGGCTGAGCTGGTGCTGCTGGGTGATGCTGATATCCGCCATCTGGCTATCCTTCCTGATCGAAAACAACAGAGCCCGCCATGATGCCAGCTAGGCTCCGCATTGGCTAGTTGACTTAAATCAATGTCCACTTCGAATAGCCGGCGACCATTTCCCGTGCAGTCTGCGCCTTGCAGCCCGTCCATTGCAGCCTGCCTCACCGGAGAAAGCGATCATGACGTCAGAAGCCAGCCAGCCCGATCCCGCCCAGCCCCCGATCGGCTACGTGCCGATGCCGGCCGCTCCCTACCGCCAGCACCGCAAGGCCGCGCAGCTGCTCGACCAGCCGGGCCGTCCGCGCCTGCCTGCCGGTCCCGGACCCGGAGCGCCGGACCGTGCCGGCAGCAATGAAGAAGGCGGCCAGCAGGACGTCCCGCTGCCCTACGCCTTCGGGGCGCGGGTGCTGATGTGGAAGCAGGACCCGTCGGTGGCCGAGATCGGCACCCGCAAGGTGTTCCTGCCGGGCGTGGTGCTGGCCGGCCCGCGCGATGCGCGGATCGCGATCGCCAACGCCGCCGACGCCGCCGCGGTCGAGCCGAACGCCTTCGGCGACTTCGTCACCATGCCGGACACGCCGCAGTTCGATGCCGTCCACACCTATGCGGTGGTGCGCCAGACCCTCACCATGTACCAGCGCGCCCTGTCCACCGCCGGCAGCGCCATGCCCCTGCCCTGGCAATGGAACAGCAGCGTCGACACCTCGCCGCTGCAGGTCCACCCCTACGGCCTGCCGAACGTGATGAACGCCTATTACAGCCGGACCCAGGCCTGCCTGAAGTTCGGCGATTTCATCCCGCCCGGCGAGAGCGCCCGCGTCTACACCTGCCGCTCCTTCGACATCGTCTCGCACGAGACCGGCCATGCGGTGCTGGACGGCCTCAAGCCGCAATGGCTGATGGCGGACAACCCGCCGCAGACCGGCGGCCTGCACGAAGCCTTCGGCGACCTCACCGCGATCTTCCTGGCCCTGTCCCAGCTCGACCAGTGCGAGGCGGTGGTGGCCCAGACCAAGGCCCACCTGCACGATAAAACCTTCCTGGCCGACATCGCCGAGCAGTTCGGCCTGGCGCTGGGCAGCACCAACGGCCTGCGCAATGCCGACAACGACCTGACCCTGAGCCAGGCCGGCACCGAAGTCCACGCGATCTCCCAGGTATTCACCGGCGCGCTGTACGACATCCTGGCCGACATCTTCGCCTTCGAGCGCAATCCCGAACTGGAAGATTGCGCCAGCGTGCTGCATCGCGTGGCGGCCTGGCTGCGCGGCCTGCTGCTGCGCGCCCTGATCGCCGCGCCCGACTTTGCCGCCACCTACGCCGACGTCGCCAACGAGATGCTGCGCCTGACCCTGGAAGACGGCAAACCGGCCGACTACACGACCTTCATCCGCAACCGCTTCGCCCAGCGCGAAGTGGTCGAAGTGCCGGCCACCCTCGCCGGTCCGCATCCGGCCGGGCTGCGCCTGGCGCCGCTGGTGCAGGATGCGCCGGGGGCGAAGCAGGACCGGCGCGCCTGCTGCGGCACCATGAACCTGGCCGAGTACTACCAGGTCGAGCGCATCCTCGATGCCGAAGCGCAGGCGCTGGCGCGCTGGTGTGCCGAGCACGGCCGCTTCGGACCGGCCGGCGAGGAACAGGCGGCCGGCGAAGCCGAGGCGACGGTGGCGGCAGTCAAGGTCGACGCCGATGGCGTGACCGCCACGGTCGCGACGGCAAAAGTCGCACTGCCGGCCGCCTGAGGCGAGGCCGGGATGAAGATCACGGCCCGCGCCGGCGGCGGCTGGCAGGCGCTGCTCGAACACCTGCGCGCAAGCCATTAAAAATTCGGTCATGGGGCGTCCCGGAAGCACAACCGGGAAGAACATTTGCTTATGTGTATTGTGTATAAGCCTGATTTGTCGTAAAGGCCGAATTGCCCTAAAATACAGTGCTTTGCCGCGTCCGGCGGGCTTCCCTGTACCCGATACGCCGCCGCCTCCACTGATTAAGGACTGTTATGACCCACGTTGTCACCGAATCGTGCATCCGTTGTCGCTATACCGACTGCGTCGATGTATGCCCGGTAGATTGTTTCCGGGAAGGCCCGAACTTCCTCGCCATTGACCCGGACGAGTGCATCGACTGCGCCGTGTGCGTGGCAGAGTGCCCGGTCAACGCGATCTATGCGGAAGAGGACGTGCCGTCGGACCAGCAGCAATTCATCAAACTGAATGCCGACCTGGCGCGCCACTGGCCGTCGATCACCAAGACCAAGCCTGCCCTGCCCGATGCGGAAGAGTGGAAGGACGTCAAGGACAAGCTGGACCAGCTGGCCCGCTAAGACTTCCCCGGCGCCGGCGCCTTGCCGCCGGCCGCCTTTCGCGGGCCGCATCAGCGATCCGGCACCGCGCCCAGCAGAAGTGCGACGATCGTGGCACACTATCGGCCCTCGCCTACCCCAATACACATCAACAGGATTTAAGCATGACTACCACCCCTGAGACGGGCTCCATCGCTCCCAACAGCTCCTTTGCCGGCGCCATCGAAGCCGATGCCGTGATCATCGGCGCGGGCCCGGTCGGCCTGTTCCAGGTGTTCGAGCTGGGCCTGCTGGAGATCAAAGCGCACGTCATCGATTCGCTGCCGGCCGTTGGCGGCCAGTGCGTCGAACTGTACCCGGACAAGCCGATCTACGACATCCCGGCCGTGCCCGTCTGCACCGGCCAGGAACTGACCGACAACCTGCTCAAGCAGATCGAGCCGTTCGACCCGACCTTCCACCTGGGCCAGGAAGTGACCACCGTCCAGCGTCGTGAAGACCACCGCTTCAACGTCGAGACCTCGACCGGTACCCGCTTCATCACCAAGACCATCTTCATCGCTGCCGGCGTCGGTTCGTTCCAGGCGCGCACGATCAAGGTCGACGGCATCGAGAAGTTCGAAGGCACCCAGCTGCACTACCGCGTCAAGGATCCGAGCCTGTTCGAAGGCAAGAACCTGGTCATCTGCGGCGGCGGCGACTCCGCGCTGGACTGGGCCCTGAACTTCGTCGGCAAGGCCGAATCCGTCGTGCTGGTGCACCGTCGCGAAGACTTCCGCGCCGCCCCGGCTTCGGTCGCCAAGATGAAGCAGCTGTGCGAAGAGTACGAGATGCAGCTGATCACCGGCCAGGTCACCGGCTTCGACGAAAAGGACGGCCAGCTGTCCGAAGTGAAAGTCACCGGTGCCGACGGCGTGACCCGCCGCGTGCCGCTGGACATGCTGATGGTCTTCTTCGGCCTGTCGCCGAAGCTGGGCCCGATCGCCGAGTGGGGCCTGGACATCGAGCGCAAGCAGCTCAAGGTCATGGACACCGAGAAGTTCGAAACCAACGTGCCGGGCATCTTTGCCGTGGGTGACATCAACACCTACCCGGGCAAGAAGAAGCTGATCCTGTCGGGCTTCCACGAAGCCGCGCTGGCCGCCTTCGGTGCCGCACCGTACATCTTCCCGGACAAGAAGATCCACATGCAGTACACCACCACCTCGCCGAAGCTGCACAAGATCCTCGGCGTCGAAACCCCGGTCTTCGACTAAAGTTCCGTTACTTGGATACGACGAAAAGCCCCGCCAGCCGCGGGGCTTTTTTCTTATGTAGGGCACCTAACCGAAGGCCCTATGGGAACTGTGATACTAATGGTGCATTGCACTATTTTTTCAATGGTGAACATCATCTCATGTTGCCCCAGGCCAAGCCAATTGGCCTATAATTGATTGATCTGCCGAACAAAAACCTTGTCAAAGCAGAGCAATGTGAAGGAAATAATATGCTTTACCAACTGCACGAGATGCAACGCTCCTTCTTGAACCCGCTGATGCAGTGGGCCGATGCCTCTGCAAAGCTGTTCTCGAATCCTGTCTCGCCTTTCGCCCACACCCCGTTCTCCCAGCGTATCGCCGCCGGCTACGAACTGATGTACCGTCTGGGCAAGGATTACGAGAAGCCGGCCTTCGACCTGAACTCGACCACGATCGACGGCCAGACCGTCGGCATCATGGAGCGCACGGCGGTCAGCAAGCCCTTCTGCAAGCTGTTGCATTTCAAAAAAGACATGCCGGACGCGCAATTCGCGGAGCTCAAGCAGCCCACCGTGCTGGTGGTCGCCCCATTGTCGGGGCACCACGCCACGCTGCTGCGCGATACCGTCCGCGCCCTGCTGCCGAACCAGGACGTCTACATCACCGACTGGGTCGATGCCCGCATGGTGCCGATGGCCGAGGGCGAGTTCCACCTGCACGACTATATCTATTACGTGCAGGACTTCATCCGCCACCTCGGCCCGGACGTGCACGTGATCTCGGTCTGCCAGCCGACCGTGCCGGTGCTGGCCGCCATCTCGCTGATGGCGACCAACAAGGATCCGAAGCTGCCGAAATCGATGGTCATGATGGGCGGTCCGATCGACCCGCGCAAATCGCCGACCGCCGTCAACGATCTGGCCACCGAGAAGCCTTTCTCGTGGTTCGAGAACACCGTGATCTACGCGGTGCCGGGCAATTACCCGGGCTTCGGCCGCAAGGTCTATCCGGGCTTCCTGCAGCACGCCGGCTTCATCGCCATGAACCCGGGCCGCCACGCCCAGAGCCACCGCGAGTTCTACCAGCACCTGGTGCGCGGCGACGACGACTCGGCGGAAGCGCACCGCAAGTTCTACGACGAGTACAACGCCGTGCTGGACATGCCGGCCGAGTACTACCTGGAAACCATCAAGACCGTGTTCCAGGACTTCGCCCTGCCGAAAGGCACCTGGGAAGTCGGCGGCCAACTGGTGCGTCCGCAGGACATCGAGAGCGTGGCGCTGTTCACCATCGAAGGCGAGCTGGACGACATCTCCGGCGCCGGCCAGACCCAGGCCGCGCACGAGCTGTGCACCGGCATCCCGCCGGAGAAGCACCAGCACTTCACGGCACCGAAATGCGGCCACTACGGCATCTTCTCGGGCCGCCGCTGGCGCGAGATCATCTGCCCGATGATCGGCGAGTTCATTCGCAAGAATGCCTGATTCCCTAGCGCGCCAGGCGTCGCCGGCGCGCTAGGCTTCGTCTCCGCGCAAAAACGTCGTCCCCGCTCAAAAACGTCGTCTCCGCGCAAAAACGTCGTCCCCGCGCAAAAACGTCGTCCCCGCGAAGGCGGGGACCCAAGCTTGCAAGCCTTGCGTTAGCGTAGGCAGAACTTGGGTCCCCGCCTGCGCGGGGACGACGCGTTTCTGGTCACCTGCCGGGGCCGGCCAGCAGCCGGCCCACGGTGTCAGTGATTGATGATCAGGTCGGCGATCACGCCGGTGGCAATCGCCGCCAGCACGTAGTCGCTGCCTGTCTGCACCCAGTGGTAACCCCGCGGCGGCGGTCGCAGGTTGTGCTGCCGATAGTTGTCGACCACGTACTGGTGATTGCGGTAGCGGCTCGGCAGACGGTCGCCGCGGCGGAAGCTGTGGTCCGGACCGGCGCCGTTCCAGCGGCGTTCCTCGCCCCAGCTTTCGTTGCCGGCACGGCCGCCGCCCTGGGCGCGATAGCCGTCGCGGCGATCGTCGCGGCGGTTGTCGTTCCGGTCGTGGTCGCGCTGGCTGTAACGGTCGCCGCGGTCGCCGCGGTCACGGTCGCCATGGTAGCGGTCCTGGGCAAAACTCGCGGCACTTGCGCTCAGCAGTGCTGCCGTCAGCGCGGAAATGATGAGGTGCTTCTTTTCCATAAGACCCTCCTGTCGTTGATCGCTTGCTTCCAGTAGACCACCAGCCGGGTCCGGCACTCCGTACGTTGCTGCACGTAAGGGTGTAGGACAAAAAGCAGTGTTTTTGCCAGCTCAGCGGCTACTTCCGGCCGCCCGCTTCGACGCCACCGGCGATTTATCGGATAATGGCGGTTTAGCAAATGCTTGACTCATCGTGACCAAGACGCTCGCCGACCTGATCGAAGACCAGTTGCCGCAAACCCAGTGTACGAAGTGCGGCTACCCCGCCTGCCGTCCGTACGCGGAAGCGATCGCCAGCGGCGAGGCCGACATCAACCGCTGCCCGCCGGGCGGCATGGAAGGTGTCGCGCGCTTGTCGAAGGTAACCGGCCGCCCCGTCATCCCGATCAATCCCGCCAACGGCCTGGAGCGTCCGCGCCCGGTCGCCTTCATCGACGAGAACCTGTGCATCGGCTGCACCCTGTGCATCCAGGCCTGCCCGGTCGACGCCATCCTCGGCGCCCCCAAGCAGATGCACACGATCCTGCCGAGCCTGTGCACCGGCTGCGACCTGTGCGTGGCGCCCTGCCCGGTCGACTGCATCGCGATGATCCCGAACCGCGACGATCCGAACGGCGAGCGCACCGGCTGGGATGCCTGGTCGCAGGAACAAGCCGACGCCGCGCGCGCGCGCCACGATTTCCGCACCGAGCGCCTCAAGCGCGAGAAGGAAGAGAACGATGCGCGCCTGGCCGCCAAGGCGCTGGAAAAGATGCGCGCCGTCACGGCCGAGGAAACCAATACCGCCGAAGAGCTGGCGGAAAAAGAACGCAAGCGCGCGATCATCGCCGCCGCCATCGAGCGCGCGCGCCAGAAGGCCTCGGGGAAGCCCGAATGAACCCGACAAAACGCTACGAAATCTTCCGCCGCTTCCGTGAAGCGAATCCGCATCCGACCACCGAACTCGAATACAGCACGCCGTTCGAACTCTTGATTGCCGTGCTGCTGTCGGCGCAGTCGACCGACGTCGGCGTCAACAAGGCCACGCGCAAGCTGTACCCGGTGGCGAACACGCCGCAGGCCATCCTCGACCTCGGCCTGGACGAGCTGAAGACCTATATCTCGACCATCGGCCTGTACAACAACAAGGCCAAGAACGTCATCGCCACCTGCGAGATCCTGGTGAACCAGTACGGCGGCGAAGTGCCGCGCGAGCGCGAGGCGCTGGAATCCCTGCCGGGCGTGGGCCGCAAGACCGCCAACGTGGTGCTCAACACGGCCTTCGGCGAGCCGGCGATGGCCGTCGACACCCACATTTTCCGGGTCTCGAACCGCACCAGGATCGCACCCGGCAAGAACGTCGATATCGTCGAGCAGAAGCTGCTGAAGTTCGTGCCGAAGGAGTTCCTGCAGGACGCCCACCACTGGCTGATCCTGCACGGACGCTACACCTGCGTGGCGCGCACGCCCAAGTGCTGGAACTGCATCATCAACGATTTGTGCGAATACAAGGACAAGACCCCGGCGCCCGCCAAGGTCCTGCCGCCCGCCGTTACGCTGTCGGTCGATTGAGCATGGTGGTGGCGCCCGGCGCGAACGAAGCGCGCCGGATGCGGCCGTCGATCACTTCATAAATGCACAGCATCTCCAGCGTGCCCACGCCTTCCGGGAAGTTGCGGGTGATGAGCTCGAGGTCGGTCACGAAATTGCCCATCACGGTGCGCGACAGCAGGCGCGCATGCAGATCCGGCTCCGCGAAGCGCGCCACGTAACGCGCGCGGATCGCTTCCTGCCCCTGGGCCAGGCGTTCGCCATGCAGCGCGAACTGCTCGGCGTCCGGCGCGTAGGCGCGGGTCAAGGCATCGATGTCCTTGGCATTGAAGGCGTCCAATTGGGCCTGGACGACGGCGAGGGATGAGATTTTTTCCATGGCCGTATTCTAATCCGCCGGCGACAGCACCACCGAAAAGAACATGAGATTCATGCCGTTGTAGAGCTTGAACAGGATGGTATTGCGGCCCTTGTGGAAATGGAGCTTGCGCTGGCCTTCGGTCAGGTTGCGCTGGGCCAGTTCGGCGTGCATGCTGTAGAAGGGCCTGCGGTACCAGGGCTTGTCGTTGTCCATGCCGCTGATCCAGACCAGGCGCTCGTTGAACCACATTTTCGAGTCGTCGTCGGCGCCGATCGCCACCCACATGTCCATGTCGCGCTCGAGCGTGACTTCGGTGTAGGCGTAATACACCGCGTTCTCGGCGCGCGGGCGCGGCACGAAAGGATAGTGCAACTCCTGCTGCCAGTTCCAGCGCACCAGCTGGTCGTTCATGCCGTAATAAACCGCGTCCAGGTCGAGCCCGCGCTCGGGCGGATAAACCTCGTCGATGCTGCCGCGGCCATGCGCGCCGAAAGGACCGATCACGTACCAGGTGTCGAGGAAGATACGGTTGGCGTAGGGCCCGCCGGCGCCCAGCGTACGGCCGGCGCCGGTGCGCAGCGTGGCTTGGTCGACCGGCGGCGGCGCCAGGAAGCTGCCGTAGCTGCGCTGGTCGCTGAAGCCCGCGCTCGACATATCGAGCGTGCTGCCGCTCAGCGCAAGCGGATTGCCCAGCCCCAGATCGCTGCTGAGCGCATTCAGCCTGCCGCCCAGGGCCGCCGAATCCTGGGCCGCGCCGCCACTGATGCCGCCGCCATTCTTGGCCGCGTGATGCGCATTGCCGGGCGGACCGCCACCGTGCCGCCCTTCCCCGCCACCACCACCGCGCCCCATGTTCAGCTTCACGCCCTGCTGCTGCGCCAGCAGCTGCGCGCGGCGCTGGGCCAGTGCGGCCTTGGCTTGCGCCGCCAGTTGCGCGACGACCGCTTCCGGCGGACGGTTCTTCGGCACCGGCGGTTTGGGACGCCTGGCTTCCTCGGCCCGCACGCGTTTCAGGGCTTCCTGCTCGGGGATGCGCAACACACGCGCCATCTCCGCCGCGCGGATCTTCTGCTGCACGGTCTCGATCGCGGCCGCCAGCCGGCGCGCCTGTTCGGCCGGGTCGCGGCTCTCCTTGCGCGCCGCCGCATCGGCGGCCGGCTTGCGCTCCTGCCGTGCCGGCGCGGCGCCTGCGCTCTGTTCGAGCGCCTCCTTGATCTCTTCCATGGTACGCAGCTGGCGCTGCATCTCGCGGCGCGAGGTCTGCTGCAGCGCGTGGTTCACCTGCGTGCGCAGCTTGTCGTCGCGTTTGAGCTCCACGCGCACCGGACCGCTGGTGTACAGCGCAAGGCCCAGCAGCACGTGCGTCAGCACGGACGCGGCCAGCCAGGGATAACGCCGCCACAACACGGCCACGCTCGAACCATCCAGTCGGGAAGTCTCGTATGGCATCACTCTCGCCGCGCACGCATTGCGATATTCGCCAGGCCTTCGAACTGGCACAGGTCGAGCACGTGGACGATGGACTGGTAGGAGGCATTGCCATCGCCTTCGATGCGCACCGGCCGGCCCGGCTGCCGCTGGGCTTCGTCGCGCAGGCGTTCGTGCAGGGCCTCGAGCGACAGCTTTTCGTCGCCGATCGCCACCTGGCCCGCGCGATCGACCTGGATCACCAGCGGATCGGGCGCGGCGTCCTGCAGCTTGAGCGTGGCGGCGGAGCGCGGCAGCGTGATCGGGATGGCCTTGTCCTTCTGCTGCGTCTCCTTCTGCTTGAACGAGGTCGCGACCATGAAGAACATCAGCAGGAAGAAGATGCAGTCGATCAGCGCAATCAGGCCGATCTCGGGCTGCTCCTCGTCGCCGAGCTCAATACGCATGGCTGCGCTCCTGCTCATGTTTCTGCTCGTGTTTCTGCTCATGTTGCCGCTCGTGTTCCCGCGCGCGGCTCGCATCCAGCAGCCGGCCCAGCTGGCGTTCGAGCAGGATGCCGATATTGACCATGCGGTTGCGGAAGAAGTGGTGCATGGCCAGCGAGGGCAGCGCCACCGAGAGCCCGGCCGCGGTGTTCACCAGCGCCTTCGAGATGCCGCCCGCCAGCAGGGTTGGATCGCCCATGCCGTTGAAGGCGATCACGTGGAAGGATTCGATCATGCCGATCACGGTGCCGAGCAGGCCGACGATGGGCGCGATGGTGGCGACCACGTTCAGCGCATAGGCCTTCTGCTGCTGCAGGCGCAGCTCCGTCGATGCGATCTCGGCCGCGCGTGCCGACAGCGTATCGATCGGCAGGCGCGGATGCGCGGCCAGGAATTCGAGTACGCGCGCCAGGCTGCTGCGGTCCTGGCCGGCGCGCGCCGCAAGTGCGCGGTAATCGCCGGCCTGCCATAGGCTCAGTGCTTCGTCGGCCAGGGCCTGCGGCGCCACCTTGACCGCACGGAAGTTCGCAAGCCGTTCGAGCGCCACGGCCAGCGCCAGCACGGACAGCGCGCCGGTCACGAAGATGCCGGTGCCGCCTTCCAGCAGCTGGGAGGCGAGGTTGAGTTCCTGCATGACGGTCCTTTCCTTGGCTGTTCTTAATTTCCAGTTAATGTAGCATGCAAAGGAAATTGAATAGCAATTATTTTGCTAGCAGTTCGCAATATATATGCCTGGAGAGGTAAACCAAGTGCACAGGCCACGCAATAATGCGCGCATATTCGCCAGTTAAATCCTGCTACGCTGACCAGCTTTCCTTGCCGGGATAAAACCATGCGTACGATACTCGGCGGCCTGCTGGCCGCAATCCTGTTCTGCCTCGCTGCCGCCGCCGGCGCGGCGGAGCGCCCGCGCTTCGCGTTCAGCGTGATCTGCAACGACCCCGCGCTTGCGCAAGTGCTGCAAAAAGGGATCGAGACGCGCCTGGCCGCGGCCGGGTTCGATATCAGCGACAAATTCCCGACCGCGAAGCTGTTCGTCTACGCGAACCGCGACAGCGGCGACCGCAAGAATCCGGACGGCGTATCGATCGCGATCGCGCATGTGTCGAACGTGGAGGCAGCCGTACTGGGGCTTTCCTATGTCAGGCGCGGCGAGGAGATGCCGGAAATACTGCGCGGGATGCTGGGCGAGGAAGGGATGCTGCAGCACCTGAACGTGGCCCACATGGACACGCCCGACGAGGCGCAGGTGAAGGAAGTGCTCGACAAGACGGTGGTGGCCTTCCTGCGGAAGTACACGCCCGCACAATGAAAGCGGCGCTGCTGCGCCGCCGGGTTTTACAGCAGCACCAGGTTATCGCGGTGCACCAGTTCGGGCGCCTCGACATAACCAAGAATGGCCTCGATCTCGCCCGAAGCATGGCGCATGATGCGCTTCACTTCCGACGCCGTGTAGTTGGTCAGGCCGCGCGCGATTTCAATGCCGTCTTCGCTCACGCAAGACACCAGCGCGCCGCGCCCGAACTCGCCGCGCACGCCTGAGACGCCGATCGGCAGCAGCGACTTGCCCTCTTTCGCCAGCTTCTGCACCGCGCCCGCATCGAGCACCAGTTCGCCGGCCGTGTGCAGATGGTCGACCATCCACTGGCGGCGCGCGGTCAGGCGCGCGGTCGGCGCCAGCAACTGGGTGCCGATCGCTTCGCCGCCGGCCAGGCGCACCAGCACATTGTCCTCGCGCCCCCAGGCGATCGCGGTGTGGGCGCCGGAGCGCGCCGCGCGCTTGGCGGCCAGCACCTTGGTCAGCATGCCGCCGCTGCCGATGCTGCTGCCGGCGCCGCCGGCCATCGCCTCGAGCGAGGTATCGCCGGCCTGGGCTTCGGCGATCAGGCGCGCGGACGGGTCCTTGCGCGGATCGGCCGAGTACAGGCCCTTCTGGTCGGTCAGGATCACCAGGGCATCGGCTTCGATCAGGTTGGCGACCAGCGCGCCGAGGGTGTCGTTGTCGCCGAACTTGATCTCGTCGGTGACCACGGTGTCGTTCTCGTTGATGATCGGGACCACGCCCAGGCGCAACAGCGTGGTAAGCGTCGAGCGCGCGTTCAGGTAGCGTTCGCGGTCGGCCAGGTCGGCGTGGGTCAGCAACACCTGGGCGGTCTTCACGCCGTGGGTGGCGAAGCTGGTTTCGTAGATCTGGGCCAGGCCCATCTGGCCGCAGGCGGCGCAGGCCTGCAGTTCGTGGATGTCGGTCGGACGCGCCGTGAAACCGAGGCGCAGCATGCCTTCGGCGATCGCGCCGGAAGACACCAGCACGACTTCCTTGCCGAGCGTGCGCAGCGAGGCGATCTGCGCGGCCCAGCGCGCGATGGCGGCGTTATCGAGGCCGCGGCCTTCGTTGGTGACGAGGGAGGAGCCGACCTTGACGATGATGCGGCTGGATTGCTGGATGACGGAAGTATTCATGGCGACAGTGGCTTTCCCTGCGGACGAAGCAGCAGCAGCGCCAGGCCGGCCAGCAGTTCGATCCCGCTAACGACAAACAATAAGCCCTGGGGCAGGCCGATCGCGAAGGCCGCGACAAGGCGGCCGAGCGGCTGCGCCAGGAGGAATAATGCTGTGAGGTCGCCGAGGATGGGCTGGTCGCCCTGCCTGGCCGCCAACAGAGCCAGCCCCGCGGTGGCGAGGCGCACTCCGACATAGATGGCGTAGAACTGGCTGTAACCGTTTACGCCGACAAGAAACACGCCGAACGCTTCCGCCGTGCGGTCGGGATCGAGCATGGCCGACAGCGCGGCCAGCGAACTGGCCGTGGCGATCACCCGCAGCAGCTGCGTGCGCAGGCGGAGGCGGTGCGATGCGGATAAAACCAAATCAGTCTTCGAGGATCTTGAAGCGCGGATCGTCCGGATCTATGGAAGAGATGCCGCGCGCTTCCTCGGTCATCTGCTTTTCTTCCGAACGCTGGTCGCTGTGGCGCTTCTCTTCCAGGTAGCGGTAGATCGCGTGGACCAGGTCTTCGCAGCCTTCGCGGTTCAGCGCCGAAATCTCGAAGACCGGGCCCTTCCAGGCCATCTTCTTGACGAAGTCCTTGACCAGCTTCTTGCGCTCGTCTTCCGGCACGACGTCGAGCTTGTTCAGCACCAGCCAGCGCGGCTTGTTGAGCAGTTCTTCGTCGTACTTTTCGAGTTCCTTGACCAGGGCCTTGGCTTCCTTGACCGGGTCGGTCTTGCCGTCCATCGGCGCGATGTCGACGATGTGCAGCAGCAGGCCGGTGCGGCTCAGGTGACGCAGGAACTGGTGGCCCAGGCCGGCGCCTTCGGCCGCGCCTTCGATCAGGCCCGGGATGTCGGCGATCACGAAGCTCTTCTCGTGCGAGACGCGGACCACGCCCAGGTTCGGGTGCAGGGTCGTGAACGGATAGTCGGCGACTTTCGGACGCGCGTTCGAGATGGCGGTCACAAAAGTCGACTTGCCGGCGTTCGGCATGCCCAGCAGGCCGACGTCGGCCAGCACCTTCAGCTCGAGGCGCAGCGCGCGGCGCTCGCCTTCCTTGCCCTCGGTTTTCTGGCGCGGCGCGCGGTTGGTCGAGGTCTTGAAGTGGATGTTGCCCCAGCCGCCTTCGCCGCCGCGTGCCAGCAGTTCGGTCTGGCCGTGTTCGGTCAGGTCGGCGATGATTTCGCCGTTGTTGTCATCGATGATGATGGTGCCGACCGGCATACGCAGGGTCACGTCATCGGCGCCCTTGCCGTAGCAGTCCGAGCCGCGGCCCGGTTCGCCGTTCTTCGCGGTGTGCACTTTGGAGAAGCGGAAGTCGACCAGCGTGTTGATGTTGCGGTCGGCCACGACCCAGATCGAGCCGCCGCGGCCGCCGTCGCCGCCGTCCGGACCGCCGAAGGGGCGGAATTTCTCGCGGCGGAACGAGGCGCAGCCGTTGCCGCCGTCGCCGGCGATGACTTCGATTCTTGCTTCGTCGATAAACTTCATGATGAACCCACCAAATACTTTAGGCTATGTCACTGTTAAATGTGCCACAAGATGGGCCCATGGATACGCACTTAACGGTGACAGCGCCGGAAATTAAAAAGGCTCTACCGGTGGGCAGAGCCTATCGATTCGCAGAACCTCACCCAGGCGAGGTTCCACTGCACTGCAGATAATTAAGCAGCGACTGCTTCAGCAGCAACGACGGTCACGTACTGCTTCGAACCGACGCCTTGCTTGACGAACTTGACCGAACCGTCGACCAGCGCGAACAGGGTGTGATCCTTGCCCATGCCGACGTTGGTGCCCGGACGCACGGTGGTGCCGCGCTGACGCACGATGATGCCGCCTGCGTTGATCGACTGGCCGCCGTAGACTTTCACGCCAAGGCGTTTGCTTTCTGAGTCACGGCCGTTGCGGGTAGTACCGCCGCCTTTTTTGTGTGCCATTTAGATGCTCCTTGCTGACTAAAGAATGGACGCGCGGCGATTAGCCGTTGATCGCAACCACTTGGATTTCGGTGTAGTTCTGGCGATGGCCCTGACGCTTCTGGTAGTGCTTACGACGACGCATCTTGAAGATACGCACTTTGTCGTGACGACCGTGCGAAACAACAGTCACGCGAACCGAAGCACCTTCCACCAGCGGAGCACCAAACTTGATGCTCTCGCCCTCGCCAACGGCGAGAACCTGATCGATAGTGAGTTCGGAACCAATGTCTGCCGGTATCTGTTCTACTTTGAGTTTTTCGCCAGCGACAACTTTGTATTGCTTGCCACCGGTTTTTATGACCGCGTACATGATTTGAAACCTCATTGATTGTTAAGAAAATTCCGCTCGAACCCGGCGTACTGCGTGCTCTGGATTCAGGGAACAGAGGATTATACATAATTTGGCGCAGGGCGTCAAAGCGCTGGCGCGGCTGTTGTGAAAAAGCGCGGGCTTTGCTTGCTTATCGTATAATCGCGCCACTTAACACATCCACATCGCACTCAACGTCAGCAGGTCCGCCTTGTCCGCCGCCACCAACACCGCACAACAGAACCCCATCACCCGTACGATCGCCGCCGACATGGAGGCCGTCAACGGCGTGATCCGACAGCGGCTGCAATCCGACGTCGCGCTGGTGAACCAGATCGCCGAATACATCATCAGCGCCGGCGGCAAGCGGATCCGTCCGGTGCTGGTGCTGCTGCTGGCGAACGCCTACGGCTACAAGGGCGCCGGCCACCACGAACTGGCCGCCGTCGTCGAATTCATCCACACCGCCACCCTGCTGCACGACGATGTGGTCGACGAATCCTCGATGCGCCGCGGCCGCCAGACCGCCAACGCGATGTTCGGCAACGCCGCCTCGGTGCTGGTCGGCGACTACCTGTACTCGCGCGCCTTCGAGATGATGACCAGCCTGGACGAAATGCGCGTGATGGAAATCCTGTCGCGCGCCACCACCGTCATCGCCGAGGGCGAAGTCCTGCAGCTGCTGAACATGCACGATCCGGACGTCACCCAGGAAAGCTACCTGACCGTGATCCGCTCGAAGACCGCCAAACTGTTCGAAGCCGCCGCCCAGCTCGGCGCGCTGGTAGCCGGCGCCAACGACGCCCAGATCGAAGCGGCCGGCGAATACGGCCGTTCGCTGGGCACCGCATTCCAGCTGATCGACGACGTGCTCGACTACGCCGGCGACGCCAGCGAGATCGGCAAGAATGTCGGCGACGACCTGCGCGAAGGCAAGCCTACCCTGCCCCTGATCTACGTGATGGAAAACGGCAGCGCCGAACAGCGCGAACTGATCCGCACCTGCATCGAACAGGGCGACGAAACCCATTTCGACGCCGTGCTGTCGGCCGTCACCACCAGCGGCGCGCTCGACTATACGCGCCGCGAAGCCGAAGCCGCCGCCCAGCGCGCCGCCGATGCGATCGCCGACCTGCCCGAGAGCGAATACAAGCAAAGCCTGCTGCAGCTGTGCAGCTTCGCAGTTGACAGGAACCATTGAGGCAACTATAGTAATGCCTTCCCGAGATTCGGCAACGGGTCTCAAACCAGTCGGGGTGTAGCTTAGCCCGGTAGAGCGCTACGTTCGGGACGTAGAGGCCGGAGGTTCGAATCCTCTCACCCCGACCATCAGTTTTCTCCCTCAGCAGTTATCAATACCAGTCGGGGTGTAGCTTAGCCCGGTAGAGCGCTACGTTCGGGACGTAGAGGCCGGAGGTTCGAATCCTCTCACCCCGACCAACTCCTCTCGTTGATTCTCAACGATCCCCCTTTGACATCAAAGATCTACAGCACCAATCTCGCGCGTCAGTGTTGCACCAGCTGAGGAGCATGCTGTGTGTCGCCACCTCATCAAACGCGGTAGCCGGTATTCGATTCACCGCAAAATCCCTATTGGTCTTGCAGCGCCATTACGGTCGTACAGGGATAGTCAAAGCACTTGACGAGTGCCCGCCGCGAAGCTGAACAGCTTTTTCGAGTCGAGGGGGCTTTAATGGAATGGACGCATCCTTCCTAACACGGCATTTAGGTGCCAAAGTGGATGTGTAAGTTGTCCACGACTAGAAAGGAGCGTCCGAGATGAAGCTGAGTGCATGCGGCATTGATCTGGCAAAGGCGGTGTTTCAGGTACATGGCGTCGATCTTCATGGCAAGCCCTGCCTGCGCAGGCAGCTCAGGCGTGCGGAGCTGCTGACGTTTTTCGTGAACCTCGAGCCCTGCCTGATTGGCATGGAAGCCTGCGGAAGCGCCCATTACTGGGCGCGCAAGCTAAGCGAAATGGGACATACCGTGAAGCTGATGGCGCCGCAGTTCGTGAAGCCCTACGTGAAGACAAACAAGAACGACGCGGCCGACGCCGAAGCCATCTGTGAAGCGGTCACCCGGCCCAATATGCGTTTCGTGGCGATCAAGACAGAGCACCAGCAGGCATTGCTGGCGATCCACCGCGCACGACAGGGATTCGTCAAGGCGAGGACCGCCCAGGCCAATCAGATCCGTGGCCTGCTGGCTGAATTCGGGATCGTCATTCCAAAGGGACTTTGCAATCTCGGTCCCAGGTTGGCATCGCTGTCTGATGAGTCGGCCGGACAGTTACCCGGCAGTTTCTGTAGTCTGCTGCAGCGGCTTGCCGAGAATCTGAAGGAGTTGGACCGCCAGGTTCAGGATTTGGAGAAAGAAATCCAACTCTGGCACGCGCAAAATGAAGCCAGCCGCCGACTGGCCGAGATACCAGGAATTGGTCCGATTACCGCAAGCGCACTGGTCGCTTCGATTGGCGATGCGCGCTGCTTCAAGAATGGCCGGCAGTTGGCTGCGTGGATAGGATTGGTGCCCAGGCAGCACTCCAGCGGTGGCAAGCAGGTTTTACTGGGCATCAGCAAACGAGGCGACGGTTACCTGCGCGCGCTGCTGATCCATGGTGCGCGTGCTGTGCTTCGACACGCCGAACACAAGGTCGAAACTGCCACCAGTTGGCTCGGGCACTTGCTGTCGCGGCGACACAAGAATATCGCGGCTGTTGCGCTGGCCAACAAGAACGCGCGCCGGGTATGGGCACTTCTCATGCATGACGAAAGACGGTTCCGTGCGGATTACGTCTCCGCTGGGGCAGGCACGTAATCCGCACGGCCAAGTTACTTCTCAACCGACTTCAAGGAGGATTGGCAAGCATCCTTCCAACGATTGCTCAGGCGATCAAGATGTGATGGCAAGACAGGTCAGACCGTGACCGGCAAACCCTGCGTGCAACAAGGAGCA
>NZ_JANUGX010000037.1 GCF_024753245.1 Massilia norwichensis | reverse complement strand
TCGCCCGTATTCAAGCCCCATACGCCTGAGAACGCTCAACAGCCTGCCTGGCTGTGCTCGCCATACTCGACGGCGGCACAAAATGCGGAGGCGACATGAGGCGGGAGAACTTTCTAAAACTGGATGCGGCGGCCAGCATGGCCGGTACCGTGCTTGGCTGGAACCGGCAAGCCTTGCAGGCGATCCGCCACGCCCAACCCGGCCCGCCGCAGGCAGCGCGGGCGCTGGCGGTCCTGCACACCTGCATGTATAACGCCTGGGCCGCCTACG
Source organism: Massilia norwichensis (assembly GCF_024753245.1). Taxonomy (GTDB): domain Bacteria; phylum Pseudomonadota; class Gammaproteobacteria; order Burkholderiales; family Burkholderiaceae_D; genus Telluria; species Telluria norwichensis. Next base: position 67,816 of record NZ_JANUGX010000037.1, on the reverse strand, counting down.
ACGACACGGCGCGCCAGACCGCACACGGCGTCGCCGTCCGGCTGCCGCTGGCCGAACGCAGTGCGGCCAGCAAGACCGGCGCCATGAACCACGCCGCCTGCCGGCTGCTGTCCGAGCTGTTCCCGGCACAGGCAGGCAGCTTCGCAGCCTGGATGGACGGGCTGGGTCTGGACCCGGCGGCCGGTGGCGGTCCGCTGAGCCCGGCAGGCATCGGCCGCAGCCAGGCTGCCGCCATGCGCGCCTTCTGCCGGCAGCAGGGTGTGGGCCGGGTTGGCGGCCTGGTCGGCAGCGTCTTCGACATGCCCAACAAGGATGGGTTCGAGCCGCGGCTGCCGGTGGTCGAGCCGGCGCCGGGCCGCTGGTTCCTGCCGGCCCACCTGCTCTCCGAACACGACGGCTACAGCGACGACCAGGACGTGCGCCTGTTCTTCGCGCTCGCCAACGCACTGGCGGATGCCGGCGCGCTGGCGATCCAGGGCAGCCTGGGTGCCGCGGCGGCCGAGGTGATCAGGCGTTTTTCCGGCGACAGCCGTTTCGAGGCGGCCGGCTCGGCCGGGCAGGAAGCAGGGAGAAAGATCGGCGCACGCGCATTCGACGGCGCGCGCCGTTATTGGGAAGGGAAGTTGTAGTTTACTGGACGGGCTTGAGGATATTGGCCAGCGCCACATACTGCGCCAGTCCCACCGCCTCCGGGCGCGCGCCCGGATCGATGCCGGCTTCCACCAGCTGCTGCTCGGTGAACATGCCGGCCACGCAGTTGCGGATCACTTTACGCCGCTGCGAGAAGGCCTTGGTCACCACCGCTTCCAGCATCGCGGCATCGGCCGGCAGCTGGTGCCTGGTCGGGACCATGCGCACGATCGCCGAATCCACCTGCGGCGGCGGATCGAAGGCGGTCGGCGGCACCACGAACAGCATCGCCATGTCGTAGCGCCATTGCAGCATCACGGACAGGCGGCTGTAGGCCTTGGTGCCCGGTTCGGCCACCATGCGCTCGACCACTTCTTTTTGCAGCATGAAGTGCTGGTCCTCGACCAGGTGGGCGAAATCCGCCAGGTGGAACAGCAGCGGGCTGGAGATGTTGTACGGCAGGTTGCCGACCACGCGCAGCTTCTTCCCTTCCGGGACCGGGATGCTGCCGAAGTCGAACTTCAGGGCGTCGCCGGAGTGGACGGTCAGGCGTTCGCGCGGATAGGCTTTCTCCAGGCGCGCCACCAGGTCGCGGTCGAGTTCCACCACGTGCATGTGGTCGAGCTCCTTGAGCAGCAGCGCGGTCATGGCTGCCAGGCCGGGGCCGATTTCGACCATGGTCTCGCCACGGCGCGGGCCGATGGCATCGATGATGTCGCTGAGGACGTGGGCATCGGTCAGGAAGTTCTGGCCGAAGCGCTTGCGGGCTACGTGTTTCATATTGTCTTTATGTGGATGCCTGGGCGCGGACCATGGACAGGGCGACGCGGATCGCCTCCTCCATGCTGCCGCTGTCGGCCAGGCCGAGGCCTTGCGCGGCCAGGTCGAGGGCGGTGCCGTGGTCGACCGAGGTGCGGATCAGGGGCAGGCCCAGGGTGATGTTCACGCCGCGCCCGAAGGTGGCGTGCTTGAGCACCGGCAGGCCCTGGTCGTGGTACATCGCCAGGACGGCGTCGGCGTCCTGCAGGTACTTGGGCTGGAACAGGGTGTCGGCCGGATACGGGCCGCGCGCATCGATGCCGCGCGCCTGCGCCGCCTGCAGTGCCGGTGTGATCGTGTCGATTTCTTCGCGGCCCAGGTAGCCGTTTTCGCCGGCGTGCGGATTCAGGCCGGTGACCAGGATGCGCGGCGCAGCGATGCCGAATTTGTTCCGCAGGTCGGCGTGCAGGATGTCCAGCACCTGGTCCAGGGTCTCGCGCGTGATCGCGGCCGGCACGTCTTTCAGGGGCAGATGGGTGGTGGCCAGCGCCACGCGCAGGTAGGGCTGCTCCTGCTCCGAGGATTGCGCTTGCAATGCGCCAGCCAGCATCATCACCACCTTCGGCGTGCCGGTCTTCTCGGCCAGGTATTCGGTGTGGCCGGAAAAGGCGATGCCGGCGTCGTTGATGGTGCTCTTCTGCAGCGGCGCGGTGACGATGGCGTCGAACCAGCCGGCCTGGCAGCCCTCGATGGCGAGGTCGAGCGTGGCCAGCACGGCACGGCCGTTGTTGGCGTCGAGCTGGCCCGGCACCACATGGGCGTCGAGCGGCACGTCGATCACGGGAATCGTGGTGGGGCCGAAGTGCGGCAGGCCGCTGTGGCGCAGCGCCATGGTGGACAGCGCCGACAGGCGGATGGCCGGGTCGATCAGGCTGGCCGTCATCGCCAGGTACGCGGCGTCGCCGACCAGCACGCACCTGGCCTGCTCGCGGAGAAGCCAGGCGGCGCGGATCGCGATTTCCGGACCGATCCCGGCCGGCTCACCGACCGTGACCGCCAGCGTGGGACGTGGGCCCGGAGCGGTCATTGCTTACTTGTCCTCGCGGAACTCGACGTAGGCGCGGTCGCGGACCTGGCGGGCCCAGTCTTCCATCGCTTCCTGGCGCTTACGCTCGGTGAGCACCTGGCGCGCCATGGCGCGTTCCTTGTCCTTCGAGGCGTCTTCGGTCTTGCGCTCGACCACCTGCACGATGTGCACGCCGAACGGCGACTTGACCGGGTCCGAGATCTGGCCCGGCTGCAGTCCGTTGATGGCCGCTGCCAGTTCGTCCGGCACGTCGCCCGGCTCGACCCAGCCCATGTCGCCGCCCTTCGAGGCGTAGCTGTCCTGCGAATTCTGGCGCGCCAGGTCTTCGAACGTCGCCTGTTTGCTTTCGATGCGGGCCTTGAAGTCCTGCAGCTTCTTGCGTGCCTCCGCTTCGGTCTGGGTCGGGGTGATCTTCAGCAGGATATGGCGGGCGTGGGTCTGCTGCACGGCCGCCGCGGCCTGTTCCTGCTGCTCGACTTGCGGCTTGCGCACGTTGTTGACCTTCAGGATGTAGAAACCGAGGTTGGTGCGGATGACCGGCGTCACCTGGCCCGGCTTCAGCTTCAGCAGCTCGGTCGCGAAGGTGGTCGGCAGGCGGTTCGGATCGCGCCAGCCGATCGCGCCGCCCTGCAGGGCGTCCGGTGCGTCGGAATAGGTGGCCGCCATCTTGGCGTAGTCGGCACCGGTGCGCAGCTGGCGCGCGACCTCGTCGGCACGCGCCTTGCGCGCCGCGATCTGCTCGGGCGAGGGATTTTCCGGGAGACGCACCAGGATCTGCGACAGGTCCAGTTCGACGCGGTCGGCGGCGGCGGCCTTCTCGGCGGCCAGGTAGGTGTCGATCTCGGCATCCGACACCTGGATCTTGGCGTCGACTTCGTGGTCGATCAGGCGCTGCAGGATGATTTCGTTGCGGATCTGCTCGCGGAACTGGGCGAAGGTCATGCCCTCTTTTTCCATCTGGTTGCGCATTTCCTGCACGCTCATCTTCTGCGATTCGGCGATGCGGCCGATGGCGCGGTCGAGTTCGATGTCGGAGACGCGCACGCCGTATTCCTTGCCCAGCTGGAGCTGGGCGCGCTCGGTGATCATGGCCTCGACCACCTGGCGGCGCAGGTCTTCCGGATCGGGCAGCTGGGCGTTCTGCGCACGCAGGCGCGCCGCGATTTCATTGACGCGGTTGTCGACTTCACGCTTGGTGATGACTTCGTCGTTGACGATCACATACACGGAGTCGATGACCTTGGCAGAGCTGGATGCCGGCGGCAGGAAACCAGTGGTCGGCGCAGCGGCCGGCTTCGCTGCCGGAGCGGCCGGAGCGGCCTGGGCCAGGACGTCGCCGGCTGCGATGGCGCACAGGAGCACTGCGGCCAGCTTGACTTGATGCAAACGGGTGGTACGCATATTCAGGGAAGCACTCATTTCAGGGTTTCTAGTTGTCCATGGCCAGACGCTCAAGGGCGGCCGACATTGGTGTTCAGCCGGGTATAGCCCGGGATGCTCTTGTTAAAGGTTTCGATCGGATTGCCGATGCCCAGGCGCGACAGGCCGTTGAGCTCGAGCTGGAAGAAGATCGGCGTCGAGGTCGTCTGCAGCGCGGTCACGAAGCGCTGCGCGCCCATCCGGAACACCCAGCAGTCCGCCTTGTATTCGAGGCCGACCAGGCCCTCGAGCAGCTTGCGGTCGCGCAGCGAGTAGCTGGCGCGCGCCACGCCATACCAGCGCCGCGACAACGGCCACTGGCCCGACACGTCGGCATTCCTGAAACCGCTGGCAAGGCCGAAGGTATCGCGCTGGTAGCGGTACTCCAGGTTCATGACCTTCATCGGCGCCGGATTCCACTGCACCCCGTAGTTCATGCTGTACATGCTGCGGCTCTGCGCATCGTATTGTACGCCGCTGTCGAAGCTCCAGGCTTCGGAAATGCGGCCCGATGCCGCCAGCAGCGCGTCCGAGCGCGTGACTTCCGGCGCTTCGGAGGGATTCAGGCGCACGCGCGGCTCGACCCGCGGGTCGCTGAAGTAGTAGCGGCTGCCCACCACCAGGCGCAGGCGCTCGGCGCCGTTGGGCTCGATGAAGCGCGAGACCACGGCCGCCGTCAGCTGGTTGGCGTCCGACACGCGGTCGGCGCCGACGAAGCGGTTTTCGGTGAACAGCTGGGCGTAGTTGAAGCCGGCCACCGCGGTATCGAAGTTCGGGATCGCGCTCTGGTCCTTGTACGGGGTACGCACGTAGAACAGGCGCGGCTCCAGGGTCTGGGTCGAATTCTCGCCGAACAGGCCGCTCTGGCGCTCGAAGATCAGGCCGGTGTCCAGCGACAGCGTCGGCAGCACGCGCGAAATCCGGTTGCGCTGCTCCTTCGTTGTCGGATCGACGTTGTTGTCCAGGTCGTACTGGGTCGCGTGCACGATCGCCTTGGGCGTGAAGAACCAGCCCGGGCGCACGATCGGATAGCTGAGCTGGCCGACCAGGTTGGCGCGGTTGCCCTGCACCAGGGTGTCGTCCGGGTGCGAGAAACGCACCAGTTCGGCGTCCGCCGACCAGTCGAAGCCGCCCAGCACGTCGTAGCGGCCAGCGTGGAAATTAATCTGCGGCAAGCGGTCATACGGACGCGGCACGCGCAGCGCGGCGGCGTTCGGGTTGTTCGGGTCCTGCGACGCCGGGTCCTGCAGCACCTGGTAGCTCTGGACGCGCGCATTCACGCTCCAGTAATGACCCCAGTAGTCGGTGCGCAGCTCGCGCAGCAGCTGGCGCTCGGCGCTGGCCGCCACCGTGCGCGAGAAGTCGGACGGGTATTCGTTGTCGGACGCGGCGTGCGCGTTCCAGCCGTAGCTCCAGCCCGGCGCCAGCACCTGGCTGTGCAGGGTGTCGATCCACCAGCGGTCGCGCTTGGCCACGCGGTCGTTCGGCAGCACCTCGAGGTGGGTCTCGCCGCTGTAGGGGCCGCGCTCGGTTTCGCCGATGTAGCGGCCGGTGGCGCCCATCTGCAGGCCGCGGTTGAAGATATAGCGCGGGTACAGGGTCAGGTCGCGGTTCGGCGCGATGTTGACGTAGTACGGCACCATGACCTCGGCGGCGCCCTTGGAACCGGTGCCGATCGAAGGCGGCAGCCAGCCGGAGCGGCGCGCGCCGGACAGCGAGAACGACATCGCCGGCAGGCCGACGATGGGCACGTCCTTGAAATAGATGACGGTCTTGCCGGCGGTGCCGACGTCGCGGCCGTTGTCCAGGTTCAGGGTGCTGGATTTCAGGTACCAGTCCGGATCCGGGCCTTCGCAGGTGCTGTAGGTGCCGTCCAGCACCAGGGCCTGGTTCTCGCCCAGGAAGTCGATGCGCGCGGCCTTGCCCTGGCCGTTGTTCATCTGCAAATGGTAGGCCGGGTTCAGCACCCAGCCCTTGCCGGTTTCCAGGTTCAGCTGCAGCGCGTCGCCCTTGTAGCGGTCGCCGAAACGCCACATGTTGATGTGGCCCTGGGCCGTGACCTCGTCTTCGACCTGGCGGAAGCAGGCGGTATCGGCGGTGATGCCGGTGGCGCCGCGCGTGACCTCGACGTTGCGGAACATGTTCAGTTCACGGTCGGGGCGACCGCTGAACTCCTCGGCACGCATGGTCGTGGGCTGGTCGTCGTCGTTGCGCGGTGCCGTCGGGGCGGTCTGCGCGTACAACGGCCCCGTGGCCACGGCGACGAGGGCGGAGAAGGCAGCGGCGCGCCGCGGCGGGAAAGGAAGGGCCGTAATCCAGCTCATGAAAGATCGCGTTGCACCATAGAGGGCGATTTTTTGGATTGAATCCCTTATTATATGGGAATTCCTTTCATCAACCGGATTCACCGGGACGCTTCATGTCTTCTCTGTCTCAACACACTCCCGCCCCCATCGACAAGGATGCCCGCCTGGCCCAGCTGACCGCATGGCTGGGCACTCTGGACCTGGTCGAGGTCGGGAGCCTGCGCCCTGCCTCGGCCGATGCCAGCTTCCGCCGTTACTTCCGGCTCGATGTTGTTCCGGCGCTACGCGCCAAGCTGGGCGACACCCTGATCGCCATGGACGCCCCGCCGGAACGCGAAAACGTGCCGGCCTTTATCCACGTCGACGGCTTGCTGTTCGACGCCGGCGTGACGGTGCCGGCCATCGTCGCCCGCAAGGTCGAAGACGGCTTCCTGCTGCTGTCCGACCTCGGCACCACCACCTACCTGCAGCGCCTGGACGTCGACAACGCCTCCTTCATGTACTCGGACGCGGTCGATGCCCTGATCAAGTTCCAGCTGTCCAGCCAGCCCGGCGTGCTGCCGGAGTTCGACCGCGCCTTCGTGCTGCGCGAAATGAACCTGTTCCCGGAATGGTTCATCGGCCGCCACCTCGGCGTCGAGATGAGCGACGCCCAGAAGGCCAAGCTGGACAAGGTGTTCGAAGCCATCTGCGCCAACGTGCTGGCCCAGCAGCAGGTGTTCATGCACCGCGATTTCCATTCCCGCAACCTGATGTTCCTCGACCAGGGCAATCCGGGCGTGCTGGACTTCCAGGACGCCGTGTACGGCCCCATCACCTACGATCTGGCCTCGCTGATGCGCGACGCCTACATCCAGTGGGACGAGGAATTCGTGCTCGACTGGGTCGTGCGTTACTGGCAAAGCGCCAAGCAGGTCGGCCTGCCGGTCAATCCGGACATCGACGCCTTCTACCGCGACTTCGAATACATGGCCCTGCAGCGCCACCTGAAGATCCTCGGCATCTTCTGCCGCCTGAACTACCGCGACGGCAAGCCGCACTACCTGGGCGACCTGCCGACCGTGATGGACTACGTGCGCAAGACCGCCAACCGCTACACCGAACTCAAACCGCTGCTGCGCCTGCTCGATGCCTTCGAGGACAAGGCACCGTCGGTCGGCTACACCTTCTGATTCCCGGACCGAACGCATGAAAGCCATGATCTTCGCCGCCGGCCGCGGCGAGCGTATGCGTCCGCTGACGGACACCATGCCCAAGCCCCTGGTCAAGGTGCGTGGCCGCCCGCTCATCACCTACCACGTGATGAACCTGGTCCGCGCCGGCATCCGGGACATCGTCATCAACCACTCCCACCTCGGCCACATGATCGAGGAAGAACTGGGCGACGGCAGCCGCTATGGCGCGCGCATCGTCTATTCGCACGAACCGACCCCGCTGGAAACCGCGGGCGGCATCGCGAATGCCCTGCACCTGCTGGGCAAGGAACCCTTCGTGGCAGTGTCCGGCGACATCTACGCGCCCTACTTCGACTTCGAACAGGTACTCGATGCGCTGCCGGACAACGACGCCGTCGGCCAGCCGATCCCCGTCGACAAGCGGGATATCGCCTGGCTGTACCTGACGCCGAATCCCTGGCACAACCCGGAAGGGGACTTTGGCCTGACCATGTACACGCTGTCGAACGAAGGTGCGCCGAAGTGGAATTTCGCCGGCATCGGCGTCTACCGTCCTGAAATGTTCGACGGCATCAAGGCTGGCGAGTTCCTGAAATTCGGCCCGCTCATGCGCCAGTTCATCGAACAGGGCCGCGTCGGCGGCGAAATCTACACCGGCGAGTGGGTCAACGTCGGCACCATGCGCCAGCTCGAGGAACTCAACGCACCCTATTCCGCCAAAGCCAAGCCATGACCAATTTTGCAGCACGCCGTGCGCGCCTGGCCGCGCAAATGCTGCCGGGCGCGGTGGCCGTGCTGCCGACCGCCCCGGAAGTTCCGCGCAACAGCGACAGCGACTACCCCTACCGCCACGACAGCTATTTCTATTACCTGACCGGCTTCACGGAGCCGGAAAGCGTGCTGGTACTGGTGGCCGGTAGCGGCGAGCGGCCCGCGCGTTCGATCCTGTTCTGCCGCGAGAAGAACGTCGAGCGCGAGATCTGGGATGGTTATCGCTACGGCCCCGAAGCCGCCCGTTCAGCCTTCGGCGTGGACGAAGCCTGGCCCATTGCCGAACTGGATACCCGCCTGCCCGACCTGCTGGCCGATGCATCCGCGCTGTACTACGCCACCGCGTCGAACGCCGCGCTGGATGCCCAGGTGGCCGGCTGGATCAAGGCCGTGCGCGCCCGCTCGCGCAGCGGCGTCACCGCCCCTTCCGCCTTCCACGACCTGCTGCCGCTGCTGGACGAGATGCGCCTCATCAAGGATGCGGACGAACTGGCGCTCATGCAGCGCGCCGGCGACATCTCCGGCAACGCCCACGCCCGCGCGATGCGCGCCGCCCGTCCCGGCCTGCACGAATACGCGCTGGAAGCGGAGCTGCTCTACGAATTCCGCCGCAACGGCGCCCAGTTCCCGGCCTACACGCCGATCGTCGCCTCCGGTCCCAACGCCTGCGTCCTGCACTACAACGTCAACGACCGCCTGATGCAGGACGGCGAACTGGTGCTGATCGATGCCGGCTGCGAACTCGATGGCTACGCCTCGGACATCACCCGCACCTTCCCGGTGAATGGCCGCTTCAGCCCGGCCCAGCGCACCCTGTATGAACTGGTGCTGGCGGCCCAGGACGCGGCCTTCGCGGCGATTGCCCCCGGACGTCCCTACAGCGCCTTCCACGAAGCGGCGCTGCGCGTGCTGGTGCAGGGCATGCTGGACCTTGGCCTGATCCCGGCCGGGACCCATGCCACTGTAGAGGACGCCATTGCCGCGAAAGCCCATGTACCCTTCTACATGCACGGCACCGGCCACTGGCTGGGCATGGACGTGCACGACGTCGGCGCCTACCGCGACCTGACGCAGCTTGACAAGCCATCGCGGCCGCTGGCGCCGGGCATGGTGCTGACGGTGGAACCGGGCATCTACGTGCGTCCGATGGAAGGCGTGCCGGAGGAATACTGGCACATCGGCATCCGCATCGAAGACGACGTGGTCGTCACCGACGATGGCTGCCGCATTCTGACTTCGGCGGCGCCGAAGGCTGTGGAAGAGATCGAAGCATTGGTGGGAAAGGGAGCATGAGCGAGCATACGAAGATCGAGGAAACGCTGGACGCCGACGTCGCCATCTGCGGCGCCGGTCCGGTCGGCATGGCGCTGGCCGCCCTGCTGGCACGGCGCGGCGTGCCGGGCCAACGCATCGTCCTCATCGACGGCAAGTCCCTGGGCCAGGCGATCTCGGACCCGCGCTCGATCGCGCTGGCCTGGGGCAGCCGCCTGCTGCTCGAAGAAGTGGGCGCCTGGCCCGGCATTGGCGCCGCAAGCACCGCCATCCACCAGATCCACGTCTCGCGCCGCGGCCACCTGGGCCGCAGCCTGATGGACCGCGACGAACACGATCTCGAAGCGCTGGGTTACGTGGCACGCTACGGCGATGTGGTCGACGCCCTCGCCCGCGCCTGCGAACGCGCCGGCGTCCAGGTGCTGCGGCCCCTGCGCGTGAGCGGCATGGAAGAATCGCCGCAGGGCGTGCGGCTGCAGCTGGACGACGGCCGCACCTTGCAGGCGAAGATCGCGGTGCAGGCCGAGGGCGGCGTGTTCGGCGAGCAGCCCGATAAAACCAACACCCGCGACTACGGCCAGACCGCCGTCATCGCGCGCGTCAGCGTCAGCAGCCCGCGCGCGCACCGCGCCTTCGAGCGCTTCACCGATGAAGGTCCGCTGGCCCTGCTGCCGCAGGAAGGTGGCGACGGCCACCAGTATGCGCTGGTGTGGTGCGTGCAGCCCGAACGCGCCCAGCGCCTGCTGGACCTGGGCGAAGACGCCTTCTTGCACGAGCTGGGCGAAGCCTTTGGCGAGCGGCTGGGCCGCTTCACCAGGGTCTCGCCGCGCGTGGCCTTCCCGCTCGGCCTGAACGCCGACCCACGCGCCAGCGCGCGCACGGTGGCGATCGGGAATGCGGCCCAGACCCTGCACCCGGTGGCTGGCCAGGGCCTGAACCTGGGCCTGCGCGATGCCGCCGTGCTGGCAAGGCTGCTGGCGCGCGAGATGACGCCGGCCGCGGTCGACCGCTTCGCCGCCGAGCGCGAGGGCGACCGCAACATGGTGATCCGCGCCACCGACACGATGGCGCGCGTGTTTGCCGGTACCGGGCCGCTGCAGTCGGTGTTCGGGTTGGCGCTGGCGGCGCTGGATACGGTCAAGCCGGCCAGGATGCTGCTGGCGGAATTGATGATGTTCGGCCGGCGTTGACTCCGCGCTGACGTGGGCACGGGGTGCCCACCCTACCGTCATCGTAGGGTGGGCTCCCCGAGCCCACGATTACCGTTCACTCCACCGCCTTCACCATAGCCTCGATCACCTTCTTCGCATCCCCGAACACCATCATCGTGTTCGGCTGATAGAACAGATCATTGTCCAGCCCCGCATACCCCGAGGCCATCGAGCGCTTGTTGACGATGATGCTCTTGGCTTTATAGGCCTCCAGGATCGGCATGCCGGCGATCGGCGATTTCGGGTCCTTGGCCGCCGGGTTTACCACGTCGTTCGCGCCCAGCACCAGCACCACGTCGGTCTGGCCGAATTCGCCATTGATGTCTTCCATTTCCGCCACCTGGTCGTAGGGCACCTCGGCCTCGGCCAGCAGCACGTTCATGTGGCCGGGCATGCGGCCCGCGACAGGGTGGATCGCATAGCGCACCGTGACGCCGTGTGCGGTCAGCTTGTCGACCAGTTCCTTCACCGTGTGCTGGGCGCGCGCCACCGCCAGGCCGTAGCCCGGCACGATGATCACGGATTCCGCGTTCTGCAGGATGAAGGCGGCGTCTTCCGGCAAACCGGATTTGACGGAGCGCTGCTCCTTCGCGCCGCCGGCATCGCCGCTGGCCGCCTCGCCGCCGAAACCGCCCAGGATCACGTTGAAGAAGGAGCGGTTCATCGCCTTGCACATGATGTACGAGAGGATGGCGCCGCTCGAGCCCACCAGCGAACCGGCGATGATCAGCATCGAGTTATTCAGCGAGAAGCCGATGCCGGCCGCCGCCCAGCCCGAATAGGAGTTCAGCATCGACACCACTACCGGCATGTCGGCGCCGCCGATCGGGATGATGATGAGTACCCCCAGCACGAACGACAGCACGGCCATCACGATGTAGGGCGTCCAGGCCGGCGCGGCGCCGTCCGAGAAACAGAACACCAGGCCCAGCGCGATGATGGCGATCGCTACCAGCAGGTTGATCAGGTGCTGGCCCGGATAGCGCACCGGCGCGCCCTGGAACAGGCGGAATTTGTACTTGCCTGCCAGCTTGCCGAAGGCGATCACGGAACCGGAGAAGGTCACGGCGCCCACAAAAGTACCGATGAACAGTTCCAGCCGGTTGCCGAAGGGGAGCGCGGCACCGCGTTCGGCGATGTTGAAGGCCCACGGCTCGGACACCGCGGCAATCGCGATGCACACCGCGGCCAGGCCGATCAGCGAGTGCATCGCCGCCACCAGCTCCGGCATCTTGGTCATCTCGACCCGGCGCGCGGCAACCGCGCCGATCGCGCCGCCCACCACCACGCCCAGCAGCACCAGGCCGAAACCCATGCCGCCGGTCTGGATCTGCTCCTTCAATTTGAACATCAGGGCGATGGTCGTGAGGACCGCGATCGCCATCCCGCTCATGCCGAACACATTGCCCATGCGGGCCGTCGACGGCGAGGACAAGCCCTTCAGCGCCTGGATGAAGCACACCGACGCCACCAGATACAGCAGCGTCACCACATTCATGCTGATCATGTTCATGCGGCCTCCTTCTCGCGAGCGCCGGCGGCCGTTTTCGCATCGCGCGCCGCCTTCGGCTCCTTCTTCTTGAACATCTCCAGCATGCGCTGGGTGACCAGGAAGCCACCGAACACGTTGACGGCGGCCAGCGCCACCGCCAGCGTGCCGGCCACCTGCCCGGTGATGCCCTCGGTCAGGCCGGCCGCCAGCATGGCGCCGACGATGATGATGGCCGACACCGCATTCGTCACCGCCATCAGCGGCGTGTGCAGGGCCGGCGTGACGGTCCACACCACGTGGTAGCCGACGTAGATCGCCAGCACGAAGATGATCAGGTTGATGATCGTGTGACTGATTTCCATACTCTTTCTCTCCTTCCATTGAGGTCGTCATTCCCTCGGAGGCGGGAATCCATACCTCGCGTGCAACATTGCCTCAGCATGGATTCCCGCTTTCGCGGGAATGACGTGTCGGGTGTTATTTCCTGAGCACTTCGCCGTCGGCGCACAGCATCACCGCGCGCACGATCTCGTCCTCGCGGTCGATGGCCAGCTTGCCTTCCTTGTCGACGATGAGTTTCAGGAAGTCGAGCACGTTGCGCGCGTACAGGCTCGATGCGTCGGCCGCCACCAGCGCCGGCAGGTTCGGCTCGCCGATGATGGTGACGCCGTGCTTGACCACCGTCTTGCCCAGTTCCGTCAGCGGGCAGTTGCCGCCCTGCTCGATCGCCATGTCGACGATCACCGAACCGGGCTTCATGGCGCGCACCGTATCCTCCGAGATCAGCACCGGCGCCTTGCGGCCGGGGATCAGCGCGGTGGTCACGATGATGTCGGCGAGCCTGGCGCGCTCGTGCACCAGCTCGGCCTGGCGGCGCATCCAGTCGGCCGGCATCGGCCGCGCATAGCCACCCACGCCCTGTGCGATCTCGCGCTCCTCGTCGGTCATGAAAGGCACGTCGATGAACTTGGCGCCCAGCGATTCGACCTGCTCCTTGACCGGGGGCCGGACGTCGGAGGCTTCGATCACGGCGCCCAGGCGCTTGGCGGTGGCGATCGCCTGCAGGCCGGCCACGCCGACGCCCATGATCAACACCCGCGCCGCCTTCACGGTGCCGGCCGCCGTCATCAGCATCGGCATGAAACGCTGGTAGGCGTTCGCGGCCAGCATCACGGCCTTGTAGCCGGCAATGTTCGCCTGCGACGACAGCACGTCCATCGACTGCGCACGCGTGATGCGCGGCGCGGCTTCGAGGGCGAAGGCGGTCAGGCGCCTGTCGGCCATGGCGGCCAGGTTGTCGGTATCGAAGGGATTAAGCATGCCGACCAGGAGCGCGCCCGGCCGCATCAGGCTGCGCTCGTCGGCGTTCGGGGCGCGCACCTTCAGCACCAGCTCCGCGCCGAAGGCTTCGGCGGCGCTGCCGATGCGGGCGCCGGCGGCGGCATAAGCGTCATCAATCACGGAAGCATGCAGGCCGGCGCCGGCCTGCACGATCACCTCGTGCTGGGCCGCCAGCTTCTTGACGGTTTCGGGGGTTGCGGCGACGCGTGTTTCACCTGGCCTGGACTCGGCCGGCACACCAATCTTCATCATGCCTCCGTAAAATTGATAAACTGTCTACAATCTAGCACGCAACACGGTGCAATAAGCGCAGTCAATACAGATCAGTGGTATTTCGTAAACAGATCGGCAATTTTCCTGCCCAACGTGTTGCAGACCTAGGGATATCCCACCATTTTTTGTATCAAATCAAGCGAAAAGACCGGCCAGAACTGTTGCAATGCAGCGTGCGTGCAAGCAACGACCTTTTCATCAAGGTAGAATGTCGGCACATTTCCAAGGACGCGCATGACCCATACCTTCAGACCATCAGTGACCGTCGCCGCCATCATCGAGCGCGATGACGGCCGCTTCCTGCTGATCGAAGAGGAAACCAGCGACGGCATCAAACTGAACCAGCCGGCCGGCCACCTCGATCCGAACGAGTCGCTCGAACAGGCGGTCGTGCGCGAGGCACTGGAAGAAAGCGCGCTCGAATTCATCCCAACCGGGCTGGTCGGCATGTACATGTCGCGCTACCACTCGAAGTCGCGCGGCACCGACATCACCTACCTGCGCTTCACCTTCTGCGGCAAGCCCGGCAAGGAATACGACCAGCCGCTCGACCACGGCATCCTGCGTACCATGTGGATGACGCGCGACGAGATCGCGGCCTGCCAGGAGCGCCACCGCAGCCCGATCGTGCTGAAATGCGTGGACGATTACCTGGCCGGCAAGCGCACCTCGCTGGACCTGCTTTATACGGACACTTCCGTCTTCCACGGCGGATTGGCCATTCAACCGGACGTAACCTAAGTAAAATGACAAAGAAAAAAGTCGTGATCGGGATGTCGGGCGGCGTCGACTCCTCGGTCGCGGCCTGGATGTTGAAAGAACAAGGCTATGAAGTCGTCGGCCTGTTCATGAAGAACTGGGAAGACGACGACGATTCCGAATACTGCTCCACGCGCCAGGACTGGATCGACGCGGCCAGCGTGGCCGACGTGGTCGGCGTGGACATCGAAGCCGTCAACTTTGCCGCCGAATACAAGGACCGCGTGTTCGCGGAGTTCCTGCGCGAGTACCAGGCCGGCCGCACGCCGAACCCGGACGTGCTGTGCAACGCCGAGATCAAGTTCAAGGCCTTCCTCGACCACGCCATGAAGCTGGGCGCCGACCTGATCGCGACCGGCCACTATGCGCGCGTGCGCCAGAACCAGGGCAACGGCAAGTTCGAACTGCTCAAGGCGCTGGACCACACCAAGGACCAGAGCTACTTCCTGCACCGCCTGAACCAGGCGCAGTTATCGAAGTCGCTGTTCCCGCTGGGCGAGATCGCCAAGACCGAAGTCCGCAAGATCGCCGAGAAGCTGCAGCTGCCGAACGCGGCCAAGAAGGATTCGACCGGCATCTGCTTCATCGGCGAGCGCCCCTTCCGCGAATTCCTGGGCCGCTACCTGCAGCACAAGCCGGGCCCGATCAAGCTGGACAACGGCCAGACGGTCGGCCAGCACGTCGGCCTGTCCTTCTACACGCTGGGCCAGCGCAAGGGCATCGGCATCGGCGGCCTGAAGTCGCACAAGAACGCGGACGGCACCAGCGAGCCGTGGTTCGTGGCGCGCAAGGACATCGCCAGCAATACCCTGTACATCGTGCAGGGCCACGACCACCCGTGGCTGCTGTCCGCCGAACTGGGCGCCGGCCAGGCCAGCTGGATCGCCGGCGAAGCGCCTGCGCCGCAAGCGCTGTCGGCCAAGACCCGCTACCGCCAGGCCGACGTGCCGTGCACGGTGGCGGCCGAGGGCCTGGACCGCTTCAGCCTGCGCTTCGACGAGCCGCAGTGGGCGGTGACGCCGGGACAATCGGCGGTGCTGTATGACGGCGATGTCTGCCTGGGCGGCGGGATTATCGATACGGCCAGCGCCGCCTGACGTCGTTCCCGCGCAGGCGGGAATCCATACTGAGCCTCTTTAGCCACTTCAGCATGGGTTCCCGCTTCCGCGGGAATGACGTTTACAAGCCCGCGTGCGGCACGGACTGTTGCATCCTCTCCTAAATTCCCACAAATTTGCCCCCGCTTGTCATTTCTCCATCGAACTCCCCGCCGAAATGCCGTAATCTTCACTAAAGTTGCCGCACGGCAAAAATGATCGAAGAAAACAGGGAGTAGTAAATGGCTGAAGGTATCGTCAACAACACGACAGAAGTGCTGTCGTTCCGGCTGGGCGGCGAAGAGTATGCGCTCAGCATCCTCAAGGTCCAGGAAATCCGCGGCTACGACAACGTGACCCGCATCGCCAGCGCGCCGGACTACCTGAAGGGCGTGGTCAACCTGCGCGGCATCATCGTGCCGATCGTGGACATGCGCATCAAGTTCAATGTCGGCAACCCGACCTATGACGCGTTCACGGTGGTGATCGTCCTGAACATCAATGGCCACACGATCGGCATGGTGGTGGACAGCGTGTCGGATGTGGTGACCCTCACCCCCGACCAGATCAAGCCGGCCCCGGAACTGGGCGCCAGCGTCGCCGCCGAGTACCTGCAGGGCCTGGGCACCCTCGGCGAACGCATGCTGATCCTGCTCGACATCGACAAGCTGCTCAGCTCCGAAGACATGGGCCTGCTGGCCGCCGCGCGCACCGCGGCCTGACCGCAATCCCCCCTCACGGCCGCGCGCTCCGTCGCGGCCATGTTTTACTTCCTCCATTCCCCATTGAATTATGAATCTCAGTAACTTCAAACTGCGCACGCGTCTTGCGCTGGGCTTTGGCGTCATGTGCGCCATGCTGATCGTCGTGCTCGTACTCAGCCAGGCCACGCTCGACCATGTCAACCGTAGCACCCGGGACATCGTGCAGCAGCGCATGCCGAAGATCGACGCGGTCACCTCGGTCCTCAACGAAGTCAACAACGTTTCGATCGCGCTGCGCAACCTGATGCTCAACGACGATCCGGCCGACCGCAAACTGCAGACCGCCAACGTCATGAAGGCGCGTCAGGCGATCCAGACCCTCCTGGACCAGGCCAAGGGCGTCCTCACGGACGCTGCCGAACGCGATCGCTACAACGAGACGGTCGAGAACAACATCAAGTTCGTGCGCGACCAGGACGAGCTGCTCAAGCGCGTCGACGCCGGCGACATCGAGGGCGCCAAGGCTTACCTGAACGATGCCTTCCGCCCGCTGCTGCTGGCCTACAAGAAGGGGCTGAACGAGCAGCTCAAGGCCCAGAAGGCAGCCATCGCCGAGGCGGGCGCGCAGGCCGAGGCCACCTATGCCAGCACCCGCCTGCTGATGGCCGGCCTCGGCGTGGCGATCCTGGCGCTGGCCGGCGCCATCGCCTGGGCCATCTCGTCCTCGATCACCCGCCCGGTCGCGCAGGCGCTGGAGGTGGCGAATACCGTCGCCGCCGGCGACCTGACCAGCCGCATCGAAGTCACCAGCCGCGACGAGATGGGCCAGCTGCTGCGCGCCCTGAAGGCGATGAACGAAAGCCTGGCGCGCACCGTGCACACCGTACGCAGCGGCACCGAGACCATCGCCACCGCCTCGAGCGAAGTGGCGGCCGGCAGCATGGACCTGTCCTCGCGCACCGAGCAGCAGGCCGGCTCGCTGGAAGAGACCGCGTCCTCGATGGAAGAGCTGACCTCGACCGTCAAGCAGAATGCCGACAATGCCCGCCAGGCCAACATGCTGGCGGAATCGGCATCGAACGTGGCGGCGCGCGGCGGCGCCGTGATCGAGCAGGTGGTCGACACCATGCGCGATATCCACGATGCGTCCGGCAAGATCGCGGACATCATCGGCGTCATCGACGGCATCGCCTTCCAGACCAATATCCTGGCGCTGAACGCGGCGGTCGAAGCGGCGCGCGCCGGCGAGCAGGGCCGCGGCTTCGCGGTGGTGGCGGGCGAGGTGCGCAACCTGGCCCAGCGCTCGGCGGCGGCGGCACGCGAGATCAAGGCGCTGATCGTCGACTCGACCGGCAAGGTCGAAACCGGCAGCAAGCTGGTCGGCGATGCCGGCAGCACCATGCGCGAGATCGTCGACAGCGTGCGCCGCGTGACCGACATCATGACGGAGATCAGCGCCGCCAGCGCCGAGCAGAGCGGCGGCATCGAGCAGATCAACCAGGCGATCACGCAGATGGACGAAGTGACGCAGCAGAACGCCGCGCTGGTCGAGCAGACCTCGGCGGCGGCGGAAGCGATGCAGGATCAGGCGGCACGCCTGGCGCAGGCGGTCAGTGTGTTCCGCCTCGATGCCGCGGCACAGGCGGTGTCGCCGGCGCCGGTCAAGGCGGTCAAACCGGCCGCCCCGGTCAAGCGGGTAGTGGCGCCGCAGCCGGTGCAGATCGCCCGGCCGGCAGCGCGCAAGGAGCCGGTGGCGACGGCTGCGGATTGGGAAGAGTTCTGATCCAGCCCGGGGTCAGGCCGCAAGGGCCTGGTCCCGCGCCGCGAACCACGTCATGAATGCCTGCGGCCCCAGCGGCCGCGCATACCAGTAACCCTGCGCCTGGTCGCAGCCCGCCTCTTTCAGCAACTCCACGACTGCCAGGGTTTCGACGCCCTCGGCCACCACGCGGTGCCCGAGGTCGTGCGACAGCTTGATCATGGCCGACACCAGCGCGCGCTTGCGTTCGTCGTCTTCGAGGTTGCGGACAAACGACTGGTCGATCTTGACCACTTCGGCCGGCAGGCTTTGCAGGTAGGCCAGGCTCGAATAGCCGGTGCCGAAGTCGTCGATCGCCAGCTGCACGCCGGCGGCGGCCAGCGCGTTCAGCGTGGTCTCGGCCAGGCGCGGATTCTTCATCAGCGTGCTTTCCGTGATCTCCAGCGCCAGGCTGGAGGCCGGCAGGCCATGGGCGCGCAGGCCGTCCACCACGCGCTCGCAGAAGTCCGGCTCCTGCAGGTTCACCGCCGACACGTTCACCGCCACTTCCAGCTCGATGCCTTGTAGGCGCCAGGCGGCCAGCTGGCGCAGCGCCATCTCCAGCACCCGGTGGGTGGTCTCGCGCACCATCGAGGTCCGCTCGATGATCGGAATGAATTCGCCCGGCGAGACTTCGCCGAAGGTCGGATGGGTCCAGCGCAGCAGGGCTTCGGCGCCGATGCAGGCGCCGCTCGCCAGGTCGATCTTGGGCTGGTACACCAGGCGCAGCTGGCCTTCGCTTTCCAGCGCCGCGCCGTACTCGTTAATCAGCAGGAAATGGCGGCGGTGGACCGCGTCCTGCTCGGCCGAAAACACCGACACCCCGAGATCGCTCTCGCTGGCATGCTGGGCGGCCGAGTGCAGGTTGCGCAGCAGGTCGCCGCTGGCGGTGATGCCGACCTCGAAGTGGGCCACGCCGATGCTGGCGGTGGTCACGAAGCGCGAGGTGACGGACTCCGCGCGCCGCTGCAGCAGCGCGTGCAGGGCCTCGCCGAAATCGTCGCAGGTGGTGCCCGGCGGCGCGATGAAGGCGAATTCGGTCGCGGTGATGTGGTACACGGTGCTCGAGCGGCCGACGCTGGCGCGCAGCATGCGCACCGCTTCGCCGACGATCTCGTCGAGATAGGTGGCGCCCATCGCCCGCATCGCATTGCTGAGCTGCTCCGGGCTGGCCAGGTTGATCAGGGCCGCCACCCGCTGCTCGCCGTGCGGGCGGTCCAGCGTCAGGTCGCCGAAGTCGTCGATGAACTGGTTACGGTTCGGCAGGCCGCTGAGCGGGTCGACCCGGCCCAGTGCGTGCTGCAGCTCGATCTGCGCCATCACCATCGCCGCCATGTCGCGCAGGGACGCGCGTTCGGCTTCGCTGATCTGGCGCGGCTCCGCGCCCAGCACGCACATCGCGCCCAGGCAGTAGCCGTCGTTGGTCATCAGCGGAGCGCCCGCATAGAAGCGCACGCCGGAAGCGGCCAGCAGGCTGTCGCGGTAATGCGCATCCTCGCGCAGGTCATTGATGACCAGCATCTCGCCCTCCTCGGCGACCTGGGCGCAGGGCGCCTGCATGCGCGGAATCGTGTTGTGCTCGACGCCGACGCGCGACTTGAACCACTGACGGTCGGTGTCCGTGAGCGAGACCGCGGCCACCGGCAACTGGAACAGCTGGGCCGCCATGCGGGTGATGCGGTCGAAAGCTTCGCTCGGCGGGGTGTCGAGCAGGTTCAGTTTGCGTAGCGCGTCGAGCCGTTCAGCTTCGCGCGACTGGCAGATAGTAGAACGTGGCATGGGGGAGGTCGTCAAAATTGACGAATTTGATTGAATTGTGGACTTATCCGATTGTGAGGCCATAATTTCCACAGGTCAACATGGAAATACGGAACCTTCCTTCTATTTCTGCCAAAATCCCGCAAACACCACAGTTCTTTGCGATCAAGCACCCCGGTGCTGCTTGACCACGGCCAGTACGGTATTGCGGATCGTGCGCAGCACGGCGTCGGCCTTGAAGGGCTTGACGATGAAGCCCTGCACGCCGCGCGCCAGCGCCCCCTGCACGGCCGCCGCGTCGAGCGTGCCGGACACCATGAAGATCAGGGTTTTCGGCAGCTTGGCGCGCAGCTGCTCGACCACGTCGCTGCCGTCTTCCACCTGCTCGCGCGCGATGCAGAAGATGTGCGGATGGTGCTTCTGCGCCAGCAGCCAGCCGCCGTGGCTGGTATGGGTGTGGCCGACCACCTCGTAGCCAGCGTCCATCAGCACGGTGTTGAGCAGGCCGCGCGAGATCGCATTCGAGTCGACAATCACTGCCTTGAGCATCGCTTTTTCCTGTTTCCTTGTTTGTTCAGAAGGCGTCGTAGGCGAGCATCTTCCAGCTCACCCCAAGCTTCACGTCGGTCTTCAGCTCCACCAGCCGGCGCGAGATGGCGAGGATCTCGCGCTCGGCGCGCAGGCGCTCGCCCAGCGGCGTCTTGAGGATGCCGGCGCCGGCCATCACGGCGTCCAGGTCGCCGTAGGCGTTCAGCAGGCGCGCCGCGGTCTTCATGCCGATCTTCGATACACCGGGCACGCCGTCGGTCGGGTCGCCCATCAGCGCCAGCAGATCGTGCAGGCGCTCGGGCGCGACCCCGAACTTGTTGCGCACCCAGGCGTCGTCGTGCCACTCGCCCTTGAAATGGTCCCACACCAGGGCGCCGTGGGCGATCAGCGCGTGCAAGTCCTTGTCGGTGGTGGCGACGACGGCATCGCCGCGTCCTTCCGACAGCCAGCGCATGACGCCGGTGGCGATCACGTCGTCGGCCTCGACCTCGGGAATCATCAGCACGTGCAGGCCGGCCTCGCGCAGGCGCTCGTGGAAGGCCGGCAGCGCATTGCGCAGGTCCGGCGGCATCGGCGCGCGGCCCTCGCGGTAGCGCGGATACAGGGCGTGGCGCCAGGTCTGGCCGCCGTAGTCGAAGGCCGCCAGCACGTGGGTCGGCGCATGCGCTTCCAGCACGTTGCGGAAGGACGAGAAGGCGTGACGCAGGGCGATGCTCGCCTTCAGGTCGGAGTCCGGTTCGGGGCTGGCTTCGTAGACCCGGCGGACGATGTTCAGGCCATCGATGGCGAGGAGTTTCATTTCACGAAATCGTATTGCCCGCCCCGTTCGAGCGCGCGCCGGTAGGCCGGGCGCGCATGGATGCGTTCGAGGAAGGCGCTCAGTTTCGGGTATTGCGCATCGAGTCCGCCACGCGAGGCGGCGGCCTCCAGCGGGAAGCTGATCTGGATGTCGGCCGCCGAGAAATCGTCGCCGGCAAACCAGGCGCGGCCGGCGAGCTCGCCCTCGAGGAAGGCCAGGTGCTGGCGGATCTGCGGCAGCACGAAGCTGTCCTTGACCTTCTTCGCAATCGCGCGCGCGATCGGGCGCACGAAGAAGGGCGCGGGCGTGCTCTCGACGCGGTCGAACACCAGTTTCATCAGCAGCGGCGGCATCGCCGAACCTTCAGCGTAGTGCATGTAATAGCTGTAGCGCAGGCGCTCGGGCGTACCGGGCTTCGGTTCCAGGCGGCCGTCGCCGTAGCGCCCGACCAGGTATTCGACGATGGCGCCCGATTCGGCGACGATGGTGTCGCCGTCCTGGATGACGGGCGATTTGCCGAGCGGGTGCACGGCGCGCAGTTCGGGCGGCGCCAACATGGTCTTCGGGTCGCGCTGGTACTTTTTGATCTCGTATTCCAGGCCGAGTTCCTCCAGCAGCCACAGGATACGCTGGGATCGGGAGTTGTTCAGGTGGTGGACGATGATCATGGGCGGCCGAGGTCGAGTGAAATGGGGCTTAGCTTAACATTGTTGCGTCTTCAGGAAGAATTTCGATAATTTCGTTAAATTTCCGCGCAGCAACAAGTTCACTTGCTATACTAAGTAATTATCTGTTCGTTATCTAGCGCGATTTTGCTGGAAGCGAACGTCTCCGCCGCCATGACGGGGCTTGCGCTCTCCTTCAAACTAGATGAACGTATTTTCCAGCCTGTCCATCGCGAGGAAACTGGGGCTCCTCACCCTCATCACCGGCCTCGGCACCGCCGCCGTGGCCGCTGCTTTCCTCATCTCCGAACGGCGACTGATTTCGGATGAGCGCGGCCAGGCCGTGCGCCAGGCCGTGGAAGTCGCCAGCGGCGTCGTCCACCGCTACCAGCAGCTGGCCGCCAGCGGCGCCCTGCCCGAGCAGCAGGCCAGGCAGGATGCCCTCGAAACGCTGCGCGCGCTGCATTACAACGGCAAGGAATACTTCTGGGTCAACGACATGCAGCCGCGCATGCTCATGCACCCGAACGCCAAGCTGGAAGGCAAGGACGTCGGCGACATGGCCGACCCCAACGGCCTGCAGCTGTTCCGTGTCATGGTCGAGGTCGCGAAAAGCCAGGGCAGCGGCTTCGTCGGCTATCTGTGGCCCAAGCCGGGCAGCGAGCAGCCGGTCCCCAAGGTCTCCTACGTGACGGCGGTGCCGGCCTGGGGCTGGGTGATCGGCTCCGGTGTCTACGACGACACCGTCGACGCCGTGTTCCTGCCGCGCGTGATCGGATTCTCGCTGGCCGCCGCCCTGCTGTCCGGCCTGCTGATGCTGGCCGGACACCTGATCTCGCGCAGCATCCGTACCCCGCTCGAGCGCGCCGTCACGCTGGCGCGCACGGTGGCCGCCGGCGACCTGAGCACCGTCATCGACACCACCGGCAAGGATGAGACTGCCCAGCTGCTGCGCGCCCTGCGCGAGATGAACGACAGCCTGTCCGGCATCGTCGGCGAAGTCGATGCCGGCATCCGCACCATCGCCAGCGCCTCGACCCAGATCGCGAGCGGCAACCAGGATCTGTCGAGCCGCACCGAGCAGCAGGCCGGCGCGCTGCAGGAAACCGCGGCCACGATGGAGGAACTGACCGGCGCGGTGCAGCAGAATGCCGCCAACGCGCGCCATGCCAGCAGCCTGGCCTCGTCGGCCAGCGAGGTCGCGCAGCGCGGCGGCCAGGTGGTCGGGCGCGTGGTCGACACCATGGATGCGATCCACGGCTCGGCGCGCAAGATCGCCGACATCATCGGCGTGATCGACGGCATCGCCTTCCAGACCAATATCCTGGCGCTGAACGCGGCGGTCGAAGCAGCGCGTGCCGGCGAACAGGGCCGCGGCTTCGCGGTCGTCGCCGGCGAAGTGCGGGCCCTGGCCCAGCGCTCGGCGACAGCGGCCAGGGAAGTGCGCAGCCTGATCGACGATTCCATGCGCAAGGTGGATGACGGGGCCGAACTGGTGCGCCAGGCCGGCAGCACGATGCAGGAAATCGTCGCCAGCGTCGACCGCGTGAACGGCATCATCGGCGAGATCGCCGGCGCCAGCGAGCACCAGCAGGCAGGCATCGGCCAGGTCAACCGCGCCATCGCCGGCATGGACGATGCGACCCAGCAGAACGCGGCCCTGGTCGAGCAGGCGGCGGCGGCGGGGGCGATGAACGAACAGGCGCAGCGCCTGAGCGAGGTGTTCAGCGTGTTCAAGGTGGCGCGCTGAGCCTGCAGGCGTGACGCCGATTGCGCGGGGCACCTCGCTTGGGTAGTATGCTTGGATGCAACTTTTTGTGGAGACCAAGATGTCGCGCCCCAGCCTGCCGTCCCTGTCCGCCCTTCCCCTGCTGTTTGCCGCGCTCGGCGGTACGGCCCTGGCCCAGACGCCGCCGATGGCGCCCGACATCCCGGCCGACAAATTTTCCATCACCGTGCCGAACGCCGACTACGTCAAGCAGGAGGTGATGATCCCGATGCGCGACGGCGTCAAGCTGCACACCGTGATCGTGATCCCGAGGGGCGTGTCGCACGCCCCGATCATGCTGACCCGCACGCCGTACAACGCCTCGGGACGCGCCGGCCGCATGAAGAGCCCGCACATCACCTCGATGCTGGGCGACGGCGACGATGCCTTCATCGAGAACGGCTATATCCGCGTGTTCCAGGACGTGCGCGGCAAGTACGGCTCCGAAGGCGACTACGTGATGACGCGCCCGGTGCGCGGGCCGCTGAACAACACCCAGGTCGACCACAGTACCGACGCCTGGGACACCATCGACTGGCTGATCAGGAACGTCAAGGAATCGAACGGCAAGGTCGGCATGGTCGGTTCGTCCTACGAAGGTTTCACGGTGCTGATGGCGCTGGTCGAACCGCACCCGGCCCTGAAGGCGGCGGTGCCGATGAGCCCCATGGTCGATGGCTGGCGCGGCGACGACTGGTTCCACAACGGCGCCTTCCGCAACCCGAATCTCGCCTACATCGCCGGCCAGAACTCGGCACGCGGCAAGGGCGAGGAGATCGTCACCGGCACCTACGACGATTACGACGCCTTCCTGCGCGCCGGCTCGACCTTCGATTTCGCCCACATCTACGGCATCGACCAGCTGAACTTCGCAAAGAAACTGTTCGAGCACCCGGCCTACGACAGCTACTGGCAGGAGCAGGCGCTGGACCGCATTTTGGCCAAGAAGCCGCTCACGGTGCCGACCATGACCGTGGTCGGCCGCTGGGACCAGGAAGACATCTACGGTGCCTACGCGACCTATGCGGCGGTGGAGCCGAAGGACAAGGACAACAAACTGAATTCGCTGGTGGTGGGCCCGTGGCGCCACAGCGGCGTGAACTACGAGGGCTCTTCGCTGGGCGCCCTGAAATTCACCGGCGACACCGCCCGCGAGTTCCGCCGCGAAGTCATGCTGCCCTTCTTTAACCAGTACCTGAAGGATGGCGCGCCGCAATTCGATACCCCACCGGTGTGGTCGTATCAGACCGGCGTGAACCGCTGGCGCCGGCTGGAGCAATGGCCGCTGGCGCAGGCGTCGACCACGATGTATTTGAAGCCCGGCCTCAAGCTCGGCTTCGATAAAGCAGGCAGCAAGGGCGCGAACTTCGACGAATACGTGTCCGATCCGATGAAACCGATCCCCTTCGTGCCGCGCCCGGTGCGCATGGGGGACGCCACGGTGTGGAAGCCCTGGCTGGTGACCGACCAGCGTTCCTACTCGGACCGTCCGGACGTGCTGACCTATGTGAGCGAACGCCTGACGGCGCCGCTGGCGCTGGCCGGCGCGCCGATGGTGAACCTGTTCGCCTCGACCTCGGGCACCGACAGCGACTGGGTCGTGAAACTGATCGACGTCTATCCGGACGAAGTGGCATCCCAGCCGGAACTGGGTGGCTACCAGTTGCCGATCTCGATGGACATCTTCCGCGGCCGTTACCGCCAGGGCTTCGACAAGCCGACGGCGATCCCGGCCAACAAGGCCGAGCGCTACCGCTTCGCGCTGCCGAACGTCGATCACGTGTTCCTGCCGGGCCACCGCGTGATGGTGCAGATCCAGTCCAGCTGGTTCCCGCTCTACGACCGCAACCCCCAGACCTTCGTGCCGAACATCTTTTACGCCAAGCCGGACGACTACCGCAAGGCGACCCAGCGGGTGTATCACGCGCCGGGCATGGAAAGCAGCATCGAGCTGCCTGTCGTTTCAGCAGGGAAATGAAAACGGCTGAGCTGGCCACAGAGTGTGGTCAGCCGCCGACATTGTGTCGAAAATGTGTCAAATGAGCAGGACTTTCGTAACAAAAACGGGTAGGCTGAACCCAGCGTTTCGTTCACCGCGGGTTTCCTCCCGCCCCCTTGCGAGGTCCTCCCATGAAGCACCATCTCACCGCCATCGCACTGCTCGCCGGCAGTGCGTTCGCCCATGCCCAATCCACCCACTGGACCTTCACCTACACAGGTTTCGATGACCAGGAAGCCGGGGTTTTCCTGCCCGACGCGCAGATCGCCGGCTCCTTTACCGGGACCGACCTGAATGCCGACGGCGTTCTCGACATCGGCGAACTGACTTCCCTGACCATCGGCTCGATGGATTACGTGGCCTGCGCCGCGTCCAGCAACCAGTATTACCACTGCGGCGCCGACAGCTTCGTGTTTTCGCCGAACCAGGGCCTGTCCTTCAGCCTCGGCGAATACGGCAGCGACCCGGAAGGCTTTCATAGCGGCGGCCACCTGATCGAGTCGGGCAAGCTGAGTTACGAGTACCAGATCACGCCCTACAGCAGCATGGAACACCACCTGAACTGGACCCAAGGCACGGTCTTGACCATGGTGTCGGCCTCGCCGGTGTCGCCGGTGCCGGAAGCGCCGGCGTGGGCGATGCTGGCGGCGGGATTGGGGGCGGTGGCGCTGTGGCGCCGGCGGCCGCGTCCTGTTCCGATCCAGGCAAGCATCCGCACCTGATCGCAATGCAGGCAGGGTTCGGCAGCGCACCGAACCCTGCCCCCTGCCCAGCCTACCATCGCAGGCATGGGCGACATCTTCATCGGCATCTCCGGCTGGCGTTACGAACCCTGGCGCGGGGTGTTCTATCCGCCCGGGCTGGTGCAGGCGCGCGAACTGGACTTCGCTTCGCGCGAACTGCCCACCATCGAGATCAACGGCTCCTTCTATTCGTTGCAGCGCCCGAGCAGCTACGCGGCCTGGTATGCGGCCACGCCGCCCGGCTTCGTGTTTGCCGTGAAGGGCAACCGCTTCATCACCCACATGCTCAAGCTGCGCGGCATCGAGACGGCGCTGGCCAACGTGCTGGCCTCGGGCGTGTTCGCGCTGCGCGAAAAGCTCGGCCCCATCCTGTGGCAGTTCCCGCCGCAGTTGCGCTTCGATCCCGAAAAGCTCGAACACTTCCTGGCGATGCTGCCAACCGATACCGGCCAGGCGCTGGAGATCGCGCGCCGCCACGACGCCAAAATGGAAGGCCGCGCGCTGCTGGACATCGACGCCGTGCGCCCGCTGCGGCACGCGGTGGAAGTGCGCCACGAGAGCTTCCGCGACGAAGCCTTCATCGCACTGCTGCGCAGGCATAACGTGGCGCTGGTGGTGGCGGATACGGCGGGCAAGTGGCCGGACTGGGAAGACGTGACCGCGGATTTCGTTTACATCCGCCTGCATGGCGAGCATGAGCTGTATGCCAGCGGCTACGAGGACGCATCGCTGGAGCGCTGGGCTGAAAAGATCCGTGCGTGGAGCGAAGGTGGGCAGCCGGAGGATGCGCGACTCGTATCGGAAGTGGCGCCGCCGAAGGCGAAAAGCCGGGACGTCTACTGCTACTTCGACAACGACATCAAGGTGCGGGCGCCTTTCGATGCGAAGCGGCTGATGGCGCTAATGGACTTGGGATGGCAACCCGCGGCTTAAGCACGTCGTCCCCGCGGAGGCGGGGATCCAAGTTTTGCGGCCCGCTACCAACTTGGGTTCCCGCCAAGGCGGCCGGCCAGGTCGGGAACGACGGTGATTACGGTTAGCGCTTGACGTGCACCTGAATGATTTTTCGACCCTTATCATCCGTCTCCGGCATCGGTTCCGGCGCGCAGGTGCCGCAGGTATCGCAGCCGCTGCCGCAGCCGGCGTCCTTGTCCAGCCAGCGCGCCAGCCAGCCCTTGCCGGAACCGTCAGAGAATTTGTAGACGATCTTGCGGCGCACCGACAACGGCAGGTACTTGCCCGCGGCGTAGAGCGCCGCGCACAGCACGATCAGGCCCACCGCGAGGTACTGGGCGATCATCTCAGCTCCCCAGGGCGTAGCGCGCTACGTGGTAGGTGATGAAGGAGGCCGCATAGGCCAGCGCGAACATGTAGCCGGCCATGACCAGGGCCCAGCGGATGCTGCCGGTTTCGCGGCGCACCACCGACAGTGTCGACAGGCACTGCGGCGCGAACACGTACCAGGCCAGCAGCGACAGCGCGGTCGCCATGCTCCAGGACTGGGCCAGCAGCGGCGCCAGCGAAGTCGCCACGTCATCGCCCGAGGACGACAGCGCGTACACGGTGCCGAGCGCGCCGACCGCCACTTCGCGCGCGGCCATGCCCGGCACCAGCGCGATGCAGATCTGCCAGCCGAAGCCGATCGGCTCGAAGATCACGGCCAGGGCCCGGCCCAGCATGCCGGCCACGCTGTAGTAGATCGGCGGGTGGGTCGCGCCTTCCGGGGCGCCCGGGAAGCTCGACAGGAACCAGACCAGCACCATCAGGGTCAGGATCACGGTGCCGACGCGGGTCAGGAAGATCTTCGCGCGTTCCCACAGGCCCAGGAACAGGTTGTGCAGGTGCGGCCAGTGGTAGGCCGGCAGTTCCAGCATCAGCGGGTGCTGGCCCTTGGCGCGCGCGGTGCGCTTGAAGAACCAGGCCACCGCCATCGCGCTGACGATGCCGGCCGCGTACAGCAGGAACAGCACCAGGCCCTGCAGGTCGATGCCGCCGGCCAGCTTGCGGCTCGGGATGAAGGCGGCGATCACCAGTGCGTACACCGGCAGGCGCGCGGAGCAGGTCATCAAGGGGGCGATCATGATCGTCACCAGGCGGTCGCGCGGGTTCTGGATCGTGCGCGCCGCCATCACGCCGGGGATCGCGCAGGCGAACGACGACAGCAGCGGAATGAAGGCGCGCCCGGACAGGCCGACGCTGCCCATCATGCGGTCGAGCAGGAAGGCCGCGCGCGGCAGGTAGCCGCAGTCTTCCAGCACCAGGATGAAGAAGAACAGGATCAGGATCTGCGGCAGGAACACCAGCACGCTGCCGACGCCGCCGAAGATGCCGTCGACGATCAGGCCGCGCAGCGGGCCCTCGGCCATGCTGGCACCGATCCAGCTGCCGAGTCCTTCGACGCCTTCCTTGATCAGGTCCATCGGCGCCGCGGCCCAGCTGAACACGGCCTGGAAGATCAGGAACATCAGCAGCGCGAGGATCACCGGGCCGGCCACCGGGTGCAGCACGACCTGGTCGATCTGCTCGGACAGGTTGCCGGTGTCCTTGTCGAAGCTGACACAGGCCTCGATGATGCGGCGTACTTCGCGCTGGGTCTGCTCGACCGGCACGGCGTCGATCGCGCTCAAGGGGCGCGGTTTGACCAGGGTGTCGAAAGACAGCGCTTCGAGCGCGCCTAACAGCGTTTTCTCGCCGCCGGCCTGCACGGCCACGGTTTCGACCACCGGCATGCCCAGTTCCTGCGACAGCTTGGCGGTGTCGATCTCGATGCCGCGCTTGCGGGCGACGTCGACCATGTTCAGGGCCAGCACCATCGGCAGGCCGAGACGCTGGATCTCGAGCACCAGGCGCAGGTTCAGGCGCAGGTTGGTGGCGTTGACGACGCAGACCACGGCATCCGGCGCCTGTTCGCCTGCGCGCAGGCCGGCGACCACGTCGCGCGTGATCGCTTCGTCAGGGGTGTGGGCGGAGAGGCTGTAGGCGCCCGGCAGGTCGAGCACGCGCATGGCGCGCCCGCCCGGCAGGATGAAGCTGCCTTCCTTGCGTTCGATGGTGACGCCGGCGTAGTTCGCGACCTTCTGGCGCGCGCCGGTGAGGCGGTTGAACAGCGCGGTCTTGCCGCAGTTCGGATTACCCAGCAGGGCGATCAACGGCGTTTTATGGGCTGTCGCCGCCTGGACCTGCTGTTCTACTGCTCCCATTGATATGTTCCGTTATTCCGTTATTCCGGCTGGATCGAGACCAGCGCCGCTTCGAAACGGCGCAGGGCAAATGTGGATTGACCGACCTTGACCGCGACCGGGCCGCCCGGCAGGCCGCGCTTGAGCATGCGGATGCGTTCGCCGGGGACGAAGCCCAGTTCCATCAGGCGACGTGATACGTCGGCGCCATCGCCGCCATGGTCGTGGCTGGGCGCGAGGTGGATCACGGTGGCGCTCTGGCCAGCCTTGAGGGCGTCGAGGGTGGTCAGGGTAGGTGCAAGAGTCATGGTGGTCGATTCCGGCGCTGATGAGACGATATGTGCATCATAAACCTAAATGCGAATTATTTCTATTTGCGATTTGTCTACTTGTGTTCACTCCGCCTCGCCGACACGACAAAACGCTTGCATTCGGTCTCGGATGTGCTCAGAATACGAAACTGAATGAGAATGATTCGCATTATAAACCAGACAATACCGGCTGGCGCGCGAATCGACACCGACAGGAATCGACATGATCGTCTGCGTCTGCAACAACATCTCCGACCGTGAAATCCGCCAGGCCGTCGAAATGGGCATGAGCTCGATGGCCGACCTGTACAAGGAACTCGGCGTCGGCACCTGCTGCGGCAAGTGCGTCAGCTATGCCCGCGAAGTCATGCACGAACACCTGGAATCGCGCACCACCGTCACCGAACTGCGCCGGGCGCCGGCAGCCAGCTTCGCCGCCTGATCCTCCCGACTCGTCCCGGCCGTCGCCGCGTCCGCGGCGCCAGCGACGCCGGCCCAGTTTTCCTCGGCTCAGTTCGCTCGATAATTGCTACGCACATATGCGACGCGTGCAGCGGCCGATGCGCGGCGGGTCCTGCTAACATGGTGCTTCCAAAGCAGCCATCCCGTCTGTCTTATGCCCGTCATCCCATTTCGCTCCCCGAGGACGCCGCCGCAGCCCTTTACCGTCCAACCGCCGCCCGCGCCCACCCGGCGCGCCCTTGCCGTCAAATGGCTGCGCAAGATGCACGGCTGGATCGGCTTGTGGGGCGCGGTGCTCGGCCTGCTGTTCGGCAGCACCGGCATCCTCCTGAACCACCGCGCCGTCCTCAGGATTCCTGCCGCGCAAAGCCAGGAAAGCACGGTGCAGATTCCACTACCGAGTCCGGCCCCGGCCGACCCGCAGGCGCTCGCCGCCTGGCTGAAACGTTCGCTCAAGCTCCCTCCCGATCCGGCGCGCGTAAAATCCGAACCCGCGCGTCCAGTGGCCTGGGGCGACCATGCCGTGGTCCAGCCGGCGCGCTGGAGCGCCAGCTTTACCTCGCCTACCGGCGCGGTGCAGGCCGAGTACTGGGTCGGCAACAGCTATGTGACCCTCAAGCGCAGCGAGAACAATGTCTTCGCTACCCTCACCAATCTGCACAAGGGGGTGGGCATGAGCGTCGGCTGGATCCTGCTGGTGGACACGCTGGCCGGCTCGATCATCCTGCTGTCGCTGTCCGGGGTCGTGCTGTGGATGCTGACCAACCGCCGGCGCACGGTGGGCATCGCGATCGCTTCGGTGTCGCTGCTGCTCGCCGGCGGCGTGGCGCTGGCCGCGCTGTGACGCTATGATGTCTTTATTATCTCAACCATCGATAAGGGAACCATGAAGGGCGATCCGAACATCATCCGTGCGCTGAATGCGCAGCTGACCAACGAGCTTACCGCGATCAACCAGTACTTCCTGCATGCGCGCATGTACAAGCACTGGGGATTCACGCGCCTGGGCAAGAAGGAATACGACGAGTCGATCGGCGAGATGAAGCATGCCGACCGCCTGATCGACCGCATCCTGATGCTGGACGGCCTGCCCAACCTGCAGGCCCTGCACAAGCTCCTGATCGGTGAGTCGGCGCAGGAGATGCTGGAATGCGACCTGAAACTGGAGCGCGGCGCCCAGCAGTGCGTCAAGGACGGCATCGCAGCCTGTGAGGCGGCGCGCGATTACGTCTCACGCGACCTGCTGCTTGACATCCTGGAAGACACCGAGGAACACATCGAGTGGCTGGAGACCCAGCTCGACCTGATCGTCAAGGTGGGCCTGCAGAACTACCTGCAATCGCAGATGGATCCTAGCGAGATGTAAAGCTGGGCGCCGGCGTGCCTTCGCGCCAGCGATTGACCCATTTATCATAGAAGTTCAGGTCGCGCGGCACCGCGCCCGCGACCGCGCAGATCGCACCGGCGAATTCATTGGCGCGCGCCAGCGTCAGTTCGAGCGGCCAGCCGCGTGCGCGGCCCAGCAGGAAGATCGCGGAGAAGGCATCGCCCGCCCCCACCGTGTCGATCACGAAGGGCGGCGCCGGGGTGTCGCGGGTGGCAACCATGCCGCCGTCCGCCAGGAATACCACCGAGCCGCGGTGGCCCAGGGTCACGATCAGGGTCTCCAGGCTGAAGCGGTCCATCAGCGCGCGGCAGGCCGCGTGCACTTCTTCCGTCGACAGCGCCGCATCGTTCGGGCCGATCTGGAAATACCACTGGAACAGCGCCTGCAATTCCTCTTCGTTGACCTTGACGATGTCGGCCGCCTGCAAGGAGCGCGTGACGGTGGTCTCGACGTACTGCTCGGGCCGCAGGTTGAGGTCGAGGTAGCGCTTGGCCGGGCTTGCCTCGAGCACGGCTTGCAAGGCGGCGCGCGAGCGTTCCTCGCGCTGGGCCAGGGTACCGAAATAGACGACGCCGGCGTCGACCTTCGCCAGGCAGGCGGTGGCGCTTGCCGCGTCGATGAAGTCGTAGGCCTGGCGCGGCAGGATGCGGAAGCGGTGGCCCTGGCCGATGCGCTCGACCACCACGCGGCCGGTCTCTTCCATCGGATCCAGCTGCAGGCCGGCGTCGTTCATCGCGAAGCGCTCGAACTCGCCGCGCACGGCCTGGCCGTTGCGGTCGCGTCCGATGCGCGTGATCATCAGGGCCGGCTCCATGAAGGCGGCCAGGTGGCGCGCGACGTTAAAAGGCGCGCCGCCCACCACCTGCTCGGTCGGGAATTCGTCGACCAGCGCTTCGCCGAAGACGACCGTGGTCACGGCGCGCCCGTTCACGCGGGGACCACCGGCACCGTATCCTTGAAGGACTGGCGCTCGGACAGCTTGTCGAACAGGCGCGCCAGGTTCGGATGCTCGTCGCGCCAGGCGATGGCCGGGAAGCGCAGCAGCAGCCAGCCCAGCATGCAGCCGACCGCGACGTCGGCCAAGGTGTAATGGATCCCCATGCAGAACGGCTGCTCGCCGAGGTTATCGGACATGACCTGCAGGCCGGCGCGCACCTTGCCCATCTGGCGCTCGATCCAGGCCGGGCTTTGCAGCTCGGCGGGGCGCTGGGTGCGCTCCAGGTAGGCCAGCACGGCGGCATCGGCAACACCATCGGCCAGCGCCTCCCAGACCTTGACGTTGGCGCGGTCGCGGCTGTTGGCCGGCAGCAGCTTGCAAACCGGCGTGAGTGTGTCGAGGTACTCGGCGATCACGCGCGAGTCGTACATGGCGCTGCCGTCTTCCATGACCAGGCAAGGCACCTTGCCGAGCGGG
Source organism: Massilia norwichensis (assembly GCF_024753245.1). Taxonomy (GTDB): domain Bacteria; phylum Pseudomonadota; class Gammaproteobacteria; order Burkholderiales; family Burkholderiaceae_D; genus Telluria; species Telluria norwichensis. The sequence continues at coordinate 34,688 of NZ_JANUGX010000037.1, read as the reverse complement.
TTGGATGCCGAAATCTTCGTGTCCGGCGACCAGACGTTTTCCAGCTCGAACACGTAGTCGAGCTTCTTCTCTGCCAACACGACGCGCACCTTGCGCACATAGGGACTGGTGACAGAACCGATGAGTTTCATAAATGCTCAGATTAGGGGAGTGGCTGACAGTATAGCATCGGCCTCCCTGTGCAATATCGGTCGAGGAAGGCATGCAACGCCGGCAAAATGACACTTGACAAACGCCGGCCCGCGCCGACTTCGGATGGTAAAATCGCGCTTTTGCATCCATCCCTTCCTGCCATGACTTCTACCGCCTCCTCCTCCACCCTGTCGGCCCTGTCCCCGCTGGACGGCCGCTACGCCGCCAAGACCGACAAGCTGCGCCCCATCCTGTCGGAAGCCGGTTTCATGCACCACCGCGTGAAGGTGGAGATCGCCTGGCTGCAGGCGCTGTCGCAGGCCGGCTTTGCCGAACTCAAGCCGTTCTCGAACGAAGCCAATGCCCTGCTCGACCGGCTGGGCGCCGCGTTCTCGGACCTTGACGCCGCCCGCATCAAGGAAATCGAAGCCGTCACCAACCACGACGTCAAGGCGGTCGAATACTGGCTGAAGGAGAAGGTCAAGGATGTGCCGGAACTGGTCGCGGCCAGCGAATTCATCCACTTTGCGTGCACCTCGGAAGACATCAACAACACCTCGCACGGCATGATGCTGAAAGCGGCGCGCGACGGCGTGATGTTGCCGGCCCTGCAAGCCATCATTAACAAGCTCACCGAGATCGCGCACGCCAACGCCGAGCTGCCGATGCTGTCGCGCACCCACGGCCAGACCGCCAGCCCGACCACCCTGGGTAAAGAGTTCGCCAACGTCGTCGCGCGCCTGCAGCGCGCCGTCAAGCGCATCGAGGGCGTCGAGATCCTCGGCAAGATGAACGGTGCAGTCGGCAACTACAACGCCCATCTGTCCGCCTATCCGTCCTTCGACTGGCCGGCGTTCAGCAAGAACGTGATCGAGCAGCGGCTTGGCTTGACCTTCAATCCGTACACCATCCAGATCGAGCCGCACGACTACATGGCCGAACTGTTCGACGCCATTTCGCGCACCAACACCATCCTGCTGGACCTGAACCGCGACATCTGGACCTACGTCTCGCTGGGCTACTTCAAGCAGAAGCTGAAGGCCGGCGAGATCGGTTCGTCGACCATGCCGCACAAGGTCAACCCGATCGACTTCGAGAACTCGGAAGGCAACCTGGGCCTGGCCAATTCGGTGCTGCGCCACATGGCGGACAAGCTGCCGGTCTCGCGCATGCAGCGCGACCTGACCGACTCCACGGTCCTGCGCAACATCGGCGTCGGTTTTGGCTACGCGCTGCTGGCCTACGACAGCTGCCTGCGCGGCCTGAACAAGCTGGAAGTGAACCCGCAGCGCCTGGCGCAAGACCTGGACGCAAACTGGGAAGTGCTGGCCGAGCCGGTGCAGACCGTGATGCGCCGCTACGGCATCGCCAACCCCTACGAACAGCTGAAGGAACTCACCCGCGGCAAAGGCATCACCCGCGAAGCGCTGCAAGAGTTCATCACCGGCCTGGCGGTGCCGCAGGAAGCCAAGGACCTGATGCTGGCGATGACGCCCGCAAACTACACGGGTCTGGCGGCGCAGCTGGCGAAGGCGATTTAATTACCTCGTCGCCCCGCGCTTGCTCCGTCGCCCCCGCGCAGGCGGGGGCCCAAGTTTTGCGTGAGCTATCGAAACGCAAGCAAACCTGGGTTCCCGCGTTCGCGGGAACGACGATTCAGCGCTGCCACACCAGCTTGATCCCCAGGGTCCGCGGCACCTCGGCGCGGACCTGCTCTGCCCCGTACTCCCCATGGCCGCCGTTCAGGTTGGCCCCGATCACCGACAAGGCCATGCCCGGCGCGAAACGCCAGCCGAAGCGCAGGTCGACTGCCGTGTAGCCCGGTACCGCGGGCCGTCCGGTCGCGCCGACACGGCGCACCGCCAGTTCCAGCTCGCGCGTGCTGTCGAAGGCATAGTTGGAACGCAGCTGGGCCGTGTAGGCCGGGTCGGCGCCGGTGGTTGCCACGCTGCCGGCGTCGCGGCTGCCCGGCTTCAGGCTGAAGCGCTCGCGCAACGCGGTGGCGCCGGCCGACAGGCGCCAGGCATCGCTCATCTGGTAGCTGGCCCAGGCCTCGATGCCGTGCGCCCTGCCGTTCATCTGGTTGCCGAACTCGATCGTGCCCTGGCTGCTCAGATCCTGGGTGCGCAGGTGGTCGTACAAATTGCGATACAGGGTCACCGAATACGACAAGTCCTGCCCAACCTGGCCGCGGTAGCCCAGCTCGAATACACGCGCCACCTCGGCGCGCACGCGCGGGCCGCCGGCCAGCAGGAAGGGCGGTACGCCGGGAATGTAAGCGTCGACATCCAGGCGCGAAGGCGCGCGCACGGTGCGCGACCAGGCGCTCCACAGCGAGTGCGCCGGCGAGACGCGCCAGGACAGGCGCAGGGTCGGCAGGAACTCCGCGCCGGTATATGGGTTGCGCTCGTAGCGTGCACCCGCGGTCAGGCGCAGGTTGTCGCGCAGCGCGATCTCGTCCTGGGCAAACAGGCTGGCCCAGGTCTGCCTGTCCTTGGCCGGCAGGAAGGCCACGAAGCGGCTGTTGGTGACATGGTCCCAGTTGTAGCGGTATTCGCCGCCCCAGACGATGCTGTGCGCGCCAATGGTTGGCAACGAATGCTGGAGCTGGATATCGGCGATGTCGACCGCGTCCGTGAGGGTCGGCGGCACCTGGCGGTAGCGGTAGTCGTAATAGGCCTGGGCGCTGAAGCTGCCGCCGCCTTCCAACGCACGCTCCCAGCGTCCGCTCAGGTTGACGCCACGCGTGTGGATATCGTCGATGCCGGCGCTGGCGCCCGGCGCCGCGATCGCGCCCGGCGCCGGCTGGCCCTGGTGTCCGCGCCAGGCATTGCCGTTCACGCTGAAGCGGTCGTTGCCGCGCTCCCAATCGCTGCGAAATCCGATCTGCCCCTGGTCCCAGGCATCGTCGATGGCTTGGCCGGTACGCAGTTCGCTGCGCCCGATCCCGAACACCTTGCCATAGACGCGCCAGCTATGGTCTGCGCCGCCGGCGCCATGGCGGAAGGCGGCCTGGGCACCGTCGCTGTCGCCGCGCAGCACCAGCAGGTCGCCCTGGGTATCGGCGGCATGACGGGTGGTGATGTTGATGACGCCGGACACCGCGTTCACGCCCCACAAGGTGCCGCCCGGACCGCTGATCACCTCGATGCGCTCGACGTCTTCCAGCATCACGTCGGGCTCGTCCCAGAACACGCCCGAAAACAGCGGCGAATACACGGAGCGGCCGTCGATCATGACCAGCAGTTTGTTGGCCGGGCTGTTGCTGGTGCCGTTCATGCCGCGCGCCGAGATGTAATAGCCGGTGTTGTTTGCGCGCGCCACCTGCAGGTTGGGCGCCAGGCGCAGCGCCTCGGGCAGGCTGCGGCTGCCGGCGCGGCGAATGTCGTCGGCGGTGATCACGAACACCGAGGCCGGCGCATCCTGCAGGCGCTCGTGGCGCTTGGACACCGAGGTCACGTCGATGTTCGCCAGTTCCTCGATCGACAGGTCGGCGAATTCCGTCTGCCGCTCATCCGAACGCTTGCTGTCCGCGCGCTCGCCCGCCACGGCGCAGCTGGCCGTGGCCATCCCCAGCATCAGCAGCAGGCGGGGTAGGAAGGGCACGCGGTCGGGCGCAGACGATCTCAGCATTTTTTTTCGGAAATTTGCATATCCGGCAGTTATCATTTTTAAATCGATCTCGTCAACATTTTACCTTCGACCTCCTTTTGGGCACTGTGCCGGGCGCTCTAGCGTGCGCCGCTTGGGGGTTCGCGAGGGATTGTGCCGCCAGCTGAACAATGTTATCCGTTTCCCTGTCTTCCTCCTGCCGGATGGAATCGTTAAAGTAGGGGAATCAATACAGCAACTATTTTGCTAAGATCGCATTCCAACAAGAACATATTCCGGAGACAGCATGCAGGCTCAGCAACAGGAACGCTACACCACGACCGCGATCGTGCTGCACTGGCTGATCGCCGTGCTGATCGTGGGCGCGTTCACGCTCGGCCTGGTGATGACGGACATGCCCGGCTTTTCGCCGACCAAGCTGCGCTACTATTCCTGGCACAAATGGGCCGGCGTGACGGTGCTGCTGCTGGCCGCCTTGCGCCTGCTGTGGCGCCTGAAGAACCGCCCGCCGGCACTCTCGGCCGCCATGCCCGCGTGGCAGCGCGGCGCGGCGCATGGCCTGCACCATTTGCTGTACGTGCTGCTGTTCGCGGTGCCGCTGTCCGGTTACTTCTACACGCTGGCCTCGGGCTTTCCGGTGGTGTACTTCGGCCTGTTCCAGTTGCCGGTCCTGATCGCCAAGGATCCGGCGCTGGCAGAAACCCTGAAAGGGGTGCACTACTGGCTGAACATGCTGCTCGCCGCGCTGGTGGCCTTGCACGTGCTGGCCGCCCTCAAGCACCAGCTCATCGACCGCGACGGCACCATGCGCCGCATGCTGCCCGGCCGTTCCCATTGAAGGAGAAAACATGAAACCGACCCGTGCCTTTCTAAGCAGCGCCCTCCTCGGCATCGCCCTGATCGCGAATGCCGTCCCGCTCAAGACCGACCTCGCCCGCAGCAGCGTCTCGGCCGTGTTCAAGCAGATGAACGTGCCGGTCGAATCGAGTTTTAAACGCTTCGATGCCCGGATCGACTACGACGCCGCCCACCCCGAGAAAGCCAGTGCGCGCGTCGATATCGACACCGCCAGCTTCGACATGGGCCAGGCCGACTACAACAAGGAAATCGCAAAGAAGGAATGGTTCAACTCGGCCCAGTTCCCGAAGGCGAGCTTCGTGTCCTCGTCGATCAAGCCGGCCGGCGCCGGCAAGCTGGCCGTCAGCGGCAAGCTGACCATCAAGGGCAAGACGCAAGATGTCAGCTTCCCGCTCAGCGTGAAGCTTGATGCCGGCAAGCAGGTATTCGAAGGCCAGCTGCCAATCAAGCGCCTGGCCTTCAATGTCGGCGAAGGCGAGTGGAAAGATACGAGCATGGTCGCCGACGAAGTCGTCATCAAGTTCCGCGTGGCCGCGGGACAGTAATCACATCAATCAAGCAGTCTCACTCAACCCAAGGGAACCGTCTCATGAAACTGAAGAACCTCAGCATCGCCCTGCTGGCTGCCGTCTGCGCAACCGGCGCCTTCGCCGCCGACACTTACAAGATCGATCCGAACCATACTTACCCGAGCTTCGAGGCCGATCACTTCGGTGGCCTGTCGACCTGGCGCGGCAAGTTCAACAAGACCGAGGGTGACATCATCGTCGACCGCGCGGCCAAGACCGGCAGCGTCGACATCACCATCGACGCCACCACCATCGACTTCGGCCATCAGAAGATGAACGATCATGCCAAGGGCGCGGACATGTTCGATGTCGCCAAATTCCCGACCGCGACCTACAAGGGCAAGCTGGTGTTCAAGGGTGACGTGCCGGCCAGCGTCGACGGCCAACTGACCCTGCACGGCGTCACCAAGCCGGTGACCCTCACCATCAACAAGTTCAAGTGCATCCAGCACCCGATGCTGAAGCGTGAAGTGTGCGGCGCCGACGCCTCGGCCACCTTCAACCGCAGCGACTTCGGCGTTGCCTACGGCACCCAGATGGGCTTCAATCCGGAAGTGCGCCTGGCGATTCAGGTCGAAGCCGTCAAGCAGTAATGTCTTGATTGTAGGGCAGGCGCGGCCGGCGTAGGCTCGCCGAGCCCACGTTAAAAAACCCCGGCACCGCAAGGCGCCGGGGTTTTTATTTGGGGGCACGTAAATCAGTCCCCCGGACTGATTTACCCCACCCTAGCTATTTAGATGCTGCTGCGGCGGTGCTCGACGCGGTCCCAGGCGGAACGGCTGGCCGACTTGGCCTGGTCCCAGGTCAGGCGCGAGTTGCCCTTCACGCGATCCCATTCGTCGGCCATGTGCGGCTCGGCCAGGTCGTAGGACGGGAAGCGGCCCGAGTTGTTGTAGCCCAGGGCGTAGGCCGGCGAGTAGTCGTCGTAGGTGTAGCCCGGGGTGTAGTGCGACTGGGTCTGGTAGTTGGTGCGCCAGTAGTTGTCTTCCTCGGTCGGGTTGACCAGGTGGCCGGCACCCTTGCCGACCATGCCGCCGGCGATGCCGCCGATGGCTGCGCCGGCTGCCGCGCCGATCGGACCGCCGACGGCGCCGATGGCCGCACCGGTAGCCGCACCGCCGCCCACGCCGACGCCGCCGGCCAGGTTGTGCTCATGCAGTTGGTCGCCCGGTTTCGGGTTCACGACTTCGGCCGCGCCCTTGCCGGCCATGTCGCCGGCAATGCCGCCGGCGACCGCGCCAGCCACCGCGCCGATCGGGCCGGCTGCGGCACCGATCGCAGCGCCAGCCATGGCGCCACCGGCAGCGCCGGTGCCCTGGGCCAGGTTGTGCTCATGCAGGCGGTCTTCCGAATGCGGGTTCACGACTTCGCCCGCGCCGCGGCCTGCCGCGCCGCCGGCCAGGCCGCCGATCGCTGCGCCGGCAGCCATGCCGACCGGACCTGCCACTGCACCGGCAGCGGCGCCCATTGCGGCACCGGCGCCTGCGCCGACGCCCTTGGCCATGTAGTGTTCACCCAGGTCATCGCCCGGTTTCGGGTTCACGACTTCGCCGGCGCCCTTGCCGGCCATGCCGCCGGCGATGCCGCCGATGGCTGCACCAGCCAGCGTGCCGATCGGACCTGCGGCCGAGCCGATGCCGGCGCCCACGGCAGCACCTGCGGCGGCGCCGATGCCGGTGCCGATCACGTGCGAACCGCCGTTGTCGGTGAACGAGCGCTGGATGTGCTCGACGTCTTCGTCGTTACGCGGGGTCACGCCCATCACGATGCCGCCCTGGTTGATGCCTTCTTCATAGTGCTTGACGCGCTCTTCCGGAATGCCGGCGCCGATCAGTGCGCCGATCAGGCCGCCGGTGATGCCGCCTGCGCCTGCACCGGCCAGCGCTGCTGCCAGCGGACCGGCAACGACCAGGCCTGCGCCCGGGATCACCAGGCTGGTGCCCAGTGCCGCCACGCCGGCCAGCACGGCGCCGATGGTGCCGCCGATACCTGCACCGACGCCGGCGCCTTCGGCTGCCTTGCTGCCGAGTTCAGTTTCGGTGTCGTTGAAATGGGTTTTGCGGGTCGAGTCCGACATCATCAGGTTGACGTCGTCCTTGGTGTAGCCGCGGGTCGAGATGGAGTGATAAGCGCGTTCGGCGCTGGCGCGGTCCGGGAACAGGCCGGTGACCATGCGGTTCTGATTGTTCTTGGTGGTGGTGTCGTAGCTGCTCATGGTGTGTCCTCTCAAGGTCAGTGTGCTAAGCACATATTGCGTCTGGAGTGATGCAAATTTGGTAATGCGAGTGGATCAACGGTACGCCTGCCCAGCAGTGCGCTTCTGTTCGCTGACGCACGGTACATGCACCATTCCACCGATCAACAGAACACTGCCGCACTTTGCGCGTCTAACGTTCGTTGCCGCACCGACCCGGGTACGTACGCATCACTAGACTTTGCCCATGGCCTCGGCAATCAATTGGCCTGGAGTATGTTTTCCAACTTGAGGAGGAATCAACATGTTATTCATTATCTGGATCGTCGTCGGTGGTATTCTCGGCTGGCTCGCCAGCATGGTCATGAAGACGGACGCTGAACAAGGCATGATTTTGAATGTCGTGGTCGGTATTGTTGGCGCCTTCCTGGGTGGCTGGCTGCTGTCGCCGCTGTTTGGCTCCGGCACCATCAACTCCGATGACTTCAGCGTTTCGTCCCTGCTGGTTTCCTTCCTGGGCGCAGTCATCCTGCTGGCCATCGTGAACCTGCTGCGTCGCGGTCGTGTTCGCTAAGAAGTGAAGTACGCTTGTTAAAACCAACGCTCGTACAGCGTTGGTTTTTTTTTGCCTTTTATTTGCCTGCCCATGCGACCAAAACGTTCTGTCGTTGCTCTCATCGCCTGCATTGCCACCCTGGTGGCCGGCTTGCTGGCGCTGAATTTCATGCCGACGGAGAAAAAAATCGAGACCCAGCTGACCCGCCTGTACGACACCGACGACCCGCAATTCCGCCGCTCCCTTGGCGTGCTGCTCGGTCCGCCGCTGGTCGAAGGCAACAAGGTCGAGGTCCTGCTCAACGGCGACCAGATCTTCCCCGCCATGCTGAAGGCGATCCGCGAAGCGAAAAAGACGATCACCTTCGAAACCTATATCTATTGGTCGGAATCGATCGGCAAGGAATTCGCCGATGCGCTGGCCGAACGCGCGCGCGCCGGCGTCAAGGTACACCTGATGCTCGACTACATCGGCAGCCTGAAAATGGACAACGCCTCGATGGACGAGCTGAAACAAGCCGGCGTGCAGCTGCACCGCTACCACAAGCCGGTGTGGTGGAAGCTGGCGCGCCTGAACAACCGCACCCACCGCAAGCTGCTGGTCGTCGACGGCCGCATCGGCTTTACCGGCGGCGTCGGCATCGCCGACAAATGGCGTGGCCGCGGCCAGGACGAGGATCACTGGCGCGACACCCATTTCCGCGTCGAGGGTCCGGTGGTCGGCCAGATGCAGGCCGTGTTCAACGATAACTGGACCAAGGCCACCGGCGTGGTGCTGGACGGCGAGGATTATTTCCCAGCCCTGAGCGCGCAAGGCGATTCGCCGGCCCAGATGTTCTCGAGTTCCATCACCGGCGGCGGCGAGAGCATGCACCTGATGTACCTGATGGCGATCACCGCGGCGCGCCGCACGATCCACCTGTCGAACTCCTATTTCGTACCGGACGAGCTGGCGGTCAAGGCCCTGGTCGCGGCAGCCAAGCGCGGGGTCGACGTGCGCATCATCACCCCCGGCAAGATCATCGATTCGGACGTGGTGCGCGCCGCCTCGCGCGAGCGCTGGGGCGAGCTGCTCAGGGCCGGCGTCAAGATGGCCGAGTACCAGCCGACCATGTACCACGTGAAGGCGCTGGTGGTCGACTCGCTGCTGGTGTCGGTCGGCTCGACCAACTTCGACAACCGCTCCTTCAGCCTGAACGACGAAGCCAACCTGAACGTGCTCGACCCGAAATTCGCGAAGGAGCAGGAAGCGATCTTCGAACAGGACTGGCTGCGCGCCAAGCCGGTCTCGCTGCAGCAGTGGCAGAACCGCCCGCTGCACGACAAGGCGGCCGGCAAACTGGCCGACCTGGTGGGGGCGCAGCTGTAATAACGCGGGAAAATAGAGGTTGACGGTCTTTTTTGACATACGCATACTGTCGCGAGCTCTTCGGAGCCCCCGTGGAGACCGACTTACCCAACGACAGACGCGCATGAAAAAAACCCTCTTATCGCTCGCCATCCTGACCAGCTTCGCCGCACAAGCCGACGAAGGCATGTGGATGCCGCAGCAGCTGCCACAAGTAGCCAAGCAACTGAAAGCCGCCGGCCTCAAGCTCGACCCGGCGACCCTGACCAAACTGACCGAATTCCCGGCCGGCGCCATCGTGAGCCTGGGTGGCTGCTCGGCGTCCTTCGTCTCGCCGCAGGGTCTGGTCATCACCAACCACCACTGCGTCTACAACAGCGTGGCGATCAACTCGACCCCGCAGCGCGACCTGCTCGCCAACGGCTTCCTGGCCAAGACCCTGGACGAGGAACTGCCGGCCGCGCCGGGCAGCCGCGTGTTCGTGACCGAGGAAGTCACCAACGTCAGCAACCGCGTCGTCACTCCGGAAGTCGCCAAGCTGACCGGCAAGGCGCGCGTGGACGCGATGGAAAAGAACCAGAAGGCGCTGGTGGCCGAGTGCGAAAAAGATCCAGGCTACCGCTGCACGGTGCCGAGCTTCTACGGCGGCCTCGAGTTCTACCGCATCAAGCAGCTGGAAATCCGCGACGTGCGCCTGGTGCACGCACCGCCGTCGGGCGTGGGTAAATTCGGCGGCGACACCGACAACTGGATGTGGCCGCGCCACACCGGCGACTACGGCTTCTACCGCGCCTACGTCAGCAAGGATGGCAAGGCCGCCGAGTTCTCGAAGGACAACGTGCCCTACCAGCCGAAGCACGTCCTCAAGATCGCCAAGGAAGGCGTCAAGGAAGGCGACTTCATCATGGCCATGGGCTACCCGGGCCGTACCAACCGCCACCGCCTGCCGTCGGAAGTGGCGTTTACCTTCGACTGGAACTACCCGGCCTTCGTGAAGGCATCGGGCGAGACCCTGGCCATCATCGAGCGCGAGACCAAGAACGATCCGGCCGCCAAGCTGAAATACGCCGGCCAGGTCGCAGGCGTCAACAACTACTACAAGAACCGCAAGGGCATGATCGCCAGCTACGAAGGCAGCGACATCCTGGCGCGCAAGACCGCCGAGCACAATGCCCTGAAGGCCTGGGTCAACGCCAGCCCGCAGCGCAAGGCCGAATTCGGCGCCGACATCGAGTCCGTCGAAAAGCTGATCGCCGAACGCGACGCGAATACCAAGCGCGAGTTCTTCCTGTCCTACTCGACCCCGCGCTTCCTGAACTCGGCGCGCGCCCTGTACCGCCTGGCCAACGAGCGCACCAAGCCGGACGCCGATCGCAAGTCGGGCTACCAGGAACGCGACCTGCCGCGCCTGACCTCGAGCATCACCGGCCAGGACCGCACCTACGACGAGAAGGTCGACAAGGCGCTGGTGCTGAACTTCCTGAAGCAGTACAGCGCGCAGCCGGCCAATGAGCACAACGTCGCCTTCGACAACGCCCTCGGCATCAAGCCGGGCATGAACGAAGCCGAGCTGAAGGCCGCGCTGGACAAGCTGTACGCCGGTTCGCAGCTGGCCAACAAGGACTTCCGCGTCCAGTGGCTGAACAAGTCGCCGGCCGAGTTCCAGGCCTCGAACGATGCCTTCATCAAGGCCGCCGTCGCCCTGTACGACGCCGACCGCAAGGATGAAGCCCAGGAAGAGGAACTGGGCGGTAACATCCAGAAGGCCTACGCCAGCTACATGAAGGCCAAGATCGCCTACATGAACAGCAAAGGTCAGGCGGTCTACCCGGACGCCAACTCGACCCTGCGCGTGACCTTCGGTAACGTCAAGGGCCGCGAGTACGGCGCCGACGGCACCGGTTCCTGGACCGCCTTCACCACCGTGAAGGGCGTGGTTGCCAAGCACACCGGCGAAGGCGAATTCAACGCTCCGGAAAAGCAGCTGGCCGCGATCCGCGCCAAGGATTTCGGCAAGTATGCCGATCCGAAGCTGAAGACCGTGCCGGTCGACTACCTGGCAACGCTGGACATCACCGGCGGCAATTCGGGTTCGGCTGCGCTGAACGCGAAGGCCGAGCTGATCGGCCTGGCCTTCGACGGCACCCTGGACTCGATCATCTCGGACTGGGACTTCAACAAGGCCGCCACGCGCGACATCCAGGTCGACATCCGCTACATCCTGTGGAACATGGAGAAGGTGGATCACGCCGACAACCTGCTGAAGGAAATGGGCGTCAAGTAAGCGCCTGCCTGCCTTGCGGGCGCCTGCGGGCGCCCGTCGACAAAGCCACGCCGCCGCAAGCCGCGTGGCTTTTTTATTCACGCAGCCATCCCGGCGTTTTGGGGGCTCGCCAGCAAGACTCATGCGTAACGCATATACTGATCGACCCGCCGCGGCATGGACCGCGGCCAGATTATCGATCAGGAAACCATGTCAGCCTTATTCTCCCCCTTCAAACTCAAGGATCTCACCCTACGCAACCGCATCGCCGTGCCGCCGATGTGCCAGTACCGCGCGAACGACGGTTTCGTCAACGAATGGCACCAGACCCACTACGCCGGCATCGCGCGCGGCGGCGCCGGCCTGGTGATCGTCGAAGCGACCGCGGTGTCGCCGGAAGGCCGCATCACCCCGGGTTGCGCCGGCCTGTGGAATGACGCCCAGGTCGAAGGCATGGCCCATATCGCCGCCCGCATCAAGGCTGCCGGCGCGGTTGCCGGCATCCAGATCGGCCACGCCGGCCGCAAGGCCAGCGCCAACCGTCCGTGGGAAGGCGACGACCACATCCCTTCCGACGACGCCTACGGCTGGGACACCATCGCCCCGTCGGCAATCGCCTTCGGCCACCACCTGCCGAAAACGCCGAAGGAGATGACGCTCGACGACATCGCCCGCGTGAAAGCCGATTTCGTGGCTGCCGCCAAGCGCGCGCTGGCCGCCGGCTTCGAATGGCTGGAACTGCACTTTGCCCACGGCTACCTGGGCCAGAGCTTCTTCTCCGCGCACTCGAACCAGCGCACCGACCAGTACGGCGGCGACTTCACGGGCCGCAGCCGCTTCCTGCTCGAGACCCTGGAAGCCGTGCGGGAAGTCTGGCCGCAGAACCTGCCGCTGACGGCGCGCTTCGGCGTCATCGAGTACGACGGCCAGGACGAACAGACCCTGAACGAGTCGATCGAACTGGTGCGCATGATGCGTGCGCGCGGCCTGGACATGCTGAGCGTGAGCGTCGGCTTCACCATCGCCGAGGTTAACATCCCCTGGGGCCCGGCCTTCCTGGGTTCGGTCGCCAAGCGCGTGCGTGAAGAAGCCGGCCTGCCGGTGGCCTCGGCCTGGGGCTTTGACGGTCCGCAGCTGGCCGAACGCGCGGTGGCGGACGAGCAGCTCGACCTGGTGATGGTCGGCCGCGCCCACCTGGCGAATCCGCACTACCCGCTGCAGGCCGCGCAAGAACTGGGCATCGAGCGCCCGACCTGGGTGCTGCCGGCGCCGTATGCGCACTGGCTGGAACGCTACCGCATGCAGAAGTAAGCACGTCGTCCCCGCGAACGCACGTCGTCCCCGCGAACACACGTCGTCCCCGCGGAAAACATGTCGTCCCCGCGCAGGCGGGGACCCAAGTTCAGCGCAAGAATCCCGCGCAAACAAAAAGCCGCGTACTTATCAAGGTACGCGGCTTTTTCATTGGTGCGGCCTTGGTTCAGGCAACTTGGGTTCCCGCCTTCGCGGGAACGACGTGTGTTCGCGGGGACGACGTGTGTTCGCGGGGACGACGTGTGTTCGCGGGAATGACGGGTTAGTGGGTCAACTCGCTCGCCTGCGCGCCCGCCTTGTTCAGGCGGCTGTTACGCAAACCGTAACCAAAGTAGGTCAGGATCGCCACCAGCATCCATACTGCGAACACGGTATAGGTGACGTGCGACAGGCCGAACACCAGGTACAGGCAGGCCAGGATCGACAGGCCAGGCACCAGGTAGGGACCGAAGGGCACGCGGAATCCCTTGCGGCCGTTGCTGCTGTCCTTGCCTTGCTTGCGGCGAATCACCGGCACCGCGATCGAAACCACGATGAAGGCCACCAGGGTGCCCATGCTGACCATGTCCCACAGGAAGGTGGCGTCGACCAGGCCGGCCACGATGCCCACGACGACGCAGACGATCAGGGTATTCGCCACCGGCGACTGGGTGCGTGGATTCACCTTCTGGAAGGCCTTCGGGATCAAGCCGTCGCGCGAGATCGCATACAGGATACGGGTCTGGCCGTAGATCGTTACCAGGGTCACCGAGAACACCGAGATGACCGCGCCGGCCGACAGCACCAGCGCCGGCCAGGCCTGGCCGGTCACGTTCTGCAGGATCACAGCAAGGCCGGCTTCCTGTCCTTCGAACATGTGAGCCGGCTGCGCGCCCATCGCGGCAATCGCCACCAGCATGTAGAACACGGTCACGATGACCAGGGCCGCCAGAATACCGAGCGGCACGTCGCGGGTCGGATTGCGGGTTTCCTCGCCGGCGGTAGCGATGGTGTCGATGCCGATGAAGGAGAAGAACACGGTGCCGGCAGCCGCCGTGACGCCGGCCATGCCGCCCGCGCTATGGCTGTTCGCGTCCGAGAAGAAGGGGTGGAAGTTGTTGATGTCAAAGCCGGTCAGGGCGATCGCCGCGAAGAACACGAGGATCGCCAGCTTGATGCAGACCATGATGGCATTCGTGGTCGCGGATTCCTTGGTGCCGCGGATGAGCAGGATGCCGCATAACACCACCAGCAGGATGGGCGGCAGGTTGATGTGGTCGGCGTGCAGCTCGATGCCGTTCTTGCCCGAGACGATCATCGGTGAACGCAGCGCGTCCGGAATCTGCCAGCCGATCGCGTTCTGCAGGAAGTTATTCAGGTAATCGGACCAGCCGATCGCGGTGGCGCTGGCGGCCAGGCCATATTCAAGCAGCAGGCAGGCGGCGACGATGAAGGCGGCGAACTCACCCACCGTGGCATAAGCGAAGGAGTAGGACGAGCCGGAGGCCGGCACGCGGTCCGCCAGTTCCGCGTAGCACAGCGCGGTCAGGCCAGCGGTGATTGCCGCCAGCAGGAAGGACAGCACGACCGCCGGGCCCGCTTTCGGCACCGCTTCGACCATGGTGAAGAAGATGCCGGTGCCGATGGTGGCGCCGACGCCGATCATGGTCAGCGGGAACAGACCGAGCGTACGGCCGAGGCCGCCACCATGCGCAGACGCCTCGGAGAGCTTGCGCTCGGACGTCTTGGTTCTAAACAGCTTCTGGCCCAATGTCTGATTCACGGCGTGTCCTCTGATCGCACTTCCAAAGCTTGCGATTATAGGGCCAGTTGCAGCCCGCTTATAGATAACAATTTGCAATGCTCGGAAAAAATACTTTCCTTAAAGATGCATTTTTGATGCAGCTTTAGTAGAATACGCCCGTAACGACAAGGACCATCAATGCGCCTCACCCGTTTCTCTGATATTGGCTTGCGCGTGCTCATTTATCTCGAGCGCGCCGGTGAACGCGTGCACCCGGTGACGGTGGCCGAGATCGGCAGCCAGTTCGACATTCCGCTGAACCACCTGGTGAAAGTGGTCGGGCAACTGGCCAAGCTGGGCTGGATCAAGGCGACCCGCGGACGCAATGGCGGCCTGCGCCTGCTGGCCGACCCCACCCTGCTGACCATCGGCCAGGTGCTGCGCAAGCTGGAAGGCGAAGAGGAGGAATTGGTCGATTGCGAAGGCACCAGTTGCGCCCTGAAACTCGACTGCCAGCTGCGTGGCATGCTGCGCGCCGGGATGCGTGCCTTTTATGAAGCCATGGACCGCTACACGCTGGCGCAGGCCACCGCAGGTGCAACCGGCGAACAGGTGATCCGCATGCACAAGATGTTCTGGAGCGGCACGCCGGCGGCAAGCGGCCCGGCTGCCAGCGTTGAATAGAAGTAAGTACTAGCTTTTGATTGCAGCCCGTGCGCGGGCATTTTTTTGACATTTAAATCTGCATTTGAAATGCAGCAATAAGGATGAGATCATGATTTCCGACGCTTCCCGCCCCTACATCGATGCCAGCGTGCCAGTCCTGCGCGAGCACGGCCTGACCATCACCAAGCTGTTCTACCAGAACATGCTGGCGGCGCACCCTGAGCTGACCCGCATATTCAATATGGGCAACCAGGCGAGCGGGGCGCAGCAGCAGTCGCTGGCATCGGCGGTGTTCGCGTATGCCGCCAACATCGGCAACCCGGGCGCGCTGGGACCGGTGGTCAAGCGCATCGTCCACAAGCACGTCTCGCTCGGCATCCGCGCCGAGCACTACCCGATCGTCGGCCATCACCTGCTGGGGGCGATCGCCACGACGCTGGGCGATGCCGCAACCCAGCCGCTGCTGGACGCGTGGAAGGAAGCTTATGGTTCGCTGGCCAAGCTGCTGATCGAAGCCGAAGCCGAGATGTACAGCACCGCCGGCATCGAGCCGGGCGAGACCCGTCCGATGCGCGTGACGGACCTTGTGCGTGAGAGCGAGAACGTGACCTCGTTCCGTCTTGTGCCGGCCGATGGCAAGCCGCTGCCGGCCTTCCAGGCCGGCCAGTACGTCAGCGTCGCGGTCGACCTGCCGGATGGGCGCCACCAGCTGCGCCAGTACAGCCTCTCGGATACGCCAGGACTGGACAGCTGGCGCATCTCGGTCAAGCGCGAAGACGGCGCCGGCACCCCGGCCGGCATGGTCTCGCACTGGCTGCACCAGAACGTGCAGATCGGTTCGATCCTCCAGGTCTCGCACCCGTTCGGCGAGTTCACCCCGGATACCGAAGACGAACAGCCTATCGTGCTGCTGTCGGCCGGCGTCGGCATCACGCCGATGGTATCGAGCCTGAAACGCATCGCCGCCGTGCATCCGCAGCGCCGCGTGATCTTCGCCCATGCGGCCCGCGACGCTGCCCACCATGCGCTGCGCGCCGAGGTCGAGGCGCTGCAGGCCACGATGCCGAACCTGTCGGTGGTGACCTTCTACGAAGATGTGGAGGGCCGGATGGACGTGGCCAAGCTGCCGGCCTGGCCGCGCGAGGAAGCGAATGTGTGGCTGTGCGGCCCGCACAAGTTCATGCAGGCGCAGTGGCTGGCCCTGCTGCACGCCGGTGTGCCGCCGGCGCGTCTGCACCGCGAGGTGTTCGGGCCGGAGCTGCTCGATCACCTTTTGTAAATCGGCGCTGCTGTCACATCACGCGTGGGCACTGGGTGCCCACCCTACGTTATCGGATGCATCCGTAGGGTGGGCACCCCGTGCCCACGCTCTCACATCAATTCAACATTTGCACGTGGTTGCCGCTCACCGAGCGCTGCCCCGGGTTGCCGTACACGCGGATGCCGCCCGAGCCGCCGTTCTGCGCAATCAAGGATTGCTGCACATTGGCCGTGATGCCGCCCGAGCCCGATGACGAGAGGTCGGCCTGGTCGCTGGTCAGCCTGCTCAAGTCGAGATGGCCGGAACCGTTCGCACGCGCCGTCAGCGAGCGCACCGCCCCGCCGACGCGCAGCTGGCCCGAGCCGCTCAGGCTGACGATCGCGTAGTCGCCGCGCACCTGGCCGACCTCCATGCGGCCGGAGCCGGTCATGGCCAGTTTGGCGCTGGCGCTTTCCAGGCGGGCGGCGTCGACGCTGCCGGAACCGTTGTTCTCGGCTTCCAGGCTTGCCATCCGGCCGGACAGGGCCACGCTGCCCGAACCGTTGCGGCGCAGGGTCAGCGGCGCACCCGCCAGGCCGTCCACCGCGATGCGGCCGGAGCCGTTCTGGCGCAGGTCGGTCAGGCGCGGCACCGTGTAAATCACGCGCACCGGATTGCGGCTGCGGTAGGAGCGGTCGGTATAGATATTGAGGATGTCGCCGCGCACGTCGGTGCGCACCAGCGGCAGCAGGTTGCTGTCGGCTTCCACCACCAGCGAGGTGGCCGGGCCGACGCGCACGTCGACGACGATGGAACCGTTGACGTCCAGGCCATTCACGGTGCCGATCATGCGCTGGTCGCGCCCGGCGATGCCGTCGCCGTCGACCACGCTATTGTTGAACGGGGTCCGGACCTGGTAGTCCCCATCGGCGCCGGGAGCGACGACGATGGCACAGCCGCCGAGGGCGGCGAGGCAGGCGATGGCGATCAGGGTACGCATGGTTGGTGACCTTTCCTGTTTTGAGATGATTCACTCTAACAAGCGAGGCGCCCGCCATCCCGCGTCTTGCGACAAACTGCAGGAAATGCGGAACGAACGGCGCGTATGCCTGACCAGTACGCTGCTTACCGCTGCCCCAGCCGCGTATCGCCGAACAGGTTCTTGAACTCGTGCGGCTGCGAGCGCCAGTACTGCGGCGGCGCGCTGACGCTGGCGCCCAGTTCGGCCGCCGCATGCCAGGGCCAGCGCGGGTCGTACAGCATCGCGCGCGCCAGCGCCACCATGTCGGCCTGGCCGGTCTGGATGATGGTCTCGGCCTGCTTGGCTTCCGTGATCAGGCCGACGCCGATGACCGGCATGCCGGTCTGCTGCTTGATCCGCGCCGCGAACTCGATCTGGTAGCCGGGGCCGACCGGGATCTTCTGCTTCGGCGACAGCCCGCCGCTCGAGACGTGGATGAACTGGCAGCCGCGCTTTTCCAGCTCGGCGGTGAGCACCTGGCTTTGCTCCAGGTCCCAGCCGCCCTCGACCCAGTCGGTGGCCGAGATACGCATGCCGACCACCATCTCCGGCGCCACCTCGGCGCGGATCGCCTCGAACACCTCGAGCGGAAAGCGCATGCGGTTCTCGAGCGAGCCGCCGTAATCGTCGGTGCGCTGGTTGGACAGCGGCGACAGGAACTGGTGCAACAGGTAGCCGTGGGCGCCGTGGATCTCGATCGCGTCCAGGCCCAGCGCATCGGCACGGCGCGCGGCGGCCACGAAGCCTTCCTTGACGCGCTGCAGACCCTCGGCATCGAGCGCCAGCGGCACGGTTTCGCCCTCCGCATGCGGCAGCGGCGACGGCGCGACGGTTTGCCAGCCGCGCTGGTGGTCGGGCGGGATGTTGGCGCCGCCCTGCCACGGCACTTCGCTCGACGCCTTGCGGCCGGCGTGTCCCAGCTGGATGGCGATCTTGATCGGCGAGTGCTTGCGCATGGCATTGATGACCGGCTCGAGCGAGGCCGCGTGCTCGTCGGACCACAGGCCCAGGTCGTCGGGCGAGATGCGCCCATCCTCGGTGACGGCGGTGGCTTCGATGATCAGGAGGCCGGCGCCGGACAGGGCGAGGTGGCCGAGGTGGATCATGTGCCAGTCGGTGGCGTGGCCTGCCTCGGCCGAGTATTGGCACATCGGGGCGATGGCGATCCGGTTGGGCAACTCGAGTGGCCCTAGCTTGATCGGAGAAAACAGCATGCTCATGGTAAAACTCCCGTTCGGTAAATGTGGTGGGCACGGGGTGCCCACCCTACGATATGTTGTACCGGTAGGGTGGGCACCCCGTGCCCACGTCACGATTATTGTGCCCGAACGACCATGATCCCGGCGCGCAGACCCACACGCACGTCCGGATTGGGAAACACGACGAATTCCTCGTCATGCTGGACGGTGTAGACGGTATCGCCGTCGGTGGCGATCGTCTCGCCCTTCTTGAGAGGCGTGAAGTTCTCGGTGTCGCGGCCGAAGCTCATCCTGAAACCATCGGACAGCTTCATGATCGACTGCGCCGTGTTGAACACCAGCGGCGCCTTCCCTTCCGGCGCCGGCAGGCCACGCAGCAGCGCATGCAGCGCAGCGCTCATCGCCGCGAACTGCGACAAATCGTTCTGCCCCAGCGTGCCGATGCGGCCCAGCTCCACCGTGGTGCCGGCGGCGCCATGGCGTTCGGCGGTCCAGTACGAATAGGTACCGGCCGACTTCGGGTTCATGATGACGGCTTCGATGCCGCCCTGCCCCAGCCATTCGATCAGCCGGGTGCGCGGCGCATCGGGAATCAGCTCCGGCACGATCGCGAACTTCGGATAGCGCGAAGCGCGGATCGCCGTGTGCAGGTCGAGGTGCCAGCGCTGCGGACCGGCGCCGTCGAAGAAATCGCGTGTCGCCTGGATCAGCGTATCCGCCCGGCCGGCCTCGAAGGTGCCGGCCAGGTCGCCACGATCGAGGCGGAACATGCGATTCAGGTCGGCGTCGATGAAACGCTTGCCGGCGGCGATCGCATCGATGTTCCCGACGCACAGCATCAGGTCCACCTGCAGCTCGTGCGGCGCACGCGACAGCGCATCGACCGCGTGCGCCACCATCTCGATCGGCCCGGTCTCGTCGCCGTGCACGCCCACCGACAGCAGCACGCTTGCGCGCCCGGTGTCAGCCTGCGCGCTCTTCACGGTCAGCACGCCCCTGGCGGGCAGGCCGACCGTGAAGCCGGCGGCGCGGAACAGATCGGCCACCTGACCGAAATCGGCCTGGGCCAGGGCCCGTACCGATTCCGGCAGTGCTTCGAACGAAGCGTCGCTCATCGCCTTAGGCCGCCAGGCGTTCCGGGCTCGAACCTTCCGACAGCGACCAGACGTTCAGCATCGCCTGTTCGAGGTCGGTCGGCTGGGCGAAGCCCGTCAGGCCCATGGCGCTGGTGGTTTCCTGCACCGCGGCCTGCATGTCGCCGGTCTGCTTGGTCCGCGCCAGCACGGTCAGCAGCAGGCGCTGCTGGGTGCGGCGCAGGGCCTGCATCGCGTAGTTGCGCAGCTGTTCCTGCGACTTGCTGGTGGCCGGCAGCTTCAGGCCGCGCTCCAGCGTGTCGATGCCGGAAGCGGCGCGCAGTGCCATGCCGACCTGCAGGAACTCAGCCAGCGACATACCGCTCGGACGCTGCACCGAGACCGCGGCGAACAGGAAGGCTGCCAGCGACTCGACGGTGTCGACGGCCTTCCATGCCTGGGCGAAGGACGGCGACAGGCCGGCGTGGCCATCGGCATCCGACTTGGTCGGGTTCAGGTTGCGCAGCTGTTCCGGCTGCGAGAACAGGCTCGACAGCTCGGTCATGCCGCCCGCGCCGGCCTGCTCCGCCGGCAGCGACAGCACGCCTTCGATCACGGTGCGCAGCATCGTGCGGGTACGCGCATCGACCGTCTGCGAGACGTCGCGCGGCACCTTCAGGGCGTCGGCGTCGAGCGCCTCGAATACCGGCGCCAGGTGCAGCGCGGCCCAGGCCTGGCCCCAGGCTTTCACGACTTCCGCATCGTCGATGCGGTGTTCCTGGGCCAGGTCGCGCAGCATCAGCGGACCGCAGCGGTTCACCGATTCGTTCGCCAGCACGGTCGCCAGGATGGCGTTGGCCAGCGGGTGATCCAGCGGCTTGCGGGTGGCGACCAGCTGTTCCGGGAAGTACGGACGCAGCATGGTCTCGGCCCACGGCAGCTCGGTCAGCGGCAGCGCTGCCAGGATGCGCTTGAAGCGGTTCTTGACGTTGGCGATGACCACCGCCAGTTCCGGCGTGGTCAGGCCCAGGCCGAGTGCCTTGCGGCGGCTCAGCTCGGTCTCGGACGGCAGTTGCTCCAGTTCGCGCGAAACGGCACCTTCGGCTTCCAGGCTGGCGATCAGGGCGGCATAACCGTCGACCACCGCGCTGTTGCTCTGGGCCTGGGCTTCGCGCACCAGCAGGTGGGTCTGCAGGGTGTTGTCGCGCAGGACCAGGTTTTCCACGGCGCCGGTCATTTCGTTCAGCACGCGGTTGCGGTCTTCTTCCGACAGCTCGCCCGCGTTGACTTCGGTGTCCAGCCAGATCTTGATGTTGACTTCGTGGTCCGAGCAGTCCACGCCGGCCGAGTTGTCGATCGCATCGGTGAAGATGCGGCCGCCGCTCAGCGCGAACTCGATACGGCCGGCCTGGGTCGCGCCCAGGTTGCCGCCTTCGGCCACGACCTTGCAGCGCAGTTCATTGCCGTTGACGCGGATGTTGTCGTTGGCGCGGTCCTTCACCTGGGCGTGGGTCTCGGTCGAGGCCTTGATGTAGGTGCCGATACCGCCGTTGTAGAACAGGTCGACCGGGGCCAGCAGGATGCGGTGCATCAGCTCTTCCGGGGTCAGCGAGGTCTCTTCGATGGCCAGCGCCTCGCGCACCTGCGGGGTCAGCTCGATGTGACGGGCCGAGCGTGGGAACACGCCGCCGCCTTCCGAGATCAGGCTCTTGTCGTAGTCTTCCCAGGACGAACGCGGCAGCGCGAACATGCGCTGGCGCTCCTTGA
The DNA here is from genome assembly GCF_024753245.1 of Massilia norwichensis. GTDB lineage: Bacteria > Pseudomonadota > Gammaproteobacteria > Burkholderiales > Burkholderiaceae_D > Telluria > Telluria norwichensis. The sequence goes on along the minus strand of NZ_JANUGX010000037.1, from coordinate 13,154 downwards.
ACGAGACGATGACTTCCGGGTTCGGGTCCAGGAAGATATGGCGGTGGTCGAAGGCGGCCAGCACTTTCAGCTGGCGCGACAGCAGCACGCCGTTGCCGAACACGTCGCCCGACATGTCGCCCACGCCGACCATGGTGATCGGGGTGGTGGCCATGTCGTGGCCCATTTCGTAGAAGTGGCGCTTGACGGCTTCGAAGGCGCCCTTCGCGGTGATGCCCATCTTCTTGTGGTCGTAGCCGTTCGAGCCGCCCGAGGCGAAGGCGTCGCCCAGCCAGAAGCCGCGCGAGACGGCGATGCTGTTGGCGATGTCGGAGAAGGTCGCGGTGCCCTTGTCGGCGGCAACCACCAGGTACGGGTCGTCCTGGTCGTAGCGCACGGTGTCGCCCGGCGGCACGATCTCGCCGCGCACGCGGTTGTCGGTCACTTCCAGCAGGCTGGCGATGAACAGGCGGTAGACTGCTTCGCCCTCGGCCGCCACCACTTCACGCGCGGCATCCTTCGGCATCTGCTTGCACACGAAGCCGCCCTTCGAACCGGCCGGCACGATGACCGCGTTCTTGACCATCTGCGCCTTCACCAGGCCCAGCACCTCGGTGCGGTAGTCTTCCATGCGGTCCGACCAGCGCAGGCCGCCGCGGGCGACCGGGCCGCCGCGCAGGTGCACGCCTTCGAAGCGGCGCGAGAACACATAGATTTCGCGCCACGGACGCGGTTCCGGGGCCAGCGCCAGGTCGGCGGTGGCGATCTTGAAAATAATTTTGTCACCGCCGGAGACATGCTCCGGCTTCTGGAAGTAATTGGTGCGCATCGTCGCCATCACCAGGTCGACCAGGGCTGCCATGATTTCTTCGGTGTCGGCGTGATTGACCTTGGCCAGGCCGGCCTTCAGTTCGGCCAGTTTGGCGGCGCCTTGGGCGCGCTGGTCTTCGCCCAGCTTCGGATCGAAGCGCAGCTTGAAGCCTTCCACCAGTTCGCGCACCAGGCCGGCGCGCAGGCGCAGGGTTTCGGCCATGTAGCGGGTCGAGAACTTGCTGCCTGCCTGACGCCAGTAGCTGATGTAGGCGCGGACCAGCTGCACTTCGCGGGTCGACAGGCCGCCTTCGATGGCCAGGCCGTTCAGGCGGCCGTCTTCGGCTTCATCGTTGAACAGGGCGGCGAACAGCTCTTCGGCGACTTCGGCGATGCCCGGCTTGGCCAGCTTGGCGGCGCTCTCGGCATCGACGATCAGGCTGGTCACGAAGTGGCGGGTGCCGTCGTTGGTGGTGATGGCGAAGGCTTGCTCGCGGTCGATCGCCACACCGGCGTTCTGCAGGGCCGGCAGGATGCGCGACAGCGAAGGCACGCTGCCGGTCGAGTACAGGCGGATCGAAGCGCCCGTCGTGGCGTCGTTCTCGATGCGCACCGACACGTGGTTCGGCTTGCCGTTGCCCAGCAGTGCGCACAGGTCGCGGAAGGCGACTTCCGGATTGGTCGCGGCGACGTAGTTGACCGGCAGGGTCGGCATCAGTTTGCGCAGCGCGTTGCGGGTCGGGACGTCGGCGACGTCTTCGGTCAGCACGGTGTAGCGGTCATGCCAGCCGTCCAGCACGGACAGCAGCGGCTGCTGGATGTCGGTTTCGAGGTCCAGCGGATAACGCGCGGCCTGGGCGATCAGGTAGACACGGGCCAGCGGGCCGTCGGCGACCATGGTCTGGGTACGCACGTCGGTGGCGCCCGAGCTATCCTTCAGGGCCTGGGCCAGCGAGGCCACCACGGCGGCGCTGTAGCGCTCGCGCGGCAGGTAGATCAGGACGTTCAGGTGGCGGTTGTAGACGTCGCGGCGGGCGAACACTTTCGCGCGCGGCTGCTTGTACAGCGAGACCACCGAGCTGCAGACCTGGGCCAGCCATTCCGGATCGGCTTCCAGCGCTTCGGTGCGCGGCAGCGATTCCAGGATCTCGAGGAATTTCTCGGCGCGGAAGCCTTCCTGGCGCACGCCGGCGATGCCGAGCACCTTGGCCACGCGGCCGCGCGCGAACGGCAGGCGCGCCAGCGGGGTCGAGGTGGCGGCGCGGGTGAACAGGCCGATGAAGCAGTGCTCGCCGACGGTGTTGCCCTGGGCGTCGGTGGCGCGCACGCCGATGAAGTCGAGCGGCTGGTCGCGGTGCAGGGTACCGGCGACGTCGGCCTTCACGATCGACAGCGTTTCTTCGCGCTTGGAGAGGATCTCGAAGTCGCCCGGGATGTTCTGGATGCTGGTCGCGTAGACCGGGTGCGAGGTGTCCTGCAGCACGCCGATACGGCTCGGGATGTCGCGTTCGAGTTCGCGGACGCCCGGCTTGACGAAGTAGTAGGCGTAGCCGAAGGGCTCGAAGCCTTCGTTCTTGGCCCACTCGAGGAAGGCGGCGACTTCCTGGCCGCCCGGGGTACCCTGCGCGGCAGCGTCGGCGGCCACGGCGCTCATGCGGTCGCCCATGGCGACGGCGTCGCGGTGCACCACGGCAGCGTCGCGCGCCACCATCTGGATGCGCTCGACCAGCGCGTTCATTTCGTCCTGCGGCAGGTCTTCGGCCAGCAGGCAGAGAACGTAGGATTCGAGCGGGGCGCCGGCTTCGCCGACCGAGACCACGGCGCCGTTCGCATCGCGGCGAACCGGCAGCACGGCGTTCATCACGCCCGAGGCGACCACGCGCTGGCGGCGCAGCGCCATCACGAAGGAATCGACCAGGTAAGGCATGTCCTCGTTGAGGATCAGGAGAGCGGTCGACATGCCGCAGCGGCCGTCGGTGTAGCGCATCTGCGCGATCTGGCAGCCCGGCGCGCTACGCTGCGCGACCTGGGCAAAACCTTCCTGCAGAATCGTCGCCAGGCTGTCGGGCGAAACGCCGGCCAGGTCCTCGTCGTCGAGGGAACCGAGCCAGGCGCCGATCAGGGCGCCGACCTGTTCAGTCGGCTTGTTTTCGTTGACCAGAGCCAGCGTGCGGGTGCGCAGGTCCTGAGGCATGTCTTTGTTCATTTGCTTCTCCAGAGCGATGGTTGTGCCGGGTCCGCTGCGGCTTGTGGCCGCGCGTCCTCCGGCTTATGCGGACGGGGTTGTCCCGTCCAGATTCAGTGCTTCCTTATCCCGAAAGCTGATCCGCTATTAGAACATGCTGCATCGGCGATGCGGGCGTGTTTAGTATCCGTGCGGCAACACCTTCGGGGCGTATTGTTAACTCAAGTCGTACAGGCCAGGCAGGCCGAGCAGGCGTTCCAGCTCTTCCAGCGCGGCGGCGCATTCGATCGCCAGTTGCGGGTCGGCCAGGTCCTTCGGCTCGACGTGGTCGCGGTAGTGGCGCTCGACCCAGGGCACCAGTTTCGCGTACAGGTCTTCGGTCATGATCACGCCCTGGTGCATGGCGGCCGCTTCATCGTCGGTCAGGGCCACGCGCAGACGCAGGCAGGCAGGACCGCCGCCGTTGCGCATGCTCTGGCGCAGGTCGAATTCGATCAATTCGTCGATCGGACCGCCCGAGCTCACCAGCGCCGCCAGGTAGCGCGACACCGCGGCGTTCTCGCGGCATTCGTGCGGCACCACCAGCGCCATGCCGCCATCCGGCCTGGACAGCAGCTGGCTGTTGAACAGGTAGCTCGCCACCGCATCCGCGACCGGCACCATGCCGGTATCGACGCGCACCGCCTGCAGGTCGGTGCCGACGCCGGCCATCGCGCGGCGCAGCGCATCCAGGGTCGACGCTTCATCGGCGAAGGCCTGCTCGTGGTAGAACAGCACGTTGCCGTTGCCGACCGCGATCACGTCGTTGTGGAACACGCCCTGATCGATCACGTCCGGGTTCTGCGAGGCGAACACGGTGCGCGCGCCGTCCAGGCCGTGCAGGCGGGCGATGGCTTGCGAGGCTTCCAGGGTCTGGCGTGCCGGGTATTTTTTCGGGGCCGGGGCCGACGGGTCGAACTCGACCTTCCCGTAGACGAAGAACTCGACGCCGGCCGCACCGTGGGCGCTGGCAAAGCGCGTGTGATTGGCCGCGCCTTCGTCGCCGAACGCCGGAGTCGAGGGCAGCGGCTCGTGCACCACGAAGCGGTCGCTGTTCGCGAACAGGGCGCGCAGCGTGCGGGTCGACTGGATGTGCTCCTCGGCGCGGTGCAGCTTGTTGTTCAGGTTGGCGGCGGTGAAGTGCACGCGGCCGTCCGCGGTGTCGGCGGAGGGGCTGACGGTGGCGGCGTTCGCGGTCCACATCGGCGAGGCCGACCAGGCGCAGGCCAGGATCACCGGCGCTTCGCGATAAGCCCGGGCCAGCACGTCGGCGTCCGTGCCGCTGAAGCCGAGACGGCGCAGCAGGCGGAAGTTCGGACGCGCCTGCGGCGGCAGCACGGCCTGGGCGAAGCCGCGCGCGGCCAGCTCGCGCATCTTGGCCAGGCCCTGCAGGGCGGCTTGCCTTGGGTTCGACGCGCTCTTCACGTTGTTGAAGGAAGCGACGTTGCCGAACGAGAGGCCGGCGTAGTTGTGCGAAGGCCCTACCAGGCCGTCGAAGTTGAATTCGCGGGCGTTGCGCATATTTTGGAAGCTCAGCTTAGAAAGTTAGCCCGGGGGACAGTTTGGCCGGCATTTCCAGCTCGGCGGTTTCGATCGAGGCGACCGGGTAGGCGACGTAATCGGCCGCGTAGTAGGCACTCGGGCGATGGTTGCCCGATTTGCCGACGCCGCCGAAGGGTGCCGAGCTGGCCGCGCCGGTGGTCGGGCGGTTCCAGTTCACCACGCCGGCCTTGGCCTTGACCGCGAAGCGCTTCCACAGGTCTTCCGACGGCGACAGCAGCGCGGCGGCCAGGCCGAACTCGGTGGCGTTGGCGACCTTGAGCGCGCTATCGAAGTCCTGCACGCGAACGATCTGCAGCAGCGGGCCGAACCACTCTTCATCCGGGATGCCCTGCGCGTCCGTCACGTCGACGATGCCGGCAGTGACGAAGCCGGCGTTCGGGTCCAGCTGGCGCATGCGCAGCAGCACCTTGCCGCCCTTCTCTTCCATCATCTGCTGGGCTTCGACCAGGCGCCTGGCCACCGCGCTCGAGACGACCGGTCCCATGAAGGGCTGCGGCTCGGCGTTCGACGGACCGACCACCAGCTTGGCCGCCACCTCGACCAGGCGGGCGATGAAGGCCTGGCCTTCCGGGGTGTCGTGCACGATCAGGCGGCGCGCGCAGGTGCAGCGCTGGCCGGCCGAAATAAACGCCGACATCACGGCGTGGTGCACGGCCGGGTCGATATCCTTGACGTCCCACACCATCAGCGGGTTGTTGCCGCCCATTTCCAGCGCCAGCATCTTGCCCGGCATGCCGCCGAACTGCTTGTGCAGCGCGACGCCGGTCTGGCTCGAGCCGGTGAACAGGATGCCGTCCACGTCCGGGTGGGCGCCCAGCGCCATGCCGGTCTCGCGGCCGCCGTTGACCAGGTTCAGCACGCCTTTCGGCAGGCCGGCCTGTTCCCACAGCTGCACGGTGCGCACGGCGGTGCGCGGCGCGAATTCGCTGGGCTTGAAGACCACCGTGTTCCCGGCGATCAGGGCCGGCACGATGTGGCCATTCGGCAGGTGGCCGGGGAAGTTATACGGGCCGAACACGGCAAACACGCCGTGCGGACGGTGGCGCAGCACGGCGTTGCCGTCGGCGATTTTTGCGGCGGTCTCGCCGGTGCGGGCGCCGTAAGACTGCACCGAGATGTCGACCTTGTTGGCCATGGTCGTGACTTCGGTACGGGCTTCCCACAGCGGTTTGCCGACTTCCTCGGCGATGATCGCGGCCAGTTCCTCCGTATGTTCCTTCAACAGGTCGCGGAAGCGCTGGCAGACCGCGACGCGCTGCTCGAGCGAGGTCAGGGCCCAGTCTTCGAAATGCGCGCGTGCCGAGGCGACGGCGCGGGCCACGTCTTCCTGCGTGGATTCCTTGCTGGTCCAGGTCTGGCGGCCGGTGGACGGGTCGATCGTGACCAGTTCCTGGCCGCTGCCGGCGAGCCACTCGCCGTCGATGTAGTTCGAGAGATTAGCCATTCGAATTTTTCCTTACATTGAGTGACAGCGTGCGCACCGGATCGCCCGCCTGGCAATGCAGCAGCTGCAGTTCGCGCACGTTCAGCGGCACTTTCGCGCCGCCATTGCAGGTCTGCGTGAGGATCATGCGGAAATCGTCGAGCCTGGTGTTCGAGACCAGGGTGATGTCGCATTCGCCCTGAGGCACGCCCTCTTCGGCGCTGGTGGCCACGCTGTCGCGCACCGCACGCAGTTCGGACACGCGGCCCTGCAGCACCGGGCCGGCGTCGAAGATGTCGACGTAGCCTTCGTAGTGCATGCCTTCCTGCTCCAGCAGTTTGCGGGCCGGCAGCGTCGAGCGGTGCACCTGGCCGATCACGGCGCGGGCGTCTTCCGGCAGGTAGTCGACGTACAGCGGCTGGCGCGGCATCAGCTCGGCAATGAAGGACTTCTTGCCGACCGCGGTCAGGCCGTCGACGTGGTCGAAGTCCATCTTGAAGAAGTGGCGGCCCAGGCCTTCGTAGAACGGCGAGGTGCCATCCTCGGCCTGGAAGCCGCGCATCTCGGCGATGATCTTCTCGGTGAACAGGTGCTGGAACTGGGCGATGAACAGGAAGCGGCTCTTCGACAGGAACTTGCCGTTGTGGCCAGTGCGGTATTCCGGCATCAGGAACAGCGAGCACAGTTCGCTCGAACCGGTCAGGTCGTTCGACAGGTAAAGCGTGTCCATGCGGGTGAACACGCCGAGTTCACGGCTGGAGTGGACCAGGGTGCCGATCCGGTAGTTGTAGAAGGGCTCGGTCAGGCCGACCGCGCCCTTGATGGCGCAGACGCCGGCCAGGCGGTGGTTCGCGGTGTCTTCCATCACGAACATGTAGTCGCGCTCTTCCGGCGGAATGGTCTGCGCGAACGAGGCGACCGCGGTGTTCACGCGTTCGCCCAGCATGGCGCGGTCCGGCTTCAGGGTCGTCATGCCGCTGCCGACCTGGCGTGCCATCTCGATCAGCGGATCGATGTCATCCAGGGTGATTGCGCGAATTACGAGCATGGATTCCTCTTGGTTAGGTCAGATGCGCACGCAGATGACGCTGTCGCCGGGCGCGACGCCGAGCGCCTGCTGGGCCCAGGCGGGCAGGCACAGCGACTCGCTGCTGTCGGCCGGGGCGCAGGCCACGACGATGGCGCGGAACTTGCGCTCGCTGCTGGCGACCGCGTACTCCACCATCGCTTCCGGCGCGGCGGGCGGCTGCGCCTGGGTCGCGACGCGGCGCACCATCGAGCTGCGGAAGGAGCGCAGCGCGTTCTTGTGCGCCTGCAGGATCGGACCGCCGTCGAAGATGTCGATGTACTCGTCGGCCTCGAAGCCCTCCTCCGTCAGCAGGTCGAACGCCAGCTGGCCGCTCGGATGGATCTGGCCGAGCGCCGCCTGCGCCGGGCCGGGCAGCAGCGGCACGTACACCGGGTAGTGCGGCATCAGCTCGACGATCAGGGTGCGGTTGCGGGCGCCGCCGATGACGCGTTCGGCATCGAGGAAGTCCATCTTGAAGAACTTGCGGCCCAGCGCATCCCAGAACGGCGACTGGCCGCCATCGTCGGTGACGCCGGCCAGCGGCACGAAGAAGCGGTCGCCGAAGCGGTGCGGCGCCAGCACCGCGTACAGCAGGCGCGCGCGCGACAGCAGGGCCGCTTCGGGGCCGGCGTTGTCGTTAGCCTTACTGCGGTGGGGGATCGTGAAGCCGGACAGCTGGGAATAGGCGGTCAGCTCCGAGCACAGGGTCAGCGCGTGCACGCTATGGCTGATGTTCAGGTCGCGCGAGACCTGCTGGATCACATCGTTGCGGAACGCGAAATAGGTACCGTTCGAACCGGCCGAGGCGTGGATCGCGGCGGTGCCGGCCAGTTCATGGGTCTCGATGTTTTCGAGCACGAACAGGTAAGTCTCTTCGCTGGGGATGTCGACGTGGGCCGCGAACGACGCGACGGAACGCTCGACCAGCGCGGCGATCTTCTCGCGCGTGCGCGGCAGCGTATGCACTCCCGGCGTGGCGGCGGCCAGCAGCGTCTCGAGGGCGCCGACATCCGCAGGCTCTACCGGACGGACAACATACATGGGAACTCCCATTCTGGTCGGACAGGTACAAGCCGGCCGCGCTCAGGCAGCCGGCACGTGGCGCGATCAGCCGGCGATGAAGGCTTCGGCGGCGTCGCGCATGATGCGGTCCGCTTCGATCAGCTGTTCGTCCGAGACGACCAGCGCCGGTGCCAGGCGCACCACGTCCGGGCCGGCGATCAGCAGCATCAGGCCCAGCTTCTCGGCGGCCTTGGTGTAGTCCTTGGCGCGGCCCTTGAAACCTTCGGCCATCGGCAGGCCGATCAGGAGGCCCTTGCCGCGCGGCTTGCCGAACAGCTGCGGGAAGTCGGCGGACAGCTTTTCCAGCTGGGCGAACAGCTTGCCGCTGGCTTCGTTCACGCGCGCCAGGAAGGCCGGCTGGTTGATCTGCGCGAGTACGTTCAGGGCGACGGTCGCGGCCAGCGGGTTGCCGCCGTAGGTGGTGCCGTGCGAACCGACGTTGAAGTGCTGGGCGATTTCCTCGGTGGTCAGCATGGCGCCGATCGGGTAGCCGTTGCCCAGGGCCTTGGCCGAGGTCAGGATGTCCGGGGTCACGCCGACGTTCATGTAGTCGTACAGGGCGCCGGTGCGGCCCACGCCCGACTGCACTTCGTCGAACACCAGCAGGGCGCCGGTCTTGTCGCACAGCTCGCGCAGAGTCTTCAGGAATTCCACGTTACCCGGGATCACGCCGCCCTCGCCCTGGATCGGCTCGACGATCACGGCGGCGACATCGTCGGTAATCGCGGCGCGCGCGGATTCGATGTCGTTGTAGGCGATGTGGTTGATTTCCTGCGGCAGCGGCTCGAAGCCTTCGGTGTACTTCGGCTGGCCGCCGACCGAGACGGTGAACAGGGTGCGGCCGTGGAAGGACGACAGGCAGGACACGATGCGCGACTTGTGCGGACCGAACTTGGTGTGCGCATACTTGCGCGCCAGTTTCAGGGCGGCTTCGTTGGCTTCGGCGCCGGAGTTGCAGAAGAAGGCGCGGTCGGCGAAGGTCGCTTCGGTGAGCGCGGTCGCGAGGCGCAGCACCGGCTCGTTGGTGTAGCCGTTACCGAGGTGCCACAGGGTGTTGATCTGGCGCGTCACGGCGTCGACCAGCACCGGGTTGCAGTGACCGAGGCTGGAGACGGCGATGCCGGAGGTGAAGTCGAGGTAATGCTTGTCTTCCTGGTCCCACACATCGAGGCCGGAAGCGCGCACCGGCACCATGGCGGCCGGGGCGTAAGTCGGGACGAGGACCTCGTCGAAAGTCTGGCGTGTGACTGGCAGCGTGGTGACACCCGATTCGAGCTTAGCATTCATGACGTTCTTCCTCATCCAAATAAAGATCGCGCGAACTCCATAGCCGCGCCGAGCGCCCCATTATAGAAACACCCACCTTGCAGTTCTTTCCAAACTGCGACAGCCATTTTCATTTTTGGACGAGCAACTTTTACGAAATCTCAAACCGGGGTCAGACACCGAATTCAGGCAATTTCCCAAAACCGGGGTCAGACACCGATTTTTGGCAATGACTCAGGGGTTATTTCCAAAACTTGGTGTCTGACCCCGGTTTGAGGGACGTCATTACTCTGCCAGTTTGCGCTGGCGTTCTTCGCGTGGGGTGTTGCCGAACAGGGCGCCGAAGGCGGTGGAGAAGTGGGAGCCGGAGGAAAAACCGCACATCAGGCCGACTTGCACGATGGAGTGGTTGGTGTCGCGCAGCAGTTGGCGGGCGCGTTTCAGGCGCAGTTCGAGGTAGTAGCGCGACGGCAGGCTGCCCAGGTATTGCTTGAACAGGCGTTCCAGCTGGCGCCGCGAGATGCCGGCCAGCTGGGCGATCTCGTCGGTCGAGAGCGGCTCCTCGATGTTGGCTTCCATCAGGGTCACGGCCTCGGTCAGCTTGGGCTGCAGCACGCCGAATCTGGCCTGCAAGGCGACACGCTGGCGTTCTTCCTGGCCGCGCACGCGGTCCACGCACAGCACTTCCTTGACCTGGGCCTGGACCGTGGCGCCGAACAGGATGTCGACCAGGGTCAGCGCGAAATCGATGCTGGCGCCGCCGCCGCAGCAGCTCAGGCGCGCGCCGTCGATCTCGTACAGATGGGGACTGAGCATCAGCTGCTCGGCGATCGGGTCGGCGTCCGGATACAGCGACCAGGGCAGCGCGGTGCGCGCCCCCTGAAACACGCCGGCCTCGGCCAGCCACAGCACGCCGGCGCCGACCCCGCCCCAGCACGGCGCCGAGCGGCAACGCTGGGCCAGCAGGCGCATATTGGCCGGGCGCAGGCCGGCTTCGGCTTCGTCGGCGACCAGCAGCACCAGGTGCCAGTGACGCTGGCTGTCGCCGGCAAACTTGTCCGGGCTGCGCACGTCGACGATCAGGCGCCCCGGCCCGACCATCTTGGCCGCCAGGCGCAGCGGCTGCACGATCCCGGACCAGGTCAGGGAATCCGGCTCGCCGGCATTCACCAGCAAGACGCGCAGCGGCAATTCCTGCGCGAGGCTGGACAGTTCAGCGTGCTGCATCAGGAACAGGCGAAAGATCGGTCATCACTCGGGGGCAAGGGCGGCAGCCGGCCGGCGCTCGGCATTCCATTGGCTGACAATCATACCGGAGATCAACAGCGCCGCGCCCAGCCAGCCGCGGGCCGTCATCGCCTCGCCCAGCCAGAAGTAGCCGAAGAAGGCAGCCGCGCCCGGCTCGAAGGCATAGATCACGGCCGCCTCGTTGGCGGTGGTACGCGACTGGCCCCAGGCCTGCAGCGAGATGATGCCGGCGGTGCAGATCACGCCCAGATAGGCGAAGTTCGGCCAGTAGGCCAGCAGGTTGCCGCCGATGTAGCGCCAGTAATTGTTGGCGTCTTCGATCAGGCCGGTGCCGCGCGGCACTTCGCGCATCAACAGCCAGAGCGCCGCGCACACGGCCACCGTCAGGATCTGCGCCGCCGTCACGCTCATCAGGCGTACCGCGCCGCGGGTCTTGATTTCCATGATCTTGACGTAGACGCCGAAGGACAGCGCCGCCAGCAGGGCCAGCGTATCGCCGATGCCCCAGGCGCCGCCGTCCCAACACAGCGCGGCCAGGCCGCCGATCGCCAGCACCAGCGCCAGCACGATGCGGCGCTCCGGCAGGCGTCCGCCGAGGATGCCCAGCAGCGGCACCACCAGCACGTTCAGGCCGCAGATGAAGGCGTTGCGATTCGAGCTGGTCAGCGCGAGGCCCTCGACCTGGAACAGGTAGCAGAAGAACAGGACCAGTCCCAGCAGGAAACCAGCCTGCAGGTCGCTGCGCCGGGCGCGCCACAGGAAGGGCGCCAGCAGCAGCGAGGCGATGGCGAAGCGGGTCAGGATGATCCACACCGGCGAAAAATTGGCGGTCAAGTCCTTCATGGCCGGGAAGGTCGTGCCCCACACGAGGGTGACGAGGACGAGGGCGAAGATGCCGCGCAGCTGCTGGGTCATGGACGAATCGGGTTCGCTCGAAAACGGATGAATCGGCTATGGTACCCGGCCCGGCAGTAAAACGCGAATCCCGGCGCCGCGCCGCAGGGCTTGCGGCCCGCTATAATCCGTCCATGACCAAGTTAAGGAAAACCCACTCGTGAAAACTGCCCTGCTCGAAGGTAAAAAACCCGCCCATTTCGACAAGCACATCATCGGCAACCTGCTGCTCGATGTCGCTCCCGCTGACGAAGTGCGCGAAGAAAAGATGCTGATCGGCGTGCGCAACGAAGCCGGCGAGATCTACCGCCTGATCGGCGCCACCAAGCTCAACAGCTTCATGAACGCAGTCGAGGAACTGTTCGACCTGGGCCTGGTCGACGAACTGCAAGACACGGAAGAGCCGAAAGACGGCTGCGACGCGATTTTCAGCGAGCCCTGAAGCTTATAGTTCCTCATGGACAGACTCGACGCACTCAAGAGCATCGCCGCGCAGGCCGGGCGCGGCGAGCTGACCTTCCCCACCCATATCAACGCCACGCTCAAGCTGCAGCAGGCGCTGGGCGACCCCGACTGCCACGTCGAGGAAGCCGCGCGCCTGGTGCAGGGCGAACCGCTGCTGGCCGCGCGCACCGTCGCCATCGCCAACTCGGCCGCCTATAACCGTGCCGGCAACGACGTCACCAACGTCCGCGCCGCCGTGCAGCGCGTCGGCTTCCGCACGCTGGGGGCGCTGGCCGCGTCCGTCATCGTGCGCCAATTGGCCAGCGGCGTCACGGACCCGCTGCTGCGTGCCAAGGCCGACCAGCTGTGGCAGCACTCGGCGAATGTCGCCGCGCTGGCGCTGGTGATCGCGCGCCGTGTCTCCTTCGTCGATCCGGACACGGCGATGTTCGCCGGCATCGTGCACGAGGTCGGCGGCTTCTACCTGTTGTCGCGTGCGGGCGAGTTCCCCGGCCTGCTGGAAGGCGGCGCCGACGAATGGCTCGAATACGGCCAGGTCGACATCGGTCGTGGCGTCCTGCGCAAGCTGGGCGTGCCGGGTCCGGTGATGGATGCGATCGAAGCCCTGTGGAACGGCATGCGCGCGCTGCCGCCGGAAACCCTCGGCGACACCCTGATGCTGGCCAAGGACCTGGCCGCGATCCCCTCCCCGCTGCTCGAGCGTCCGGGCTTCAGCCCGACCCAGGCCAGCGCCACCATCGACTTCGCGGTCGGCGACGGCACGCTGGCGCTGATCCTGCAGGAATCGGCGGAAGAAGTGCGCAGCCTGGTCAGCGCGCTGGACTGAGGCGCGGAGCCGCCAAAACGCGCAAACAGGAAAAATGGGCAAAAAAAACCCGCTCGGTTGGGAGCGGGTAAAGTCCAAAACTAGGGATGTCCTGAAAGAGACAGCTCCATATTAGTTCCCTGAACCGTCACACTCTGTGCGCGAACTCACACTTTGTTAAATCTTTTGATTTGACGCTTGAAACAAGCCAGGCAAAAAAAACCCGCTCCAGTGGAGCGGGTGAAGTCCAAAACTAGGGATGTCCTGAAAGAGACGAGTCCATCTTAAGGCCGGCCTAAGGCAAGCTCTGTGCGCTGCTTCACATACTGAAGAAATCGTCCCCAAT
>NZ_JANUGX010000036.1 GCF_024753245.1 Massilia norwichensis | reverse complement strand
AAAAGGGGAGCCGGAGCTCCCCTTCAAGCATCTACAAGAACCCGGAACCTTAGAACTTGTACTTCAGGTTCAGGTAGTACTGGCGGCCGATCGCGTCAAGCTTGCTCTGCTCCTGGTCGCTGTAACGATAATAGGCGCGGCGCACGTTGGTCAGGTTGGTCGCGTCGAAGGTCAGCGTCAGGTTGGACGTGATGTTGTAGCTGGCGTTGAAGGCCAGCGTGGTCACCGGCGCGGCCATGGTCGGCGCGGTCGGCATCAGGATGCCGGCCACGGTCGACAGGCCCTGGCTGTTCGCGGTCGGTGCCGGCGCCGTGCTGCCGCTCACGTACTCGCTGCGGTAGTTCGCCACCAGGCGCGTCGACACCGTGTTGTTCTCGTAGTAGAAGCCCAGGTTGGCGGCCCATTCCGAGGCGCCCACCATCGGACGGCCGTCGTCGACCTTGGTCTTGGCGCGGCTAAGGTTGCTGGTGAAGCCGAAGTCGGTCTTGCCGAAGGGCTGTTCGTAGCTCAGCTCGATGCCCTTGATGCGGGCGCCCTGCTGCGACGAGGTATTCACCGCATAGGTCTTGAGCGACTGCGAGGCCGAATCCCACAGGTCGATGGTGGTGCCGCCGCTGGTGCCGGTCTTGGCGTAGCCGTCGATGCGCGAATAGAACGCGTTAACGGCGACCAGCGAGCGGTTGGCGAAGTACCAGGCCCACGACAGGTCCAGGTTGTCGGCGGTGAGCGGCTTCAGGTCCGGGTTCGGACCGGTGACGCGGCAACCCTGGGCATCGCAGCCCGGGGTGCCGAAACCGGCGCCGACGATGTTGTAGTTCTGGCGTCCGATGGTGCGGCTGGCGCCGAAACGCACCAGCATGTCCTTGGTCACCTCGTAGCGCACGTTCAGGCTCGGCAGCCAGTTGTTGAAGCGGCGGTCGGTCTTGGTGATGTAATACATATTACCCGCCAACGGATTGAACTTCTCCTCGCCAGTCTGGCTGTCATAGTAGGACAGGGTCTCGCCGGTCGTGCTGATGGCGCCGGGATACTCGGCGCAGGGGATCGCCGGCTGGCCTGGCGCCGCGCGCTCGCATTTGCCCGGCGGGATCGGGGTCGGCACGTCGGCATTCACGCGGGTCTGCACGAAGCGCAGGCCGAAGTTGCCCGACCACTTGTCGTGCTCATAGTTGGCCTGTGCGTAGATCGCGCTCTGGCGCTCGCGCACGTGCAGTTCGGTGCCGATGCGGCGTTCGAACTGGTCGCTGGTCTCCTTGGTATTGGCGGCGAAATAGGCTTTCAGGTCCTCCGGGCGGAAGGTGTAACCGGTGTTGTCCCAGCCGGAAGGGCCGTTCAGGTCCTTGCCGAAGTCGGACGGCCAGGGAATGGTGCTGGTCGGGCCGGGCGTGGCGGCCAGGGACTTGTTGCGGTAGGACGGATAGCGGCGCTCGCTGTCGCGGTGGTGGTCAGAAAAGCGCAGGCCGCCCTCGATCGACTGGATCCAGCCCTTCTCCAGACGGTATTCGCCGTCCAGCTGGGCGCTGCGTTCCTTGTCGACCGACTTCAGGCCGGAGATGGTGCGCACCACCAGCTCGTCCGGCTTCTGGCCGGTGCCGTAGTACTTGACGTAGGGCGCGTCGTAGACCGAGCCCAGCGCGTACGAGACGCCGGTGCCGAAGCTGGCATAGGTCAGGCCCTGGTCGGCATCGGTCTTGCCGACGCCGCGCGTGGTCGACAGCAGGCCCTTGATCGTCAGATCCTGGTTGACGCGCCATTTGGCGTCGAGGTCGAGGAAGGAAGCGGTGGCGTTGGCGCCATCGCGGTAGAAGCCTTCGCTGTTGCCGATGTACTGGGGCGTGGTCCCGTCCGGGAACATGATGTCGGCGCTTTTGAGCACGCGCAGGGTGTCGCCATACATCGTGGTCTCGTTGACGATCACCGGGTTGCGGATCGAGGCGAACACCTGCTGGCCATTCGAGTTCGTGTTCGGCGCGGTGGCGCCGGTGGCACCATCCGCCAGCGATGCCTTACCCAGCAGCATGCTGTAGATCGCGCCGGCCTTCAGGCGGCCGTAGTTGTTGGTGTCCATCGACGAATGGAAGCCGGTCATGGTGACATCGATGTCCTGGTTCGGCTTGAACTGCAGCGACACCATGCCGCCCTTGCGGTCGCGCACGCCTTCGACGAACTCGGTGGCCATCGAGCCCGGCATGCGCACGCCGTTCAGGTCGGCGGCCTTGTAGCCGCTGCCCGCCAGCGATTCGTCGGTGATGCCCTTCATGGTGGCGGTGTTGATCGTGTCGTAGCCGCTGCTGGTGCCATAGGCCAGGCGCGAGGCCGAATCGCGGCGGATATAGCGCTTGTTGGCGAAGCCTTGTACGAAGAAGCCGAAGGTGTTGGCATCGTTCTTCCAGTTGACCAGGGCGTCCAGGTCGGGGGCGGTCTTGTTGGGCAGGGTCACGTAGGACGCGCCGACGCTGACCACACCCGAGATCTGTTCCTTGGCGGACAGCGGCTTGCGGGTGGAGACGTTGATGGTGCCGGCCAGGCCGCCGTCGACGATGTTGGCCTGCGAGGTCTTGTACACCTGGGCCTGGTTGATGACTGTGGACGGCAGCAGCGACAGGCTGGTCGAGCGGCTGGCCGACGGCTGGTCGCCGACATACCAGTCGGCGCCGGCAATTGCGTGGCCGTTGAACAGGATCATGGTCATGTCGGGGTTGGTACCGCGCAGCGCCACCTTTTCCGCTTCGTCGTAGTCGGTGCGCACCGCCACGCCGGCCAGGCGCTGCAGCGAGTCGGCCAGGTTCTTGTCCGGCATCTTGCCCACGTCTTCCGCCGTAATGACCTCGACGTTCGCCGCCGCATTCTTCTTCACGCTCAGCGACTTCGCCATCGAAGCGCGGATGCCGGTCACCTCGACGGTCTGCATGGTGGACGTACCGGTGGCGTCCTGGGCCAGCGCAGGCAGCGCTGCCACACCCAATGCCATTGCCACGGCGGCCGCGAGCGGCTTCTGATTCAACATTCTCACTCTCCTGTAGTTATCCGGGGACAGGTGTATCCCTGTCGCGCGCACAGTATTGACGATAGGGAAACTGTTTGGATAATGATTAGTGTTAACTAATCCATAACCGCAGGGAATGTTTAATGGCCGCCGAGAACGCCGGGTTATACTCGGCCGCATAATTTTCATTTTGCAAACGCGTTGCCGCCACGCTAGGGTGTGGTTTTGCGTTGCTAAAAAACCACGGAGACATCCAATGCGTACCGCCTGCCTGTTGTTCGCCGCCGCCCTCGCCGGCTGCGCCACCCCACCCGCCGCGCCGCCAGCGCCTTCCGCCAGCGCGGCATCCCAGCCACAGGCAGCGGCGCCGATCGAGAGCATCCTGCAAAAGCAGATCTACCAGATGAGTCCAGTTGAAGCGGGACGCTACGTGGCCTGGGTGCACCAGGCCGAACCCGACCTGCGCAAGCGCATCGCGGCGATCGGCCGCAAGAACATCGGCCAGCCCTACACCCTCAACCTGCTGGGTGAGTTCCCCTTCGAGGTGCATGACAATCTGCCGATGTTCAGCCTCGATCACAGCGACTGCGTGGTGTTTGCGGAACACACCTATGCCATGGCCTTATCGCAGTCGTGGGAAGAGTTCTTCTGGATGTTGCAGCGGATCCGCTACCGCGACGGCGTGATCGGCGTCGCCACGCGCAACCACTACACCGAGATGGACTGGAACGTGGCCAACCGCTGGCTGGTCACCGACATCAGCGCCGACCTGGCCGGTCCCGCCGGACCGGTGTATTCGATGACGGTCGATCGCGCCCGCTTCCTGAAGACCCGCCACCACACCGAGCGCAACATCCCGGTCGAATCCAGCCGCCAGGCTTACGTGGCCAAGGACCAGGTGGCGGCCATCGCCGGCCGGCTGCAGGAAGGCGACTTCGTGAACGTGATCTCGACCCGCGACGGCGAATACTGGGCTTCGCACGTCGGCCTGGTGGTACTGGGACCGAACGGCGAGCGTCACTTCCTGCATTCGTCCGAGCCGCAGGTGCGCGAGGAGACCTTCGAGTCCTTCATCGCCCGCGCCGCCGCGCGCGAGGAGCGCAACCGCAAGGAAGGCAAGAAGGGACAGGTGCTGGCCGGCTTCAAGTTCCTGCGCCTGAACGACAACATCGTGGTGCCGCCGATGGCACCGCAGCCGCGCCCCGGCAGCGGCGCCTGATCCCGTCTTCTCCCTCCTCTCCCTGCGGGCCGCTCGATGCGGCCCGCTGTCTTTTCAGCCCTGCCTTTCCGATTCCCGTCGATAAGCGGCACGGTCTATTTTTATGTCATCCGGAAATAAATTAATTTAGGAAATTAATTTCCCATTTCCAAATAAAGGGAGAAAGATTTAATTCCCTTATGCCGGTTGAGCATGGTCAAACCCATCAATCTTAGTGAATCGGATAATAAACTTACTCAGCAATAAGCAATCTAAACAGCGGCCATTTCTATTCCAGTCCAAATTATTTCCGCGAAATAAAAACCAAGAAATAGACAGACGCGCCGATTTAGCCTGGCGATATCCCCGAGAAAAAGATAACCCGCAACCACGCTGCCTTTCGAGATCATGCCAAAGCTAAATCAGGGCCTAGTCGGCCAGTTTTGCTCCAGGATGGTATCCCTGCACCGCAGGACCAAAATTGCCATGATGGTGACAGCCGACCTGATCGCGCTGCCATTCTGCTTTCTGGTGGCAATGCTGCTTCGTGGCGGCGATTTGAAACTCGCCTCCCATTTCGGCCCCGCCTCCTATGTATTGGTGGCAGTGGTCACGATCGCGGCTTTTTCGGTTTCCGATCTTTACCGCGCCGTTATTCGATTCATTGATCAGCGTCTATTGAGCGTGACGGGACTGGCGCTCGCCGTCGCCATTTTGTGCGCGTATATCGTGATGTTCGCGATTAACGAGGAACGATTCCCGCGCAGCGCATTGGCGATTTACTGGTTTATCGTCTTTTCCTATGTCGTTGCCTCTCGCGTGGGAATGCGCAATTTCCTGCGCAATCAAAATGCGACCCAACGCTGCGCCGCCGAAGTGGTTGCCATTTACGGCGCCAGCGAAGCCGGCGCGCTTCTGGCCCAGGCTATGCGCGGTAGCGATGAATACCGCCCGGTCTGCTTCTTCGACGAAAAGCACGCCTTGAGCGAGCGCAACGTCGCCGGACTGCGCGTCTTCCACACCGACCGCCTGGCCGAGATCGTGCAGACGATGTCGATCCGTTCCATCGTGCTGGCCCTGCCCTCGGTATCGCCGGAGCGCCTGCGCGACATCATGCAGCGCCTGGCCGTAGCCGGCGTCAGCACCAAGATCCTCAGCCGCCTGGTCGACCTGTCGGACGACAAAGTCTCGCCCCGCGAAACCATCCGCGAGCTGAAGTTCGAAGACCTGCTGGGCCGTCCGCCGGTGCCGCCGCGCGTCAACCTGTTCGCCCGCTGCGTGCGCGGCAAGACCGTGCTCGTGACCGGCGCCGGCGGTTCCATCGGCAGCGAGCTGTGTCGCCAGAT
Organism: Massilia norwichensis; assembly: GCF_024753245.1. Classification (GTDB taxonomy): domain Bacteria; phylum Pseudomonadota; class Gammaproteobacteria; order Burkholderiales; family Burkholderiaceae_D; genus Telluria; species Telluria norwichensis. The sequence goes on along the minus strand of NZ_JANUGX010000036.1, from coordinate 62,682 downwards.
CGTGACCGTCGCCCCCGCCCGCCTGCACCTGCTCGACCATTCGGAATTCGCCCTGTACACGATCCGCCAGGAGCTGGTCTCGCGCTTCCCCGACATCCCCATCGAAGCCCATCTCGGCTCGGTCTGCAACGCCGAACTGGTCGAGCGCATCCTGCGCGACGGCAAGGTCGACACCATCTACCACGCTGCCGCCTACAAGCACGTGCCGCTGGTGGAAGCCAACATCGTCGAAGGCCTGCGCAACAACGTGGTCGGCGCCCAGGTGATCGCCTCGCAAGCCGCCCGGCACCGGGTCGAGACCTGCGTACTGATCTCCAGCGACAAGGCGGTGCGCCCGACCAACATCATGGGCGCCAGCAAGCGCATCGCCGAACTGATTTTCCAGGCCGCCGCCGCCCGGCATGGCGCGCACACGACCTTCTGCATGGTCCGCTTCGGCAACGTGCTGGGTTCGTCCGGCTCGGTGATCCCGCTGTTCCAGCGCCAGATCGCCCGCGGCGGCCCGCTGACCATCACCCATCCCGAAGTCTCGCGCTACTTCATGCTGATACCCGAAGCCGCGCAGCTGGTGATCCAGGCCGGTGCCATGGCCAAGGGCGGCGACGTATTCGTGCTCGACATGGGTGAACCGGTGCGCATCGTCGACCTGGCGCGCACCATGATCGCCCTGCACGGCCTGACCGAGAAGAACGCGCAGAACCCGGCCGGCGACATCGAGATCCGCTACGTCGGCCTGTTCCCCGGCGAAAAACTGCACGAGGAGCTGCTGACCGACGGCGTGGTCTTCCCCAGCGACCACCCGCGCATCATGCGCATGAAGGAAAACGCCCTCCACCCGAGCGTGCTGGAAACCTTCATCACCTGCCTGATGATGGCTTGCGAGACCCACGAGCGCGCCATGATCGAGTCGATGGTCAAGGCCATCGTCACCGAATACACCCCGCAATTGGCACCGACCGCGCCGGCCCCGGCCCCGGTGCCCGAAGCACCACGGCTGGGCCTGATCAGAAAATTCGTGCCGTTCCGTATTTAAATCAACCCCTGTTTGACGAGGACACTCATGCGTGACGAAAGCAAACCGGCATATCTCGAACAGCTGACCGAGCGGCTGGACAAACGAACGGCCGTGATCGGCATCATCGGCCTCGGCTATGTCGGCCTGCCGCTGACCCTGCGTTATTCCGAGGCGGGGTTCCGCGTCCTCGGCATCGACATCGACGGCGCCAAGATCGAGCGCCTGAACCGTGGGGAAAGCTACATCAACCACATCAAGTCGGCCGACATCGCACGCGCCCGCGAACGCGGCTTCGAGGCCACCAGCGACTTCACCCGCGCCGGCGAACCGGATGCGCTGATCATCTGCGTGCCGACCCCGCTGAACGCCTACCGCGAGCCGGACCTGTCCTTCGTGCTCGACACCGCCGACGCCCTGCTGCCCTTCATGCGGCCCGGGCAGGTGCTGTCGCTGGAAAGCACCACCTATCCCGGCACCACCGACGAAGAACTCAAGCCGCGCCTGGAATCGCGCGGCTTCACGGTCGGCCGCGACGTCTTCCTGGTGTTCTCACCCGAGCGCGAAGACCCGGGCAATCCGAACTTCCACACCCGCACCATTCCGAAGGTCTGCGGCGGCGTCACCCCAGCCTGCCTGGAAGCCGGCATCGCCCTCTACAGCCCGGCGATCGACAAGGTGGTGCCGGTCAGCTCGACCCGCGCCGCCGAGCTGACCAAACTGCTCGAGAACATCCACCGTGCCGTCAACATCGGCCTGGTCAACGAAATGAAGATCATCGCCGACCGCATGGACATCGACATCCACGAGGTGATCCGCGCCGCCGCCACCAAGCCCTTCGGCTTCACACCCTATTACCCGGGTCCGGGCCTGGGCGGCCACTGTATCCCGATCGACCCCTTCTACCTGACCTGGAAGGCGCGCGAGTACGGTCTGCACACCCGCTTCATCGAACTGGCCGGTGAAATCAACAGCGACATGCCGCACTGGGTGGTCGGCAAGGTGACCGATGCGCTCAACCTGCGCGGCAAGTCGGTGATGGGCAGCCGCGTGCTGGTGCTGGGCATCGCCTACAAGAAGGATGTCGAGGACATGCGCGAGTCGCCCTCGGTCGAACTGATGGAGATCCTGCGCGACAAGGGCGCGGTGGTCGACTATGCCGACCCGCACGTTCCCAGCTTCCCGCGGATGCGCGAGCACTACTTCGACCTCAAGAGCGTCGAGCTGAACCCGCAGACCATCGCTTCCTACGACGTGGTACTGCTGGCAACCGCCCACAGCGGCTTCGACTACGAGCTGATCCGGCAGTACGCCACCCTGATCGTCGATACCCGCGGCGTCTACCCGACCGCACTGCCAAACGTCGTCAAAGCCTGAGGAACGCCACCATGCGCCACTATCCCGCCCCCATACAGGACCGCAAGATCCGCTTCGCCCTGGTCGGCTGCGGTCGCATCGCCAACAACCACTTCGAAGCGCTGCGCAAGCACCAGGACCGCGCCGAACTGGTCGGCGTGTGCGACGTCGATCCGCGTGCCCTCGACCGTGCCGTCGGCCTGACCGGCGCCGAAGGCTACACCAACCTGGACGAGATGCTGCGCAGGGTGGATGCCGACATCGTGGTGGTCACCACCCCTTCCGGCCTGCATCCCGAGCAGGCCATCCAGATCGCCGCCAGCGGACGCCACGTGATGACCGAAAAGCCGATGGCGACCCGCTGGGAAGACGGCAAGCGCATGGTGGCCGCCGCCGACGCCGCCGGCGTGCGCCTGTTTGTGGTCAAGCAGAACCGCCGCAACGCTACCTTGCAGCTGCTCAAGAACGCAGTCGACAAGAAGCGCTTCGGCCGCATCTACATGGTCAACCTGAACGTGTTCTGGACCCGTCCGCAGGAGTACTACCGCAGCGCGAAATGGCGCGGCACCTGGGAATTCGACGGCGGCGCCTTCATGAACCAGGCCAGCCACTACGTCGACCTGATCGACTGGATCGTCGGCCCGGTCGAGAGCCTGCAGGCCTATACCGCCACCCTGGCACGCGATATCGAGGTCGAAGACACCGGCGTGCTCAGCCTGCGCTGGCGCAACGGCGCCCTGGGCTCGATGAACGTCACCATGCTGACCTACCCGCGCAACCTGGAAGGCTCGATCACCATCCTGGGCGAGCACGGCACCGTGCGCATCGGCGGCGTGGCCGTGAACGAGATCCAGCAATGGGAATTCGCCACCCCCGACGCCGACGACGACAAGGTGCATGAGGCCAGCTACGAGACCACCTCGGTCTACGGCTTCGGCCACCCGCTCTACTACGACAACGTGATCAAGGTCCTGCGCGGCGAAGCCGAGCCGGAAACCGACGGCCGCGAGGGACTGAAGTCGCTCGAGGTGCTGATCGCGGCCTACAAGTCGGCGCGCGACGGCAAGCGCGTGGCCCTGCCGCTGGAGTACTGATCGTGAACGCTCCCCTCGACAGCAAGGATGTCCACGCCAGCGCCATCGTCGACGACGGCGCGGTGCTCGGCCCCGGCACCCGGGTCTGGCATTTCTCGCACGTCTGCGGCGGCGCCCGCATCGGCGCCGGCTGCTCGCTCGGCCAGAACGTCTTCGTGGGCAACGACGTCGTGATCGGCGACCGCGTCAAGATACAGAACAATGTCTCCGTCTACGACGCCGTCACACTTGAAGACGAGGTGTTCTGCGGACCCAGCATGGTATTCACCAACGTCTACAACCCGCGTTCCGGCATCGTCCGCAAGGACCAGTACCGGCGCACCCTGGTACGGCACGGCGCCAGCATCGGTGCCAACGCCACCATCGTCTGCGGCGTGACGATCGGCGCCTATGCCTTCATCGGCGCCGGCGCCGTGGTCAAGCACGACGTACCCGACTTCGCACTGATGGCCGGGGTGCCGGCGCGCCAGATCGGCTGGATCAGCCGCTTCGGCGAACGCCTGCCGCTGCGGCTGACGGGTAACGGCGAAGCCACCTGCCCGCATACCGGCGAAGTCTACCTGCTGATCGACGGTGTCTGCAGCCTCCTTCCTGCCCATACCCAACTTTGAACGGAGCGACCCGACATCATGGATTTCATCGACCTCAAGTCCCAGTACCAGGCATCGCGCGACCTGATCAACGGCCGCATCCAGGCAGTCCTCGACCATGGCCAGTACATCATGGGGCCCGAAGTCGGCGAGCTCGAAACACGGCTGGCCGAGTACACCGGGGCCAGCCACTGCATCACCGTGGCCTCCGGCACCGAGGCCCTGCTGATCGCACTGATGGCGCTGGGCGTGGGTCGCGGCGATGAAGTGATCACGACCCCGTTCACCTTCATCGCCACCGCCGAGGCCATCGTGCTGCTCGGGGCGACACCGGTCTTCGTCGACGTCGATCCCTACACCTGCAATATCGACCCGGCGCTGATCGAAGCGCGGATCACGCCGCGCACGCGGGCCATCATTCCGGTCTCGCTGTACGGCCAGCCGGCCGACATGGACGAGATCAACGCGATCGCCGAACGCCACGGCATCGCCGTCATCGAGGATGCCGCGCAAAGCTTCGGCGCCAGCTACCGCGGCCGCCAGAGCTGCAACCTGTCCAGGATGGGCTGCACCAGCTTCTTCCCCAGCAAGCCCCTGGGCTGCTACGGCGACGGCGGCGCCCTGTTCACCAGTGACGAGGAACTGGCGAAGGCGATGCGCGAGATCCGCGTGCATGGCCAGTCGAAGCGCTACGTGCATACCCGCATCGGCGTGGGCGGCCGCATGGATACCCTGCAATGCGCGGTGGTGCTCGCCAAGCTCGAACTGTTCGACTGGGAACTGCAGCAGCGCCAGCGCGCCGCCGCCACCTACGACAACCTGTTGTTCGGCAACGATGCCGGCCTGCGCCCGGTCGGCCGGCGCGAGGACCGCACCAGCGTGTATGCGCAATACACGGTCGTGCTGGAGCACCGCACCGACCTGCAGGCGGCACTGCAGGCAGCCCAGATCCCGACCGCGGTGCATTATCCGGTGCCGATCCACCGCCAGCCGGCCTACGCCCACCTCGATGCCGCGGCATCCTGCCCGGTCTCGGATGCGCTTGCCGGCAAGGTGATGAGCCTGCCGATGGGTCCCTACCTGTCCAACGCGGACATCCACGCCGTGTGCAGCACGCTGCTGCACGCCGCGCGCGAGACCCAGGCCGCGCATCTAGCCGCACCTGCGGACCTGACCGTATGAGTCTGCCGGGCTTCTGGAGACACGTCGGCACCGTCCTGGGCGGCGCGCTCGGGGCACAGGCCATGCCGCTGCTGGCCGCGCCCCTCATCACGCGCATGTGCACGCCCAGCGAAATGGGGGCGTTCTCGGTCTGGCTGGGCGTCGTCGCCGTCTCCGCCATCGCCGCCACCCTGCGGCTGGAAACGGCGATGATCCTCGATCACGAAGCCGAGCAGCAGCGGGTCTGTTTCAGCGTGGTGCTCTACACGGCCTCGGTCACCGCGGTACTGGTGTCGCTGGCAGCGATGATCGCCCATTCGCTCGACCTGCCTGCGCTGAGCCAGCAGTCCTGGCTGGCGCTCGCGGTCGTCGGCCTGGGCACCTGGTTGACGGCCTATACCCAGACTACGCTGGCCTATGCCACCTCGCACAAGGCCTTCGGCAAGGCGGCCCGCGCCAAGGTCTGGGGGGCGGCAACGATCGCGCTCAGCCAGCTGGTCCTGCTCTACTTCGGCGCCGGCGAATTCGGCCTGCTGCTCGGCCAGCTGATCGGCCTGGCCGCAGGGCTGCTGGCCGCCACCCTGCTGCTGCGCCCGCCGCGCCCCTACGTGTCCCTGCAGCTGGACGGCGCCGCCCGGGCCTACCTGGTCCGGCACCAGAAATTCTGGCGCTTCTCGCTGCCGTCGAATCTGCTCAACGCCCTGGTCAGCCAGATGCCGCTGTTCCTGATCGGCATGCGCCACGGCGCGCTGGCCGCGGGCCTGTATGCGTTGACCAACCGGGTGCTGGCCGCGCCGGTGTCGCTGCTGGCCGCCTCGGTGCTGGAAGTGTTCAAACGCGAATCGGTGCATGAATTCGAAACGCTCGGCAACTGCCGGCGCGCCTACCGCTACACCTTCAAGGCTCTGTCGCTGCTGGGCCTGGGCCCGGCGCTGCTGCTCCTGCTGTTTTCGCCGCAGCTGTTCGCCTTTGCCTTCGGCGAGAACTGGCGCCCGGCCGGCGAGCTGGCGCAGATCCTGGCCCCGCTATGTTTCCTGAACTTCATCGCCAGCCCGCTCAGCTACGTGTTTTTCGTGACCGGCCGGCAGAAGGTCGACCTGGTGTGGCAGGTTGCCCTGTTCCTGATGACCCTGTGCGCCTTCCTGGCGCCGGGCACGCTGCGCCAGAACGTGATGTGGTACACGATCGGCTATTCGATGCTCTACCTGGTGTACCTGCGCATGTCCTACCAATGCTCGCAGAACCAGCTGGCCGCGGCATGAGGGCAACAGCATGAGCACGAGCACCCACAAGCCCGGCACCAGCACGCGCGAACAGCTTCTGCTGAACTCGGCATTCTTCCTGCTGTTCCCCGGCTTCTTCTATTACCACACGCTGCTAGGCACCGGCACCACCGGCGCTTTCCTGGGCGGGTATTTCTCGCCCATCTCGATCGCCTACATGCTGCCGCTGCTGTTCCTCTATTACCGGCGCATGCGGCTCGATCCGCGCCGCCGCTCCGCGATCGACCTCCACTACGGCCTGTTCAACGCCTATTTCCTGGCCGTCATCATCGTCAACGCCGCGGCCGGCGCCAACCGCGCCATCATCGTCAACCACCTGGTGTGCATCCTGTTCATGGTGAATACCTTCATCATGTTCACCTTCATCGACTTCGAGCACCGCCAGTTCCGCCTGATGGCCTTCGCCAGCCTGGCGGCGATGTCGACGATCGCCTTCAGCTTTTCCGTGAACGGCGTGTTCTACCTGGGCGCCCTCGGCATCGCCCGCGACGCCGAAAGCCTGGCGACTTACCAGGGCTTCGCGCGCTCCTACCTGATGACCTTCCTGCCGCTGGCCGCCTATACCCGCTCGCTGCCGCTGCGCCTGGTCCTCTACGGCGTCGGCGCCGCCACCCTGTTCGTGAACACGGCCCGCAGCGAATTCGCCGCCCTGCTGTTCGCGATCCCGATCATCGAGTTCTACTTTTCGCGGCACAAGATGGTCTTCCTCGGCCTGGCCGTGGTGATCGGCATGTCGGTCTATGTCCACCTCGACGACATCATCGCCTCGCTGCCGGAAAGCCGGATCCTCGAGCTGGTCGATCTGTCGCATTCGACCTCGGCCAACAAGCGCCACCACCTGACCGTGTATGCGCGCCAGACCATCGCCGCCCATCCGATCCTGGGCGACTACGCCAGCTATGCGCCAGGCTATTACTCGCACAACGTGCTGTCGGCCTGGGTCGACCTGGGCCTGTTCGGCTTCCTCTATGTGCTGGCGATCACGATCGTTCCGGCCATCCCGATGTTCTTCAAGGAGTACCTGGCGGGCCGGCGGCGCCCGGAATTCATCCTCGGCTTTTCGCTGGCCTGCGTCACCGTCCTGTTGTTGATTTCATCCCACTTCTTCACCGACATGCTCATCGGCGCATCGCTCGGCGCTTACTCGCAATACCGGTTCGAGAGGAAATATGGCAAATATCGTCCACCTCACCTCAGCCCATCCCCGCTACGATACGAGGATCTTCGTCAAGCAGTGCCGCAGCCTGGCAGCTCGCGGGCATGAGGTCACGCTCGTCGTCGCGGACGGCCTGGGCGAGGAACGGGCCGACGGGGTGCGCATCGTCGACGTCGGCCGCTCCGGCGGGCGCCTGCAGCGGGTGCTGCGCACGACCGGCCGGGTGCTGCGCGCCGCGCTGACGCTCGACGCCGACGTCTATCAACTCCACGATCCGGAGCTGATTCCGGCCGGTCTGCGCCTGAAACGCCAGGGCCGCCAGGTGGTGTTCGATTCGCACGAGGACGTCCCGGCCCAGCTGCTGGCCAAGCCCTACCTGAACCGGTTCTCGCGACGTGCCCTGTCGACCGCTTTTGCCGCCTACGAGCGCCACGCCTGCCGGCGCTTCGACGGCCTGATCGCGGCCACACCCTTCATCCGCGAACGCCTGGCGGCGATCAACCCGAACACGGTCGACGTCAACAACTACCCGGTGCTGCAGGAATTCGAGACCGCGCCCGACTGGAACCGCAAGGCCATGGAAGTCTGCTACGTCGGCAGCATCTCCGCGATCCGCGGCATCCGCGAGCTGGTGCGCGCCTGCGAGCAGCTGCGTTCGCCCGCGCGTCTGTCGCTGGTCGGCGGCTTCTCCGAGCCGGCACTCGAGCGCGAAGTGGCCGGCTACCCCGGCTGGGCGCGGGTCGACGCCCACGGCCACCTCGACCGCGCAGGAGTGCAGCAGGCGATGGGACGGGCGATGGCCGGCCTGGTCACCTTGCATCCGGTCGTGAATTACCTGGATGCGCTGCCGGTCAAGATGTTCGAGTACATGGCGGCGGGGCTGCCCGTGATCGCTTCGCGCTTCCCGCTGTGGCAGGAGATCGTCGAAGGCAACGGCTGCGGCATCTGCGTCGACCCCATGGACCCGGCGGCGATTGCCGCGGCGATCGACCACTTCTGCCGCCATCCGCAGGAGGCGCGGCGCATAGGCGAGAACGGCCGGCGCGCGGTCCACACCCGCTACAACTGGCATGGCGAAGCCGACAAGCTGCTTGCCTTCCACGATCGAATCGCACGTTCAACACACCGCCTCGACCGACCATGAAAGCCCTCCAGCGCAATTTTCATACCCTGAGCAACACCCTGCGCGAGCTGCTGCGTATGCCCGTGGCACGCCTGCATTTCGATTCCCGCATCGATCCGGAGGATATCCCCAGGACCTACCGCTACTACACGCGGCGCCACCCGCGCTACAAAATCATCGGCAACAAGACCATGGGCGCGGCGCTGATCGATCTCGGCCGCTTCGAGGGGCCGCCCGGCTATCTCGAGCATATCCAGGGCAAGAACCGCGGCGCCTGGCATGCCAAGCGGGCCCGCGCGCGCGGCTATGTCTGCGCCGAAATCGAGCGTAACGAATATATCGATGCCATCCACGCGATCAATACCTCGCTCGAAGAGCGCCAGGGGCGGCCGATGGACCAGAAATACCGGGAGAAGGTCACCCATTTCGAGCGCCAGCCGCACTTCGATTACTACGGCGTGCTGAACGCCGAAGGTCAGCTGGTGGCCTATGCCAACATCGGCCACTACGGCAACTTCAGCGCCTTTTCACAGCTCATCGGCATCCGCAACAACGACGGCATCATGCACCTGCTGATGGTCGACATCGTCACCCGCCTGCTGGAGCAGAAGCGCGTGCGCTACGTCATGTACGACACCTTCTTCGGCGCCCAGCCCGGCCTGCAACAGTTCAAGCGCATCCTCGGTTACCAACCCTACCGCGTGAAGTACAGCCTGCAATGAAGACCCTGATCAACCGCTTGTATGCGGATTACCTGATGCCGTCGCGGATGGCGGAATACGAGGCGCTGCTGGTGAAGGCCGCACAGGCGGGCTACCGGCAGCTGTCGGTGCGCGCTTTCTACCGCGCGGTGCATGCCGGTACCGAGGTCGGCAAGGTACTGGTGCACCGCCACGACATCGACAGCGACCTGCGCACCGCCCGCAAGATGTTCGCCCTGGAGGTCAAGCACGGGGTGCAGGCCAGCTATTACTTCCGTCTCAGCACGCTCGACTACGGCTTCATGCGCGACATCGAAGCCGCCGGCGGCGAAGCCAGCTACCACTACGAGGAAGTCGCCACGTATGCCAAGCGCCACCGCCTGCGCCATGGCGAGGAGGTGCGCCAGCATTTCCCCGAGATACGCGAAATGTTCGTGCGCAATTTCACCCGCATCCGCGAACAGTTCGGCATGCAGATGGCGACCGTCGCCAGCCACGGCGACTTCGCCAACCGCAGGCTGAAGGTCATCAACCACGAACTGCTGCGCGACGAGCAGTTGCGGCGCCGCTGCGGCATCGAATGCGAATCCTACGATACCGAGCTGCTGCGCCACTTCGATCTGTACATCAGCGACCGTCCCTACCCGGTCTATTACTACCCGATGTCGCCGTTCGCGGCGCTGGGCCAGCATGAACGCATCTGCTTTCTGACCCATCCCGTGCAATGGGAAACCAACTGGCTGGAAAACACCCGCTGCAACATGGTGCGCCTGGCCGAGGAAGTAGCGTGGCACCGATGAACATCCTGCTGATCAACCACTACGCCGGTTCAGTGCGCCACGGCATGGAATACCGGCCCTACTACCTGGCGCGCGAATGGGTACGGCTGGGGCACCGGGTGACCATTGTCGCCTCGTCCGAGTCGCATATCCGCGCCCAGGCGCCGGACATGCACGGCGCGGCGCAGCGGCTGGAAACCATCGATGGCATCGACTACCTGTGGCTGGCCACCCCGCCCTACCGCGGCAACGGCCTGGCGCGCGTGCGCAACATGGCCGCCTTCGTCACCCGCCTTCATCGGGAAGGCGCCGCGCTGGCTGCCCGCATCCGGCCCGATGCCGTGATCGCCTCCAGCACCTATCCGCTCGACATCTGGCCGGCGCACCGGATCGCCCGCCTGGCCGGCGCGCGCCTGCTGTTCGAGGTGCACGACCTGTGGCCGCTGTCGCCGATGGAGCTGGGCGGCTACTCGCGCTGGCATCCCTTCATCATGCTGCTGCAGGCCGCCGAGAACTTCGCCTGCCGCCGCGCCGACGCCGTGGTGTCGATCCTGCCGCGGGTGCGCGAACACCTGGAAGCCCACGGCATGGCGCCGGCCAAGCTGCACCTGGTGCCGAACGGGGTCGACCCGGCCGAATGGGAAGGCGCACTGCAGATCCTGCCTCTCGGGCTGGATGCGCGCCTGGCGGAACTGCGCCGGCAGGACAAGTTCGTGGTCGGCTACGCCGGCACCCACGGCATCTCGAATGCGCTCGACACGCTGATCGAAGCGGCGGCGCTCCTGCGTGGCAAGCCGGTCGCATTCGTGCTGGTCGGCGGCGGTCCGGACAAGTCTGCGCTGATGCGACAGGCGGCCGCGCTCGGCCTCGACAACGTCCACTTCTTCGACCCGATCCCGAAAGCCCAGGTCCCGGCGCTGCTGGCCCGCATCGACCTTGCGTACATCGGCTGGCAGCGCCAGCCCCTGTACCGCTTCGGCATCTCGCCGAACAAGCTGATCGACTACATGATGGCGGCGCGCCCCATCCTGCATGCCGTCGAGGCCGGCAACGATCCGGTGGCCGAAGCCGGCTGCGGCCTGACCGTCGCGCCCGAAGACCCGCAAGCGGTCGCGGACGGCGTGCTGTCCCTGCTCGCGCTGAACGCACAGGAACGCGCCGCGCTCGGCGAGCGCGGCCGCCGCTTTGCCCTTGCCAATCATACCTACCCCGTCCTCGGACGCCGCTTCCTGAATGCATTTGCTGGAGAACCTAGCCATGGCTGACCAACTCTGTTCCGATCTCGCCACTGCCGATCTCGCCACTGCCGAGGCTGCGACTGCCCATCCGGCAATCGCCGATGCCGCGCCCGCCCCTTTCCTGCCTTTCGCGCTGCCCGACATCGACGATGCCGAGATCGAGGCCGTGGTCGCCTGCCTGCGCTCGGGCTGGGTCACGACCGGGCCGGCGACGCGCCAGTTCGAACAGGATTTCAAGCACTACCTGGGCGGCGAAGTCGAGACCATTTCGGTGAATTCGGCCACCGCCGGCCTGCACCTGGCGCTGGAAAGCCTGGGCATCGGTCCCGGCGACGAGGTGATCGTGCCGACCCTGACCTTCACCGCCACCGCGGAGGTGGTGCGCTACCTCGGCGCCACGCCCGTGTTCGTGGACGTGGAAGCTCGCTGCATGAACCTGTCGGTGGACGCGGTCGAGGCCGCGATCACGCCGCGCACGCGCGCCGTGATCCCGGTCCACTACGCCGGCCTGGCCTGCGACATGGACGCGCTGCTCGCGCTCGCCCGGCGCCACGGCCTGCGCGTGGTCGAGGATGCGGCGCACGCCTTCCCGACCCGCTACAAGGGCCGCCTGGTGGGCACCCTCGACAGCGATATCACCGTGTTCAGCTTTTACGCGAACAAGACCATGACCACCGGCGAAGGCGGCATGGTGGTCACGCGCGACGCCGAGCTGGCGCGCCGCATCCGCCTGATGCGCCTGCACGGCATCAGCCAGGACGCCTTCAACCGCTACGTCTCGCGCACGCCGGCCTGGTACTACGAGGTCGTGGCGGCCGGCTTCAAGTACAACCTGACCGACATCGCGTCCAGCATCGGCGTCCAGCAGCTGCGCAAGATCGACCGCTTCTGGCAGCGCCGCGAACACCTGGCACGGCGCTACCACGAAGGCCTGGCCGGCCTGCCGCTGCAGTTGCCGCCGGTCGCCGACACGGCCGCCGGCAGCACCCATGCCTGGCATTTGTATGTGGTGCGCCTGGCGCCGGAAGCCGGGGTCACGCGCGACGAGCTGATCCTGCAGCTGTCGCAGCGCGGCATCGGCACCAGCGTCCACTTCATTCCGCTGCACCGCCAGCCGGTCTGGCGCGATGCCTGCGCGCTGACGCCCGCGCAGTTTCCGGTGGCGGAAGCCTGCTTCGAGGGCATCCTGAGCCTGCCGCTGTACACGAAGATGCGCGATGCCGACCAGGACCGCGTCATCGCCAACCTGCGCGAGCTGCTGGCATGAGCGGCAGCGTCGCCAAGCGCCTGTTCGACGTGCTGGCGGCCGGCGCCGGGCTGCTGGTGCTGGCGCCGCTGCTGCTCGCGGTGGCGCTGTGGATCAAGCTCGATTCGACGGGCCCGGCGCTGTTCCGCCAGGTCCGGATCGGCCGCCACGGCGTGCCCTTCGAGATCTATAAGTTCCGCACCATGGTCGACCGCCCGGACGGCGGCCGCCGGGGTGCAGGACCACAGCTTACCGTCGGGCAGGATCCGCGCGTGACCCGCGCCGGGCGCTTCCTGCGCCACTACAAGCTCGACGAATTGCCGCAGCTGCTGAACGTGCTCGAAGGAAGCATGAGCCTGGTCGGGCCGCGTCCCGAAGTGCCGCGCTACGTCGAGTGCTATCCGCCCGCCGCGCGCAGCGCCGTGCTGTCGGTCCGGCCCGGCATCACCGACCTTGCGGCCATCCTGTACAAGGACGAGAGCGCGATCCTCGGCCAGGCGCGCGACCCCGAGCGCGCCTATGTCGAGACCATCCTGCCGGTCAAGCTCGAGTACTACCAGCGCTACGTGCGCGAGCGCTCGTTCTGGTTGGACCTGCGGATCATCTTCCGCACCCTGGCGGCGATCGTCCGATGAGGATGCCATGGACTGGTCCCAGCTCCTCCACCTGGGCGACCTGTCGCTCACCCTGCCGGCGGGCAGTGCGATCGCGGCCTGGCTGCTGGCCGCCAAGGCCTGGCGCGCGGCCTTCGGCTGGACCCTGGTGTTCGCGCTCGCACTGGCACTGGTCGCGGCCACCAAGATCGCCTTCCTCGGCTGGGCGACCCGCCTGCCGGCCCTCGACTACAAGGCCGTCAGCGGCCATGCTGCCAGCTTCACCACAGTCTTTCCGACGCTGACCTTCCTGCTGCTGCGCGCAAGCACCACCACGGTGCGCCTGAGCGCCACCGCCGCATCGCTGGCGCTCGGGGCGATGGTGGCCGCGGCCCTGGTCCACGCGGGTGAACACACCGCCGCCGAGGCGATTGCCGGCTGGCTCATCGGCGCGGGCGCCTCCGTGTGCGCCATCCACCTTGCCGGCGACGTCGCCGCGCCGCCCACGGGCCGGGCGATCGTCTGCTGCGCCCTGGCCTGGGCCGCCGTCGCCTGGGCCCTGGAAATGGCGCCGCTGGGTTACTGGATGATCAAGGTGGCCCTGGCCCTGTCCGGCAATGCCCACCCTACCCCCTGGGACCATTGCGGCTAGCGCATTCACGTTTTTTCAACTCCTTACTCCGGGAGACATCATGAGCAGCACCATCCTTCCCAAGATCCAGTGGCAGCGACAGAGCCAGCTGGACAGCAAGTCCGTCCATTCGCTGCTGATCTCGCTGATGCGGGGCCTGGCGGCGCTCCAGGTCGCCGCGGCGCACCTGCGTTCCGAAATGTTCCCCGGCTTGAAAGGCATGGTCGATCCGCCGCTGTACTACCAGCTGCTGGCCTTCGCCACCGGCTTCGCCCACCAGGCCGTGGTCGTGTTCTTCCTGATCAGCGGCTGGCTGGTCGGCGGCAGCCTGTTGAACCGGATCGGCCAGCCCGGCGCCATCCTGTCGTACGCGATCGACCGCGCCACCCGCCTGTGGACGGTGCTGGTACCGGCGCTCTGCTTCATGCTGGCGGTCGGCATCCTCATCAACGACGCCGATCCGGCGAAGGCCGACTTTGCGGCGGCCAACGAATACTCGGCGGCCAGTTTCGCCGGCAATCTACTCGGCCTGCAGACCGTGCTCGTCAAGAACTTCGGCGGCAACTACGCGCTATGGAGTCTGGCCAACGAAACCTGGTACTACATCCAGTTCCCCCTGCTGCTGTTCGTCTTCATGGGCCGCAGCCGACTGGGCCAGCTGGCCGCGGCCAGCGCACTGGTGCTGATGGCCGGTGCCCTGCCCGAGACGATCACCCTGTACTTCGCGCTATGGCTGCTGGGCGCGCTGTTCTCGCGCGTGCGCATCGAATGCAGCAACAGCCTGCGCGTGGTCCTGATGCTCACCGGCTTCTCGTTCTCGGTGTATTTCCGCATTCACGGCAGCAACGACGACCTGACTTTCGACTCCTTCCTGCAGGATCTCGTGTACAGCCTGCCTCTGCTGATCATCCTGTCCTCGCTGCAGCGTCCGCTATTGCTGCGCTCCTCCTTCAACCAGGGTCTGGCGAAGCTGGCGCACTGGCTGTCCGAATTTTCGTTCACGCTGTACGTGATCCACATCCCGACGATCAAGCTCCTGCGCTACCTGGGCCAGGAGCAATTCGGCCGCAGCCGCCTCGCCGTCGACGCACCGCTGGACTACGTAATCTACGCCGGCATGCTGCTGGCGCTGCTGGGAACCGCCTACCTGTCGTATCGCCTGTTCGAAGCCCACACCTTCCGCCTACGCCGGGCCATCAAGAACGCCGTGCAGCCGCAGCGTCACCGTCCCGCCATCGTTTCCGCTTCGGCTGAATAAGCCGGGCCGGCGTGTCCGTATCGAAGGTCGGACACGCCGGTTTTGTCTCGCCGCCTGCCTTCGCTTCCCTGCCCTCGCTCCCCTGCCCTCGCCCCTGCCTCGCCAGCGCCCGCGATCGAAGCCCGCCAGCCTGCTCAGGCGTCGATAGGCCGCTTTCCAGAATCTCGCCCACCTTCGACGAGCACCATACGGTTCCGCCGAGCTGACAGCAATCTTGCGCCCCACGACTGGGCACAAAAAAAGCCGGCCTGTGTCCAGACCGGCTTTGTGCCAGAAGACTGCGCGCGATATTCAGCTTGCCGAGAAGCCGATCTGGCCCGCGGCACCGAAACGATTGTAGGCGCCGTAGGTGCCCAAGCGCGGTGCCATGTCGTTGAACAGCACGCCCTGCGGCGAGATGCCGGCGTGGTTCAGGCGCTTGATCGACTCGTTGACTTCCGACTCGTTGGTGCGTCCCGACCGGGCGACGATGAAGACGGCGCCGGCGTGCGCACCGATGATCAGGGCGTCGGCGACGGCCAGCAGCGGCGGCGGGTCGATCAGCACCAGGTCGTAATGGGCGCTGACCTGCTCGAGCAGGCTGCCGAAGTTCAGGTGCAGCAGGAATTCCGAGCGGTTCGGCGGCAATTCGCCGGTCGGCACGAAATCGAGGTTCTCGACCACGTCGTGACGGATGACTTCGTCGACACGCTTCTTGCCCAGAATGGCATCCGAGAGACCGCGCTCGCGCTTGACGCTGAAATAGCGGTGCAGCTGGCCGTTGCGCATGTCGGCATCGATCAGCAGCACCCGCTTGCCGCTGGCCGCCATGACGGCGGCGAAGTTGGCCGATACGAAGGACTTGCCGAGGCCATGGGTCGGCCCGGCGAACATCACGATGTTGTTGCGGAAGTGCGGCATGGCGAACTGCAATGCAGCGCGGAAGCTGCGCAGGCTCTCGACCGCAGCGTCTTCGGGAATGATCCGGGCCAGCAGCGGCAGCGCGCCGCCATCGCCCTTGGCCTTGCGCATCAACTTGTCCTGGTTGCTGCTGTGCGGGATGGTCGCGTAGACCACGCGGGCGCGCAGCAGGCGCTCGATCTTCTGCGGATCGTCGATGCCGCCCATCATGGCCTTGCGTGCGAAGGCGATCAGGGTGCCGAGGAACAGGCCAGTGACGACGGCCAGCGCGACGATCAGCGGGCGGTTCGGCTTGAGCGGTTTTTCCGGCGGCACCGGCGCATCGACCATGCGCACGTTGCTCACGCGTCCGACGGAAATCAGGCGCAGCTGCTGGGCCGTGTTCGACAGCGCCGTGTACAGGTCGGTGTTGACCTTGATGTCGCGCGTCAGCCGTGCTTCGTCCTGCTCCAGCACGGGCAACGACTTGATGCGGGCGTTGACCTCGTCGATCTCGGCCTCCACCTCCTTGCGCTGGCGGTTGATGGCCGCGACGATCGGGTGGTCTTCCGTAAAGCGCGCCAAGAGTTCCGTCTTCTTCTGGATCAGGTCGATGCGGCGGGCGCGGGCGGCGGCGGCCTGCGCCAGGCTCATGCGGGCCTCTTCCTGCAGATCGACAGTGCCGTGCTCGTTGCGGAACTGGTTGTAGCGGTCCTCGGCCTGCTCGAGCTGGCGTTTCAGGATCGGCAGTTGCTGGTTCAGGAAGGCCAGCGACTTTTCCGCTTCCTCGGTCTTGCGCGCCAGGTTCTGGCGCATGTATTCGCGGCCGATCTCGCTGAGCAGCGTATGCGTGCGGCGCGCGTTCTCGCCCTGCAGCTTGACTTCGATCACGCCGGACTGCTTGCCCTGCTCGGTAATGACGAGCGCGGTCTGGATCGCCTGGATCATGGCCACGCGCGAGATACGGCGCAGGCGGAAGCGCGCACCGGCATTCGCCATCATGCGGTCGACTTTCAGTTCGATCACACCCTCCGGCGTCGGCACGCGGTAGCGCAGGCCGACGTTGCCGTCGAAGACAATGCGCTGGCCGCCGCCGGAAAAGCGGTAGCGGTTATTGCCGAGCGCGGTGAGCGCGAACTCGCGCCCCAGCCAGGCGTCGGGTACCTCGAACACGGACACCTCGGCCTTCTCGGCACCCCAGACATAGCCGCCGTAGCCGAACAGGCCCGGCTCGGACAAGGTATTGCCATTCTGGTTGGCGAACCAGAAGCCGGCGATGGGAAAGTACTTCGGCTGCACCTCGATGTAGAGTTGAAGGTTGTCGACCGCGCGCGAGACCACCATGCGCGAGCGCAGCAGCTCCATTTCGGCGATGGCCGCCTTCTTGGTCTCGAACAGCGAGGACGCCTCGCTCAGGATGTTTTTCGACGCGTTCGGGCTTTCCTCCTCCACGTGGATCATCAGGTTGGCCTCGAACACCGGCATGGCGACCAGGGCGTAGAGCACCGCGACCAGAGTGATGAAGGCGGTGATCCCGCCAATCAGCCAGCGGTTGTCGTAGAGGGTATGCAGATAGCCTTTGAGGTCGAAGACGGGTTCTTCGGCCGCAGCGCCGACCGCACCCGGGTCGAAGGGTACGCTGACGATGGGCAGCGTGCGGACGACGGGAGTCAGGGGATGCGGCTCACCAGGGGTGCTCATGGACGTGCTCCTGCTTGAAATCGGGCTTGGATCGAGATTGCATTCAGGGCCGGTTGGTCGCGCTCACCGCCGAGGTCAGGGCGCCGGGAATCAACAGGCTCAGGTTGCGGTTCCAGTTGGCCAGAGGCGTGGCGGCGACGTAGACGATATCCTTCGGCTGGAGTTCGAAGGACTCGGCCATCGCGAGCGAACCCGCGACGCGGGCATCGAGCTGGAACACGCGGGTCTTGTCGGCAGTCTTGCGCACGACGTAAACCTGGCGCGCATCGCCGCTCAGGGGGCTGATGCCGCCGCTCTCGCCGAGCGCCTCGTTCAGGGTCAGGCGGCCGTCGTGCATCGTCAGCGCCTTCGGGGTCAGGACTTCGCCGGAGACGAAGACCTTGCTTTCGTCACGCGAGTGCACACGCACGACGTCGCCAGGGGCCAGCATCACGAGCCCGGGATTGATGCCCTTCTGTACCAGGTCGCGCAGGTTGATGCGGTAGCGCTGCTGGCCGCGCTCCAGCACGATGCGGCTCTGGTCGGCGCTGGGCAGCAGGCCGCCGGAACGGTTGATGGCCTCGACCAGGGTCATGGGGATGTCGTTGATCGCCTGCAGACCGGGCGACTTGACCTCACCGTCGATGTACACGCGCTTGCTGCGGTAGGACTGCACGCGCAGGGTGACGTTCGGGTTGGCCAGGTACTTGGCCAGCTTCGTGGTGAGGAGCGCGCGCGCCTGCTCCTCGGTCTGGCCCTCGACGCTGACCATGCCGATCAGCGGAAACTGGATGCGGCCCTGGTGGTCGACCACGAAGCCTGGCGGCGCCGAGTTCGCTCCGCTGGGGTCGGGCGTGATCGAGCCGGTATTCAGCGCGTTGCCGGCCAGCTCGGGGTGGTCCCACACCACGATGGACAGTACGTCGCCATTGCCGATGGCATATGGCGGCGGATTCGGCACCAGCAGCTTTTCCAGATCCTGGTTGACCTCTTCCCGGTGCTGCTGACGCTCGGCGGCGATCAGGCTTTCGGTGATCATTTCCGTGGGCGGCGCGGGTTCGTCCGCACCGGTCCGGTCGTGCGAGCGGAAATGGATGGAGGGCGCGCAGCCTGCAAGAACCAATGCAAAGCTACCCGCAAGCACGGCTGCGCAAGCGCGTGCCAGAAATTGCGTATAGGAAGCGTTCATGTGTTGCCCGTCGAAATGTGCTGCCAGCCTCTGGCGATCAGAGTCAGGGTAAGCCCCCTACCCAGATTGGCTTTGGCGCACGTCAAACGGCAGGCTCAGGTCAGCAGTGAGCCGGCAGGGCTGCCCCTGCAGGTGCTCAGCGTACTTCTTCCACCAGGCGCAGGGCCTCGGCGAAGGTCCAGATGCGCCGCAATTCGATCACGTCGTAGTTGGCGGCGACGTTGGCCGGAAAGGCCGAGTAGCGCGCGTTCAGGCCGACGATCCGGCGTACGATGTCGTCGATGTCCGGCCGTCCGCTGGAACGCAGGATGGTGACGTCCTCGACGCTGCCATCGCTGCGGATGGCGATGCTGACCACCGGATCGGTGTGCACGGCGCCGCCCGACAGCTGGAGCTGGCTGACGATGGCGTTGCGCTCGATCTTCTGGCGCACGCTGTCGATATACAGGCGCAGCGGCACATCGCGGCGGCCGGCATCGGCCAGCGCGCGCCGCACCGACTGCCGGGCCTGCTCGGCCGCGCGCATGGCTGGCGGCACGGCTTTTCCGACGTCGATCCCGCGCAGCAGCTCGCGCGCGCGCGAACCGAAGTCCTTGCCCGGCAAGCCACGTGCCCCCGTGCCGGCGCCTTGGCCGCTGCCGAGGTCGGGGCCGAGTCCGGAGCCGGCGCCGCTGTCTGCGCGTGCAAGCTTGCCGCCGGCATCTGCGGCCGGCTGGCCTGGCGCCGCATCCTGACGCGCGAGGCGCCGGGCTGCCTCGGCTTCCGCTACCTGTTGCCGTGCGAGCTCTTCGGCACGCTGGCGTGCCGCAGCCTGCTGGGCACGCTCCTCCGCCTGGCGCTGTTGCGCACGCTGTTGCTCAGCCAATTGCTGACGGGCCAGCTCCTCGGCACGACGCTGTTCTGCTAACTGCTGTGCACGCTGCTGTTCGGCCAGCTGCTGACGGGCAAGCTCCTCCGAACGACGCTGTTCTACCAACTGCTGCGCACGCTGTTGCTCGGCCAGCTGCTGACGGGCAAGCTCCTCCGAACGACGTTGTTCTGCCAACTGCTGCGCACGCTGCTGTTCGGCCAGCTGCTGACGGGCAAGCTCCTCCGAACGGCGCTGTTCTGCCAGTTGCTGCGCACGCTGTTGCTCAGCCAGTTCCTGACGGGCAAACTCCTCGCTACGCCGCTGTTCTGCCAACTGCTGGGCACGCTGCTGTTCCGCAAGCTGCTGACGGGCAAGCTCTTCCGAACGGTGCTGCTCTGCCAGCTGCTGGGCACGCTCTTGTTTGACCAGCCTCTGCCGCGCCAGTTCCTCGGCTTGCCGCTGCACGGCCAACTCTTGCTCTTCCCTTTGTTGTCGCGCAAGCTCTTCAGTACGCTGACGCTCGGCCACGCGCTTTGCTTCATCCTCTTCTTCGGCCTGCCGAACCAGCTCCGGCACGGGCTCGATCTTTTGTTCCGGCTCGCTCGCGACCTGCACATCCGCCAAGGGCGGAATCTCGGGCTGCGGCAGCACAAATGTCGACTCATCCCGAGTCTGCTTCGCAATCACTTCCGTCTGCAGGGCTTGCTTTGGCGGCCGCAGGCGTGGGCGTGGCCGGCGCATTGCGCGCCGCGCTGGCGGGGCCGGCTTCGGCGCTGGCGGTGCGGGCAGGATCGGCACCGGATCGCGCAGGCTGAATCCGCGCCGCGGCGATGGCTGCGGCGGCCTTGCTGGCTGCGCGGCCGGGGCCTGCATCGGTGCAGGTGCAAGCTGTGGAGGTGGCGGAACGGCAGCGCTTGGCAAAGGCGGCGCCGGCGTCACGACCGGTGGCAAGGCCGGCACAGGCAGATCGGCAGGCGGTAGCGGCCGCGTCTGCGCGGGCGGCGCCAGCACCACCGTCAACGGGCCGCCGGAGCCTGCCCGCAGGCCGGGAATGCCGAACTGCAGCAATAGCAGCAAGCCATGCAACAGCAAGGACAGCAGCAAGCCCCAGGCGAGCCGGCGGTTGGCAGGCGCCATGGTCGCGGGCACGCGCGGGCCGGCGGTCGGAATCGCGATGAGCGTGGACATGCTGAGTTCGGTGAGGGCAGGAAATATTGTCGAAGTGTTATAGAGCTTATCACTCGGCAGTATGGACGTGCGCACGGTTCGGAACGGCAAATTCCAACTTGGCTACAATGAAAAGACCCGTTCAGGACAAAAGGAGCATGGATGTCTCCCGGATTTATCTTTGCCACCGGTATCGAGAACAGCAATCCGACCATCGAGCACGGGCGCGTCCGCATGGACGAATTGGAAAAGTGCGGTCATTACAAGTACTGGAAGACCGACTTCGATCTGGTGCAGGAACTGGGCCTGAAAGTGCTGCGCTACGGTCCGCCGCTGCACAAAACCTGGCTCGGTCCGAAACGCTATGACTGGGAATTTTCCGACCTCGTATTCAACGATCTACGCCAGCGCAACATCGCGTCTATCGTCGACCTGTGCCACTTCGGCGTGCCGGACTGGATCGGCAATTTCCAGAATCCGGACTTCCCCGAGCAGTTCGCCGCCTATGCCGGCGACTTCGCCAAGCGCTATCCCTGGCTGCAGCTGTACACGCCGATCAACGAAATGTCGATCTGCGCCCTCTTTTCTGCCCTGTACGGCTGGTGGAACGAACAGATGACGACCGATCGCGCCTTCGTGACTGCCATGAAGCATTTGGTCAAGGCCAACATTCTGGCCATGCATGCGATCCTGAAGGTCCGGCCCGACGCCCTGTTCGTACAGAGCGAATCGACCGAATACTTTCACGCCGAGAGCCCGGCAGCCATCGGTCCGGCGGAGCTCTACAACTCGCGGCGCTTCCTCTCGCTCGACCTCAACTACGGCCGGCGCGTCGATTCGGAAATGTACGAGTACATGCTCGACAACGGCATGACGCGTGACGAGTACCACTTCTTCCTGAATAATAATCTGAAGCACCACTGCATCATGGGTAACGATTATTACCAGACCAACGAGCATTATGTGTCGGCGGACGGGCTGACGCGCTCGGCCGGCGAGATCTTCGGCTACGCGGTCATCACCCACCAGTACTACAACCGCTACCGCCTGCCGGTCATGCATACCGAGACCAACCTGTGCCAGGGGCCGCGCGGCGACGAGGCGGTGCAATGGCTGCGCAAGGAATGGGCCAACGTGCTGCGCGTACGAAACAACGGCGTGCCGCTGGTGGGCTTCACCTGGTATTCGCTTACCGACCAGGTCGACTGGGACACGGCCCTGCGCGAGAACAATGGCAACGTCAACGAGCTCGGCCTGTTCGACCTCGACCGCAAGATCCGCCCGGTCGGCATCGCCTATAAGGAATTGGTGCGCGACTGGATGGAAGTGCTGCCGACCCAGAGCGTCTGCCTGCAGGTGCCGATTGCGATGCCCCACGAGTTCCAGCGCGAGGTGCCGCCTTATACCGGCTGGCCCTTCGAAGAGGACGCCACGCTGGCGCCCCGTACCGAGGAACGCGAATAGCGCTTAGCGTTTCCTTGGCGAGAACGTATATGTCTCGCCATGCGCCAGATAACTCACCTGCTGATCCAGCCCGGCGGCCTTGACCTCGCGCGCGAAGTCGGCCAGCGGCGACTTGAACACGTCGTAATCGTTGTAATGGATCGGGATCGCGTGCTGCGGACGGATAATCTGCAGCAGTTCGACGCCATCCTTGCCGTCCATCGTCACCTTGAACACGCCGAGGATGCGGGTGCCGCCCAGGTGCAGCAGGGCCAGGTCGATGCCGGGGAAGCGCTGCGGAATCGCCTTCAGGTCGTCGTAGACCAGGGTGTCGCCGCTGATGTACATGCGGTAGGTCGGCGCCCCCTTGGTCGGGCCGAAGTCCAGCATCGAGCCCATCACGCTGGGCAGCAGCGCCTGCATGCCGGCCTTGCCGTGGCGTCCGGGGACGGCGGTCAGGCGCATGCGCGACTCGCCCTTCTCCACCTCGACCTGGTCCCATTTGCCCAGGCCAATCGCGCGGTTGAAGCCCAGCTTGCCGAGCGAGGCGGCGGCTTCCTTGGTGGTGACGATGGGCGTGTCCTTCGGCAGCTTTTCCTGCACCAGCTTGTCGAAGTGGTCTTCGTGCATGTGCGACAGCACCACGAAATCGATGGGCGGCAATTTGTCGAGCTCGATCGCCGGGTTGGTGAGGCGTTCCGCGGTGAGGCCATAGCCCAGGTGGACGTGGTCGCCCTTGTGCAGGAAGTTCGGGTCGGTGAGGATGGTGAAGCCCTGGTAGCGGATCAGGACGGTGGCGGTGCCGATGAACTGGACGGTGCCGTTCGCTTCCGTGGCGGCCGCGGCGCTGGCAGCCGGCAGCTTGAGCGCGAACACCTCGCCGGCGGGCGCGGATGCGGGCTGCTGCTGGGCGTGCGCGGGCACGGCGAGCGACAGGTTCAGCGCCATCAATGCCGCAGCGGCAGGTCCCGCAGCGGACCGAATCAAACGGCAAAACAGCATGTGTTCTCCTCCATATCCGACGATGTTGTCTGAATGGACACTAACATGAACGCGGCAGTGATGGCGTTCGCTAGCGGGGAGGAAATGTGTGGCCTGCCCAGCTGGGTTCGAACCAGCGACCCTCAGCTTAGAAGGCTGATGCTCTATCCAACTGAGCTATGGGCAGTGAGATGAAAATCCCGATGAAATGAAAACGGGCCGTCGAGGACAGCCCGCGTTCGAAACGGTGGTCGGAGTACAAGGATTCGAACCTTGGACCCCCTGCTCCCAAAGCAGGTGCGCTACCGGGCTGCGCTACACTCCGATGGCAAGGATCATACGCCTCCGGCCTCCAAGCGTCAATGAACGCCGGACGGCCGGAGGACGGACATCAGACCTCGAAACGCGCGGCGATGCGCTTGGCCATGGCTTCGGCCAGTTCCGCTTCCTTGGCCTCGACCATGACGCGCACCAGCGGTTCGGTGCCCGATGCGCGGATCAGCACGCGACCACGCTCGCCCAGCTCGCGCTCTACCAGCTCCTTCTCGGCGACGACCGCGTTGTTCTTGGTCCAGTCGAAGCCCGGCTGCACGCGCAGGTTGATCAGGGTCTGCGGGAACAGCACAAGGTCCTTGCAGCACTCGGCCAGGCTCTGGTTGCCGCGCTTGAGCGCCGACAGCACCTGCAGGGCCGAGACAATGCCGTCGCCGGTCGAGTGCTTGTCCAGCGCCAGCAGGTGGCCCGAGCCTTCGCCGCCGAACAGCCAGCCCTTCTCCTGCATCAGTTCCAGCACATAGCGGTCGCCGACCTTGGCGCGCGCAAAGCCCACGCCCATTTCCTTGAACGCGACTTCGAGGGCCATGTTGGTCATCAGGGTGCCGACCGCGCCTTCGACCTTGCCGGTGGCCATGCGCGCGCGCACCATCACGTACAGCAGCTCGTCGCCGTTGTACAGGCGGCCGCTGGCGTCGCACATGATCAGGCGGTCAGCGTCGCCGTCCAGCGCGATGCCGAGGTCGGCCTCGTGCTCGACCACGGCCTGGGCCATGGCCTCGGGCGCGGTGGCGCCGACGCCGTCGTTGATGTTGAAGCCGTCCGGCTTGGTGCCCAGTTCGATGACTTCGGCGCCCAGTTCGTGGAATACGTGCGGGGCGATCGCATAGGCGGCGCCGTGGGCGCAGTCGACCACGATCTTCAAACCGCGCAGGTCCAGCTCGTTCGGGAAGGTGCCTTTGCAGAATTCGATGTAGCGGCCCTGGGCATCGCGCAGACGGGTCGCGCGGCCCAGCTTCTCGGACGATACGCAGCCCATCGGCTGGTCGATCGCTTCCTCGATCTCCAGTTCGACCGCGTCCGGCAGCTTGGTGCCGTGCTCGGAGAAGAACTTGATGCCGTTGTCCTGGAAGGGGTTGTGCGAAGCCGAGATGACCACGCCGGCCTGCAGGCGCAGCGCGCGGGTCAGGTAGGCGATGGCCGGGGTCGGCATCGGGCCGGCCAGCATGACGTCGACGCCGGCCGCCGAGAAGCCGGCCTCGAGCGCGGCTTCCAGCAGGTAGCCGGAGATGCGGGTGTCCTTACCGATCAGCACAGTGGGACGGCCGCTGGTGCCAGTGCTGCCCTTGGCCAGCACTTTGCCGGCGGCGTAGCCGAGGCGCATCACGAAATCAGGGGTGATGGGCGCCACGCCCACCAGGCCACGTACGCCATCGGTACCAAAATATTTGCGTGCCATGTTGCTCTCTTCTCAGTTGTTCGCTCAGTTTGCAGCGGTTGCGGCATTCCACACCCGGAGGGCATCCACCGTCTCCGCCACATCATGGACCCGCACGATGCGGGCGCCCTGTGCTACCGCAGCCAACGCGCCGCCGAGGCTGCCGGCCAGGCGCTGTTCGACGGGGCGCCCGGTCAGGGCGCCGATCATCGATTTGCGCGACAGACCGGCCAGTACAGGGAAGCCCAGTTCGCGCTGCAAATCGTTAATGCTACGAAGCAAGGCAACATTATGCTCGACAGTCTTGCCAAAGCCAAATCCCGGATCAATCGTGACGCGCTCCGGTGCAACACCGGCCGCCAGCAGGACATCGGCACGCTCGCGCAGGAAGGCGCCGACCTCCTCCACCACATCCTGGTAGACGGGCTGGGCCTGCATGTCCTGGGGCGTGCCCTGCATGTGCATGATGCACAGGCCGACATCGCTGCCGGCCACCGCTTCGACGGCGCCAGGCGCGCGGAAGCCGTTGATGTCGTTGATCATGTCGGCACCGGCGATGATGGCTTCGCGCATCACCTCCGGTTTGCAGGTGTCGATCGACAGCGCGTGGCCGAGTTCACGCAAGGCATAGATCACGGGCATCACCCGGTCCAGTTCTTCCTGGACCGGCACGCTGGGCGAGCCGGGACGGGTCGACTCGCCGCCGATGTCGATGATGTCGACGCCATCCTTGATCATCTGTTCGGCCCGCTCCATGGCAAATTCGAGGCCCTGGTAGCGGCCGCCGTCGGAGAAGGAATCGGGGGTGACGTTGAGGATGCCCATCACCAGCGGACGCTGGGCGAGCTTGAAGCCGAAACGGCCGCATTGCAGGTAGGAATGCATGATAAAAAGGTAATTTGAGAAAGAAAAAAAGACACCCCGCGGGGTGTCTTTTGGAGAAGCTCAGGCGTGAATCAGGCCGGTGCCGGGGCGTTGGTCGCCACGCCGCCCGAATCGCCGCCGCTCGACGGACGCTTGGTCAGCTGCACCGACTTCGGCGGGGTCGGCTCGCGGCCGGCCATGATGTCGTTGATCTGCTCGGCATCGATGGTTTCCCATTCCAGCAGGGCCTTGGTCATCATTTCGACCTTGTCGCGGTTCTCTTCCAGCAGGCGGCGTGCCAGCGCGTACTGCGTGTCGAGGATCGCGCGGATCTCGGCGTCCACCTTCTGCTGGGTCGCCTCGGAGATGGTCTTGACCGAGCCGCCGAAGAAGCCTTCGTTGGCATCGTCTTCGTAGACCATCACGCCCATGCTTTCGGACATACCGAAGCGGGTCACCATCGAACGTGCCAGCTTGGTGGCGCGGGCGAAGTCGTTCGAGGCGCCGGTCGACATCTGGCCGACGAAGATCTCTTCGGCGATACGGCCGCCGAACAGGATCGAGATTTCCTCGAGCATCTTGTCCTTGTAACCGGACAGGCTGTCGTGCTCCGGCAGCTGCCAGGTCAGGCCCAGTGCATAGCCGCGCGGCATGATCGTGACCTTGTGGACCGGATCGGCCTTCGGCAGCAGCTTGGCGATCACCGCGTGGCCCGACTCGTGGTAGGCCGTGTTGCGGCGCTCTTCCTCGCGCATGACCATCGACTTGCGCTCCGGACCCATGAAGATCTTGTCCTTGGCGTCTTCGAAGTCGCTCATCTCCACCAGGCGCTTGCTGCGGCGCGCGGCGAACAGGGCGGCTTCGTTGACCAGGTTGGCCAGGTCGGCGCCGGAGAAGCCCGGGGTGCCGCGGGCCAGGATGTCGGCCTTCACGTCGGTACCGATCGGCACTTTACGCATGTGCACGTTCAGGATCTGTTCGCGGCCGCGGATGTCCGGCAGGCCTACCATCACCTGGCGGTCGAAACGGCCCGGACGCAGCAGCGCCTTGTCCAGCACGTCGGCGCGGTTGGTCGCGGCGATCACGATCACGCCCGAGGAGGCTTCGAAGCCGTCCATCTCGACCAGCAGCTGGTTCAGGGTCTGTTCGCGCTCGTCGTTACCGCCGCCCATGCCGGCGCCGCGGTGGCGGCCGACGGCGTCGATCTCGTCGATGAAGATGATGCAAGGCGAGTGCTTCTTGGCGTTCTCGAACATGTCGCGGACGCGGCTTGCACCGACACCGACGAACATCTCGACGAAGTCGGAACCCGAGATCGAGAAGAACGGCACTTTCGCTTCGCCGGCGATGGCGCGCGCCAGCAGGGTCTTACCGGTACCCGGAGGACCAACCATCAGCACGCCGCGCGGGATACGTCCGCCCAGCTTCTGGAACTTGGTCGGGTCCTTCAGGAAGTCGACGATCTCGGCGACTTCTTCCTTGGCTTCGTCGCAACCGGCGACATCGGCGAAGGTGACGGTGTTATTGGTTTCGTCCATCATGCGCGCCTTCGACTTGCCGAACGAGAAAGCCCCGCCCTTGCCGCCGCCTTGCATCTGGCGCATGAAGAACACCCAGACCCCGATCAGCAGCAGCATCGGGAACCAGGAAATGAAGACTTGCTGCAGGAAGGACGGCTCCTCCGGCGGCTTGACGTCGAAGCGCACGTTGTTGTCGCGCAGGTCGCCGATCAGGCCACGGTCGAGCATGGTTGCAGTGGTGCGTACCTTGGAATCGTCCTGGCGCGTGGCGGTGATGCTCGAACCCTCGATCACCACATCCTTGATCTTGCGCGCCTTGACTTCATCGAGCAGCTCGGAATAAGCAATCGTCTTGCTGCCGCCCGCGACGCTGTGGTTGTCGAACTGCTTGAACAGCATGAACAACAGCAGCGCGACCACCACCCAGATGGCGGATTTGGAAAACATATTATTCACGAAAACTCCTCTGATGCGGACGCATCTTTTCCCATTGTTTCAAACGCGGATTTTACCGCAATAAGCAGGCGGTGCCACGCACTGCCGCTCGTGTAGCCCGCTTCGAATCCTTGTCCCGTCACTATAACGGTTTTTTATTTCCGACGCGCACGAATAAGCATAATTGCTGCGGGCTCACCATCCATTGGGCGATGTGTGGGTATACGGTCGAATATCAAGGGGCAAGACCGTGAATTTCCGCATTTTTTATGCTGACGGATTCTTGAGACCGCGGCCCAGCAGGAAAATTTCCGAAGATTTGTCGCGGCTGGCCTTCGGTTTGATCTGCTTGACGACTTTGAACTCTTTGCGGAAGAGCTCGACGATTTGCGTAAAGCCCATGTCTTTAAAGCATTTTACTAACAATGCGCCGGACGGTTTGAGGTGGGCTTGAGAAAACTCAATAGCGATTTCGATCAAATGCTCCATGCGCGCCGCATCGGCCGTCGGGATGCCGGACAGGTTCGGCGCCATATCGGACAGCACCAGGTCGGCCTGGCGTTCGCCGAGGATCCCGGCCAGCTGGTCCAGCACGCTGTCCTCGCGGAAGTCGCCCTGGATGAAGTGCATGTCGGCGATCGGCTCCATCGGCAGGATGTCGAGGCCGATCATCGTGCCCTTGATGCCGCCCTCCTCGCCGCCCGCCAGCTTGCGGCGGGTGTACTGGCCCCAGCTGCCCGGCGTGCAGCCCAGGTCGACGATCACCTGGCCCGGCTTGATCAGCTTCTCGGCCTCGTCGATCTCTTTCAGCTTGTAGGCCGCACGCGCACGGTAACCCTCTTTCTGTGCCAATTTGACATACGGGTCGTTAATGTGGTCGTGTATCCAGTTTTTATTGAATTTGTTCTTGGCCATTCGCGTAAAATACTGCTTTTATTAGGTACATCAAAAAAGAACCATTATGATCAAACTTACACCGGCCGAGCGCGCGGCCCTTCGTGCGGAAGCTCACGGGCTCAACCCCGTCGTCATGATCGGCGAAGCCGGCCTGACCGCATCCGTCATGAAAGAAATCTCGTCCAGCCTGGACGCGCACGGCCTGATCAAGGTCCGCGTGTTCGGCGACGACCGCGAGGCGCGCATCGCCATCTACGAACAGATCTGCGCAGAGCTGGAAGCGGCACCCGTACAGCATATCGGCAAACTGCTGGTGCTGTATCGCCCGAAGAAGGAAGCCGTCAAGGAACGTTCGACCAAGACCGGCAAAGGCATGCGCGAAGTCACCATCGTCAAGCCGAGCCCGAGCGGCACCAAGAAGCCGAGCGTCACCAAGGTCCTGCTGAAGGGTAACGAACGCGTGACCCAGGGCGGTAACGTCAAGCGCGCGAAAACGCGCCAGGCCAGCACCAAGAAGAACGCGCTGAACAAATAATTCGGCGCCGCTTCAAAAATCAACCGGGGCATGCCCCGGTTTTTTTGTACCTGCCCTACCGGGCCTTCACGACCAGAATCGCACCCAGCACAGTCTCGACCAGGTACAGCACCTGCGACACTCCATGCAGGGCCGCGAAGGTTCCCCACTGCGGCGACGCCCGCACGCCGGCGGGGCCGGCCACTTCGCGGATCGCCGCCATCATCGGCTGCAGGCCCAGGTACACGACCAGGCTGCAGACCAGCATGCCGGCGATCAGCCAGTACAGCCAGCGCCGACGCCTGGCATCGAGTTCCGGGGCGCGCCATACCAGCAATGCCAGCAGTGGCGCCAGTGCCATCGACAGCCAGGCCAGCCGGGTCAGCATGATGCCGACCACGTTGCCGGCCTGGGTGCTGTCGAGCGCCGCGAAGGCGCTCGGCGCGGCCAGGTAACTGACCGTCCACACGCTGCCCGCCCACAGGGCCGCCAGCAGCAAGCGCAGGTTGGCTAGCATCGTCCGCCGATCAGATATAGCGGACTTCCAGGATTTCGTATTCGCGCGGACCCGACGGGGCCTGCACTTCGACCACGTCGCCGGCGTATTTGCCGATCAGGGCGCGCGCGATCGGCGAGGTGACGGAGACCTTGTTGAGCTTCAGGTCCGCTTCGTCGATGCCGACGATCTGGTAGGTCACCTTCTGGCCGCTCTCGAGGTCTTCGAGGTCGACGGTCGAGGCGAACACCACACGGCCTTCGGCGTCGAGGGTGGTCGGGTCGATGACCTGGGCGGTGGACAGCTTCTGCTCCAGTTCCGCGATGCGGCCTTCGACGAAGGCCTGGCGCTCCTTGGCGGCGTCGTACTCCGCGTTTTCGGACAGGTCACCGTGCGAACGCGCTTCGGCGATCGCATCGATCACGTTGCGGCGCTCCTTGGTCTTGAGCTGGTGCAGCTCTTCTTTCAGGAGTTCGGCGCCGTGTTTGGTCAGAGGTGTATTCATGGTCGTCGCTATAAAAAAGTGAAAACCACACAGACCTCACGGTGCACCGCGCGGTCTGTGTGGTTTGACGTACAACTTGGTACTGCTGTACTGCTGTTACGCTTAGTTTAGTGTTTTATGCAGGCCTTGTAAATCATAGACCCGCAACTCGTCCAGGTGGCGCATGCCCTGCACCGCCGCTTCGGCGCCGGCGATGGTCGTGTAGGTCACGACGCGCGACTGCAGCGCCGAGGTACGGATGGTGCGCGAATCGTTGATCGCACTGCGCTTTTCCTCGACGGTGTTCACCACCATCGCGATCTCGTGGTTCTTGATCATGTCGACCACGTGCGGACGGCCTTCCAGCACCTTGTTGACCGGCGTGACCGGGATGCCGGCGGCGGCGATCACCGCTGCGGTACCCTTGGTCGCCACCAGCGAGAAGCCCATCGCCGCCAGGTCGCGCGCCACGGCCACGGCGCGCGGCTTGTCGGAACCCTTCACCGACAGGAACACGCGGCCCGAGGTCGGCAGGTTGACGCTGGCCGCCAGCTGCGACTTCACGAAGGCTTCGCCGAAGGTCATGCCCACGCCCATCACCTCGCCGGTCGACTTCATCTCCGGGCCGAGGATGGTGTCCACGCCCGGGAATTTCACGAACGGGAACACGGCTTCCTTGACGCTGTAGAACGGCGGGACGATCTCTTTGGTGATGCCCTGCTGCGCCAGGGTCTGGCCGACCATGCAGCGCGCCGCGATCTTGGCCAGCTGCAGGCCGGTCGCCTTCGACACGAAAGGCACGGTGCGCGAGGCGCGCGGGTTCACTTCCAGTACGAACACGTTGTCCTCGACCTTGCCCTCGACTTCGGTGCGCTGGATCGCGAACTGCACGTTCATCAGGCCGACCACGTTCAGGGCTTTCGCCATCAGCGAGGTCTGGCGCTTGAGCTCATCAATGGTCGCCTGCGACAGCGAGTACGGCGGCAGCGAGCAGGCCGAGTCGCCCGAGTGCACGCCGGCCTGTTCGATGTGTTCCATCACGCCGCCGATGAAGGTGGTTTCGCCGTCCGAGATGCAGTCGACGTCGCATTCGATCGCGTCGTTCAGGAAGCGGTCGAGCAGCACCGGCGAATCGTTCGAGACCTTGACCGCTTCGCGCATATAGCGCTCGAGGTCGCGCTGCTCGTGGACGATCTCCATCGCGCGGCCGCCCAGCACGTAGGACGGGCGCACCACCAGCGGGTAGCCGATCTCGGTGGCCAGCGCCAGCGCCTCGGCTTCGGTGCGCGCGGTGCGGTTCGGCGGCTGGCGCAGGCCCAGCTTCTGCAGCAGCTGCTGGAAGCGCTCGCGGTCTTCGGCGGCGTCGATCATGTCCGGCGAGGTGCCGATGATCGGCACGCCGTTGGCTTCGAGGTCCAGCGCGAGCTTCAGCGGGGTCTGGCCGCCGTACTGGACGATCACGCCTTCCGGCTTCTCGAGCTCGACGATCTCCAGCACGTCTTCCAGGGTCAGCGATTCGAAGTACAGGCGGTCCGAGGTATCGTAGTCGGTCGACACGGTCTCGGGATTGCAGTTGACCATGATGGTCTCGTAACCGTCTTCGCGCATGGCGAGGGCCGCGTGCACGCAGCAGTAGTCGAACTCGATGCCCTGGCCGATCCGGTTCGGGCCGCCGCCCAGCACCATGATCTTCTTCTTGTCGGTCGGGTTGGACTCGCACTCCTCGTCGTAGGTCGAGTACATGTAGGCGGTATTGGTCGCGAACTCGCCGGCGCAGGTGTCGACGCGCTTGTAGACCGGGCGGATGCCCAGCGCGTGGCGGCGCTCGCGCACGGCATGCGGCGTGGTCTGCATCAGGAAGGCCAGGCGGCGGTCCGAGAAGCCCTTCTGCTTCAGCTTGTACAGGGTCGGCTTGTCCAGGCTTTCCAGCTTCTGGTGATCCAGCCACAGCTCGATGTCGACGATTTCCTTGATCTGGATGAGGAACCACGGATCGATCTTGGTCAGCGCGTGCACTTCTTCCAGCGTGAAGCCCTGGGCGAACGCGTCGCCCACGTACCAGATGCGCTCCGGACCCGGCTCGCCCAGTTCTTCCTCGATCTTCTCGCGGTCGCGGGTCTTCTCGTTCAGGCCGTCCACGCCCACTTCCAGGCCGCGCAGGGCCTTCTGGAAGGATTCCTGGAAGGTGCGGCCGATCGCCATCACCTCGCCCACCGATTTCATCTGGGTGGTCAGGTGCTTGTCCGCCGACGGGAATTTCTCGAAGGTGAAGCGCGGGATCTTGGTGACCACGTAGTCGATCGAAGGCTCGAACGAAGCCGGGGTCGCGCCGCCGGTGATGTCGTTGCGCAGCTCGTCGAGCGTGAAGCCGACCGCGAGCTTCGCCGCGATCTTGGCGATCGGGAAGCCGGTGGCCTTCGAGGCCAGCGCCGAGGAACGCGACACGCGCGGGTTCATCTCGATGACGATCATGCGGCCATCGGCCGGGTTGATCGAGAACTGCACGTTGGAGCCGCCGGTGTCGACGCCGATCTCGCGCAGCACGTTGATCGACGCGTTGCGCATGATCTGGTATTCCTTGTCGGTCAGCGTCTGCGCCGGCGCGACGGTGATCGAGTCGCCGGTGTGCACGCCCATCGGATCCAGGTTCTCGATCGAGCACACGATGATGCAGTTGTCCGCCTTGTCGCGCACCACTTCCATCTCGTACTCTTTCCAGCCCAGCAGCGATTCCTCGATCAGCAGCTCGCTGGTCGGCGAGGCTTCCAGGCCACGCTTGCAGATCGCTTCGAATTCTTCTTCGTTGTAGGCGATGCCGCCGCCCGAGCCGCCCATCGTGAAGGACGGACGGATGATGACCGGGAAGCCCAGCTCGCGCTGCGCGGCACGCGATTCGTCCATCGAGTGGGCGATGAAGGAGCGCGCCGAACCCAGGCCGATCTTGGTCATCGCGTCCTTGAACTTGGCGCGGTCTTCGGCCTTGTCGATCGCTTCCGGCGAGGCGCCGATCAGCTCGACCTTGTACTTGTCCAGCACACCGTTGCGGTGCAGGTCGAGCGCGCAGTTCAGCGCGGTCTGGCCGCCCATGGTCGGCAGGATCGCGTCCGGACGCTCCTTCTCGATGATGCGCTCGACCGCCTTCCAGGTGATCGGCTCGATGTAGGTGACGTCGGCCGTTTCCGGGTCGGTCATGATGGTCGCCGGGTTCGAGTTGACCAGGATGACCTTGTAGCCTTCTTCGCGCAGGGCCTTGCAGGCCTGTGCGCCCGAGTAATCGAATTCCACCGCCTGGCCGATCACGATCGGGCCGGCGCCAATGATCAGGATACTTTGAATGTCACTACGCTTCGGCATTTAGTTCTTCTCCTGGGTATTGGCTTTGGCTTGTTGCATGAGGCTGATGAAACGGTCGAACAGGTAGGATACGTCGGTCGGTCCCGGCGAGGCTTCCGGGTGGCCCTGGAAGCAGAACGCCGGCTTGTCGGTGCGCTCGAAACCCTGCAGCGAATTGTCGAACAGCGAGACGTGGGTCACGCGGCAGTTTTCCGGCAGCGTGGCGGAGTCCACCGCGAAACCGTGGTTCTGCGAGGTGATCAGGACCTTCTTCGAGTCGAGGTCCTGCACCGGGTGGTTGGCGCCGTGGTGGCCGAACTTCATCTTGACGGTCTTGGCACCGGAAGCCAGCGCCATGATCTGATGACCCAGGCAGATGCCGAAGGTCGGCACGCCCTTTTCGATCACTTCGCGGGTCGCTTCGATCGCGTAGTCGCAGGCGGCCGGGTCGCCGGGGCCGTTGGCCAGGAAGATGCCGTCCGGGTTCAGCGCCAGCGCCTCGGCGGCGGTCGCCTGGGCCGGCAGCACGGTGATCTTGCAGCCGCGCTCGGCCAGCATGCGCAGGATGTTGCGCTTGACGCCGTAGTCGAAGGCCACCACGTGGTATTGCGGGTTGTCCTGCTTGCCGAAGCCCTCGCCCAGCTTCCATTCGGTCTCGTCGAACGAGTACGGCTCTTTCACCGAGACGACCTTGGCCAGGTCCATGCCGTTCAGGCCAGGGAAGGAGCGCGCCAGTTCCAGCGCCTGCGCTTCCGACGGCTCCTGGCCCTGCTGCGCGGTCAGGATGGCGCCGTTCTGGGCACCCTTCTCGCGCAGGATGCGGGTCAGTTTGCGGGTGTCGATGCCGGCGATGGCGACCACGTTTTCCTGCTTCAGGTAGTCCGACAGCGATTGGGTCGAGCGGAAGTTCGATGCCAGCAGCGGCAGGTCGCGGATGATCAGGCCGGCGGCATGCACCTTCGAGGCCTCGACGTCGGCCGGGTTCACGCCCTGGTTGCCGATGTGCGGGTAGGTCAGCGTGACGATCTGGCGCGAATAGCTGGGGTCGGTAAGGATCTCCTGGTAGCCCGTGATCGCGGTGTTGAACACCACTTCACCGGTCGTGTGACCGATGGCTCCGATCGAATATCCTTTGAAAATGGTTCCGTCTGCGAGGGCCAGGATGGCTGGAACGGCTGGGCCAGAAAAAAATGGCGGCAAGGGCAACTCTCCAATAAGGTTGCCGTAGCTGCGCCACGTCAGACTGACCTGCAGGGATCGCCGCAACGGTCGTTACACCGGGGGCGGAAGGTCAACAGATGTATGGTGAAGTGGGTATGCGCTACGGCAGATGAGTGATGGCTAAACTTCCAAATTATAGCGCGATTCGGGCTGCCCGGCAATCGGGCGTCCTTACATTTCACCTGCCGTTCCGCTCGGAAATTACGCTCAGCCGAGTGCCAGCGCGGCGATGCCGGCCTTGGCGATCTGCGCATCCTCCGCCGATTTCACGCCGGAAACGCCGATCGCGCCGACGGTGTGGCCCTCGACCACGATCGGCACGCCGCCTTCCAGCATGCCCTGCAGTTCCGGCGCGCTCAGGAAGGACACGCGGCCATTGTTGATCATGTCTTCGTAGATCTTCGACTCGCGGCGGCCCAGCGCGGCGGTCTTGGCCTTCTCCGGCGCGATGTAGGCCGAGATCGGCGCGGCGCCGTCCAGGCGCTGCAGCCACAGCAGGTGGCCGCCGTCGTCGACGATGGAAATGACCACGTTCCACTTGTTGGCCAGCGCCTCGGCTTCGGCGGCTGCGGCGATCTTCTTGACGTCGTCGAGGGTCAGTACGGGCTTGGTTTGCATCTTGTTCTTCCTTATGTCGAGATTGTGCTTGTTATTGTCCGGCCAGTGCCGGGCTCAATTGCTTGGCCTTGAGTCTGGCCTTCAGCTGCGGCATCACCGACGCCGCCGCCTGTTCGCCGGCCAGCACCGCCAGGTTGCGGCCGTTGAAGTCGGCGCTGCCCATCGCGCCCAGGGCCGGCGTGATGACCACGTCCGCGTCCTTCAGCTCGTGCTGGTTGAGGCGCTGGCCCATGATGGTAAAGGTCTGCATCAGGACGTCAAGCGAGCTGGCCGTTGCCTGCGCCTCGGTGGCGCTGGAAATGTTGACGGCGATGATGAACTCGGCGCCCATCTCCCGGGCGAAACGCACCGGCACCGGCGCCACCAGGCCGCCGTCGACGTAGGTCTTGCCGGCGATGGTCACCGGCTGGTACACGCTCGGCACCGCCGACGATGCGCGCACCGCCATGCCGGTGTTCCCGCGCCGGAACAGGATAGGCTGGCCGGTCTTCAGGTCGGTGGCCACCGCGCCGAAGGGAATCTTGAGCTTTTCGATCGGCTGGTTGTGCACCGTCTTGTTGACGTAGGCCTGCAGCGCTTCGCCTTTCAGCACGCCGGGCGACTTGCTGAAGAAAGGCAGCGCCCAGTCCGAGATCGAGGCCTCGTCCATCTCGAGCGCCATCTTCTGCAGCGTGAAGCCGTTGTAGCCGTAGGCGTACATCGAACCGACCACCGAGCCGGCGCTGGTGCCGACCACGATGTCGGGCACGATGCCCTGGGCTTCCAGGGCCTTGATCACGCCGATGTGGGCAAAGCCGCGCGCGGCGCCGCCGCCGAGGGCGAGGCCGATCTTGACCTTGCGCGGGACCGGCTGCGGGGCCGGAACGGCGGCGACGGTGGGTTGCGTCGGGGTGGAGCCGCAGGCCGAAAGCAGCAGGCTTGCCGCGGCGGCGGACAGGAGGGAGCGTCGAGACAGCATGGATCCGGGGGCTTAATCGCTAAAGGGACGATTGTAACCCGAGTCCGGTTTCGGTTGATGTCGCGAGGCTTAAGCTCGCACAGTCGTCAGCCAGGCAGCGACGTATTCGGCAAGGAAGCCGTAAACACACTCCCCTTCCCCGCCTCCGAGCGGATCGTCAGCTTGCCGCCGTGGCGCAGCAGCACGTGCTTGACGATGGCCAGGCCCAGGCCCGTGCCCTGGGTCTCGCGCGAGCGGCTCTTGTCGACGCGGTAGAAGCGTTCGGTCAGGCGCGAGATGTGCTGCTCGTCGATGCCGATGCCGGTATCGGCCACCGCGAAGCGCAGGTCGTTCGGGCCGCGGGTCCAGGACAGCAGGATGCGCCCGCCCTCGGGCGTATAGCGCACCGCATTCGTGGCCAGGTTGCCGAAGGCGCTGCGCAGCTCGTCGAGGCTGCCCATCACGTCCGGCCCTTCGACCGAGAACTCGATCTCGTGGCGCCCGCCGGACAGCGCGCGCGCATCCTCCGCGACCTGCTCGACCAGGGCGCGCACGTCGACCCGCTCGCGTTTGAGCGGGAATTCGGTCGACTCCAGGCGCGACAGGGTCAGCATGTCCTCGATCAGGCGCTGCATGCGCTGGCCCTGTTCCGTCATCAGCTTCAGGTGGGCGACGCGGGTCGCCTCCATCATGCCGGGATCGGCCATCGCGATCTCGAGGAAACCGACGATCACGGTCAGCGGCGTGCGCAGCTCGTGCGAGGCATTCGCGATGAAGTCGCGGCGCATCGCCTCCAGGCGCTCGGTCTCGGTGGCATCGTGCGTGACCAGGATCTGCCGCCGGTTCTCGAACGGGATCACCTGCACCACCAGCTTGCGGTTGCGGATCGCCAGCGTCAGCGGCTGCTCGTAGCGGCCGAGGATGATGTAGTCGATGAATTCCGGATGGCGGATCAGGTTCGTCACGCGGCGGCCCTTGTCCTTGTCCAGGGTCAGGCCCAGGTGGCGCTCGGCGGCCGGGTTGCACCATTCCAGGAACAGCACGTCGTCCATGATCGCCACGCCTTCCGGCAGCAGCTGCATGGCCTGGCGGAAGCGCGCCAGCCATTCGGCCAGCTCTTCCTGGTGACGCTCGTCGTCGCGGCGCAGCCGGTACAGGCGGGCGAACACGTCGGTCCAGGCACCCCAGCCGTCCGGCAGGCGGCTGCTGTGCGGATGGTGCAGCCACTCGCCCAGCTGGTGCAGGTAGGACAGCTGGACCACCAGCAGCGCCACCGTGACCAGCAGCGCCAGCGACAGCCCGGCCACCACGCCGAACAGCCACCAGGCGACGCCGGCGGCCACGAACACGAGGCTCAGGCGCAGCAGCGCCGGGACCCAGAACAGCAGGTGCGGATGGACGCTGGCCGGCGCAGTGGGAGCCGCGTCCGCCGCCGGGGCGGTTTCGGCGGCAGCTTCGGAGCGGGCTTCAGGAACGGTGTCCATTTACAGCTCTTTCTCGGTCAGCATGTAGCCGACGCTGCGCACGGTCTTGATCAGCTTCTCGGCTTCCTTCAATGCCTTACGGAGGCGCAGGACGTGCACGTCGACGGTGCGCTCCTCGACCGCCGCGGCGTCGCCCCAGACTTTATCGAGCAGCTGGCTGCGCGAGAACACGCGCTCGCGATGCGCCATCAGGAATTTCAGCAGGCGGTATTCGGCATTGCCCATGTCGAGCGGGCGCCCGTCGATGCTGACCGTGCAGCTGCCCGGGTCGAGCGTGACCGGGCCGGCGCTGAGCGGCGCCTCGGCCAGGTGCGGGCTCTTGCGCCGCAACAGGGCTTTCGAGCGCGCCAGCAGTTCGCGCGGCGAGAACGGCTTGGTGACGTAGTCGTCGGCACCCGTGTTCAGGCCGGCGATCTTGTCCTCTTCCATGCTCTTCGCAGTCAGCATGATGACCGGCATCTCCTGGAAGTCGCGGTCGCCGCGCAGGCGCGACAGCAGCCGCAGGCCGCTCTGGTCGGGCAGCATCCAGTCCAGCAGCAGCAGGTCGGGCTTGGCTTTCACGATCGCGTCCCAGGCCGCCGCCACATTGGACGCGGCGCGGATCTCCCAGCCGGTCTCGCGCAGCGAATAGCTCACCAGCTCGACGATGGCCGGTTCATCTTCGACGATCAGGACGCTCGTGTTGGATGCCATCGGCTCAGCCTTCCGCCTGGCCGGCCAGCGCCGCCGGTTTCGAGTGGCGGATGTCGCGCCCCTCGGCCACGTAGATCACGTACTCGGCGATGTTCTTGGCGTGGTCGCCGATGCGCTCGATCGCCTTGGCCACCCACAGCGTGTCCAGCGCCGGCGAGATGGTGCGCGGGTCTTCCATCATGAAGGTGATCATGTTGCGCAGGATGGTACGGAATTCGAAGTCGACTTCGTCGTCGCGGGCGATGATCTGCAGCGCGGCCTTGCCGTCCAGGCGGGCGAAGGCGTCCAGCGCGTCGTGCAGCATGTCGGCAGTGTTGCGCGCAATGGTGCGCACGATGTCGTGGTGGTTGAAGCCGACCATGCCGCGCTCGTGCAGGCTCTTGGCGGTGCGCGCGATCTTGGCGGCTTCGTCGCCGATGCGCTCGAGGTCGGTGATCACCTTGATGGTCGCCATCACGGTGCGCAGGTCGTTCGCGGCCGGCTGGCGGCGCACGATCAGGTGGCTGCAGGCGTCGTCCAGCTGGACTTCGAGCTGGTTCACGGCCTGGTCGTCGGCCATCACCTTGTCCGCCAGCTGGCAGTTACCGACGCGGAAGCAGTTCAGCGCCTCGTCGAACTGGGTTTCCACCATGCCGCCCATCAGCAGCACCTTGGAGCGGATGCCTTCGAGTTCCTGGTCGTACTGCTTGGATGAATGCTCGCCTACCATGTCTTTGCTTCCTATCGAATATCGTTATTTTAACGTGCCACCCGCCCGCTGACTTCACAAGGGGCTCTACGACCGTAGCGAACGGCCGCAGGGGTGGCCGAGAAGCGCAGCCGTACATCCGGTACGGCGAGCATCGCAGGCCGGCCCTGCGGCCGCGCAGTAGGTCGTAGAGTCCCTCATCCAAATCGGCCGGTGATGTAGTCTTGGGTCTCTTTCTTGGCCGGGTTCATGAACAGCTGGTCGGTCTCGCCGAATTCCACCAGTTCGCCCAGGTACATATAGGCCGTGTAGTCCGAGCAGCGCGCCGCCTGCTGCATGTTGTGGGTCACGATGGCGATCGTGTAGTCGCCCTTCAGCTCGCTGATCAGTTCCTCGATCTTGGCGGTCGAGATCGGGTCCAGCGCCGACGTCGGCTCGTCGAGCAG
Organism: Massilia norwichensis; assembly: GCF_024753245.1. Lineage (GTDB taxonomy): Bacteria > Pseudomonadota > Gammaproteobacteria > Burkholderiales > Burkholderiaceae_D > Telluria > Telluria norwichensis. Next base: position 22,931 of record NZ_JANUGX010000036.1, on the reverse strand, counting down.
CAGCACGTCCGGCTTGACGGCGACGCCGCGCGCGATGCACAGGCGCTGCTGCTGGCCGCCCGACAGCGACAGGCCGCTCTTGTTCAGCTTGTCCTTCACCTCGCCCCACAGCGCCGCCTTCTTCAGCGCCCATTCGACGCGCTCGTCCATCTCGCCCTTGGCCAGGTTTTCATACAGGCGCACGCCGAAGGCGATGTTGTCGTACACCGACATCGGGAACGGGGTCGGCTTCTGGAACACCATGCCGACCTTGGCGCGCAGCATGTTCACGTCCACGCCCTGCTCCAGGATGTTGCGGCCGCGGTAGAGGATCTGCCCCTCGGCGCGCTGGCCCGGGTACAGGTCGTACATCCGGTTCAGGGTGCGCAGCAGGGTCGACTTGCCGCAGCCCGATGGGCCGATGAAGGCCGTGACCTGCTTGTCGTGGATGTCGAGGCTGACGTTCTTCAGGCTCCTGGTCTTCCCGTAATAAAAATCCAGGCCCTGCACTTCAATGGTCTTGGTCTTTTGTTTGTTCACGGTCTCTTGGCTCATCATTTTTGCTTATTGCGGGTTCTTTTGGCGGAACAGGGTCCGCGACAGGATATTCAGGAGCAGCACGCTGAGGGTCACCAGCAGCGCGGCGCCCCAGGCGATCGACTGCCAGTCTTCGTAGGGGCTCATGGCGAAGCGGTAGATCACCACCGGCAGGTTGGCCATCGGCTGGTTCATGTCGGCCGTGAAGAACTGGTTGTTCAGGGCGGTGAACAGCAGCGGCGCGGTCTCGCCGGAGATGCGGGCCACGGCCAGCAGCACGCCGGTGACGACGCCGGCCTTCACCGCGCGCAGGCGCACCGTCAGCGCCACCTTCCAGCGCGGCGCGCCCAGCGCGAACGCCGCTTCGAGCAGGCTGTTCGGCACCAGGTGCAGCATGTTGTCGGTGGTACGCACCACCACGGGAATCGCGATCAGCGACAGCGCCAGCGTGCCGGCATAGCCCGAGAAGTGGCCCATGCGCGGCACCAGCAGCGCGTAGACGAACAGGCCGATCACGATCGAGGGCGCCGACAGCATGATGTCGGTGACGAAGCGCGTGACGGCCGCGAATTTGTTGTTCTGGCCGTACTCGGCCAGGTACATGCCGGCCAGGATGCCGATCGGCGTGCTGACCAGGGTCGAGAAGCCGACCATCAGCAGGCTGCCGATGATGGCGTTGCGGATGCCGCCCTCGCTGCCCGGCGCCGGCGTATCCAGCGTGAACAGGGTATGCGAAAGCGCGCCGAAGCCATGCACCAGCAGGGTGAACAGGATCCAGGCCAGGAAGCCCAGGCCGATGGCCATCGCCAGCACCGACAGCGCGATGCCGATGCGGTGGCTCAGCAGGCGGCGGCGATAGACCGGGTTCACGGCCGGCGGATTGATGACGCCTTGCATTACTTCACTCCTTCTTTGCGGGACATCCCCAGCAACATCAGTTTGGCGGCCGACAGCACGATGAAGGTGATCGCGAACAGGATCAGGCCCAGCGCGAACAGCGAGGACACGTGCAGCGCCGAACTGGCTTCGGCGAACTCGTTGGCCAGGGTCGAGGAAATCGAGTTGCCCGCGGCGAACAGCGACCACGACAATTCGTTGGCGTTACCGATCACGAAGGTGACGGCCATGGTCTCGCCGAGCGCGCGGCCCAGGCCCAGCATGACGCCGCCGACCACGCCGGTACGGGTGTAGGGCAGCACGATCTTGCGCACCACTTCCCACTTGGTGCAGCCGAGGCCGTATGCCGATTCCTTCAGCACCGCGGGGACGATCTCGAACACGTCGCGCATCACGGAAGCGATGAAGGGGATGATCATCACGGCCAGGATCAGGCCGGCGGTCAGGATGCCCAGGCCCATGGTCGGGCCCTGGAACAGCGGGCCGACGACCGGCAGCACGCCCAGGGTCTTTTTCAGGAGCGGCTGGATGTGGTCGCCGAACATCGGCGCGAACACGAACAGGCCCCACATGCCGTAGATGATGGAGGGCACGCCGGCCAGCAGTTCGACCGCGGTGCCCATCGGGCGGCGCAGCCAGGCCGGGCAGATCTCGGTCAGGAACAGCGCGATGCCGAAGCTGACCGGCACCGCCACCAGCAGCGCGATCAGCGAAGTCGCCAGGGTGCCGGCGATGGCGATCAGGGCGCCGAACTGGTCGTTGATCGGGTCCCACTCGTTGCGGACGATGAAGTGCGCGCCGAATTCGCGGAAAGCCGGCATCGCGCCGACGGCCAGCGAGACGATGATCCCGACCAGCACCACCAGCACCGAGGCCGCGAACAGCAAGGTAATCTTATGGAAGAAGAAGTCCTGGATGCGCTGCTTGCGCATGGTGTTGCGCAGGCGGGCGTGGCTGGCGTCGTCCAGCAGGGCTTGCTGGGTGGCCTCTTGGGTTACGGTGGCGTTTTGTGCGCTCATATATTCGTTCTCTGCCGTCGTTCCCGCGAAGGCGGGAACCCAAGTTTGCATGCGTTCCGACTGCTCATGCAGAACTTGGGTCCCCGCCTGCGCGGGGACGACGTTGGTGACTTACCAGATCGCCTTGCCCGAAGCATCCTTCATGTTCGCCTTCCAGGCATCCTGCACCAGCTTGGTCACGCTATCCGGCAGCGGCACGTAGTCCAGCTCGGTTGCAGCGGCGTCGCCGCTCTTGAAGGCGTAGTCGAAGAACTTCAGGACTTCCTTGCCCTTGGCGGCATCTTCCTGGGCCTTGTGCACCAGGATGTAGGAGACGCCGGTGATCGGCCATGCCGCCTTGCCCGGCTGGTCGGTCAGGACCACCGAGAAGCCCGGGGTCTTGGCCCAGTCGGCGTTGGCGGCGGCGGCCTTGAAGGCGTCGTCGTCCGGCTGCAGGAACACGCCGTCGCGGTTCTTCAGCTGGGTGTGGCTCATCTTGTTCTTCTTGGCATAGGCCCACTCGACGTAGCCGATCGAGCCCTTGATGCGCTGGACGTTGGCGGCGACGCCGTCATTGCCCTTGCCGCCCACGCCGGTGGCCCATTTCACCGCGGTGCCGGCGCCGATCTTCGATTTGAATTCCGGGTTGGTCTTCGACAGGTAGTCGGTGAACAGGAAGGAGGTGCCCGAGCTGTCGGCGCGGTGCACGACGGTGATCTCGTCGTCCGGCAGTTTGACGCCCGGGTTCAGTGCGGCGATCGCCTGGTCGTTCCACTTGGTGATCTTGCCGAGGTAGATGTCGGCCACGACCGGTCCGGTCAGTTTCAGTTGGCCCGGCTGGACGCCCGGCAGGTTCACCACGGTGACGACGCCGCCCATGATGGCCGGGAACTGGAACAGGCCAGCCTGGTTCAGCTCGTCGGCGGCGAGCGGCATGTCGGAGGCGCCGAAGTCGACGGTCTTGGCCTTGATCTGCTTGATGCCGGCGCCCGAGCCGACCGATTGGTAGTTGAGGCCGTTGCCGGTCGCCTTCTTGTACATCTCCGCCCACTTGGCGTAGATCGGGTACGGGAAGGTGGCGCCCGCACCGGTGATGTCCGCGGCCATGGTCGCGGTGCTCGCGAAGGCGGCCGAGGTGCCGATGATCAGGGTTGCCAGCAGTTGCTTCATGCGCATATCAAGTCCTTGTTTTCCTGGTTTAGGGAGGTGACGCGGTGTTAATGCTGCGCAGTGTAGAGAGCAAATATGACGGCTTTATGACATGGCTGTCATCGATTTATGACTTGCGGAACAGGGCCAAAAGCCCCTTGTAAATACTGGTTGGTCTGCTAGCTTGAAGGTGTCGGGGCTGAATGGAGGACTTGTTCAGCGTGTGCATGCCGCGCTTACATTGCATGCGAGACGATCGGGGGGACTCGCCAAACGGCGTTTGACGTTCATGGTGTTAGGTGTAATTGTGACCGGCATATTGGTCGGGATAGCCGGACTGGTGGCTTTCGAGGCCATCTGCGAAGGACGCAACTGCTCTGGGAAATTGACGGATCGCTATCACGAATAGCGTAACTGGCCTCTTGGCCACAATGACAAAGCGGCGAGGCCCAAGGGGCGCTCGCCGCTTTCGTTTTCTTGACGGGGAAGCGTTATCGCAGGAAGCGCGACAGCTGGGTCATCGCCGCCAGGTCCAGGTTCAGGAACTGGAAGCCGGCCTTGAATTCGCCGCCGCTGAAAATGCAGTAGATGACTTTCGCGCGCGCGGCGATCGGGGTCAGCTTACCCTCGACCAGCAGGTCGAAGCCCACCTGCCCGGTCTGCCCCACCTGCAGGGGGCTCTGCACCGCGATGCTGACGCCATTGCTGCCCACATCCGAGGTCCGTCCCGGCATCGGCGCCTGGCCTTCCATCGCGACCACCGCCCTCACCTTCACAATCTTGCGCCCCGACTGCCTTTGATCCGTCATTACACCTTACCAGTTGGTTCCGTTATCAGACAAACCAGCAATTATAAGGCCTAAGCGCTTTTTTAGTCGAGCTCGCGCAGTTTGTTGAAGGCCTCGTCGATGCGCTCCACCGCGACGATGGTCATGCCCTCGATCGGCTGCTTCGGCACGTTCGACTTCGGGATCACGGCCACCGAGAAGCCCAGCTTGGCGGCTTCGCGCAGGCGCTCCTGGCCGCGTGGCGCCGGGCGGATTTCGCCGGCCAGGCCGACTTCGCCGAACACCACCAGGCCGCGCGGCAGCGGCTTGTTGCGCATCGACGAGTTAATCGCCAGCAGGACTGCCAGGTCGGCCGCCGGTTCCGTGATCTTGACGCCGCCGACCGCGTTGATGAACACGTCCTGGTCGAAGGCGGCGATGCCGGCGTGCCGGTGCAGCACCGCCAGCAGCATCGCCAGACGGTTCTGTTCGAGGCCGACCGAGAGGCGGCGCGCGTTCGGCAGGTGGCTGGTGTCGACCAGGGCCTGGATCTCGACCAGCAGCGGACGCGTGCCCTCCTGGGTCACCATCACGCAGGAACCGGGCACCTGGCTGTCGTGCTGCGACAGGAACAGCGCCGACGGGTTGGACACCCCCTTCAGGCCCTTTTCCGTCATCGCGAACACGCCCAGCTCGTTGACGGCGCCGAAGCGGTTCTTGATCGCCCGCACCAGGCGGAAGCTGCTTTGGGTATCGCCCTCGAAGTAGAGCACCGTATCGACGATGTGCTCGAGTACGCGCGGACCGGCCAGCGCGCCCTCTTTCGTGACGTGGCCGACCAGGATGATGGTCACGCCGGTCTGCTTGGCGACGCGGGTGAGCTGGGCCGCGCACTCGCGCACCTGGGCCACCGAACCGGGCGCCGAGGTCAGCGCGTCCGAGTACAGGGTCTGGATCGAGTCGATCACGGCCACTTCCGGCTTCATGTCGGCGATGGTGCCGAGGATCTTCTCGAGCTGGATCTCGGCCTGCAGCTTGAGTTCCTTGGCCTCGACCTGCAGCCTGCGCGCGCGCAGCGCGATCTGGGCGCCGGACTCCTCGCCCGAGACATACAGGGTGCTGCGGGTCGTGGCCAGGTTGGCCAGCGCCTGCAGCAGCAGGGTCGACTTGCCGATGCCGGGGTCGCCGCCGATCAGCACCACGCCACCGGCGACCAGGCCGCCGCCCAGCACGCGGTCGAATTCTTCGATGCCGGTGCCGAAGCGCGGCACGTCGATCGCCTCGATATCGGCGAGAGACAGCACCGGCGCGGTCTGCGCCAGGCTCTTGTGCATGCCGGGGGTCTGCGACATCCGGTTCAGGCCGGCGGTCTCGACCTGCTCGGTCATGGTGTTCCATGCCTTGCAGTCGCCGCACTGGCCGGTCCAGCGGCTGGCCACGCTGCCGCAATCGTTACAGACGAAACTGGTTCGGGATTTTGCCATTGCTATATATATGTGCTCGTATTAATTCAATCTGTGCCGACCCGGCCTTCAACCACGCGCACGCGCGGCGCCAGGGCGCACATCAATTCGTAGCCGATCGTGCCGGCGGCATTCGCCACCTCGTCGATCGGCAGGCCGTCGCCCCACAGCGTGACCTTGCTGCCCACGCGCGCGTTGGCGACCGGGCTCAGGTCCACCGTCATCATGTCCATCGAGACGCGGCCGACCAGTTGGGTCCTGACGCCATCCACCAGCACCGGGGTGCCGGGCTCGGCGTGGCGCGGGTAGCCGTCGGCATAGCCGCAGGCCACCACGCCGACCGTCATCGGACCGGGCGCCTCGAAGCGGCTGCCGTAGCCGACGGTATCGCCCTTCTGCAGCTGCTGGATGCCGATGATCTCGGATTTCAGGGTCATGGTCGGCAGCAGGCCGTATTCGCGCGCGCTGACGCCGCCGCCCGGGGTGCCGCCGTACAGCATCACGCCGGGGCGCACCCAGTCGTTGTGCAGCTCCTTGGCCAGGGCCGCCTGATGCAGCACGCCGCCGGAATTCGACAGGCTGCGCTGCCCTTCCAGTCCCTGCGCCCCTTCGCGGAAGCGGCGCACCTGCTCGGCGACCGACAGGCGCGGATGCTCCAGCTCGTCGGCATTCGCGAAGTGGGTCATCAGGGTGATGTTGCGGATGCCGGGGATGGCGCGCAGGCGCTTGTAGGCGGCCGCGTATTCGTCGGGACGGAAGCCGAGCCGGTTCATCCCGGTATTCATCTTGAGGTGCACGTCGATCGGGCGGTAGAGCTGGGTGTACTCCAGCATCTGGACCTGCTCGAAGCAGTGCACCGCGCTGTTGATATTGTGCTCGGCCAGCAGCGGCACGTCGGAGGCGTCGAAGATCCCTTCCAGCAGCAGGATCGGCTTGGCCCAGCCCAGCTCGCGCAGGCGCAGCGCGTTCTCGGTCTCGATCAGCGCCAGACCGTCGGCCTGGCTGAAGCCGCGCATGCCGCGCTCCAGGCCATGGCCATAGGCGTTGGCCTTGACCACCGCCCAGACCCGGGCCGTCGGCGCGCAGGCATAGGCCTTCGCCAGGTTGTGCTGCATGGCGTCGAGATGAATGATGGCGTGGAGGGGACGTGGCATGGGCGATAGATGAGGGTGAAAAAGCCGAACAGAAGGGCTATTTTAGCGCCAACTTGGCAGCAACTTGGCGTCGGCAGTTGAAACCGGGTATTGTCGATTTCTTGGGCGCGGCCCGCTTTCATGGTATAAAGCAACCCACACTAGCTTTTAGAACGTCTCGAATGAATCGTGGTTTTTATACCATCATGGCGGCGCAGTTTTTTTCGTCGCTCGCAGATAGCGCGTTATTGTTCGTCGCGATCGATCTGCTTGCAGCGATGCATGCACCGCCATCGCTGATTCCCCTGCTGAAACTCTCATTCGTCCTGTTCTACGTCCTGCTGGCCCCCTTCGTCGGCGCGTTCGCCGATTCGATGCTCAAGGGCCGGGTGATGTTCATTGCCAACCTGATCAAGATTTTCGGCTGCGGCCTAGTGTTCGCCGGCGTCCATCCGCTGCTCGCGTATGCCGTGGTCGGCTTCGGCGCGGCCGTGTATTCGCCCGCCAAGTACGGGATCCTGACCGAACTGCTGCCGGCCGAAAAGCTGGTCGTCGCCAACGGCTGGATCGAAGGCCTGACGGTGCTGTCGATCATCCTCGGCACCGCGTTCGGCGGCGCCCTCGTCAGCCCGATGGGCGGCGCCTGGCTGGTGGGTCTGCACCTGCCCGTCCTCGACAGCATCCTGTCGACGCCGAGCCAGGCTTCGCTGGCCGTGCTGATCGGCGTGTACATCCTGGCGGCGATGTTCAACCTGGGCGTGCCGGACACCGGCGCCCGCTACGATCACCAGGAGCGCAACCCGACCAAGCTGATCGCCGATTTCGCCAACTGCTCGGCCACGCTGTGGAAGGACAAGCTGGGCCAGATCTCGCTGGCCGTTACTACGCTGTTCTGGGGTGCCGGTGCGACGCTGCAGTTGATCGTCATCAAGTGGGCCGAGCGTTCGCTGAAGATGCCGCTGGATAAGTCGTCCTTCCTGATCGGCACCTTCGCCCTGGGCGTCGCCGCGGGCGCCGCGGCCGCCGCCAAGATCATCCCGCTGAGGAAGTCGCTGACCGTGATTCCGCTCGGCATCGTCATGGGCCTGGTGGTGACCAGCATGACGCTGGTGTATTCGGTGTCGGTTGCCGTGCCCCTGCTGATGATCATCGGCCTGCTGTCCGGCTTCTTCGTGGTGCCGATGAACGCCCTGCTGCAGCACCGCGGCCACGTGCTGATGAGCGCGGGCCACTCGATCGCCGTGCAGAACTTCAACGAGAACCTGTCGATCCTGACCATGCTGGCGGCGTACGCGATCATGCTCACGCTCAACCTGGACCTGAACATCATCATCGTCGTGTTCGGCCTCACCCTCGCCGGCCTGATGTACATGATCGGCCGCCGCCACGCCGCCAACCAGCGCGAGCACGATTCGCTGGCGCTGATCGGCGAGCACAAGCACTAATTCCTTGCCAAGAACCGGGGTCTGGCCCCGGTTTGATGAAGATCAGGGGTGCAGGCGGGCGTTGGCGCGTTCGTGCCAGTCGTCGGGGACGATGAAGCCGCGCTCGGTTTCGACGATGCTGCCGGCGCCGTTGACACGGCCGTCGCGCACCACCGCGATCAGCACCGGCGTGTCGGATGTCTCGAAATGGTCGGCCAGCTCGGCCAGCAGCTGGGCGCGGTCCAGCATCCAGGTGGCGGATGCGGCGCGGAACGGCGGCAGCCATTGCAGGCGCGGCAGGATCAGGAAGCGGTCTTCCTGCATCTGCTCAAGTTCCGACAGCGCGCACCAGAAGCCGCGGCAATGACCGGCCGTGATGCCGTCCATCGCAAAATAAGTCCCGGCCGGATAGAACAGCCAGCCCTTCACCAATGCCTTCGCGCTCGTTACCGGCCGCGGCAGCAGCGCCTGCGCCGCCGGGTGCGAACCCAGCTGCAGCTGGCGGTCGAACACCTTGCGCATCTTGCGGCCCAGGCTGTCGGCCAGGTTGGGACCGACGAAGTTGTCGAAGCTCGCGACCGCATCCTGGCTGACACCGCCATGCAGCTCGCCCTGCAGCAGATAGAACTTGGTGGCGAACTCGATATGCTCGACGCCGTCCGCGCCGTCATCCAGCAAAAAGTCGAACTCGCCGATGGTGGCGTCGCGCGCGGCGCGCACCTGCAGGCCGTGGGCCACCAGCCTGCCCTGCTCGGCAAAATAGAAGGCCATCAGCTTTTCCGCGTACAGGCCGAGTCGGGTATACATCTTGGCGCCCAGCGCCGCGTCCAGCGCGGATGGATCCTGGTCCAGCGCCGCCAGCCAGCACTCGGTTTCCGATGTCATCGGACCGAGGGTGGCGATGCGTCCTTCCCAGTGCGGATCGTGGATGTCGAGCAGATCGGGCGCGTCCAGCAACCAGGCCAGGGCGCGCACCCGGGCGCGCCGCAGGTGGCCCCAGCGGCGCTCGAAGCCGGCCTGGTAGTTATCGGCCGGATTGCGCACCGGACGATCCAGCGGCGCCGCTTGCGGCCCGGGCCCGGCACAGATCGGCCCAGGCCAGGGCCTTGTCGCCGCCGCGTCGCAGCAGCTCGCCCGGATGCAGGGTCGCCACCAGCGTGGCCCGCGCACCCTGCAGCGGGTAGGCGCGGCCGCGCACGCCGGCCAGCGGCTCCGCGATCGGCCGTCCCAGCAGGGTGTTGGCGGCGATCTGCCCCAGGGTCAGCACGGTGCCGGCGCCGGTCAGGGCCAGCTCGCGTTCCAGATAGGGACGGCAGGCCGCCGCTTCTTCCGGCGTCGGCGCGCGTTCGCCGCCGCTGGCGGTGGTCGGACGGCACTTGATCAGGTTGGTGATGTAGACCTCGCGCTCGCGCGTCAGCTCGACCGCCGCCAGCATGTTGTCCAGCAGCTTGCCCGGATCGCCGGCCAGCGGCACGCGGGCCTTTTCGTCGGCCGCGGTCGAGGCCCCGGCCGCCACCAGCCAGCGCGCCTTCCTGGCGCCCGTGCCCGGCACCGGCGCGCGGCCATCGCGGCAGGCGCTGCAGCGACGGCAGGAGGCGATCGCCAGGCCGAGCTGGTCCCAGTCCATCTGTGCGATCTCTTCCGGGGTCGCCTCGGCCGGCAGCGCGGTGTCGTCCCAGGCCAGGTCTTCGGGCGCGACCGGCGCCAGCGCCGATACCGACTGGGCGACCGGCTGCAGCGGACGCGGACCTTGCGGCGCGGGCCGCGTGGGCTGCGTGGGCTGCGTGGGCTGCGCTGGCACCGGCGGCGGCGCGACATCTGCCGGCGCGGGCGCAGGCGCGGGCATGCGCGCCACCGGCTCGGCCGCCGCAGCGACGAACGCATCTTCCGCCGCTTCCGGCGCCGCAGGCGCAGGCGCCGCTTCAGCGGCCAGCACCGGCACCTCAGCGACGGCATCGAGCACCGCCACCGCTTCCCCAGCCGCGGCCGCGGCCGGCGCGGCATCGCGCAACTGCCACAGCGGCGTGATTCCCATCTCCGCCAGGAAGATGGCATCGCGTCCGGCGAATCCGTTCATAGTGTGTACCTCATCACGATCGCATCCTCGCGCTTGCCCTCATGGGCTGGATAATACCCCTTGCGGCGCCCGATCTGCGTGTAGCCGTAGCGCGCGTACACCTGCAGCGCGCGCTCGTTCGACGGCCGCACCTCGAGCAGGATCGAGGCCATGCCCTTTTCGCGCGAGCGCGCCGTGATGCGGTCCAGCAGGAAGCGGCCCAGGCCGGTGCCGTGGCGCGCGCCGCTGACGGCGACGTCCAGCAGATGCGCTTCGTCGACCGCATACATCAGCAGGAAGTAACCGGCCAGCGCGCCTTCGTCCGGCTCGCGCAGCACCCAGCAATCGTAGCCGCTGGCCAGCGAATCGACGAAGTTGGCGCGGCTCCACGGATGCGGGAACACGCTCTGTTCGAGCGCATGCACCTCGTCGATGTCGGCCACCACCATCGGCCGCAGCGTCAGCGATGCCGCCATCAGCCGCCCGCCTTGGCCGCGTTGATCGCCTGGCGTTCGGCGCTGGTATAAGCGACCTTGTTGCGCAGGTAGATCGGCTGGGCCTGATCGGCCGGCACCGCCAGGCCAGCCGCCAGCGCGCGGGCGCCCAGCACGGCCATGTCGCGCGCGTGCGGCAGCATGTCGCCGATCGCGTGCGCGGCGAAGTCCTTGCCGGCAAACGCCTCCGGATAGGCGGCGAAGCCATTGCCGCAGGCGGCCAGGCCGCTCGCCGGCTGCGGTGCGACGTCCTGCGGCGCAGACAGGCGCGGCGCCACCACCTCGACCCAGGCGCCGTCAAGGTAACGGTACTGGGCCCAGTAGACCTCGTTCATGCGCGCATCCAGCACCGCCAGCACCTCGGTGGCGCCGCTGTGCGTGCGGCACGCCTCGGCCATCGCTTCGAGGGTCACCATGGACAGCACCGGCAGGCCGGCGCCGAAGGCCAGGCCCTGGGCCACGCCGCAGGCGGTGCGCACGCCGGTGAAGGAACCGGGGCCGGCGCCGAAGGCGATGGCATCGCAGTCGGCCAGCTTGACGCCGGCCTCGCGCAACAGTTCCTGCACCATCGGCAGCACGGATTGCGAATGGGTGCGCACGCCGGAGGTGTCGCGGGCAAGAACGGTTGCCGGCACGGCGGCGCTGTTGAACAGTGCGCACGAGGCCAGCTCGGACGAGGTTTCGATGGCAAGAATGATAGGCATGCCGTATTTTAACCCGTGGCGCCTGCCGGCCAAAAGCCGTAAAATCCGCCCCATGCCCAGCCTGCTCCTCGATCTTGACACCCGCGACCAGCTCGCCGCCGCCCTCGACGGCGAGGGATGGGTCGTCGCCTGCCTGTGCGCCGCCTGGTGCGGCACCTGCTCGTCCTACCGCGCCGGCTTCGACAGCCTGGCCGCGCGCCACCCCGACAAGACCTTCGTCTGGATCGACATCGAAGACCAGGCCGACGTGGTCGGCGACCTCGACGTCGAAAATTTTCCGACCCTGCTGTTGCAGCGCGGTGACAGGGTCGCCTTCTTCGGCACCATGCTGCCCGATCCGCTGCTGGCCGACCGCCTGGTGCAGGCACAGGCGGCGCTGGCGGACGAGGAATTGGCGCGCCTGGCGGCGTCCAGCGAGGAGCGGCGCGGGTGGCAGCGGGATGCGAATTTGCGTACGTTGTTGGCCAACGCGGAATAACTATTTGGCTAGACGTGGGCACGGGGTGCCCACCCTACGGGCACCACAGATCGTAGGGTGGGCTCCCCGAGCCCACGCTCAACGATCGGTCACGCCAGCCGCAGCGGCAAACTCCGCAAGCGCTGCCCCGTCAACTTGAACACCGCCCCCGCCACCGCCGGCGCCACCGGCGGCACGGCCGGCTCGCCCATGCCTTCGGGCGGTTCCATGCTCGGCACGATCACGGTCACGACCTCGGGCGCCTCGTTCATCCGCAGCACCGGATAGTCGCCGAAGTTGCCCTGCTGGACGCGGCCCTCCTTCAGCGTGATCTCGCCGCCCAGCGCCGCCGACAAGCCGAACACCACCGCCGACTCGACCTGCTGGGCCACGATGTTCGGGTTCACGACGATGCCGCAATCGACCGCGCACACCACGCGGTGCACGCGGATCTGCTTTTCAGTCACCGACACCTCGGCCACCTGGGCCACGATGGTGCCGAAGGACTGGTGCACCGCCACGCCGTGCGCGCGGCCCTCGGGCGCGGTGCCGGCACGGGCCAGCGCGGCATCCAGCACCGCCAGGTGGCGTGGATACTCGCGCAGCAGTTCGCGCCTGAAGGCCACGCCGTCCTTGCCGGCCGCATGCGCGACTTCGTCCAGGAAGCCCTCCTTGAAGAAGGCATTGTGCGAGTGACCGACCGAACGCCAGTAACCGATCGCGACCGGGCTGTTCGCGATCACGTGGGCGATGCGGCGGTTCGGGATCGCGTACTGCATGTCGTACTCGCCCTCGGCGGTGGTCTTGTCCGGACCGATGCCGGGCAGGCCCAGGTTGCGCGGGAAGTACTGGTGGCCGATCGCGCCGCTGACCGACTTGTTGTCCCAGGCCAGCAGATTGCCCCTGGCGTCGAGCTTCGCGCTGAAGCGCGCCAGCGCCTGCGGGCGGTAGACGTCGTGCCGGGTGTCGTCCTCGCGGGTCCAGATCAGCTGCACCGGCTGGCCGCTCAATGCGCCATCCAGGGCTTTCGCGATCGCCACCGCCTGCGCCACCATGTCGGTTTCCAAGCGCCGGCCGAAGCCGCCGCCCAGCAGCATCACGTCCAGCGAAACGTCGCCGCGCTCGACGCCGGCGACCTTGGCCGCGATCTCGACGGCGATGCTCGGCACCTGGGTCGAAGTCCACAGCTTCAGCTTGCCGTCCTTGAGCTGGGCGGTGCAGTTGACCGGCTCCATCGTGGCGTGGGCCAGGAACGGCGCGCGGTACTCGGCCTGCAGCGTCTTCGCCGCGCCCTGCACGTCCTGGCTACCGCTCTCGAAATAGGTGAAGCCGGATTCGCTGTCGAGCAGCTTCGCAAAATCCGCGAAGATGCCTTCGCTGGACAGGTTCGCATGCGGGCTGGCGCTCCAGGTGACGGGCAGCGCGGCGGCGGCCTGCCTGGCCTGCCACCAGGTCTTCGCGACCACCGCCACGCCAGCCCCGGCGCCGGAGAACTGCGGCAAGGCGGACGATACATCGACCACTTGCACCACGCCCGGCATCGCCAGCGCTTTCGCCGCATCGAAAGAGGCGACCCCGGCGCCCACCACCGGCGCCATCTTTACCGCCGCATACAGCATGCCGGGCACGCGTGCATCGATGCCGAACAGCGCGCTGCCGTTGACCTTGGCCGGCGTGTCGCGGCGCGGCACCGGCTGGCCGATCAGACGGAATTCGGCAGGGGTCTTCAGGCGCACGTCGCCAGGCTCGATGTCGGCGCCGACCACCGCCGCGCGTGCCGCCAGCTCGCCATAGCCGAGGCGGCGCCCGTCCGGATGCAGGACGAAGCCGTCGCGGGTCGACAGGCGCGCAGCATCGGCCTGCCACTTCTCGGCCGCGGCCCGTACCAGCATCGCGCGCGCCACCGCGCCGGCTTCGCGCATCGGCACCCAGGCATCTTTCACGCTGGTGGAGCCGCCGGTGAACATCAGCCCCAGTTCGCGCCCGACCTTGGACATCACCCATTGCACGCCCTGCTTGATGCTGCCGCGGTCGTCGGGGTGGAAAGGCAGGTTCTCGCGCAGCACCGTGAGATTGCCGAAGATCTTGTCGATCGGCGCCTGCGAGATGCGCACGTCCGCCAGGGGAGCGTCGAGTTCCTCGGCCAGCAGCATCGGCAGTGCGGTGTTCACGCCCTGCCCCATTTCGCTGCGCGGGACCACCACCGAGACGGTGCCGTCGGGCGCGATCGCGACCCAGCCGTTGAGGGCGACGGCGCCGGCTTCCACGGCCAGCGGGCTGCCGGTGTGCAGGCGCTGGCGCGGCGGCGCCAGGCCCCAGCCGACCATCAGCACGCCACCGGCGGCCAGCCCGCCCAGCAGGAAGCGGCGCCGGCTGCGCGCAGGCTTGCCGGTCCGGCTCTTGTCCTTATTCTGCCCCTGCGAATTCGAGTCGCGCATGATGTTGGTGTCCCCACTGTGCCTGCAATTGCGCCGGCGGCAAAGGCCGGGCATATAAGTATCCTTGCGCGCGACGGCAGCCGTGCCGCAGCAGGAACGCCGCCTGCTCGCCCGTCTCCACGCCTTCCGCGATCACCGCCAGATTCATGCTCTTGCCGAGCTGGATGATGGCGATCGCGATCGCTTCGTCGTTGGCGTCGGTCGAGATGTCCTTGATGAAGCTGCGGTCGATCTTGAGCGTCTGCACCGGCAGCTGCTTCAGATAAGCCAGCGACGAATAGCCGGTGCCGAAATCGTCGATCGCCAGCTCGACGCCGATCGCGTGCAAATCGTTAATATACTGCATCGCATCGCCGGTGTTCATAATGACCGACTCGGTGACCTCCAGCTGCAGGCGGTGCGCCGGCAGCCTGGTCTCGCGCAGCACCCGCTCGACGGTGCCGGCCAGGCCGCCGCGATCGAGCTGGCGGGCCGACAGGTTGACCGCGATCTTCGGCACATACAGGCCGGCCTGGTCCCAGCGGGTCAGCTGGCGGCAGGCTTCTTCCAGCACCCATTCGCCGAGCTGGTTGATGAAGCCGATGTCCTCGGCCAGCGGAATGAAGCGGTCGGGCCCGACCTGGCCCAGCTCCGGACTGTTCCAGCGCACCAGGGCCTCGACCCCGATCAGGCGCCCGCTGTCGATCTCGACCTGCGGCTGGTAGGCCAGCCAGATCTCGTTCTTTTCGAGCGCGCGGCGCAGCAGCGTTTCCAGGCGCAGGCGCTCGAGGCCCTCGCCGTCCATCGAAGGCGCGTAGAAGGCATAGCCGTTGCGGCCGCGCGCCTTGGCCTGGTACATGGCGACGTCGGCGTTGCGGATCAGGACGTTCAGGTCAGTGGCGTCCTGCGGGAACAGGCTGATGCCCACGCTGCCGGTGACGAACAGCTCGTAGCCGGACACCAGCGCCGGCTGCTCGAACAGGCGCATCAGCTTTTCGGCCACCAGGCGCGCGCCGCGCTCGCCGTCCACGCTTTCCAGCAGCACGATGAATTCGTCGCCGCCCAGGCGCGCCAGGGTGTCGCCGTCGCGCAGGCAGCCGGACAGGGTCTTGGCGACCTGCTTGAGCAGCTCGTCGCCGACGTGGTGGCCGAGCGTGTCGTTGACGTTCTTGAAGCGATCGAGGTCGATGAAGATCACGGCCAGCTGCTCGCCGGCGCGGGCCGTGCGCACCATCGCGTGCTGCAGGCGGTCGTGGAACAGCAGGCGGTTCGGCAAGCCGGTGAGCGGATCGTGGTGCGCCAGGTGGTCGAGCTTTTCCTGCGATTCCTTCAGCTTGGTGATGTCGCTGAACACGCAGACGTAATGCGTCACCGTGTCCTCGTCGTCGCGCACCGCGGACACCGTCAGCCACTCGAGATAGACCTCGCCGTTCTTGCGGGTGCTCCAGATCTCGCCGCGCCAGAAGCCGGTTTCGGCGAGGTCGCGCCACAGGCCGTCGTACAAGGCCTGGTCTTCGGCGGCGCTGCGGGTCAGGTTCGATTGCGTGCCGATCGCTTCGATCTCGGTGTAGCCGGTGATCTGGGTATAGGCCGGGTTGGTGGCGACGATGCGGCCATGCACGTCGATCACCATCACGCCATCGGCGATGTGTTCGAGCACCGTGGCGGACAGGCGCAGCTTTTCCTCGGCCTGGCGGCGCTCGGTCACGTCCGCATACACCCAGATGCTGCCGGCATCGGGACGTTCGGGGTCGAGCACGCGCCCGCTCACCTGGCACATGAACAGGCTGCCGTCGCGGCGCCGGTACAGGTGCTCGGTGCTGTAGTCGGCGCCGGTCGGCAGCACCCTGGCGCTGGCGGCGATGCCCTGCTCGTACATCTCGTAGCTCGGGAACAGCGCCGCGATCGATTCGCCGACCAGCTCTCCTTCCGCATAGCCGAACAATTCGTCGAAGCGGCGGTTGGTCGAGACGATGCGCAGGTCGCTCTCCTGGGCGATGCCGAACACCACGTTGTCGAGCACCGCGCCCTGCTCGGCCAGCAGGGCTTCGATACGCATCTCGTTGTATTTGCGCTCGCTGATGTCGGAGATGATGCCGTCGACCCAGTAGGCGGCGTCGCCGCCCTGCGCCACCGGCTGGCCGCTTTCCAGCACCCAGCGCTCGACGCCGGCCGCATCGACAATCCGGTACTCGATCTCGTAGGCGCGCGCGGCCAGCACCGCTTCCTTGGCCAGGTGCCGGCGCATGCGGCGGTCTTCCGGCGCGATGATGTCGGACCAGCGGTCGGTGGTGGTGCTCATGAACATGCGCGCCGGGTAGCCGGAGATGGCTTCGATGGCGTCGCTGACGAAGTCGATGCTGCCGCCGGGACGCGCCCGGAAGACGGCGCCCGGGACCTGGGTCACGATGGTGCGGAAGCGTTCCTCGCGCCGGCCGATGTCGGCGAACAGCTCGCGGATCGCGATCCGCATGCGGTCCATCTGCGCGCCCAGGCGGCCCAGTTCGTCCTTCGACGAGAGCACCAGCGGGGTCTCGAAATCGCCGCGCGAAACGCGGTCGGAAAAGCCGGTCAGGCTGCCCAGCGGCGCCAGCAGGCGACGCTTGATCAGCACCGCGATCAGCAGCAGCGAGAAGGCCAGCTGCACCGCCAGCACGCCGGCATAGCGCCACTGCTTGGCGCGCAGCTCATGCTGGCTGTGGTTGTCGTCCATCTCGACCAGCACCTTGCCGATCGGCTGGCCGTGCACCACCACGCTGCGCTCGGCGCGCAACACCCGGCCCTCGGGCCCGGCGCTGGCGCGCTGGTCGATGAAATCCTCACCCTGGGTCGCGACCTGCACGTGCAGCACGGCCGGATCGCGCATCACCGATTCGACCAGCGAGCGGGCGGCATCGGCGTTCATGTTCCACAGCGATTCCTGCATGCCCAGCGCCAGGATGTCGGCATTGCGCTGCAGGGTCGCGTCGAGATTGGCGCGGGCGGCTTCCTGCTCCTGCACGCCGACCAGGAAATAGCTGCCGACCAGCGCCGGCACCACCAGGCCGCCGAACACCATCAAGAGCAGCGCGCCGTACAGAGAACGTCCGTACAGCTGCGGCAGGCGCAGCGGCAGCACACGCCGGGCAAAAGTATTCAGGGAGCTTGAGGCAGACATGACAGGAGGGCAGTACCCGGAGGCGGTCGCTTTTTTGTGAATATTGGTCAGCTTGTGTTGCCAGATTATGCACACAAAGTTGCTATAAGTCATCAAATACTCATGCCATAGGAATGTAGCGACGGCAAGCGTGACCATGCAGCCACGTTTCGGGCTGCTATGATGGCCGTCTTGTTGATTGATATGGAGGAGTTGACGATGAGCCTGTCGATGTACACCGCTTCGGTGCCGGTCTTCCGGCAGATCCTGGGCAGCCTGGCGGCGATCCTGGAGAAGGCCGAGTCGCATGCCGACCTGAAAAAGATCGAGCCGGACGCGCTGCTGAAGGCACGCTTGTTCCCGGACATGTTCCCGCTGCTGCGCCAGGTGCAGGTGGCGACCGATTTCGCCAAGGGGACGGTGGCGCGCCTGGGCGGCATCGAGGTGCCGCGCTATGAAGACGCGGAAACCGACTTCGCCGGCCTGCGCGAACGCATCGCCAAGACCCTGGCCTTCATCGACAGCGTGCCGCGCGAAGCGGTCGAGGCCGGCGAGGAGCGCGAAATCACGGTCGGCAGCGGCGACAAGCAGCGCCAGTTCAGCAGCGGCCAGACCTACCTGGCGCACTACGCCCTGCCGCATTTCTACTTCCACGCGACGACCGCGTACGCGATCCTGCGCCATAACGGCGTGGAGATCGGCAAGCGCGATTTCATAGGCAGTTTCTGATAAATCAAACCGGGGTCAGACGATGCGCAAGCAGTCTGACCCCGGTTTGATTTTTATCAGGTGTTACGGCGCGGGTAGCCCTGGGCCAGGATGCGTTCCCAGACGCGCTCCTTCTGCTCGGCCGTCATCGAGACCCAGTGCGCCACCTCGACCACGGTGCGGCCGCAGCCGCGGCAGACGTCGTCGAAGGTGGTCGAGCAGACCGCGACACAAGGCGTGTCCGGACGTTCCGGCAAGGGTGCGCCCATGGGATCAGCGGGCCGGTCCGACATCGAGTTTGTCCCAGCCTTCGTGACCGAGCTTCTCCATGGTCTCGATATTCTTCTCGAAGATCGCTTCGGCTTCCGGGAAGGCTTCCACGGCGCGGTCGATGCTCTCTTCGCGCAGCAGCTGCAGGATCGGATAAGGCGCGCGGTTGGTGTAGTTCGAGATGTCGTTCTGGTCGGTATCGGCGAACTGGTAGTCCGGATGGAAACTGGCCACCTGCAACTCGCCGTCGAGCGACATGTCTTCCACCGCGGCGTCGGCCACGTCCAGGAACTCGTTGAAGTCCAGGAAGTCGTTCAGCACGAAGGGATGGATCAGCAGGGTCGTGTCGGTCTTTTCCGGATCGGTGTCGGCCAGGTCCTGCAGCTCGTTCATCAGGGTTTCCAGCAGCGCTTCGGGCGTGCGCGCCGGCGAGACGACGTAGCGCACCTGCTCCTTCACATACACCGACTTGGCAAACGGACACAGGTTCAGGCCGATGACGGCGCGTTCCAGCCAGCGGCGGGTGGCGGCGATGATTTCGTCATCGTCCGCGTTGAGGTTGGCAGTGCTCATGAGGCTCGTTTCCTAAATTGCAAAAGCGCATTGCGCAGAGCCGGCATTGTACGCGCACTTTGCGTGCCCTCATAGATGGACTGGCAAGCCGGCGTAACTTGGCAAGCGGGGCAAGCGGCTCTGGTATTAACGCTTAGTCAGGATTTCCGGCTTGTTTAAATGGCCATGAACCACCTGGACAGCATTGTCTATCTCGCCTCGATCTTGCGTATACCCCCAGGGGTATCCAAATTTCAAGAGCCCGCCTTAACTATGAAAATCTGAACAACACACTCCAATACCCTGTCATTAATTGTCAAAATAAAAGCAGGTGTTATCAAGATGTGTAGTCAAAAAATTTTGTAACCGCCGAGACATATTCCTTGACTGCCGTGATAACTGGTCCGTACACTCCCCTCTTACTCGTCAGTCCTAACCGTTCCTGGACGCAACACTGGAAAGCTATGTACGAAACGACTCGCACCACCCAAGCCCTGGCCATCGCACTGTTTTTGGTCCCCGCGATCAGCCTCGCTGCCGAAAGTTCTTCGAGCACGATCTCGCAAAGCAACCCGGGCATCAGCGCCGCAGCACTGGCCAAACCGGCTCTGCCGACCTCCCTGAACGCCAAGGGCGACGACTACAAGGATCCCGACCTGTGGGGCCGTATCCGCAGCGGCTACGCGATTCCCGACATCGACAATACCCTGGTCGCCAAACACGTCCAGTGGTATTCCAGCCGTCCGGAATACCTGGCGCGCACCTCGGGTCGCGCCTCGCTCTACCTCTACCACGTGGTGCAGGAGCTGGAAAAGCGCGGCATGCCGACCGAACTGGCGCTGCTGCCGGTGATCGAGTCCGCCTTCAATCCGCAGGCGCTGTCCACCGCGGATGCGTCCGGCCTGTGGCAGTTCGTGCCGGGCACCGGCAAGGACTTCAACCTGAAGCAGAACATGTTCAAGGACGAGCGCCGTGGCGTGCTGGCCTCGACCGACGCCGCCCTCACCTACCTGCAGCGCCTGTACACCATGTTCGGCGATTGGCAGCTGGCACTGGCTGCTTATAACTGGGGCGAAGGTAATGTCCAGCGGGCGATCCAGAAGAACCGCGCCGCCGGCAAGCCGACCGACTTCGAGAGCCTGGCCGACCTGATGCCGGCCGAGACCCGCAACTACGTGCCGAAGCTGCAGGCGGTGAAGAACATCATCGCCAATCCGGGCCAGTACGGCGTATCGCTGCCGCTGATCGACAACCAGCCCTATTTCACCACCGTCGACAAGACCTCGGACATCGACCTGGCCGTGGCCGCCCAGCTGGCCGAGATGTCGATCGACGAATTCAAGGCGCTCAATCCGCAGTTCAAGAAACCGGTCATCACCGGCGAATCGACCAAGATCCTGCTGCCGAAGGAAAACGCGGAAAAGTTCCACCTGAACCTGTCGCAATGGGGCCATGCGCTGTCGTCCTGGACCACGCACAAGATCACCGGCGCCAAGGAAACGATCGCCTCGCTGGCCTCGAAGTTCGGCACCACGCCGGACGTCATCCGCCAGGCCAACAACATCCCGCCGCAGATGCGCCTGAAGGCCGGCTCGACCATCCTGGTGCCGAAGACCAGCACCTCGACCGCCGCCGACATCGCCGAGAACATCATCGACAACGCCCAGATCGCGCTCGAAGCCGACCGCGGCGAGAGCAAGCGCAAGGGCCAGAAGCTGAGCGGCGCCCAGCGTTTCAAGGCCAGCGCGGCGCATGCCGTGGCCGAGATCAAGAACCGTGTTTCCGGCGGCAGCAAGCCGTCGGCACGCGCCAACGGCCGCAAGCACCGCTGACCCGACGGGGTCCGTGCCTGCCCCGGACCTTCCCTTCTCACGGCCGGGCGCGTTTTCGTACGCGTCCAGCAGACTTTTCAAAACTGCGGTATAGTGTCGTTTGTGCGCTGCAAAACGCATTCGCAAACAAGCCCAAGCGGTAGTTTGCGGGCCAGACAAACAGCAGCATCGCAGCAGTAGTACAACAGCAGCTTCGCAAGCCCTGGTATCGTTGAAAGATACCCATTCATAAAGCCCTCCCGCCCTGCGTGCCGTCTTCATTGGCACCGTCCCGGCGCAAAGCTTTTGTGCCGAAATTTCTTTCGTTTCCAAGTCATTTCGTTTTGTTGGTTCGCGTTGCTATTTTGCGTTTCCGCAATTTTGCGTAAACGCCCACAGATCTATCGAAAGTACACCAAACAATGAGTTTTGAAGCACTAGGCTTACACACGTCCATCGTCAAAGCAGTGTCGGTTGCCGGCTACGAAAAGCCGACCCCGGTGCAAGAGCAAGCCGTGCCGGCTGGTATCGCGGGTCGCGATCTGCTGGTCTCGTCGCAAACCGGTTCGGGCAAGACCGCGGCATTCATGCTGCCGGCCCTGAACAAATTCGCCAACCAGGAAGCGGCTCCGGCCGGCCGTACCCCTGCGCAGGAAGCGCAGGCCGCCAAGGCACGCGGCGAGCGCGTCCGTTTCAAGCCGGCCCAGCCGAAAATGCTGGTGCTGACCCCGACCCGCGAACTGGCCCTGCAGGTGACCAGCGCGACCGAGCAGTACACCGCGTTCATGCGCCGCATCCGCGCCGTCTCGATCCTGGGCGGCATGCCTTACCCGAAGCAGATGCAACTGCTGTCGCGTAACCCGGAAATCCTGGTCGCGACCCCGGGCCGCCTGATCGACCACATGGAGTCGGGCAAGATCGACTTCTCCCAGCTCGAGATCCTGGTGCTGGACGAAGCCGACCGCATGCTGGACATGGGCTTTATCGAAGACATCGAGAAGATCGTCGCCGCGACCCCGGATTCGCGCCAGACCATGCTGTTCTCGGCGACGCTCGACGGCGTGGTCGGCAACATGGCCCGCCGCATCACCAAGGACCCGATGGTGATCCAGATCGCCAGCGGCACCAAGCGCCACGAGAACATCGTGCAGAAGGTGCACTTCGTCGACGACCTGTCGCACAAGAACCGCCTGCTCGACCACCTGCTGCGCGACGAGACCCTGGACCAGGCT
Organism: Massilia norwichensis; assembly: GCF_024753245.1. Classification (GTDB taxonomy): domain Bacteria; phylum Pseudomonadota; class Gammaproteobacteria; order Burkholderiales; family Burkholderiaceae_D; genus Telluria; species Telluria norwichensis. The sequence continues at coordinate 747 of NZ_JANUGX010000036.1, read as the reverse complement.
GTCGTGTTCACCGCCACCAAGCGTGACGCCGACATGATCGCCGACCGCCTGAACATCGCCGGCTTCGCCGCCGCCGCGCTGCACGGCGACATGCACCAGGGCGCGCGCAACCGCACCCTGGACAGCATGCGCCGCGGCCAAGTGAAGGTGCTGGTTGCCACCGACGTCGCCGCGCGCGGCATCGACGTGCCGACCATCACCCACGTGGTGAACTACGACCTGCCGAAGTTCCCGGAGGACTACGTGCACCGCATCGGCCGTACCGGCCGCGCCGGCCGCAACGGCATCGCCGTCTCGCTGGTGAACCACGCGGAAGGCATGAACGTCAAGCGCATCGAACGCTTCACCAAGCAGACCATCCCGGTCGACGTGGTCGAAGGCTTCGAGCCGAAGCGTTCGGCACCGGCACGCTCCGGCGCCCGTCCGGGCTGGAAGCCGGGCGACGGCCGCAACGGTTCGGCCAAGCCGGGCCAGCGCAGCTTCCACAAGCCGGGCTCGGGTCCGCGTGAAGGCGGCTTCCGTAGCGAAGGCGGCTACCGCAGCGAAAGCGCACCGCGCGAAGGCGGCTACAACCGTGACGGCGGCCGTCCGGCCGGCGGTGGCTATAATCGTGAAGGTGGCTACAACCGCGAAGGCGGCCAGCGCCGTGATGGCGCTCCGCGCGAAGGCGGCTACCGCGGTTCGCACCCGCGTTCGGCGGACAACGCCCGCCGCACCTTCGGCGACCGTTAATCCTCTGGTTGCATG
>NZ_JANUGX010000035.1 GCF_024753245.1 Massilia norwichensis | reverse complement strand
GCGGGAAGAATAGACACCAAAGGCCAACCTTGCGGTTGGCCTTTTTACTTGTTACTCTGCCTCGACCATGGCCTCCCTTTCCTTCCCCCCGCTCGTTTCGCCCGTGCTGCCGGCTTCCCCGGCCGGTCCGGCGCTGCCTGTCGGCCCGGTTGCCCCCGTCGCCGCGGTCGCGCCGGCCATGCTGCTGGCCGAGATGGATGCCCTGCCCCTGCCGCTGCCCGGATCGCAAACCGCGCCGGCAGCCGGCGGCGCGGCGCCCGACGCCATGCAGGAAGGCGCCGCGATGCGCCCGGACCAGTTGCTGATGGCACGCCAGTTGACCTGGCCGAGCCGGGACGGCGGCACGCTCGCCAGTTCCTGGCGCAGCATGGTGCGCAGCTATGGCACCCAACTCGTGAACCGCGAACTGCAGGCGCGTCCAGGCCAGCTGCCGGCCGCGCTGCTGCTGGCCGGCCAGCTCGGCGCGCAGGATCCGCGCGTACTGCGCCAGTCCGATCTGCAGAACACGCCCTTCGATGCCTGGCGCTTCACGGTGCATGCGGGCAGCCCGCAGGACCAGCATCTGCGCGTGGTGCAGCAGGACCAGGAATCGCAACAGCAGCAGAAGCGGCGCCGCGGCCGCGCGGCGCTGCGTCTGGAACTGGTGCTGCAGGATGGGACCGTGGTGACGGTGCAGGCCGAGCCGGTGGCTGACGGCCTGCGCCTGGAATTGTGCGCCCCGGATGAAGCCGCCCTCGCGCGCCTGCGCGCGCTGCAGCCGGAACTCGAGACGGCGGTGGCACGCGCCGGATTGCGCGTGCTGGAATGGAAGTACCGGGCCGGCCTGCCGCTGGGATCTGCGCACCTCCGCCTGCCTTCGGCGGATGCGGCATCGGCCCTGAGCCTGCCGGTGTTTCGGGCGATGGCCGAGCTGGCGCTCGTCTTACCCGCACATTGATCGTAGGGTGGGCACCCCGTGCCCACGACACACCGCCGGATCAGCCGACCGTGCCGATAATGGAAACCTCGCGGTTCTCCGGAATCTCGTTATACGACAGCACGTGCAGGCCCGGCGCGAACAGGCGCGCATAGCGGGCCAGCAGCGGACGGACCTGCGGCAGCACCAGCAGGATCGGCGGCGTGTGCTGCTGCTTCATCTGCTCGCGCGCCACCGGCATGTTCAGCTGCAGCTGCGACAGCAACTGCGGATCGATCGGGTAGTTGTCCAGCGCGACCTTGCCGCCATTGTTCTGGCGTGCCTGGTTCAGGGAACCGAGCAACATGTTCTCCAGGTCCCCCGACAGGTTAAAGGCCGGCATGTCCTTCTTCTTGCCGGTCAGGCCGGACACGATCTGGCGGCGCAGCGCGCAGCGCACCTCGGCCGCCAGCAGGATCGGGTCCTTGGTCGACTCCGAGCTGTCCAGCAGCGTGGTGGCGATGACCACGATGTCCTTCAGCGACACGTTTTCCGCCAACAGCACCCGGAACACGCGCAGCAGCTGGGTATGCGTCAGCGCCTTGTCCAGCGCCGCGGCCAGCTTCGGCGACAGCGCGGTCAGGCGCTCCATCATCGCCGGCACGTCTTCGTGGCGGAACAGCTCCGACAGGTAATCCTTGGCGATCTTCGAAGCGTGGGTCGCGATCGCGCTCGCCACCTCGACCACCTGGTAGCCCTGGCCCAGTGCATGCGCCTTCTGCTCCGGGTCGATCCAGGTGACGGCCATGCCGAAGGCCGGCTCGATGCCGGGCACGCCGTCCAGCTGGCCGTACACGGTCGGCGAGGGAATCGCCATCAGGGCTTCCGGCACCACCTCGCCTTCCGCCACCACGGTGCCGTTCACCGAGATCGAATACTGGTTCGGGCGCAGCGTCAGGTCGTCGCGCACGCCGATGGCCGGCAGGAGCAGGCCCATTTGCTCGGACAGGCTCTGGCGCACGCCCTTGATGCGTTTGGTCAGCGCCTCGCCCTGGGCTTTATCGACCAGGTGGACCAGCTTGTAGCCGACAGCCACCGAGATCGGCTGCACCACCGGCAGCTGCTGCCAGTCGAGTTCCGGCGCACTGTCGTCGCGCAGCGCGGCTTCGATCGCGGCCACGTTGTCCTCCGACGGCGCCTTGACCTCGCGCGTCATCTTGTAGCCGACATAGCCCAGCGCGGCGGCGAACGCGAAGAACGGCAGCTTCGGCATGCCCGGCACCAGGGCCAGCACGATCATCACGCCGGCGGCCGAGAACAGCACGTGCGGCTGGGCCAGCAGCTGGCCGCCGACCTGCTCTTCGAAGTCGCCGGAGTCGCTGATGCGGGTCACCAGGATCGCCGCCGCGGCCGACAGCAGCAGCGCCGGAATCTGCGCGACCAGGCCGTCGCCGATGGTCAGCAGCGCATACTGGCGGAAGGCATCGCCCATCGACAGGTTGTGCATCAGCGCGCCGATGGCGACGCCGCCGACCAGGTTGATCAGGAGGATCAGGATCGAGGCGATGGCGTCGCCGCGCACGAACTTCGAGGCGCCGTCCATGGCGCCGTAGAAGTCGGCCTCGTTGGCCACGTCCTTGCGGCGCTGCTGCGCCTTTTCCTGGTTGATCAGGCCCGCGTTCAGGTCGGCGTCGATCGCCATCTGCTTGCCGGGCAGCGCGTCCAGGGTGAAGCGCGCGGAGACTTCGGAGATACGTTCGGCGCCCTTCGTGACCACCACGAAGTTGATGATCATGAGGATCACGAACACCACGATACCGACCACGAAGTTACCGCCGATGACGACGTTACCGAAGGCCTCGATGACGTGGCCGGCGGCCGCCGTGCCTTCGTGGCCGTTGAGCAGCACGACGCGGGTCGAGGCCACGTTCAGCGCCAGGCGCATCAGGGTGGTGCCGAGGATCACGGTCGGGAACACCGAGAAGTCCAGCGGACGCTTGGACGATACGGAGACCAGGATCACGATCAGCGCCAGCACGATGTTGAACGTGAACAGCACGTCCAGCAGCACCGGCGGCAGCGGCAGCATGATCATCGCCAGGAGCGTCAGCAGGAACGCCGGGGTGGCGAACTTCTGGCGGCGCAGCTCGGCCATCAGGCTGTTAATCATGTTCATGTTGCGGATACCTCACTCAAATGACTGGGAACGACGACTTCGTTCGGGAACCGTGGGGGCGCCTGGCGCCGGCCGTCACGGAATGCGTTCAGTTGCAGCACATAGTTCAACACCTGCGATACCGCCTGGTAGAGCTGTGCCGGGATCTGCTGCTGGACCTGGCTGGTGTTGTAGATCGCGCGCGCCAGCGGCGGCAGCGTGATCGTTTCGATCTTGTGTTTCGCCGCGACGGCCTTGATGTACAAGGCCATCTCGTCGATGCCCTTGGCCACCACGAAGGGTGCCTCGGCGCGGCTGGTGTCGTACTTCAGCGCGACCGCGTAGTGTTCGGGGTTGACGATCACGACGTCGGCGCCGGGCACGGTCTTGTTCACGTTGCGGCGCGCCAGCTGCTGCTGGATCTGGCGGATGCGCTGCTTGACCTCCGGCTTGCCCTCGGAGCTCTTGTACTCTTCCTTCACTTCCTGCTTGCTCATGCGCTGGCTGCGCGCGAACAGGAAGGCCTGCAGCGGCACGTCGATCAGGGCGAACAGCAGGAACACCGAGATCAGCGCCATCAGGGCATCGAACACCTGCGACATGCCGCGCAGCAGGGCATCCGACAGCGGCATGCGCTGCAGGTCGATCCAGGACATCAGGCCGGAGCGCACCACGTACCACAGCACCACGCCCAGCACGGTCGCCTTGGCGATCGAGGTCGCGAAGGAGGTCCAGTGTTTGGCGGACGCCAGTTGGCCGAGGTTCTTCACCGGCGAGAAGCGCCCGAAGTTCGGCGCCAGACTGGCGGTCGAGATGCTCCAGCCGCCCGGCACCAGGCTCGAGAGCACCACGGCCAGCGTCACGCCGAACAGCGGCAGCACCATCTTAATCAGCAGCATGATGGCGTTGCTGAAGACGATCGACAGCGCATTCTCGGTGGCGCCCACCTCCCCGACCGGCACGAACACCAGGCGGAACAGCGCGCGGAAGGACTCCAGATAATCCGGCAGCAGGAACACGAACAGCTTCAGGCTGGCCAGAATGCCGACCGCCGTCGCCAGGTCCTTCGAGCGGACCACCTGGCCCTGCTCGCGTGCCTTCTTCAGCTTCTGGGCTGAGGCCTTTTCTGTCTTGTCGCCGCCGGTGCCGTTATCCGCCATGGCTGATTCTCATCTGCTGCTGGAGCATCTCCAGCACCTGGTTGGTCATTTGTACGTAGTGTTCCGGGATGAAGCGCACGACCTGCGCCATCATCAGAAGGCCGAACAGCGTCACCAGCGAAAAGCCCAGCGAGAACAGGTTCAGCGAGGGCGCGATCCGGTTCAGGAAGCCCATGCCGATCTGCACCACCAGCGTCGAAAAAATGATCGGCAGCGCCAGCAGGATCGCCGCGGCGAACACCCAGCCCACGTTCAGCGCCACCGTGTGCAGCAGCAGGCCGCTGTAGCCGCTGCCCACCGGCCACGCGCGGAAGCTCTGTCCCAGCACGCCGACCAGCACCAGGTGGCCGTCGATGGCGAAGAACACCAGGATCCCCACCAGCCCGAGCATGGCGGACATCACGTCCGACTGCTGGCCGTTGACCGGATCGTTCATCTGCGCCATCGAAAAACCGATCTGGCTCGAGGCCAGGAAGCCCAGCATCGACACCACCGCCATCGTCAGCTGCAGCGCCAGGCCGATCACGCCGCCGATCACGGCCTGCTCGACCATCGCCACCACGCCGGCCAGCGAGAACGGGTCCGGCATCGCGGCGCCCTTCGTTATCGGCAGCATCATGAAGGCCAGCGCCACCGACAGCAGCGCGCGCACCGGCAGCGGCACGTAATTCTCGCCCAGCACCGGCGCGGTCGACAGCATCGCCATGCAGCGGGCGAACGGCCACCACAGGGCGCTGATCAGGGGCAGCAGGAAGCCGACGACTTCAAGCATCGATGCCTGCCGCCTAGCCGACCAGCTGCGCGGCCTGCTGGAACACGTGCACGCAGTAGTCCATCAGTTTGCCGGTCATCCAATGGCCGGCCAGGATGATCGCCAGCAGCGTCACCAGCAGGCGCGGCAGGAAGCTCAGGGTCTGCTCGTTGATCGAGGTCGCGGCCTGGAACACGGCCACGATCACACCGGTCAGCAGGCCGGGCAGCACCAGCACGGCCGCCAGCAGCATCACCAGTTGCAGGGCCTCGACCATGATGTCGACGGCGATATCGGGAGTCATAGTGTGCGTACTCTTGTCTTCTAATAGCCGTGGATGCTGCCGACCAGCGTGTTCACGGTTAGGGTCCAGCCGTCGACCAGCACGAACAGCAGCAGCTTGAACGGCAGCGAGATCACCAGCGGCGACAGCATCATCATGCCCATCGCCATCAGCACCGACGACACCACCAGGTCGATGATCAGGAAGGGAATGAACAGCATGCAGCCGATCTGGAAGGCGCTCTTCAGCTCCGACAGCACGAAGGCCGCCAGCTTGACGGTGAAGCCGCGCTGCATCGGCGCCAGGTCGGCCGGTTCGCCGGCCAGGTGCGCGACCTGGTTCAGCGCCGCCTTGCTGGTCTGCGCCAGCATGAAGCGCGACAGCGGCACCTCGGCGGTCTTGAGCGCCTGCTCGAGCGTGATCTTGTCTTTGTCGTAGGGGACGAAGGCTTCATTCCAGATCTGCTCGCCCACCGGACGCATCGTGCAGGAAGTGCTGCCGAATGGCCTGCTGCGCGTGGCCGGCGAAAAGCGCCTGCAGCTGAACCAGGGCGAGGAATTCCTGCGCCTGGCCGGTTACCTGCGCGCCGCCGACATCGACAACGCCAACCAGGTGTCCTCGCTGCGCGTGGCGAATGCCCGCATCGCCTACTCCGGCCAGGGCACGCTGGCCGAAGCCAACCAGCCCGGCTGGCTGACCCGGTTCTTCACCGGTCCGCTGATGCCCTTCTAAGGCAGAACATGATTCGAATTTTGAATAAAGCATCGGTTTTCCGTATCGCTTCCGCGCTGGCACTGGCCGCCGTGACCGCGCAGGCCCTGCCCGCGCTGGCCGCTCCCGCTGCCGCGGTGGCACGCCCCACCGCTTCGGCCATGGCTGCCGCGATGCCGCAAACCCGTATGCAGCCGCTGCGCAACCTGGCCAGCGTCGAAGGCGTGCGCGAGAACCCGCTGGTCGGCTACGGCCTGGTGGTCGGCCTGAACGGCAGCGGCGACTCGACCCAGGTGAAGTATTCGAGCCAGTCGGTGGTCAACATGCTCAAGCAGTTCGGCGTCAAGCTGCCGGAAGGCGAAGAGGCAAAGAACAAGAACGTCGCCGCGGTCATGGTGTCGGCGGTGTTCCCGCCGGGTTACCGCCGCGGCCAGGCGATCGACGTCACCGTGTCCTCGCTGGGCGATGCCAAGAGCCTGCGCGGCGGCACCCTGCTGCTCACCCAGCTGCGCGCGGCCGACAACGAAGTCTACGCACTGGCCCAGGGTAATCTGGTGGTCGGCGGCCTGGCGGCGTCGGGCAAGAGCGGCTCCTCGGTGACGGTGAACACCCCGACCGGCGGCCGCATCCCGAACGGCGCCATGATCGAGCGCGAGATCCCGACCGATTTCTCGACCCGCCAGCAGGTCGTGCTGCGCCTGCGCCACCCGAATTTCGACACCGCGACCAACGTCGTCGACGCCATCAACCGCCGCTTCGGCCAGGTCGCGACCACCGCCGACGGCACCAGCGTCGAAGTGATCGCGCCGACCAATCCGACCGAGCGCGTGGCCTTCGTCGCCAAGCTGGAAAACATGCCGATCGAAGCCGGCCTCGAAACCCCGAAGGTCGTGTTCAATTCGCGCACCGGCACCGTGGTGATCTCGGACGGCCTGCGCGTGAAGTCGGCCGCCGTGACCCATGGTTCGCTCAAGGTCGTGATCTCGGAAAGCTCGGCGGTCAGCCAGCCCGGCCCCTTCTCGAAGGGCCAGACGGCGGTGACGCCGCAATCGAAGGTCAGCGTCGACCAGGGCTCGGGCCAGATGTTCCACTGGCCGGCCGGCGCCAAGCTGCAGACCATCATCGACGTGGTCAACAGCCTGGGCGCCTCGCCGGACGACATCATGGCGATCCTGCAGGCGCTGGACCAGGCCGGCGCAATCGAAGGCGAACTGGTGGTGATCTGATCATGCTCGACAAACTGAACCCGCTGAACGCCCAGGCCCGCGGCCCGGAATCCGAAGACCTCGCAAAAGCCCCGGTGGCCGCCGCCGACCCGGTCTACGCCAAGAAAGCGACCCAGGCTGCGGTCGACTTCGAAAGCTTCTTCATCCAGAACATGCTGCACCAGATGCGCGAAAGCGCAAAGACGCTGGCACCCGAAGACAGCCCGCTGAAGGACCCGGTCAACAGCGACATGCTGGACATGGCCGACAAAATGCTGGCCGGTCATATGGCGGGCCAGCGCGCTTTCGGCGTGGCGGATGCCATTCTCAAGCAATTGTTGCCGCAAGGACTTAATAAAGCCGGCTAAACGGTCGCCTGTCCTTAGTGATTCCGCACAAGAAAGCCTCATCCCATGAGTATCCTGAACAACGCCCTGTCCGGCGCCCTGGCCTCCCAACTGGCACTGTCCTCGAGCAGCCAGAACATCGCCAACCTGCAGACCAAGGGCTACACCCGCCAGGCGGCGCTGCTGAGCGCCGTCGCCCCCGCAGCCGGCTCGAACCAGGCCGGCAACGGCGTGCGCGTCACCTCGCTGCTGCGCTTCTCGGATAACTACAAGACCCAGCAGCTGTGGCGTGCCGCGTCCGACCTGGGCGCCTATTCCCAGACCCAGCCCTACCTGACGCAGCTGGAAACCGTCATGGGCAACGACGACGCCAGCCTGTCGGGCGGGATCGACAAATTCTTCGCGGCCCTGAACGCGGTGGCCGGCGTCGACCCGACCTCGACCCCGCTGCGCCAGCAAGTCGTGACCGCGGCCGGCCTGCTGGCCCAGCGTTTCAACAGCCTGAACAACGTCTACAACTCGCAGCTGCAGTCGGTGCGCCAGCAGCGCACGGCGATCGTCGATTCGGCCAACACCGCCATCGCCGCGATCGCCACGCTGAACGGCCGCATCGCCAACGCCAACGCCACCGGCAGCAACGCTTCCTCGCTGATCGACCAGCGCGACCAGGCGATCGACAGCCTGGCCAGCCAGATGGGTCTCGAAGTCAGCGACCAGCCGGACGGCACCCGCAACGTCTCGCTGAAGACCGGCCAGGCGCTGGTATTGGGCAGCGTGGCCGGCAAGCTGGCCGTGACCGGCAGCGCCGACCAGGCCTTCAGCCTGAGCTTTGCCGGCACCACGTTCGACCTCGACGTCACCCGCGCCGGCGGCCAGCTGGGCGGCCTCTCGGCCTACGAGAAGGACGTGCTGCTGCCGATGCAGAACAACGTGGCCGAGATGGCCAGGCAGATCGCCGAGAAGGTCAACAACCAGCTCGCGGCCGGCAAAACCATGGACAACAACCCGGGCAAGCCGCTGTTCGTGTACACCCCGGGCAGCACCTCGAACATGCTGCAGGTGGCGAGCGGCTTCCAGACCGCCGACCTGGCCTTCTCCGGCGACGGCACGCCCGGCGATACCGCCAACCTGCAGAAGCTGGCCGACATCAAGAACCAGACCCTGACCCTGACCGGCCTGGGCTCGGTGCTGCTGAGCGATGCCGACACCCAGCTGGTCGGCAAGCTGGCCGTCGACAGCCAGCAGAACAAGGGCGCGCTCGACACCTTCCAGACCATGCGCGAGCAGGCCGAGGCGGACTGGCAGTCGACCAGCGGCGTCAACCAGGACGAGGAAGCGGTGAACCTCGTCGAGTACCAGAACATGTACCAGGCCAACATGAAGGTGATGTCGGTCGCGAACGCGCTGTTCGACGCCACCCTGGCGATGATGTCCTGATCGGCGAACCAGAAGAGAGAGAACCATGCGTGTCGCAACCTCCCAGTACCAGGCGATGATGAATGCATCGCTGCAGAAGAACCAGGCCCGTATCACCGAGCTGACCTCGCAGATGGCCAGCGGCAACCGCATCCAGCTGCCGTCGGACGACCCGGTCGACAGCGTGCGCATCTCGCGTCTGAAGCGCGAAGAAGCCGCCATCGGCCAGTACCGCGCCAACATCGCCGCGGTCACCCAGCGCATGTCGAAGAACGAAGGCTATCTGACCAACATGGTCAACGACATGAACTCGGGCCGCGACCTGCTGGTCTGGGCATCGGACGGCAGCAACGCGCCGGACGACCTGAACGCGATGGTGACCTCGCTGACCTCGCTGCGCGACAGCCTGATGTACACCGCGAATTCGGTCGACCAGGAAGGCCGCACCCTCTTCGCCGGCACCGCCACCGATGCCAAGCCGATCGCCTACGACGCCAATGCGCCGCTGGGCTCGCGTTACAGCTACGCCGGCAATACCAACGACCAGACCGTGGTGGTCGGCAATGGCATCACCCAGGTCGCGAACCAGAACGTGAAGGGCCTGGAAAAGCTGCTGAACCAGCTCGACCAGACCATCGCCACGCTGTCGAAGCCGGATGCGAACCCGAACGACCCCACGGTGCGCACCGTCCTCGCGAATAGCCTGGACGGCTTCGACGACGCCATGGATCTGTTGTCGGGCAAGATCGCCGTGCTCGGCGGCCAGCAAAACATCCTGCACACGATCGACGCCAACCACGAGAACGTCAGCCTCTCGAACCAGATCGCGATCACCAGCATCGGCCAGCTGGACGTCGGCACCGCCGCGATCGAATTGAACGGCTATTCGACCGCCCTTCAGGCCAGTTACAAGGCATACAGCAAGATCGGTACTCTCTCCCTCTTCGCAGCGCTTTGATGGCAATGGATACGACCTTACGTACAACGACTGCCGGCGCCACCGGCAGCACCCTCGGCACGCGCGCCAACGCGGCATCGCAGCTGGTCCAGGCCCGCGCCGCCGAACCCACGACGGAAAAGAACAGCACCGACAAGACCGCGGCCGGCACCGCGCCCGCTGCGCCCCTGCGCAGCAAGGCCGCCAGCGTCGGCGGTGCGCTGCAGGACCAGGTCGCCCGCGCCCAGCAGGCCCTCGATTACCTCGACCAGGTAGCGGGCCAGCTCGAAGCGGTGAAGGGCGAACTGAGCTCCAGACTGGCCGGCACCCGTTCGGCGTCGCGCCAGCAGTCTTCGGATGCCCAGCTCAGCGCCCAGGTGCGCCAGCTCACCTCGACCCTGGCGGCGCGCCGCAGGAAAGCGGGCGGTGGCGTCGACAGCAACCTGCACTTCACCGGCCAGCCCGCAGCCCAGCGCTTCCGCATCCGCGGCCTGGACCTCGCTTCGCTGCGCACGGCCGGTCCGCAGAGCGTGGCCTTCTCGGTCGGCGGCAACGGCGGCCCGCAGCTGTCGGTGAACATCGATCCGGACCAGACCGACGAGGAAATCGCCGCCGCGCTCAATCGCGCACTGGCGCCGATGGGCGTGAACGCCGGCCTCGATAACCGGGGCGGCTTCGTGTTCAGCACCGCGGAAGCGAACTGGCCGGCGGTCAAGGACAGCATCGCGATCAGCGGGCGCGGCCGCGTCAGCACCGAAGAGGTCGCGCCGGAACTCGCGCCCCAGCAGTGGACCGGCAACGGCGGCAACAGCGACGGCCTGCGCTCGAGCCTGCGCGAAGTGGTGCAGGCGCTCGAGCGCGTGCGCCGTTCGCGCGATGCCGCCAGCAATGCGCTGTCGGCGGCCACCGTCGAACTGACCCGGGCCACCACGCCGCCGCCGGAAGCCGCGGAAGCGGCCCAGGAATTCGCGACCACCGCCACGAATCCCGACTACGAGTCGCTGCTGGCGCTGACCTCGGCGCTGGTCGGGGTCAGCCGCGAGCGCGTGCTGGCGCTGCTGGGCTTGCGCTGACCTTCAGCGTCACCGTCAGCGTCAGCGCGGCTTGACGCTGATCGTCGTTCCGCGCAGATCGATGTCGCGGATCTCCACGCTGCCGAAGCTCGGCCCCGGCGCGCTGCCGACGCGGATGTTGCGGAAGCTGATCTCGCCGATCGTGCTCGGCAGGCGCAGCGTGATCGAACCGTCCTTGTTGATCACCGCGTGCGAATTGGCGGCGTCGTAAGTCACGCCGCGCACGACGGTGTCGGCCGACAGCAGCATCGCCAGCGGATTGAAGACCTGGGCCAGCTCGCCCAGCACGCGCACGCCGCCGTCCGGCAGCGCGTGCGTCACGTTCTGGGCCGCATGCGCGCCGGCCATCCCGGTGAGTGCCGCCAGGCGCTGGTCCAGCTGGCGGGCCTGGTCGCGCAGGGCGTCGTCGTCCCGTCCCTGGGCCATGATCTCGCCGAGCTCCTCGTCCGACAGTTCGCGCAGCGAACGCTCGCCGCCTGCGCGGGTCGATACCGCGGCCGCCGGCGCCGTGGTCACCGCGGCATAGGCATGCAAGGGTCCCAGCAGGGCCGTGGCCAGCGCCGCCGCCATACGGAGGTTGCGCTGGCGCCGGATCGCGCCGCGCACCTGGGCCTCGGTGATCAGCTTCATGTCGGCCAGGATCTCGCCCAGCCTGCGGCCCGTCTTGCCCTGTTCGCGGATTGCCGCGTCCAGCTGCGCTTCCGAGATCAGCTTCTTGCCGAGCAGGATCTGCCCAAGCTGCGATTTTTCGCGGTTCTGCGTCATCCAGTCCATTGCCCTGCCCCCGTTGAAAGTTTATTGGCCGAGCGCCGCGCGCAGGCGCAGGCCGACGCGGTTCTGCAGCTCCGTCATCTTCGGCTGGATCTGCGGACCGTTGGTCTTGGCCACGTTGTCGCCAACCGTCTTCTTCATCTCCGGCACCAGGGTCTCGAACTTGGCCAGCACCGGCGCTTCCAGGATCTCGGCCAGCTGCTTCAGTTCTTCGGTGCTGAACTTCTGCGCCAGCAGCGGCGCCACGCTGGACTGCACCACCGCCTGGGTGCTGGTGCGCAGTGCCGGCGCTTCCTTCTCGAGGAAGGCGTTCGCTTCCGCGTTCACGTCCTTCATCACCGCGTCCTGCTTCTCGGCCGGCACCCGGCTGGTCACCACCACGCGCGACTGGCGCACCATCTCGGCCACCGGCGCCTGCAGCATCTGCAGGCCGACGCTGTCGAGCGCCATCTTGGCCAGGACACGATTCACCAGCGCCTGCTTCTCGGCCGGGACGGATGCGGCGGCTTGGGCGCAGGCGTTGCCGGCGAAGGCCATGCTGATCGCCATGCACATGGCGGACATCGATCGGGACATGCTCATCTCAAGACTCCAGAAAATAGGTCAGTACGGGCGCGAATAGGAGGCACCGAAATAACGGACGATCAGGCTGCCCGACACGGTGGTCGCTGCGTAAGGGTTGTAGATCAGGTTGAAGAAATCGTCGCAGTTCAGGTTGCAGTCGCTGCGGGCCGGGATGTTGTAGCTGCCCTTCATGTAGCTGCCGGTGAGGTTCACCTCGCCGCCGTCGTCGAACTTGTAGCGCAGGCCCAGGCTTTTCAGCTTGGTGTCGGGCAGCGGCGCCAGGAGACTCATCTGGTTGCCCGGGATCGAGCTCTTGCGCGGCTCGTAGCCGGCGCGCAGCGAGAGCTTCTTGGTCACGTTGATTTGGGTGCCGAAGCTGTAGTTGAGCACGCTCTTGAAACCCATCTTGAAGGTCGCCTGGCGCGAGTTCGCATAGCCGAACAGGCGCGCCATCTCGAGCAGCTTGACGCTCTGGTCGAACTCGAAGGTCAGCTGGCTCCACTTGTTCCAGTCGGCGTAGCTGACATCGGCGTTCAGCTGCACGTAGTCGGTGGCCATCAGCTTGACGCCGGCCTGCACCCGCCACGGGAAGGGAATCCTGGCGCTCATGTTGCCGCTCTGGTACTCGGGGATATCGACCGGCATGCCGGTGATGGCGCCGACGATGGGGCCCAGCAGGCTCGAATTCAGGCCGTGCACGAAGCCGCGCAGCATCGGGTCCGCATGCACCGTGTAGCGGCCGCGGAAAGCGGTGTCGCTGCCGCCCTGGTACACCATGCCGAACGCGAACCACTTCTTCGGCTCCCACAGGAAGCCGATGTTGAAGGTCGGGTCGAACGAAGTGTGCATGTCGAAGTCGATGTTGGCCGCGCGCTTGAACGGATCGACCATGGCTTCCGGCCCGCCGCCGCACAGGCCGAAGGTGAGCGTATCGATCACCGTGCCGTTCCCGTCGGGGCACAGCGCGCGCTGCAGCTGGCCGACCGTGCCGAGCAACTTGTTCGGCGCGCGGAAATCGGTGTTGATCGCGAAGTTCGCGTAGGCGATCGGCACCGCCAGGCCGATCCGCAGCGTGTCCGAGACCTGGTAGGCGGCGGTCGGCGACAGGTAGTTCAGGCGCTGCAGGTGGACCAGGCGGCCGTCGAAGCGTGCCGGATCGTTCGGGTCCTTGGTGCGGTCCACGCTCATCGCCTGCGACAGGTAGGCCAGCGTGCCGAAGGTCCATTTCGAACCCGGCGCGTTGTACGAGAAGCCCAGGCCCGGCACCATCACGCCCGGCAGGCGCGCCTTCGGAACGCCGAGGAAGGGAATCGCCACCGCCTGGCGCACCGGTCCGCTGGAGGTGCCGTTGATCGGATCGTCCTTGAAGCCGCCGATGTCGATGTCGGGCGCGGTCACGAACTTGTTCGGGTTGCGGATCGACGCGATGAAGACGGTGTCGATGTTATGGGTGCCCTTCAGGCGCGCCAGGCCGGCCGGGTTGAAGTGGATCGACTCGATCCCGGGCGGATCGGCGGTCACCGCGTTCCCCATCGCCATCGCGGTCGCGCTGGTGGCAAGGTTGTCGGTGACGCCGGCCTGCGCCGGCAAGGCGGCGCTCAGCGCAAGCCCGCCGGCCAGCAGCCCCGCCAGACGGCGCGGCACGGCGATCGATGAGGAGTTCACGCCGGCCTCACTTCAGCAGCAGCGGCACGCTCATGGTCATCGACAGGTTCGGCGCGGAAGCGGTGAGGCCGGCGCCGACCGTGACGTTGACCGTGGTCTTGGGCGTGAAGCGGTAGCCCAGGCCGATCGACAGGATGCCGGCGCTCTGGGTCGAGGTATGGGCTTTGCTCAGGTTGCCGCTGCCGTCCTCGAAGGTCAGCGTGGAGCGCGCCGAGATCGACTGCTGGAACGAGAACGACGTCGTGATCTTGTACGACAGCGCATACGCGAAACCGAGGCCGAAACCGAAGCTGGCGCCCGGCTTCACTTCGCGCAGCGTGGCGCCGTACAGCTGCTGGTGCAGGTGCTTGGCCTTCAGGCCGTAGCCGACGTTGACGGAACCGAACAGCGCGACCGGATCGACGATGCGGGTCACGTTGGAGCCGAGGCTGAAGGTGTTGATGCCGGAGCCGGTGGCCAGGCCCTTGTCGTTGTCGACCTTGAACGGGCTCTCGCCGGTGGCCAGGCGCACGCCGCCGGTGATGGTGAAGGTCGGCTCGTCGCGCTTGACCTCGTGCGGCTGCCAGCGCACGTTCAGGCCCAGGTCGCCGAGCGTGTGCGAGACGCCCGAATAACCGACGTTGTCGGCATAGCGGCTGATGAAGGGCATGCTGACGTTCGCGGTCAGGTTATTGAGCACGCCGTAGTCCGCCATCAGCGTGTTCGTGATCGTGTGCGAATTGCTGTTCTCGATCGAGAACAGGGTCGCCTGGCCGGAGCTCAGGTCGGTGTTGATCTTGTCCTGGCCGATGTACGCGTAGTTCAGCTCATAGTTCACCTGGATCTGTCCCTTGCGGATCAGCGAGTACTGCTTGTCGACGGCGGTCAGGGTCTCCTTCAGCAGCGTGGTGTTGTCGGCGTCGCCTTCCTTCTTCGCCAGCGCATCGCGCACAGCGTCCGACGTGGCGGGCGTCGACGACTCCTGGGCCAGGGCCAGGGGTTGCACGAACGCGCCGCACAGGGCCAGGGCCAGCGCCGGCAGGGATTGAATCTTCATGGTGGTCCTTCTTGATTGGTCTATCGTTTCCGGATCGAGACGCCGCCGAAGCCGTTCAGCATGCGCTCCATCCTCAGTTGGTCGTCGATCGGCCGCAGCAGGCCGCGGTCGCGTACGCGGTCCATGTCGGTCACGCCCAGTTCGTTGTCGGACAAGGCCAGCTTCGCCAGCGCCGGCTTGTCTTTCGGCGGGTAGGCGATGAACAGGGTGTTACGGTCCCAGAGGGTGGCGAATTCTTCGACCGGGAAGGTGATGTTGCCCATCGCCGGATCGGCCAGGAACACCAGCCCGCCGCGCACGCCGCGCAGCACCACGAAGTGCTTGAAGCCGGCGTAATCGATCGGCACGATGCCGGGGTGGTCGAGGGTCAGGAGATCGGCCATCTCGGCCCGGAAGCCCGCGCTCTGCACGCCGATCGAGGCCAGGTAGCGCTTCATGTCGAGCAGCGAGAAACCGCGGCGCTCGATGATCTTCTCCTTCTCGCCGAAGGCCATCATGCCTTCCATCGACTGCTGCTCGCTGACGTCGATGCCGAGGTGGTATTTGAGGATGGTGACCAGGGCCGCCGAGCCGCAGCTGTAGTCGTAGGCCTGGTGGACGATGTTCTTGTATTTGAGCTCGGAGAACGGCTCCATGCTGACGTTCTGCACGCCGGTGGCCGCCACCGACATGGTGGTCGGGATATCGAATCGGTCGAGCGGGCGGTCTTCGACCTCATGCTTGGCCAGCACGCCCGATCCTCCCAGCACCACAGCCAGGATACCCAGCAGGACTGCGAACATTCATGTCTCCCCGGGACGCGTCTTGCGTTCCCTTTATATGACTGCTTGTTACGTGGCGTTTTGACCACGTTTATTGCAGTTTTTCTATATTCTGTATGCAAGCAAGCTTTCCTGATGTTATAAAACGCTGTCGATTTTATTAAAAACCGCTCATTCGAAAGCGTGCCGATGAAGAGCTGGGACAGGATTAGCAGCGCATTGGGGGAACCGGTCGTCAGCGTCGAGATCGGCGGCGTGCCCCTGCGCGCCGAACGCTACATCTTTCAGATCGGCGGCTGCGAGGTGCCGCCGCTGGACTCGCTGGTGCTGGCCTGCCACCTGGGCGGCGCGCGCGCCACTGCCGGCCGCTCGGCCTCCCGCTCCTTCGATTTCCTGGCCGGCGCCTCGACCATCTTCCAGCCGGGCTTTGCCAGCCGCTGGACCTTCTTCGGCGCGATCGACATGGCGATGTTCCACGTCATCGATCCGGAGCACGAACTGGTGCGCCACCTGCAGCGCCTGCTGAACGCGCGCGCCAAGGCCCCGCCCTTCTCCGATCCGCTGGTCAACGCCTGCGCCCAGCAGCTGCTGGGCGAACTCTCGCGCACCAGCTCGCCCAATCTCACCGACCACGGCTTCGTCGAACGCGTCGGCCAGCTGATGATCGAGCAGACCTGCCGCGTCCTCGAGGGCAAGACCGGACGCCACGTGCCGCCCGACGCGCTGCAGCTCGGCCGCCTGCAGGGCGTGCTGGAGTGGATCGGCGAGAACCTGTCGAACGAGTTGTCGAACGCCGAGCTGGCCGAACGGGCCGGCGTCTCGGAGTCGCACTTCCGCCGCATCTTCCATGAAGCGATGGGGATGACGCCGCACCGCTACGTGCTGCGGCTGCGCCTGGAACGCGTGCACGAACTGCTGACGCGTACCAGTTTTTCGATCGCCCGTGTTGCAGCGCAATGCGGCTTCAACAGCCAGAGCCACATGACTTCCTGCTTCGCGGCGGCCTACGGCATCACGCCGGCAAGGGCGCGCCAGCAGGCACGGATGTGAACTGAATAAGCGTTTTTTGAAAAACAAAGGATCATTTTCCTACGCGCCAGCTTTTCACATGCACACATAATAAAAAAACGGCAACCGGGCGCCAGACCCGGGCCGCCCAACAAGGAGACAAGTATGTTCAAGGCACGAGGTCCAGCGTGAAGTATTTGTCGGCGACGGACGTGGTGCAGCGCATCAAGAGCTGCCTGTCGGCCGAAGGCGTCGACGTCGAGGGCCTGTTCGCCCGCGCCGGCCTGAGCTGGTTCGGCAACGGGCAGCCGAGCGGCAACGAACGCGCCGCCGATCTCCTCGCCCTATCCGACCAGTTCAGCCAGCTCTGGGAAGGCCTGGCGCTGGCCAGCGACGATCCGCTGATCGGCTTTCGCGTGTTCGCTCCCGATCCGCTCAGCTGGCTCGGCGTGCTGGGCCACCTGATGCTGGCCTCGCCCACGCTCAAGCAGGCCGCCGACAACCTGATGCGCTACATGCCGCTGGTGACGCCGGTGGTGCGCGCCACCATCGAACCGAAAATCGACCGCGTGCGCGTCGGCCTGAACCTGGTCGGCGGCATACGCCCGGTGCCGATCCAGCGCTACGATTTCACCTGGAACCTGCTGCTGTCGACCTTGCGCTTCGTCGGCGCCCGTCCCAGTCTGAAACCGCTCAACGTCGAATACGCCTACCCGGCGCCGGCCGCCAGCACCGCGTATGCCGAGCGCTATGGCTGTCCGGTGCGTTTCGGCGCGCCGGCCAACGTCTGCGAGTTCGCCAACGCCGATGCGACGGCACCGATCCCGACCGCCAATCCGCTGGTCGCCGAGGGCTTGATCCGGATGCTCGACGAACGCCTGGCGCAGGCCGAACGCAGCAGCTTCGCGGCGCGCGTGCGCGAGATGCTGCCGGCCATGATCGACCAGGGCGGCGCCCTGCGCGATGCCGTCGCCCGGCGCCTCGCGATCAGCGAGCGCACCCTGCAGCGGCGCCTGGCCGACGAAGGCACCGACTTCTCGACCCTGGTCGACGAAGTGCGCCGCACCATCGCCCAGCAATACCTCGGCAGCGACCGCATCAGCGTCAAGAACCTCAGCTACAAGCTCGGCTTCTCCGACCCCAGCGCCTTCCACCGCGCCTGCCTGCGCTGGTTCGGCAAGGCGCCCGGCGAGTTCCAGCAAAAAACCAAAGGCGCCTAGTGGGACCACAGGCGTAGCTGGCCCTGCATCATCATCTCGCCGTTGATGCTGATCCGTCCCAGGTTGCCGCTGACCGCCGCGCGCGGGTCGGCCTGCACGCTGATCGAATCGAAGCCGGTGTCCGTGAAGCGGGTGTACCCCGGCAGGGTCAGTGCCACGTAATTGGTGCCGTCGGCGGCCGTCTGCGGGCTGATGTTCAGGCCCAGCATCTGTATCCTGCCGCCGACGTTGCGCACCACGATATAGGTCATGCGCTCGTCGACCTTCTGGCCGATCGTCAGGCGGCTATCGCCGGTCGCGTTGTCGGGCTGGCGGTTCAGGTTGAGGTCGACCGCGAAGCTGATGCCGTCGGCGCCGCGCACCGCGGCCAGTTCGCTGTCCGGCAGCGCGGTCGGCCCGGCGCCGGCGGCGCCGCATGCCAGCATGGCCAAGGTAGCGAGTGCGGCGAGTCGTTTTTTCATGGCCTGAACTTGATGTCGAGGTACTGCAACTGGATCGAACCGATGCGCGAGCTGCCCAGGTCGACATTCGGTGCGACCGTGCCGCCGGCATCGCTGCGGAAGCTGATGTTCCCGATCTGCAGGGTGCCGGCTGCGGCGGCGGCGCCGGCCTCCGGCCAGTTGATGCCGATGTGCAGGCGCGAATTGCCCGACTCGTCGGTGCGGGCATTGAAGATCCCGGCCTGGGCCGAGACGTCGGCCAGGCGCCAGGGCGCGACCGGCGCCGAGCCGTCATCCTGCGCGGCGCCGATCTTCACATTCGACAGCACCATCGCTTCACCGGCCGCGCCGCGGCCGTTCGGCTGCAGCGCCAGGCTGCCGATTTCCATGCGTGTGGCCAGGCCGAAGGCGAGGCCGTCGCCGGTCGCCGGGGTCGACCACTGCAGGCCGCCGCCGTAGTACACGAGGTCCTTCAGGATCACGCTGCCGCCATTCACCACGATGCCGTTGTCGCCGACATCGAAATCGAAGGCCATCTGCCAGACTTCGCGCCCCAGCACGTTCTCGGGCATGGCGATGTTGACGATCTGCGCCTTCCCCGGGCCGCCCGCGATCACGTCCAGGCGATAGGGATCGGCGAAAGGCGCGTCGAGGTTGTCCGAACGCGATGCCGACAGGTTGCCGATGCCGAGGCTGCCGCGTCCATCCGGCGTGTGATAGCGCAGCACGGCATTGCCGGCCATCGCGAAGTTCGAGAGATTGAAGCTCATGCCGTCGCGGCCGCCGATCTTGGCCAGCGCACTGTCGGACAGCGGCTCGAGCGCGCAGGCCCAGACCGGCGCAAGCGCCAGCGGCAACAGGAGCATGCGGACGCCGCGCATCAACGCCCCGGCGGATTATTGAGCGGCACCAGGCCGTTCGTGGTCAGCGCGCTCAGCTTGTCGCGCCAGTTCAGCCAGATCCCGGCCTGGGCCTCGGTCAGGGCCGGCATGCCCGGCGCTGCCTGGAAGCTCACCGGCGTCTTCAGCACCGAGATCCAGAAATCGCGGCTCGGGCCGGCCGCATCGCCGGCGGTGACGGCGCCCACCTGCGACAGCTTCAGGTCGCAGCCGCTGCAGGTGCCGTCCCAGCGCTTGCCGCCGCCCGGGTCCAGCTGCGTGTCGACCACGCCGGCGGCGCCACCATCGATGCGCATCGCGCCGGACAAGGTCGCGATCTTCATGCCGATGTCGCCGGCGATGCCGTCGAAGCCCAGGCGCATGCCCACGACTTCGCGCTGGCCGGCGGTGCCGGTGTTGCGGTAGACGAATTCGAAATAGGGGTTGGTGATCTGGACCAGGCGCGCGGCTTCGCCGCCATCGCTGCGGCCGAAGCGCAAGGCGCTGATGTCGATATCGGCGCCGCTGCCGTTGCGCGGGCCGTAGTTGTATTCGCCCAGGCGCAGGTTGGCCAAGTTGGCGTTCAGGGTCACATCGGCATCCAGGCCGACGCGCATGAAATCGAAACCGTTGTAGCTGGAATTACTGACGGTGAACAGGCCCTGCCCGCTCACGGTGGACATCTCGCTGTCCGACATCGGACGCATCTGCGCCGAGGCGCTCCCTGCCGTCAGCAGGCTGGAGGCGGCGAATGCGAGTGCGAGGAAAAAATGTCTGCTCATGGAGAATCCCGACGAGCGCTTCAAGTCAAAAAACGGCCCGGGGCAATGCCCACGAGCCGTCCCATCACCAATCAACCGGAAATTAGTGCGCCCAGATGTAGACGGTGGTGCCTTGCAGTTTGATGTCTTTCATTTCGAACTTACCGAACGAGGCTTCCGAGTTGCCCATCTTGATCGAGTCGACGCTCATTGCCAGGTTCTTGGTGGTGTCGACCAGCGGGATAGCGATCTTGACGACGTCACCGGTCGGTGCGAAAGCAGCCAGGCCAGCGCCGCCGCTTACGCCCAGGGTGGTGTTGGCGTTCGGGACCAGAGCGCCGCCGGCGCCGGTCGGCAGGGCAGCCATGGCTTCCGACTGGAAGGTCTGGTTGTTCACGATGTCGATCGTGGCAGCAATCGCGCCGGTGATGGCGATGTTGCCGAAGCGAACCGAGCCGCCTGCTGCGTCGGTGTCGGTGTACTTGAATTCACCGATGTTGATATGCAGGTCAGCAGCGATCGACACGCCGTCACGGCCGGAGACCTTGGACAGGTCGCTGTCGGCGATCGGGGTCAGGGCCGATGCGTACGAAGCGATCGAGGACAGGGCGGCGACGACGGCGAGTTGTTTCAGCAGTTTCATGGTATCTCCAGTAATTTTTGTGATCAACGGGTGTCTCTTCGGCTCCGCAGCGCCTGGGAGCTTGTTTCTTAATTGGAAGTCAATTAAGTGATAATGATGTTATTACTTTCATTGCATCCGATGCATTTTTTGTCTTGGCTCAACGAGCCAAATCGATGGATTCCTGAGCCAGTCGTTTGACGTGTTTACCGGGGGATCTTGCTTATCTCAGCAGTTTGCGCATGCGCAATATCTCTGTGATAAACGTGTTTCTCCCTATGAAGACCTGGCCTGCGGCGCGCCTTGCTCATGCAGCCGATAAGGGTGTGATGCGGCACTGCGGAAACAACACCGAGACCTTACTGCTGAGTACCAAAATCACAACATCACCTGCCCTAATGCAAATTTAGGGGACGTATCAGCTTGTTTGAGGTCTCCCAAGCTCCGCCGATCAGCTCGACTCAACAATGCCGTCTTGCGTAGCTATTCCCACCTCACCTGGAGAAACAAGATGGCAATCGACGTGTACCTGCAAATAGACGGCATCAAAGGCGAATCGGCCGACTCCGCCCACCAGGGCTGGATCGAGGTGGCTCAGGCACAGTGGGGTGTTACGCAGCCGATCAATTCAACAGGCTCGTCCACGGGCGGCCGTACGACCGGACGCAGCGAATATCGCACGCTGTCGCTGGCCAAGCTCGCCGACCTCGCATCGCCTGTGCTGATGCAGCACTGCACGAATGGCAAAACGATTCCGAAAGCAAAGTTGGAAATGATGCGCGCCGATGGCGACGGCAAGCGGGTGAAGTATTACGAAGTCGAGCTGGAAAATGTTCTGATCGCCAGCATGGAACAGATGGTGGCCGAGGGAAGCATTCTTCGTGACCATATCGCCCTGCACTTCACGAAGGTGAAATGGAAGTACTCGCAGCAAAAGATCGGTGGCGGCACGGGTGGCCAGACCGCCGGTGGCTGGGACCTGTCCTGCAATAAGTCTTGCGCATGACGGAGGTGGACCATGGCTGATCAACAGGACGATCCGCTACGGCCTATCCGGGACAAGCGAGGGTTTTTCATGCTGCCTCGGTCGCCGATGGAATCCGGGTATTACAACTATGGTCTGCTGGATAAGAAGCCGGACAGGGGCGGATATCAGTATCCGCATCCCGTCATGATGCAGGCGATTTTACGGGTGGGGCTGGAGTGGCAGGCCATCGACAAGCGCCGGATTGGCATCGGAAATATTAGCCGGGCTGATGGCTTCAATGACAGAGATCACGCCTCCCATCAGGACGGCCTCCAGGTAGACATCCGCCCAGTCCGGAAGGACGGGCTTGAAATGCCTGTAACGCACATGGATCGCCAGTACGACAAGGACGCAACGGCCAAGGTGATCGAACTATTCCGTACATTCGCCCCAGTCAAGTTTGTTCTCTTCAACGACACGAGTATCCCGTTTGTTAAATGGGCGGAACATCATGACGATCATTTTCACGTAGCCTTAATAGGATAAATATGTGCAAATTAACATTGTTAATTCTTGTAGGCCTTTGCCAGACTGCGAGCGCTGGCCAAAACATCAAAAAAGCGCATGAACTGAACCAGTGGCATCCACTTCAAGCAGATTACAAAATCCATTCCGGAAA
Source organism: Massilia norwichensis (assembly GCF_024753245.1). Taxonomy (GTDB): domain Bacteria; phylum Pseudomonadota; class Gammaproteobacteria; order Burkholderiales; family Burkholderiaceae_D; genus Telluria; species Telluria norwichensis. The sequence goes on along the minus strand of NZ_JANUGX010000035.1, from coordinate 46,851 downwards.
CACAGCTTACTCCGAGCTTCCAACGAAAACCGATCGCGCTCTTACCGTCGCTTTCGAAAACGAATCTGCAAGGCAACTCTTTGAACAAATTGGACCTGATATAAAGCCTGTTTGTGACGATGCAAAGGGGCATCGGGAGCGGCGAAGAAAAGGGGCGTTCTGCACGTACACTGAACGGTTGGAAAACCCGGCAAACGCTCATTATCGGTGCTGGATCGGCATCAATTTACGCACCGGAGAGGGCGACGTACGTGTGCCATGTTAGTGTTCATCGTCCATAAAAAAACCCGCTGCAAGCAGCGGGTTTTTTGTTCAGCAAAAGCGCGATTACGCAGCTTCGCGGCTAGCCTTCTTACGCTCGTGCTCTTTCAGGAAGCGCTTGCGCAGACGGATGCTCTTCGGGGTGATCTCGACCAGTTCGTCGTCCTCGATGAATTCGACGGCGTATTCCAGCGACATCTGGATCGGCGGCACCAGGCGCACGGCTTCGTCGGTACCCGAGGCGCGCACGTTGGTCAGCTGCTTGCCCTTGATCGGGTTGACGACCAGGTCGTTGTCGCGCGAGTGGATGCCGATGATCATGCCTTCGTACACCGGGGTGTTGTGCTCGACGAACATGCGGCCGCGGTCCTGCAGCTTCCACAGTGCGTAGGCGACGGCCTGGCCGTCATCCTGCGAGATCAGCACGCCGTTGCGACGGCCAGCCAGTTCGCCCTTGCCGGTTTCAACCGGCAGGTATTCGTGGAACACGTGGCTCATCAGGCCGGTGCCGCGGGTCAGGGTCATGAAGTCGCCCTGGAAGCCGATCAGGCCACGGGCCGGGATCAGGTATTCCAGACGGACACGGCCTTTGCCGTCCGATTCCATGTTCTGCAGGTCGCCACGGCGGCGGCCCAGTTCTTCCATCACGCCGCCCTGGTTCACTTCTTCGACGTCGACGGTCAGGTTCTCGTACGGCTCGCACTTCACGCCGTCGATGTCCTTGAACACGACGCGCGGACGCGACACAGCCAGCTCGAAGCCTTCACGGCGCATGTTTTCCAACAGAATGGTCAGGTGCAGCTCGCCGCGGCCCGACACTTCGAAGATGGTGTCGTCGTCGGTCGGCATCACGCGCAGCGCGACGTTCGACTTCAGTTCGCGGTCCAGGCGGTCGCGCAGCTGGCGGCTGGTGACGAACTTGCCTTCGCGGCCGGCCAGCGGCGAGGTGTTGACCATGAAGTTCATGGTCAGGGTCGGCTCGTCGACGGTCAGCATCGGCAGCGCTTCCGGGGTATCGACGGCGGTCACGGTCACGCCGATGCCGATGTCTTCGATACCGTTGATCAGCACGATGTCGCCGGCGACGGCTTCTTCGACCTGCACGCGCTCCAGGCCCTTGAAGTTCAGCACCTGGTTGATGCGGCCCTTGATCGGGTTCTTGTCGTCCTGGCCGTTCACGACCAGCACGTCCATGCCCGGCTTGATGCGGCCACGGTTGATACGGCCGATACCGATCTTGCCCACGTAGGACGAGTAGTCCAGCGAGGTGATCTGCATCTGCAGCGGACCGTCCGGGTTGTCGTCACGCACCGGCACGTATTTCAGGATGGCGTCGAACAGCGGCTTCATGTCGCCGCCGCGCACGCTTTCGTCCATGCCGGCGTAGCCGTTCAGGCCCGAAGCGTAGACGATCGGGAAGTCCAGCTGCTCGTCGGTGGCGCCCAGCTTGTCGAACAGTTCGAAAGTCTGGTTGATCGCCCAGTCGGCGCGTGCGCCCGGACGGTCGATCTTGTTGACGACCACGATCGGCTTCAGGCCCAGGGCCAGTGCCTTGCGGGTCACGAAACGGGTCTGCGGCATCGGGCCTTCCTGGGCGTCGACCAGCAGCAGCACCGAGTCCACCATCGACAGCACGCGCTCGACCTCACCGCCGAAGTCGGCGTGGCCTGGGGTGTCGACGATGTTGATGTGGGTGCCTTCGTACTCGACTGCGCAGTTCTTCGACAGAATCGTGATGCCACGTTCTTTTTCGAGATCGTTCGAGTCCATCACGCGGGTGTCGACCGCCTGGTTTTCACGGAAAGTGCCCGATTGGCGCAGCAGCTGGTCCACGAGGGTGGTCTTGCCGTGGTCAACGTGGGCGATGATTGCGATATTACGAATCGCGCGTTTGGTGTCTGACATATGCGTATTCAACAGTGAATGTTGCGTGATGGGTGGAGGCGTCCGCTCAGGGGCGCTCGGCTAGTGGCGCTCGGCATAGCCGATTTCCAGAACCCGCTACTATAGCACGGTTATCCGTCGTGCTGCGCCGCAGCGATGGGAAAACACCTGAATTTCCAACGATTTGCTGCCAAAAACCAGCGTAGCGGCGAAATGTTGAATGTTGATGACGTCCCGGACGCTGCTGGCAGCATGGGGCTGCCGTTCCGGGGCAGGGACGATATGGAGCGGCCGCGGCGGATTTCAAGGCCCGCCGCGCGATATTTACTGCTTCGCCGCGATCAAGCGCTCCGGCGCCAGGATCGCATATTCCTGCAGGATGGCAGTACCGAGCAGGCGGCCGCCCGCATACACGCGCACCCTCCCCTGCTCCGCAGGCACCGGCACCGGCTCCTTGCCGAGCGCCAGGCGCTGGCCGTTCAGGAAACGCTTTTCCAGTTCCGGCGTCAAATCCACACGCGGGAAAGTCGACAGCAGCGCATCGACCGGGGCCAGCAGCGACAGCGGGTTGGCATGCGCCTGCAGTTCTTCCAGCGTCACCATGTTGGCGGTGGTCAGCTCGCCGACCTGCACCCGGCGCAGCGCGCTCAGGTGGGCGCCGCAGCCGAGGTGGGCGCCGATGTCCTCGCCGAGCACGCGCACATAGGTGCCCTTGCTGCACTTCACGCGGATCGTCAGGAAAGGCGCGGCGATGGCAACCATTTCCAGTTCGTGGATGGTGACCGGACGCGCTTCCCGCTCCAGCGTCACGCCTTCGCGCGCGTATTCGTACAGCGCCTTGCCGTCGCGCTTGAGCGCCGAATACATGGGCGGCACCTGCAGGATCGGACCGCGAAAGCGCGCCAGCGCGGCTTCGATCTGTTCGGTCGTCACGTCGACGTCGCGCGTCTCCAGCACCTCACCCTCGGTATCGCCGGTGGTGGTCGTGATGCCCAGGTGCACGGTGGCCAGATAGGTTTTATCCGCTTCCAGCAGGTCCTGCGAAAACTTGGTCGCCTCGCCGAAGCACAGCGGCAGCAGGCCGGTGGCAAACGGGTCGAGGGTGCCGGTATGGCCGGCCTTCTTGGCGTTGACGATGCGCTTTACCTTGGTCAGCGCATCGTTCGAGGACAGGCCGACCGGCTTGTCGATCAGCAGCACCCCGTCGACCAGGTCGCGGGGCTTTTTCGGGGGCCGTGCGTTCACTCGGAGTCCGAATCTTCGTCAGTGTCCGCCGGGGCCGACTCGTCAACGTAGTCGGCGGCGCGGCTGGCGTTCGCCTGGTCGATCAGGGCCGACATGGCCAGGCCGCGGCTGGTCGAGGTGTCGTGCACGAAGTGCAGCTGCGGCAGCGTGTGGATGTGCAGGCGCTTGCCGAGCAGGTTGCGCAGGTAGCCGGAGGCCTTGTTCAGGCCTTCGAGGGTCTGCTTGACCTGTTCCGGGCTGTCCTTCAGCAGGGTGAACCAGACCTTGGCATGGGCGTAGTCCGGGGTCAGCTTGACTTCGCTGATCGTGACCATCCCCACGCGCGGATCCTTCAGTTCGAACGCGATGAGTTCCGACAGGTCCTTCTGGATCTGGTCGGCAACGCGCAGGCCGCGCGATGGAATGCTTTTACTGTGTTTAGGCATTATTTAGATATTGTTATCTGATGCGCCGTCATTCCCGCGCAGGCGGGAATCCAAGTCCGGTAATCATTCGCAAAACTTGGGTTCCCGCCTGCGCGGGAACGACGGGGTAACAAAAAATTGGGGCCAGCGTCCCGCGCCATGGCGCAGGCCTACTGGCCCCAATGCTACTCCAATCGTTGGAACGACCGTATTACAGCGTACGCGCCACTTCCGTCACTTCGAACACCTCCAGGACGTCGCCGACCTGGATTTCGTTGTTGCCCTTCAGCGACAGACCGCACTCGAGACCGGCACGAACTTCCTTCGCATCGTCCTTGAAGCGCTTGAGCGAGTCGATCTCGCCGGTCCAGATGACGATGTTGTTGCGCAGCAGGCGAACCGACGAGGTACGCTTGACCACACCATCGGTGACCAGGCAGCCCGCAATCGCGCCGACTTTCGACACCAGGATGACCTGGCGGATTTCGACCTGGCCGGTAACGGTTTCGCGCTTCTCCGGTGCCAGCATGCCCGACAGTGCCGTCTTGATCTCGTCGATCGCATCGTAAATGATGCTGTAGTAACGGATGTCGACGCCGTTGGTCTCGGCCAGCTTGCGCGCCTGGGCGTCGGCACGGGCGTTGAAGCCGATGATGACTGCTTTCGACGCGGTCGCCAGGTTGACGTCCGACTCGGTGATGCCGCCGACCGCCGCATGGACGACCTGCACACGCACTTCCGAGGTCGACAGCTTCTGCAGCGAACCGACCAGCGCTTCCTGCGAGCCCTGCACGTCCGTCTTGATGATGAGCGGCAGGTTCTTGACTTCGCCCTCGGCCATCTGGTCGAACATGTTTTCCAGCTTCGCTGCCTGCTGCTTGGCCAGCTTCACGTCGCGGAACTTACCTTGACGGAACAGTGCGATTTCGCGCGCCTTGCGCTCGTCGCCCATGACCATGGCTTCTTCGCCGGCGCTCGGCACTTCGGTCAGACCCTGGATCTCGACCGGGATCGACGGACCGGCTTCGGTCACCGACTTGCCGTTCTCGTCCAGCATCGCACGGACACGGCCGAAGGACGAACCTGCCAGCACGACGTCGCCGCGCTTCAGGGTACCCGACTGCACCAGGATGGTGGCGACCGGGCCGCGGCCCTTGTCCAGACGGGCTTCGACCACCAGACCACGGGCCGGCGATTCCACCGGCGCCTTCAGTTCCAGCACTTCGGCCTGCAGCAGCACCTGCTCCAGCAGCTCGTCGATACCGGTACCGATCTTCGCGGACACCGGCACGAACGGCGAATCGCCGCCGTATTCTTCCGGCACCACGCCTTCGGCAACCAGCTCCTGGGTCACGCGGTCAGGATTCGCACCCTGCTTGTCGATCTTGTTGATCGCCACGACCAGGGGCACGCCGGCGGCTTTCGCGTGAGCAATTGCTTCCTTGGTCTGCGGCATCACGCCGTCGTCCGCCGCCACCACCAGGATGACGATGTCGGTCGCCTTGGCGCCGCGGGCACGCATGGCGGTGAACGCCTCGTGACCCGGGGTATCCAGGAAGGTGACCATGCCGCGCGGGGTATCCACGTGGTATGCACCGATGTGCTGGGTAATGCCGCCGGCTTCGCCAGCTGCCACCTTCGCACGACGGATGTAGTCCAGCAGCGAGGTCTTGCCGTGGTCGACGTGGCCCATGACGGTCACGACCGGTGCACGCGGCTTGGCTTCGAACTCGGTGTGCTCGCCCTGGTCGGCCAGCAGCGCTTCCGGATCGTCGACGGCAGCAGCGAAGGCCTTGTGACCCATCTCTTCCACCACGATCATCGCGGTTTCCTGGTCCAGCACCTGGTTGATGGTGCACATCTGGCCCAGCTTCATCAGCTGCTTGATGACCTCGGATGCCTTGACGGACATCTTGTGCGCCAGTTCGGCCACGGTGATGGTTTCCGGCACGTGCACTTCGCGCACGATCGCCTCGGTCGGCGCCTGGAAATTCGATTCGCGATCGTCATGGCCGCCACGACGGCCGCCACGGCCGCCGCCCGCACGCCAGCCGTCACGGCCGGTCGACGGTGCGCCACGGCCTTTGAGGCCGCCGCCCGGGGCGCCGCGCTTCTTCTCGTCGGACCAGGTCGAGGCCACATTGGCCGACTTGATCGACTTCTTGTCGCCCGGCTTCGGACGCGCGCCATTGCTGGTCGACTCGCCCGGCTTGGCTTCGCCCGGCTTGGCGGCCGTTGCCGGCTTGTGCAGGGTCGCCGGCTCGGCTGCCTTCGGCTTCGGTGCCGGTACTTCCGGCGCCTTGATCACGCGGCGCGGCTGGGCCATCATGGCCTTGATCTGGGCCACTTCGTCGGCCACGGCCTTGCGTGCGCGCTCGGTGGCGGCAGCGCGTTCGGCGGCTTCCTTGGCGGCTTCGTCGGCCTTGCGCTTGGCGTCTTCCGCGGCAGCTTTCTTGGCTTCCTCGGCGGCGACGCGCTTGGCTTCGGCGGCAGCATCGGCGGCGCCGGCATCGGCGTCGGCCTTGGCTGCGGATGCGGCCTGGGCTGCGGCAGCAGCTTCACGCTGGGCGCGCTCTTCGGCATCGCGCTTGGCCTGCTCTTCAGCCGCCTTGGCCTGTGCGGCCTTTTCGGATTCGAGCCTTGCCAGGCGTTCCTGTTTTTCGCGCAGTTCCGCTTCCTGGCGTGCCAGCAGTTCCGACTGGCGGCGCGCTTCCTCGTCGCGGCGCGCCTGTTCGGCGGCGTCGACGACCGGGGTTGCGGCAGCCTTGGCCGTGACCAGGTCGTCGCGCTGCACGAAGGTGCGCTTCTTGCGAACTTCGACCTGGATCGTGCGCGATTTACCGCTGGCGTCAGCCTGCTTGATCTCGGAAGTTTCCTTGCGGGTCACCGTGATTTTCTTCTTTTCGCCGGATTCGGCGGTGCCGTGGGTACGGCGCAGATGGTTCAGCAGCTTATCCTTATCATCTTTGGACAAGGGATCTGACGTCGAACTTTTTTCGACGCCAGCAGAACGCAGCTGCGTCAGCAGCAAATCTGCAGGCATCTTCAGTTCGGTGGCAAATTGGGCTACGTTGTTACTCGCCATTCAGTCCTCTTTTCTATGTGTCGCGAGATGATAAAGAATTTTGCTTGGGTTGGAAATGCAAAGACCGCGGCACCGCCCCGGTCTTTGCACAACCCTTATGCCTTGGCCGTTTCTACCTGGCTCCAGGCTTTCGCCTGCAGGGCCTTGGCCCGGTCGTCGTATTTCGCGTCGACCAGTTTCATCTCATCGTCAGACACATCATTAAATGCGTTCTTGATCAAATCACGGGCACGGTCGGTCGGCAGGGCCAGGATGGCGCCGAATTCGTCGTATGCCAGGCCCGCGAATTGTTCGAGGGTCTTGATGCCGGCCAGTCCAAGCTTGCCGGCGGTGGTGCGGTCCATCCCTTCCAGGTTGGCCAGCCCCTCTTCCATACCCTCGAGGCCTTCTTCGGAAGCGATCGCTTCGGTCACCAGTGCATCGCGTGCACGGGTGCGCAGTTCGTTGACGGTATCTTCGTCGAACGATTCGATTTCGAGCATTTCCGAAATGGGGACGTAAGCGATTTCCTCAAGGCTCGAGAAACCTTCCTCGACCAGGATATTCGCCACTTCCTCGTCCACATCCAGCTTTTCCATGAACAGCGCGCGTACCACGGCGGTTTCCTGGGCAGCCTTGTTGGCCGATTCCTCGGCCGTCATGATGTTGATTTTCCAGCCGGTCAGGTCGGACGCCAGGCGCACGTTCTGGCCCGAACGGCCGATCGCGATCGCCAGGTTTTCTTCGTCGACCACCACGTCCATCGCGTGCTTCTCTTCGTCGACCATGATCGACGACACGTTGGCCGGGGCCAGCGCGCCGATCACGAACTGGGCCGGATCTTCCGACCACAGCACGATGTCCACGCGCTCGCCGCCCAGCTCGCCGGTCACGGCCTGCACGCGCGAACCGCGCATGCCGACGCAGGTACCGATCGGGTCGATACGCTTGTCCGCGGTGAAGACGGCGATCTTGGCGCGCACGCCCGGGTCGCGGGCTGCGGATTTAATCTGCAGCAGGCCCTGTTCGATTTCCGGCACTTCCAGTTCGAACAGCTTCATGATGAATTCCGGCGCGGTACGCGACAGGATCACCTGCGGGCCGCGCATGTTGCGGTCGACGCGCAGGATGAAGGCGCGAACGCGGTCGCCGATGCGCAGGTTTTCCTTCGGGATCATCTGGTCGCGCGGCAGGCGCGCTTCGATCTTGCCCGACTCGACGATTGCATCGCCGCGCTCCATGCGTTTGATGGTGCCGGTGACCAGCGCGTCGCCGCGCTCCAGGAAGTCTTGCAGGATCTGCTCGCGCTCGGCGTCGCGGACGCGCTGCAGCACGACCTGCTTGGTGTCCTGGGCGAAACGGCGGCCGAACTCGACCGACTCGATCGGCTCTTCGATGTATTCGTCGACTTCGATGTCGGCGATCTGCTCTTTCGCTTCGAAGTGCAGGATTTCCTGGTCCGGCAGCTGCAGGCCGGCTTCGTCCGGCACCACGTGCCAGCGGCGGAAGGTTTCGAATTCGCCGGTGTCGCGGTCAATGCTCACGCGAATGTCGACCTCGCCTTCATAGCGCTTTTTCGTGGCCTGTGCCAGCGCGAACTCGAGCGCGCCGAACACGACCTCTTTATCGACATTTTTTTCGCGCGCAAGCGCATCAACCAGTAACAAAATTTCGCGACTCATGCTTTGCGACTCCTAAAATCCACCTTCGGCACCAGGCGTGCCTTGTCCAGTTCGGCCAGCGTAAATTCCAATAACGCCGGACCATCCTTGCCTTCAAATTCCAATCCGATCTTGTCGCCTTCCGGGGCATGCAGGATGCCCGTCCAGGTCTTGCGGTTCGCGGTGCCGGGCATCGCGACGCGCAGCTTGACGGTGCATTCATGGCCGGCAAAGCGTTCGAAGTCGGCCAGGGTCCGCACCGGACGGTCCAGTCCGGGCGACGACACTTCCAGGCGCTCGTAATCCACGTTTTCGACCGTGAACACGTGCGACAGCTGGTGGCTCACCGTGGCGCAATCCTCGACCGAGATCGGTCCCTTTTCGTCCGCCACCGCGGCCGGGAAATCGATGTACACGCGCAGGATGCCTCGCTCGGCACGCTCGACGTCGACGAGTTCGTAGCCCAGTCCTCCGACTGTCGTGGCAATCAAATCAAACAGCTGCACTTGCTTCTCCAGATTTCCGGCCGGGGCCGGACCTCATAAAACGATTCAACAAAAAAAAAATGGGCAACTGCCCATCTTCTTATATTTCCAACCAGATGAAAGTGTCTGCACCAAACAAAACGCCGGGAAGAACTTTAATTGGTTGCGAATTATAACCCGATACAGGACAGCCCGCAATCGCTACACTGCAAAATGAACAGGTATGCAACAGTTTACACCTTTAGCTGCCAGAGCGATGAAGAAAGCGCTTTTTTCGCGCGTTAACATCGCCCCGGCGACGTGCAATTAACCCCTGCGGCCGCGGCGCGGCATGCCGCTATCGCTGACGCGCGGCCCTTGCGGACGGCGGTTCTGGCTGGTGCCGGCAAAGCCGAAGGTGGTCTGCAGCGGGTCCGGCTGGCGCGGACCTTTGCTGCCGCCGCTGCGGCCCTGGCCATTCGCACCGCCACGAGCGTTCTTGCCGCCCTGACCGTTCTGACCGCCACCGAAGCCGCCCGGGCGTCCGCCCTGGCTGCCGGGACGACCGCTCTGGCCGCCGAAGCCGCCCATGCCACGTCCGCCCTGCTGGGTGCCGACGCGGGTTACCGGCGGACCGAAGGGATCGACATTGCGATTGGCATCGGCGCGATCGATGCGGTTGCCGTTAGGCTCCTGCCCGCGCTCCCTGCCGCCCTGCTTCTGCCCCTGGCCCTTGCCTTGCCCCTGGCCCTGACCGGCGCCGCCCTTCTTCTCGATGCCGAAGGCAGTCATGAAGTTGCGGACGTCGTTTTCTTCCAGCTCTTCCCAGCGGCCGCGCTTCAGGCCGGTCGGCAGGGTCATCGCGCCGTAACGGGTACGGATCAGGCGCGAGACGGTCAGGCCGACCGCCTCGAACATGCGGCGCACCTCGCGGTTGCGGCCTTCGCCGATCACCACGCGGTACCAGCGGTTCACGCCTTCGCCGCCGCCGTCGGCGATCTTGGTGAAGGAGGCCAGGCCGTCTTCCAGCTCGACGCCGGCCAGCAGCTTCTGGCGCATGCCTTCTTCCAGCTCGCCCAGCGTGCGCACGGCGTATTCGCGGTCGATGTTGTAGCGCGGGTGCATCAGGCGGTTCGCCAGGTCACCGGAATTGGTGAACAGCAGCAGGCCTTCGGTATTGAAGTCGAGGCGGCCGACGGCCAGCCACTTGCCGGCTTTCATGGTCGGCAGGCGGTCGAACACCGACGGACGGCCTTCCGGATCGTCCGCGCTGACGATTTCGCCGGCCGGCTTGTGGTACACCAGCACGCGCGGCGGCTTGTTGTTGTTCACGCGGCGCTGCAGCAGCTTGCCGTTGATGCGCACGGCGTCGGTCGGCAGGATGCGCTGGCCGATGTGGGCCGGCTCGCCGTTCACCGACACACGGCCGGCGATGATCAGCTCTTCCATGTCGCGACGCGAACCCAGGCCAGCCTCGGCCAGCACCTTGTGCAGCTTCGGCGCGTCGTCGTCGGCGGTCAGGTCGCGGCGTGCGGTCGACGATTTGGCCTGGCCACGGCCGCCCTCGAAGGCGTCGAAATCGCCCGAGGTGACGAAGGAGAACACGGCGTCGGCATCGTTCGCCTTGCCGCCCTTGGCGTCCTTGCCGCCCTTGGCATTCTTGTTGCGGCCCTGCTGTTGCTTCCCTTGCTGCGGAGCCTGCTGGCCCTGACCCTGGCCCGGTTGACCCGGCTGGGCTTGCTGACCCGGCTGGGCCTGCTGGCCGCGCTGCTGGCCTTTCTTGCCTTTCTTCTGGCCCTGGCGCGCGTCGCGGCGCTGCTCGTTGCGCTGGCCGTTGCGCGGTTCGCCGGCTTGCTCGCCGGCCTGTCCGGCTGCCAGGACGGCGTCGGCCTGGGCCGGCTGCTGGGCGACGGCGGCGTCGACCGTATCGGCGACATCGGCCTGCGGACGCGGCTGGCGTGCTTCACGCACCTGGCGCTGCTCGCGCATCTGGCGCGGACCGCGCGGCTTGCGCTGGGCGCCCTCTTCAGCGCTGCCCTCGGCTTGCGCAGCAGCGGGCGCAGGTGCCGGTGCGGCAGGTGCAACCGGTGCGGCCGGCGCGGCGTCGGCAGCCGGTGCAGCATCGGTCTGCGCAGCGGCATCGGCCTTCTTGGCGCGCGGCTTGCGGGCCGGCTTGGCGGCCTGCTCGGCGGGCGCCGGCGCGGCCTGGGTGTCTGCTTGCGCAGCAGCCTCGCCTTCCGGCTTGGCGGCGGCTTTGCGGGTGCGTTTCGGCTTTGCCTCAGCGGCGGCTTCGGGCTGCGCGCCCTCGGCGGCGGCCGGCGCACGCGTGCGGCGCTTCGGCTTGGCTGCCGTCTCCGGTCCTGCCTCGGCGGCAGGGGTCGTCTCGTTGGTGTCGGTTGGATTCATCATTCGTTTTTACTTATTCGCCGGTTGCGGGCGCAGGTTCGTGTTCATCAAATTGTTGCAGGGCCGCTTCCAGCGCTGCCAGGCTGCGCCCTTCGGTGCCGTCCGCCACCTGCTGGAGAGGCGGCAATTGCGACAGTGAGGCCAGGCCCAAATCGTCGAGAAACTGCCGGGTCGTGCCCAGCAGGGCCGGACGTCCCGGCACTTCGCGGTGGCCGATCACGTCGATCCAGCCCCGGTCTTCCAGCATCTTGATCGTCTGCGAGTTGACGGCCACCCCGCGGATTTCTTCGATGTCGCCGCGCGTGACCGGCTGGCGGTAGGCGATGATCGCCAACGTTTCCAGCGTTGCGCGCGAGTATTTCGGCGGCTTTTCCGGTGCGATCCGGTCGAGGTAAGGCTTCATCTCGGGCCGGCTCTGAAAGCGCCAGCCGGATGCCAGGCTGACGATTTCGATGCCGCGGTCCTGCCAGTCGTGGCGCAATTCTTCGAGCAGGATCTTGATCGTGTCGGCGCCCACGCCCACGCCGATCTGCCTGCCGTTCGCATCGACGTCGGCGAACAGCTTCTTCATGCCGTGGATCGTCAGCGGCTCGCGTGCGCACAGCAAGGCAGTTTCGAGGACCTTCTTGGCCTCATCAGTGTTCATAACGGCAAAGAAAAAAATCAAACACAACCGGCTCAGCGGCCACAATGCGCCGTCACGACGTGTCGTTGCAGCGACACAGGCGCTTACGCCCGGATGAGACAGCACGCGTTGAAACTGGGTTCCGTGGCCCGGCGCAAGAACCGGGCGGAATAGCGTGGGGCTTGAGGCCGGCCACGCGGCAGCCGCCGGAAAGCGGACTGCAAGGTTGACTTTCAGGAGAAACGGCGCTGCTGGCGCAGGAGGGAAACCAGGCTGTGGAGGCAAGGCTCCGGGCGTGCCAGGAAAGCGAACGACTCATTTCTACCGATTGGCGGCCATTGTACCCGATAAAACCCGGAAAGGGACAAGCGGTGTACAGCCGAACGTGCGACAGCCGCCAGCCGGGCGCGGCTCAAGCGCCCAGGCGCGCGGCCAGGATCGCGGAAACACCCAGGAAGGCCGGGTATTCGGCGGTGATCACATAGGTCGGCACCGCCGCCAGATAGCCGGCAAAGCGGCCCTTCTGTTCGAAGCGGCGACGGAAGCAGGAGTGGGCGAAGCGCTCGCCCAGGCGCGGCACGATGCCGCCGCCGATGTACACGCCACCCTGCGCGCCGAGGGTAACGGCCAGGTTGCCGGCCACCGTGCCCAGCATGCCGCAGAAGACGTCGACGACTTCCTCGCACAGCGCGCAGGCGCCGGCCAGGGCGCGGCGCGAAATCTCCGGCGCCTCCAGGGCTGGCTCGGCGGCGCCGCGCAACTGCGCCAGCGCGCGGTAGATCAGCTCGACGCCGGCGCCGGACAGGAAACGCTCGGCCGAGACGTGCTCGAATTCGCGCCAGGCGTATTGCAGGATCGCGACCTCGGTCTCGTTGGCCGGCGCGAAGGTGACGTGGCCGCCCTCGCTGCGCAGCGCAGTCCAGCTTTTGCCGTCCGGCGCCGGGACCAGGCCCGACACACCGAGGCCGGTGCCAGCGCCCAGCAGGCCGATCGGCGCGCCAGCCACCGGCGCACCGCCGCCGACCTGCACCTTGTCGGCCGCGCCCAGCCAGGGCAACGCCATCGCCAGCGCCTCGAAATCGTTCACCACGACAAAGGTATCGAAGCCGCACTCGCGGCGCAGCGCCTCGATCGAGAATTCCCAGTGGTGATTGGTCATGCGCACCATGTCGCCCATCACCGGATTGGCGATCGCGATGGCCGCATGGCGCACCGCGCCGGCCGCGGCAACGGCCGGCATCGCCAGGTAGGCGCGCATCGCCTCGCCCAGGGTCGCGTGGCTGGCGCAGGCCAGCACTTCGATCCGCTCGATGCGCCCCGGCCCCAGTTCCAGCGCGAAGCGCGCGTTGGTGCCGCCGATGTCGGCGAGCAGGCGCGGGCTGGTGTGTCCGGGCGCCGGGCTCAAGGGTGCGGCGGACGGCTGGAGAGTCGGGGAAGCAGGTGCAACGGTCATGATGAAAGCTCGGAAACAGATTCCCCAAGCTTAAGGATTTATTGGCTTGCGCGCAAGCCTTTATTGTAGTTTAGGTACAGAGAACCGATTTGCCGGGGGAATTCGGTGAGAATCCGCGACATTTAGGGAGTAGTCGAGCTACCAAATGTCCGAAATTAGTTCACTTTCGGCTTCAGCTCGACCTCGGCCTGCCCTGTCGCGCAATGTGCGTTCCAGGCGTCGAGGCCGCCGCGCAGCGGACGGGCGCGGTGAAAACCGTTGGCGATGAAGGTTTTCGCGACCTGCGCCGCGGTAACGTCGTTCGGGCAGGTGCAATAGACCACGATGTGGCGTTCGCGGTCGAGACTGGCCATCAGGCGTGCCGGCTCGGCGTCGCCGTAGACCAGCGCGCCGGGGATGCCCGCTTCCAGCTGGCGCGCGGTGACGCCGCGGGCATCGACGATCAGGGGGTCGTGGCCGGCTTCCAGCAAACTCTTGAGTTCGTCGGGCGTGATGCGCGGCAGGTCGGCGGCGCCGAGATTGCGACGCCGCTCTATGTACTTGAGCAACACGAACACGGCCAGCAAGGCCCCGACCACCATCAGCGCGGTGCTGCCGAGGGTCTCGAACCAGGCGATCACGTCGTCGACGCTGCCGTGGAACCAGGCGCCCAGCCCCATGCCGACGCCGCTCCACAGCAGGCCGCCGGCCACCGAGAGCCACAGGAAACGCTGGGTGCTGGTGCCCATCGCCCCGGCCAGCGGCGGCGCGATGGTATTGAAGCCGGGGATGAACTTGGCGACCACCAGCGATTTCGCGCCCCAGCGCGTGAAATTGTCTTCGGTCTGGCTGACGCAGGAATCCGGCGACAGTGAAATCTTGCACAGCAGGCGCAGCACGCGCTTGCCATAGAAGCGGCCGGCGCGGAACCAGAAATAATCGCTGATCAGGCAGGCCACGACGCTGGCCCCTAGGAACAGCGGCCAGTTGGCGCCCTTGTCGACCGCCAGCGCCCCCGCGATGATCAGCAGCGGAAAAGCCGGAATCGGCAGCCCGATCTGTTCGAGCAGCACAATGCCGAACACGATCAGTGCGCCATACACATGGATGAGGTGCGAGAGCTGGGCCATGCCCTCTATATTAACTTACGAATCCTGCTGCGGCTCCGGTCCGCGCGTCTTGCCCGGCGCGCTCAGCCTGACCGGGCGGTGCGTGCGCGCCGACTCGTAGATCGCCTCGATGATGCGCTGGTCCTGCAGGCCCTCCTCGCCCGGCGTGTGGACGTCCTTGTTCTGCTGCACGCACTGGGCGAAGTGATCCAGCTCGGCCGCGAACTGGTTCTTTTCCTCGATCTGCATGTCGGCGGCCTGCTCCTTGCCGTCGACCACGCGCGAGACTTTCAGCTTCAGGCCGTGGTAGGCGTAGGCCGGGTCCATCTCGGCCCAGGCATCGGCGCCGTTCAGGCGGAAGAACTGCGACTTGTGCGCGGCGTAGCTGGTGCTGCAGCTGGCGATGAAGCCGCTGGGGAAGCGCAGGATGAACTGGCAGGATTCCTCGACTTCGCGGAAGCGGGCGTCGCCCGGCGTCGACCAGGTGTTGCCGATCACCTCGACCGGTTCTTCGCCGGACAGAAAACGCGCGGCGTTGATGCAGTACAGGCCGACGTCCGGCAGCGCCCCGCCGCCCGCCAGCGCGCGCTTCAGGCGCCAGTGCTGGGGGTCGCCCATGTTCTGCGAATTCACTGAGCTGAATTCCTTCAGCGCGCCCAGCTTCTTGTCCTTGACCATCCTGACCAGCGCGCGGTCCATCGGCTCGTACTGGCTGCGGTAGGCGATCATCAGCTTCTTGCCGGCTTTCTTGCAGGCGTCGATCATCTGCTGGCACTCGGCCACCGTGTTGGCCATCGGCTTTTCGCACAGCACATGCTTGCCGGCGCGCGCGGCGCGCACCGTGTACTCGGCGTGCATGCTGTTCGGCAGCGCGATATAGACGCCCTGCACTTCCGGCATCTGCGCCAGCCGGTCGTACTCCTTATAGTCGAGGATGGCGGTGTCAAGGATGTTGTACTGGCGCGCGATCTTGAGCGCCTTGGCGCGATCGCCGCTGACCAGGGCGACCGGCTTCGCATGCTTGCTTTCGGCAAAGGCCGGCAGCATCTCCTCGACCGCGATACGCCCCAGGCCGACGATGGCGACGCCGACCCGCTCGCTCATCGGATCGGCCGGCGGCTCGCCCTTTTCCGGCTTCTCGGACTTGGCGTAGATCGGCGGGAACGACACCTTGTCCTTCTCGGCGGCAGCAGCCTGCATCGCGGGGGCGGACAAGGCGGCAAGGGTGCCCATGTAGCGCAGGAAGTCCCGGCGCTGAGGCTGGTTCTGTTTCATGGATCGCGCTCTCTGAAATGACGAAATTGAGCGCATGATCACACGCGATGTTGAACACCAGCGCCAGTTTGACTTTAAGCAAACCGGGGTCAGACACCAAATTTTGGCAATTGCCCAAAATCGGTGTCTGACCCCGGTTTTATTTATATCAAGCTCAGGCGCCGCGCGGGATGGCGGCCAGCAGGGTTTGGGTGTAGGGGTGCTGGGGGTTGCGGTAGAGCTCGTCCGAGTCGGCCATTTCGACCACGCTGCCGTGGTGCATGACCATCACGCGGTCCGAGATGTACTTCACCACCGACAGGTCGTGCGAGATGAAGATGTAGCTCATCCTGTACTCGTCCTGCAGGTCCTGCAGCAGGTTCAGCACTTGGGCCTGGACCGAGACGTCCAGCGCCGACACCGATTCGTCGCACACCAGGATCTCCGGCTTCATCGTCAGGCAGCGCGCGATCGCGATGCGCTGGCGCTGGCCGCCGGAGAATTCGTGCGGATAGCGGTGGAAGGCCTGCGCCGGCAGTCCCACGCGCTTCAGCAGATAGTGCGCATGCTCGACCCGTTCGGCGTCGTTGGCGCCGATGCGGTGGATGCGCATCGGCTCCAGCAGGATCTGCCCGACCGTGAAGCGCGGGTTCAGCGAGGCATACGGATTCTGGAAGATGATCTGGATGCGCCGTTTATACGCCTGGTACTCGCGGTCGCTCATCGCCAGCAGGTCGCGGCCCTCGAACAGGGCGCGGCCGCCGGTGGCGCGGTGCAGGCGCAGCAGCGTCAGGCCGACCGTGGTCTTGCCGGAGCCGGATTCGCCGACCACACCCAGGGTCTTCCCGCGCGGCAGCGTAAAGGACACGTCCTTCACGGCCTTGAACTCGCGCTTGCCGAACAGGCCTTCGCGCAAATAAAAACTCTTTTGCAGCCCCTCGACCACCAGCACATTGTCGTCATCGAGAGCATACCCGCGCGCCCGCTGCGGCAAGGCGGCATCGAAGGCCAGGCGCCCGCTCAGCACATCGTCGATGACGGGCAGGCGCACCGGCCGCTCGTCCAGCTTCGGCCGGCAATGCAGCAGCGCCCGCGTGTAGGCATCGGCGGGCGCGTTCAACACCTGGGATGCGGCCCCCTCCTCGCGCACCTCGCCATGGCGCATCACGATCACGCGGTCGGCAATCTCGCCTACCAGCCCCAGGTCGTGGGTAATGAAGAGCACCGACATCCGGTGCTTCTTCTGCAGGCGCGCGATCAGCTCCATGATCTGCTTCTGGATCGTCACGTCCAGCGCGGTGGTCGGCTCGTCGGCGATCAGGAGGCGCGGCTCGCAGGCGATCGCCATCGCGATCATCACGCGCTGCTGCTGGCCGCCCGACATCTGGCTCGGGTAGGCATCGATCTTGTTGGCCGGGTCGGGGATGCCGACTTCCTCCAGCAGCGCCAGCGTGCGGGCGCGCGCCTCCCGCTTGTTCATGCCCAGGTGCAGGCGCAGCACCTCGCCGATCTGGAAGCCGACCGTGAACACCGGGTTCAGCGAAGACATCGGCTCCTGGAAGATCATCGCGATGTCCTTCCCGCACAGCTTGCGCCGCGCGTCGACCGATTGCCCGAGCAGCTCGCGGCCGTCGAAGCGGATCGAGGAACCCTCGTGGATGACGGTCGTCTCCCGCGGCAGCAGGCCCATCACGGCCAGCGAGCTGACCGACTTGCCGCTGCCGGATTCGCCGACCAGGGCCACGGTGGCGTTCTGCGGCAGGCTGAAGGAGATGCCCTTCACCGCTTCGAAGGTGTTCTTCTTATCGATGCGGAAGGAGACGCGCAGGTCACGTACCTCCAGCAATGGCTGATCAACGGTCATAGAGAACTCACTTCAATTTCGGATCGAGCGCATCGCGCAGCGCATCGGCAAACAGGGAGAACGCCGTCACCAGCATCGCCATCGCGCTCGCGGCGGCGGCCAGCTGCCACCACTTGCCGAGGATGAGCTCATTCTGCGCCTCGTTCAGCATGCTGCCCCAGGACACGGTCCCCACCGGCACGCCAAAACCCAGGAAGGACAGGATGACCTCGGCCTTGATGAAGCCGACCACCAGGATCGACATCTGCACCAGCGCCACGTGCGAGACATTCGGCAGGATATGCGAGAACATGCGCCGCCAGCCCGACGCGCCGATGGCGTCGGCCGCCATCACGTACTCGCGCGCCTTGTGCTTGATGTACTCGGCGCGGATCAGGCGATAGGGGCCGGTCCAGCCGGTCAGGCCGAGGATCAGCACGATGGTCAGCACGCCGCGGGTCTGCAGCACCGCCGCCACCGTCAGGATCATCAGGATCGAGGGAATCGAGGTGAAGATGCTGTAGAACCAGTTGAACAGATCGTCGACCTTGCCGCCATAGAAGCCGGAGATGGCGCCGAACAGGGTGCCCAGCGCCACCGCCACCAGCGCCGCCACCAGGCCGACCACGATCGAGGTCTGGCCGCCCTTGATGGTCTTCTTGAGGATGTCGTGGCCCCACTTATCGGCGCCGAAGGGCAAGGTGGCCGCTTTCACCGCCTGCGCGGCATGGCCTTTCTGCGCCAGTTCCGCCTTCAGCGCGGACAGATCGGCCGCCAGCGGATCGAAGGCGTTCGGCGGCACCGGCGCGGGCGGACGCGCCAGCGCGGCGAGCGCTGGATCCGGACCGACGAAGGAAGGCGGCGCATAGTTCACCGCCACCTCGTCTTCCCAGTCGGCGGCCACCAGGCCGGTGCTCGACAACAGCACCGACAGCAGGAACAGCAGCACCACCGCCAGCGCACCCATGGCGATGCGGTCGGCGCGCAGGCGGCGCCAGGCGAGCGCCCACAGGCCGGGCGAAGCGTTTTCGATCATTTGATTCATTTCAGTTGCTCACTTGAGCTGTTGTGTCAGCTGCTTATTTGAGTTGCACTCGTGGGTCCACCGCCTGGTACATCAGGTCGGCCAGCAGGTTGAACACCATGGTGGCGGCGGCCACATACACCGTGATCGCCTTGATCACCGGGAAGTCGCTGCGCTCGACCGCCAGGATCACCTCGCGCCCGATGCCGGGGATGCCGAAGAAGCGCTCGAGCAGGAAGGCGCCGATCAGCAGCGCCGGCAGATTCGCCATGACGTAAGTGATGATGGGGATGGCGGCATTCCTCAGCACGTGCACCCAGACGATGCGGCGTTCCGACAGGCCCTTGGCGCGCGCGGTGCGCACATAGTCCTGCCCTGCCTCGTCCAGCACGAAGCTGCGGAACAGACGCAGGGTCGGCGCCACCGACACGGCGAGGCCGATCAGGATCGGCAGCGTGGCATAGCGCAGCAGGTTTTCCAGGAAATGGTCGCCCCAGCCCTGCACCGGAAACAGGCCGAGCTTATAGGCCAGGCCGTACTGGAACACGATGATGTAGACCAGGATCGAGATCGACATGCCGACCGTGCAGGCGACCATCACCAGGCGGTCGGTGAGCGAGCCGCGCACAAAAGCGATGGCCAGCGCCAGCGCGATCCCGATCAGCGTTTCCAGCACCGTCAGCGGCACCAGCACCGTCAGCGAAGGACCGAGCCGGGTCGCCAGGATGTGCGAGACCGGTTCGCCGGTGCTCCAGGCATTGCCGAAGTCGAAAGTCAGGATTTGTTTGACGAAGATACCGAGCTGCACGTACCAGGGCTGGTCCAGCCCGAGCTGGGCGCGGATGCCGGCGATCGCCTGCGCATCCGCCATCTTCCCGGCCAGCAGGTAGGACGGATCGCCGCCCACCCAGTTGAACAGCACGAAGACCAGCACCACCACGCCGGCCATGGTCGGCAGCATCTGCCACAGGCGCCGGAGGATATAAGCGAACATCGATGATTCCGGATGAAAAGCAAAACTATAGACCAGATTGCAGGTGTTGCAGATAAAAAAAAAGCTGTGTCTAGCACAGCTTGCAGCGTGCAGTGTTGTATGGACACAATATTACAAAGACGTTACGAACGAATCATATTGACACTGTACGGACAGCAATGATTTGATGAGATGCTAAGTAGAAAAATACTAAATTTTTACTTAACAACAATTGGTCAAATGTGATGTTAGCGATGTGTGGGACGTATATACCAAATATCGTGAAAAAAGCATATGCATGTGCAGGCCGAAATTTAGAGATCCTTTCTTGGAGTCGTAATGTTGAAAAGAAAAGCTGTAGCCCAAGCAGTTTCCTTCGCCCTGGCCACCGTGGCCTTCGGCAGCGTTGCAATGGCCCAGGACACCACGTCCGGCACCATCCAGCGTGTCGAAGTCACCGGCTCGAGCATCAAGCGCGCCACCGCCGAAACCGCCTCGCCGGTACAAGTGGTCACCCGTGAAGACCTGGCCAAGTCCGGCAAGACCACCGTCGCCGAATACCTGCAGACCCTGACCGCCGACGGCGCCGGCTCGCTGCCGACCGGCTTCGGCAACGGCTTCGCGGCCGGTTCGACCGCGATCTCGCTGCGCGGTCTGGGCGCGACCTCGACCCTGGTGCTGCTGAACGGCCGCCGCATGGCGCCGTTCGCGCGTGCCGACGACGGCCAGAAGAGCTTCACCGACCTGTCGACCGTGCCGATGGAAGCGGTGGAGCGCATCGAGATCCTGAAGGATGGCGCTTCCTCGACCTACGGCGCGGACGCGATCGCCGGCGTGGTGAACATCATCCTGCGCAAGGACTTCACCGGCGTGACCGCCAAGCTGGAAGCCGGCGAATCGAAATACGGCGATGCCGAGATGGGCAAAGGTACCCTGACCTGGGGCAAGGGCAATCTCGACACCGACGGCTTCAACGTCATGACCAACATCGAGGTCTATGGCAACCACGAGCTGATGAACAAGGACCGCGCCGACCGTAAATGGATCGGCCAGGGCGACATCCGTCCGTGGGGCTATGCCGCGAACAGCCAGTTCGCCGCCGGCTACATCACCCCGGGCGCCTCCAGCCCGACCCCGGTCGGCGCCCTGCGCGATCCGAAGACCAACAACTACGTCCCGCTGCCGGGCTGCTCGCAGTTCTCGCCGGTCGTGAACCAGGACCCGGCAGGCGGCTGCCTGTGGTACCAGGACCAGTTCCGTTCGATGCAGCCGCAGATCGGCGGCCACAACCTGTACGGCCGCTTCACCAAGAACCTCGACAACGACCTGCAGCTGTACGCGGAAGCCGGCTACTCGCGCCGCGACACCTCGTTCACCCTGACCCCGCCATCGACCAGCTCGACCGTCGCCTTCCCGCCGAACGCCGCCAACCCGACCGGCGTGATCAGCTACGGCAACACGATCCTGATGTCGCCGAATCACCCGCAGAACCCGTATGGCGCCGCCGTGCGCCTGCGCTACTCGATGTTCGACGTCGGCCCGAGCACCCGCTCGGCCGACAACGCCTTCACCCGCTTCGTGGTCGGTATCAAGGGCCAGCGCTACGGCTGGGACTTCGACACCGCCTACACGCACTCGAAGTCCGAGCTGGACCTCAACTACAGCAACATGATCAACATGCGGGTGCTGCAGGCGGCCCTGGGCAACCCGGCCAGCCAGTACTTCCCGTACTACATCGGCACCCAGGCCAGCAAGAACCCGGCCTCGCTGTACGCCGCGATGGTGACCAACGCCACCTCGCACTCGACCACCCAGCTCGACATCGTCGACTTCAAGGCCTCGCGCGAGCTGATGCAGCTGCCGGGCGGCGCCCTGGGCCTGGCATTCGGCGCCGAACACCGCCGCGAGAAGCTGGACAACCCGTCGCTGTCGGGCACGCTCGACGGCTCGATCAACTCGTCCTACGTTGCCGCCAAGGGTGACCAGAACATCTCGGCAGTCTTCCTGGAAGTCGCCGCGCCGATCATCCAGACCGTCGAACTGACCGGCGCGGTCCGCTACGACAAGTACAAGAACTTCTCGTCGACCACCCCGAAAGTGGGCGTGAAGTGGACCCCGCTGAAGACCTTCGCCCTGCGCGGCACCTACTCGGAAGGCTTCCGCGCGCCGGGTCCGGCCGAGTCGGGCGTCGAGTCGCAGAGCACCGGCAGCTCCTCGGTGCGCGATCCGGTCCGCTGCCCGAGCGGCGTCCCGGCCGCCGGCGGCGCCACCTCGGTCGACTGCGCGATCTCGATCGGTGCGGTCAAGGTCGGCAACCCGAACCTGCAGCCGGAAACCTCGAAGGGCTACACCCTGGGCCTGGTCTGGGATCCGCTGGTCAACACCAGCCTGTCGCTGGACGGCTTCAAGATCCGCCGTGAAAACGAGATCAACCCGCTGTCCTACGTCGAGGCGGCTGCCCTGCCGACCGCGATCCGCAACGACAACAACCTGGTCGTGAACGGCGTCGTGATCCCGAACACCGGCACCCTGCTGCTGTCGAACGCGCCTTACCAGAACTCGAGCTTCACCGAGATCAAGGGCGTGGACCTGGACATCAAGCAGCGCGTGCGCCTGGGCGACTACGGCCGCGGCGTGTTCGGCCTGACCTGGACCCACATCGCATCGTGGGTGCGCGCCGAGAAGACCGGCACGCGCTACCAGTACGCCGGCACCCACGGCAACTGCGACACCTCGAACTGCGCCGGTACGCCGAAGGACAAGATCAGCGCCACCGCATCGTGGGACTACAGCCAGCAGTTGAACGTGACCGCGACGGCCAACTACCGCGCCGACATGCAGAACGTGTACTTCGCCGGCGACAAGTGCGCGAATGCCTTCGCGAACGGTTCGGACGCCCCGGGCAACTGCCGCCTGGCTTCGTTCACCACCGTGGACCTGTCGGCACGCTACAACGTCAGCCGCAACCTGCAGATCTACGGCTCGATCCAGAACCTGTTCGACAAGATCGCACCGCTGGATCCGCTGACCTACGGCGGCATGAGCTACAACCCGATGGACGCCAGCGGCGCCATCGGCCGCTACTTCAAGGTCGGCCTGCGCTACTCGATGTAATCGACGACGTCGCCCCCGCTTCAACACCGTCACCCCCGCGGAGGCGGGGGTCCAAGTGTTTCAAGCACAACGGCGAACTTCGGTTCGCCGTTTTTCATTCAAGTTTCGGCAGCAGCGCGGCCAGCACCCCCAGCAGCGGCAGGAAGGAAGCGGCCCTGAGCACCTGGGCGATGCCGACCAGGTCGGCGAAATGCCCCATCGCGGCGGCGCCGATACCGCTGATGCCGAACATCAGCCCGAAGAAGATCCCGGCGATCATGCCGACCTTGCCGGGCACCAGTTCCTGCGCAAACACCACGATCGCCGAAAACGCGGACGACATGATCAGGCCGATCGCGACCGACAGCACGCCGGTCCAGAACAGGTCCATATACGGCAGCGCGACCGTGAACGGTGCGGCGCCCAGGATCGACACCCAGATTACACGCCGGCGACCGATGCGGTCGCCGATCGGGCCGCCGGCAAAGGTGCCGATCGCGACCGCGGCCAGGAACAGGAAGAGATACAACTGCGCGGTATCGACGGGCACATGGAAGCGCTCGATCAGGTAGAAGGTGTAATAGCTCTGCAGGCTGGCCATGTAGATGTACTTCGAGAACACCAGGATGGCCAGCACCACCAGCGCGCGGATGACGCGGGCGCGCGGCAGTACCGCAGCCGCATTGGCCGCCGCCGTGCCCGACACGTGGCGGAGCTGCTGGCCGTACCAGCGGCTGATGCCGACCAGCAGCGCCACCGCCAGCAGCACCAGCAGCGCGCACCACGCGATGCCGCCCTGGCTGCGGCCGACCAGGATCGCGGCCGCCAGCAAAGGACCGAGCGCCGACCCGGCGTTGCCGCCGACCTGGAACAGCGACTGCGCAAAGCCGAAGCGCCCGCCCGAGGCCAGCCGCGCCACGCGCGAGGCTTCCGGATGAAAGGTCGAGGAACCGACACCGATCATGCCGGCCGCAAGCAGCAGCAGGCCGTAACTGTCCGCCACCGACAGCAGGCCCACGCCGGCCAGCGTCACGCACATCCCTGCCGGCAGCAGGAAGGCGAGCGGACGGCGGTCGGTGTACAAACCGATCCACGGCTGCAGCAGCGACGCCGTGCATTGAAACGTCAGGGTGATCAGCCCGACCTGCGTGAAGCTCAGTGCGAACGACTCTTTCAGCAGCGGATACACCGAAGGCAGCACCGCCTGCACGCAATCGTTCAGCAGGTGCACGAAGGCGATGGAGAACAAAATATTGATCGCTGCGGGGCTTGCCGGTGTCTTGCTCATGGTCTTGCCGATGGTCGTGCTCATGCTCAGTCCTCGATGGTTTCGGGTGTGCCGGCGTCCCGGCGGATGACATCCTCGATGCCCGCGTCGGGCGCGACGTTCGCGGCCTGCAGGGTTTGCGCGGCGATGCCGACGAAAGCCGGTGCGGCCACCTGCCCGCCGTAGTGGAAACGGCCGGACGGCTCGTCGATCATCACCGCCACGATGAAGCGCGGCGCCGACATGGGGACGATGCCGACGAAGGAAGCGATGTACTTGCGCGGGAAGCTGTACTTGCCGTTTTCGGCCTTGTAGGCGGTGCCGGTCTTGCCGCCGACCCGGTAGCCGGGCACCGCGCCCGGCCTGGCGGTGCCGTTGACGACCACGTTCTCGAGCATGCGCAGCATCGCGCGCGCGGTCGCGGGCGCGATGACCTGCGCGCCGGCCGGCCGCTCGGGGTGCTTCTCCAGCGTCAGCGGAATGACCCTGCCCTCGTTGGTGAAGATCGTGTAGGCACGGGCCAGCTGGAGCAGCGACACGGCGATGCCGTTCCCATAGCTCATGGTCGCCTGCTCGATCGGGCGCCAGGACTTGTAGGGCCGGACCCGCCCCGCCCCCGCGCCGGGAAAGCCGAGCTGGGGCGGCTGCCCGAAGCCGAGCCGGGTGAACATCTCCCACATGTCGTAGGGCTGCATGCCGAGCGCCAGCTTGGCGGTCCCGATGTTCGACGAATACCGCAGCACGTCGCTCACGCTGATCAGGCCGTGCGCGCTGGTGTCCGAGATCGGCGCGCCATTGATCACGAAGCGCCCGCTGCCGGTATCGATCATCGACTCCGGCGTCACCCTGCCGCGGTCGATCGCCAGCGCCACCGTGAAGGTCTTCAGCACCGAGCCCGGTTCGTGGATATCGGTGATCGCCTTGTTGCGCAGCGCGCCGCCCTTGCGCTCGGGCGGCTGGTTCGGGTCGTAGCTCGGATAGTTCGCGAGCGCCAGGATTTCTCCGGTATGCGCATCGACCACGATCGCGCTGCCGGCCTTGGCCTGGAATTTTTCGACGGCTTCCTTCAACTGCTTGAACGCGACGTACTGGATCTTGTTACTGATCGACAGCACCGAATCCTGTCCCGCGATCGGCTCGGCGCTGCCGCCGGCATCCTCGACGATATTCCCGAGCCGGTCCTTGATCACGCGGCGATAGCCGGGGCTGGCGAGCAGGCGCGCCTGGTGGGCCAGCTCGAAGCCTTCCAGTCCCTTGTCGTCGCGTCCGACAAAGCCGACGACGTGGCTGGTGACGGCGCCTTGCGGATAGACGCGCCGGAATTCCCGCGTCATGCCGATGCCGCGAATCTGCATGGCCGCCAGCGCCCGTCCGACGCCGGGATCGACCTGCCGCTTCAGATAGACGAAGTTCTTGCCGGTGGCGAGGCGCGCGGCGATGTCCGCCGCATCCATCTCCAGCAGGCGCGCCAGCGCATCCAGGGTGGCCGGCGCCGCGCCGCGCAGGTCTTCCGGAATCGCCCAGACCGCGACGGCCGGCACCGAGGCGGCGAGCATCACGCCGTCGCGGTCGAGGATCCGGCCGCGCGTTCCCGGCAGCTCCAGGGTGCGCGCATAGCGGTAAGCGCCCTGCTTCTGCAGGAATTCACCGGTGAACAGCTGCAGCCAGGCGGCGCGCCCGGCCAGCGCCAGGAAAGCGCACAGCAGCACGCACTGCACCAGGCTGGAACGCCAGCGCGGCAGGCTCTCGGCCAGCAGCGGATTGGCGGAGAAAGGCCGGCCCTGCCGTCCGGCGACGCGGCTGCGCTGGGTCGTCTTCCTAAGCATGGGCATCCTTCGCCGCCCAGTGCCGCCCGAGCAGGTAATAGTCGAGCGCCTTGCGCACGATCGGACCCGCAATCGCAGAACCCCAGCCCGCGTTCTCGACCACCACCGCGATCGCGATCTTCGGCTTGTCGGCCGGGGCAAAAGCGGTGAACAAGGCGTTGTCGCGCAGGCGTTCCGGCGTCATGTGATGGTTGTACCTGGCGCCCTTCAGGCCGACCACCTGGGCGGTGCCGCTTTTGCCGCCCACCAGGTAAGCGGCATCGCGAAAGACCCGGTAGCCGGTACCGCTGCGGTCGGTGGTGACGCCGACCATGGCGCGCTTGATGATGTCGATGTTTTCCTGCTTGAGCGGAATGCGGCCGGATGCCTTCGGCACCGTCAGCGTGCGCCGGTGGCTTGCCCCGTCTTCGAGGATCTTGACCAGGTGCGGCTTCATGATCACGCCGTTGTTCGCCAGCGTCGCGACCGCGTGCGCCAGTTGCAGCATGGTGTAGCTGTTGAAGCCCTGGCCGATGCTGACCGAGATGGTATCGCCGCCGACCCAGCGCCCGGCCGCGCCCTTGAAGCGCGCCCTCTTCCAGGCCTGCGAAGGCAGCACGCCCGACTTCTCGTGCTCGAGGTCGATGCCGGTCGGCGCGCCGAAGCCGAACTGCTGCATGAAGCCGCTGATGGCGTCGATGCCCATGTCGTTGCCGAGCTGGTAGTAGTAGGTATCGCAGGACATCATGATCGAACGGGCCATGTCGACGTAGCCGTGGCCGCCGGGTTTGTCGTCGTTGAAGCGGTGCCCGCCCAGCATGTAGAAGCCGGCGTCGTTGATGCCCTGCTCCGGCCTGCGCTTGCCCAGTTCGAGGGCGGCCAGCGCCATGAAGGGCTTGAAGGTCGAGCCGGGCGGATAGGTGCCCGACAGCGGGCGGTTCATCAGCGGACGGTCGAGCGAGGTATTCAGCTCGTTCCAGCTCTGCGCGTCGATACCGTCGACGAACAGGTTGGGGTCGAAGCCCGGCCGCGACACGTAAGCCAGCACGTCGCCGGTTTCCGGCTCGATCGCGACCAGCGCGCCGCGGAAGTCGCCGAAGGCGGCTTCGATCACCTTCTGCAGCTCGATGTCGATCGACAGCACCAGGTTCGTGCCCGGCTTCGGGTCCGTACGCGACAGCGTGCGGATCGCGCGGCCGCCGGCCGAGCGTTCGACTTCCTCGTAACCGGTCACGCCATGCAGCTGCTTCTCGTAGCTCTTCTCCAGGCCTTCCTTGCCGATATGGTCGGTGCCGTTGTAGTTGGCCGCGTCCTCGCCTTCTTCGATCGCCTTGGCTTCTTTCTGGTTGATGCGGCCGATGTAGCCCAGCACGTGCGAAGCGATCTCGCCCAGCGGGTACTGGCGGAACAGGCGCGCCTGCACCTCGACGCCCGGGAAACGGAAGCGCTGCGCGGTGAAGCGCGCGACTTCGTCGTCGGTCAGGCGGGTGCGGATCGGCACGCTGGCGAAGTTCTTCGACTCTTCCAGCAGACGCTTGAAGCGCTTGCGGTCCTTGGCTTCGATGGTGACCAGCTTGGACAGCTCGTCGATCACCGAATCCATGTTCGCTTCCAGCTTCGAGGGCGTGATCTCGAGCGTGTAGGCCGAGTAGTTGCTGGCCAGGACCACGCCATTGCGGTCGAGGATCAGGCCTCGGTTCGGGACGATCGGCACCAGTGCGATGCGGTTGTCCTCGGCCTGGGCCACGTACTTGTCGTGCCTGAGCACCTGCAGCCAGACCAGGCGGGCCGCCAGCAGACTGAAGCCGGCGAACACCAGCGCGAACAGCATCAGCAGGCGTTGTTTGAATCGCCGCAGTTCTGCCAGCGCGTCCCTTATTTCCGTCATCCTGCCCTTGCACCACCCGTTGTGAATCGATGACGGGTACTGTAGCGTAGCGGTTTCGAGAAGTTTAACGCTAATCAGATATGAAACATCGCCAAACGGACACACAATCGTCCGAAATCCAGGCCTTGCACGCCTTGCGCAGCCTGCCGCGTCCGGTCTATGGGCACATCGACGGTTTGCCCAACCGCGCCATCGGCCAGCGTCATCGCCATCCGTGGGCGCAGCTGTCGTATGCCGCGCGCGGCGTGGTCGAGGTCATCACGGACACCGCCCGCTACATGGCGCCGCCGCTGCACGCGATCTGGATTCCGGCGGGTGTGGCGCACGCCGTCCACCGTTTCGAAGGAACGGAAATACGCAGCCTGTACGTCAGGCCGGAGGCATTGATGGGCGGTGGCGCAGGATGCCGGGTGGTGGAGGTCACGCCCTTGTTGCGGGAACTGATCCGCACCTTCAGCGGCTACCCGGTCGAGTATGACGAGGAAGGCGAGCATGGGCGGCTGGTCGGCGTGCTGCTCGATCAGCTGGGCAGTGCGCCGGAAGCCGATCTTGCCGTGCCCTGGCCCAGCGATGCCAGGCTGCGCAAGATCTGCCGCGAGCTCGAGGCGCATCCGGAAAACGACAAGCGGCTGTCGGACCATGCGCAGCGCTTCGGCGTGTCCGAAAAGACCCTGAGCCGCCTGTTCGTTCAACAGACCGGCCTGACCTTCCGGGCCTGGCGCCAGCGCCTGCGCATCCTGGTCGCCTTGCCGATGCTCGAGCGCGGCGATCGCGTCACGGACGTCGCGATCGCTTGCGGTTACGACAGCATGTCGGCCTTCATTGCCGCGTTCCGCCTGTTCACCGGGGTCACGCCCGGCGAAGCTTTCCCCTGAGGGGAATCAGTCCTGGCGCAGGCGGCGCTTGCGCACCGCCGCCGCCAGCCCTTCCAGCACGCCGACGCTGGTGTCCCAGTCGATGCAGCCGTCGGTGACCGACTGGCCATAGGTCAGCTCCTGGCCCGGCACCAGGTCCTGGCGCCCGCCCACCAGGTGGGATTCGATCATCACGCCGACGATGCGGTCGTCGCCGTTTGCCAGCTGGCTGGCGATGTCGGCGCACACCGGCACCTGGTTCTGCGGATTCTTGCTCGAGTTCGCGTGCGAAGCGTCGATCATCAGGCGGCTGGCCAGACCATTGGCGGCCAGCTGGCGGCAGGCTTCCTCGACGCTGGCGGCGTCGTAGTTCGGGGTCTTGCCGCCGCGCAGGATGATGTGGCAATCCTCGTTGCCCGCGGTCGAGACGATCGCCGAGTGGCCGCCCTTGGTCACCGAGAGGAAATGGTGCGGCTGCGAGGCGGCCTTGATGGCGTCGGCCGCGATCTTGATGTTGCCGTCGGTCCCGTTCTTGAAACCGACCGGGCAGGACAGGCCGGAAGCCAGTTCGCGGTGCACCTGCGACTCGGTGGTGCGGGCGCCGATCGCGCCCCAGCTCACCAGATCGGCGATGTACTGCGGGCTGATCACGTCGAGGAATTCGGTGCCGGCCGGCAGGCCCAGCTCGTTGATGTCGCGCAGCAGCTCGCGCGCCATGCGCAGGCCGTCGTTGATGCGGAAGCTGTTGTCCATGTAGGGGTCGTTGATCATCCCCTTCCAGCCGACGGTGGTGCGCGGCTTTTCGAAGTACACGCGCATCACGACCTCGAGCTCGCCCTTGAAGCGTTCGCGCTGCTCGGCCAGGCGGCGCGCGTACTCCATCGCGGCCTTCGGATCATGGATCGAGCATGGGCCGACCACCACTATCAGGCGGTCGTCCTGGCCGTGCAGGATGCGGTGCAGCGCAATCCGCGCCGAGGCGGCGGTCTGCTCGGCGGCCGGCGTCACCGGAAACTCGCGGATCAGGTGCGACGGCGGCGTCAGTTCCTTCATTTCGCGGATGCGTAGATCGTCGGTGCGGGGCATTGCGTTTCTCCATGTTGAAAAAGAAAAACCGCCATTGCTGGCGGTTTTTCTGGAATTTTGCGTCGGACTTCGTTCTGCTGTCGCGTGAACCTGCCGCTACTCCACCGCCGTCGGGCTGGAATGGCTAAACCAAAAATAAAAGGTAAAGAAGGCAGTATGGCGCATGGCGTTGTCCGGGATGGTCCGACTGACTATAGCAACAATATATGAGCATTGGCAAGCTCTTTATCCGCTGCGTGTAAAGCTCTTTTGAGTCGATCAGTTGCGGGAAGAAGACAGTCTATCGCCGCATGCCTGACACCCTTGAGAGATGTCAGAGGATTCTTCTTGTCTGCTGCAAAAGTCCCGACATACCCCCGCCAACTTGCGCCTTATGCAAGCTGGACAGGATTCTCTCAATGCCACCTGGAGTCTGGACATGACTGAAACCCCGATTTCCCGCACCATCCGGCGCCTGTTCGCCAGTGGCGCCGGCCTGGCCTTGCTGTCGCTGCCGGCACTGTCCCTGACGACGCCGGCAGCGCTGGCCCAGGAAGCCGCGCCCAAGCCGATCCAGCGCGTCACCATCACCGGCTCGAACATCCGCCGTTCCGAGGCCGAGACCGCATCCTCCGTCATCACCGTCAACCGCGCCGACATCGAGCGCTCCGGCAAGAACACGGTGGCCGAGCTGCTGCAGACCCTGGCGGTCGACAACCAGGGCTCGGTGCCGACCAGTTTCGGCAACGGCTTCGCAGCCGGCGCCTCCGGCATCTCGCTGCGCGGCCTGGGCGCGGCCTCGACCCTGGTGCTGATGAACGGCCGCCGCATGGCGCCCTACGGCCTGGCGGACGACGGCCAGAAGCAGTTTTCCGACCTGAACATCATCCCGACCGATGCCGTCGAGCGCATCGAGGTGCTGAAGGACGGCGCCTCCGCCATCTACGGTTCCGACGCCATCGCCGGCGTGGTCAACGTCATCCTGCGCAAGGACTACCAGGGCAACACAGTGCGCTTCTCGCGCGCGACCACCGAGGACTGGGACGGCAAGCAGACCAACGTCGCCTTCACCAAGGGTATCGGCAACCTCGACACCGACCGCTACAACTTCCTGTTCAGCCTCGAGTACAAGAAGTTCGACGAGATCTGGTACCGCGACCGCGCCGACCGCGACTGGATCGGCCGGGTCGACCTGCGGCCCTGGGGCTATTCCTCGAACCAGGCGCTGGGCGGCACCGGCGCCATCATTCCCGGCAGCGGCACCGCAGGCAGCGCCATCAACGGCAACGTGCGCCCGGTCGGCTCGACCGGCGACTTCGTCAACCGCGGCACCCTGATCCCGGGGGCGGCCTGCACCAACTTCACCAGCCACCCGCAGGGCGATCCCGGCGGCGGCTGCCTGATCGACGCCACCCAGCTCTACAACCAGCTGATTCCGAAGCAGGAAAACCTGAGCTTCTTCGCGCGCGGCACCTGGCAGTTCACGCCCGAAATCGAGCTCTACAGCGAGCTCAACTACTACACCAGCCAGACCAGCACCTCGAGCACACCTTCGGGCGTCAACGGTTCGGTCGGCTATCCGGGCGGTCCGGTCAACAACAGTGTCGTCCGGCTCGGTCCGGGCCACCCGGACAATCCCTTCGCCGGCACGCCCGCCACCCTGCGCTACCTGGCGGCCGACGTCGGCCCGCGCACCGCCCGTCTCGACGGCAATTTCATCCGCTGGATCGGCGGCGCCAAGGGCAGCAACTACGGCTGGGACTGGGATGCGGCGATTCTGTTCTCGCACAACCACGTGAACAACAACCAGCGGGGCTACCTGCAGCGCGACGTCGCCTTCGCGCTGCTCGACCCGAGCCCGGCGAATATCGCCGCCGCCCTCGCCAACAGCCCGGCCTATGCTGCGCTGCCGCTGGGCACGGTGTGGCGCATCGGCGAGAACGCCGGCCTGAATTCGCCGGCCCTGTACGCGGCGCTGTCGCCGACCATCGGCAACCGCGCGAATACCAAGATGGTGCAGGGCGACGTCAAGGCGACGCGCGAATTCGGCGGCATCCCTCTGCTGGCCGGCAACCTGGGCCTGGCGGTCGGCGCCGAGTGGCGCCATGAAGCGACCGAACTGCAGCCCACCAGCGGCACCGAACGCGGCAACATCATCGGCCTGGGCTATTCGGCCTACGAGGGCGCGCGCAACGTGTTCGCGCTGTACGGCGAGGCGCTGGCGCCCCTGCCCTACAACGTCGAGGCATCGCTGGCCCTGCGCTGGGACCACTTTACCGACGTCGGCAATTCCTATACGCCGAAGGCCGGCCTGAAGTGGACGCCGGTGCGCCAGTTCGCCCTGCGCGGCACCTTCGCGCGCGGCTTCCGCGCGCCGAGCTTCGCCGAGAACGGCCGCGGCGGCCTGGCCGCCTACTCGACCGCGGCCGACCCGGTCCGCTGCGGCCTGGGCATCGTCAGTGCCTGCAACCCGGCCTCGGTGGCGGTCATCACCTCGCCGAATCCGGCGCTGTCGCCGGAACGCTCGCGCAACTACTCGCTGGGCGTGATCTGGGATCCGCTGCCGCGCACCAGCATTTCGGTCGACTACTGGAAGATCAAGCGCAAGAACGAGATCAACCAGGAACAGGTCCCGGCCGCCATCGTCGCCGGCAGCGTGACGCGCGACCCGACCAACGTCAGCGCCACGCCGGGCGACCCGGGGCCGATCACCGGGGTGCTGACGCGCTACGTCAACTCGAACCAGACCAAGGTGCGCGGCGTGGACGTCGATGCGCGCTACGGCCTCAAGCTGCCGGACAACTACGGCCTGGCCACCGTCGACCTCAAGTACACCCACATGTTCGAGTGGCTGCGTACCGAGCAGGACGGCACCGCGACCGAGTTCGCCGGCACCCACGGCAACTGCGACGTGACCAACTGCACGGGCACGCCGGACAACAAGCTGAACCTGCGCTTCGGCTGGGAACGCAACGACTGGCGGGTCTCGCTCAACGCCAACTACCGCGGCAAGATCGAGAACACCCTGTTCCGTGGCGATGCCTGCGCGGTGACCTTCGACAACGGCGCGAATGCCCCGAACAGCCGCTGCGAACTGCCTTCGTTCACCAGCTGGGACCTGGTGGCACGCTGGAAGCCGCTGCCGGCCTGGGAGGTCTTCGGTTCGATCCAGAACCTGTTCGACAAGGTTGCGCCGCTCGATCCGCTGACCTATGGCGCCCAGTCGTACAACCCGCTGGACTTCGAAGGTGCGCGCGGACGGCTGTTCACGCTGGGGGCTCGCTACACGTTCCAGTGACCCAAAAACGTCGTCCCCGCGAAGGCGGGGACGACGGTTAATTGCGGGGACGACGTGGCTTAAGCAGTACCACCCACCGTCACGCCATCGATACGCAGGGTCGGCTGGCCGACGCCCACCGGCACGCTCTGACCTTCCTTGCCGCACACGCCCACGCCCGAATCCAGGCGCATGTCGTTGCCGATCATCGAGATGCGGTTCATCACGTCCGGGCCGTTGCCGATCAGGGTCGCGCCCTTCACCGGATAGGTCACCTTGCCGTCCTCGATCATGTAGGCTTCGCTGGCCGAGAACACGAACTTGCCGTTGGTGATGTCGACCTGGCCGCCGCCGAAGTTGACCGCGTAGATGCCGTTCTTCACGGACTCCAGGATCTCGCGCGGGTCCTTGTCGCCGGCCAGCATGTAGGTGTTGGTCATGCGCGGCATCGGCAGGTGGGCGAAGGATTCGCGGCGCGCGTTGCCGGTGATCGGCATCTTCATCAGGCGCGCGTTCATCGTGTCCTGGATATAGCCCTTCAGGATGCCGTCCTCGATCAGCGTGGTGCACTGGGTCGGGTTGCCTTCGTCGTCCATGTTGAGCGAACCGCGGCGGTCCTGCAGGGTGCCGTCGTCGACCACGGTCACGCCCTTGGCGGCGACGCGCTGGCCGATCATGCCCGAATACGAGGACGAGCCCTTGCGGTTGAAGTCGCCTTCCAGGCCATGGCCGACCGCCTCGTGCAGCAGCACGCCAGGCCAGCCCGGGCCGAGCACGACGGTCATCGGACCGGCCGGGGCCGGACGCGCTTCGAGGTTGACCAGGGCCGCCTGCACGGCTTCGTCCGCGTACTTGTCGAGCAGCTCGTCGCTGAAATAGCTGTAGTCGTAGCGTCCGCCGCCGCCGGAGGAGCCGACTTCGCGGCGGCCGTCCTGCTCGGCGATGACGGTCACCGACACGCGCACCAGCGGGCGGATATCGGCCGCCAGCACGCCGTCGCTGCGCACCACCAGCACCACGTCGTATTCGCCGGCCAGACCGGCCATCACCTGCACCACGCGCGGGTCCTTGGCGCGCGCGATCTTTTCGACGCGCTCCAGCAGCTTGACCTTGGCGGTGGCGTCGAGCGAGTTCAGCGGATCGTGCGGCAGGTAGAGCGAGCGGCCGCCGCTCTGCTGGATGCCGGTCGCGACCTTGACGCGGCCGCTGCCGGCGCGCGCGATGGTACGGGTGGCGGCGGCGGCGTCGAGCAGCGCGGCCTGCGAGATCTCATCGGAATAAGAGAAGGCGGTCTTGTCGCCGGACACGGCGCGCACGCCGACGCCCTGGTCGATCGAGAAGCTGCCGCTCTTGACGATGCCTTCTTCCAGGCTCCAGCCTTCGCTCTTGGTGAACTGGAAATACAGGTCGGCGTAGTCGACCTTGTGCGTGAACATCGTTCCGAGCGTCGTGATGAGCTTGCCTTCGTCGAGCCCGAACGGCGTCAGCAGCACGTCGCGCGCGACCGCGAGGGAGGAAAGATTCGGTTCGAATGGCTTCATGTTCAGGTCTTTCTGATAGGGATAAGGCATTTTGCCATATCGGGCGGATGTTCGCGTCGGCCGTGCCGGCGTGGGCACGGGGTGCCCATCCTACGAGCAACGGCTTCATGTAGGGTGGGCACCCAGTGCCCACGTACGAAGCTACAACTTACGGTGCTTCAGCGCAGGCAAACTCTGCCGCACCTGCGCGAGGAAATCGGTATCGATCTCGCCGACGACCACCCCCTCGCCCTCAGCCACCTGCCCCACGACCTCGCCCCAGGGATCGATCAGCATGCTGTGGCCAAAGGTGCGGCGGCCGTTCCGGTGGGTGCCGCCCTGGGCCGACGCCAGCACATAGCACTGGTTCTCGATCGCGCGGGCGCGCAGCAGCACTTCCCAGTGCGCCATGCCGGTCGTGTGGGTGAAGGCGGCCGGCACCACGATCAGCGCGCATTCGCCCATCGCCCGGTAGAGCTCCGGAAAACGCAGGTCGTAGCAGACCGACAGGCCGACCCGGCCGAACGGCGCCTCGAAGCTGCCGACGGCGGCGCCCGGCACGATGGTACGCGCTTCGTCGTAGGATTCTTCGCCTTTGGTGAAGCCGAACAGGTGGATCTTGTCGTAGCGGCTGACCGCCTGCCCTTGCGGGTCGTAGACCAGGGTCGTGTTCAGCACGCGGCCGGCATCGCCGGAGGCCAGCGGCAGGGTGCCGCCGATCAGCCAGAAGCCGTGCTCACGCGCCTGCGCCGCCATGAATTCCTGGATGACGCCCTGGCCGGGCTGCTCGGCATGCGCGACTTTATCCGTATCAAGCATGCCCATGATCGGCCAGTATTCCGGCAGCGTGACCAGTTTGGCGCCCTTGGCTGCCGCTTCGGC
Organism: Massilia norwichensis; assembly: GCF_024753245.1. GTDB lineage: Bacteria > Pseudomonadota > Gammaproteobacteria > Burkholderiales > Burkholderiaceae_D > Telluria > Telluria norwichensis. The sequence goes on along the minus strand of NZ_JANUGX010000035.1, from coordinate 11,551 downwards.
CAGCAGGCGGCGCGCGGTGGCCAGGTTGTCGTCCACGTTTGGCGAGGACACCATCTGCACTGCTGCGACTGTCGTCTTGCTCATCATTGCCCTTTCTTCTTTGCAGGCTGCGGGGCCGGCGGTGCATTGGCCGCCGGTGCGCCCGCCGCAGCCGCCGCCGCGGCATTCGCCGCCTGGCTGTCCAGCTTGATCACGTTCGGCGACTTCCACGGCCCGGTCACCTGCATGTGGTAGGTCAGCGCCTTCATCACCGGCGCCCGCAGGAACAGCTGGGCCAGGTAGCTGCCGAGGCCGATGACGGGGTTGACCGCCAGCGCATACACCAGCGGTCCGGTGCCCAAGTTAAATTCCGGAATCACCACCACGTGCAGGTTGGTCGATTCGTTGGCGATGTCGGCGGTGCCATCCATTAGCACCGTGGCCGCCACCCCGTGCATTTTAAGATTATCGGTGTGCACCACCCCGCGCGAGATCATGGCGTTGGCGGTGATGCCGTCGAAGGCCAGGCCCTCCGAGAACACGTCGTGGAAGTCGAGTTTCAGCATGCGCGGCAGCATCTGCAGGCTCAGCACGCCCAGCAGCTTGGCCGCGCCCGGGTCCTTCTTGAGGAACTGGCCGTCCTCGACGTTCATCTGCACCTGGCCGGACAGGCTCGGGATGTCGAGCGAGTACGGCAGGCCGGACCAGGAGACGTCGCCCGACAGCGAGCCCTTGCCGCGGCGCAGGGTACCGGGGAAGCCGAGGCGGTCCAGCAGGCGGCCGGCGTCGCTGATGTCGAGGTTGAAGTTGAGCGCGGTATTGCTCTTGCCGTCGCGGGTCAGCCAGCGGCCATTGGCCTTCAGCTGGCCGTCCGGATTGGTGATGGCGAGGCGGTCGATGCGCCATTCGCGCCCGGCCAGCGCCTGGGCATTGCTGGCGATGAGTTCCAGACGCCCGAACTGCTTGTCGAACAGCTCGAAGCGCTCGGCGACGATATCCAGGCCCGGGATGCCGGCGCCGGGGTCCTTGCCGGCTTCGAGCAGGTCCTTGACCTCGGCGGCCGAGGATTCCGGGATGTCCAGCGAAGCCAGGCGCGCCGTGACCTTGCCCATGCCCTGTCCGTTCTGGGATTCGTTCCAGGTCACCCAGCCGGTGATCTGGCGCGAGTCGACGCTGGCCTGCCACACGCCCGGCTGGTGCGACACGCCCAGCACCACCTCGTGCAGCGAGCGTTCGCCGATCGTCAGCTCGGCGGCACGCGCGCCGATCAGGTCCGGTACCACGTACTGCGCCACGCCGCCGCCCTGCCCCGCGTCCGCCGTGGCCGCCGCAGCCGGGCTAGCCGCCTCCGACGGGCCGGCGATGCTGGACGCCGCCGCCAGCCACTGGTCGACGTTCACCGATTTCATGTTCACGTTGATCATCATGCCGCTGTCCGGCTCCGGCGCCGGCACGTTCACGCCGATGCCGCCGCGCTTGACGATCCAGGGTCCGTGCGGCTGGCGCTCGCGCATATAGCGCGCCGCCATCGTGCTGCCGAGGCCGATGCGGATCTCGTCGTGGGCCACGCCGTTCTCTCCAGTCGGCTGGCCGGTCAGAGTAAAGTGCAGCGGCAGCACCTCGGCGGCGGCCTTGTTGAGCGGCGCCGGCAGTTCGACGCCAAGGCCGGCCAGGGTCGAGTCGAGCACGATCTGGGTCTGGTGCTCGCGCACCGTCACCGAACCGCCGAAGCGTGCCCCGCCCGACAGCTTGCCGGCCAGGCGCTGCAGGGCCGGCAGCGAGCTGGTGGCGCGCATGCCCTCGGCGGTGGCGGTGCCGGCCATGCGGATCACGATGGCGCCGTCGCGCTGGGTGCCGCCCGACAGTTGCAGCGGACCGCCCAGGAAGCTGGCGCCGATGCCGTTCAGGTTCACGCCGTGCTCGCTGAATTCGACCTTGCCGAGCGCAGCCTGGATCGGCGGCAGTTCGGGGAACAGCGTGATGTCATTGCTCTGCAATTGCAGCGCGCCCTGGACCTTGGTCTCGTGCAGGTTCGCCAGCGGCAGGTGCAGCTTCAGGCCCAGGCGCGCGTTGCCGGTGGCCCTGGTGTCTTCGGTGAAGTGGCCGATCCATTCCAGCACCGGGCTGGTGGCCACATAGCGCAGGAATTCCTGCAGCTGGCCGCTAGCGGCGCCGTCGATATCGAGCATCGATTCGTGCGCGCCCAGCTGCGGGATCACGGCGTGCACATTGTTCAGGCTCAGGCCCATGGTGCGCGCGTTGTCGGCATGGATCTCCATGCGCGCGCGGTCGAACAGGATGCTGCCGTTGATGTTTTCCAGCAGCGGCCACAGCGGCGCCTTGGTCTCCGGCACGCGGTGTCCGGGCGCGTATTCGAGCTTGCCGTTGTCGATGCGGCCGCTGACGCGGAATTCGCCGCGCGCCCGTTCCGCCGGCGTGTCGCCATGGAAGGGGAAGTGCGCGAGTTCGCCGCGCAGGCGCAGGCGCGCATCGCGCAGGGTGCCGCCCTGCAGCGCGCCGGTCAGCCAGTCGCGCAAGCCTTCATGGGTTGCCAGCGGCAGCCAGCGCCCGATGGTCGCGATATCGAAGCCGTCGATGGTGCCGGTGAAATCAGCGTTGCCCGCGCTGTGCTGGCCGTCCTTGTCCGGGCCCAGCGGCAGCAGGTGGCGCCCCGACAGCGTGCCCTTCAGCTTCCCCTGGCTGAAATCGAAGCCGTCGACCTCGACCAGCAACTGCTCGTCCTGCGGATAAGACCAGCGCGCACGCAGGCCCAGCTGGTCGAAGGCCAGGTCGGGATCGGCAAACCAGGCCGGCAGCGCCAGCGCCAGGCGTTCCGAGGCGATGTTCAGGCTGCCGCCGCGATCGCTGGCATCGACGCTGCCGCTCAGGTTGCGCACGCCCGGCAGCGCCGGCCAGGCCGGCTGGGCGGGGGTATTCCCCTCGGCCGGCTGGGCGGCGCGCGCCGCCAGCGGGTTGATGCCGAATCCTTCGACCTGGCCGCGCACGCGCCAGGCCGCCAGCTTCGGGAAATGCCCTTCCCATTCGAGGTCGGCGTCCTGCAGGCGGCCATGCGGGGCCAGCGCGGCCAGCAGTTCGCGGTGCTGTGGTGCCAGCGGCATCTGCGCGGCCAGCGTGGCCAGCGCACCGAGGTCGAGCTTGTCGGCATGGACTTCGAAGCGCTCCGGCTTGCCGCGCGCGGCCGGGCGCCAGGTCTCGCTCAGCGTGGCGGGCGGCAGCACCGCGCCGTCGCGCGTCACGACCGAGAAGTTCTCGACGCCGATGGTGTGGCCGAGCGCGCCGAAGGTTGGTTTGCCGTCCTGGCTGCCCGGCTTGATTTCTTCGCGCGCCGACAGGCGGCCCGACACCCGCGCCAATGCCAGCGGCGGCGCGTCCGCGGCCAGGCGGGCGCTGACGCCGGCCAGGCCGAGGTCGGCGGTGAAGCTGGCCAGGCGCGCCTGGTCGAAGCCGAGCCAGGCACGCACGGAACCGCGGCCGGCCTCGAGCTTGAAAGGATAGGCGATGTACTGCTTCCAGCGGGCCAGGTCGGTGTTGCGCAGGTCCGCATACAGTTCGCCTTTCCAGCGGCTGGGATCGGAAGCGCGGGCGCCGAAGGCGGGATGGCTGAAGCGCGCGCGCACGTCGAGCGGATCGGACAAGCCGGCCGGCGGCGTGGCCTGCAGGGCGAAGCGGTGCGTGGTCCAGCGGTTCTGCAGCACCATGGTGACCTGGCTCAGGTCCAGCACCGGGGCCGCGCGCAATTCATCGGTCCAGGACAGGCGTCCTTCGCGGATCACGATCTCGCGCTGGCGCAGCAGCCAGTCGGCGCCGGCGCCGCTGGGTTCTTCCTTGCGGTTCGGATCGATGCGCACCCCGGCCACCCAGAACACGCCGTCCGCGGTGCGCCGCACGTCGAGTTCGGGGCGGTTGATCTCGAGGCTGTCGAAGCGCGGCTCGGCGGCCAGCACCGACCACCAGGACAGCGTGGCCGACACCGAGGGCAGCAGCAGCAACTGGCGTCCCTGGGGGTCGCGCAGGCGCACATCGCCCAGGTAGAGGTTGGGATGCAGCCCGCGCCAGGAGGCGTACACGCGGGCGATCGTGACCTGGTTGCCGAGCGCGCGGCTGGCGGCGCGTTCGATGTCCGGCTTGTACAGGTCGATGTTCGGCAGGACCGCCCAGCGCAGCGCCAGGAACAGGACCATGAAGGTGAAATAGGCGAGCAGCACGGCCTTGACCGTGAAGCCGAGCACATGATGCGAAGCCAGGTTGGCATAGCGGTAGGCCGCCTGCAGGCGGTGCCAGCGCTCGGACAGCGGCAGGTGCCCGTGCGCAGCGGATGCGGTCGTGTCCGCGTGGGCGGACGCAGCCTGCGTGGCCTCAGCCGCGTGCCGGTCCTCCTCCCCTCGTTCGGCCTGCTGTTCCGGGTTGTGCATCAGGGTGCTCAAATAAAGGCGTCGCCGTAATTCATTTATAAATATGATGTTAGCAAGTGAAGCGCTTGCAAGGCTTGCGGCGTCTACCTTACCATCACGCTGACCCAGGGCAGCATGGCGGGCAATTTTACCGCATAGCACGCCTCCCGGAACGCATAAAAACTCGTCTGGAACCGCCCATGAATTCTGCCGCAAGCGCCTCCCGCTTTCTCCAACGCTGGCTCGGCGCCGATCCGGCCCGTGCCGGACGCCTTGCAGCCATGGCAGAATTATCGCTGTCCTCCATCGATTTCGGCGCGGCACTGGAAGCCGAAGCCGCCGCGCTTCCGAATGGGGCCAGGCTGCCGATGGAGCGCGCCATGCGCCGGCTGCGCAATCTTTTGATCTGCGCCATTATCGAGCGCGACCTCAGCGGCCGCGCCGACCTCGACGAAGTCGTCACCGCGATGAGCCGCTTCGCCGACTTCGCCGTGCAATCGCACCTGGCCGAGCTGATGGCCGAGATGACGGCCATCCACGGCGTCCCGATTGGGGCCGAGTCCGGCCGGCCGCAACAGATGATGGTGCTGGCGATGGGCAAGCACGGCGGCGGCGAACTCAATGTATCGTCCGACATCGACCTGATCTTCGTCTACCCGGAGGACGGCGACACCCAGGCCGGGCCCGGCCAGCGCGCGCTGTCGAACCACGAATTCTTCGTGCGCCTCGGAAAAAAACTGATCGCGGCGCTGTCGGAAATCACCCAGGACGGTTTCACCTTCCGGGTCGACATGGCCTTGCGTCCGAACGGCAAGTCCGGCCCGCTGGCGGCCAGCCTGAACATGGTCGAGGACTACCTGATCGTCCAGGGCCGCGAGTGGGAACGCTATGCCTGGGTCAAGGCCCGCGCCGTCACCGGCGATCCTGAAGACATCGCGGCCCTGGATGCGATCGTGCGGCCCTTCGTGTTCCGGCGCTACCTCGATTTCGGCGTGATCGACGCGATCCGCACCATGCACGCCCAGATCCGCGCCGAGGTCAACCGCCAGGAGCGCCTGCATCCGGAACGCAGCCACAACGTCAAGCTGGGGCGCGGCGGCATCCGCGAGATCGAGTTCCTGGCCCAGGTGTTCCAGCTGATCCGCGGCGGGCGCGACCCGGCCCTGCGCGAGCGCTCGACCCGCAAGACGCTGCGCCTGCTGGCCGAGCGCGAGCTGCTCCCAAGCGACACGGTCGAGCGCCTGCTCGATGCCTATACCTTCCTGCGCAACCTCGAACACCGCCTGCAATACATCGAGGACGCGCAGACCCACACCCTGCCCGTCTCGCCCGAGGACCGGCTGGCGGTGGCGCGCATGATGGGTCTGCCGGACGAGGCCACGCTGCTGGCCCGGCTGGACGAGCAGCGCGTGTTCGTGGCCGTCCAGTTCGACGCCATCTTCGCCGACAAGGCCGCCGACAAGGGCGAGCAGGCCGAGCCGGCCGCCGCATTCGGCCCCTCTGTGAGCGACCCCGAAAACAGCGGTGCGATCGCCCAGCAGTTGGCCGGCCTCGGCTTCGACAAACCGATCGATGCCGCCGCGCGCCTGGCCGCCACCTGGCAGGCGCCACGCCTGCAGACCCTGCCCGAAGCCAGCCGCAACAAACTGGCGGCGCTGGTCAACACCGCCCTGCCGCAGATCGCCACGGTGGTGCGTGAAGCCGGCCTGGGCAGCCATGCCGCCACCCTCGGCCGCCTGCTCGACTTCTTCGAGGCGATCGCGCGCCGCTCAGCCTACCTGTCGCTGCTGACCGAGTACCCGCACACGCTGGAGCGCGTGATCCGCATGATCAACGCCAGCGGCTGGGCCGCGACTTTCCTGACCCAGCACCCGATCCTGCTCGACGAACTGCTGGACGACCGCGGCAATGCCGCCACCGAGGACCTGCCCTTGCTGGCCGCAACCCTGGCCGGCCACCTCGACGCCGCCGCCGGCGACACCGAGCGCCAGCTCGACATCCTGCGCGAAGCCCACCACGCCCAGATGTTCCGCCTGCTGGCACTGGACCTGGCCGGCGAGTTCTCGGTCGAGCGCCTGGCCGACCATTTGTCGGCGCTGGCCGACCTGATCGTGCACGAAGTCGTGCAGCGCGCCTGGCTGACCATCCCCAAACGCCACCGCGAGGTGCCGCGCTTTGCCGTGATCGCCTACGGCAAGCTGGGCGGCAAGGAGCTGGGCTATGTGTCCGATCTCGACGTGATCTTCCTGTACGACGACGACGACCAAGACGCGCCGGGCAACTATGCCAAATTGGCCCAGCGCTTCATCACCTGGATGACGACCCATACGCCGGCCGGCATCCTGTTCGACATCGACACCGCCCTGCGCCCCGACGGCGCCAGCGGCATGCTGGTGTCCACGGTCGGCGCCTTCGAGCGCTACCAGCGCAGCTCGGCCTGGATCTGGGAACACCAGGCCCTGACCCGGGCCCGCTTCTGCGCCGGGGACGCCGCCATCGGCGCGCGCTTCGAAGCGATCCGCGAAGAAGTGCTGCGCCAGGACCGCAGCGGGCGCGAGCGCGAACTGCGCGAAGAAGTCGTGAAAATGCGCAAGCGCATGCACGACGCCCACCCCAGCCTGAGCGAGCGCTTCGACCTGAAGCACAACGATGGCGGCATGATCGACATCGAATTCATCGTCCAGTACCTGGTCTTGCGCCACTCCTATCAGCATCCCCAGCTCACGGCCAACAAGGGCAATATCGCCCTGTTGCGCATGTGCGGCGAGCTCGGCCTGATCGACCCGGCGCTGGCGCAAGGCGCAGCCGACGCCTACCGCCTGATGCGCAAGCTGCAGCACCAGGTGCGCCTGCAGGGCCAGGACAATGCCCGCGTCGACCCGGCCCTGGTGGCCTCGCATGCCGAACGGGTCGTGCGTCTGTGGCACGCCTGTTTCGGCTGATTCCTTCCTGTTCGCTCCCCTTCCGCAACCGGTCATGCACCTTGCATGACCGCGTCCAGGCGCCTGATAATCGTTGCGCAAAAGTGACGATTCGTTAATTAATTGTGTTCCTAGGCTCCATTTCTCCGGTGCCAGCTTTGCAAAGCCTTAGGCCGATGACACACTGCACAGGCTTGTTTTCGGCTTTTTGGAAACAATTCTCAGCTGTAAGTTTTGATGAGAATCAGTCGATTTCACAAATTCAGCGATCTTCACAAGAGAACGCTCGTATTTACGCAAAATAGCAACAAAAGTATTTATGCTGCGGAAATGATTGACAGTCTGGTATTCCAAATGATTTTATTGCTACTTTGGAATATATGTACTTCTGACATTGTTTCAAATAAGTCGCAACAGCGACGGCATCTTTCACAGTGGGCTCGATCAGCCTGCCGTGCCCTAACCCTAGGAGTTTTGCAAACATGATGGAAAAAGTCTTATCCCGGTCGATCCGCCTGATCTGCCTGGGTGGCGTTGCCCTTGGTGTGCAATCGGCTTATGCCCAGGATGCGCAGCCACAACAAAATGCGCCAGCTCGTGTTGAAGTCACCGGCTCGCGCATCCGCCAGGTCGACCTGGAAACTGCGCAGCCGATCCAGGTCATTACCCAGGAACAGATTCAGAAAAGCGGCCTGGTTACTGTCGGCGACATTCTGAACCAGCTGTCTTCGGCCGGTTCGCCGGACTTCAGCAGGGGCGGCGCGCTGACCTCGAACCGTGAGAGCGGCGGCCAGTACATCAACCTGCGCAACCTGGGCTCGAACCGCCTGCTGGTGCTGGTGGATGGCAAGCGCTGGACCCAGACCGTGGACGGCTACACCGACATGTCGACCATCCCGTCGTCGATGATCGAACGCATGGACGTGCTGAAGGACGGCGCCTCCTCGATCTACGGCTCGGACGCGATCGCCGGCGTGGTCAACATCATCCTGAAGAAACGCCTGGAAGGTGCACAGCTGAGCCTGTACACCGGCGCCAACGACAAGGGCGACGGCCGCAGCAAGGACTTCTCGCTGAGCTATGGCGCGAACAGCGAAAAGGCTTCGCTGATGTTCGGTATCTCGCACACCGAGCAGGGCGTGGTCTGGGCAAGCAAGCGTGACGTCACCCGCTTCCCGCAAGGCCCGAATCACCCGAACGCCGGTTACGGCGCCGGCCCGTTCGCCGAAGTCTGGTCGCTGAACGACACCTTCGACTACACCATCAACCACACCGGTGACCAGTTCAACCCGGGCGTCGGCGCCGACCCGCGCAACCCGGCGAACTACCACAACTGGTCGAACAGCATCCTGGCGGACAAGTTCAACTCCACCGGGCAGATGATGTTCCAGATCCCGAACAAACTGGACACCATCTTCACCAAGGGCACCATCGAACTGCCGTACGACATGACCCTGTCGAGCACGGTCATGTACTCGCAGCGCAAGTCGTCGGCCCAGGTTGCCGGCTACCCGCTGAACAGCTATACCCAGTCCAGCTTCCCGGTCTTCATCAGCAAGGACAGCTACTGGAACCCGTTCGGTGAAGACCTGGCCTTCTCCCGCCGCACCGTCGAAGTGCCGCGCGTGACCGACAACGAAAACCGCACCTTCCATGCCGACATCACCCTGGCCGGCAACTTCGAACTGCGCGGCCTGGCCTGGAACTGGGATATCGGCTACAACCACAGCGCGCTGCGCGGCTCGACCCTGGGCACCGGCAACCTGAACCTGCCGAACCTGCAGCGCGCCCTCGGCCCGTCGTTCATGAACGCCTCGGGCGTGGTCCAGTGCGGCACCGCGGATAATCCGATCTCGCTGGCCGAGTGCCAGCCGTGGAACATCATCAGCGGCCCGTCGGCGTCGAACCCCGACATCTTGAAGTACGTGATGGCGACCGGGCAGACCACCTACGGCAGCACCATCGACAGCGCCACCGCCAACATCGGCGGCGAGCTGCTGCAGCTGCCGGCGGGCGCACTGGGCGTCGCGGCCGGCCTGGAACACCGCAGCGTCAAGGGTTACGACCTGCCGGACCAGTTCGCGCAATCGGGCTACTCGACCGACCTGGCCGGCAACCCGACCCGCGGCAAGTACAGCGTGCGCGAAGCCTATGCCGAGGTGAACATCCCGGTGCTGAAGGGCGTGCCGCTGGCTGAACTGCTGAGCTTCGACCTGGCCACCCGCTACTCGGACTACAGCAACTTCGGCAACACCACCAACAGCAAGGCCAGCTTCATGTGGAAGCCGACCAAGGACATCCTGACCCGCGGTACCTATGCCCAGGGCTTCCGCGCCCCGACGCTGGGTGACACCTTCGGCGGCGGCCAGCAGTCCTTCGACTACTACATGGACCCGTGCGACAGCGCATTCGGCCAGCGCGGCACCGCCGGCGTGGAAGCACGCTGCGTGGCGGCAGGCGCCCTGCCGGGCTTCCGTCAGCTGGACCAGACCAAGACCCCGGTCGGCGACTCGTCGGGCGGCCAGAGCCCGGTGCCGTTCATGTCGGGCGCAGGCAATGCCTCGCTGCAGCCTGAAAAAGCCAAGACCAAGACCATCGGCGTCGTGTGGAGCCCGTCCTTCCTGCCTGGCTTCTCGGGCTCGCTGGACTGGTTCAACATCAAGGTCGACAACCTGATCTCGGGCATCAGCGCCACCGACACGGCGGAGAACTGCTACGTGAAGGGTATCCAGTCGTTCTGCGACGCCATCAAGCGTGATCCGGCTACCGGCCAGATCATCGCCCTGGCGCACGGCAACGCCAACCTCGGCGCGATCGAAACCGAGGGCCTGGACCTGTCGCTGGGTTACCGTCTGCCGCGTACCGCCTACGGCCAGTTCAGCGTCCGTTCGGATACCAGCTACGTCAGCAAGTTCCGTGAGCAGGCCGACGTCGGCGCCGAGTGGGAAGACTACGCCGGCCAGTACTACTACCACCGTGTGAAGTCGAACCTGTCGCTCGACTGGACCATGGGTAACTGGGCAGCCACCTGGACCGCCCACTACTTCAGCCCGGTCAAGGATCGCTGCTACACCAAGACCGACACCTGCTCGGATCCGAACGGCATCGCAACCTGGGGCACCGGCTACAACAAGCTGGGCGCCATGGTCTACCACGACGTGAGCGCTTCCTACAAGTTCCCGTGGAAGGGCCAGCTGCTGGTGGGCGCGAACAACTTCTTCGACAAGAAGCCGCGCTTCACCATCTCCGGCAAGGCTTCGTCGTCGTACGTCGACGCCGACCTGCCGATCGACCGCTTCATCTACGTCCGCTACAACCAGGCGTTCTAATTAATATTAGTTAGATCGTCAGTAGCCTCGATGCCCGCCGGGTTCGCCCGGCGGGCATTTTCCATTGCGGGTATCATTCGGGGATTCCTCCATATAAAAGAACCATGGTCATCAAACTCAAGAACGACAAGGACATCGCCAAGATGCGCGTCGCCGGCCGCCTGGCCGCCGAGGTGCTGGAGATGATTTCCGAACACGTGCAGCCCGGCGTCTCCACCGAGGAGCTCGACCGCCGCTGCAACGAATACATCCGCAAGGTCCAGAAGGCAACGCCGGCCAACGTCGGCTACCACGGCTTCCCCAAAACCTTGTGCACCTCGGTCAACGGCGTGGTCTGCCACGGCATCCCGAGCGAGAAGGAAGTCCTGAAGGACGGCGACATCATCAACATCGACGTCACCGTGATCAAGGACGGCTGGCACGGCGACACCAGCCGCATGTACTTCGCCGGCACGCCCTCGCCCGAAGCGAAACGCCTGGTCGACATCACCTTCGACGCCATGATGGCAGGCATCCGCGTGGTCAAGCCGGGCGCGCGCCTGGGCGACGTCGGGCACGCGATCCAGACCCTGGCCGAAAAGGCCGGCTATTCGGTGGTGCGCGAGTATTGCGGCCACGGCATCGGCCGCGTCTACCACGAAGACCCGCAGGTGCTGCACTACGGCCGCCCGAACACCGGCCTGCTGCTGAAGGAAGGCATGACCTTCACCGTCGAGCCGATGCTGAACGCGGGCGAGGCCGACGTCGAACAGCTGGACGACGGCTGGACCGTGGTCACGGCCGACAACTCGCTGTCGGCGCAATGGGAACACATGATCGCCGTGACCAGGGATGGTTTCGAGATCCTGACGCCCTGGCCGAAGAAGTAAGCGAAGAGCAGGCGCGTCGCGCCCACGTAGACGAAAAAAAA
>NZ_JANUGX010000034.1 GCF_024753245.1 Massilia norwichensis | reverse complement strand
ACTTCCATCTTTGGCAAATACCCAAGGCCGGGCGCCAAGGTCATGCTCAGCATGCCAGCGGCAGCGGGCCCTCGTATCTGCCGAGCGTCTCCGTGGCCCCGTTGCTCAGATCGCGCATGACGAGTTGTTCTCCCTGCCATTGCAGGCTCGTCCGCAACGCCACCGGCTTGCCGAACAGGTTGAGGCTCACGATAAGTTCGCCGGCGTCGGATAGTGCCCAGGTGCCGGAGGCGGATTGCACGCCCAAGGCATTCAAGGCTTCCCGTTTCTCGCCGCAGGGCGGGTACATCTCGACGTGATGATCGGCCTGGTACACGATCACCGCACCCAGCAAGCCTGCGCTCGCCGCCGCCTGCCGTCGTTCGGGTGGAAGTTGCGACAGTTGCGGCGACAAGTCTTTTTGCCATGCGCCGACGAGCCGGGCTTCAGCCGCATCCGTGACGGGATTCGCGGACGACGGGTTGGCGCAAAGCGCGGCGAGCATGAGGCTGGCGAAGCGGATTGCTGCGGCGGCGCGGCGGGTGAGGTGGGGCATGGCTGTTCCATGGCGCGATGAACGGGAACGCCACGATAGCAGGCTTGCCAATTGCAAAAATGCACGAAATGTCACCCGATCAGGCGAGCGCGCAAACAAAAATGGCCCAGAAAGAAAAACTTTCTGAGCCATTCCTGATGAATAAGTGGTGCGGCTGGCAGGAATCGAACCCACGACCCCTTGGTTCGTAGCCAAGTACTCTATCCAGCTGAGCTACAGCCGCCCAAGTCGCTATTATAGCAGCGACATCTCGCAGGGGGAAGGCTTAATTTTTCGCAACATGACGAAGGCTTCTGTTAGATTTGAGTCTGTCTCCGGAAAATCGTTTATGTTCCGCTTTCTCCTCGCCGTAGCGGCCTGTTTCCTCTTTTCCCTTGCCAGCGATCCCGCCCAGGCCGGCGCGCCGCGCGGTCTGCGCTTCGAGCAACTGGGCTTGGAGCAGGGCCTGGCGCAGGAAACCGTCAAGACCATCCTGCAGGACCGCACCGGGTTCATCTGGTTCGGCACCCAAGGCGGACTGAACCGCTACGACGGCTACCGCATCCGTTCCTTCCGCAGCGATCCGGCCGACCCGTCCAGCCTGCCCGACAATTACGTCCTCTCTTCGTATGAAGACCGGGAAGGGCGGCTGTGGTTCGGCACGCGCAGCGGCCTGGCTCGCTTCGACGAGGCCAGGCAGAAATTCGTCCGCTATCCCTTCCTGTCCGGCAGCGAATCGGTCGCGCGCAATCGTGCCGTCGCCGCCATCAGCGGCGATGGTGCCGGTGGCCTGTGGATCGGCACCGGCGAAGGCTTGATCCACCTCGACCCCGCCAGCGGGCGCTTCCGCGTTTTCCGTCACGACGCCGGCGACCCCGCCAGCCTGCGCGACGACCGCGTCAGCGCACTGGCGCTCGACGGGCACGGCGGCCTGTGGGTCGGCACCGGCGTCGGCATCGACCACCTGCCGGCCGGCGCGACCGACTTCGACCACTACGACATCGATCCGCACGGCGGCACCAAGCGCAATGCCGTGCTGTCGCTGTCGATGGCGCAGAACGGCACCCTGTGGATCGGCACCGCCGCCGGCCTCGACGCCTGGCGCACCGGAGACGGCCCGCCGCAGCGCCGCCACGTGGGCGTCGACGAAGGCATCGACGACACCGGCATCCTGACCCTGTACCACGACGCCGGCAACAATCTCTGGGTCGGCACCGAGCTCGACGGCCTGAAATGGCTGGACCCGGCCAGCCAGCGCTTCGTCGGCTACAACAATATTCCGCTCGACCGCCACAGCCTCTCGGACAACCAGGTCAGCTCGGTGCTGGTGGACCGCACCGGCACGCTCTGGGTCGGCACCCAGTTCAGCGGCGTCAACCGCACCGACCTCGCCAGCGGCGGCTTCGGCAGCTTCACGCTGTTGCCGGCCGAGTCCGGCGGCAGGATGGCGACCCCGAGCCGCAAGATCCGCGCGATCGCCGCCGGCGCCAACGGCCGGCTGTGGCTGGGCACGACCGGCTCCGGCCTGATCCGCCTGGAGCCGATCAGCGGCCGTGCCGAGCGCATCCGTCACGATCCGACGCAGCCCGGCAGCCTGCCCGACGACATCGTCACCGCCGTGTTGCCCGGGCGCGGTCGCTTGTGGGTCGGGTCGGCGACCGGCCTGTCCTGGCGCGACGCGGTCAGCGGGCGCTTCACCACGGTCGCGCTTGGCAAGGATTCGGCCGGCAATTATGTCCAGGACCTGATGCAGGACCGTGCCGGCAACCTGTGGGTCGCGACCCGCGGCGGCGTGTTCCTGCTCGACCCGGACGGCCATATCCTCAGTGTCTGGCGCCACGACCCGCTGGATGCCAAGAGCCTGGGCGAGAACTACGGCTTCGCCCTGCTCGAAGACCGCGCCGGCACGATCTGGATCGGTACCGAGAATGGCCTGGAGCGCCTCGACCGCGCCAGCGGCACCTTCACCCATTTCCGCCACGACGACAAGAACCCGTCCTCCCTGCGCCACAACCGCGTCTATTACCTGTACGAATCGGCGCGCGGCGAAATATGGGTCGGCACCGCGGCCGGGCTGCAGCGCATGGAGCGCGACGCCGGCGGCGCCACCGTGTTCCGCTATTTCCCGGTCACGAACCTGCAGGAGCCGGTGCCGATCGGTGCCATCCTCGAAGACGGGCATGGCGAACTGTGGGTCAGCACCACCGTGGGCCTGACCCGCGTCGATCCCGCCACCGGCGCGTTCAAGAGCTATAGCGCGAAGGACGGCCTGCTGGACGGCAGTTATTTTGTCGGTTCGGCCGCGCGCGGCGCCGACGGCGAACTGCACTTCGGCGGCGTGAACGGCATGACCTCCTTCATGCCGGAGGCGGTGCGCGAGAACCCGTACCCGGCGCAGCCGGTCATCACCGATTTCCTGGTGCAGAACCGCTCGCGCATGCCGCACGCTGCCGGCGATGCGCCCGAGGTGAAGCTGCCCTGGCGCGATTCCGTGTTCACGCTGGAGTTCGCGGCCCTGCATTTCGCCGACCCGCAAAGCAACCGCTTCGCTTACCGCCTGCTGGGCTTCGACCGCGACTGGACCGAGACCGACGCCAGCAAGCGTTTCGCCACCTACACCAACCTGGACCCGGGGCCCTACGTGTTCGAGGTCCGCGCGGCCAACAAGGACGGGCTGTGGAACGATACCCCGGCGCGCCTGCGCATCGTCATCGCGACGCCGTTCTGGATGACCTGGTGGTTCCGGCTGCTGGCGGCGCTGGCCGTGATCGGCGGCGGTGTCGCCATCTACCGCCTGCGCATCCGCGTGCTGGTGCAGCAGACCGAAAGGCTGGAACGCACCGTCGGCGCGCGCACCGCCGAACTCGTGCTGCAGAAGGAAGCGGCCGAGCAGCAAAAAGAGGCGGCACTGCAGGCGCGCCGCAACATCGCGCTGCTGTCCGACATCGGCCGCGAACTCACGGCCAAGCTGGATGGCGAGGCGATCATGAAGAACGTCTACAACCAGGTGCGCCAGCTGATGGACGTGCACGTGTTCGCGATCGGCGTGGCCCAGGCCGACGGCCGCCTCGACTATCCGTTCATGATGGAGGACGGCAGGCGCATCGGTCCCTCGGAGCGCTGCAGCGAGCGCGTGCTAGCGCTCGGCCGGCGCTGCCTGGCAACGGGCGATGAAATCCTGATCGACGACCTCGATCGGGACGCCGCGCGCTGGATCGGCGAGGTGGCCGAGCCGCCGGCGGCGAACCCGCCGGCCTCGCTGCTGCTGGTGCCGGTGATGGTCGGCGCGCGCGCGGTCGGCGTGATCTGCGTGCAAAGCCGCGAGCGCCACGCCTACCAGCACCTGCAGCTCGACATGCTCAGCACCCTGGCCGCGTATGTGGGCGTGGCGCTGGACAATGCCGACGCCTACCGCCAGCTGAAGGACACCCAGGCCCAGCTCGCGGCCCACGAGAAGCTGGCCTCGCTCGGCGCGATGGTGGCCGGCGTCGCCCACGAACTGAACACCCCGATCGGCAACAGCCTGCTGATGGCCAGCACGCTGCACGAAAAAACGGAGACGCTGGCCGCGCGCTTCGCCCAGTCGAACCTGAAGAAATCCGAGCTGGAGGGCTGGATCGCGGCGGCCAGCGAGGCCAGCGCCCTGATGCAGCGCAGCCTGCACGCGGCGGCCGACCTGGTGAACAGCTTCAAGCAGGTCTCGGTCGACCAGGCCAGCACCCAGCGCCGCCGCTTCGACCTGGCCCAGGTCTGCCACGAGATCGCCGCCACCATCATGAACCAGGTGCGGCGCGGCGGGCATCGCTTGTCGCTGGAGGTGGCGCCGGGCATCGTGATGGACAGCTATCCGGGACCGCTGGGTCAGGTGCTGATCAACTTCGTCAACAACGCGCTGCTGCACGCGTTCGACGGGCCGGGCGGGAGCATGGTGCTGTCCGCATCCTTGTCGGGCGCGGACCGGGTGCAGATCGAATTCCGCGACGATGGGCGCGGGATTCCGAGCGAGCACCTGTCGCGGATTTTCGATCCTTTCTTTACGACGCGGATGGGGCAGGGTGGGACTGGGCTGGGTTTGAATATCGCCTATAACATCGTGACGACCTTGTTGGGTGGGACGATTCGGGTCGATAGTGTTGAGGGGCAGGGGACGGTGTTTGTGGTGGAGTTGCCGCTGCGGGCAATGGCACATGGGCAGGAACTGGCGGCGGGCATCGCTGCCTCAAAATAGGGAAGAGCAACCATGATCGAAATGAAGGCCAGATCGGTCCACGAATTCCTGGAGCTGATCTCGCCCCTGAGCGGACGGTTCCATGACAATTTTTTTGCCGAGTACGCGTTCCGCGGACAAGCGAAGTCGACCTGGCCGCTGGTGCCGAAGGCCTTCCGCCCCGACGTGAAAACGCCCTGGCAAGAGCAGCTTTACACTGGCACGATGAAGACCTTCCGCGAACAGCGCGAATTGGAACTGGGAATGCTGCGCGATTTCGTGCTCGAGATGAATCGCAACGGGCACCGGATCCTGGACGATAACTTGTTCTACAAGCTGTCCGACGACTACGAGATGCTTCACGAAAGCAACCGTATCGGGAGGTTCGAAGCGCCGTGGCCTTCGCGCGAGTATCTCTCGCTCCTCAGCTTGGCGCAGCATTACGGCCTGCCGACGCGCCTCATGGACTGGTCGAGGAGCGCCTATGTGGCTGCGTATTTTGCGGCCAGTGACTGCATGAGGCTGCTGGACAACGGTGGCAAGGCCCGGTCGCTGGCAGTGTATGCGCTGAACATGAAGTCGAGGCTGCTCAAGCCGCCCTCGCGCGTTGAGAGCCTTGGCCCACTGCTGGGACGAGCGCGGTCGGAGCCGCGTACGACTTACCATGTGGTCGAAGTGCCGACGCAGCCGAATCAGAACCTTTTCACGCAACGCGGCTTGTTCGTATGCTGCACGGAGTACGGACAGATCAAGAACGAGCCGTTTTCGCCTGTAACGCTCGACGCTTATCTCCAGGCGAGGCAAGCCGAACGTCGGAACGCTTCAGGCTCGGCGAAGGATGTCAACAGGGGATTGTCCAGGACCGATGGCGTTACACTCTACAAGTTCACCCTGCCGTCCGGCCAGGCCTGGGCACTATTGCAGGCGCTCGATCGTTTGCAGGTGAACGCATCGTCCATCTATCCGGGTATCCGGGGCTGTGTCGACACGATGTTCGAGCGTTGCAGGATCAAGGATGCCGAGTTGGCAAAACGCTATCCGGAATTGGCCTGACTCCTCGCAGCCGGTCGCCGCGTGTCAAACCTGCACCTGAATCTCCCCAAAAAACCCCAACTGCAAACTACTCGCAATCCGGTTCGCCACCAGAATCGCCTCGCCAGCCCCCTCCACCCCAAACACCTCGATCGCCGTCATCCTGAACAAGGTCAGCCAGCGCACGAAGTGCTCTTTGCCGATGCCGCTCAAGGCCATGTGCGTGCCGAACACATTGCCCTGGAACTCGCCGCTGTCGAGCAGCACCTTGGTCCAGAACGCATACATGCGCGGCATGTGCTCATGCCAGTGGCTGGCCAGCTTGGCTTCGAAGACGGGGCCAAGGACTTCATCCTCGCGTACGCGCGCATAGAAAGTGTCGACCAGCTGGACGATGCTCGAAGGTGTAACAGCAGCGCTCATACCAGATTCTTCGGATTGCCGGCCGCCCAGGCGTCGATGTTCTCGACCAGCATGTCGGCCAGGGTTTGCATGGCGCCGGCGCTGGCCCAGGCCACGTGCGGGGTCAGGATGAAGTTCGGCAGGTCCAGTTGCAGCAGCGGGTTGTCCGGCACCGGCGGCTCCTTGCTCAGCACGTCGAAGCCGGCACCGGCGATCGTGCCCGTGGTCAGCGCCTCGGCCAGCGCCGCTTCGTCGACCAGGCCGCCGCGCGCGGTGTTGATCAGGATCGCGCTCTTTTTCATGCGCGCCAGTTCGGCGGCGCCGATCATGTGGCGGGTCTCGTCCGTCAGCGGCAGGTGCAGGCTGACCACGTCCGAAGTCATCAGCAGCGAGGACAGCGGCAGCTGCATCGGCCGCCACTGGTCGCGCCTGGCGCTCACCGGCGAGCGCGAGCTGACCACGATCTCCATCCCGAAAGCGCGCCCGATTTCGGCCACGCGCCGTCCGAGCGCACCGTAGCCGACGATGCCGAGACGGCTGCCGGCCAGGTCGCCGATCGGGTGGTCGAGCAGGCAGAAGCGCGTCGACTGCTGCCAGCGCCCGGCGGCCACGTCGCGCGCATATGCCTTCAGGCTGCGCCGCACCGCCAGC
Source organism: Massilia norwichensis (assembly GCF_024753245.1). Lineage (GTDB taxonomy): Bacteria > Pseudomonadota > Gammaproteobacteria > Burkholderiales > Burkholderiaceae_D > Telluria > Telluria norwichensis. The sequence continues at coordinate 62,611 of NZ_JANUGX010000034.1, read as the reverse complement.
ATCAGCGCGAAGGTGTGCTCCGGTACCGAGACCAGCGAGTAATCGCGGATATTGCAGACGGCGATGCCGCGCTCGCGGCAGGCAGCCAGGTCGACGTTGTCGGTGCCGGTCGCGGCCACCGCCACCAGTTTCAAATCCGGCAGCTGGGCGATCGCGTCGGCGCGCAGCGGCACCTTGTTGGTGACCGCGACGCTGGCGCCACGCAGGCGCTCGACGACCTCGTGCGGGGCGGTGGCCGGATAGTCCTGCCAGGCATGCTCGAAGGCGGGCGGACGGACATTGGCGATCAGGCTGTCGCGGTCGAGGAAGACGATCTTGTGCATGGCGGCTCTCAACAAGGAAGGCCACCATTGTAGAACGGGAGACAAAAAAAGACAGGCCGTGGCCTGTCTTTTGGAGATGGAGGGGCTTGAGCCGCGCCGGCTTAGTGTGCTGCTGCCGTGTCGGCTTTCTTGTCTGCGTGGTCGGCGGCCTTGTCGGCAGCAGCCTCCGCTTTGGCCTTCTCGGCCTTTTTGTGTGCTTTTGCCTTGGTCTTGGCGGCGTCGGCTTTGGCGACGGCGACGTCCGACTTGGCTTCGGCGGCCTTCTTCTCTACCTTGGCATCGGCCTTGGCAGCCGCCTTGGTTTCTTTGGCCTCGGCCTTGGCGACATCCTTGTCGGCTTTGGCATCGGCCTTGGCGGCAGGGGTCGTCGTCGTAGTCGGCGAGCTGGCGGTCGACTGGGCGGCGAATACCGAGGTAGCGAACAGACCGGCGATCAGGGTAGCGACGATTTTACGCATGGCGATGTTTCCTTCAGTTTGTCGTTGATATGGTGGGACATTCCCGGGTGCTACATGCCCTCAACGCGATCCTTCGCCGGCCAGTTGACGCGCCTTTACATCCGCTTACAAATAGCTATCAGTTTTTCAGCTGCGCTTCGGCGAGCCGGGCGATCGCCGCCAGCGTGGTCTGGGCCGCGTTCAGGCCCAGCAGATAGTCCTTGTCGCTGAAGGTCGACACCAGGTCGGTCGGCTGGTGCCAGTGCGGGTTCCAGCCGGCGCCGATCTGCTGGCCGCGCTCGTTCTCGCGCAGCGAGATCGACGGCACCAGATCCATGAACGGGGTCGAGTCGGTATTCGTCATGTGCGGGCCGACCGCGGCCGGGTAGTCGGACGCGTACTTGTCGTTGGCGGCGCGGAAGGCCCAGGCCAGCTTTTGCGATGCCTCGGCCTGCTTCGAGTTCGCCTGGAACTCGATGTTGACGTCGGCTTCGCGGCGCTGTTCCGGCGCCGGCGTCGCCACCTGCCTGCCGTTCGCGTCCAGGTGCGCTACCGGCATGCCGTGGTCGAACATCATCATGTCGTGCTGGACCATGCCCAGCCAGCGCGGTTCCGGATAGCGGCCCGAACCCTTCGGCGATTCGATCCCCTGCAGGTGCTTGCGCTGCTCGACGTAGGCCGCCGCGCCCTGCAGACCGGTCTCTTCGTTGTTCCACAGGGCGAAGCGGATGCTGCGCCCGGTCGTCACGCCCGGCGCGTTCAGGATGCGCGCCAGCTCCATCACCAGGGCGGTGCCGGAGGCGTCGTCATTGGCGGCCTCGCCGTAGCCCAGGCCGTCCATGTGGGCGGCGACGATGTACATCTCTTCGGGGTGAGTGCTGCCGACCTTGGTGCAGTAGACCTCTTCGCGCGGGCCGCCTTTCGGGTCCGGCTGCTCGGCGTTCAAGGCGCGCAGACGTTCGTCGGGCTGCTTCATCGGATCGTCGTTGACGCCGGTCGGCGCGCGGGTGCCGAACAGGGTGCTGCCGCCCTGGCCGGACGGTCCGCCGCGGCCGCCGCCCGTCGCCGGTACGCGCTGGCGCGGCGCCGCCACGTAGTCGTAGCGCAGACGTTCGGTCGCGCAGCCATAGGATTTCAGCTGGGCCTCGATCCAGTCGATGGCCTTGCGGTTGCGTTCCGTGCCCTGTTTGCGGTCGCCGAAGCGGGCCAGGTTGCGGATCGTGTCCTTGTAGCGGCCAAGGTCGAGCTGGGCGACCAGCTGGGCGATCGGATCGGCGGGGGCGGCAGCCTGTGCAGCGTTGGCCGGGGTGCCGCCGAGGGCGCTGGTCTGCGCGGCGGCGGGCAGGGCAAATGCGGCGGCGAGCAGGAGGACGGAAGGGAGGGCGGAAGAGAGGGCAGCAGACGGTTTCACGGGACCTCGGACGGGTGCGGATGGAAACCGCAACTATATGCCAGCCACACGATTGATGCATATTTGACAGTAGAAATGTTTCCAAGGATACTCATTCGGCATTTCCGCCAACAAACATAACCCAGAGACCGTGAAGACCACTTCCATTGCCATCCTGTCCGCGGCCGCGCTGGCCGCTTCCGTGCAAGCGGCCCCGGCCGCCCCGGCCGTCAAGCCTGCCGTGCCGGCATCGCAAGCCGTGCAGATCGAGCCTTCCCACCTGTCGCAGGACGTCAAGGTGCTCTCCTCCGACGAGTTCGAAGGCCGCGGCCCGAACACGCCGGGCGAAGCCAAGACCGTCGCCTACCTCGTCAACCAGTTCGAAGCGGCCGGCCTGAAGCCGGGCGGCGACCTGGTCGACGGCAAGCGCAGCTGGACCCAGGACGTGCCGCTGGGCCGCTTCGAGATCAAGGGGCCGGTGGCGCTCAGCGTGAAGGGCGGTGGCAAGGAAGACACGCTGACCCAGGGCGAGCAGATCGCCGTGCGCGCAGCGATGACCGGGGCGAAGAGCGTCGAATTCAAGGATGCGCCGCTGGTCTTTGTCGGCTATGGCGTCGCCGCGCCGGAGCGCAAGTGGGACGACTTCAAGGGCCAGGACCTGAAGGGCAAGCTGGCCGTGGTGCTGATCAACGACCCGGACTTCGAAACCGGCAAGGGCGAGTTCGGCGGCAAGGCCATGACCTATTACGGCCGCTGGACCTACAAATTCGAGGAACTGGCCCGCCGCGGCGCGCTCGGCACCCTGATCGTCCACGAAACCGCGCCGGCCTCCTACGGCTGGGCGACCGTCAAGAACTCGAATACCAACGTCATGTACGACGTGGTGCGCAAGAACCCGCTCGAGGCCCACGCCCCGGTCGAGGGCTGGATCCAGCGCGACCTGGCCGTCGACCTGTTCAAGCGCGCCGGCCTGGACTTCGACAAGCTGAAGAAATCGGCGCAGTCGCGCAATTTCAAGCCGGTCGAACTGACCGGCATCGCGATGTCCGGCAAGTACGCGGTGGACGCCCAGACCATCGTTTCGAAAAACGTGATCGCGCTGCGCGAGGGCAGCCAGCGCCCTGGCGAGTACGTGGTCTACAGCGGCCACTGGGACCATCTCGGCATCGGCCTGCCGGATGCGAAGGGCGACCGCATCTACAACGGCGCGGTCGACAACGCGACCGGCATCGCCGCGCTGCTGGAACTGGCGCGCGTCTACGCGGCCGCGCCGGCACCGCAGCGCAGCGTGATGTTCCTGGCCGTGACCGCCGAAGAGAAGGGCTTGCTGGGCTCCGAGTACTACGCGTCGAATCCGGTGTACCCGCTGGCCAGGACCGTCGGCGTACTGAATATGGACGCGCTCGACCCGCATGGCAAGGCGCGCGACTTCACGATCTCGGGCAGCGCCAAACTCGACCTGCTGGACCGCCTGGTGGCCAAGGCCAGGATGGCGAAGCTGAGCTTCTCGCCGGATCCGAAACCGGAAGCCGGCCACTTCTTCCGCTCCGACCACTTCCCCTTCGCCAAGCGCGGCGTGCCCGCATTTTCCTTCGGTTCGGGCGAGCATTGGGAGCAGGGCGGCGTCGCGGCGGGCAAGAAGGAAGCCGAGCGCTACGTCAAGGAGAACTACCACCAGCCGTCCGACGAGTGGAAGGCCGAATGGACCTTCGAGGGCATGGCGCGCGACCTCGGCATCCTGTATGCGGTGGGCCGCGAGCTGGCCGATTCGAACGCCTGGCCGAACTGGTCCAAGGATTCGGAATTCCGTGCCGCGCGCGACCACAGCGCATCTGAGCGGAAATAATTGCTCAACTGAGCAGTTGGGCGGGGCAGGGCGCGACGGTTAACTGCCGTACAGTCGCGCCCGGGGCATCACAGTACATTGGCAACATTGCTGCTGATGTACAGGTGATGCCATGCCCGACGCACTCAAGGAATACAAGGCCAAGCGGAATTTTTCGATCACGTCCGAACCCGCGGAAGGCGGCGAAGCCAGCACGGGCGCGCTGACCTTCGTGATCCAGAAACACTGGGCCACCAGGCTGCACTACGATTTCCGTCTTGAACTCGACGGCACCATGAAAAGCTGGGCCGTGCCGAAAGGCCCCAGCTACGACAGCCACGACAAACGCATGGCCATCCACGTCGAAGACCACCCGATCTCCTATTCCGATTTCGAAGGCACGATTCCGCCCAAGCAGTATGGTGCGGGCGAGGTGATCGTCTGGGATAAAGGCACCTGGGAGCCGATCGGCGACCCGCGCAAGGGCTATGCCAAGGGCGAGATCAAGTTCGAGATCCACGGCCACAAGATGTATGGGCGCTGGGTGCTGGTGCGCCTGCGCGGCCACGAGGACGACAAGCAGGAGCCCTGGCTCCTGATCAAGGAAAACGACGAGTACATGCGGCCCGCATCGGAGTTCTCGGTGGTCGACGAGATGCCGGACAGCGTCAAGGACTTGCCGATGCCGGGTGCGCCGCAGGATCGCGCGGCGGCGCGGGAGAAAGTGGCGGCCTTGAAGGCGGAGGCAAAGAAGCCTGCTGCAAAATCCGCCTCCAAGGCCGCCGCCAAGGCCGCTGTCGCCAAACCCGCCGCAAAGACCGCGAAGCGCGGCGCCATGCCCGAAGGCGCCGTGAAAGCCGAACTGCCCGAAACCATGAACGCGGAACTCGCGACCCTGGTCGACGGCCCGCCCGAGCGTCCCGAGGAATGGATCTACGAGATCAAGTTCGACGGCTACCGCATCCTGGCGCGGGTCGATCAAAAGGGCAAGGACATCCGCCTCATCACCCGCAACGGCAACGACTGGACCGACAAGCTGCGCCCGCTGCACGACGAAATCAAGCGCATGAAGCTGCCGGACGGCTGGTACGACGGCGAGATCGTGGTCCACGACGAGAACGGCAAGCCGAACTTCAACCTGCTGCAGCTGGCCTTCGACGGCTCGAACCGCGCGCAGATCGTCTACTTCATCTTCGATGCGCCCTACATGAAGGGCTGGGACCTGCGCGACGTGCGCCTCGACCAGCGGCGCCCGCTGCTGCAGGAAGCGCTGGAAGCGCGGCCCTCGGACACGGTGCGCTTCTCCGCCGAATTCGGCACCGACCCCAGCCAGCTGGTGGTGGCGGCCTGCCAGATCGGCCTGGAGGGCGTGATCGGCAAGCGCCGCGATTCGCGCTACGTGAACCGCCGCTCGCCGGAATGGATCAAGCTGAAATGCGGGATGCGCCAGGAATTCGTGATCGGCGGCTGGACCGATCCGCATGGTGCGCGCACCGGCATCGGTTCGCTCCTGCTCGGCTACTACGACGAAAAGGGCGTGCTGCGCTACGCCGGCAATTGCGGCAGCGGCTTCAACGGCGCCTCGCTGCGCCACATGCGCGAGACGCTGGAAGCGATCGCCAGCGACGAGAACCCGTTCCCGCCGCGCGCCGTGCCGGGCCGCGGCAACCACTGGGTCAAGCCCGAGCTGGTGGCCGAGGTCAGCTTCTCGGAATGGACCGCGACCAATTCGATCCGCCATCCGGTGTTCCAGGGCCTGCGCAAGGACAAGCCGGCCACCGCCGTGGTGCGCGAGCAGGCCAAGCACGTTCAGGAGAAGACTGACATGCAAGCAGAGGAACAAGCCGACGCCAGGCCGGCCACCAAGGCCGGGCGGGCAGGGCAGGCCGCCAAGGCAGCCAAGGCAGCCAAGGAAAGCAAGGCGATCAAGACAAGCAAGGCCGCCAAGGCAGCCGAGGCCGGGCCGGACCTGAGCGGCGTGCCCGCCAGGTTCAAGGTCACGCACGGCGAACGCGTGATGGACAAGGAAAGCGGCGTCACCAAGCTCGAACTGGTCGAGTACTACGCGCTGGTCGGCGAGCTGATGATGGAACACCTGAAGGGCCGCCCGGTCTCGCTGGTGCGCGCGCCCGAGGGCGTGGGCGGTGAGCTGTTCTTCCAGAAGCACGTCGTCGATCCACGCAAGATGCCGGGCGTCGGCCAGCTCGATCAAAAGCTCGATCCGGACCACCCGCGCATGACCCGCATCGACAGCGTCGAGGGCATCCTGTCCTGCGCGCAGTGGAACGTGGTCGAGATCCACAGCCAGAACGCGGTCGAGAAGCGCTACGAGACCCCGGACCGCTTCGTGTTCGACCTCGATCCGGGCGAGGGCATTTCGTTTGCGATGGTGCAGGAAGCCGCCCAGGTGGTGCACGCCTTCCTGCAGGAGCTGGGCTTGACGCCCTTCCTGAAGACCAGCGGCGGCAAAGGCCTGCACGTGGTGGTGCCACTGAAACCCAAGCTGGACTGGGATACCGTGAAGGACTTCTCGCACGCGATCGTGACCCACCTGGCCAAGACCCTGCCGGACCGCTTCTCGGACAAGAGCGGCGCCAAGAACCGGGTCGGGCGCATCTTCATCGACTACCTGCGCAACGGGCGCGGCGCGACCACGGTCGCCGCCTGGTCGGCGCGCACGCGGCCGGGCCTGGGCATCTCGGTGCCGGTGCGCTGGGAGGAGCTGATGGACCTGACCTCCGGCGCGCACTGGACCGTGCGCACGGTGGGCGAGCGGCTGGCGATCGGGAATACGCCGTGGGAGGATTATGAGGACAGCGCGGCGACCCTGACCAAGGCGATGAAGGTGCTGGGCTTCAAGCCGGCGAAATGAAGGCGGTACCACAACAGCCTGCCGCCTCCCGACGCCCGGTCGGGCTGGGCATTGCCGCCGGATGGCTGGGCCTGCTGGTACTGAAGCTACTGGTGCCCATCCGCTCTCCGGCACGACGATCCTGATCTGGACGGCAGGCCCCTGTCTCGGCCTGCTCGCCGGCGTCTGGCTCGCGCGGCTCAGCGCTTCGGCGGTGGCGTCGGATTGAGCTCCTGCGACCAGATGACGGACGCGATCTTCCAGCCGGCGTCAAGGCGCACCAGCTGCCAGCTTTCCTTGCCCCAGTTGGCGCGGTAGCTCCCTTCCATGAAGATATAGTCGAACCAGACCTGGGCGATATCGCCATCGGTCTCGATGCGCACGTTGGAGAAGACCTCCTCCTGGGGCGTGGGATCCTTGGCGACCGCGTCGATGAACCCGCGCAAGGTGCCGGGGAAGAGCTTCGGCGGACGCTTCATCTCCGGCCTGGGCCGGCTGGCGTAGAGCATCTCGACGGACGCATCGGTCGTCACCCCGATCCAGGTGATATCTTCCTTCGTGAACAAGCGCAGGAACGCCTCTTTATCCTTTTTGATGAGGGTCGCGCGGAAGGCTTCGACCACGGCCTCGATCTCTTTCCTGCCGTGCGCGGCATCGTCGGCGCGCGCCATGTGCGGTGCAGTCAGGAGGAGGCCGACGGCCAGGAACAACGCTGAACATGCTGCTTTCATCACATCTCCTTGGTGGTAACAGATTGGCAAGCCCACGATAGGCATGCGTCCTGCATTTGTCCAAGGAAATGCGCCGAGCCGTGCGCCGATCGCGGCCAGGCGGTTGGATCGTCGGTATTACGCGGTCGCCTCCTGCCGGCTTTCCGCCCGTGCCTCCTTATGGTTGCGGAAAATCGCACGCACGTTCATCGCCGTCAGGCCAAGCTGCAGCGTGATCAGGGCCCAGGCCTCGTCGTGCAGGCCCCAGACGATCCAGAGCACGTTCGAGAGAATGAAGGTGTAAAAGCCGAACACGCGGCGCCGGGCATGCCGTGCGCCTACCAGGAAGGCGGCGGCCAGTGTGACCGCCATCGCGGGCCATTGCAGGAAGTCGATGAAGGTGTCCAGATCCACTCAGGCCGCCTTCCTGCGCCGCGCCGGCGCCTTCTCGGCGGCGCTCGACTTGGCGACGGCCTTCTTTGCAGCCGGCTTGGCGGCCGGCTTCTTCGCCGCCGTCTTGGCCACGGCCTTCTTCGCCGCCGGCTTCTTGGCCGCCGTGGCGCGCGCATGCACCGGGCTGTGCGACGTGCTCTTGCGCGCGCGCGGCGGCGGCGCATCGCCGGCATCGTCGTCTTCGTCGTCGGACGGTTTGCGCGACTTGCGCGGCGGCGGATCGTCGTCGTCGTCATCGTCGTCCGTGCTGGCGCGCGCCGGCTTCTTGCCCAGGCTGGCCTGCAGCAGCGAGACCAGGTCGATGACGTTGGATTTTTTCGGTTTGTCCTCTTCCTCCGGATCCGGCATCGTGATGGTCTTGGTCTGCTTGGCTGCGATCTTCTTCTTCACCATCGCCATCACGTCTTCGCGGTAGGTGTCGTGGTACTGGTTCGGCTTCCAGCGCTCGCTCATGCCTTCGACCAGCGCCCTGGCCATCTGCAGTTCCTTGGGCGTGACCTGGGCCGCCTTCGAATTCTCGTCGGGGATCTTCAGCTCGTCGGTCGGACGGATCTCGTCCGGGTAGCGCAGGGTGATCAGGACGATGGTGTCGCCCACGCACACCAGCGCCGCCAGGTGCTGCTTGACGCGGATGACGACGTTGGCGATCCCGATCTTGCCGACGTCGCGCAGGGTCTCGCGCAGCAGCGCGTAGACCTTGTCGCCGCCCTTGCCGGGCGCCAGGTAGTAGGGCTGCTCGTAGTAGATCAGCGGTACCTGGCCGGCGTCGACGAAGGCCAGGATGTCGATGGTCTGGGTGGCTTCCGGATTCGCGCGCCGCAGGTCTTCGTCGGACAGCACGACGTATTCATCGGTCGCGTATTCGTAGCCCTTGATGATGTCGTCCCAGGAGACTTCCTTGCCGGTGTTCTTGTTGTAGCGCTTGAAACCGATCGGTGCGAAATCGCGACGGTCGAGCATGTGCAGGTCCAGGCTGTGGTCGCTGGTTGCGGGGTAGAGTTCGACCGGGATGTGGACCAGTCCGAAACTGATCGCGCCCTTCCACATGCTTCGAGCCATCGCTAACTCCTTAATGGTGATTATTCGCCGACCGAACCCGTGATCGGCAGGACGACGCCGGTCACATAACCCGAGCACACGCTCGAAGCCAGATACACATACGCCGGCGACAGCTCTTCCGGCTGGGCCGGGCGGCCGTAGGTGGTGGCCTGGCCGAACTTGGCGATGTCTTCCGGCGACTGGTCGGCCGGGTTCAGCGGGGTCCACACCGGTCCCGGGGCGACGCAGTTGACGCGGATGCCCTTGTCCAGCAGGTTGGCCGCCAGCGACATCGTGAAGGCGTGGATCGCGCCCTTGGTGGTCGAGTAGTCGAGCAGCTTCTTCGAGCCCTTCAGGCCGGTCACGGAACCGGTGTTCACGATCGCCGCACCGCGCTTCATGTAGGGCAGGCAGGCCTTGGCCATGTGGAAGTAGCCGTAGATGTTGGTGCGCATGGTCTCGTCGAAGCGGTCTTCGGTCAGGTCGAGCAGCGACTCGGCGTGCTCCTGGAAGGCGGCGTTGTTGACCAGGACGTCCAGTCGGCCGAACTTGGCGACGATCTGGTCGACGGCCTGCTGGCAGAACTCCATGTCCTTGACGTCGCCGGCCACGGTCACGCAGCGCTGGCCTTCGGCCTCGATGTAGCGCTGGGTCTCGGCGGCATCCTCGTGTTCGTTCAGGTAGAGGATGGCGACGTCGGCGCCTTCGCGCGCGAACAGGATCGCGACCGCGCGGCCGATGCCGGAGTCGCCGCCGGTGACGATCGCCACCTGGCCGGCCAGCTTGCCGCTGCCCTTGTAGCCCTCGGCCATGAACTTCGGCTTCAGTTCCATCTGGGCTTCCAGCCCCGGCTTGGCCAGGTGCTGGGCCGGGAAGTCGCCGGACGGCTGCTGCACGCCGGTCTGGGCGGCCTGGTCGCCGCCGCTGCTGCTGCCCTGGTCGCCTTTCTGCATGCTGCCGTCGAGCTGGTCCTGGCGGTTCTGGATTGCCTTCTGCTTGTTTGCCACGTCGTCCTGGTTGGCCATGCCGTTCTCCTTAAGCGTTCGGTGATACTGATCCCCCAAGTATTCCCGCCGGGCGGTCTTCGCTACCGTGCGCTTCCACACACAGCGCCGCATTTGCTGGCCGCACCCGGTGCTTTATGGCAAACTTCGACCTGTAGCATGTCATTCCAGGAGCGCAGGATGCAGCAGCAGGACCAGCAGGACGCCGCAAGGACGGGGATTTACGTCAGCCCGATGGCCCAGCGCCGCGCCGACTTCTTCGATGCCTGCGGCCCGCTGTTCGCGCGGCTGGATCTGGCCGACAGCCCGGATACCGCGGCAAGCCTGCTGGCCGCGGCCCCCACCGATCTGCTGGTGATCGACCTCGAACGCTTCGAGCCGGGCATCGACCTGGACGCGCTGGGCGGCCTGCTGGCGCGCCGCGCCGGCGCCCCGGCCCTGCTGCTGTGTCCCTTCGCGAACGCGCGCTGGCTGCCGCTGCTGCAGGCGGCCGGTCCGGCGGCGTATGCGATCACGCCGATCGAACCGGCGCGCCTGCAGGCCGTGGTGCGGCGCGCGCTGGCAGCAGGCGGCCGCGCACCGGTCGCCGGGGTGGACGCCTTGCGCGCACTGCTGGCGCTGCGTGCACGGGTGCAGTCGGCGCTGGACGCGCCGGATGACGAACAGAATCTGGCCGAACGCCTGTGCCAGGCGCTGCTGGCCTGGCCGGGTGTGCTGCACGCCGCCATGTTCCGCCTGCGGCCGGACGGCGACCTGCAGCTCGAAGCGGAACAGGGCAAGGGCGCGGCGGCCGGACTGCGGCTGGCGACGGTCCTGCAGCGCGGCGAGCGCCTGCTGCAGGCGCCGCTGCGCCACGCCTTCCCGGGTCTGCTGGCCGCCGCCACCGGCGAGCTGGTGCTGCTCGACACGCTGGCGCAGGCCGGCGAGCCGGCGCTGGCGGACAGCCTGCGCGCGCACGGCGTGGTGCAGGCGCTCGGGATGCCGGTGCCGGCCGACGGCCCGGGCCAGCCGCGCGGCGCGCTGTCGCTGCTGCTCGACCATGATGCGCCGCTGGCGCCGGAAGCCTTCGATGCGCTGCGCGATTGCGCCGCCATGGCTGCGCTGGGCCTGCGCCTGCTCGACATGAACATCGAGAGCGAACAGCTGCTGGCGCGCCTGACCTATGTCTCGACCACCGATGCGCTGACCGCCGTCGCCAACCGCCGCCACGGCGAGGAACTGCTCGAGCGCGAGGTCAAGCGCGCACGCCGCTACCGCACGCCGCTGGCCCTGCTGTCCTTCGACATCGACCGCTTCAAGGCGATCAACGACACCTACGGCCACCCGGTCGGCGACGTGGCGCTGCGCACCGTGGCCGACTGCGTGCGCGCGCTGCTGCGTTCGAGCGACGTGCTGGTGCGTTCCGGCGGCGAGGAATTCCACGTGATCGCGCCGCACACCAGCGCGATCGATGGCCTCAAGATGGCCGAGAAGATCCGCCACGCGGTCGAGCAGGCCGCGATTCCCGGCTGCGACCATGTCACGGTCAGCCTCGGCGTGGCCCAGCTGGGCGAACAGGAAAGCGCCGATTCGCTGGTGCAGCGGGTCGAAGCCGCGATGGCGCGCGCCAAGCGGGCAGGGCGCAACTGCGTCGAACTGGCGATGCAGTAGAAAGAAAGGCTCGGGAAAGGGATTCATGCTTGTCTGGTTGAAGGGGTACCGCCGCAGTTGGCTGGCGGGTGACCTTGCTGCGGGCGCGGTTGTCGCCATGATGATGGTGCCGCAGGGGATGGCGTATGCGCTGGTGGCGGGACTGCCGCCGGTGGCCGGGATCTACGCCAGCATTTTGCCGCTGCTGCTGTACGCGCTGTTCGGCACCAGCAGCAGCCAGTCGGTGGGGCCGATGGCGATCATCTCGCTGATGACGGCATCGGCGCTGGCGCCGCTGGCCGCACCCGGCAGCAGCCTCTATCTCACGCTGGCCGGGCAACTGGCCCTGATGTCCGGCGCGGTGCTGCTGGCCTGCGGCCTGCTGCGGCTGGGCTTTCTCGCCAATTTCTTCTCAAAGCCGGTCATGAACGGCTTCACGCTCGGTTCCTCGATCCTGATCGCCTGGGACCAGCTGGGCACCCTGCTGGGGGCAGAGCTGCCGCACTGGCACGGTCCGAGTGCCGCGCTCGGCCTGGGCGCACTGGCGCTGCTGGTGCTGGCGCGCCGGCATGGCGCGGCGCTGCTGCGGCGCTGTGGCCTGGCAGCGGGCGCCGCCGACATCGGTGCGCGCCTGGCGCCGATGCTGCTGGTGATCGGTGCCATCGTCGTGGTGTGGGCGCTCGATCTGGACCGGATCGGCGTACGGGTGATCGGCCAGGTGCCGGCCGGCCTGCCGCACCTGAACCTGGCCGTTTCGAACGCGCACTGGCAGCAGCTGCTCAAGCCGGCGCTCCTGATCGGCTTCATGTGCTTCCTGCTGTCGATGTCCGGCGCCCAGGCGCTGGCCGCCAAGAAGGGCGAGAAGCTGCTGACCAATGCCGAGCTGGTGGGCCTGGGAGCGGCAAATATCGGCAGTTTCCTGAGCGGCGCCTTTCCGGTCACCGCCAGCCTGTCGCGCTCGGCCGTGAATTTCTCGGCCGGCGCAAATTCCCAGCTGGCCGGGATCGTGACCGCGCTGCTGCTGGGCGCGGCCCTGGTGCTGCCGACCGGCTGGCTGGCGCCGCTGCCGCTGCCGGTGCTGGCCGCCACCATCATCGTCGCCGTGCTCGGCATGCTGGAGACGGCGACCCTGCGCACCGCCTGGCGCTACGACCGCGCCGATGCGCTGGCACTGCTGGCCACCGCTGGCGGCGTGCTGCTGCTGGGCGTCGAGGCCGGGGTCGTGGCCGGTTTGCTGCTGTCGCTGGGGACCATGATCTGGCGCGAGAGCCGGCCGCACATCGCGGTGCTGGGCCGCATCGCCGGCACCGAACATTTCCGCAACGTCGAGCGCTACGAGACCGAAACCCGCAGCGGCGTCTTGCTGCTGCGCGTCGATGCCGGCCTGTTCTTCGGCAACGTGGAAGCGGTGAATGCCAGCGTCGAGGAAGCGCTGGCGCTGCATCCCGGAACGCGCGATCTGGTGCTGGTGTTGTCTGCGGTGAACGCGATCGACACCTCGGCGCTGTTCGGCCTGCTGGACTTGAACGCGGAGCTGGCCCGGCGCGGCCTGCGCCTGCACCTGGCCGAGGTGAAGGGGCCGGTGATGGACCGGCTCAAGCAATCGGCCCTGCCGGACAAGCTCAGCGGCAAAATCTTCCTCAGCACGGCGAATGCCTGGACGGCATTATCCTATCAGGATGAATAATTGTCTGTTCGAGATCAATGTGGCAATATGATTTCGAACAAATCCTCATGGGGGGAGCATGCTGATTCGAACCGGTGTCGAAGGCATTTTTCTCAAGCGCAGGCGCTGCGGCCTGCATGCCGCCGTCCGGGACGGCTGCCCTTCCTGCTGAGCGGCCATGCGGTCCAGGACATTGCCCGCGCCCGCCGTGCATGCCGGTGTGCTGGGCCTGGTCTTGCTTGCCGCCTTTCCGGTACGGGCTGAGGACGGACTGACGCTGTCCGGCCGCATCGCCTTTGGCGGCGTCATGCGGCTGCAAGCCCCCGACCCCATGCTCCTGACCGCCTCGAACGCGGCGGCGCTGGGCCTGACCGGCTACGGCAACGGCGCGAATGCCGACGACGGCAACCTGAATTATGCGCGCCACGACTGGGTATCGCGTGCCGTGCTGGCCAATTTCGACCTGCGTTACCAGGGCGCCGGCTTCAATGCGCTGGCCCGCGCCAGAGCCTGGTATGACGACGGCCAGCGCCATGACGCCCGGCCCTGGGGCAACTCGATCAACCGCTACGCCGCCGGGCAGCCGCTCGGCGATGCCGGGGCCGAGCGGCTGTCGCGCTTTTCCGGGGTCGCGCTCGGCGAAGCCTGGCTCGAGCGCGAATTCGCACTCGGCGGCAGCGGCGCCAAGCTGCTGGCGCGCGCCGGCCGCCAGACGACGCCGTGGAGCGAACGCGGCGCGGCGCTCGAAGCGATGGGTGCGCGCGACATGCCGGCCGGCCGCCGCGCCGGCTACCTGCCGCAGGAAACCCGCGTCGCCGCACCCATGCTGTTCACCCGCCTGGCGCTGCGGCCGGGGCTGGCGCTGGAAGGCTTCGTGCAGTCCTTCCGGCCCAGTGCGCTCGACGTCTGCGGTACGTTCTGGGCGCTCAACGATTACCAGGCGCCGGGTTGTAACTGGGTCATGTCCGGTCCGCCGCTGGGCCTGAACGACCGCGCGCGGATGGCCAGCGGCGCCGTGATGGGGCGCCTGCCGACGCGCACGCCGGATTCGCCGAACCGCGGCCTGGCCTTGCTGTGGCAGGCCACGGACAGCACCGAACTGGGCTTCTTCCACGCACGCTACGGCTGGCGCCTGCCGATGCCGAACGTACGCCGTTCGACGCGCGTGGGGCCGCCGCAGGTGCCGGGCAATCCCGATGGCCTCGACATGGCTTTTTTCACCAGCCACCCCGGCAATCTCGGCCTGAGCGCGATGACGCTGAACTGGCGCGCCTCGAGCGCCACCACCGTGGGCGCCGAGCTGTCCTGGCGCGACGGCATTCCCTTCATGCTGTCGCCGGCGGACGTGCTGCCGGCCTTTTTCAGTCCGACCGTGCCGTCGCTGCTGCGCGCCGAGGTCGACGCCGTGCCGCCCGGCGGCGAACTGCATGGCTACGACCAGTACGGGATGGCCCAGCTGCAGCTCAATGCGCAGCGCCGCTGGGACGCCTTCGGCATCCCGCTGACCGGCATGGCGGAAGTGCAGCTCAAGCACACGCCGGGCTTGCCCGACCAGACGGTGCGGCGCTACGGCCGCAACGACATCTACGGTGCCGGACCGGTCAACGGCGTCTGCATGGTCAACACCGGCGACGCCGCGCGCCAGTGCAGCCTGCGCGGCTACCAGACCGCGCATGCCTGGAGCTACCGGCTGCGCATGGAAGCGCGCCTGCCCGAGCCGATGCCTGGCCTGGTGCCCAAGCTGAGCGTCAACTTCAGCCACGATGTGAAAGGCTGGTCCGGCGACTTCGCCATCAACGAAGGGCGCAGGATGCTGCAGCTCGGCTGCCAGCTCGAATACAGCAAGCGCTACTTCGTCGAGCTGGCCTATCTGGGCATCTGGGGCGGCGACTACAACCCGACGATCGACCGCGATATGCTCGGGCTGTCGGCCGGCGTGCGCTTTTAAGGCCAGCCGCCCGCACCGCCCTGGTGCAGATGCCCGTTCGGGTGCGCCTGCGAACGCACCCGGCCCCTCGTTTTCGCATGGCACGCATCCTGCTAATCAAGAGGCATGCGCGACTTTCTCCAACCTGCTTCCAGCCTGGCCCCGCCGGCGCCGCCATGGCACGCCAGCCTGCAGCTGCGCTTCGCGGCCGACGCCGACGGCGCCACGACCCGCCTGACCGGCCGCGCGCATGCCGGGCCGCTGCGGGTGCAGAAGGCCCTGTATCCGGAAGGGGCGCGCACCTGCCACGTGATCGTCGTGCACCCGCCCGGCGGCGTGGTGGGCGGCGACCAGCTCGAGATCGGCATGCGGCTCGGCGCCGGCAGCCGGGTGTTCGCCACCACGCCCGGCGCCGCCAAGTGGTACCGCGCCCAGGCCGGCGCCGCGCGCCAGGAAGTGCGCCTGCAGGCCGGAGAGGGCGCCGCGCTCGAATGGCTGCCGCAGGAAAGCATCTTCTACGACGGCGCCCGCGTCGAACTCGGGCACGAGGTCGAACTCGGCGCGCAGGCCTGCTACATCGGCAGCGAGATCCTGTGCTTCGGCCGGCGCGCCATGGGCGAAGCGTTTACGCGCGGGCATGTCGTCCAGCGCACCCGGATCCGCCAGGCCGGACGCCTGGTCTGGCACGAGCAGGGCCGCCTGGACGCCGACGCCATCGCCAGTCCGCTCGGCATGGGCGGACGCAGCGTCTGCGCGACCCTGCTCGCGGTCGGCCGGCCGCTGCCGGCGCCGGCGCTGGCGGCACTGCGCGCGGAGGTCCCCGGACTGGCCCTGAGCCAGGTGAAGTCGGTGCTGGTGGCGCGCCACCTGGGCGACGACAGCGAACGCGCGCGCGGCGCCATGCTGCGCGTGTGGCAGGCGGTGCGTCCCCATCTGCTGGGCGTCGAAGCGCGCCCGCCACGCATCTGGAATACCTAGGAGCCGCCATGGACCTGACACCCCGCGAGAAAGACAAGCTCTTGATCTTCACCGCCGCGCTGCTGGCCGAACGGCGCCGCGCGCGCGGCCTAAAGCTGAACTACCCGGAAGCCGTGGCCCTGATCAGCGCCGCCATCATGGAAGGCGCGCGCGACGGCCGCAGCGTGGCCGAGCTGATGGCCGAGGGCGGCACGATCCTGGCCCGCGCCGATGTGATGGAGGGCGTGCCGGAGATGATCCCCGAGATCCAGGTCGAAGCCACTTTCCCGGACGGCAGCAAGCTGGTCACCGTCCACCAACCCATCGTTTGAACGAGCGAACGGAGAGCGCATGATCCCCGGCGAGTACATTCTGGAACCAGGCGAGATCGTCCTCAACGCCGGCCGCCGCACGCAGACCGTGACGGTGGCGAACGCCGGCGACCGGCCGATCCAGGTCGGCTCGCACTACCACTTCCACGAGGTGAATGCGGCCCTGCAGTTCGACCGCGCGGCGGCACTCGGCATGCGCCTGAACATCGCGGCCGGCACCGCGGTCCGTTTCGAGCCCGGCCAGTGCCGCACGGTGGAACTGGTCGAGCTGGCCGGCGCGCGCGTGGCGGTCGGTTTCCGCGGGCTGGTCGATGGCCCCATTCCGGCGCCGCCGGCGGCCGGGGAGGGCGCGGCATGACCACGATTTCGCGCCAGGCTTATGCCGACATGCTCGGCCCGACCCTCGGCGACCGCATCCGCCTGGCCGATACCGGGCTCGTGATCGAGATCGAGCACGACTACGCCATCTACGGCGAAGAGGTCAAGTTCGGCGGCGGCAAGGTGATCCGCGACGGCATGGGCCAGTCGCAGCTGCCGCACGCGGCGGTGATGGACACCGTGATCACGAATGCCGTGATCGTCGACCACTGGGGCATCGTGAAGGCCGACATCGGCATCAAGGACGGCCTGATCGCCGGCCTCGGCAAGGCCGGCAACCCCGACATCCAGCCCGGCGTCACGCTGCCGATCGGCGGCGCCACCGAGATCATCGCCGGCGAAGGCATGATCGTCACCGCCGGCGGCGTCGACACCCACATCCACTTCATCTGCCCGCAGCAGATCGAGGAAGCGCTGGCGTCCGGCATCACCACCATGCTGGGCGGCGGCACCGGGCCGGCAGTGGGCACCGCGGCCACCACCTGCACGCCCGGTTCCTGGCACATCGCATCGATGCTGGCGGCGGCCGACGCCTTCCCGATGAACCTGGGCTTTTTCGGCAAGGGCAACGTCAGCCGTCCGGGGCCGCTGGAAGAGCAGATCGCGGCCGGCGCGGTCGGCCTGAAACTGCATGAGGACTGGGGCAGCACGCCGGCGGCGATCGACAACTGCCTGGCGGTGGCCGAACGGATGGACGTGCAGGTCGCCCTCCATTCCGACACCCTGAACGAGGCCGGCTTCCTGGAATCGACGCTGGCCGCCTTCAAGGACCGCACGATCCACACCTTCCACACCGAAGGCGCGGGCGGCGGCCACGCACCCGACATCATCGCCGCGGTCGGGCATGCCAACGTGCTGCCCTCGTCGACCAATCCGACCCGCCCCTACACCGTCAACACGCTCGACGAGCACCTCGACATGCTGATGGTCTGCCACCACCTGGACCCGGCCATCGCCGAAGACGTCGCCTTCGCCGAATCGCGCATCCGGCGCGAGACCATCGCCGCCGAGGACATCCTGCACGACCTCGGCGCGATCTCGATGATGTCCTCGGATTCGCAGGCCATGGGCCGGGTCGGCGAGACCATCCTGCGCACCTGGCAGACCGCGCACAAGATGAAGATGCAGCGCGGCCCGCTCGAGGGCGATACGGAGCGCAACGACAACACGCGCGTGAAGCGCTACGTCGCCAAGTACACGATCAATCCCGCCATCACGCACGGCATCGCGCACGCGGTCGGTTCGGTCGAAGCCGGCAAGATCGCCGACCTGGTGCTGTGGCGTCCGGCCTTCTTCGGCGCCAAGCCGTCGATGGTGGTGAAGGGCGGGATGATCGCGGCCAGCCTGATGGGCGACCCGAACGCCTCGATCCCGACGCCGCAGCCGGTGCACTGGCGGCCGATGTTCGGGTCGTTTGCCGGTGGGCTGAAGAAGTCCTTCACCTTCGTCTCGCAGGCGGCCTTCGGCGCCGGCATCGGCGCCCGCCTGGGCCTGGCGAAGACCGTGATCCCGGTGCGCGGCACGCGCGGCCTGCGCAAGCGCGACATGATCCACAACGGCGCCACCCCGCACATGGAGGTGGACCCGGAAACCTATGAAGTGCGGGCGGACGGCCGCCTGCTGGTGTGCGAGCCGGCGGCGGTGCTGCCGCTGGCGCAGCGCTATTTTCTGTTCTGAACAAGGAGCACGCATGTTATCCCTGCATACCAAGGTGGCCCGCGCCGATGCCGTCCCGGGCATGGCCGTCAACGAACTGATGGTGCTGACCTGGGACCAGCGCGAGCGCTGCCGCCAGCGCGCTCGCCTGGCGTCCGGCGAGGAAGTCGCGCTGTTCCTGGCGCGCGGCACCGTCCTGCGCGACGGCGACCTGCTGCGCGGCGAAGGCGGTCGCGTGGTGCGCGTGGTGGCGGCGCCCGAGCCGACCTACCTGGTGCGCTGCGTCGATGCGTCGATGCTGGCGCGCTGCGCCTACCATCTCGGCAACCGCCATACCCAGGCCCAGGTCGGCCCGGGCTGGATCCGCATCCGCGTCGACCCGGTGCTGAAGGAGATGGTGCTGGGGCTGGGCGCGCAAGTGGACGAGGAGCTGGCCAAGTTCGAGCCGGAACCGGGCGCCTACGCGGGCGGCCATGGCCACGCGCATGCGCATGCGGGCGCCGGTCCGCTGGCGCCGGTGCCGGTGCGGCAGAAGATCCACCGTCCCGAGGTGTTGGCGGCGGCTGATGCCCCCGTGCGCGCATGAACGCCGCCGGCCTGCTGCACCTTCTGCAGTTTGCCAGCCCGGCACTGCCGATCGGCGGCTACAGCTATTCGCAGGGACTCGAAGCGGCGCTCGAAGAAGGGGTGGTGCACGACGCGGTCAGCAGCCGCGCCTGGATCGTGCGCTGCCTGCACGAGGTGATGGCGCAGTGGGATGCGCCGCTGTTCTGGCGCCTGCTGAAAGCCTGGGCCGCGCGCGACGATGCCGCCGTGCGCCGCTGGAGCGAATGCTTCCTGGCCTCGCGCGACACCGCCGAGCTGCGCGCGGAGACGATCCAGATGGGCTATTCGCTGGGTCACCTGATCGCCGAGTTGGGCGTGCCGGGCGCCGCCAGGCTGGGCGAGGACGTCTCGCTGCCGGCTGCCTTTGCCTGCGCCGTCGACGGTCTCGGCATCCCGCACGACGAGGCGCTGCTGGCGCTGCTGTTCACCTGGGCCGAGAACCAGGTGCTGGTCTGCGTGAAGTCGGTCCCGCTGGGCCAGGTGGCGGGACAGCGCCTGCTGCTGTCGCTGCGGCCCGAGATCGAAGCGGCGGCAAGCTGGGCGCGCGAACTCGAGGACGGCGCGATGTCGAACTGGGCGCCGGGCCTGTCCATGCTGTCGATGCGGCACGAGGTGCAGCATGGGCGGCTGTACCGTTCATGAAAGAGAGGAAGCTGTGACAACGATGGTATCGAATCCCCTGCGCGTCGGCATCGGCGGGCCGGTCGGCTCCGGCAAGACCGCGCTGTGCGAGATGCTGTGCCGGCATCTGCGCGGCCATTACGACATGGCCGTGATCACCAACGACATCTACACGCGCGAAGACATGGACATCCTGCTGCGCGCCGAAGCGCTGCCGCCCGAGCGCCTGATGGGCGTCGAAACCGGCGGCTGCCCGCATACCGCGATCCGCGAGGATGCGTCCATCAACCTGGAGGCGATCGCGCGCCTGCAGGCCGAGTTCCCGGCGCTGGAACTGGTGCTGGTGGAGTCGGGCGGCGACAACCTGGCCGCCACCTTCAGTCCCGAGCTGTCGGACCTGACCCTGTACGTCATCGACGTCGCCGGCGGCGAGAAGATTCCGCGCAAGGGCGGTCCGGGCATCACCCGCTCGGACCTCCTGATCATCAACAAGACCGACCTCGCGCCGCATGTGGGCGCGAACCTGGGCGTCATGGCGCGCGACGCGCGGCAGCAGCGCGGCAACCGCCCCTTCGTATTCACCAATCTGCGTACCGGCGAAGGCGTCGACGCCGTGGTGCATTTCGTCCGCGAGCAGGGACTGCTCGACAGACAGGAGAGCGCGTAATGAAGAATCTGAAGAAGGCGATGCGCTTTGTGGCGCTGGCCGCGGTGCTCGGCCTGGTGGCGTTGCCGGCGCTGGCCCATCCGGGGCATGGCGGGGACAGCGGCTTCGCTGCCGGCCTGCTGCACCCGCTGACTGGCCTGGACCACCTGTTGGCGCTGCTGGCGGTCGGGCTGTGGGCGCGCGGGCAGCGCCATGGCGCGGTGATGCCGCCGGTGTTCCTGGTGCTGATGGCGCTGGGCGCTTCGTCGGCGGGCCTGCTGCAGGACGGCCAGCTGCCGGCGCTGGAGATCTCGATTGCCGCCACCGTGCTGCTGCTGGGCGCTTTGGCGGCGGCTGCGCTGCGCATGCCGCCGCAACTGGCGGTGGCGCTGGTGGGGGTGTGCGGCTTCCTGCACGGGATCGCGCACGGGCGCGAGCTGGCGGGCATGGCCAGCGGCGCCGGCTTCCTGGCGGCCAGCGCGCTGGTGATGGGATTGGGGATGATCGTGCAGCCCGACCCGCAGCGCCGCCGGATGGCGGGCGCCGCGATCGGCGCCGCCGGTTTATGCCTGCTTGCGGGCCTGGTCTGAACCCGGTTCGGCGAGGCGGATCGGCGCCGCGTCCTTCGGGTATTTCGCCTGCACGCCTTCATAGACTGCGGCGATCGCGGCCATGTCGGCGGCTTCGTCGCCGGTCGGCAGCATGCTGCGGGTGACGTCGATGACTTTGGTGCGGTAGTCGAAGGACACCAGCAGCAGCGGCACCCTGGCCGTCATCGCGATGCGGTAGAAGCCGCTCTTCCAGTAGGGGCGGTAGCCGCGCGTGCCTTCCGGCGTCACCGCCAGCCAGAACCACTTTTCGGCCAGCATGTCTTCGGCCAGACGCGGGATCGCGCCCTGCGGCGCGCTGCGGTCGACGGCCACGCCGCCCCAATAGCGCATGACCACCCCCATCGGGCCGCGGAACAGCGAATCCTTGGCCAGCCAGCGGAACTTCAGGTCGAGCGCCCACTTCGCCAGCAGGCCGACGAAGAAATCGATGTTCGAGGTATGCGGATACACCACCGCAACGCCATGCGGCCCCGGCAGTGGCTTATACAGCACGTTCCAGCCGATCATGTTCAGCAGGCGCAGTGCGGTGCGCTGGCGCCAGCTTGGCAGCGCTGCCGGGCGCAACAGGTGTTCTTGCATTATCAGTCTCTCGGGCGGACGTCTTCATTGCGTCCTGGAAAATAAACCGGGGATTCTATAGCGGGGAAAAATGCGCGACAAGTAAAAAGACTGGAAGCGTTGTAGCGCCGTCGGTATCATCCCTTGCTTGACCGGCAAGACTGCTTTTTGTTCTACAGGGGATTTAACGATGGACATCAAAATTTTTCACAATCCGCGCTGCGGCACCTCGCGCACCACGCTGGGCCTGCTGCGCGATGCCGGCCACGAGCCCGAGGTGATCGACTACCTCGCCAATCCACCCGAACGCGAACAGCTGAAGAAGATGATCGCGGATGCCGGTTTGACGGTGCGCGGGGCGGTGCGCAGCAAGGAGGCGCTGTTCAAGGAACTCGGGCTGGACGCGCCCGACGTCAGCGACGATGCGCTGCTGGATGCCATGCTGGCGCATCCGATCCTGATCAACCGGCCTTTCGTGATCACGCCGAAGGGCGTGCGGCTGTGCCGGCCTTCCGAGCTGGTCAACGAGATCTTATAGCGCGTTCAACAGGGCGCGCTCAGTGTTGGCAGGCGCCGATGTCGACCGCATCGGCCTGCCCGCGCGACTTGCCATAGAAGTCGGGGCCGTCGGCGCCGTGCTCGAGGCCCTTGCCGATCGCCGGTGAATCCGCCGCCAGGCGGAAGTCCGGCGTGCCGCTGCGCGAATAGCTGAGGAAACCCGGCGCGGCGGCAACGGTGCCGACGTGGCGCATGCCCTCGGCCAGCCGCCAGTCCGCCTCCTTGTTGCCGAACACCAGGTTGTTGCGGTAGCTGTTGTGCTTGCCCGTGGCGCCCTGTTCGGAGATCCCGTAGCGGTTGTCGTACACGATGTTATTCAACACGTGGGTATGGTCGTTCGGCCCCTTGGTGTGATAAAAGTCGCCGCCGCCGACCAGGATGCCGGTGTTCGAGGCCGTGATTGTGTTGTTGACGACGATGACCTTGTGCGCGTCGTGCCACAGGTGGATGCCGGCCTCGGCCACCCGGTAGACGATGTTGTTGCGCACCGTGCCGGGCGTGTTCACGTAGATGCCCTGCACGTAGCGGCAGCCGGGCGGACCGATGTCGTGCACGCTGTTGCCGACCACCTCCGAGTACATGCCCTTGTAGTAGCTGTCGACGCCGATTCCGGACCCGCCCTTGCTGGTGCAGGGCAGGGTGGTGGCGATGTGGTGCACGTGGTTGGAGGCGATGCGGTTGTAGGAGCCGCCGCTGTAGATGCCGGTGGTCCAGGGCTGGCCTTCCGAGCGCGCCGCGCCGTCGACTTCGAAGCCCTGGATGTCGACATAGCTGGCGCGGTTGTCCCAGGCCATTTCGCTGTTGGAGACCGGCGGCGGCACCAGCCGCGCCTGCCAGCGCTCCGTCGAGCGGAACACGATGCGGGCATTCGCCAGGCCATTGATGCTGGTGCGGAAGCCGCCCTGGTAGGTGCCGGGCAGGACGTTGACCGTGGTACCGGGCGTCACCAGTTGGGCCGCCCGCGCCAGCGAGCGCAGCGGCGCGGCGCGGGTGCCGGGATTGCTGTCGAGGCCGTCCTGCGCCACCCATAGCTCGGTGGGCACGACCTGGGGCGTGACCGCCACCGGGTGGTTGTCCTTGACGGTACAGCCGGCCGCGGCGAGCAGCAGGGCATTCGAAACGAGGCGTGTCAGTGTCATGGTCGCGAAACATGGGGCAGCTAACCGGGCCAGTGTGCGCCTTGCATGGCCGTGCAAGTCTCTTTGCCTCAATCTCGCTTTTGCGCGCGCGCAAACGGTGTATCGTCGGCTTTTACGCAAAGGAGAGCGCATGACAGATTATTTGTTGCCATCCGGAAGCCGAATCCCCATGCTCGGCCAGGGCACCTGGAACATGGGCGAAGATCCTGCCGCCCGCGCCGCAGAAGTCGCCGCGCTGCGCCTGGGCCTCGATCTCGGCGTGACCCTGATCGACAGCGCCGAGATGTACGGCGAGGGCGGCGCCGAGGAAGTCGTCGGCGAGGCGATCGCGGGGCGTCGCGACGAGGTCTTCCTGGTCAGCAAGGTCTACCCGCACAACGCCGACCGGCGCGGCGTGCAGGCGGCCTGCGAGCGCAGTCTGCGGCGGATGCGGGTCGATTGCATCGACCTCTACCTGCTGCACTGGCGCGGCAATGTGCCGTTGGCGGAAACGCTGGAGGCCTTCGTGCGCCTGCGCGAGCAGGGCAAGATCCGCGACTTCGGGGTCAGCAATTTCGACCTCGACGACATGCTGGAAGCGAGCAAGCTGCCCGGCGGCGAACTGGTGGCCACCGACCAGGTGCTGTACAACCTGGCCCAGCGTGGCATCGAATGGGACTTGCTGCCGTGGTGCCGCGAACGCCGCATTCCGGTGATGGCCTATTCGCCGCTGGAGTCGGACCCGGCATCGCAGGCCGGCCTGCTCGGCAAGCCGCAACTGAAGGCCGTGGCGCGCCGCCATGGCGTGACGCCGGCCCAGGTGGCGCTGGCCTGGCTGCTGCGCCAGGACGGGGTGGTGGTGATTCCGAAGGCGGTGCGGCCGCAGCACGTGCGCGAGAACCGCGCCGCGCTGGACCTGGCGCCGGCCTTGACCGCCGAGGACCTGGCCCAGCTCGACGCAGGCTTCCCGACGCCGCGCCGGAGACAGCCGCTGGCGATGCGCTAGCCTAGGCCGCGATTTGCATCGAGGTGCGCAACCAGTCCAGCAAAGCCGGCGATGTCAGCGGCCGGCTGAACAGGTAGCCCTGGCCCTTGGCACACTGCTGCTCGCGCACGGCAGCCGCCTGCGCTTCGGTCTCGATGCCCTCGGCCACCGTGTTCATGCCCAGGCTCTGGGCGACCTTCACGGTGGCCTCGATCAGCACGCGGTGGTGCTGGCTGGTATCGGCCTGGCAGACGAAGGAGCGGTCGATCTTGACCGTGTCTACCGGCAGTTGGTGCAGGCTGGAGAGCGAGGAATAGCCGGTGCCGAAATCGTCCAGCGCCAGCGTGATGCCGATCGCCTTCAGCTCGTGCAGACGGTCCTGGACTTGCTGGTCCTGGGCCGCCAGGCTTTCCGTCACTTCCAGCTGCAGCTGGGACGGACGCATGCCTTCCGCGGCGAGGATGGCGCGCACCGTCGCCGGCCAGTCGGGCTGGCCCAGCTGGGCGCGCGACAGGTTCACTGCCATCAGGCGCGGCGCCTGATCGCCCAGCTCGCGCTGCCAGGCCATGAAGTCGCGGCAGGCGCGGCGCAGCACGAAGTCGCCGAGCGCGCCGATCAGGCCCGATTCCTCGGCCACCTGGATGAATTCGAAAGGCGGCACCACGCCGCGCACCGGATGCTGCCAGCGCACCAGGGCCTCGACGCCGGCCGAGAGGTCGGTGCCGCCATCCTCGCGCAGGCCGACCACCGGCTGGTAGACCACGAACAGCTGGTCCTCGACCAGGGCCTGGCGCAGATCCGATTCAATGTCCGCCCGGCGCGCCGCGCGCTCGCGCATGGCCGGCTCGAACATGGTGCAGACATTGCCGCCGGCGCGCTTGGCCTCGACCATCGCGATGCTGGCGTCGCGCAGCATCTCGCCGGCCAGGTCGCTCGCATCGGCGGCCCAGACCAGGCCCATCGACAGCTTGCAGGCGAGCTCCTGGCCGCCCGCCAGTTGATACGGGCGCGCCAGCGCTTCGAGCAGACGCGCGGCGATCTTCTCGGCGTCGTCACGGCTGCGCAGGCCGTCCAGCAGCACCGCGAATTCGTCGGCGCCGACACGGGCCGCGAGCTGGCCGCTGCCGGCGTTCGGGGCGATGCGGTCGCTGGGCGGGCGCAGCGTGGCACGGATGCGCTCGCCGATCTGCACCAGCAGGCGGTCGCCGGCGGCCTGGCCGTGGGCGTCGTTGATCTGGCGGAAGCGGTCGCAATTCATGAACAGCAGCGCGAAGCCGTTGCGGCCGCCATTGCCG
Source organism: Massilia norwichensis (assembly GCF_024753245.1). Taxonomy (GTDB): domain Bacteria; phylum Pseudomonadota; class Gammaproteobacteria; order Burkholderiales; family Burkholderiaceae_D; genus Telluria; species Telluria norwichensis. The sequence continues at coordinate 37,037 of NZ_JANUGX010000034.1, read as the reverse complement.
CCCGTGGTGCGTCCCAGCATCTGCTGCGCCTGTTCCAGCAGCGCCTCGCGGTTCGGCATGCGGGTCAGGGCGTCGGTGCGGGCCGCCGTCTTCAGGCGCCGCGCCAGCCTTTCCTGCTCGCGCTGCACTTCGTGGGTGGCGTCGGTCACCACCGCCATCAGGCGCGTCGGGTCGAGCTTCAGCACCGACAGCGACAGCCATTGCGGCCCATGGCCGGCGGCCTCGCCCAGCTGCAGGCGCAGGCCCTCGCAGACCGCGCCGGAGGGCGCGCTGAAGTTCTCGGTCAGCTCGCGCAGTTGCGGCGCGACGCCGGCCAGCACGGTGAACAGGTTGTCCATGCTGCCGTCGCGCACCAGCGGCATCAGCAGGCTGGAGGACATCGGGTTGAGCATGTCGACGGTGCCGTCCAGGCTGGCCTGCACCAGGCCGATCGGGGCGCGGTACAGGAACTGGATCAGGGCTTCATAGGCGTCGGGCGTGCCCGTCTGGATTTCAGGCTGCATCGTGGTCTCCGCTCCAGCATTCGACGCGATTGCGTCCGTTCGCCTTGGCGGCGTACAGCGCCCGATCGGCGCGCTTGATCAGGGTGTCGAGGTCGAGGTGCTCGCCGGCGTCGACGGCGGCGATGCCGGCGCTGATCGTGACCGATACCGGTACGCCATCGCACATCACCGGCTCGGCCGCGACCAGCTCGCGCAGGCGCTCGGCAACGGTCCGGGCGCCGGCCAGGGTCGAAGAAGGCAGTAGCACGGCGAATTCCTCGCCGCCCACGCGCGCTACCACGTCGACCTGGCGGAAGGTGTTCGAGAGCGCCTTGCCGAGCTGGCACAGCACCTGGTCGCCGGCCGGGTGGCCGTGACGGTCGTTGATCTGCTTGAAGTGGTCGGCGTCGAACAGGATCAGCGCGGTCGGCCGCGGCGTGCGGCGGTTGCGCGTCAGTTCCAGTTCGGCGGCCTCGAAGAAGGCGCGGCGGTTGGCGACGCCGGTCAGATGGTCGGAGAACGCCGATTTGCGGCGCGTGTCGATCAGCTCACGCTGCTCGCTGACGTCGCGCAGCACCAGGCAATAAGCGGTTTCGCCCTCGGCGATGCTGTCCGGATCCAGGTCCGGGATCGGCGAGATCATGGTGCTGCCCAGGAACCGGCTGCCGTCGGCGCGCAGGCGCGGGCCTTCGTCCAGGCTCCAGCCATTGGCGTCGGCTTCGCGCAGGCGGTCCTGCACCTGTTCAAGCGTGGTGGCATCGCCGGGGTAGAACACGGAATACGGCTGGCCGACCACCGCGGGCGTGAAACCGGTGACGCGGCCGATGGTCGCATTCCAGTCGCTGACCCGGCCCTGGCGGTCGAGGCCGACCAGCGCATAGTCGGTGATGCTGGTGAGCAGGGCGTTCAGCCAGGCGTCGCTCTGGCGCAGCTGGCGCTCGCGGCGCACCTGTTCGCTGACGTCCGACAGCACCGCCATCAGGCGCGCGCCGTCCAGCTTCATCAGGCTCAGCGACAGCACATGCGGTGCGCGCGTGCGGGCAGCCGGTGCGCCGCTGTTCAGGTGGATGTGCAGGCCGTCGCAGATCATGCCGTTCGGCCGCGTAAAGTGCGCGCACAGGTGACGCAGCTCGGGGGCCACGTCTTCCAGCGCGGTGAACAGATTGGTGAGGCAGCCGTCGCGCGACAGCGGCATCAGGAGCTGGGCCGAGATCGGATTGATCATCACGATCTCGCCGTCGATACCGGTCTGTACCAGGCCCACCGGGGCCAGGTACAGGAACTGGATCAGCGCTTCGTGCTCGGCCGCCAGCTGGGCGTGGGCGTCGCTGCTCACAGCTTGCGCTGCACCAGCACGTAGCGTTCGCCGGTGCCCGGCGCGGCCAGCAGGCGCAGTTTGACTTTCACCGGACGCATGCGCAAGGTCAGCACGTAGTCGATGGTGTCGTCGAGCGCCGCGCTGTCGTCCTGCGCGTCTTCGAAGCGCTGGGCCACCATGAAGTTGTTCAGGCAGGGCGCGACGTTGGTGAACAGCGGCTGGCCCAGCACGCGCGGCGCGGTCAGGCCGGCGGCATCGGACTCGGTCTGGTTGTATTTGCAGACGTTCGTCTCGCCATCGAAACCGATCACGCCGAAATCGAGGCGGTCGAGTTGCTCCTGGCTCAGTTGCGCGAGTTGGCCGTGCAGGTTGGGCGTGGCGAAGGACAGGTCGGTGGCGGCATTCATGGCGGCGCTCTCTTGTTGATGAGAAGGGAAGTTTGTTGCAGTCAAGAAATGGATGGTGACATGTCAGTTTCCGCATGTCAAATTCAATCGTGTGCGGTGTGACATTGGCCCAAGCCTAGTACGGATTTGACATGCATGCGGCCACGCTGCACCATTTGCGGCGTTTTGAACACACACTTATATAGACAAGTTCCGGATATGAGCGACCTTTTCCCTCCCGTGAGCGGCAATGTCGACTGGTGGCAGAGCCTGCCGGCGGTGCAGCGTGTCGTGAGCGACCTGCTGGCGGCCGAGCTGGCGCAGGCCCGGCCCGGACGCGCGGCGCCGGCGCTGCCGTGGCCGGGCGGGCTCGAGTTCGTCCGCGACCTGGGCGCCGATTCGCTGGAGCTGCTCGGCATGGGCACGGCGCTGGCCGAGGCGCTGCACCTGGACCGGGCCGAGATCGACGCCCGGCTGCTGGCGCGGCCCTGCCTGGACGACTGGGTGGCGGCGGCGCGCGCAGGCCTGTGCGGCGGCGGCATGCCGCTCACTTTCCGCACGTCGGGAAGTTCGGGCAGTCCGAAGCGCTGCACGCACGCGCTGGCGCTGCTGTGGCAGGAAACCGTGGCGCTGGCGGGGCTGCTGCCGGGAAGGCGGCGCATCCTGAGCCTGGTGCCCAGCCACCACATCTACGGGTTCCTGTTCACGGTGCTGGTGCCGCGCGCGCTGGGGATCGAAGACGTGCTGGACCTGCGCAGCGCCACGCCCGCCACCGTCCTGCGCGAGGCGCGCCCCGGCGACCTGATCGTCGCCCACCCGGGCTGGTGGGAACAGGCCGCGCGCCTGGCGCCGCGCTTTGCCGGCGACGTGACCGGCACCAGCTCGACGGCGCCATGTCCGGCGCCGCTGGCGCGCGAACTCGCCGATGCCGGCCTGCGCCTGCTGCAGGTCTACGGCAGTTCGGAGACGGCCGGGGTGGGCTGGCGCTTCGCCGCCGACGATGCCTTCGGCCTGCTGCCTTACTGGTCGCGCACGGACAGCGAGGGCGAGTTGGCGCGCTCGCTGCCGGACGGCGGCACGGTCCGCTATCCGCTGCAGGACAAGCTGGCATGGGAGGATCTGCGCCGCTTCCGTCCGCTCGGGCGCATCGACGGGGCGGTGCAGGTGGGCGGCGTCAACGTGTTCCCGGCGTATGTGGCCGAGGTGCTGTGCATGCACCCGGGCGTGGCGCAAGCTTCGGTGCGCCTGATGCGGCCCGACGAGGGACGGCGCCTGAAGGCTTTCGTGGTCCCGGCGGACGGGAGCGGTGAGGCACAGCATGAAGCGCTGCATGCGGCGCTGCTGGCCTGGTGCGCCGAACGCCTGAGCACGCCCGAACGGCCGGCCGCGATCAGCTTCGGCGAACGCCTGCCGCGGCAAGCCAGCGGTAAACCCGCGGACTGGATCATCGACACATAAAGCGATCTACTTGGTGGCAACGATGGCCGGCATGTAGGCATCGAGAAAAGCCTGCGGCATGCGACGCGGCTTGCCCGCCGCGATGTCGATGCAGACCAGGTCCCAACGGCCGCGCAGCACGGTGGCGCCGTCGCTGTCGCGCACCAGCTGGAAGCGGCGTTCCATCGACAGCTTGCCGTCGCCGCCCACCAGCCAGGTGGCCAGCGTGAGTTTTTCTCCTGCAAAGGTGGGCAGGATGTAATCGTATTCGCCGCGCCGGATCGCCATCGCGCGGTCCAGGCGCCGGTAATCCTCCAGGCTCAGTCCCAGCTGTTCGGAATGTGCCCAGCCGATCTGTTCGCACCAGCGCACGTAGACGGCATTGTTGGTGTGGTTCAGTCCGTCGATGTCGGCGGCCTCGGGCGTGCGCGGCAGCGTGAAGGGGTTCGGATAATCCCAGTTCAAAATGCTTCCTTCCTGGCGGTGGCGATGGTGCTCCAAGCCGGCCATTCTACAGCTCGGCCATGCGACACGCCAGGAAACGGTTTGCGGGAACGGCAAGCTGTCAGTCGAGCTCGAGCAGCAGCGGCTGGTGGTCGGAACCGCAGGCCAGTTGTCCGATGCGCAGTCCACGTACGCGCTGGGCCAGGTTGTTGCTGACGAAGGCGTAGTCGAAGGTGAAGGGCGCGCCGTTCGGATCGTGCAGGCCGACCGTCGGCGCATGCTGCCGGCCTGGGTGGACGAGCTGCCAGGCGTCGCGCCAGGGTGGGGTGGCGTCGCCGAAGGGTTCCAGCAGGGCCCGGTGGGAACGCGAGCCGGGCAGCATGTTGAAGTCGCCCAGCAGCAGCGCCGCGGCAGGCCGCGGGACGAAGGCGAAGGGCGAGTCGGGATCGCCACCCGGACCGGCATCGGCGGGCGGACTGCAGGCATGCGTCCAGGCTTCGCTCTGCAGCCGGCGCAGGGCATCAAGCTGGGCCAGACGCTGGGTCTCGGAAAAGTATTCGAGGTGGACGTTCAGCAGGCGCAGCGGGCCGGACGGCGTGTCCAGCGTCGTCTCGAGCGCGATGCGCGGCATGCTCGGCACCGGCGGTAGGGAGAGGTCGGCCGGCCAGGGCAGCGAGTGGCGCAGCACCTGCAGAATGGGGTGGCGCGAGCACACCATATTGCCGAGCCGGCGCCGGCCGCCGTCGGGGGCCAGGGTGTCGACCGCATAGGCGCTCGCGCAATGCCAGCCGGGCAGGCGCCGCGCCAGGCCGGCGAACTGGTCGCCGCCTGGACTGCCATCGCGGGCCGGAAAGCCGCAGGCGACTTCCTGCAGGCACAGCACGTCGGCGCCGGGCGCAAAGCGTTCGAGGCCGGCGAGCACGGCGTCGAGGTCGGCGCCGCCGGCGGGCGCACGGGCGGACTGGATGTTCCAGCTGAGGATGCTGAGCATGGCGCTTCTCTCAAGACTGTCGAAGCATCCAGACTAAACGCGGACCGGCATGCGGGACTGATCCGGCTCAGGCGTGCGCCGGGGAACATCCCGGCGTATCCGTGGTCGGGTATCAGTCCCTGGTCCAGGCCACGCCGCTCGGGCAGCGGACCTTGTCCGCCGATTCGCCGCCCATCTCCATGCCTTTCATGCCCAGCGGCCCGATGTTGCCGCTGCGCCGGCAGATCACGCTGTTGCCGATCCGCTTGCGGTAATAGATGGTGCCGTCGGGCGAGGTATAGGTATCGAAGTGCACGCTCATCGAACGGTCGACGTGGGCCGCTTCCAGCCCGCGCCGGAAGCGCGCCATCGGCGTGTCGGGCTCGTCCGGCACGCCCGACTTGCCGCCGCGCAGTTCACGGTCGATGCGGCCGGCCTGGCGCCTGGACAGGCTGGCGCCGAAGCCGCCTTCGGCTTCCTTCTGTTCGCGAATGGCGTCCTGGACGTTCATCGGTGCGCGCGCGTTTTCCAGCGGGCTGGCAGACGGCGGCGAGGGGGCGGCAACCGGCGCGGCAGGCGCAACAGCCGGCTCGGACGCTTCGGACGCATCAGGCGCCTCCGGCTTCAAGGGCGCAGGCGGCCCCCTGAAGAAATCCATCGCAGGCGGCAGCGCGCTGCGTCGCGGAAGCGGATAACCGGGCTCGACCGGCGCGGCCGGCTCCGGCCTGGTTTGCGGCAGGGATGGCTGCAACAGGATGGTCACCACCTGCGGCAGGTCCGGCACGCTTGGCAGGGGAGCAGGGCGCTGCCGCATCCAGGCGAACAGCGCCAGCATATGCATGCCGAAAATCAGCGCGAGCGCGACGCGGTTCCTTGGAAGGGGACCTGCCGGGCTGGCGCCGTAGACCATGCGCTTACTTCGCCGTCATGGCTTGCTTGATCGCCACGCAGCGCTGGTCTTCCTCCAGCGTGTCGAGCAGGGCGCGGCGGGTACCGGCCGACAGCTCTTTCATCTGCGCGGAGGCCGCTTCCAGGCGCTTGACGCTGGCCGGGCTGCAGCTGGCCGGAATCATGCTCGGACCGTAGGCACGCATGTAGACCGGGCCGGCGTTCTTGTCCAGCTCCGGCAGCTTGGCCAGGCGCTGCTCGGCGGTCTGCTCGGCCAGGGCGGTCTGCTCGGCCGGGTACAGGGCGCCCATGGCCGTGCGCACCTTCGAGAACGGCAGCTTGGTCTTGGTGTCCTGGATCGTGCCCAGCCATTCGCCCTTCACCGCCGGATCCGGACGGACCACGGTGGCGGCCAGCGCGGCGGATTGGCCGCTGTCCGACTTGTCGCGTTCCTGTTCGGCTTTGACCAGGGCGGCGGCACCCGGGTAGTCGTAGCGGTTCAGGCGCGCAATGATGGACCAGCGCAGGTCCTGGTTGATCTTCAGGCCTTCGAGGGTCTGCTTGCCTTCCAACAGGCTTGCGAGGCGGTCCAGCGCAGGACGCGAGCTGGCAAGACCGAGGTAAGCGCCGAACCAGCGGCGCTGGAAGTCGTCGTTGCCCTTCGCGGCCACGGCGGCGTTCCAGGCCATCTCTTCCAGCTGGCGGCCGGCTTGCACGGCGTAGGCGCTGTTCGGGTCCATCGCGCTCAGGTAGCGCTTGGCGGCGCCCACCTTGCCCAGCACATCGCCGAGCAGGGTATAGTCTTTTTCCTGCGGCGCGTTGTTCAGTGCGGTGCTGATGAAATCGTTCAGCGGCAGCTTGGCATCGCGCACGCCGTCCCACAGGCTTTGCCACAGCATCGCGCGCAGCAGCGGATCGTCGACGCCGGCCAGGCTGGCGCGCGCGGTGTCGAAGGAGCGCTTGTCCAGCTGGACCTTCACGAAGCCCCAGTCCTCGTAGTTCGGGTAGACCAGGTCGGGGCAGGCGGCGCCCACCATGCCCGGCACTGCCGTTTTCGCGCCCTTGTAGATGATGGCGACGTTCTTGTCGAGTTTGAGCTGCTTGCCGTCCATGCGGAAGCTGGCGACCTGCACGCGCTGCTCGCGCAGGGTCGGGAACTGCTTGCTGGCGCTTTGCTCCAGGCTGAACGACTTGATCTTGCCGTTCGCGCAGCTGTAATTGGCGGCGATCGTGTTCACGCCCGGCTGGTACAGCCACTCCTGGGTCCAGCCCTTCAGATCGCGGCCGGCGGCCTGGCCCAGGCTGCCGATGAAGTCGTCCAGCGTGGCATTGCGGAACTGGTATTTGACCAGGTAGTTGTGCACGCCCTTGCGGAACACCTCGGCGCCCAGCAGGTGGCGCAGCTGCATCAGCGTCGACGCGCCCTTCGAGTAGGTGATGGCGTCGATGTTGTCGAAGGCGTTCTGGGTCGAGGGCACCGGCACCTCGATCGGGTGGGTGGTCGACTGCTGGTCCTGCATGTAGGCGCCCTGCTTGCCCTGCGAGTAGAAGGCGCGCCAGGCGTCCTTGAACTCGGTCGCCTCGGCCGTCGCCAGCGTGCCCATGAAGGACGCGAAACTTTCGTTCAGCCACAGGCCGTTCCACCACTTCATGGTGACCAGGTCGCCGAACCACTGGTGCGCCATCTCGTGCATGATCACGCCCGCCAGGCGCGCACGCTGCTCCGAAGTCATGTCGGCCTTGTACATGAAGCCCGCTTCGGCGAAGGTGATCGCGCCGGCGTTTTCCATCGCGCCGTACAGGAAGTCCGGCACCAGGATCTGGTCGTATTTCTCGAACTGGTAGGGGATGCCGAAGTACTCGTCGAAGAAGGCCAGGCCCGACTTGGTGTACTTGAACCACTCCGCCGGCTTGACCTGCGCCGCCACCGACTGGCGCGCGAACAGGCGCATCGGGTACTTGCCGCTGTTGTCTTCCCACTTCTTGTAGGGACCGGCGTGCATCGAGAAGTTATACGGGCTCAGCTTCTTGGTCCTGGGGAAGGTCCAGCGCTTGCCTTCGCCGCCGGCCTCGACCTTGTTCTCGCGCGTGGTCGAGATCACTTCCCAGTCGGCCGGCGCCGTCACGTTGACCTGGTAGGTACCCTTCAGGTCGGGCTGGTCGAACACCGCGAACATCTGGTGCGCGGCGGCCGGTTCGAAGTGCGAATAGGTATAGACGCGGCCGTCGACCGGGTCGACCATGCGGTGCAGGCCTTCGCCATTGGTGCTGTGCGGACGCTCGTAGACGATGGCGACCGTGTTGCGGCCCTTGACCAGGTCTTTCGCCGCCAGCGTGACGAACCAGCCGTTGTACTGCGGCGTGACGCTCTTGCCGTTCACGGTGACGGACTTGACGGTGGCCTTGTCGAGATCGACGGTCAGCGGGCTGGAGGCGTCGTTCAGGTCGAAGCTGAGGGTCGTGGTGCCGCCGAAGCTTTCCTTGCCGGTCAGCGTGAAGTCGAGCACGTAGTCGACGTTCGCCACGCGCGCTGCGCGGGCGGCCGCGTCCTGCTGCGACAGGAAGGCGTTCTCGGCGCGGGGCGCGGAGGCGGTCGCAGCGTGGGCGGCGGGAGCAAAAGCCAGCGCGGCGGCGATGGCGAGCGGCATCAGGCGAAGAGCAGAGGTGTTCACAGTTATCCTTGCGGCGAATGACAGAAATAATTCGCGCAAGAATAGCATGTCGGCAATGTTATTCGTATCGGTATGGGCCCCGGGACGAAGAATTTTTGCTGCTGAAGCGGCCTGATCGGGAAAGAAATCGCCCTTCGACATATGTATGCATACGTCGAAGGGCGGTGGGAAAGGTGTCGAAGCTTAAGCTTGCAGGGCCGGATAATCGATATAGCCTTCCGGACCCGGCGCATAGAACTTCTCCGGGCGGGCCGGGTTCAGCGGCGCGTTCTGCCGCAGGCGTGCCGGCAGGTCCGGGTTCGCGATGAACCACTGGCCCCAGGCAACCGCGTCGGCTTCGCCGCTGTTCAGCAGCTGTTCCGCGCTTTCCTTGGTCAGCTTTTCATTGGCGATGTAGACGCCGCCGAAGGCTTTTTTCAGCGCCGGGCCCAGACGGTCGTCGCCGAGCGCTTCGCGTGCGCAGATGAAGGCGATGCCGCGCTTGCCCAGTTCGCGGGCAACGTAGCCGAAGGTCTCGAGCGGGGTCGAGTCGCCCATGTCGTGCGAGTCGCGGCGCGGTGCCAGGTGCATGCCGACGCGGTCGGCGCCCCAGACGGCGATGCAGGCGTCGGTCACTTCCAGCATCAGGCGCGCACGGTTCTCGATCGAGCCGCCATAGGCGTCGGTGCGCTGGTTGGTCTTGTCCTGCAGGAACTGGTCGAGCAGGTAGCCGTTGGCGCCGTGCACTTCCACGCCGTCGAAGCCGGCTTTTTTCGCGTTCTCGGCGCCCTTGCGGTAGGCGGCGACGATGCCCGGGATTTCTTCCAGGTCCAGCGCGCGCGGGGTCTCGTAGTCCTTGATCGGGCGCACCAGGCTGACGTGGCCGGCCGGCTTGATCGCCGAGGGTGCCACCGGCTTGTCGCCGTTCAGGAAGATCGGATCGGAGATGCGGCCCACGTGCCACAGCTGCAGGAAGATGCGGCCGCCGGCCTTGTGCACGGCGTCCGTCACCAGCTTCCAGCCTTCGACCTGTTCGTCGGACCAGATGCCCGGGGTATCGGCATAGCCCACGCCCATCGGCGTCACCGAGGTCGCTTCCGAGAGGATCAGGCCGGCCGAGGCACGCTGCGCGTAGTATTCGGCCATCATGGCGTTCGGCACCCGGCCGCCGCCTTCGGCGCGCGAGCGGGTCAGCGGCGCCATCACGATACGGTTCGGCAACTCCAGGGCGCCGACTTTCAAGGGGTCAAACAACGTCGTCATGGGTACTCCTGTTCTTGTTGACTGAGAATTCAGTAAGGGCTGGCCATCTTACGCCAGCGCCGGAATTCCTGCCGAGACCGCCCCGATTTACGCGGTGCTATACTGCGGCCCTTTTGCGTGTAGACGAGTGGAGAAGCCGATGAGCTGGGCGTACCTGGTGATTGCCGGACTGCTGGAAGTGGCCTGGGCCGTGGGTCTGAAATACACGGCCGGGTTCACGAAACTGTGGCCGTCCGTGTTCACGCTGACGACGATGGCGGGCAGCGTCGGCATGCTCGGCCTGGCCTTGCGTGCCTTGCCGCTCGGCACCGCCTACGCCATCTGGACCGGCATCGGCACCGTCGGCACCGCGGTGTTCGGCATGATGATGCTGAACGAGCCGGCCGGCGCGCTGCGCCTGCTGTCGATCGGCCTGATCGTGGCCGGCATCGTCGGTCTGAAACTGCTGACGCCGACCTGAGCGGCAGGCGGTTCAGGGCTGCGCCGCCCACTTTGCGTAGATGCGCTCCAGCTCGCCGGTGGCCTTGAGCGTGTCGATGGCGGCGCCGAGCAGCGCGGCGAGTTGCGGGTCGGCCTTGCGGCTGACCCAGAAATGCGAGGGCTGGCCGCTCATGATCGCCGGCAGCACGCGGACGCGTCCGTCCAGCTGTTGCGTACGCAGGTAGCGCTTCAGGGTCAACTCGTTGACATACGCAAAGCGGCCATGTCCTCCCAACATCTTCTGCAGGTTGACACCGTTGTCGTCGGTGGCGTCGTCGACCTGCACCCCGGCCGCCTTGAGCTGGTCCGTGAACACCGAGCGGCGCTGGCTGGTGACCAGCGCACCCATCCTGACGAGGTCGCGCACGTCGCGCACGACGGCTGTGTCGCCGGCACGTGCCGCCAGCAGGTGGCGGCTCAGGTACACGGCTTTGCCGACCGGCATGGCGACCGCCTGGCGGCGCGGCGAGGCGATCAGCGCACAGGCGGCATCCAGGCTGCCGTTTTCCAGGCCGGCCTCGATGGCCGGCAGCGAGCGGCTGCGACGGTAGCCCGTGAAATGCAGACGCGGCTCGACCCGTTCGATCGCGGCCATGAAATCGGGGCAGATCCCGGTCGCGCGCGTAGGCTGCACAATCCACTTCGGCGCGATCGCCTCCTGGGCCGCGATGCGCACCTCCATACCCCATGCGGCGCCGGTCAGCGCCAGGCCCAGGGCCAGCGCGGGCAGGCGCAGCAATGCTGTTCTCCAATTCTTCATCGTGATCGTTCTTGTTTTTTTACAGGCGCAGGATTGTCGCATGAAGCGCGTACAGACTGCGCGTCAATCAATTTCTCCAGCGGATGGCCCATTCCAGCGCGATGCGCGCACGTTTGATCCGTTCGGCATAAGCGCTGCGCCGGCTCCCTAAACTCGGTAGCGAATCGGGGCAAACGGCCCCCACCGAGGAGAGAACCGATGATCCTGTTGACCGGGGTGGCCGGCTTCATCGGCATGCATGTGGCGCGGCGCCTGCTCGCGGACGGGCGTGAAGTGGTCGGTATCGACCATCTCGGCCCCTGCGTCGAGCCCGGCCTGAAAGAGCGGCGCCTGGCCGCGCTGGGGAATGCTGCGGGCCTGCGCTTCCGCCGCCTCGACCTCACCGACGGCGCCGCGCTGGAGGCGCTGTTCGGCGAACATGCTTTCGAACTGGTGATCCATCTGGCGGCCCAGACCGGGGTGCGCTACTCGTCCGAGCATCCGCACGAATCGGTGATGAGCAACGTCGTGGGCCTGACCAACGTGCTGGAATGCTGCCGCCGCCATGGCGTCGGCCACCTCATCTACGCCAGCAGCTCCAGCACCTACGGCGCCAACCGCCGCCTGCCGTTCAACGAGCACGATCCGGCCGACCACCCGGTCAGCGTCTACGCCGCCACCAAGCGCAGCGGCGAGCTGCTGGCGCACAGCTACAGCCACCTCTACGGCTTGCCGACCACCGGGCTGCGCTTCTTCACCGTCTACGGGCCCTGGGGCCGGCCGGACATGGCACCCATGCTGTTCGCCAGGGCCATCGCCGCCGGCCGCCCGATCGAGGTCTACAACGGCGGCCACATGCTGCGCGACTTCACCTATGTCGACGACGTGGTCGAGGCGGTGCTGCGCCTGGCCACGCGGCCGGCTGCACCCAGCCCCGACTTCGATCCGCTGCACCCGGACCCGGCCACCAGCCATGCGCCGTTCCGGATCTACAACGTCGGCAACCAGCAGCCGGTGCAGCTGTCCGAATTCATCGACGCGCTCGAAGGCGAGCTTGGCCGCCGTGCCGAGCGGCTGGCACGTCCGATGCCGGGCGCCGACATGGCCGCCACCTGTGCCGATACTCACGAGTTGCGCCAGGCCATAGGCTGGACCCCGGCCACGCCGCTGCGCACCGGCATCGCCCGCTTCGTGGCGTGGTTCCGGCAGCACGAGGCCTGCCATGCATAGGCTGTCGCTGGTCGTGCCCATGCACGACGAAGAAGACAACGTGCTGCCGCTGACCACCCAGGTGCAGGCGGCAATGGCGGCTTCGCCCTGGCCGTGGCAATTGATCCTGGTCGACGACGGCAGCCGCGACCGCACGGCCGAGCGCATTCGCGAAGCCGTGGCCAGTAGTCCGCGCCACGTGGCCGCGGTGATCCTGCGCCGTAACTTCGGCCAGACCGCGGCCATGCAGGCCGGCATCGACGCCGCCAGCGGCAGCGTGATCGCCACCATGGACGGCGACCTGCAGAACAACCCGCACGACATCGTGCGCATGGTGCGCCGCCTGCTCGACGAAGACCTCGACCTGCTGGTCGGCTGGCGCCGCGACCGCAAGGACGGCTTCTGGCTGCGCCGGCTGCCCTCGATGCTGGCGAACCGCCTGATCGCCGCGGTTACCGGCGTGCGCCTGCACGATTACGGCTGCTCGCTGAAGGTCTACCGGACCTCGGTGCTGCGCGAGGTTCGGCTGTATGGCGAGATGCACCGCTTCATTCCGACCTGGATGGCGACGGTGACGGACCCGGCCCGCATCCGCGAGGAAGAGGTCAGCCATTTCCCGCGCATACATGGACGCTCCAAGTACGGCCTGTCGCGCACCTTCAAGGTCTTGCTCGACCTGCTGGCCATGTATTTTTTTGTGCGTTTCCGCGCCAGCCCCGGCCACTTCTTCGGCCGCATCGGCCTGGCCTGCGGGTTTGCCGGCATGGGTGCGCTGGGCTGGCTGGCCTGGCGCAAGCTGGGGGAGGGCGAGGCCATCGCCAGCCGCCCGCTGTTACTGCTGGGGATACTGCTGGTGGTGATCGGCGTGCAGTTCGTCTGCACGGGCATCGTCACCGAAATGCTGGCCCGCATCTATTTCGAGGCCGGGGCGGCGCGGACCTACCTGGTGCGCGAAACCCTGGGCGGCGTCGGCGATGCCACGCCCGGCGGCAATCCGCTGCCCAGCAGGATGGAGCGGCGATGAGGAGCGGCCCGCTGCGCAGCGCGGCCGTCCAACGCGGCATGGGCTCGCGCGAGCGCCGGCTTGCCCGCCGCGCCGGCCTGCGCGCTGCGGGCAAGCCGCTGCTGCTGGCGACCGCCATCCTGTTCGGGCTGTTCCTGCATCTCGGCACCATGCCCCTGTTCGACGTCGACGAAGGCGCCTTCAGCGAAGCGACGCGCGAGATGCTCGCGCGCGGGGACTATGTTTCCACCTGGCTGAACGGCCAGCCGCGCTTCGACAAGCCCATCCTCATCTACTTGCTGCAGGCGGCCTCCGTGACCGCCTTCGGCCTGAACGAATTCGCGCTGCGCCTGCCGTCCGCGCTGGCCGCCTGCGCCTGGGTCCTGGCGATCCTCGCCTTCACGCGCCGCTTTCTCGACCGCGATACCGGCTATGCGGCCGCCTTCATCGCCGCCAGCACGGTCGGTGTCGGCGTGATCGGGCGCGGTGCGATCGCCGACGCGCTGCTGAACCTGTTCCTCGCGCTGAGCATGTTCGACATCTATCGCCATGCCGCCGATGGCCGCCCGGCCTGGCGGCGCCGCGCCTTTCTGTGGATCGGCCTTGGCCTGCTGACCAAGGGGCCGGTGGCGCTGCTGGTGCCGGGCGCGGCCAGCCTGCTGGCCTTCGCGCTGCAAAAGCGCTTCAAGGACTGGTGGCGGGCGGTAGGCGACCCGGTCGGTTGGGGGATCCTGCTGGCGGTTGCCGCGCCCTGGTATCTGCTGGAATACAGCCGGCGCGGCGATGCCTTCCTGGCCGGCTTCTTCATGCGCCACAATGTCGAGCGCTTCATGTCGCCGCTGCAGGGACACAGCGGCAGCCTGCTGTACTACCTGCTGGCCATCCTGCTGCTCCTGCTGCCCTACACAGGGCTGTTCCTGCGCAGCTTGTCCGGGCTGGGGCGGTTGCGGGCGTCGCCGCTCGACTGCTTCCTGTGGTGCTGGTTCCTGTTCGTCTTCGTGTTCTTTTCGCTGGCCGGCACCAAGCTGCCGCACTATCTGCTGTATGGCGCCACGCCGCTGTTCATCCTGATGGCGCAGCGGCGCGATGCGCTGCGTTCGAAGCTGCTGGCCTTCGTGCCGCCACTCTTCTTTCTGGGGACGGTCGCGGCGCTGCCCTGGCTGCTGCAGCGCTTCGCGCCCGGCATCCGCAACCTCTACGTGCGCGAGGCGCTCGGGCAGGGCGAGGCGTTCGGGCCCGGGTGGCAATTCGGCGCCGCGGTGTTGCTGGGCGCCGCTCTGGTACTGGCTTTGTGGCGCGGCGCGGCACTGTGGCGGCGCCTGGCCGCTTCTGCACTGCTGTGTTCGCTGGCCTTGGGCGGCCTGCTGCTGCCGGCGGCCGCCGCAATCCAGCAGGCGCCGGTCAAGGAAGCCGCGCTGCTGGCGCGCAGCGCCGGCTGGGAGGTGCACAGCTGGCGCATCAACGTGCCGAGTTTCTCGTTCTACCGCGGCGCGTTAACGCCGGCCATGCCGCAGCCACGCCCGGGACAGATCATCCTCACCCGCAGCGATGCGCTGGCCGCGCTCGGTCCTGCCCAAGTACTGTACCGCAAGGGCGGCATCGTGCTGGCCCGCATTTCCGGATAAGAGCCATGGCGCTGGCCACTCGCCCTTCCGTCCGTCCTGCCTATGGCTCGTCCTGGGTGTGGCTACCGCCGGCCGCCGCGCTGGCGCTGCTGGCACTGCTGCTGGCGGCGGGCGGCAACCAGCCCGTGTTTCTGGCCCTGAACCATGCCGGCCATGCGCTGGGCTCACTGTTCTGGCTGCACCTGACGATGTTCGGCGACGGTGCCGTGGCGCTGGCCCTGGTGCTGCCGCTGATCCGGCGCTGGCCGCATTGCTTCTGGGCGGCGCTGGTAGCGGCGGTCTTCGCCGCCCTGTGGACCCAGGTCACCAAGCAGGTCATCGACCTGCCGCGCCCGCTGGCGGCGCTGGCCGCGGACCAGTTCTACCAGGCTGGGCCGGCATACCGGCGTGTGTCCTTTCCGTCCGGGCACGCCGCGGCGGCATTTGCCATGGCCGGCATCTGGGTCATGGGCGTCACCAACAGCGGGCCGCTGCGCGCGCTGGTGCTGGTACTGGGGGCCCTGGTCAGCCTGTCGCGCATCATGCTGGGCGTGCACTGGCCGGCCGACATCCTGTGGGGCATGCTGGGCGGCTGGCTGGGCGCCTGGCTAGGGCTGGCAATCCATGCGCGCTGGGGCTGGCGCACCTCGGGCATCGCGGGCATGCTGGCCGGTCTGCTGCTGGCCGCGGTGGCGGCTGCGCTGCTGGTGAGCGGGCATCTCGGCATCCCGGCGGTGCTGCCTGCGCAGCGTGCGGTCGGCCTGGTTTGTCTGCTGTGGGGCGGGTGGGAAATGGCGCGCATGCTGCCGCGCCTGCAGATCGGAAGGAGGACCGATGGGTGAGGAAGGCTGGTGGCTCCTGGTCGGGTTTGGCGGCCAGGCATTGTTCATGGGGCGCTTTGTGCTGCAATGGTTCGTCAGCGAGCGGGAACGCCGCAGCGTGATCCCGGTCGCTTTCTGGTACCTGAGCATCGCGGGCGCGCTGGTGCTGCTGGTGTACGCGATACACCGGCGCGACCCCGTCTTCGTTGCCGGCCAGGGGCTGGGGGTGGCGATCTATCTGCGCAATCTGCACCTGATCCGTGCCGAACAGGCCCGAACGGAGAGCGCCTGACAAGGCCCCATGGCGGCGTTGGGGCTTACTCGCGACCGAACTGCGGATTCGGACGGGTCAGGTAGTACCACTCGTGGTTCGGCGCGGCATTCGTGTCCGGGAACAGGATGCGGCCCGAGAACTCGGCCGTGACCGGGGTGCCGTCGGCGCGCACGCCGATCTGGTCGCCTTCCTGCACGGGGTCGAAGCTGGCCCAGGTGCGGGTGAAGCGGTCGCCGGCGTCCAGCTTGTCGTGGACGACGACCATCTGCAGCGCTTCCATCTCTTCGAACGGAACCGGTTCCGGTGCCGGGGCGTCGATCAGTTTCAGGTGGGCCAGGGTGTTCATGATGGCGCGGTAGGCGACTTCCGGCGCCTGCGGATCGAGGTGCTGGCCGCATTCGAGGGTCAGCGCGTAACCGCCGGTGCTGCGCATGTATTCGGTGGTGCCCATGCCGTAGCGCAGCACGGTTTCGAGTTCGGCCGCATTGCCGCGAGAACGGCGCTGCACGCCGCCGCCGTAGGCCGCCATCCAGCCGGTCACGAAGCGGCGCACGCCCAGGCGGCGCGCCAGCGCACGCTCCTCGCGCATGTGCTTGAAAGGTTCGAGGGTGCCGTCGTTGTCGAGCGGGCCGACCATCACGAAAGGCTCGCCGTGGGCGGCATTGAAGGAGTGCAGGTCGAGCAGCACGTCGTGCTGGGCCAGCAGCGGGCACAGCCAGTTGGCGACGCGGTCTTCGAAGTCTTGCGGACTTTCCTTCGGCGACAGGTCGCGGTTCAGGTTGCGGTCGCCCGAGCGCGTATTCTTGGCGTAGGCCAGCGGGTTGACGATGGGAACGAAGGTGACGCTGCCGTTCACGATGCGCAGGGCGCCGGCGTCCAGTTCCGCCATCACGCGACCGATGGCCTGGGTGCCGCAGATCTCGTTGCCGTGGGTCGCGCCCATGATGATGACGCGCGGACCCGGACCCTGGCCCGTATAGTTGACGGATTTGAAATGCATCTGGCTTGCGGCGGCGCTCATGCTGAGTGTTCCAAGAAAATATCGATCCGGCATTTTATCGGGAAAGCCTGGCGCGAGGGAGGGCGGCGTGGCATCATCCGGCGTTTTCGTCGACGATCCTCCACATGAGCCGGTCATCACAGCGCGCCTCACTGCGCGCCTCACTTCGTGTCAACGGCCTCGACACCCTGCGCGCGCTCGCCGTTACGCTGGTGGTGCTGCATCATTACGTACTGTTCGTCAGCTTCGATGCCACCTTCGGCTGGGTCGGCGAGATCGGCTGGGTCGGCGTCGACCTGTTCTTCGCGCTGTCCGGCTACCTGATCGGCAACCAGATCTTCCAGGCCATGCGCCGCCCGGAAGGCTTGTCCCTGACGCGTTTCTACGCGCGCCGCTTGCTGCGCACGCTGCCGAACTTCTATGCGGTGCTGGCGCTGTACGCGCTGTGGCCGGCCTTCCGCGGCAGCGCGCCGATGCTGCCGCTATGGCAGTACCTCAGCTTCACCCAGAACATCGGCCTGGAACCGGGCACGGTCTTCTCGCACGCCTGGTCGCTGTGCATCGAGGAGCAGTTCTACATGCTGCTGCCGGCCTGCGCCCTGCTGGCGGTGGCGCTGGGCCGGCGCGGCGCCGGGATCCGCTGGGCCTGGGCCGCCATCGCGCTGGCCTTCGGCGCCGGGATGGCGATCCGCGCCGACACCTGGCTGCAGGGACAGGGGGCAGGGAACTGGCTGCACTTCTATTACAAGCATCTGTATTACGCGAGCCTGTGCCGCTACGACGAGCTGCTGGCAGGCGTGGCGCTGGCCTTGCTGAGGCAGTCCCATGGCGCCCTGTGGGCGCGCCTGATGGGGCAGGGCAAGCTGCTGCTAGGGGCCGGCATCCTGACATCCGGCCTGGCCCTGCGCTGGTTCCTCGTCGATCATTATGGCCTGTGGACGAGCGTGTTCGGCTTTCCGCTGCTGGCCCTGGGCTGCGCGCTGCTGATCCTGGCGGCGCTGGCGCCGGATTCGCCGCTGCACCGCATCCGCGTCCCGGGCGCTTCCAGTCTGGCGCTGTGGTCTTACGCGATCTACCTGATTCACAAGCAGGTCAGCGTCCTGGCGGGGCAGGCGCTGGGCGAGGCCGGCTTCGACCCCGGCCATCCGCTCACCATCGCGGTGGCGCTGGCGGCATCGGCGGCGGCGGGCTGGCTGCTGTTCCGGGTGGTGGAGATGCCTTTCATGTGGCTGCGCGAGCGCTACGTGCCGGGCAATGCCGCGCCGACGCGGCTGCCCGCCACTGTCGGGTGAAGGAGGGCCGGGTTTCAGCCGGCGTCGATGACGTCGAAAGCGGCCGGCATGTCCGCCAGCCAGGCCGCCAGGTGCGCCACCCGCATCGACGGATCGTAGCCGAAGGTAGCGGCGATGGCGGCGCGCAGGCCCGGCACCGCTTCCGGCGTGCGCGGGCTGGCGTAGGCCTCGATCAGCATCGCCAGCAGCTCGTTGGGCGGCGTGCCGCCGCGGCGCAGGCGGCCGTGGATCACGCCGAGCAGGGCGCGCTGCATGCGTGGGGTCGGGTGCGCGATGTAGCCGAACACGCTGGGCGTATTCGTGATGGCCTCGGCGATGGCCTGCTCGATGCGCTCGGGTTTCCAGTCGGAGGGAATGTCGAAATAGGCCTTGTCCCAGCGCGTGTGCGCGTAGCGGTGGCCCGGCGGGAAGGCGTCGGCGGAATCGAACCCGAGTGCGCGGCTGGCGCGCCCGAGCAAGGTGGCAAGTTGGTCTATCAGCGGCATGCCGCTAGTGTAGCGGAAGAAAAGACAGAAGCGCAGGGGGCGAAGGTGCTTCGCCCGCCCGCGCGGTAAAACACAAGAGGACGGTCGGTCAGCCGAAACGCCCGGCGCGGTAGTCCTCGACCGCCTGGAACACCTCGGCATTCGTGTTCATCACGAAGGGGCCGTACTGCGCGATCGGTTCGTTCAGCGGACGCCCGGCGATCAGGATCAGGCGCGTGTCCACGTCCGCCTTGATGCGCACGCCGTCGGCGCCTTGGGCATTGTCGAGGATGGCCATGCGCGCCTGCGGCACCGCCTTGCCATCGACCACCACCTCGCCGCGGTAGACGTAGAAGAAGGCGTTGTGCCCGGCGGGCAGCGGCTGTTCGAATTCCACGCCTTGCGGCAGCTGGATGTCGAGGTACAGCGGCTGGGTCGCTTCGCGCTGCACGGCGCCCTCGACGCCATGCGTGCGGCCAGCGATCACCTGCACCGCGGCGCCCGACGCCAGCGTAAAGCGCGGCACTTCCTCGGCCGGGATGTCGCGGTACCAGGGCGCGCACATCTTGTCCCTGGCCGGCAGGTTGAGCCACACCTGAAAGCCTTCCATCAGGCCTTCGTTCTGCTCCGGCATTTCGGAGTGGGCCACGCCGCGGCCGGCCGTCATCCACTGCACGCCGCCATCGCTGACCAGGCCTTCGTTGCCGGCGCTGTCGCGGTGGCGCATGCGTCCGGCCAGCATGTAGGTGACGGTCTCGAAGCCGCGGTGCGGATGCTCCGGAAAGCCGGCGATGTAGTCGCCGGCCTTGTCGCTGCCGAAGGCGTCCAGCATCAGGAAGGGATCGAGACGGCGCTGCAGCGGCTGGGTGAGGACGCGGTTGATCTTCACGCCCGCGCCATCCATAACGAACTGGCCGCCGAGTACGCGCTCGATGCGGCGGCTGCGTTCCACGCGCTCCGGTGCGACTTCCACTGCCACTTGCTGTTCCATCTCGATCTCCCTAAAACTCAGGCGATGGCAGCGACGACGGCGTCGGCTTCAGCCTGGCCCTTGCTGGCCGCATCCGGACCCATCGACTGACCGTTCGAGTACACGAAGGTCGAGTCGGTCATGCCCAGGAAGTTCAGCAGCATGCGGATGTGCGGCACTTGCGGGTCCGCGTCTTCCGGGTAGATGCCGCCGCGGGCGGTCGCCACGAAGACTTTCTTGCCTTTCAGCAGGCCTTCCGGACCGCTTTCGGTATAGCGGAAGGTGACGCCGGCGCGGGCGATGGCGTCGAACCAGGTCTTCAGCTGGATCGGCATGCCGAAGTTGTACATCGGGGCGCCGATCACGACCACGTCTGCAGCCTGCACTTCGGCGATCAGCGCGTCGTCCAGGGCCACGCGGGCAGCCTGTTCCGGGGTGCGCTGCTCAGCCGGGGTGAACAGGGCGCCCAGGGCGGCTTCGTCCAGGATCGGATGGGCGTTGGCGCCCAGGTCGCGCACGACCACTTTGGCGCCCGGGTTGGCGGCGCTCACCTTGGCGACGATGTTGCCGGCCACGCGGTTCGATTCGGAGCTGGCGCCGCGGACGCTGGAATTGATCTGCAGGATGTTCATGGTTCGTTTCCTTGGGTCGGTTGGTGTATCGATGGAGACACTTTAGCGGTTCCATTCATCGCGCGGAAGACGCTAGAATGGATAACATTATTCAACCGGTGGAACAATCATGCACCTCGAACCGAATGACCTGCTGCTTTTCGCCCGCATCGTCGAGGCCGGCAGTTTCAGCATGGCGGCCCAGCGCCTGGACTTGCCGAAATCGACGGTGTCACGCCGCATCGCCATGCTTGAGGCTTGCCTGGGCGAGCGCCTCCTGCAGCGCACCACGCGTCGGCTGGTGCTGACCGAGTTCGGCGAGAGCCTGCTCGAGCACGCGCGCAAGGTGGCGGAAGAGGTCGATGCGGCCGGCGCGCTGGCCCTGCATCGCCAGGCCGAACCAAGCGGCAAGCTGAGGATCTCGATGCCGGGCGACTTCGCCAACCTCGGCATGACCGAGATGATGTCGCGCTTCCTGGCGCGCTATCCGGCGGTGTCGCTGGAGCTGGATTTGTCGCCGCGCCGGGTCGACCTGGTCGCCGAGGGCTTCGACATCGCGATCCGCATGGGCGACCTGCCCGAGGATTCGACCCTGAACGCGCGCCGCGTCTCGCTGGAGCGTTTCGGCCTGTATGCGGCGCCTTCGTATATCGCGCAGCGCGGCCTGCCCGAGCATCCGGACGACCTCTTGAGCCACGACCTGCTGTGTATCCTGAGCCGCAACGGTGGGGCCGCGCAATGGGTGCTGGAGCGCGGCAAGACGCGCTGGGAGCGCCAGGTGACGGCGCGCCTGACGGCGAATTCGCCGGAGCTGCTGGCGCGCATCGCCTGCGGCGGCGCCGGCATCGCGGCCAGTTCCGACCTGTTCGCGGGACCGATGCTGAAGAAGGGGGAACTGGTGCGCGTGCTGCCGGACTGGGATTTGCCGGCGGCGACCGGCTGGGCGGTGTTCCCGGGACGGCGCCTGATGCCGGCCAAGACCCGCGCCTTCCTGGATATGCTGGATGAGGCCTGTTGTGCGCGGGTGCGGCAGCAGGCGGAGAGCAGGGCGGCCTAGCCGTCATTCCCGCGCAGGCGGGAATCCATACTGAACACCAGAAATCGTGACCTCGGAGCTGCCTTCGTGTCGCCGGCTGACTAGGGCCGGTACCTCAGCATGGGTTCCCGTTTGCACGGGAACGACACTTTAGGCGCCGCCCGTAAAATCGCCCATCAACTCGCCCAGCCGCACCGAACGCTCCGGCGCCCAGTCCGGGTTGAAGGCGATGGTATTCGGCTTGAACAGCATGACGATGGTCGAGCCCAGCAGGAAGCGACCCATCTCTTCGCCTTTCATCAGCACGATGTTCTGGTCCTCATAGCGCCATTCGCTGATCTTCTGCGGACGCTTCGGATTGACCACGCCATGCCACACGGTCGCCATGCTGCCGACGATGGTCGCGCCGACCAGCACCATCACGAAGGGGCCATACTGCTCGGACTCGAACACGCAGACCACGCGTTCGTTGCGCGCGAACAGGTTGGGCACACCGCGCGCGGTGGTCGGATTCACCGAGAACAGGGCACCCGGCACATAGATCATGCGGGTCAGCTTGCCGTCGCAGGGCATGTGCAGCCGGTGGTAATCCTTCGGCGACAGGTAGAGGTTGGCAAAGCTGCCGTGCTGGAACTGCCTGGCCAGTTCGGCGTCGCCGCCCACCAGTTCGGTGGTGGTGAAGCGGTGGCCCTTGGCTTGCAGGATGTGGTGGTCGTCGATCGCGCCGAACTGGCTGATCGCGCCGTCGACCGGGCACACGAAGGCGGCATTCGCCAGCGGCCGCACGCCGGGCTTCAGCGGGCGGGTGAAGAAATCGTTGAAGCTGGTGTAGCTGGCGATGTCCGGATTCTCGGCTTCTTCCATGTTGACGCCGTATTTGCCGACGAACCAGCGGATCAGCCTGGTTGTCATCGAGCCGCCCTTGGCCCCGGCGACGCGGCCGGCGAAGGTCGTCAGGCGCTGCTTGGGCATCAGGTATTGTGGCAGGACTTTAAGGCGATCGGACACGGTAGAACCTCGAATGAAAGATGTCCGATTATAACGGGCAGGCCGGACAAAGGAACAGCGTTGCATTTTGACATCGTTTTTGATATGCATGCATACGCATTCGATGCATGCATATCAAAAATAATTCCGTGTTGGCAATGAAAAGGGGGGGATCTGGCGGACAATGGCCCCCATTTCAACACTGAACAGTTTGACATGCCAGCCGCTTTTCCGTTCCGCTTGAGCCTCCTCGCCGCCGCCGTCGCGGCCGTCATGGCGCCCGTCCACGCCCAGCAGGCGCCGGTTTCGACCGAAACCAGGCCGCAGGACGCACCCCAAAAAATCCAGCAGGTCGAGGTGAAGGGCGCCGCGTCCTCCTACGATCCGCGCCGCGACGACACCGCCAGCAAGATCGTCGTCAGCAACGAGGAAATCCTCAAATACGGCGATACCAACGTGCTCGACGTGCTCAAACGCGTGCCGGGCGTGACCGTTAGTGGCAACGGCCGCGGCGGCGAGATCCGGATGCGCGGCCTCGGCAGCGGCTATACCCAGGTCTTGATCAACGGCGAGCGCGCCCCGCAGGGCTTTGACATCAGTTCGCTGTCGCCGGACGTGATCGAACGCATCGAAGTACTGCGCGCCGCCAGCGCAGAGTTTTCGACCCAGTCGATCGCCGGCACCGTCAACATCGTGCTGAAGAAGGCGGTCAAGGCGGCGCAGCGCGAACTGAAGCTCGGTTTCGGCAACGGTCACGCGATCAAGAGCCCGACCCTGAACCTGCAGCTGTCGGACAAGCTCGGCAAGTTGTCCTACTCGTTTGCCGCGAATGCCTTCCAGAGCCGTTTCACCAGCGACCCGGAGACGGTCGAAACCTTCGTCGACGCGACGGGCGGCCTGACCGGCCTGCGCCAGAGCACGACGCCGCAGGATGCCAGGTTCAGCGCCGTCAACCTGACGCCGCGCCTGAACTACACCTTCGAGAACGGCGACACGCTGACCGCGCAAACTTTTGCCAACTGGGCAAACTTCATGCAGGCCGAGATGGGCAGCGTCGACACCCTGGTCGGGCCGCTGCCGGCCTACCCGCGGCTCGAGCAGCGCATGACCAACCACAACCACGTGTTCCGCCAGGAGCTGAACTGGGTCCACAAGTTCGAATCCGGCGCCAAGCTGGACGCCAAGCTGACCGGCACCTACGTCGGCGCCGACAATGCCATGTACCGCTTCGGCAGCGGCAATGCGGCAGCCGGCCCGCTGCGCGCCTTCATCAAGTCGGACGTCCTCGTGCGCGGCCTGGCCTCGACCGGCAAGTACACCAGTGGCCGCTTCGAAGGCCATGCGCTGGCCTTCGGCTGGGACGGCGGCTACCAGGGCGGCGACGATGCGCGCCGCGAGCGTGACGCTGCTGCCCCGAACACGCCGCTGCCGGGCGGCGACGAGTTCTACGCATCGAAGGTCACGCGCCTGGCCTTGTATGGCCAGGACGAGTGGAACGTGACGCGGCCTGGTCGGTGTACCTGGGCGCGCGCTGGGAAGGCATCCGCACCTCGACCTCCGGCAACACCTACGCCGAGATCAAGAACAACTCGTCGGTCCTGAGCCCGGTGGCGCAGACGCTGTACAAGCTGCCCGGTACCAAGGGGGACCAGCTGCGCCTGGCCGTGACCCGCACCTACAAGGCGCCGGGCCAGCAGCAGATCATCCCGCACCGCTTCACCTCGGTGAACAACAGCCAGACCGAACCGGATACGATCGGCAACCCGAACCTCAAGCCCGAACTGGCGCTGGGCGTCGACGCCTCCTACGAGCATTACTGGGCCGAAGGCGCGCTGCTGTCGGCCAGCGTGTCGACGCGCCGCATTACGGACTACACGCGCAACCTGGTGAGTGAGATAGCCCCCTGATCCACCAGACACAGTCGATGCAGTATCCTTAGGGATAGGAATACGACTGTGAATATGACTAGGAACAACCAAACCATCGAAGTAGTGACGGTGTCGGAGGAGAGGCGCCGTCGCTGGTCAGTGCAGGAAAAGGCTGCGCTGGTCAAGGAAACGTACGAGCCGGGGATGAGCGTATCGCTGGTCGCGCGCAAACACGGGATCAGTGCCAGCCAGCTGTTCAATTGGCGCAAGCTCGAGCGCGAAGGGGCTCTGGTGGCAGTACAGTCCGGCGAATCGGTGGTGCCGGCAAGCGAACTGGCTGCCGCGCGCGCCCAGATCGCACAACTGCAGCGCATGCTCGGCAAGAAGACGATGGAAGCGGAAATCCTGCGCGAAGCGGTCGAGGTGGCCCGCGAAAAAAAGTGGATTGCGCGCTCACCCTTATTGGACAAGGACGGCCAGTGAAGCCGGTCTGTGCTGTCCTTGGTGTAGCGCGCTCGAACGTGATTGATCGCCTTGCGCGTCCTGCAGACTGGATCGACGGTCGTACGTTGGCTAGGCTTGATCCGGTTGCTGACGCAATGATTGCCGACGCCGTACGCGCCGAGATCACGGCATTGCCGACTTACGGCTATCGCCGCGCCGGCGCCCTGGTGAACCGCACGCGCAGCCTGATGGGCCTTCGGCCTGTCAATCACAAGCGCATGTATCGCGTGATGAAGTCGGAGGGTTTGCTGTTGCCGAAGTCGCCCAAGCGCCGGGACAGTGGCCGTGCTCATGATGGCAAGGTAGCGGTCGAGGAATCGAACCAGCGCTGGTGCTCGGACGGCTTCGAGATCGCCTGCGACAACGGCGACGTCGTGACGGGCGTATTCATGAAGGACTGCTGTGACCGCGAGATCATCGCCTGGCGTGCCTGGATCGGCCGTGGCCTGCCTGGCGAACCGGTGCGCGACATGATGATCGAGGCGGTAGAGGCACGCTTTGGCAGCACGGACGAGCGGGCGATTACGCTTGAATTCTTGAGCGACAATGGCGGCGCTTTCCGGGCCACTGAAACGCACGCCCTGGCGCATCAACTGGGCATCAAGCCGGTGCATACGCCTGTCAACAGCCCACAATCGAATGGCATGGCTGAGAGCTTCGTGAACACGTTTAAACGCGATTACGTCGGCGGCATGGACCGCAGCGACGGCGTCGTCGTGCTGGCCCAGCTGCCTGACGCCTTCAGGCATTTTAACGAGGTGCATCCTCACTCCGCGCTGGGGTATAAATCGCCGCGCATGTTTAGAAAAGAGCGACCGCGTCAGGCTCTGGAAACTGACGCTAACTAAGCATCAGACTGTGTCTGGGAATAGCGGGGCAAGATCAGTGAGCTTCGACGGCGCGCGCTGGATCTCGTCGCCGACCAATAGCGGCGATGCGCGCACCTACGGTCTCGAACTGGAAGCCAAGTTCCCGCTGAAAGCCGTGATGCAGACCAGTACCAACCTCGACCTGCGTGCGAGCGTGTCGCGCAACTGGTCGACGGTGAGCTCGGTGCCGGGTCCGGACAACCGCCTGGACGGCCAGACCCCGCTGTCGGCCACCGTCGGCGCGGACTACCGGAACGGCCCGCTGACCCTGGGCGGCAGCTACGTCTTCAAGAACGGCGGTTTCGTGCGGGTGTCGGGTAACCAGATCAGCTACCAATCGGTGCGACGCGACCTCGATCTGTACGCGCTGTGGAAGTTCAACCCGAAGCTGCAGCTGCGCGTGGCGACCGCCAACCTGCTGGCCCAGGACACGATCAGCGAGAGCAGCTACACGACGCCGGGTGTCGGCACCCAGACCAGCCGCACCCTGAATCCGCTGCACCGCAGCGTGCGGGCGACGCTGGAAATGAAGTTTTAGTAATCCACGACATATCAAGGATCTCATTCATTAAGTCATTGATATGTCGCTTTAAAGGAGGAAGGCCGGAAAGGAGGGTTTATTGAGGACGTGAATCGCGCGGGATCTAAGTTTCGATCGGCGCCCAAGTTGGGACGTGGCAATTCGGGGCAATCTTATTGGGCACGATTAGCGCTACGCTATATTTTGCTCTGGTAAGCGCGACGTAAAACTTGTTGCGAGACTCATCTGTTTTACCTTGCGAAAACGCCCTATTGTTATCCTGTAGAAACTGTAAATGCGCTTGAGTTGGAATAATGGCCGTCCGAGGGAAGCCTAATCCTTTAGATTTGCCAAAAGTTATACAGCGCAGCCCCAAGTCGTTATACTTTGTGCCGGCGGCAACGCTTTGACGTAGTATTACGGGTTGGTAAAGAGTAAGGTAAGTGCGTGCGTCACTCTCCTTTACCACAAAGACACCTTGATGGTCGCGATACTCCTCTGGCGGTACTACGTTGGACTTTAACGGCGGATAATCTTCCTGGGTGTGAAGTTTGCTTGCGTAATTACAGATTTCGGGAACAGAACGCCGCGATTCGTTCATTTCTTCTTGTGCAAATTTAAGCTTCTTTAGGTGTGCAACTTTCTCATTGCTTGTGCCTGGCTTCTTTGAAGTTATAGCAGTTTCGTAGATAGTTTGCCTAAAATCTCCCACGCAGGTGATTGAAATCTTCTTGCTTTTTGCTATTAAGGAGAGAACCTCAAAGTCCCATCCGACCATATCCTGACACTCATCGAAATATAAGCTGTCATAAATTGCTTCTAGACGTTGAATGGGAGCGTTATTTGTCTTTTTGATGATAGTGTAGGCAAATTTCGCGAGTAAGGCCGAATGAGCTTGCGTCTGACACGAAGTCAAATAATACAAAGGGTTATATTTGCCGTTGGTCAGTATCTCTTTTCGGCCAGGGATGTTATACCCATTTTTCTTGTGGGGGTCTGCGTCATTGAGGATAAATCCCTCGATTCGTTTCGAAAAAAATTCTCGCTGGTATGGGCGTATTATTTCTTCCAAATAGAAAGTGAGAAGCCCTTTGACCCTAAAGTCGTCGTGGATGCCTCGATGCTTCACAAGAAATCTTTCCAATACTTCTTTTTGATTGTTTTGTGTATAAGTGAGGACAAGAACCCGCTTAGATTCATGTACTAGACGAATGGATTCGTCTACGATACGCTCTGTCTTGCCGGTGCCAGCGCCAGCGAATATGAAAGTATTAGGCAAAATCGAAAGCTCCTACAAGATACGCTGGGTAGTTAATGGTCGTATCGCTTTCAAAAATACGCATTGCAGAATCGACTTTTTTCTTGCCATTGCCGGTGTCGCCGCCAAACCAATTTTTTAAGAAGGAGGTCTTTGCGGTGAGGTCCGGTTCTTTTTCGTATAAATTGTAGGTCTTAGTCGACAAAATCAGTTTTGCGAAGGCGTCTAGAGCGACTGCAGTATTGTTATGTTCCGCAATGAGTGCAGGTTCCAGCGAATTTAAGGAATTATTCGAAGGGGCAAAGAACTTAATATTCGGATAGACTTTATATTTGTCTTGTAGAGCCTCGACATTCGTTTTGAAGTCGCCATCGTTATCCTTGAGTACATGAGTAGTCGTTCCAATGTCCTTGACAATCTCTAAGTACGTTTCAAACCCCAGGCCGCGTACAACAAGAATTTCGATTCCATCCTCTTCCGGTAGTTTTCCATGTTTGGAGCAATATAGCTTTTTCAAAATTAGTTCGTCTGAGGGGCCCTCTACTAATATTACTTTGTTGGCCAATACGGCACGTAACGTGTCGTAGCCAGGTAGCCGTTTAATTTTGGTTGAGATCGTGGGGTCTATGTTTTTAAGACGGATGTAGTTATGTGCGACCAGGCAAAGCTTGGCGATATTTAATTTGTTGAGGACATACGAACTGTGAGTGCAAATAAATACTTGCAGGCCGCTGCTATGCTCCTCTATGTACTTAACTAATCGCGTTAAGTTCATGTGAGATAGATGGTTTTCTGGCTCTTCGAGCAGAATAAAATCGACGGACTTTGCTTTGTTTTGGATGGCAAGTTTAATTTGAATTTGGCTTTGCTCACCTTTGCCGACTAAAGGGAAGGATACTTCGTCCACCGCTAGTTGAAGTGATGCTTCGATGCCACGATTGGCAGCTATATCGGCAACAATCTTCAGTGTTCCATTGGTGATCGTCTTGTCTGTATCAAGGCTTTTATTGATGAGTGAGACGTGCTGCTGTTCATCAAATATATTTTTAAGTTGTCTAAAGTCGAGGTTTAAGTGCGCTAATTCGTCCTTTGTCAGTGCAGATGCAAGTAGAGTAGTAATATATTGATTTTTTCCGTATGTCGGATGCAGGCGAGACGGATCAATTAGCAGAGATTTGGCTTTTCTGGTTATTGACTTGATTTGGTTTCCAGCGAAATCCATCCATTCCGTTTTGAAGAATTCAATGGGAACTGTCCGCACATTGCTTGGGGTTTTGGTCAGCTCGTCATACTTTCCTAACAAGTCCAGATCAAATGCGATCCTGAGCGTGATGCCTTGCGCATCCTCCGAAAGTGTATTGTGCGTTCCCCTGTATTCAGGAATGCCATCTACAAACAACTCTATAACAATTTCCGGGAGCGCAGTGTAGTTCAAATCACTAATAAGGTAGGCCGCGGCTGCTTTTCTATTCATAAGCTCAAGCGCTGTTTCCGATGTCAAGGTTTTTCCTCGGAAGCAGCAGTTTGTAGCTAGTTCGATCGCTTCTAAAATCGAACTCTTACCCATCGTGTTATCGCCAACTAAAATATTCACATCTTCATTAAATTCGAAGGTTCTATTAGTGAATTTCTTGAAGTTTTTAGTTATAAGTTTTTTAATGATCATGGAATTTCCAAATAAGAAGTTTCTAGAAGAATATCGTATTTGACGTTGAGAAATTCTCACTAAATGTCACGATGGCGGCCCTTGTCAAGCCAGATACGGCGAACGTCGGACTTGGTTATCGAGCCACGGCTATGCAGTAAGCGAACAGTTGACAGAGTTCTTACGTCGTAGTCGCGTCCCGTAATTTGTCGAGAGAAGTACTGGTCTGCCAACTGAAGAATTTCGCTTGCCTCTAAAATGCTTTAGGCCTAAAGTATTTGTCAGCAGCATGCCGCCGATACTTTCTCCGGAGCGCTTTTATGACGAGCTTTTCCGCTGCAGAATCAAACGCCTCGGCCCACGTCGATACCTTCGCGCGGGACCATCTTCCGCCGCCAGAGCAGTGGCCGGACCTCGTCTTCGACCTTCCCGAACTCCAGTACCCGCCGCGCCTGAACTGCGTGGCCGAACTGGTGGATGCGCACGTGTCCGCCGGCCGCGGCGCACGCACGGCGGTGATCGGCGAGCATCTGGGCGAGCAGATGCGATGGACCTACGCCGAGCTGCAGCAGCAGGTCGACCGCATCGCCCACGTCCTGCGCACCGACCTCGGTCTGGTGCCCGGCAATCGCGTGCTGCTGCGCGGGGCCAACTGCCCGACGATGGCGGCCAGCATCCTGGCGGTGCTGAAGGCCGGACTGGTCGCGGTGCCCACCATGCCGTTGCTGCGTGCGCGCGAACTGGGCGTCATCCTCGACAAGGCCAACGTGAACGCGGTGCTGTGTGCGGGCGCGCTGAGCGGCGAGCTGGAACAGGTGGCAGGGCAGGCGCCCGTGATCCGGTTCGACATGCCGGGCCATGCCGACAGCCTGGAGGCGCGCATGGCAAAGCACACGCAGCCCTTCGCCCCGGTCGACACCGCCGCCGACGACGTCTGCCTGATCAGCTTCACCTCGGGCACGACCGGCATCCCCAAGGGCACGATGCACTTCCATCGCGACATCCTGGCGATCTGCGACTGCTTCCCGCGCTACACGCTCAAGGCCGGCGCAGACGACATCTTCATCGGCACGCCGCCGCTGGCCTTTACCTTCGGCCTGGGCGGACTGCTGCTGTTCCCGCTGCGCTTCGGCGCGGCCGGCGTGCTGCTGGAAAAGCTGACGCCGGAGGGGCTGCTGGCAGCGATCGAACGCTACCGGGCCACGGTCTGCTTCACGGCGCCGACCTTCTACCGGCAGATGACGCCGCTGGTCCCCAGCTACGATCTGCGCTCGCTGCAGAAATGCGTATCGGCCGGCGAGGCGCTGCCGCTGGCCACGCGCGAGGCCTGGAAGCGCGCCACCGGCATCGCCATGATCGACGGCATCGGCGCCACCGAGATCCTGCATATCTTCATCTCCGCCAGCGGCGACGCCATCCGCCCCGGCGCCACCGGCAAGCCGGTGCCCGGCTATGCGGCCTGCATACTCGACGATGATGGCCAGCCGGTCGGGCCGGGCGTCATCGGGCGCCTGGCCGTCAAGGGCCCGACCGGCTGCCGCTACCTGGCCGACGAACGCCAGCGCAACTACGTGCTGAACGGCTGGAACATCACCGGCGACGCCTACGAGATGGACCAGGACGGTTACTTCTACTACCGCTCGCGCACCGACGACATGATCATCTCGGCCGGCTACAACATCGCGGGCGCCGAGGTCGAGGACGTGCTGCTGCGCCATCCGGCGGTGGCGGAGTGCGGCGTGGTCGGCCGCGCCGACGAGGAGCGCGGCCAGATCGTCGAAGCCCATGTGGTGCTCAAGCCGGGCTTCGAGGCATCGCCCGACATGGTGCGCACGCTGCAAGCCTTCGCCAAGGACAACATCGCGCCCTACAAATACCCGCGCGCCGTGCGCTTTACCGACAAGCTGCCGCGCACCGAGACCGGCAAGCTGCAGCGCTTCAAGTTGAGAGCTCAGTGACTATCTTATGAACATCGTTTGCATAGGCGGCGGACCGGCCGGCCTGTATTTCGCGCTGCTGATGAAGAAGCAGAATCCGGCGCATCGCCTCGTGGTGGTCGAGCGCAACCGGCCCTACGACACCTTCGGCTGGGGCGTGGTGTTCTCGGACCAGACCCTGGGCAAGCTGGTGGACAGCGACGAGCCGACCGCGCGCGCCATCCTGCAGGCCTTCAACCACTGGGACGACATCGACGTCTTCTACAAGGGCAGCCGCGTCACCTCCAGCGGGCATGGCTTCTGCGGCATCGCCCGCAAGCGCCTGCTCAACATCCTGCAGCATCGCTGCGAGGAGCTGGGGGTCGAGCTGGTGTTCGAGACCGTCGTCGATGACGATCAGCTTGTGGCCGCCCGCTACGATGCCGATCTGGTGATCGCCGCCGATGGCCTGAACAGCCGCATCCGCACCCGCTATGCGCAAGACTACCGGCCGACGGTCGAAACGCGCCGCTGCCGCTTCGTCTGGCTGGGCACGAAGAAGACGTTCGACGCCTTCACCTTCGTGTTCAAGGAGACGGAGGTCGGCTGGTTCCAGGCCCACATCTACCAGTTCGACGGCGATACCTCGACCTTCATCGTCGAAACGCCAGAAGAGGTATGGCGCAAGGCCGGCCTGGCCGACATGCCGCAGGAAGAGGGGATCGCCTTCTGCGAGCGCCTGTTCGCCGAGCACCTCGACGGCCACGCGCTGATGTCGAATGCCGCGCACCTGCGTGGCTCCGCGATCTGGATCGCTTTCCCGCGCATCGTCTGCGAGCAGTGGGTCCACTGGAACGGCGATGTCCCTGTGGTGCTGATGGGCGATGCGGCACACACCGCGCACTTCTCGATCGGCTCCGGCACCAAGCTGGCGCTGGAAGACGCGATCGAGCTGGCGCGCTGCTGCGGCGCGCATGCCGGCGACCTGCGTGCCGCGCTGGATGCCTATCAGGCCAGCCGCTCGGTCGAGGTGTTGAAGATCCAGTCGGCGGCGCGCAATTCGATGGAATGGTTCGAGAACGTCGAGCGCTACAGCGCGCTGGAAGCCCCGCAGTTCGCGTATGCGATGCTGACGCGCAGCCAGCGCATCTCGCACGAAAACCTGCGCCTGCGCGACCCCGGCTATGTGGCCGGCTTCGAGGACTGGTTCGCCGCGCGCGCCTGCGCCCAGGCCGGCTTGCCCCTGCCAGCCGGGACGCATATCCCGCCGATGCTGACGCCTTACCGCGTGCGCGACGTGGTGCTGAAGAACCGCATCCTGGTCTCGCCGATGGCGCAATATTCGGCGGTCGACGGCGTGCCCGGCGACTGGCACCTGGTGCACCTGGGCGCGCGTGCGCTGGGCGGCGCGGCGATGGTCTTCGCCGAGATGACCTGCGTCTCGGCCGACGCGCGCATCACGCCGAGCTGCCCCGGCATGTATGCCCCCGAGCACACGGCGGCGTGGAAGCGCATCGTCGACTTCGTGCATGGGCAAAGCGATGCGAAGATCGCCCTGCAGCTGGGTCACGCCGGACCGAAGGGCTCGACGCGCGCGATGTGGGAGGGGATCGACCAGCCGCTGCCGGACGGGAACTGGCCGCTGATCGCGGCGTCCGCGCAGCAGTACCTGCCGGGCGTCTCGCAGATGGCCCGCGAGGCGATCGACGCCGACCTGGACCGGGTCGAAGCCGACTTCGTGCGCGCCACGCTGGCGGCCGAGGAAGCAGGCTTCGACTGGCTGGAGCTGCACTGCGCGCACGGCTATCTGCTCTCGTCCTTCATCTCGCCGCTGACCAACCGCCGCAGCGATCGATACGGCGGCAGTCTTGAAAACCGCTGCCGCTACCCGCTGCGCGTGTTCCGCGCGATGCGCGCCGTGTGGCCGGCGGCTAAACCCATGAGCGTGCGGATCTCGGCCCACGACTGGGTCGAAGGCGGCATCACGCCGGAAGACGCGGTCGCCATCGCGCGCCTGTTCAAGGAGGCCGGGGCCGACATGATCGATTGCTCGTCGGGCCAGGTCAGCAAGCAGGAAAAGCCGGTGTTCGGCCGCATGTACCAGACCCCATTCGCGGACCGCATCCGCAACGAGGCCGGCATCCCGACCATCGCGGTGGGCTCGATCTTCGAAGCCGACCACGCCAACAGCATCATCGCCGCCGGCCGCGCCGACCTGTGCGCGGTCGGCCGGCCGCACCTGGCCGATCCGGCCTGGACCCTGCACGAAGCGGCGAAGATCGGCTACACGGCCATCGCCTGGCCCAGGCAGTACCTGGCCGGCAAGGCGCAGCTGGAACGCAACCTGGAGCGCGAGCGCCAGCTGGCGGCGGCAAACACAGGCCTGTCGCCGCAGCAGGTCGCGGCCAGGCTGCTGGAGGGTTGATGGACGCACTCGCTGGAAAACACGCGGTGGTGACGGGTGCCAGCCGTGGCATCGGGCTGGCGATCGCACGCAGCCTGCTGGCGCAGGGGGCGCGCGTGAGCTTGATGGCGCGCGACGCCGCCGGGCTGGACGCCGCGGCGCGTGAACTCGGCGGCGGCGTCGCCTGGCAGACGGTGGACGTGACCGATCCGGCCAGCGTGGCGCAGGCCTTCGCGCTGGCGGGCGTGGTCGACATCCTGGTCAACAATGCCGGCCAGGCCGCGTCGAGCCCTTTCATGCGTACCGATGCGGCGACCTGGCAGCGCATGCTGGACGTGAACCTGACCGGCGCCTACCACTGCATCCAGGCCGCGCTGCCGTCCATGCTGGAGGCGGGTTGGGGGCGCATCGTCAATGTCGCCTCGACGGCCGGGCTCACCGGCTACCGCTACGTCGCCGCCTACTGCGCCGCCAAGCACGGCCTGGTCGGCCTCACACGCGCACTGGCGCTCGAGCTGGCATCGAAGGGCATCACCGTGAACGCCGTCTGCCCCGGCTATACCGAGACCGACATCGTTCAGGAGGCCGTCGCCAACATCGTGCGCAAGACCGGCCGCACCGAGGACGAAGCGCGCGCCGAGCTGGCATCGAACAATCCGCAGGGGCGCCTGGTGCAGCCGGACGAGGTGGCGCATGCGGTGACGATGCTGTGCATGCCGGCGGCCGGTGCCATGAACGGCCAGGCCATCGCCGTGGCCGGCGGGGAGGTGATGTGAAACCCGACGACCAGACACCGCTCGACTTCATCCTCGACCAAACTTCGCGCCTGACCGCCGAGCACCACCAGGCGCTCAAGCTGTGGCTGCGCATGCTGTCCTGCACGGTGCGCGTCGAGGACGAGATCCGCAGCCGCCTGCGCACCAGCTTCGGTATCACGCTGCCGCGCTTCGACCTGATGGCGCAGCTCGAACGCCACCCGGAAGGCCTGCGCATGGGCGAACTCTCGAAACGCATGATGGTCACCGGCGGCAATGTCACCGGCATCGTCGACCAGCTGGAGAAGGAAGGCCTGGTGGAGCGGGTCGCCGACCCGCAGGACAAGCGCGCCTTCGTGGTCAGGCTCACGAAGGCGGGACGGCGTGCGTTTGCCGAGATGGCCGCCGTGCACGAAGGCTGGGTGGCCGAGCTGTTCGCCGGCATTCCGGCCACCGACAAGGCGACGATGATTGCGCTGTTGGACACGATGAAGCAGCACCTGAACGACAACAAGGAGTAAGACCATGCGACATCTAGCCGGCGAAGCGCATTCGCTGCCGCGCAACCGCAACAACCTGGCCGGCTACCGCGCCGAACACTTCCTGTACGAGGCCGTCGACGGCGTTGCCACCATCACGCTGAACCGCCCGGAACGCAAGAATCCGCTGACCTTCGACTCGTATGCGGAGCTGCGCGACCTGTTCCGCGCGCTCGCCTACGCCGACGACGTCAAGGCCGTGGTGCTCGCCGGCGCCGGCGGTAATTTCTGCTCGGGCGGCGACGTCCACGAGATCATCGGCCCGCTGACGAAGCTCGACATGCCCGGCCTGCTGGCCTTCACCCGCATGACCGGCGATGCGGTCAAGGCGATGCGCGCCTGTCCGCAGCCGATCGTCGCGGCGGTCGACGGCATCTGCGCCGGCGCCGGTGCGATCCTGGCGATGGCCTCCGACCTGCGCCTGGCCAGCACGCGCGCGAAGACCGCCTTCCTGTTCGCGCGCGTCGGCCTGGCCGGCTGCGACATGGGCGCCTGTTCCATCCTGCCGCGCCTGATCGGCCAGGGCCGGGCGGCGGAGCTGCTGTACACGGGCCGTTCGATGTCGGCCGAGGAGGGCGAGCGCTGGGGCTTCTTCAACCGCCTGTGCGCGCCGGAGGAGCTGCTGGCCGAAGCGCAGGCCCTCGCGCGCAGCCTGGCCGAGGGACCGACGTTCGCCCACGGCATGACCAAGAAGATGCTGCAGCAGGAGTGGAACATGGGCGTGGACGAAGCGATCGAAGCCGAAGCCCAGGCCCAGGCGATCTGCATGGCGACCAACGATTTCCACCGCGCTTATCACGCCTTCGTGGCGAAGCAGAAGCCGGTATTCGAAGGAGACTGAGATGGCCGATAAATCCTATCTGCGCTGGCCCTTTTTCGACGGCCGCCATGCCGACCTCGAAGCGGCGCTCGACCGCTGGGCCTTCGATCACGTACGGGGCCTGCACAGCCAGGACGTCGACGCCGATTGCCGCCAGCTGGTGCGCCTGCTGGGCGAGGGCGGCTGGCTGCGGCATGCCATCGCAGCAGACGGGCAGGCGATCGATACCCGCGCCATCTGCCTGATCCGCGAGACGCTGGCGCGCCACAATGGCCTGGCCGACTTCGCCTTCGCCATGCAGGGCCTGGGTTCGGGCGCGATCAGCCTGTTCGGCACCGACGCGCAGCGCGAACGCTACCTGCCGCGTGTCGCGCGCGGCGAGGCGATTGCCGCTTTCGCGCTGTCCGAGCCGGACGCCGGCTCCGACGTCGCCGCGATGGCATGCGCGGCGCGGCGCGAAGGCGATGAATACGTGCTGGACGGCGAGAAGACCTGGATCTCGAACGGCGGCATCGCCGACTTTTACGTGGTCTTCGCGCGCACCGGCGAGGCGCCGGGTGCGCGCGGCATCAGCGCCTTCATCGTCGATGCCGGCACGCCGGGCTTCAGCATCGCCGGGCGCATCGAGGTGATCGCGCCGCATCCGCTGGCGCGCCTGCGCTTCGACGGCTGCAGGGTGCCGGCCGCGCAGCGCATCGGCGAAGCCGGTCAAGGCTTCAAGGTGGCGATGGCGACGCTGGACGTGTTCCGCACTTCGGTCGCGGCCGCCGCACTGGGCTTCGCGCGCCGCGCCATGGACGAAGCGCTGGCGCATGCGACTTCGCGCCGGATGTTCGGCGGCGTGCTGTCGGACTTCCAGCTCACGCAGGCCAGGCTGGCCGAAATGGCCACGCAGATCGACGCCAGCGCCTTGCTGACCTACCGCGCCGCCTGGCAGCGCGACCGCGGCGGTAAGGTGACCAAGGAAGCGGCGATGGCCAAGATGACGGCCACCGAATCGGCCCAGCAAGTCATTGACGCCGCGGTGCAGATGTTCGGCGGCCTGGGCGTGACCAGCGGCCACCCGGCCGAGCAGCTCTACCGCGAAATCCGCGCGCTGCGCATCTACGAAGGCGCCACCGAGGTGCAGCAATTGATCATTGCGCGCGAACTGCTGCGCGAAGCGAAGGAAACGGCATGATGGACATCCTCCAACCCCCAGGCTGGCCGCGTCCGCGCGGCTATTCGAACGGCGTCGCAGCGAGCGGCCGCCAGGTCTTCGTCAGCGGGATGATAGGCTGGAACGCCGAGGGCCGCTTCGAGAGCGAGGACTTCGCCCTGCAGGCGCGCCAGGCCCTGCTGAACGTGGTCGAAGTGCTGCGCGAAGCCGGTGCGCGGCCCGAGCACATCGTCCGCATGACCTGGTATGTGGTCGACAAGCGCGAGTACCTGGCCGCTGCCGAAGCGCTGGGCGCGGCGTATCGCGAGATCATCGGCAAGCATTATCCGGCCATGACGGCGGTGCAGGTCAGCGCCCTGATCGAGGATAGGGCGCGGTTGGAGATAGAGGTGACGGCGGTGGTGCCGGAGAACTGCGTAATCAACTCTTGACTTCCACATGGAAAGGGCTT
>NZ_JANUGX010000033.1 GCF_024753245.1 Massilia norwichensis | reverse complement strand
TCTGATCCTGGGCCGTGCGCAGACCGGTATCGCGGCGTTCTGACGCGATGGGCGGCGCACTTTCGCAGGGCGCGCTGGCGGGCCGCCGCGTGCTGGACTTGTCGCGCGTGCTGGCCGGCCCCTGGGCAGGCCAGCTGCTGGCCGATCTCGGTGCCGACGTCGTCAAGGTCGAGCGTCCCGGTGCCGGCGACGACACCCGTGCCTGGGGGCCACCCTGGCTGAAGGATGGACAGGGCGAGCCGACCACGGAGTCGGCGTATTACCTCAGCGCGAACCGCAACAAGCGCTCGGTGACGATCGACATGGGCACGCCGCAGGGACAGGCCCTGCTCAGGGAAATGGCGGCGAGCGCCGACATCCTGATCGAAAACTTCAAGGTCGGCGGTTTGGCCCAGTATGGCCTCGACTATGCCAGCCTGAAGGCACTCAACCCGCGGCTGATCTATTGCTCGATCACCGGTTTCGGCCAGACCGGGCCTTACGCGCCGCGCGCCGGCTACGACTTCCTGATCCAGGGCATGGGCGGCCTGATGAGCCTGACCGGCCGTCCTGACGGCGCAGCAGGCGAGGGACCGATGAAGGTCGGCGTCGCGCTGACTGACGTGATGACCGGCCTGCATGCGGCGGTGGGCATCCTGGCGGCGCTCGCGCATCGCGAACGTACTGGCGAAGGCCAGCACATCGATTTGTCCCTGCTCGACGTTCAGGTGGCCACCCTGGCGAACCAGGCCGCCAGTTACCTTGTCGGCGGCGCGGTGCCGCGGCGTCTGGGGAACGCGCATCCGAGCATCGTGCCGTACCAGGATTTCCCAACCGCGAACGGCTACATGATCATCGCCGTCGGCAACGACGGGCAGTTCGAGAAGCTGTGCGCGACGCTCGGCCGGCCCGAGTGGAGCCGCGACGAGCGCTTCGTCACCAATCCGCAGCGCGTGCGCAACCGCGAAGCGCTGGTCGCCCTGATCCATGGCGTCACCGTGACGCGCTCCACCGAAGCCTGGATCGCGGCGATGGAGGCAGCAGGGGTGCCCTGCGGTCCGATCAACCGCCTGGACCAGGTGTTCGCCGACCCGCAGGTGCAGGCGCGCGGCATGCGCATCGAGATGGCGCATCCACTGGCAGGCCAGGTACCGCTGGTCGCCAATCCGATCAAGCTCTCCGCTTCGCCGGTGCGCTACGACCTGCCGCCGCCGATGCTCGGCGAGCACACGGAAGAGGTGCTGCAATGCTGGCTGGGCCTCGGACCCGAGGCGTTCGCCGAGCTGCGGGACAAGAAAGTCGTCTAGATCAATCCAACAAGGAATCGCAATGAAAGTATTAGTACCCGTCAAACGCGTGGTCGACTACAACGTCAAGGTTCGCGTCAAGTCCGACGGCAGCGGCGTCGATATCGCCAACGTCAAAATGTCGATGAACTCGTTCGATGAGATCGCTGTCGAAGAGGCGACCCGCCTGAAAGAAGGCGGCAAGGTTACCGAAATCGTGGCCCTGAGCCTGCCGGCCATCGTTACCACCGACCTGCGCCTGAACGAGCCGCGCTACGTCACCCGCGCCTGAAGACGCTGAAAGTGTCCAAGCCCACTTCGCCGACGGCCTGGCCGGGAACGTCGCCGTGCAGATTCTGGCGGTCGCCGCTTCCCATCGAGGTGGTGCCGGCGCTGGTCAAGGAACTGGGCTGAAGAAGACCTCCTGCGTCGGCAAGGCGCGGGAGGCAAAGCGTCAGAACGAGTAGCCGACGGTCGCGCCATACTGGCGCAGGCGGGGCAGGAAGTCGACGGTCATGCGGCGGAAGGTGGCCGGATCCAGAGAGCGGAAGCCATTCAGCGAGGTGTCGTCATTGGTGACGTTCTTCACGAAGGCGGTGCGGGTGGCCGCGCACAAGTACCGGCGCGCGCTCGCGGCCGGCGCCGTCGCCTCGCTGTAGCGGGAGTGACCGCCGTTCAGACGCCCCAGAGGATGTCGGTGCCCTGGTCGCGCGCGGCGCGCAGCATTTCCAGCAGCGGGTAGGCACGGGTCGAGAAACTCACGACCTCGATCGGCTCGTGGTCGGCATCCTCGCCGTCGCCGGCATGCGCCTTGACGTCCTGCTCGACCTCGTCCGTTGCCTGGTGCTTGCGGCTTTCGTCGATTTCATGCTCGAGCAAGGCGACCGCCTTCGGTGCTTCCGCTGCCGTGATGACGCCGCGCTCCGGATCCTTGTTCAGCAGGTCCAGGATGCGCTTGGCGTGCTCCTGGTACATCAGGACGTTGGGATAGGCTTTCGATTTGAAGGTGATTAACATAGCTGTCTCGTTCAATCATTAGTAACCAAACGATAACACGAGTGGCTGCGGCATGTCGGTGCGCAGCCACACTTTGGCGGTCTGTCACGCCGGACGCCGCCGTAGCAGCCAGGCCAGGAGCAGCGTCAGCAGCGCGACCGCCATCGCGCCGGCCGCCATCAAGGCCGTCGAGCCGGCTGCGCTGCCGGTCTCGTTCGTCAGCCTCACCAGCAGCCAGCCCAGGCCGCCCCAGCAGAGCGTGTTGACGAGCTCGAACATCGAGCACATGAAGTTTTCCTTGCCGCGCATCTTGAAGTCGCTGCGCTTGCCGGGCCGCGCCTGCCATTTGACGATCAGCGCCGCGCTCAGTACCGCCGCGACGACGGCGAAGCCGATCAGGACACCAGCCAGCGGCGCGCGCACGACCAGCCACAGCAGCGGCACGGCAACGACCAGCAGCGGCGGCATCACGCACGCCGCCAGCTTGGCCAGCACGATCGTGCGGCCGGCCGCCGGCGACGATTGCAGCAGGTCCGGCGCATCCTCGGCCGCGACCACGATCCAGGCCAGCGAGCCGGCCAGCGAACTGCACAGCAGCGCCAGACCGGCGCCGATGCCGGGGCCCGGCGTATCGTTGTGGCGCAGGACCAGGAACAGCAGCGGTACCAGGTAGACCAGCTGCAGCAGGACTTGCGAAATCAGTTGCGGATCGCGCGCGATCAGGCGCCATTCCTTGACCACGATGGTGTCGAACAGATTGCGCCGGAAGCGCAGGCGCATCGCGCCGGCCGGCTTGCCGGGCGCGCGTTCGTTGCTGGCCGCCTGCTGCAGGCCATGCACGAAGAAGCGGTGGGTCAGGCCGACCGTCAGCATGAACGCGGCGATGCCGAGCACGGCCATGCCCAGCGCCGGCAGCGGATCGCCGAGCACGGCCCGGCCCGGCAGCCACAGTGGGCTGTCCGGCGCCAGCCAGGGCGAATCCGCAAGACGCTGCAGCGTGCGCTCGGTGGCGCCGGCATCCGTGGTCTGCGACAGCAGGGAAAACGACTGCGACAGCAGGAACAGCAGGGCGCCCGCCAGCGCGCTCAGCACCTGGGCCAGCACCCGCGTGCGGCGCGCGCCCAGCACCCGCACCAGCGCCAGCGTCAGCAGCATGCCGAGGCAGGCCATCAGCGTGGCCATGGTGGCGATCGCTACGTACACGCCAAGCCAGCGGAACTGGCCCAGCACCAGGCCGGCATGCACCAGCGGCCCGAACAGGAACAGATAGAGGGCGGCGCAGGCCAGGATCACGCCCAGCAGGCGCACCGTGAAGATGCTGCGCGAGGGCAGCGGCGAGGACAGCAGCAGATCGAGGTCGCCGCGCTCGAACAGCGCCAGCACGCTGGCCTTGAGCGAACTCGACAGCATGAAAATGGCGATCGCCGCCAGGGCTATCGTCGCCACGACCGCGAAGCGCGGGTCCATGCTGCCATCCGTCCCGAGCCTGCGCAGTACCACGAAGGCGCCGACGTGCAGCAGCGTCCAGGTGACGACCCACACCGCGATGCTGGCCCAGCCCATGCGGCGCCGTGTACCGCCGCTGACGGCCGAGTTGTACCAGGCCATGCGCAGTTCGTGGCGCAGCAGCCAGCGGCTGGAGCCCGGCGCCGCCTTCATGCCTGCTCCGTCAGCTGCAGGAACACGTCTTCGAGGCTGCCGCCCAGGGTGCGTTCGCGCAGTTCCTCCAGCGTGCCTTCGGCGATCAGGCGGCCCTGGCGGATGATGCCGATGCGCTGCGCCAGCCGTTCGGCCACCTCGAGGATGTGGGTGGTCAGGATCACGGTGCCGCCCTTGGCGACGTGCGACACCAGCAAGTCCTTGACCTGGCGCGCGGCGGCGGCGTCCAGGCCGGTCAGCGGCTCGTCCAGGATCAGCAGTTCGGGCTCGTGGATCAGCGCGCCGGCCAAGGCCAGTTTCTGCTTCATCCCGCGCGAAAACCCTTCGGTCAGCTCGTGCGCATGCTTGCTCAGGTCGAGCCAGTCGAGCAGGCGGCGCGCGCGCGGCTCGGCCTCCTCGGGCGCGATGCCCCACAGGCCGGCCACGAATTCCAGGTATTCGGTGGGTTTGAGCTTGCCGTACAACATCGGGTCGTCCGGCAGGTAGGCCATCTTCTGCTTGGCGGCAGCCGGATCGGCGGCCAGGTCGATGCCGAGGACCTCGATCTGGCCCGAATCCGGCGCCAGCAGGCCGGTCACCATGCGCAAGGTCGTGGTCTTGCCGGCGCCGTTCGGGCCGAGCAGGGCATACAGTTCGCCGCGCCTCACCTGCAGGTCGATGCCGTCGACAGCCGGGCGGCCGAAGGCCTTGCGCAGGGAGCGTAGCTGCAGTGCTGGAGTATCGCTGTTCATAGTTTGAAAGAAGTGAGGAATTGCTCGACCTGCTCGGGCGGGACGGCATTCGCCTTGCCGAGCACGATCACCTGGTAAACACGCTTGCCGCGCGCTTCGAAGTGGCCGACCAGGCGTACCGGCACGCCGTTGGTGCTGCCGGTGGCGTCGATGTCGCCTGTGGTCTTGCCGCTGGCGTCGGCATTGAACTTGCCCTGGCCATCGTCGGCACCGATATTGCGCAGCAAGGCTTTCATCATGGCCGGCAGGGCCGTGCGGGCACGCGCCTCGTCCGGCGCCTCGGCCGCGCCGACCGCGAAGGTGGCGCCGTCGACTTCGGCGGCCGTCATCGTCATGCTGACCTGCATGCCGTCGAGGTCGATGGTGCGGGTGACACTGGCCGGCTTGGCCGGGAACATCACCTTGTAGGGCGCGTCCGGACTGGCGTAGTCGCGCCAGTTGTATTTGGGGCTGCAGGCGGTGAGCAGGGTGCTTGCCAGCAGGAGTGCAAGCGCCGGCGACAGGAGACGGATTTTCATGAGGCGATGGTAGCAGCGCCCCGCGCCGTCGGCCAGTAAAAAAGTTGCAAAAACTTAATCAGCGCATGTAGGTCTAGACCTCGACCAGGCCGCGCCGATACTGGATCGCCTCGGCCACGTGCTCGGACTGGACCTGGCGCGCACCCGCCAAATCGGCTATCGTCCGCGCCACCTTCAACACCCGGTGATAGGCCCGCGCCGACCAGTGCAGGTGGCGCATGGCCTGGCGCAGCAGCTGTTCGGCTGCATCGTCCAGCGCGCAATGGCGGTCGATCTCGCGCGTCGCCAGGGCCTGGTTGAGCTTGCCCTGGCGTCCTAGCTGGATCGCATGGGCCTGCTCGACGCGCCCAGCGATCGCCGCGCTGGGTTCGCCGTCGGCCTGGGCCGCCATCGATTCCGGCGCCATGCTTGATACCGGCACCTGCAGGTCGATGCGGTCGAGCAGGGGACCGGAAATCTTGTCCTGGTAGCGCAGCACCGCCTCATGACTGCAGCGGCACTTGCCCGAGGGGTGGCCCAGCCAGCCGCAAGGGCAGGGGTTCATCGCGGCGATCAATTGAAAACTGGCGGGAAAGTCAGCCTGGCGGGTCGCCCTCGAAATCGTGATGTGGCCGGACTCCAGGGGTTCGCGCAGCACTTCCAGCACGTGGCGGCTGAACTCCGGCAGCTCGTCCAGGAACAGCACGCCATGGTGGGCCAGCGAGATCTCGCCGGGCCGCG
Organism: Massilia norwichensis; assembly: GCF_024753245.1. Taxonomy (GTDB): domain Bacteria; phylum Pseudomonadota; class Gammaproteobacteria; order Burkholderiales; family Burkholderiaceae_D; genus Telluria; species Telluria norwichensis. Next base: position 65,906 of record NZ_JANUGX010000033.1, on the reverse strand, counting down.
GCACCCCGCCGCCGCCCACCAGAGCCATGCCCGAACTGGTGTGGTGCGGACTGCGGAAGGGCCGGCGCCGCCAGCCTTGCATCGAAAAGCGCCCGGCCAGCGACTGGATCGCCGCCGATTCCAGGGCTTCCTCATCGCTCAGCGGCGGCAGCAGACCCGGAAAGCGCGAAGCCAGCATGCTTTTGCCGGCGCCCGGCGGCCCGACCATCAGCACCGAATGCAGCCCGGCCGCCGCGATCTCGAGCGCGCGCTTGACGTGCTGCTGGCCTTTGACGTCCGCGAAGTCCGGATAACGGGGCGCTTCCAAGGCCGCCGGAGGACGGTGGCGCGCCAGCCTGGCCTCGTCGTTGCGGGCAGCGAAGTGGGCGCAGACGTCCAGCAGCGTACGCGCCGGATAGATCGCGGCCTCGCTCACCAGTGCGGCCTCGTCGGCGTTCGCGGCCGGCAGCACGAAGGCGCGGCGGGCGCCGTCCGCGCTGCGGTGCATGGCGAAGGTCATGGCCAGCGCGCCGCGGATCGGACGCAGCTCACCTGATAGCGACAGTTCGCCGGCGAATTCGTAGCGGTCCAGGTCCTCGACAGGGATCTGTTCGGAGGCGGCCAGGATGCCCAATGCGATCGGCAGATCGAAGCGCCCGGATTCCTTGGGCAAATCGGCCGGCGCCAGGTTGATGGTGATGCGCCGGTTCGGCAGCTCGAAGCCGGAATTCTGCAAGGCGGCACGCACCCGGTCCTTGGATTCGCGCACCTCGGCATCGGCCAGGCCGACGATGGCCATGCCGGGCAAGCCGTTGGCCAGGTGGACTTCGACGCTGACGGCGGGCGCTTCCAGGCCGGCCAGTGCCCGGCTGCGCAGTACTGCAAGACTCATGACGATCCTGTCGGGATGAAGACTTGCAGATGGTGCGGGTGGACAGACCGGCGATTGTTGAGAGCGGCCAAACGTGCGGCCAAAGCTGGGGGCGGGCTGCAGCGCCTGCTATAGTGCGCCGATGCCGAAACTGATTCTTTCCTGCGTCGCCGTGGCGCTGCTGTTCTGCCTGCTGTGCGGCCCGGTGCTGTATGTGGCCTTGCGGTTCAGGCGCAGAGGGGATGTCGCGGCGTTGCGGCCGCTGCGCTTCGTCTGGCTGGCGCAGCTGGTGCTGGCCGGCGTGTTGATCTTCGTGGCCGACGATGCCCGGCTGGGCAATCCGGTCGGCGTCATGCTGGGTATCGCCAGCGGCGTGAGCTTGGGTGGTGCCGCCCTGTTCGCCCTGTGGCGGCTCACGCTGCGCCTGGTTGCGCGTTGAAGCTGCCTTAAACCTTCTGTTCCGACGCCAGCTTCGCTTCCAGCTCCGCCACGCGCGCTTCGAGCGACTCGAGCTTGGCGCGGGTCTTGGCCAGCACCTGGGCCTGGATGTCGAATTCTTCCCGCGTCACCAGGTCCAGCTTCGAGAAGCCCTGGGTCATCATGGCCTTCACGTTGCGTTCGATGTCCTTGGCCGGCGAATTCTCGATTGCCTGGTTGATCCTGCCCTGCAGGTCGTTGAAGAAGTTATTCATATCCATCTCTTTTCATAGTGACCGCACCATTGCGGACGCACTTTTTTTGTGCGCACCTCGCTGATTTAGTGCGTGCACCCGCATGGCGCACGCCGTTGCGGCGTCGTTTGCATTTTTGAAACCCCAGAATGGGGATGCGACCCCGGGAATACAAGGGCTGCCGCGTCAATCGGGGGTGGCACGCATCCTGCTAATACAACCAACAGACATAAAACAGAAATGCGGAGACCGGATTGTAAACCCATCAGGTCAAAAGTTCATTCACAAGGGAGCCCGTATGAAGCGTCGAAGCAGCAAGTGGCAGCACATTGTGGTCGTTGCAGCAGGGTTGTGGAGCTTGAGCACCGGGCTGGCCGGCGCACAGGAGCAGGAGCAGAAGCCGGACAACGAGGTCAGCTTCAACGCGGCGCTGACCAGCGACTACCGTTACCGCGGCCTGTCGCAGACGCGTCTCGATCCGGCCCTGCAGGGCGGCGCCGATTACGTGCACAACCCGACGGGCTTCTATGCCGGCACCTGGCTGTCTACCATCAAGTGGACCAAGGACCTGGGCGGCGACGGCAACATCGAGTGGGACATCTACGGCGGCAAGCGCGGCACCCTGGGCGCCGACGTCACCTACGATATCGGCGGCCTGTACTACTTCTATCCGCAAAATGGCCTGCACCCGAACGCCAACACTTTCGAGCTGTACGGCCAGCTGGGCTACGGTCCGGCCTACATCAAGTACTCGCATTCGCTGACCAACCTGTTCGGCACCGCCGACAGCAAGGGCAGTGGCTACGTCGACATCGGCGCCAACGTCGATGTGGGCGGCGGCTTCGTGCTGAACCTGCACGCCGGTCACCAGGAGGTGCGGCACAACGGCGCCTTCTCCTATACCGATTACAAGGTCGGCGTGACCAAGGACCTGGGCGTCTGCTCGGTCGCACTGGCCTATGTGAAAGCGAATACCAGCGGCTACCTGAGCCCGTCCGGAGAAAACCTCGGGAAGAGCGCGGCCCTGCTGTCCGTTTCAAAAACTTTCTGAAGAGGCAATCGTATGAAAATGATCACCGCCATTATCAAACCCTTCAAGCTCGACGAGGTCCGCGAGGCCCTTTCCGAGATCAATGTCCAGGGTATTACGGTGACCGAAGTGAAGGGTTTCGGGCGCCAGAAAGGCCATACCGAGCTGTACCGCGGGGCCGAATACGTGGTGGACTTCCTGCCGAAGACCAAGATCGAGGCGGCCGTCGACGACGCCATCGTCGATCAGGTGATCGACACCATCCAGAGCGCTGCCCGCACCGGCAAGATCGGTGACGGCAAAATTTTCGTCTCCAGTCTGGAGCAGGTAATCCGTATCCGTACCGGCGAGACCGGCAACGATGCGCTGTAAGGGGAAACCGATGATTCGCACAATCACAAAACTGATCGCAGGCTTTACCGTCGCCATGGCCCTGGGCAGCTCGCTACCGGCGATGGCCCAGGACGCCGCCAAACCTGCAACGACCGCGCAGGCCGCCGTACCCGCCGATACCGCTGCGGCTGCATCTGCTGCCACACCTGCCGCCGCGGCCGCTACACCCGCAGCCGCCGCACCGGCAGCCGCACCGACCCCGCAGAAGGGCGACACCGCCTGGATGTTCGTCGCCACCCTGCTGGTCATCATGATGACCATCCCTGGCCTGGCGTTGTTCTACGGCGGCCTGGTGCGCTCCAAGAACATGCTGTCGGTGCTGATGCAGGTCTTCATGATCTTTGCCGTCATCATCGTGCTGTGGTGCATCTATGGCTATTCGATCGCCTTCACCGAGAACACCGCCTTCTTCGGCGGCTTCGGACGCGCCTTCCTGAACGGCATCTGGGACCCGGCCGCAGGCACCTTCGCCGCCGCCGCCACCTTCAGCAAGGGCGTGGTGATTCCGGAGTTCATCTATGTCGCCTTCCAGGGTACCTTCGCCGCCATTACCTGCGCCCTGATCGTCGGTGCCTTCGCCGAGCGCGTCCGCTTCGCCGCCGTGCTGGCGTTCGTGGTGCTGTGGTTCACCTTCGGCTACCTGCCGATCGCCCACATGGTCTGGTTCTGGACCGGTCCTGACGCCATCACCGATGCCGCCACCCTCGCCACCGAATCCGCAAAAGGCGGCTGGCTGTGGCAGAAGGGCGCCCTCGACTTCGCGGGCGGCACCGTGGTGCACATCAATGCCGCCATCGCCGGCCTGGTCGGCGCCATCATGATCGGCAAGCGCGTCGGCTACGGCCGCGAACACATGGCGCCGCACTCGCTGACCATGACCATGATCGGCGCTTCGCTGCTGTGGGTGGGCTGGTTCGGTTTCAACGCCGGCTCGGCGCTGGAAGCGGGCGACGTCGCCGCGCTGGCCTTCATCAACACCCTGCTGGCCACTGCCGCGGCCACCGTGTCGTGGGTGTTCGGCGAGTGGGTCACCAAGGGCAAGCCGTCGATGCTGGGCGGCGCCTCGGGTGCGGTGGCAGGCCTGGTTGCCATCACCCCGGCCTGCGGTTTCGTCGGCCCGATGGGCGGCCTGATCATCGGCCTGGTGGCCGGCCTGGTCTGCCTGTGGGGCGTGAACGGCCTGAAGCGCATGATCGGCGCCGACGACTCGCTGGACGTGTTCGGCGTGCACGGCGTGGGCGGCATCCTCGGTGCGCTGCTGACCGGCGTGTTCGCTGCGCCGCAGCTGGGCGGGCAGGGCATCTTCGATTACACCACCAACAAGATGTCGGCCGACCCTTACTCGATCGCCAGCCAGGTGCTGGTACAGGCCGAGGCGATCGGCACGACCATCATCTGGTCGGCCGTGATCTCGCTGATCGCGTACAAGCTGGTCGATATCGTGATCGGGCTGCGCGTGCCGGAAGAGCAGGAACGCGAAGGCCTGGACATTACCAGCCACGGCGAGTCGGCATACCATTCCTGATTGCCGGATCGTTCTTGAAAGCGCCCTGCGGGGCGCTTTTTGCTTTTCGGATAGGATGTGGGCTTTAAAAAGGGGCTGACAGCCCCCATGTTGCATTTCCCACATCGCTAAGAAGCCTCAAGGACGTCACCATGGTTCCCCACCTCGCCACTGCCCTGAATGGTCCCCTGCTGGACCTGGAAAAAAAGATTCTCGAAGCCACCCCCGCCATCGAGCGCTGGTTCCGCCTCGAGTGGCAGGAGCATACGCCGCCGTTTTATTGCTCGGTGGATTTGCGCAACGCGGGCTACAAGCTGGCGCCGGTGGACACCAATTTGTTCCCGGGCGGCTTCAACAACCTGTCGACAGAAATGCTGCCGCTGACGGTGCAAGCCGCCATGGCGGCCATCGACAAGTACTGTCCGGATGCGCGCAACCTGCTCCTGATCCCGGAAAGCCACACGCGCAATCCCTTCTACCTGCAGAACGTGCAGCGCCTGATGCAGATCTTCCGCCAGACCGGCCTGCACGTGCGCCTCGGTTCGCTGTCGCCGGAAGTGACCCAGCCGACCCCGCTGGCTCTGCCGGACGGCAACATGCTGGTGGTCGAGCCCCTGGTCCGCTCGGCCAACGGCCGCCGCGTCGGCCTGGCCGATTTCGACCCCTGCACGATCCTGCTGAACAATGACCTGTCGGCCGGCATCCCGAGCATCCTCGAGAACATCCACGAGCAGTCGCTGCTGCCGCCCGTGCATGCGGGCTGGGCGTTGCGCCGCAAGAGCAACCACTTCAAGGCCTTCGACGAGGTGGCGAAGAAGTTCGGCAAGCTGATCGACATCGATCCCTGGATGGTGAACCCGCTGCACAGCAAGGTCGGCGAGGTGAACTTCCAGGAAGACATCGGCATGGAAGCGCTGGCCGACAGCGTCTCGGCCCTGCTGTCGAAGATCAAGAAGAAGTACAAGGAATACGGGATGAAGGACCAGAAGCCCTTCGTCATCGTCAAGCCCGACGCCGGCACCTACGGCATGGGCATCATGACGGTGAAGGATGCTTCCGAAATCAAGGACCTGAACCGCAAGCAGCGCAACAAGATGTCGGTCATCAAGGATGGCGTCACCGTCACCGACGTGCTGATCCAGGAAGGCGTGCCGACCTTCGAATCGATCAACGATGCGGTGGCCGAGCCGGTCGTGTACATGATCGACCGCTACGTGGTGGGCGGCTTCTACCGCGTGCACGCCGAGCGCGGCGTCGACCAGAACCTGAACGCGCCGGGTTCGCAATTCGTGCCGCTGGCCTTCTCCCAGCAGCATGCGGTGCCGGATTTGAAGGCCAAGCCGGGTACGGCGGCGCCGAACCGTTTCTATGTGTACGGCGTGGTGGCGCGACTGGCGCTGCTGGCGGCGTCGCTGGAGATGGAGCGTACCGATCCGGATCCCGAAATCTATTGAGGTAGTCCGTGGGCACGGGGTGCCCACCCTACCGGTATCGTAAATTCGTAGGGTGGGCACCCTGTGCCCACGCATAGCTGTTCAGGATTCTTTCCGCGCCATGTAAACAAAATGCGAGCGCAGCGGCGGCAGCAGCGCCGCCAGCAGCTCCGGCATCAGCCAGGGCAGGCGCGCCATGGCCCGGCTCAGCGGCGGCGCCAGCACCAGCGTGCGGTAATGGCGCTGCTCGGTGGGCCAGAAGCGCAGCAGCTCGACGTCCGTGACCTTGCGGACGTTGGTGTTTTTCGGATTGCTGTAGCGGAAATCGAAGATCATCGTCCAGCCACCCGGCCGCAGCACCCGCCACATTTCCGCCGCCAGTTCGCGCCGCAGGTCTTCGTCGAGGATGGACGAGAACACGGTGTGGGCGCTGACGAGGTCGACGCTGTTATCGGCAAAGGCATCCAGCTGGCCCAGGTGCCAGCGCACGCCGGGCGCCGTACGCAGGCGGGCGTGGTCGAGCCGGTCCTGCTGCAGTTCGGTGCCGGCCAGGTGGGCGGGCGTGGCGCCCCAGTCGATCAGCTGGCGCAGGAAGCCGCCGTTGCCGCAGCCGACGTCGAGCACGCGCACGCTCGACAAGTCGGGCCCCACCGTGCGTGACAGCAGCCTGGACAGGACACGCGAACGCGCCGCCTGCTGGTTGACGATTTCCGGGCGGTGCCAGCCATAACGGGCGAGCCCGGCGCCGCCATGCCACTGGCGATAGACGTGGTTGATGCGTTCCTGCTCGGCCTGGTCGCTCATGGCTGGCTTACCTCCTGACCTGCCATGATCGCCAAGTGAACCATTCGCGCGCTTGAGAGCCCGCAAATGCGTCTCGAATAAATGTCATTTTGCCAACTGGAATCTTTCGTGCCGGGCTGAACTGCGCTACTGGCCGGCTTTCCGCGAGAATCCGCGTTTCCGGCTAAAATCAGGGCATTGTCCCGACTGGAACCAACATGAAAATCGCTTTTCTCGCCGACCCGCTGTCCGGATTCAAGATCTACAAGGACTCGACTTTCGCGATGATGCGGGAGGCGGCGCGCCGCGGCCACCAGATCTACGCATTCGAGCAGCGCCACATGGTGCTGGAGCAGGGCGTGGTGACGGCCGACGTGGTCGAGCTCACCCTGACCGGCGATCCGGATGAGTGGTACACCGCAGGCGAGGCCCAGACCCTGCGCCTGTCCGAATTCGACGCCGTCATCCAGCGCAAGGACCCGCCCTTCGACATGGAATATGTCTACGGCACCTACCTGCTGGAACTGGCCGAGCGCCAGGGTGCGCGCGTGTTCAACAAGCCCTCGGCGATCCGCGACCACAACGAGAAGCTGGCGATCGGCCAGTTCAGCGAGTTCACCTCGCCGACCCTGGTGACCTCGTCCAGCACGCGCCTGCGCGCCTTCCACGCCGAGCACGGCGACGTGATCCTCAAGCCGCTCGACGGCATGGGCGGCGCCGGCATCTTCCGCGTCAAGGACGACGGCCTGAATCTCGGCTCCATCATCGAGACCCTGACCGACAACGGCAAGCGCACCATCATGGCCCAGAAGTACATTCCGGCCATCGTCAAAGGCGACAAGCGGGTGCTGGTCATCGACGGCAAACCGGTGCCCTTCGTGCTGGCGCGCATCCCGCAGGGCGGGGAAGTGCGCGGCAACCTGGCTGCCGGCGGCGTCGGCGTGGCGCAGCCGATTTCCGAGCGCGAGCGCGCGATCGCGGAAGCGCTGGGACCGAAATTGGCCGAGCGTGGCCTGTTGCTGGTAGGATTGGATGTGATTGGCGATTTCCTGACCGAGGTGAATGTCACCAGCCCGACCTGCTTCCAGGAGATCACCGACCAGACCGGCTTCGACGTGGCGGCGATGTTCATCGACGCCGTCGAGCGCCGCTCTTCGAAAAACTGAACGCGAAGCAGGCGACAGGAAAGAACATGGTAGGCATTCTGCTGATGACCCACGCACCGCTGGGCCAGGCATTCATCGCGGCGGTGGCGCACGTGTTCCGCGGCCCCACTGAACGCTTCGAAGCGATCGACGTGACCGCGGACCAGGACACCAACGAGGTCAACTGCCTCGCCCACGAAGCGATCAAGCGCCTGGACGACGGCGACGGCGTGCTGGTCATCACCGACATCAAGGGCGGTACGCCGTCCAATTGCTGTAACGCGCTGGCCGAGGCGGGCCGCGTGGAAATCATCGCCGGCATCAGCCTGCCGATGCTGCTGCGTGCCATCACCTACCGCCGCGACACGCTCGACGTGGTGGTCGAGATGGCGCTGGCGGGTGCGCAAAATGGCGCCGTCCGCGTGGATAACCGGATCCGCGTAGGTACCTGATCGATAAACGAGACGACAACGACAACGACAATATGATTCAGCAGGAACTCGAGATCATCAACAAGCTGGGCCTGCATGCCCGCGCATCCGCCAAATTCACCCAGCTGGCCGCGAAATTCAAGAGCGACGTCTGGCTCACCCGCAACGGGCGCCGCATCAATGCCAAGTCCATCATGGGCGTGATGATGCTGGCCGCCGGCAAGGGCGCCAAGGTCACGCTGGAAGCGGACGGCCCGGACGAAGAGGCCTGCATGGCCGGCCTGACCGCACTCATCAACGACAAGTTCGGCGAAGGCGAATGAGCACCTCGAATAACCTACTGCGCGTCGCACAGCCGGCCTCCGATGCTCGCTGTACTCTTCGTACAGCTGCGCTTCTCGGCCAGCCGTGCTTCCGCTCGCTACGGTTCTTCGAGGTGCTCTGATGCCGGATTCGAGGGGCGGCCGCTACCATCCAGGAATATCGATGGCATCGTTCACACTGCATGGCATTCCGGTTTCGCGCGGGATCTCGATCGGGCGTGCGCACCTGCTCACGCCGGCCGCGCTCGACGTCAAGCATTACCTGGTGCCGGAAGAGCAGGTCGAGGCCGAGGTCAAGCGCCTGCAGGATGCCTTCGCCGCGGTGCACCGCAACCTGCAGGAGCTGTGGACCGAGCTGCCGAAAGATGCGCCGACCGAACTGGGCGCCTTCATCGACGTGCACGTGCTGATCCTGTCGGACCCGATGATTTCGGAAGCCCCGCTCGACATCATCCGCAGCCGCCACTACAACGCCGAATGGGCGCTGGTGACCCAGATCGACGAGCTGTCCGCGCAGTTCGACGAGATCGAAGACGAATACCTTCGCGAGCGCAAGCAGGACATCCAGCAGGTGGCCGAGCGCGTGCTGAAGGTCCTGATGGGTACCGCGCTGGCCGCGCCGCCGGTGCTGAAAGCCGGCGAGGACGAGTTCCAGCCACAGATGATCGTGGTCGCCCACGACATCTCGCCGGCCGACATGCTGGCTTTCCGCGACCGCTCTTTCGTCGGCTTCGTGACCGACGTCGGCGGCCAGAACTCGCACACCGCCATCGTCGCGCGCAGCCTGGATATCCCGGCGGCGGTCGGCATGAGCCAGGCTTCGCGCCTGATCGAGCAGGACGACTGGGTGATCGTCGACGGCGATGCCGGCGTCGTGATCTGCAATCCGAGCGCGCTGGTGCTGGAGCAGTACCGCGCGCGCCAGGCCGCGCTGATCAAGGCGCGTAAACGCCTGCTGAAGCTGAAGAAGACGCCGGCCATCACCAAGGACGGCACCCCGGTCACGCTGCTGGCCAACATCGAGTTGCCGGACGATTGTGCGCCGGCGCTGGACGCGGGCGCCGCCGGCGTCGGCCTGTTCCGCTCCGAATTCCTGTTCATGGGCCGTGGCGCCCATGCGCTGCGCGTGCCGGGCGAGGACGAGCAGTTCGAGCAGTACCGCAAGGCGGTGCTGGCGATGAAGGGCCGTCCGGTCACCATCCGCACGCTGGACGTCGGCGCCGACAAGCCGCTCGACCCGAGCGAGCACACGGCGCTGAATCCGGCCCTGGGCCTGCGCGCGATCCGCTACTGCCTGGCCGAGCCGCAGCTGTTCCTGACCCAGCTGCGCGCGATCCTGCGCGCATCAAGCTTCGGCAAGGTGCGCATCCTGATCCCGATGCTGGCGCATGCCTTCGAGATCGACCAGTCGCTCGGCATGATCGCCCAGGCCAAGCAGCAGCTGCGCGAACAGAACATCAAGTTCGACGAGCAGATCGAGGTCGGCGCCATGATCGAGATCCCGGCCGCGGCGCTGGCGCTGCCGATGTTCGTCAAGCGCATGGATTTCCTGTCGATCGGCACCAACGACCTGATTCAATACACGCTGGCGATCGACCGCGTCGACTACGAAGTGGCGCACCTGTACAATCCGCTGCACCCCGCGGTGCTGCACCTGATCGCGATGACCATCGACGCCGGCCGCAAGGCGGGCATCGACGTGGCCGTGTGCGGCGAAATGGCGGGCGACATCAAGCTGACCCGCCTGCTGCTCGGCATGGGCCTGCGCGAATTCTCGATGCATCCGGCCCAGCTGCTGGCGGTGAAGCAGGAGATCCTGTCCAGCGACCTCGCGGTGCTCGGCCCGCGCACCCGCCGCATCCTGCGCACGATGGAACCCGCCGCCATTGCCGAAGCTGTCGAGCAGCTGCAAACCCTGTAAAACAAGAAGCCCATGGGATCGATTGGAATAGTCTCACCCGAGGCGATGCACTTCGCCGAACCTCTGCGCCTGCAAAGCGGCGCGTCCATCGGCGACTACACGCTGATGTATGAAACCTACGGCACGCTGAACGCCGACAAGTCGAACGCGGTGCTGATCTGCCACGCGCTGAACGCTTCGCACCACGTCGCCGGCCACTATGCCAACGAACCGAAGAGCGCCGGCTGGTGGGACAACATGGTCGGTCCCGGCAAGCCGGTCGACACAGACCGCTTCTTCGTCATCGGCGTCAACAACCTCGGCTCCTGCTTCGGCTCGACCGGCCCGATGCACACCAACCCGGCCACCGGCAAGCCCTACGGCGCGGCCTTCCCGCTGGTGACGGTGGAAGACTGGGTCGCGGCCCAGGCGCGTCTGGCCGAGCGGCTCGGCATCGATCGTTTTGCTGCCGTGATGGGCGGCTCGCTGGGCGGCATGCAGGCGCTGGCCTGGAGCATCATGTTCCCCGAGCGCTTGCGCCACTGCATCGTGATCGCCTCGACGCCCAAGCTGTCGGCCCAGAACATCGCCTTCAACGACGTCGCGCGCCAGGCCATCCTGACCGATCCGGACTACCGCGGCGGCGACTTCTACGAGCACGGCGTGGTGCCGAAGAACGGTCTGAAAGTGGCGCGCATGGTCGGCCACATCACCTACCTGTCGAACGACGACATGGCGGAAAAATTCGGTCGTAAACTACGCAATGCCGCCGAGACCAACGACTACAAATTCGACTTCGGCGTCGACTTCGAGATCGAGTCCTACCTGCGCTACCAGGGCGACAAGTTCTCCGAGTACTTCGACGCCAACACCTATCTCTTGATCACCAAGGCGCTCGACTACTTCGACCCGGCGCGCGAGCACGGCGGCAATCTGGCCAAGGCGCTGGCGAATACCAGGGCGCAGTACCTGATCGCGTCCTTCACCACCGACTGGCGTTTCTCGCCGGAGCGCAGCCGCGAGATCGTCGAGGCGCTGCTGGAGAACCGCCGCAAGGTCAGCTATGCCGAGATCGACGCGCCGCACGGCCACGACGCCTTCCTGCTCGAAGACAAGCGCTACATGGACATCGTGCGCGCCTATTACGACCGGATCTGGGAAGAATCCACCGGCAGGGAGGCCGCATGAAATACGAAGACTTGAACACCCTGCGCCCCGACCTGGCCTTCATCACCCACTGGGTCAAGCAGGGCTCGCATGTGCTGGACGTCGGCTGCGGCGATGGCGCCATGCTGCGCTACCTGGAACGCGGCAAGGGCTGCACCGGCTACGGCGTCGAGATCGCCGACGACAAGGTATTGGAAAGTACCAGGCGCGGCATCAGCGTGATCCAGCACGACATGGAGCAGGGCCTCGACCTGTTCGGCGACGATACCTTCGACATGGTCCTGTGCCTGTCCTCGCTGCAGATGATGCAGCACGTCGAGGCGCGCCTGCGCGACATCGTCCGGGTCGGCAAGGAAGCCATCGTGTCCTTCCCGAACTTCGCCTACTGGCCGCACCGGATGGCGCTGCTGAAGGGCCGCATGCCGCTCTCGCGCTCGCTGCCTTACCAATGGTTCGACACGCCCAACGTGCGCTACGCCACGATCTACGACTTCAAGGACCTGGCCGAGAAATGCGGGCTGGAAGTGCTGGAGTACGTCGCGCTGGCGGAAGGGCAGGTGGTGTCCTTCCTGCCGAACCTACGCGGCAGCCTGGCGGTGTTCAGGCTGCGCAAGAAGGATCTGGTAGTCAGCTAACCGTGTGCTCTCGTATGCTTGTGTATGATGCGGCGTAATGACAGTGCATCGGAGACGACCATGAACAAGTTGAAGCAGACAGTGGCCGTGCTGGCCTTGTGCGGTATCGTGCAGGCGGCGCCGGCCCAGGATCGCGGCCAGAATGGCCAGGTCGTGCAGGATGGGATTGCCGTCAAGCCGCTCAAGGGTGGCTGGCTGCGCGACGCACTGGCGCCGGAAGGCGAGATGGACAAGGCGGCGGCCCAGCAATATGCGGCCATGATGGGCCAGGCACAGCAGAAGGGCGTGCTGGTATCGCCCAACGACCCGCAGGTCAAGCGCCTGCGCGCCATCGCCCAGCGCATCATTCCGCACACCGCGCGCTGGAACCAGGATGCGCAGCAGTGGAAATGGCAGGTCAATCTGGTGAAGTCGGACCAGGTGAATGCCTTCTGCATGCCTGGCGGGCGCATCGGTTTCTTCACCGGGATCATCGACAAGCTCAAGCTCACCGACGACGAGATCGCGGCCGTGATGGGCCACGAGATCGCGCACGCGCTGCGCGAACACGGGCGCGACCGCCAGACCAAGGCGACGGCGACCGGCCTTGCGACCCAGCTCGGCGGTGCGCTGTTGTCGGCCTGGTCGGGCTACGACGTGCGCGGCATCGCCAACACGGCCGGCCAGGTGCTGGTCCTGAAATTCTCGCGCGACGAGGAACGCGAAGCCGACCTGGTCGGCCTCGACATCTCCGCACGCGCCGGCTACGACCCGCGCGCCGGCATCGCCCTGTGGAAGAAGATGGCCGCCCTGAACCAGAGCGCGCCGATCGAACTGCTGTCGACCCACCCCGGCGGCGCGCACCGCATCGAGCAGATCCAGAACCACATGAACGTGCTGCTGCCGCTGTACGCGCGCAGCAGGAACACCTCGGTGGACCGGCTGCCGCCCTACCGTACCAATGTCGCGCTTCGTTAGAAAAGGGCACCAGGCCGAAGCCAACGCCTACGTGCCGCTGCCGGTGCGCGATGGCGTCGCGCCCAGCTACCTGTGGATCACGGAAAGCCGTCCAGGGGGCATGCTGGCCTTCCTCGAGGAGCGCTTCGCCGAGGTCGCCGGCCCGCCCTGGCACGAGCGCATGGCGCGCGGCGACGTGGTCGATGCGAAAGGCGAGCGCCTCCAGCCCGACAGCCACGTACGCCAGGGCATGCGCATCTGGTACTACCGCGAGCTGGAACAGGAAACTCCGATCCCGTTCGAGGAAGCGATCCTGTTCCAGGATGAGCACCTGCTGGTGGTGGACAAGCCGCATTTCCTGCCGATGATCCCGACCGGGCGCTTCCTGCGCGAGACCCTGCTGGTGCGCCTCAAGCGCAAACTGGCGCTGCCGCACCTGACGCCGATCCACCGGCTCGACCGCGAGACGGCCGGCGTGGTGATCTTCTCGCACAACATCGAGACCCGCGGGACTTACCAGTCGATGTTCCAGAAGCGCGTGATCCGCAAGACCTACGAGGCGCTGGCGCCGCTGCTGGCGGACCGCGAGTTCCCCTTCACCTACCGCAGCCGGATGGTCGACGGCGAGAAGTTCTTCGTGATGAAGGAAGAGGCGGGCGAACCGAATTCGGAGACCCTGGTGGAGTTGATCGAGCGCCGCGGAGGCCTGGCGCGTTACCGCCTGCATCCGCACACGGGCCGCAAGCACCAGCTGCGCCTGCACATGGCATCGCTGGACGTGCCGATCCTGAACGATGCCTTCTATCCGGTAGCGCTGCCCTGCAAGGGCGACGATTTCTCGGCGCCGCTGCAACTGCTGGCGCGCAGCATCGCCTTCGAGGACCCGCTGACCGGTGCGGCGCGTCGCTTCGACAGCCGGCGTACGCTCGACTGGCCGGACCCGCCCGGCGCCTGATTACAGCGCGTAGTCGATGATCAGCGGCGCGTGGTCCGAGAAGCGCTCGTCCTTGTAGACCGAGACCGCGTGAGCCTTGCTGGCGATGCCCGGGGTGGCGACGTGGTAGTCGATGCGCCAGCCCACGTTCTTGGCCCAGGCCTGGCCGCGGTTGCTCCACCAGGTGTAGTCGGCGGCATCGGGCGCGACCGTGCGGTGCACGTCCACCAGTCCCAGTTCGTCGAACAGGCGCGTCATCCACGCGCGCTCTTCCGGCAGGAAGCCCGAGTTCTTCTGGTTGCTCTTCCAGTTCTTGAGGTCGATTTCCTTGTGCGCGATGTTCCAGTCGCCGCAGATGACGACTTCGCGGCCTTCGGCCTTCAGTTCCTGCAGGTGCGGCAGGAACACTTCCATGAAGCGGAACTTGGCTTCCTGGCGCTCGGGCGAGGATGAGCCGGACGGGCAGTACACCGAGATCACGGTCAGGTCGCCGCAATCGACGCGCGTGTAGCGGCCTTCGTTGTCGAATTCGAGGCAGCCGAAGCCGATCTTCGCGCTATCCGGCTTGGTGCGGCTGTAGACGCCGGTGCCGGAGTAGCCCTTCTTTTCGGCGTAATGGAAATGCCCGTGGTAGCCGTGCGGCGCGAGGAATTCCTCGGTCATGTCGGCTTGCTGGGCTTTCAGTTCCTGGACGCAGATGAAATCGGCGTTTTGCGTCGCGATCCAGTTGAAGAAGCCCTTCTTGTGGGCGGAGCGGATGCCGTTCAGGTTGGCGGAGATAATTCGTGGCATGGTCGGGAAGAGAGCAGGGCGTCAAAAATCCAAGGACAAGAGTGTAGCCTGTTTTCGAATTGCTTTTTGGTAACTGTATGCGGATGACCACGTTTACAGCCGGGATTGTCAATTCATTTGTTTCGCCGTGTTAAACTTTCGAGCTCATGAATGTACCGGAGGCCACGTGCTGATCAAGACCGACGATATTTTGTCTGGCAAATCCGGCAATACAGGACATTTCGTCCGCTTTTACGACAATGACGCCATGCTGCTCGACGAGGTTGCCGCCTTCGTCGACCAGGCCCTGCATGTCCAGGGCAAGGCGATCGTGATCGCCACCTTCGACCACCGCGCTGCCCTGCAAGGCCGCGTGGAGGCGCTCGCGCGCGCCCAGAAGCGCAGCGTACCGCCCGCGCAAGTCCTCTGGCTGGATGCCGAGGCGACGCTGGCGGCTTTCATGGTGGACGGCTGGCCGGACCGCCGGCGTTTCGAGGAAGTGGTCGGCAGCGCCGTGGCCGCGGCCTGCGCAGGCGGCGTCCGCGTGCACGCCTTCGGCGAGATGGTGGCGCTGCTGTGCGCGCGCGGCCAGTACGACGCCGCGCTGCAGCTGGAACGGATGTGGAACGACCTGCGGCAGCGCCTCGAATTTTCGCTGTTCTGCGCCTACCCCTGGAGCCTGTTCCCGACCGCCCGGCTGAAGAACGCCTTCCAGCAGGTATGCGCCGAGCACGGGCACGCCTGCGCCGACCTGCCGATGGCGGTCCCTGGCGACGACGCCGGTCTCAAGCTGGTCCGCCTCGAACAGAAGGTGCACGCACTCGAGGCCGAGGTGGCGCGCCGCCAGGCGCTCGAAGAGATCCTGCGCCGGAACGAGCGCGAGTTCAGCGACTTCGTCGAGAACGCGGCCGAAGGCCTGCACCGGGTCGGCGCCGACGGCACCATCCTGTGGGCCAACAAGGCCGAACTGCAGATGCTCGGCTACCGCTGGGAAGAATACGTCGGCCATAACATCGCCGAATTCCACGTCGACGAGCCGGTGATCGGCGAGATCCTGTGCCGGCTGTCGGAGGGCGAAACCCTGTACGACCAGCCGGCGCGCCTGCGCTGCAAGGACGGCTCGATCAGGCACGTGGTGATCCACTCGAACGCCCACTTCGAGAACGGCGAGCTGCGCTACACCCGCTGCTTCACGCGCGACGCCACCGAACGGCACGAGCGCGACATGGCACTGGCCCAGCGCGACCGCATGCTGCTCAACGCGCCGGTGGCGGCGGCCCTCCTGACGGGACCGGACTTCGTGTTCCGCCTGGCGAACCGCAGCTATTGCGAACTGGTCGGACGCAGCAAGCTGGAAGGCAGGCGCTTCCTCGACGCCTTCCCGGAACTGCGCGACAGCGAAACCCAGCACCTGCTGGAGCAGGTCTACCGCAGCCGCCTGATGGCGCGTGCCGAAGAGCTGCGCATCGTCCTGAGCGGCGCCGACGGCCGCCCGCGCGAACGCTTCCTGAAATTCAGCCTGGAACCGCTGGCCGCGATCGACGAGGAAGAGCAGGGCGTGATGCTGGTGGCGGTCGACGTCACCGACCACGTGCGCAGCCGCCAGCAGATCGAGCGCGCCCACGCCGAACGCGCCGAACTGCTGGCCGAGCTGACCGCGGCCAATCGCGCCAAGGACGAGTTCCTGGCCATGCTCGGCCACGAGCTGCGCAATCCGCTCTCGCCCATCGTCACCTCGCTGCAGCTGATGCGCCTGCGCGGCGAAGAAGGCGCCCTGCGCGAACGCGAGATCATCGAACGCCAGGTCGGCCACCTGGTGCGCCTGGTCGACGACCTGATGGACATCTCTAAAGTCACGCGCGGCAAGATCGACCTCAAGTTCGAACGCGTCGACATCGCCCAGCCGCTCGACAAGGCGATCGAAATGGCCAGCCTGCTGCTGGAGAAGCGCCAGCACCGGCTCGACGTCGAGATCGAGCACGGCCTGGCCTGGGAAGGCGATCCGGTGCGCCTCGCGCAGGTGGTCTCGAACCTGCTGACGAACGCGGCGCGCTACACGGAGCCAGGCGGCCACGTGCGCCTGCGCGCCGGCCGCGCGGATGCGGACTGGCTGCGCATCAGCGTGCTGGACGATGGCGTCGGCATGGCGCCGGAACTGCGCGCCCAGGTGTTCGACCTGTTCTTCCAGGGCAAGCGCAGCATCGACCGCGCCGAGGGCGGCCTGGGCATCGGCCTGTCGCTGGTGAAGAACATCGTCGAACTGCATGGCGGCCGCGTCGAGGCGAAGAGCGAGGGCAAGGGCCGAGGCAGCGAATTCGTGGTCCTGCTGCCGCTGCTGACGCCGGGCGGCGCCACGGAAGACAGCGCGGTGCTGCCGCTATCGGCACCGAGCGCCGCACGGCGCCGCATCATGCTGGTCGACGACAACGTCGACGGTGCCGAGACCCTGGCGCGCCTGCTGGTCGCGCACGGCCACGAGGTCCGCGTCTTCCATGAGCCGATCGCGGCGCTGGCGGCGGTGCGCGCCTTCCGCCCCGACCTCGCAGTGCTCGACATCGGCCTGCCGGTGCTGGACGGTTACGAGCTGGCGCGCCGCATGCGCACGCTGCTGGACGGCCATCCCTGCCGCCTGGTGGCGCTGACCGGCTACGGCCAGGAAGCCGACAAGGCCAGGAGCGGCCAGGCCGGCTTCGAGCGGCACCTGGTCAAGCCGGTCAATCCTGACCTGGTGGTCGACCTGGCGGCATCCGACCCCAGCGCATCGCCAAGCGCATCTCACGGTTAAAATAGCGGCTTTACAGATTAGATCAGGGGTAAGTCGTGGACAATCTGCGCCAGCAGTTCATTGCGTTTTCCGTCGAGGCCGAAGTACTGAAGTTCGGCCAGTTCGTCACCAAGGCCGGCCGCAACTCGCCGTATTTCTTCAACGCCGGCCTGTTCCACGACGGTGCCACGCTGGGCAAGCTGGCCCAGTTCTATGCCCAGACCCTGCTGGATTCGGGCATCGAATTCGACATGCTGTTCGGCCCGGCCTACAAGGGCATCACATTGGCGTCCGCCACCGCGGTGGCGCTGGCCGCGAAAGGCCGCGACACCTCCTTCGCCTACAACCGCAAGGAAGCCAAGGACCACGGCGAAGGCGGCACCATCGTCGGCGCGGGACTCAAGGGCCGGGTCGTGATCATCGACGACGTGATCTCGGCCGGCACCTCGGTGCGCGAATCGGTGCAGATGATCCGCGCCGCCGGCGCCGAACCGGCCGCCGTGCTGATCGCGCTGGACCGCATGGAACGGGCTGGCCGCGATGGCGTGCTGTCGCCGCTGTCGGCGGTGCAGGAAGTCAGCCAGACCTACGGCATCCCGGTGATTTCGATCGCCAACCTGGCCGACCTGTTCACCTACCTGTCGGCCGATCCGGCGATGGCGCAGCACAAGGATGCGGTGGCGGCGTATCGGGCGCAGTACGGCGTGGCGGAGTGAGGCGCGCCTAAAGAAACTCGGCACGGATTTTTGCTGCCTGGTCCGCGTAGTCGGCCAGGCGTTGCGCCTGCTGACCGATGAAGTCGGCCAAGCGTGTCACGAACGCCAGCTCGCTGTCCAGATACTGGTCCGAGCGGACCAGCTCGGCGGCTGCGGCCACGGCCAGTTTGGCCAGACGCTTCGCTTCACGCTGCAGCAGCTTGCGGCCGATACCGCAACTTTCGGCAAATTCGGCGAGGGCAAATCCTTTGACCTCGCCGAACGTGAAGGCGTCCCCAAAAGCCATGGCCAACTCGGTATCGAAGTGTTCGTACTGCACGACGCTGACCAGGTCGTACCAGGGCGTCGGTTCGAGAAAACCGCCGGGGCGGACAAAAAACGAAAAATTCTTGCCGTGGGCGTCGCTGTTCCCAATCAGGAACTGGAACAGGGCCCAATGCAGCATCGCCAGCTTCGCTGCTGCCTTGTTGGCGGTGAGCGCTTCCAGTTCGAACAGGCGCCTGAAGCTCATGCCATCGCGTATGTCGCGCACCTCCGGTCCATTTCCCAGGTTGCGCTCGTATTTGAAGGCGACAGGCAGGTCGCAGGCCTGGCAGGCGTCCACGATGTGCAGGCGTCCGATCCGGATTTCCGTGTCCTGCTGCTGCACGATGCGATCGAAGCGCCGCACGACGAGTACGGGTCGGGGCGCACGCAGCAGTTGTACGTCTGCCACCGGCAAACCCATGTGCCGCGCCAGGGTCATGCAGAAATGTTCGTTGATCGCGAGGTGAGGCAAGGCCGCCTGACCCAGGTCGGGCTTGAGGATATGGGTCGAAGCCAGATGCGGACCGTCGACCAGAAACATCCGGCCGCCTCGATCCAGCGGCGCGTCGAGGTAGACCAGAAGCTTGTCCTGTACGCCCGCGACCGACATGCGGACCTTGCCGTCCCATACGCTAAACGGCATCTCGCGGTTGGCGATGCGTGCATTCAGTTCGGTCAGCGGAATCTCGCGCATGCCGTGTTCGGCAGGGGTAGTGGCGTTGTCGGCGTCGCGGAAACGCAGGACCCCGGCGGTTTCCGCGCCAAGCGCACGGATCAGACCGAACACATTCGACTTCGCCAGGCCATGCGAGGCCACGGCAACATCCAGCGCCTGGCCTTCGGGCAGCAGATGTTCGATAAAGCGCTTGATGCTCCGCGAGTCGTAACCTCCGAGCGGAGCGATCAGCGGCAGGGCGGGAGAGAGGGGATAGGCGTTCGGATCGCCCAGCCAGCTGGCAGCGTATGCCAGCGTCCATGCATCGGTCCGCGGCGCGTGGCCGATGTGCGCCATCGGAACATCGCCTGCGAAAACATCGAGCACGAAGCTCAAGGCTGGCCCCCGGGCTCGCGCTGTGAGGAAGACGCTTCGGTCTGCCGAACCCATGGATGTTCCTTGGGCACCACCATCAGTGCGAGACCAAGACCGTCGAGGATCGCCAGCGCTTTATCCAGGCGTACACTACCCTGACCGTTTTCCAGTCGCGACATCAGGTCGACCGACACGCCAAGCAGGCTGGCCGCGTCATCGATGCGCAGATGCTGTCCGCGGCGCCGCTGGCGTACCAAAGGCCCCAAATCGCCCGGAGAGCTGAGAATGCTTGGTATTGTATCCATCGTTCACCCTGTTTCGGAATTCCAGAAAATACCCCAGTTTCGCTAGAAGCGTCAACGAGATTTCTTAAATTCCGAAACTGCAGTCGATTTTTGCTGTTTCAGAGGGAAATTTCTGAAAATCCGAAACACTCATCGGCGAACATAAAAAAACCGGAGCAGGCTCCGGTTTTTTTACAACTGGCAAAAAATCAGAAAAATCAGCCAGCCAGCTTCTTCTTCAACAGCTCAGTCACCTGCGCCGGATTGGCCTTGCCCTTCGAGGCCTTCATGCACTGGCCGATCAGCGCGTTGATCGCCGCTTCCTTGCCGGCGCGGTACTGCTCGACCGATTTCGCATTGTTGGCCAGGACTTCGTCGACGATCGCTTCGATCGCGCCGGTATCCGAGATCTGCTTCAGGCCTTCGCGCTCGATGATGACGTCGGCCAGGTTCTCGTCCTCCGAACCGGCTTCCCACATCAGGCTGAACACCTTCTTGGCGGCGTTGTTCGAGATCGTGCCGTCGGCAATGCGCTTCAGCAGCAGGGCCAGCTGCGATGCCTCGACCGGCGAATCGACGATGTCGAGGTCGGCGCGGTTCAGGGCCGAGGAGACGTCGCCCATCATCCAGTTGGCGGCGGCCTTGGCGTTTTCCTTGCCGCCCTTGGCAACCACCGCTTCGTAGTAGTTGGCCATCGCCTGCGACGAGGTCAGGATCAGCGCATCGTATTCCGGCAGGCCGTAGTCGCCCACGAAGCGCTCGCGCATCGCGGCCGGCAGTTCCGGCATGTCGGCCTTCACGCGGTCGATCCAGTCCTGCGAGATCATCAGGGGCGGCAGGTCCGGGTCCGGGAAGTAGCGGTAGTCCTGCGCGTCTTCCTTGGTGCGCATCGAACGCGTTTCCTTCTTGTCCGGGTCCCACAGGCGGGTCGCCTGGATCACCTTGCCGCCGTCTTCGATCAGCTCGATCTGGCGCCGCACTTCGTAGTGGATCGCCTCTTCCATGAAGCGGAAGGAGTTCAGGTTCTTGATCTCGCAGCGGGTGCCGAATTCCTTCTGGCCGACCGGGCGCACCGAGACGTTGACGTCGCAGCGGAAGGAACCTTCCTGCATGTTGCCGTCACAGACGCCCAGCCACATCACCAGCGAGTGCAGGGCCTTGGCATAGGCCACCGCCTCGTTCGCGCTGCGCATTTCCGGCTCGGAGACGATCTCCAGCAGCGGCGTGCCGGCGCGGTTCAGGTCGATGCCGCTCATGCCGGCATAGTCTTCGTGCAGCGATTTACCGGCATCCTCTTCCAGGTGAGCCCGGGTCAGGTTGACGGTCTTGGTGACCATCTTGCCGTCCTTCTCGTAGGCGAAGCTGATGGTGCCGCCCTGGACCACCGGGTCCTCGAACTGGCTGATCTGGTAGCCCTTCGGCAGGTCGGGGTAGAAGTAGTTCTTGCGCGCGAACACCGAGCGCGGCGCGATCTTGGCGCCGACCGCCAGGCCGAAGCGGATGGCGCGTTCGACGGCGCCGCGGTTCAGCACCGGCAGCACGCCCGGCAGCGCCAGGTCGACCGGGCTGGCCTGCGTGTTCGGCTCGGCGCCGAAACGGATCGAGCTGCCGCTGAAGATTTTCGAATTGGTCGTGAGCTGGACGTGGTTCTCAAGACCGATGACGACTTCCCATTGCATAGTGTTCTCTCTTGTTGTCTGTGCCGGCTTGCGTGGGCTCGGAGAGCCCACCCTACGGTTCGTTTCCGGTAGGGTGGGCACCCCGTGCCCACGTCTCATTAGACGCCTTCCGGGGCGCGCTGGTGCCAGTCGGTGGCAAGTTGGTACTGGTGCGCGATGTTCAGCAGCTTGGCTTCGGCAAAATAGTTACCGATGATCTGCAGGCCGACCGGGCGCTTGCCGTTCTTCTCGCCGGCACCAAAGCCGACCGGGATCGACATGCCGGGCAGGCCCGCCAGGCTGGTCGACAGCGTGAAGATGTCGGCCAGGTAGTTGGCGACCGGATCATCCGATTTCGAACCCAGGTCCCAGGCCACGGTCGGGGCCACCGGGCCCATGATGACATCGCACTTGTCCTTGAAGGCGGCCTGGAAGTCGTCCGCGATCAGGCGGCGGATCTTCTGCGCCTGCACGTAGTAGGCGTCGTAGTAGCCGTGGCACAGCACGTAGGTGCCGACCATGATGCGGCGCTGGACTTCCTTGCCGAAGCCTTCCGCGCGCGTTTTCTTGTACATGTCCTGCAGGTCCTTGTACTCCGGCGTGCGGTAGCCGTAGCGGACGCCGTCGAAGCGCGACAGGTTGGACGAGGCCTCGGCCGGGGCGATGATGTAGTAGACCGGGATCGACAGCGACGTCTTGGGCAGCGAGATCTCGACCAGGGTGGCGCCGAGCTTGACGAACTGGTCGAGTGCGGCGCGCACGGCCTGCTCGACGTCGGCCGCCAGGCCTTCGCCGAAGTATTCTTTCGGCACGCCGATGCGCAGGCCGGTGAGCGGTTGATTCAGCTCGCGCGTGAAATCTTCGCGGGCATTGCCCTGTTCGGCGGTGAGGCTGGTCGAATCGCGCTCGTCGAAGCCGACCATCTCGTTCAGCAGCAGCGCGCAATCCTCGGCGGTGCGGGCCATCGGGCCGCCCTGGTCGAGCGAGGAGGCGAAGGCGATCATGCCGAAGCGCGACACGCGGCCGTAGGTCGGCTTGATGCCGGTGATGCCGCAGAAGGCGGCCGGCTGGCGGATCGAGCCGCCGGTGTCGGTGCCGGTGGCGGCCGGCGCCAGGCGCGCGGCGATCGCGGCAGCGGAGCCGCCCGACGAGCCGCCCGGCACGGCCAGCGTATCCCACGGGTTCTGCACCGCGCCGAAGGCCGAGTTTTCGTTGGCCGAGCCCATCGCGAACTCGTCGCAGTTGAGCTTGCCGAGCGTGACCATGCCGGCGTCGCCGAACTTCGTGACCACGGTCGCGTCGAAGGGGCTGACATAGTTGCCCAGCATCTTCGAGGCGGCGGTCGAGCGCCAGCCTTTGGTGACGAAGATGTCCTTGTGCGCGATCGGGATGCCGGTCAGCGGGCCGGCCGAACCTTCCGCGAAGCGCGCGTCGGCCGCCTTGGCCTGGGCCAGCGACAGCTCGGCATCGACGTGCAGGAAGGCGTTGTGCTGGCTTGCCGCGATACGGTCGAGGTAGTGCCGGGTCAGCTCGGTCGACGAGATCTGTTTCGAATGCAGGAGCGTCGAGAGCTCCTTGATAGTCTTGTTATGCATAATTCAGAAAATCCCCAGCTTTGTTTATTCGATGACTTTCGGCACCAGGTACAAACCGTCCTGGGCTTTCGGGGCGGGCGCCTGGTAATCGGCGCGGCGGTCTTCTTCCGAGACCACGTCTTCGCGCAGGCGCAGCGGCAGCGGCAGGATGGCGGCCAGCGGCTGCGACAGCGGCTCGACGCCGGTGGTATCGACCGCCCGCATCTGCTCGGCCAGGGCGAAAATGCCGTTCAATTCGGTCAGCGCGATCTCGGCGTGGGCATCAATCATATCGAGCTGGGCCAGGTTGGCGATCCGTTTTACGTCTGAGAGAGTCAGGGACATGGCATAAGGCGCGGCTTCAGGCCGCGTTCAAGGATGGTTGTGCGAATAATGAAATTTGGTTAACGGCGTGCTAAAGCTGATAAATGCTTGCTAATGCCGTCGAACTCGCAGTCTGATATAGGGGCGAATCCACCCGTTTTTCAGCGTTTAATCGGCAAATTATAAGGTAGAATGGCGGGCTAATGCGTTCTCCGGCGCCGAAAGCAGACGGACCGCGCATGAAAGCCCGCGGTGCGGATTCATCAATCGCGGCGAGGATTCCCCGATTAATGTTTGGGATCTTGCTCAGGCAAGGTCCGCTTTAGGCGCACTTGGATGCGCATCAGGACACACATGTTTGGTTTTGTTACGCAACTTTTTTCGAACGATCTGGCGATCGACCTGGGTACCGCGAATACCCTGATCTATGTCCGCGGCCAGGGCATCGTGCTGGATGAACCCTCGGTCGTCGCGATCCGCCAGGAAGGCGGCCCGAACGGCAAGAAGACGATCCAGGCAGTCGGCAAGGAAGCGAAACAGATGCTCGGCAAGGTGCCGGGCAATATAGAAGCCATCCGCCCGATGAAGGATGGCGTGATCGCCGACTTCACCGTCACCGAGCAGATGCTGAAGCAGTTCATCCGCATGGTGCACGACTCCAAGTTCCTGCGTCCTTCGCCGCGCATCATCATCTGCGTGCCCTGCGGTTCGACCCAGGTCGAGCGCCGCGCGATCCGCGAATCGGCGCTGGGCGCCGGTGCCCGCCAGGTCTACCTGATCGAAGAGCCGATGGCGGCCGCGATCGGTGCCGGCCTGCCGGTATCGGAAGCGACCGGCTCGATGGTGGTCGACATCGGCGGCGGTACCACCGAAGTCGGCATCATCTCGCTGGGCGGCATGGTGTACAAGGGTTCGGTGCGCGTGGGCGGCGACAAGTTCGACGAAGCCATCGTCAACTACATCCGCCGCAACTACGGCATGCTGATCGGCGAACAGACCGCCGAGTCGATCAAGAAGGCCATCGGTTCGGCCTTCCCGGGTTCCGAAGTCAAGGAAATGGAAGTCAAGGGCCGCAATCTGTCGGAAGGCATCCCGCGCTCCTTCACCATCTCGAGCAACGAAATCCTGGAAGCCCTGACCGACCCGCTGAACAACATCGTCTCCGCCGTCAAGAACGCGCTCGAGATGGCACCGCC
Organism: Massilia norwichensis; assembly: GCF_024753245.1. Taxonomy (GTDB): domain Bacteria; phylum Pseudomonadota; class Gammaproteobacteria; order Burkholderiales; family Burkholderiaceae_D; genus Telluria; species Telluria norwichensis. The sequence continues at coordinate 41,148 of NZ_JANUGX010000033.1, read as the reverse complement.
GGAACTGGGCGCCGACATCGCCGAGAAGGGCATGATGCTGACCGGCGGCGGCGCGCTGCTGCGCGACCTGGACCGCCTGCTGATGGAAGAAACCGGCCTGCCGGTGCTGGTCGCGGAAGATCCGCTGACCTGCGTGGTGCGCGGTTCGGGCATGGCGCTCGAGCGCATGGACAAGCTGGGTTCGATCTTCTCGTACGAGTAAGCCGGCAGATAAGAAAACCGAAAGCAGGATACGCGGATCGCTCCGCCTATCCTGTTTTGTGTAATGCCAGTGTGTCTTCACGTCGGCGGCCGGTAGTTTCCGGAGCGGTCGCCCTCATTATTGGAAGTCATGGAATACAGTCCTCCGCCGCTCTTCAAGCAAGGCGCTCCCGCCAGGGTCAAGGTGACGGTGTTCGCTCTGATCTCGATCGCCCTGCTTGTCGTCGACGCGCGGTTTCATACGCTCACGTCGGTCCGCCAGGTGGCGGCGACGGTCCTTTATCCTCTCCAGATGGTCGCCCTGATGCCGCGCGATGCGATGAGCAACATGGGCAGCTATTTCTCCTCGATTTCCGCGTTGCAGAAAGAGGTCCGCGATCTCAAGAGCCAGCAGGTGGCGATGGCCCAGGCCATGCAGCAGGCCCAGCTCCAGATGGCCGAGAACGGCCACCTGCGCAAGCTGATGGAAGCGCGCGAACACCTGCCGGTGCGCTCGATGATGAGCGAGATCCTGTACGACGCCCGCGACCCGTCGACGCGCCGCGTGGTGCTCGACCGCGGCTCGCAGAACGGCGTCAAGCTCGGCCTGCCCGTGATCGACAACGCCGGCGTGGTCGGCCAGGTCACGCGCGTATTCCCGTTCACTTCCGAAGTCACGCTGCTGACCGACAAGGAGCAGGCGATTCCGGTGCAGGTGCTGAGGAACGGCTTGCGTAGCGTCGCCTACGGCCGCGGCCAGTCCGGCCAGCTCGACCTGCGCTTCGTCGCACCAAACGCCGACATCGTGGTCGGCGACGTGCTGGTCACGTCCGGCCTGGACGGCATGTACCCGGCCGGCCTGGCGGTTGCCAAGGTGACCCAGGTCGAGAGCGTGGCCCAGGGCGCCTTCGGCCGCGTGGTGTGCCAGCCGCTGGCCGGCATCGACCGCCACCGCCAGCTGCTGATCGTGATGTCCGACCAGCAGGCGGTACCGCGTCCGCCCGCGGAGGGGCCCAAGAACAACGGCAACAACACCTCGCGCCGCAATCTGCCGAAGATGGCGCCGATTCCGCTGCCGCCGCTGCCTGCGCAGCCGCTGCCGCCGGCCCAGCCGCCTGCCGCTGTTGCGGGTACAGCTGCCGCACCCGGCAGCACTGCGCCGACCGCTACCGCACCGGCTGCGGCGACGGCACCGGCCACCGCCGCGCCGGGCACTGCGCGTCCTGGTACCGCACGTCCTGGCACCGCGCCGGCGGCAACCGCACCGGCGGCTAAGGCACCGGCAGCGACGACACCGGCCGGAACCGCACCGGCCACGCAGAACCGTCCCGCCGCGCCGGCCCGCACCGTGCCGCCGCCAACGACCACGCCGCCGGCTGCCAACACCTCTGCGCGCCAGCCGGCCGCACGGACCGGGGAGGGCGCCTGATGCCGAACCGTCCGCATTACATCCTGCTGCCGGTCAGCCCGCTGTTCATCGCGTTCAGCCTGATCTGCGCTTTCATGCTCAACCTGATGCCCTGGGGGCGCTGGATCGGCGCGCCGGACTTCGTCGCGCTGGTGCTGGTGTTCTGGGGCATCCATCAGCCGCGCAAGGTCGGCATCGGCATCGCCTTTTCGATGGGCCTGCTGATGGACGTGCACGACGCCACGCTGCTTGGCGAGAACGCGCTGGCCTACACGCTGCTATCCTATCTGGCGATCATGATCCACCGCCGCGTGCTGTGGTTCCCGCTGGTGACGCAGGCGATGCACGTGTTCCCGCTGCTGCTGATGACGCAGGCAATCCAGGTGATGGTGCGCTTTGCCGTGACCGGGCGCTTCCCGGGCTGGCTGCACTTCATCGAGAGCGTGATCGCAGTCGCCCTGTGGCCGGCCATTACCTGGCTGCTGCTGGCGCCGCAGCGCCGCGCGGTGGACAAAGACCATACGCGTCCAATCTGATCTAGTCGCATGACCGAAATTAAAGACAGCGATCGCGAGATCCACCACTTCCGTATGCGCCTGTCGGCGCTGGTGGTGCTCGTGTTCATCTGCTTCGGCCTGCTGGTGGCCCGCTTCGTCTGGCTGCAGGTGGTCAAGCACAACCAGTACATGGCCCAGGCCGAGGACAACCGCATCGCGCTGGTGCCGATCGTCCCGAACCGAGGCCTGATCCTGGACCGCAATGGCGTGGTCCTGGCCAGCAACTACTCGGCCTACACGCTGGAGATCACGCCCTCCAAGCTGGAAGCGAACATGGATTCGGTGATCGACGAGCTGTCCAAGCTGGTCACCATCGAAGCCAAGGACCGCAAGCGCTTCAAGCGTCTGCTGGAAGAGTCGAAGAACTTCGCCAGCGTGCCGATCCGCACCCGCCTGACCGACGACGAAGTCGCGCGCTTCACCGCGCAGCGCTTCCGTTTCCCGGGCGTCGAGGTGCAGGCGCGCCTGTTCCGCCAGTACCCGCTGGGCGAGATCGCTTCGCACGTGCTGGGCTACATCGGCCGCATCAACCAGAAAGAAGCCAAGGCGATCGAAGAAGGCGAGGACGCGGCCAACTACAACGGCACCGACCATATCGGCAAGGAAGGCCTGGAGAAGAGCTACGAAAAGCAGCTGCATGGCGTGACCGGTTACGAGGAAGTCGAGCGCTCGGCCGGCGGCCGCGCGATCCGCACGCTGTCGCGCACGCCGCCGGTGCCGGGCACGAACCTGGTGCTGTCGATCGACATCGAACTGCAGAAGGTGATCGAGGAAGCCTTCGGCGACTTCCGCGGCGCGCTGGTGGCGATCGAACCGGAAACCGGCGACGTGCTGGCTTACGTGTCGCGGCCGGGCTTCGACCCCAACCTGTTCGTCGACGGTATCGACTCGCAGAGCTGGAACGAGCTGAATACCTCGCTCGACCGTCCGCTGATGAACCGTCCGCTGTCGGGCACCTATCCGCCCGGCTCGACCTTCAAGCCCTTCATGGCGCTGGCCGCCCTCGAACTGGGCAAGCGCAGGCCTGAGCAGGGCATCAACGACGCCGGCTTCTACATGCTGGGCGGGCACCGCTTCAACGACGACAAACCCGGCGGCCACGGCTACATCGACATGTACCGTTCGATCGTGATGTCCTGCGATACCTACTACTACCAGCTCGGCAACGATATGGGCATCGACGCCATCAGCGGCTTCATGAGGCAGTTCGGCTTCGGTTCGCCGACCGGCATCGACCTCGAGCACGAGAAAGGCGGCGTGCTGCCTTCGCAGGAGTGGAAGCGCGAACGCTTCAAGAAGAACCGCGCCGCCCAGAAGTGGGTCGGCGGCGACACCATCTCGATCAGCATCGGCCAGGGCTTCAACAGCTACACCATGCTGCAGCTGGCGCACGCGGTATCGACGCTGGCGAACAACGGCGTGATCATGAAGCCGCACCTGGTCAAGATCCTGGAAGACGGCGGTACCAAGCAGCGCACGCTCACGGTGCCGAAGGAATCCGGCCGCATCCCGCTCAAGCAGGAAAACATCGACATCATCAAGCGCGCCATGGTGGGCGTGATGAGCGACCAGAGCGGCACCGGTTTCAGGGCCTTCCAGAACGCCGGTTATGTCGCCGGCGGCAAGACCGGTACCGCCCAGGTGGTCGGCCTGAAAGGCGCCAAGTACAACCACAACATGACCCCGGAACGCCTGCGCGACAACGCGCTGTTCACCGCTTTCGCCCCGGCCGACAAGCCGAAGATCGCGATCGCGATGGTGGTCGAGAACGCCGGCTTCGGCGCGACCTACGCGGCGCCGATCGTGCGCAAGGCGCTCGACTACTACCTGCTGGGCAAGCGTCCGGGCGAGAAGGCCAAGCCGGTGCCGAGTGCGGCCGTGCAGAAGGAAGACCTGGCGGTGCCCGAGGAAGCCTTCGGGCCGCACGCCGGCCTGCCCAAGCCGCCGGGCGGTGAAACCCCGGGCAACAAGGAGTAAGCGATGCCGGCACATATCCCCGAACGGCGCTCGCTGAGCCGGCGCCTGAAACCTTACCTGCTGGTGTTCGACGGCCCGCTGGCCATGATCCTGTTCCTGCTGTTCTCGGTCGGCACCCTGACCATGAGCTCGGCCGGCCACGACTTCCCGGGCCGCATGGAAGGCCAGATGCGCAACATCATCCTGTCCTTCACCGTGATGTGGATCGCGGCGAACATCCCGCCGCAAATGCTGTTGCGGCTCGCGGTGCCGATTTATACCTTCGGCGTGGCGCTGTTGGTGGCGGTGGCGCTGTTCGGCACCATCAAGAAGGGCGCGCGGCGCTGGCTGCACCTGGGCATCGACATCCAGCCTTCCGAGATCCTGAAGATCGCCACGCCGCTGATGCTGGCCTGGTATTTCCAGAGCCGCGCCGGTTTCATGAAATGGCAGAATTTCATCATCGCCGCAATCCTGCTCCTGATCCCGTTCGGCCTGATCGTCAGGCAGCCCGACCTCGGCACCGCGCTGCTGGTCGGCACCGCGGGTTTCTGGGTGATCTTCCTGGCCGGCCTGTCGTGGAAGGCGCTGCTGGCGCTGTTCTCGGCCGGTTGCGCCGGCCTGCCGGTGGCCTGGTCGATGCTGCACGATTACCAGCGCGAGCGCGTGATGACGCTGATCGACCCGACGTCCGACCCGCTCGGCAAGGGTTTCCACATCATCCAGTCGACGATTGCGATCGGCTCCGGCGGCGTGACCGGCAAGGGCTATCTGAAGGGCACGCAGGCCTACCTGGAGTTCATCCCGGAGCGCACCACCGACTTCATTTTCTCGGTGTACTCGGAAGAATTCGGCCTGGTCGGCAACCTGATCCTGTTGTTCTTATATCTGCTCTTGATCGGGCGCAGCATGATGATCGCGGCGAACGCACCGAACCTGTTCACGCGCCTGCTTGCGGGATCGATCGCGATGATGTTCTTCGTCTATGCCTTCGTCAATATGGGTATGGTCAGCGGCATCCTGCCGGTGGTCGGGGTTCCGCTGCCTTTCATGAGCTATGGCGGCACAGCGTTGATTACTTTGGGGCTCGGCAGTGGTATATTGATGAGTATTCAAAGACACCGCAAACTGGTGCAGACCTGACATGAAAGACAACGCGATGGCCGCTCGCGCATTGCGAGGCCGATTTGTGCCAGCGGTCATCGCGATAGCCTCGGCTGCGCTGATGACCGGTTGCGGTACAACCGGCGACGGCGAACACAAAAGCCTGATTCCGCTGCCCTGGAAGCACAAAGTGGCGACGCGGCACGGCGATATCGACCCCAAGCTCCCGAAGCTGCCCAAAGCCGGCTCCGGCCGCGGCGGCTATTACCAGGACGACGGCCCCGGCGACAATCCGCCGCCCGGCCTGCAGGACCTGCCCGATGCGCTCGTCAAATACGAACCCTATGCCAAGTTCGCCAACCGGCCGTACTCGGTTTTCGGCCAGACCTACACGCCCCTGCTCAACGACGAGCCGTTCAGCCAGCGCGGCGTCGCCAGCTGGTATGGCGTGAAGTTCCACGGCCAGCGCACCTCGTCGGGCGAAGCCTACGACATGTACAAGATGACGGCCGCGCACCCGACGCTGCCGATCCCGTCCTACGCCCGCATCACGAGCCTGGAAACCGGCAAGTCGGTGGTGGTGCGCATCAACGACCGCGGCCCCTTCCATTCCGACCGCATCGTCGACGTCTCGTACACGGCCGCGCTCAAGCTCGGCCTGCTGGGCAAGGGCAGCCACCAGGTCGAGGTCGAGCGCCTGTTCCCGGACGATCCGACCCGCATCGCCACCGTGCGCCGCGCCGCCACCTCGGCCGCGCAGACCGCGCCGGCACCGTCCGAAATCGCCGCGCTGATGCTGGAAGACCGGGTCGCGATGGACAGCGCCGCGGTGGCGCGTCCGGATGCCGCGGCCAAGCCGGCCGCCGTCAAGTCGGGCTTTTACCTGCAGCTGGGCGCCTACGGCCGCGAAGGCAAGGCCGAAGAGATCGGCGAGATGCTGAAGAAGTCCGGCGTCGCGCAGGCGCTGGAAGTGGTGCGTTCGGGTGCCGTCAACCGCCTTTACAGCGGCCCGTTCGAGACCCGTGCGATGGCGCAGGAGGCGATGCGGGCGCTGCCTTCGTCGCTGGGCTTGAAGCCGATCGTCGTGCGGCGCTGATTCAAAGATACCTGGCCCACATCGCGTTCGAGAATTTGCCGGCGGGGTCCAGCCTATGCTTCACGCGCCTGAGCGCTTCGATCTCGGGATAGGCCTGTTCGAACTGCGCTCTCGTGGCATGCAGCTGATAGGGAAGATAATAGCGGCCGCCGTGACGCAGGGCCGACGCGATCATCGCCCGCGTCCACTCGCCCACAGCGGTACATGCCGCCGCACTGGTCTGTTGTTTGTAATAGACCACGAAGGAAAACACTTCCTCTTTCGCCCACGCCAGTAGCGGGACCGGATCGGCTTTCGCATGTCGCACGGAGACGCTCAGCACTTGTGCATCATGCTTCCGGATCAGTGCCGCCATCTCGCGCGTGAAGGATTCAAAATGGGCCACCGGCACGAAGTACTCCTGCAGCGCATAGGTGGAAACCGTGCGTGATGCCGGCTCGAGCTCGTTCACGTCCAGGCTCGCCTCATGGTTCCGCCATTTCACCACGCCGTTCGAGCGCATCAGGGGATGCAGCACATACCTGACCAGGAGGTCGCCCTGCGGCGCTTCCGTCGCCACCGCCAGGGCGGTCCGGCTTGCGCGGTAGCGCTGGCCGCGCGGGACCAGGCGAGCCGTTTCGGTCAGCGGTTTTTCAGTGCGGCGCCACGTCACGGCCATCGGCTCGTCAAAATGGGGCGGCAGCAGGTCTGCGTTATGCATGACGACATCGGCCGCATCGCGGACGTGCCGTGTGAAGTATGCACGATAGGTGGCCAGTGTCAGCGGCACGACGAGCCGTTCGATGCGGCAGTTCTCTGCCAGGTCGAGTTCCACCTCCGTGATCACGCCAACAGCGCCGTATCCGCCGACAGCGGCGCGGAACAGTTCCGTGTTCTCGTTCGGGCTGGCGTCGATGACCGAACCATCCGACAACACGACGCGCAGCGCCCTGACAGTGCTGCCTACCGGACCGGTATCGGTGTAGCGGCCGTGCGCGTTGACGGACACGGCGCCGCCGATCGTAAAGTTCGAAAAGCTTTGCATGCTCTTGACCGAAAGACCGGCGGGATCCAGGGTGTCCTGCAGGTCGCGCCAGGTCATGCCGGCCTGTACCCGCACCGTGCGCGCCATACGGTCGAAGTGCAGCAGCCGGTTCATCCGCCGCATGTCGAGGTGCAGCCCGAGAGCGGCCGCAGTCTGTCCGCCCATGCTGTATCGTCCTCCGCCGACCGCTATCTTGCCGCTCCATGCCGCGACTTCGCGCGCCACTTCTTCGGTCGATTCGGGAACCGCGATGCGGGCCACTTCGACCGGATAGAGCTGACTGACATTGGCGATCACGAAGGATGGACGGGCCAGTACGGAGAGGGGATTCAGGGCGAGCAGCCCTGCGGCGCCCATGGACTGGGCAAGAAAGCTGCGGCGGGTCGTCGGCATCAGGATGGTCTGGACGTGGAGTGTGCAGGCATCCTAGCACCGGCTTTGCACCCGGATGCCGGCGCCGTTGCCGCTATGGCGCAAGTCTCGAAAACTGCGCCCCGGGGTCGTGCCGGCCGATACCGGTTGCCGGCGTCAAAGGGTGTAGCGAATTCCCGGCGGATGACCGCTCAGCGGCAGTTCTTGACTTCCGCCGACGACACCGCATCCGCCACCGACACGATGCGCTCGCGCTGCGCCGCCTCGATATCGCGGAAGCGGTAGCTGTAGCGCGTGGTCTGGGGACCGCGCGGCGTGATGCGGGCGCTGTGCACGCCCTGCTTGTTCAGCTGCGCCAGCAGGGTCTGGGCTCCGCTCTCGGTCTTGAACACGCCCAGCGAGATCGCCCACTTCATGGGCGAATCGCCCGACATGATGAAGAAATTGGTGACGCCCCGTTCGCGCAGTTCGCCGGCCTTGCGCTCGGCGGCGTCCTTGCTCGCCTGCGGCGGGATGTTCACCAGGTAGCTGGTCACGTCCTGGGCCTGCACGGCCTGGCGCGACTGGCGCTCGCCCAGATCGAGCGAGGCCAGGCGCGATTCGAAGCGCTTCGATTCGCCGGCGCTGAAGGTGCCGACGTCGATGCAGGCCAGCGGCTTCGCAGGCGCAGGGGCGGGCACTGGTTCGGCCGGCGCTTCTTGCTGCGCGGCCGGCGCGCTGGCTTCCGCTTCCGCTGCGGATGCGGCCACCGGCGCCGCTTTTGCCGCCTCGGCCTGTTCGCTGGTCAGCAGGGTCAGCCTGGCCGGTTCGAGCTGGGGCTTGATGCGCGCGCGCTCTTCCTCGCTGCCCTTGCTCGAGCCCATGAAGCCCTGGGCGTAGACGAACAGGGCGGCGTTCAGGAACAGCAGCGACCAGAAGACGAATCTCAACACGGCGTTTCCCTATGGTGTAGTGGAGGCGATGGCGGCCGCATGCAGGCCGACCAGCACGATATTATCCAGCATCCGGTACGGCACCGACAGCGCCGGCGCCACGTGGCCCGCCGCGCCGCCGGAGACGATGCACAGCGCGGCCGGCAGGGCGGCAAAGGCGCGCTCGATGGCGCCGGCCTGGGCCGCCACGCAGCCGGCGCGGATCGCGTCCAGCGTGTTGTCGGCAAAGGTCGGCGGCAGGGCTTCCTGCGCGCTGGTGTCGGGCAGTTGGGCGGTGCCGCGTGCGAGCGAGGACAGCATCAGGCCCAGGCCGGGCAGGATCATCCCGCCGACGAAGTCGCCGCCTGCTGTCACGCCGTCGACCGTGGTCGCGGTGCCGCAGGTGGCGACCACCAGCGCCTGGCCGGGCGCCAGGGTGCGAGCGCCCAGCGCGGCGGCGAAGCGGTCGGCGCCGAGCTGGCTCGGATTGCGATAGCGGTTGCGCAGCCCGGCCAGTTCGGGCCGGGCGCCGAACCATTCGGGTTGCGACAGCGGCAGCAAGGCCGCCAGGCGTTCGCGGATCGCCGTGCCGGCCACGTTCGAAACGAGGGCGCGCGTGACGCCGTGGCCGGCCCAGGCGTCTTTCAAACCGTCCAGTTCCGCATGCACCACGGCGCCATGCGCGGTCCACTCGCCCGGCGCCGCATCCGCGTGCGCGATGGCCCACTTGACCCGGGTATTGCCGGCGTCGACCAGCAGCATCGTCATGGCGCGGACCTCATGTCTTGATGCGCAGCGAAACGTCGCCGGCGACGATGGCGATGCGCCCGTTTTCCGTGTCGAGCAGCAGGCGCCCGGCATCGTCGACGCCGGCGGCCAGGCCTTCGTGCAGGACCTCGCCGCGGTCGAGGATGACGACCAACTGGCCCTGCCAGCCGTGCAGCAGGTTCCAGCGCGCGCTGAAGGCGCCGAAGCCGGCCTGGTCGAACAGGCGCAGCGCTTCTGCCAGACCGTCCAGGATCGCCGCCAGCAGGGTGTCGCGCTCCATGCGTGCCAGCCAGGGCACGGCGGCCACCGAGCGGCCGATTTGCGCTTCCAGCTCGTCCGGCATGGCCAGGTTCAGGCCGATGCCGATCACGGCCCAGACCCCGCCGTCGGCGGCGGATGCCGTTTCGACCAGGATGCCGGCCAGCTTGTCGCCATCCTTCAGGACATCGTTCGGCCACTTCAGCTGGACCGGCTGGCCGAGCCGGCCGAGGGTCTCGGCCAGCGCGGTACCGATCGCCAGCGGCAGGCCGGTCAGCGACTGCAGGCCGCCGCCGAACTTCCAGGCCAGCGAGAAGGTGAGGGAGTGGTCGGGGCTCGACAGCCAGCTGCGCCCGGCGCGGCCGCGGCCGGCGGTCTGGTGTTCGGCCACCAGCAGGACTGGCCCCTGCAGTGTGAATGCACGGGCCAGGAGGTCGACGTTGGTCGAGCCGGTTTCAGGCACGACTTCGACCGCGACGCCGGCCCGGGACAGCGCCATGATCTGCTGCGCATTCATGCGGCCTCCTTTCTGGCCTTCTGCGGCGCACGCGCGAACAGCAGGTCGAACAGGCCATTCGGCAGCAGGCGCAGCAGGCGGGCGACGACGTCCATCTGCCAGGGGATCACACGGAAGGAAGCGCCGGCATCGATGGCGCGCAGCGCTTGCGCGGCAAAGCGGTCGGCCGGCATCAGGAAAGGCATGGGAAAGTGGTTATTACTGGTCATGGGTGTGTCGATATAGCCGGGCGCAATGGTCACGACCCGGATGCCGTAGCGGCGCATTTCGAGGCGCAGCGATTCGGCATAGCTGTGCACCGCCGCCTTCGAGGCGCAGTAGGCGCCGGCGCCTTTCATCCCGCGAATCCCCGCCATGCTGCCGATCGCCACCAGCCGGCGCGGGCCTGTGGCCGCCTTCATCGTCTCGATGAACGGGGCGAAGGTGGCGATGGTGGCCGTGAGATTGGTGGCGAACACGGATTCGAACAGCGGCAGGTCGTCAAGCCGCTCGGTCAGGGTGCCGTAGGAGATGCCGGCCGAGGCGAGCACGACGTCGGCGGTGCCGTGCGTGCCGATGAAATCCTGCGCGGCCTGCGCCAGCGCGGCGTGGTCGGTGACGTCGACCGCATAGGCGCGGTGGCGTTCCGGATGGGGGAGGGCGGCAATCAGGGCATCGAGCGCTGCGCGGCGCCGGCCCAGCAGGCCGAGGACCGCGCCGCGGGCCGCGTATTCGCGCGCCAGCGCCGCGCCGATGCCGCTGGACGCGCCGGTGATGAACACGCGCAGCGGCGTGGCGCTCATCACGCTCAGCGCTGCTTGCGCACGATGGCGACGTCGACACCGTTGTCGAGCAGCTTGGCGCGTGCCTTGTTCATCGATTCGACCTGGTTGTACGGGCCGAGGCGCACGTGGTGCAGGACGCCGCTGTCGCGGGTGCTGTCGCTGATCGCCGCTTCGAAGCCGAGCAGGGCCAGCTTGGCGCGGGTCGCTTCCGCATCCGGCATGTTGCGGAAGGCGCCGGCCTGCAGGAAGTAGACGTATTCGCCGGTACCCGCCGCAGCCGCCGGGGCGGCCGCTGCGGGTGCGGCGGCCGGTGCCGCCACCGGATGGCTGTCGCGCGCCGATGCGCCCGGCTGACGGGCCTCGATGCTGGCGATCGCCTGGCCCAGCGGGTCCGCCGAAGCGGCCGGTGCGGCAGGTGCCACCGGCGCCGGGGCCGCCGCGACGGCCGGCTCGGCCGGCCTGGCGCTGCGCGCCGCCGCCTTCTCGGTCACTTCCTTGTTCGCCTCACGCACCGCCTCGCGGCTGCTGTACATCGGCTTGTTCGGGTCCATGGCCTGGCCCGGGGCTGGGTCGGCCGGACGGCCGGACTTGGCGATCTTCTCCGTGAACGGCGAAGCGCCCTTGGTGATCGTCAGGGCCACGGCGACGGCGATGCCGAGGCCGACGATCAGGCCGATGATCAGGCCGGTGAGCGTGCTGCCGCGCTGGCGGGCACAAGCGCGGTTGGTGCTGGAACGGAAGGCGGTCATTGCTTGTTGAGGTGAACGTTGATTACATCTTTTCCGGGGCCGAGACGCCGATCAGCGCCAGGCCGTTGCGCAGCACCTGGCGGACAGCCACGGCCAGGGCCAGGCGTGCCAGTTTCAGCGCTTCGTCGTCGTCGAGCAGCCACTTGTGCGCGAAGTAGTAGCTGTGCAGTTCGCCGGCCAGTTCGCGCAGGTAGAACGCGACCTGGTGCGGGCCGAGTTCCTGCTGGGCGCGCTGCAGCATCTCCGGATACGCGGCCAGCTTGGCCAGCAGCGACTGCTCGTGCGGCTGGGTCAGCGGCGACAGGTCGGCGTTCGTCAGGCTGGCGACGTCGCCGCCCCAGTTGGCCAGCGCCGAGCAGATACGCGCGTGGGCGTACTGCACGTAATACACCGGGTTCTCGTCGTTGGTGGCCAGGGCGACGTCGACGTCGAACACGAATTCGGTGTCGGCCTTGCGCGAGATGAGGAAGAAGCGCACGGCATCGCGGCCGCGGGTGACGTCGCCGTTGCCCGACCATTCGATCAGGTCGCGCACGGTCACGTAGGAGCCGGCGCGCTTGGAGATCTTGACCTCTTCGCCGTTCTTCATGACGGTGACCATCTTGTGCAGCACATAATCAGGATAACCGCGCGGGATACCAATATTTACTGCCTGCAGGCCGGCGCGCACGCGCGCGATGGTGCCGTGGTGGTCGCTGCCCTGGACGTTGATGGCCTGGTCGAAGCCGCGGCGGAATTTCTGGATGTGGTAAGCGACGTCCGGCACGAAATAGGTGTAGGTACCGTCGGACTTGCGCATCACGCGGTCCTTGTCGTCGCCGTAGTCGGTGGTCTTCAGCCACAGGGCGCCGTCCTGCTCGTAGGTGACCCCGGCATCGACCAGCGCCTGCACGGCGGCTTCCACCTTGCCGTCGCTGTACAGCGAGGATTCGAGGTAGTAGTTGTCGAACTTGACGCCGAAGGCTTGCAGGTCCTGGTCCTGCTCGTTGCGCAGGTAGGTGACGGCGAAGCGGCGGATCGATTCGATGTCGTCGACGTCGCCGGAGGCGGTGGCCGGCTGGCCGTCGCTGGCGGCGACGGTCTTTTTGGCCAGGAAGTCGTCGGCGATGTCCTGGATGTAGTCGCCGTTGTAGGCCGATTCCGGCCATTCGGCGTCGCCCGGCTTGAAGCCGCGGGCGCGTGCCTGCACCGAGTTCGCCAGGGTGGCGATCTGTACGCCGGCATCGTTGTAGTAGAACTCGCGGGTGACCTTGTGGCCCTGCGATTCGAACAGCGCGGACATCGAATCGCCCAGCGCGGCCTGGCGGCCGTGGCCGACGTGCAGCGGGCCGGTCGGGTTGGCCGAGACGAATTCGATGATCACGTGGTGGCCGGCGCCGGCATCGCCGCGGCCGAAGGCTTCACCCTGCTGCAGCACGGTGCGCACCACCGACTGCTTGGCGGCGTCGGCCACGCGCAGGTTGATGAAGCCCGGACCCGCGATCTCGGCCGAGGCGATCAGGCCTTGCGCCTTCGGATCGGCCTGCAGGGCGGCGAGCAGGCGGGTGGCCAGCTCGCGCGGATTCATCTTGAGCGGCTTGGCCAGCTGCATCGCGATGTTGCAGGCGATGTCGCCGTGGGTCGGGTCGCGCGGGCGCTCGAGGGCAATATTCGGGGTCAAACCGCTGCCTTCGACGATCGGGGCCAGGGCGGCCTGGAACAGGGCAACGATTTCTTGTTTTTGTTGGGCGAGCATGGGCTGTGGTCGAAAATGAAATAAATCTGGGGGACCCTTCATTATACTGGTTTGACGCAACGCGGAATACGTTCTGGCTGTTGCTCCAAAGCTTCGTTTAAGCCTGCGCAACGCTTAACCGCTACAATGTGCGTCTTTATGCATTGTCCGATTCGCCATGACTGAAAAGCGCCCGACGCTCACCCTGAAACCCAAGGCCAAGGCCAAACCCGCCGGGCCCGCAAGGCCCCAGGCCAAGGGAGGACCGGGCAAGAGCGCCGGCCCCCGCACCGACCAGCCGCGCGGCCCCGCGCCGCAGAAGCGCCCGGCTCCAGCCCCGGCCAAGGCACCGGCCCCGATCCCACAGGCGAAAGCCCCATCGAGCATCGACGAGGCGCCGCGCCTGCGCCAGAGCCACGAGGTGAAAGTGCCGGCCCAGCTCGATTTCCGGCCGGCGCTGAAGGGCGATTCGCTGGCTTTCGCGCTGCTCGGCGCGGCCAGCAGCCTGGCCCGCGTGCGCACCGGCACGGCGCTGCCGCAGGCGCTGGGCGAGGTGTTCCAGGCCTACGACGCCACGCCGCAGGCGCGCGGCGCGATGCAGGACATCGCCTACCGCAGCATGCGCCAGCTGGGCCGCAGCGAAGCCCTGCTGGACCTGATGACGAGCAAGGCGCCGGAACCGGCGATGCTGGCCGGCCTGCTGTGCGCGGCGCTGGCGCTGCTCGATCCGCCGGAGGGCAGCCAGGCACCCTACGAAGCCTTCACCGTGGTCGACCAGGCGGTCGGCGCGGCGGGCGCGCATCCGGATTTCGCCCATGCCAAGGCGATGGTGAACGCGGTGCTGCGCCGCTTCCTGCGCGAGCGCGACAGCCTGCGCGCCATCGTGATGTCGAAGCCGCCGGCGCGCTGGAACTACCCGCAGTGGTGGATCGATGCGGTGCAGGGCGCCTATCCGCAGCAGTGGCAGGACATCCTCCTGGCCGGCAACCGCCAGCCGCCGCTGACCTTGCGCGTCAACCTGCGCAAGACCAGCGTCGACGATTACCTGCGGACGCTGGCGGCAAGCGGCATCGAAGCGAGCCGCGTCGGCCCGTCCGCGCTGCGTCTGGCCCAGGCCATGAACGTGGCCCAGATCCCGGGCTTCGAGCAGGGCCTGGTGTCGGTCCAGGATGCCGGCGCCCAGCTGGCCGCGCCGCTGCTCGACCTGCGTGACGGCATGCGCGTGCTGGATGCCTGCGCGGCCCCCGGCGGCAAGAGCGGCCACATCCTCGAGACCGCCGACGTGGCCCTGACCGCGCTCGATGTGGACGGCCGCCGCCTGGCGCGGGTCGACCAGAACCTGCAGCGCCTGGGCCTGCAGGCCACCGTCAAGACCGGCGCCGCCGAGAACGCGGACTGGTGGGACGGCGTGCAATACGACCGCATCCTGGCCGACGTGCCGTGCACGGCCTCGGGCATCGTGCGCCGCCATCCGGACATCCGTTGGTTGCGTCGCAAGAGCGATACCCACCAACTTGCAACACTTTCCACCAAAATACTCGACAACCTTTGGCAGATGCTGCGGCCCGATGGTAAATTGCTGTTCGTGACATGTTCGCTCTGGCCGCAGGAATCGGAAGCGCAGGCCGCCGCCTTCGCGGCGCGCCATGGCGCGGTCCGACTCGATGCGCCGGGCCAGCTTCTTCCAACGAGCGGTGCCGGGCAGGATCATGATGGTCTGTTCTATGCCCTGTTCCAGAAGGCCGGGGCGTGAGACTTCCCGATTACACGCTTTTTTAAGGTTCTGGCCCTAGTGACTGCTCGATTTTTCCGCCTGCTCGTTTGCCAGCTGCTGCTGGTTTTCGCATGCGCCACCGCGCATGCGGCCGAGGGGATCGAGATCACCCGTGCCGGCATCGAAGCATCCGATGACGGCTACCGCCTGAACGCCACCTATTCCTTCGACCTCACGCCCGGCCTCGAGCAGGCCGTGATGCACGGCGTGCCGCTGTACTTCACCACCGAGATCGAACTGACGCGGCCGCGCTGGTGGTGGTACGACGACAAGGCCGTCTCCAAGCGCCGCACCGTGCGCCTGCATTATGATCTGCTGACGCGCCAGTACACCGTGCTGGTGGTCGGCAGCATCCAGCAAAGCTATCCGACGCTCGACGAAGCGCTGTTCCTGATCCGGCGGCCCAACCGCTGGCTGATCGCCCCGAAAGGCGAGCTCAAACCGGGCGAAACCTACAACGTCACGCTACGCATGTTCATGGACCGCGATTACCTGCAGAAGCCGCTCCAGGTGGACGCCTTCAACAATTCCGACCTGCGCCTGGCTTCGCACAAGAAGACCTTCACCTACCGGGCGGAGTAAGCCGTGACCCAGGTCCTGCGCTACGCACTCGTGATCGGCAGCGCGATCGGCTCGATCCTGCTGTTCCTGCTCGCCTCCGCCTCCGACAACTCGGGCTTCCTGACCCGTAACTATTCCTGGCTGCTGGGGCTGAACACCGCGGTCGCCGGCGCGCTGCTGATCCTCGTGATCGTGGCCCTGACGCGCCTGTACGCACGCTACAAGGCCGGCAAGTTCGGTTCGCGCCTGATGACGCGCCTGATGCTGCTGTTCGCCGGCATCGGCATCCTGCCCGGCCTGGTGATCTTCATGGTCTCGGTGCGCTTCGTGTCGCACTCGATCGATTCCTGGTTCGACGTCAAGATCGAGGCCGCGCTGGCGTCCGGCCTGAACCTGGGGCAGGCGGCGCTGGACGAATCGAAGTCGCAGCTGGTCGTGACCGCCAGTACCGCGGCCGCGACCCTGGCCGGCCAGGACGCCGCCAGCGCGCGCGCGATCCTGACCCGCGTGGTCGGCGGCGAAACCGGCATGCAGAGCGCGCTGCTGCTGTCGGCCGAAGGCCAGGTGCTGGCCTCGGCCGCCGAAGATCCGCAGGTCGACCTGACCCCCGATCTGCCGACCGCGCAGATGCTCAAGCGCGCCTCGCTGCCGGGCGGCTACGCGCAATCCGAAGGCAGCGCCGAGCGCGAGTTCCGCGACTTCCAGGGCAACGGCGCGCCCAGCGGCCTGGACATGGCCACCGGCCTGCGCCTGCGCGCAGTGGTGACCGTGCCCGAACCGCCCGGCACGGCGCCGCGCTACCTGCAGCTGATGCAGTCGGTGCCGATCAACGTGGCCTCGAATGCCCAGGTGCTGCAGGACGCCTACAGCACCTACCAGAGCCGTGCCTTCTCGCGCACCGGCCTGCGCAAGATGTACATCGGCACCCTGACGCTGACCCTGCTGCTGGCGATCTTCTCGGCCATCGGCAGCGCCTTCCTCATCGCCGGCAACCTGGCGCAGCCGCTGCTGGTGCTGGCCGAAGGCACGCGCGCGGTGGCCGAGGGCGACCTGTCGCCGCGCCCGATCGTCGAGACCAAGGACGAACTCGGTACGCTGACCCAGTCCTTCAACGCCATGACCGGCCAGCTGTTCGAGGCCCGCTCCGCCGTCGAGCGCAACCGCGCCGCGCTGGAAAGCGCCAAGGCCCACCTCGAATCGGTGCTGGCGAACATGTCGGCGGGCGTGGTCGTGATGGATGCCGACGGCGTGGTGGTGAACTCGAACGATGCCGTGCACCGCATCCTGCAGGTCGACGCGCATGCGTTGGCGGGCCGGCCGCTGGATGCGATCGAGGGCCTGGAAGCCTTCGCCAGCGCGGTCACGCGCGCCTTCTCGGCGCAGAGCGCGGCCCAGAGCGCGCACTCGGCGGCGCGCCACGGCCGCCGCCACGGCGACCTGCGCGCCCACTGGCAGCAGCAGATCGAGGTGCCGCGCCGTCCGGGCTCCAGCGACGACCACGACCTGACCCTGCTGGCGCGCGGCTCGCGCCTGCCGGTGGGGGCGGGCAACGGCTTCATCGTGGTGTTCGACGACATCTCCGACGTGATCTCGGCCCAGCGCTCGGTGGCCTGGGGCGAGGTGGCGCGGCGCCTGGCGCACGAGATCAAGAACCCGCTGACGCCGATCCAGCTGTCGGCCGAGCGCATGCAGATGAAGCTGGCCGACCGTCTCGATCCACAGGGCGCGGAGCTGCTGAAGAAGGGCACCGACACCATCGTGATGCAGGTCGACGCCATGAAGCGCATGGTCGACGACTTCCGCGACTACGCCAAGGCGCCGCCGGCGGTGCTGCACCCGCTCGACCTCAACGACCTGATCTCGCAGATCCTGCACCTCTACCTGTCCGGCGACGGCTCCGACGTCATCCACGCCGCATTGGCGCCGCGCCTGCCGCGCGTGATGGGCGACGCCACCCAGCTGCGCCAGGTGATCCACAACCTGCTGGCCAACGCCCAGGATGCGCTAGCCGACGCCCCGCCGCCGGACGGCGCCGCGCCGCGCATCGACGTGCTGACCGAGGCGATCCACTACGAAGGCGCGGACGGCGCCGCCGGCACCGCGGTGCGCCTGGCGATCGTCGACAACGGCCCCGGCTTCGCTCCGCGCATCCTGTCGCGCGCCTTCGAGCCGTATGTGACCTCGAAGGCCCGCGGTACCGGTCTCGGCCTGCCGATGGTCAAGAAGATCATCGACGAACACGGCGGCCGGATCGACCTCGCCAACCGCGCGGATGGATCTGGCGCTTCGGTATCGATTTTGCTGTTAAAGTTAGCTCCTGAGGCGAACTTGGCCGCGAATTTGGCGGAAGGGTGATTCGCGCATAGAATCTGGGCTGTGAAGGTCGAGACAAGGTCAGACAGGGTCAGACAGGAAGGCAAGACAAGATGGCGAACATACTCGTAGTTGACGATGAAATGGGAATTCGCGAGCTGCTCTCGGAGATCCTCGGCGACGAGGGTCACGTGGTGCAGCTGGCAGAAAATGCCCAGCAGGCCAGGAACGCACGCCAGCAGGGCGCGCCCGACCTGGTCCTGCTCGACATCTGGATGCCCGACACCGACGGCGTCACGCTGCTGAAGGAGTGGCAGCGCGATGGCTTGCTCACCATGCCGGTCATCATGATGTCGGGGCATGCGACGATCGATACCGCGGTCGAGGCAACGCGGATCGGCGCTTTGAATTTCCTCGAAAAGCCGATCGCCCTGCAGAAGCTGCTCAAGGCGGTGCAGCAGGGCCTGACCCGTGCCCAGGAAGTGGCGCGCGCGCCGGCCATCGCGCCGCGCCCGGCGGTGGCCAGTGCGCCGGTGCCGGAGCCGAGCGTGCCCAGCGCGCCGATGTACGCGGCCCAGCCGCCGGTGAGCGGCGCGATCGGCATCGCCCGCCCGGTCAGCAACGGCGAAGCGCATGCCCACGGCTACACGCTGTCCTTCGACCTGCCGCTGCGCGAGGCGCGCGACGCCTTCGAGCGCATGTACTTCGAACACCACCTCGGCCGCGAGGGCGGTTCGATGACCCGAGTGGCCGAAAAGACCGGTCTCGAACGTACCCACCTGTACCGCAAGCTCAAGCAGCTCGGCGTCGAGCCCGGCAAGCTGGGCAAGAAGAACGCCGCACAATGACTTTGCCTTCGCCCGTGACCGTTACGCTGGTCACGGGTCCTTCGGCAGGTGTCCGCGAACAGGCGGTTTTCGCGCAGCTGCAGTTGTCAAATTTGCACCATGATAGTGCAAAATCCGGCGTGATCCTCGAAGGCCTCGCACCCGGCAATTCCCCTTTGGACACCCTACCTGCGCATGTGCTGCGCGCGCGCATTGCCCCCGGCTGCCTGTGCTGCACCGGCAATTTGGTTTTGCGTGTAACATTGAATCGCATGCTGCGCCAACGACCCGAACATCTTTTCATCGTCGTCGCCCGCAGCGAGCACCTTGATCAGTTGCGATCGTGGCTGCAGGCCGAGCCATACGATCAGCTGCTAAGGCTGACACCTGATCTCAAGGCATCTTCATAGGATGGCGCCTACAGGGACTCAAGCGTTTCCGGATACTTGAAATCGGTTGTGACAGCCCCACCTCTGCATTGAAGTGGACCGCAAGTCATCATTGGCTGCCCGCCGCCGGGCACCAAGCTTCGCCAATCTGATCGAGTGAAGGAGTCATCATGAACATGATCTATAACAGCGAGCAGTACAGCGTCGTCGAATTTGGCGTCGATCACAACCTCGAAGCCCTGCGCTTCGGCGGCTACGAGATCGTCGACAAATCCGGCCGTCGCGAAGCTTTCATCGGCGGCAAACTGGCGCAATCGTTCCGTCGCGACGTGAACAACCTGATTGCAAGCGAACCGACCATGGAAGAGATCGACGAGTTCCTGGGTTCCTACGACACCCTCATGAGCCAGCCGGTCGTCCTGCATTGAAACCCGCATCGCTCCGGGCCCGCCTTTTTTCAGGAAGGGGCCCGGCAGCCGGCACATGGTAAGCTTGACGCATGTGTCAATTACTCGCCATGAATTGCAATGTCCCGACTGACATTGTCTTCAGTTTTACCGGCTTCGCCCACCGCGGCGGCCGCACCGATACCCACCACGACGGCTGGGGCATCGCCTTCTTCGAGGGCGCCGGGGTACGTCATTTCGTCGACCACCAGGCCGCCATCGCCTCGCCGATCGCCGAACTGATCAAGCAGTACCCGATCAAGTCGCTGAACGTCATCGCCCATATCCGCAAGGCCACGCAAGGCCAGGTCGCGCTGGAAAACTGCCATCCCTTCGTGCGCGAGCTGTGGGGCCGTTACTGGGTGTTCGCCCACAACGGCGATCTCAAGGATTTCAACCCCACCCTCGACGGTCCGTTCCGCCCGGTCGGCAACACCGACAGCGAGCGCGCCTTCTGCTTCCTGCTGCAGCAACTGCGCGAGCGCTTCGGCGACCAGCCGCCCGCCATGCCGGCCCTGCGCGCGGCGATCCGCGACCTGGTGCACGTGATCGCCCGCCACGGCACCTTCAACATGATGCTGTCGGATGGCACGGCGCTGTTCGCCCATTGCTCGACCAAGCTGTGCTACGTGGTCCGCAAACACCCCTTCGACAAGGCCAGCCTCGCCGACGAAGACCTGTCGGTCGACTTCTCGCAGGTCACCACACCGGACGACCGCGTCGCCATCATCGTCACCACACCGCTGACGACCAACGAAACCTGGACCGAATTTGCCCCGGGCGAGCTGAAGGTCTTCGTCGACGGTCTGCCGCAGCCGGAATAGCGACAGATGTGATTGAATTGGCACGTTTTTTCTTGGAAATTAGTGCCTAAAAGCCACTGGGGACAAGGAATGCGGTAAAGTAGGCCGGTCTACAAGCTGCCGACGAGTCCGAGATGATCGATACCCCGAGCCAGGATCAAGCCGACCATCCCCTGCGGGTGCGGGATTTCTACCTGGGCCGCCAGCCGGTGCTGGACCGTCAGCAGGCGCTGTTCGGCTACGAACTGCTGTTTCGCAGTGCGCCCGTCGGGCAAGCCGATATCGGGCAGACCACGGCCGCCGGTGCCGCCGCGCCGGGCCTGAATGCCACCGCTGCCGTGATCGCCCATGCCGCCCAGCTCGGCCTGGCGCGGGCGATCGGCGACGCCACCTGCTTCCTGAACGTCGACGCCGACGTGCTGGGCAGCGACATCTACGCCTTCCTGCCGCGCGAGCGCACCGTGCTCGAACTCGCACCCTCGGTGATGCCGGACGACGCCGTGCTGGCGCGCATCGCCGAACTGGCCGGCCACGGCTTCCAGTTCGCCCTCGACGGCATCGGCAGCGGCAGTGCCGGGGACACGGCGAGGCTGCAGAAGTTGCTGCCGCTGGCGCGCTTCGTCAAGCTCGACCTGCGCAACACGGCGCAGCCGGCGCTGGCCGCCCTGGTGGCGCGCCTGCATGGCATGCATAAAACCGTGGTCGCCGACAAGGTCGAGACCCGCGACGAATACCAGGCCTGTCTCGCGCTCGGCATCGACTACTTCCAGGGCTATTACTTCGCCCGGCCCTCGGTGCTGGGCGGCCGCAAGCTCTCGCCCTCGCAGGCGGCGGTGCTGGAGCTGATGAAGCTGGTCACCTCGGACGTCGACAACGCCGACATCGAACGCGCCGTGAAGCGCGACGTGACGGTGGCGATGAACCTGCTGCGCCTGGTGAACACGCCGGCGGTCGGCGCGCGCCAGCGCATCGATTCGGTGTCGCAGGCGCTGCTGGTGCTGGGCCGGCGCCAGTTGCAGCGCTGGCTGCAGATCATGCTCTACGCCGAGCCGGGCACGCGCGGCCACAACCAGACCCCGCTGCTGATGCTGGCCACGACACGCGGCCGCCTGATGGAGCTGCTGGCCCAGCGCCTGCGTCCGGGCCAGCGCTACCTGTCCGAGATCGCCTTCACGGTCGGCATCATGTCGCTGATGGACGTCCTGTTCGGCATCCCGATGGCCGACATCGTCGAGCAGATCCCGGTCGGCGACGACATCGTCAACGCGCTGCTGCGCCGCACCGGCTTCTTCGGCGAACTGCTCAAACTGGCCGAATGCATCGAGGCGCCGGACAGCCAGGACGACGTGCTGCCCTCGCTGCGCGGCCTGGCGATTTCGGGCGACGACATGGTCGAACTCGAGATGGCCGCGTTCCAGTGGTCCGACAGCGTAGTCCGCTACGCGATCTAGCGAAAGGCCAGGCATGCCGTCCGTCCTGCTGAGCGTTACCAATCTGGTAAAAAACTACGGGACGCGGCGGGCAGTCGACGGCGTCTCCTTCCGCGTGCTGGCCGGCCAGACCCTTGGCCTCTTGGGCCCGAACGGCGCCGGCAAGTCGACCATCGTCGGCATGCTGTGCGGCCTGCTGGCACCGGATGGCGGCGACATCGTCCTCGGCGGCGAACGCGTGACGCCGGGCGCGGCGGCGGTCAAGCGCAAGATCGGCGTGGTGCCGCAGGACCTGGCGCTGTACGACGATCTGTCGGCGCTGGAAAACCTGAAGCTGTTCGGCGCCCTGTACGGCCTGCGCGGCAAGCTGCTGATGGAACGCGTCGACAAGGTGCTGGGCCAGGTGAACCTGGCCGACCGCGCACGCGACAAGCCGGCGACCTTCTCGGGCGGCATGAAGCGGCGCCTGAACATCGCTGCCGCCCTGATGCACGATCCGCAGCTACTGATTCTGGACGAACCCACCGTCGGCGTCGACCCGCAGAGCCGCAACGCCATCTTCGATACCCTGGAAGCGCTGCAGGCCCAGGGCAAGGCCCTGATCTACACCAGCCACTACATGGAAGAAGTCGAGCGCCTGGCCGACCATATCGTCATCATCGACCACGGCAAGGTGCTGGCCGACGAGAGCCCGGCTTCGCTGCACAGCCGCCTGGCGGCCCAGGCCGCGCTGCGCGTGGAACTGGCCGAGCCGGCCCATGCGGCGCTGCTGGACGGCCTGCGCAGCCAGCGCGGCGTCACCTCCATCAACGCCGACGGCGGCGCGCTCGACATCGGCCTGGCGCAGGCCGCCGACGCCTTGCCGGTGATGGGCTGGCTGCAGCAGGCCGGCTGCCGGCCGCTGCACTTTGCCACCGCGCGCACCAGCCTGGAAGATATCTTCCTGAACCTGACCGGACGCACCCTGCGCGACTGAGATTTCAATGACTGCTTTCTTCGCCCTGATCCGCAAGGATCTGATCCTGTTCCTGTCCGACCGCCGCGCGCTCGTCATCAGCCTGGCGCTGCCGATCGTGATCGCGGCCTTCTTCGGTTCTCTGTTTGGCGGTACGGCCAAGACCAGCGCCATCGACGTCGCCCTGGTGCAGCAGGACACGAGCGAGATCGGCAACCGCATCGCCGCCGGTTTGAAAGCGGACCCGAACCTGCACATCACGCCGCTGGCGCTGGCCGAGGCCGAAAAAGCGGTGCGCAAGGGCGACCAGAAAGTGGCGATCGTGCTGCCGGCGGGCTTTGGCGAAGCGGCCGGTGCGGCGCTGTTCGGCGGCGGCCGGAAGCCGTCGATTCCGCTGCTGTACGACCCTTCGCAGCCGGCCGTGCTGGCGATGGTGAAAGGCATGCTGACCCAGCAGGTGATGTCGGTCGTGAGCGCGGAGATGTTCGGCGGGAAGATGGGGCAGGCGATGACCGAGCGCAGCCTGCACCAGCTCGACGAGCAGGCCAGGACCGACCCCGACAGCAAGGTTTTACGCGACTTGCTGGCCAGCGTGCAGAAATACCAGTCCTTGCCGAAGAAGACCGATGCCCAGGCGGGCGAGGGCGGCGCGGCGCGGGGGCTGAGCATGCCCTTCACGACCGCCGACCAGCAGCTTTCCAGCGGCATCGCCGAGCAGGGCTACAACGCCTACGCGCACGCCTTTGCCGGCATGGGCGTGCAGTTCATCCTGTTCATGGGCATCGACATGGGCATCGGCATCCTGCTGGCGCGCCGCAGCGGCGTCTGGAACCGCCTGCTGGCGGCGCCGGTCAGCCTGACCCAGGTGCTATTGGCGCGCGCGGCCTCGGGCGCCATCATCGCTTTTGCGCTGCTATGCGTGGTGTTTGCGGTGGGAGTGTTCGGCTTTGGCGTGCACATCGCCAGCCTGCCGGGCTTTATCGGCATGGCGCTGTGCTTCGGCGTGCTGACCGCCAGCCTGGGCCTGGTGATTGCCGCCTTCGGCAAGACCCCGGAAGCGGCGCGCAAGATCGCCATGTTCGCCATCCTGGTGATGGTGATGCTGGGCGGGGCCTGGATGCCTTCTTTCCTGTTCCCGCAATGGATGCAGACGCTGACCATGGCGGTGCCGACCCGCTGGGCGATCGATGGCCTGGATGCGATTACCTGGCGCGGCATGGATGCCGTGGCGGCGGCGCCGGCGATGGGGGTGCAGCTGGGGTTTGCGCTGGTGTTCGGGCTGCTGGCCGTGTGGAAGTTCAAGCGCGCCTAGTTAGCCCGTCGTTCCCGCGAAGGCGGGAACCCAAGTTCTGCGTGATTTATCGAAACGCATACAAACCTGGATTCCCGCCTTCGCGGGAAGTCATTTCGGGCAATGCCCGGAATGACGAATCACAGGTTCGGCGCCAGCCAGCGCTCCAGATCCTCTTTGCTGACGCCACGCCGCGCCGCCATGTCATCCACCTGATCCTGGCCGATCTTCCCGACCACGAAGTACTTCGATTCCGGGTGCGAGAAGTAGAAACCCGACACCGCCGCGCCCGGGTACATCGCGAAGGATTCGGTCAGTTCCATGCCGATCTCTTCGGCCTGCAGGGTCTTGAACAGCTCGGCCTTGACCGTATGCTCCGGGCAGGCCGGGTAGCCCGGCGCCGGACGGATGCCCACATACGCTTCCTTGATCAACTGCTCGTTGCTCAGGTCTTCCAGCGGCTCGTAGCCCCACAGGTCGGTACGCACGCGCTCGTGCATGTACTCGGCAAAGGCTTCGGCCAGGCGGTCGGCCAGGGCCTTGACCATGATCGACGAGTAGTCGTCGCCCTCGGCCTCGAAGCGCTTCTCGATCTTCTCGGCGCCCAGGCCGGCGGTCACCGCGAACATGCCGATGTAGTCGGCGATGCCCGAGGATTTCGGCGCGATGAAATCGGACAGGCACTGGTTCGGCCGCTGCACGCCGTCGACCACCGGCTTGACGCCCTGCTGGCGCAGGCCGTACCAGGTGAAGGCGACTTCGCTGCGCGATTCGTCCGTGTAGACTTCGATGTCGTCGTCGTTGACGGTATTGGCCGGCAGCAGCGCGACCGCGCCGTTGGCCGTCAGCCAGCGGCCGTCGACGATCTTCTTCAGCATCGCCTGGCCTTCCTCGAACACTTTACGTGCTGCTTCGCCGACGATCTCGTCACCGAGGATGGCCGGGTAGGGACCGGCCAGGTCCCAGGTCTGGAAGAAGGGACCCCAGTCGATGTAGCGTGCCAGCGTGGCCAGGTCGACGTTCTTGAAGACGCGGCGGCCGATGAACTTCGGCTTCACCGGCGCGTAGTCCAGCTGGGCCTTGTTGGCGCGCGCCTGTTCCAGGCTCACCATCGGCAGCGCCTTCTTGTTGGCGTGCTGCTCGCGGATGCGCTCGTAGTCCTCGGCCAGTTCGGCCACCCAGGCGTCGCGCGTATCCGCGGTGACCAGGGCCTGGCCCACCGACACCGAGCGCGAAGCATCCGGCACGTACACCACCGGACCGTCGTAATGCGGCGCGATCTTGACCGCGGTGTGGGCGCGGCTGGTGGTGGCGCCGCCGATCAAGAGCGGGGTCTGGCGCTCGCGGAACCAGGGGTCGCGCTGCATTTCGCGCGCCACGTAGGCCATCTCTTCCAGCGAAGGCGTGATCAGGCCGGACAGGCCGATGATGTCCGCATTCTCTTCCTTGGCCTTGGCCAGGATTTCGGCGGCGGGCACCATCACGCCCATGTTGACGATCTCGAAGTTATTACATTGCAGGACCACCGAGACGATGTTCTTGCCGATGTCGTGCACGTCGCCCTTGACGGTGGCGATCACCATCTTGCCCTTCGGTTTCGCGACGATGCCGGTACGCGCTTCCTCTTCCGCCTTTTCCGCTTCGATGAAGGGGATCAGGTGGGCCACGGCCTGCTTCATCACACGCGCCGATTTGACCACCTGCGGCAGGAACATCTTGCCCTGGCCGAAGAGGTCGCCGACGATGTTCATGCCGTCCATCAGCGGGCCTTCGATCACCTGGATCGGGCGGCCGCCTTCGCTAGCGATCTGCGCGCGCGCTTCCTCGGTATCCTCGACGATCCATTGCGTGATGCCGTGCACCAGCGCGTGCGCCAGGCGCTTGCCGACCGGGGCCTCGCGCCATTCCAGGTTGGCTTCCTGCTTGTTGCCGCCGGCCTTCAGTGTGCCGGCGAACTCGATCATGCGCTCGGTGGCGTCCTTGCGGCGGTTCAGCACCACGTCTTCGACGCGCTCGCGCAGCTCCGGCGACAGGTCGTCGTACACGCCGATCATGCCGGCGTTGACGATGCCCATGGTCATGCCGGCCTTGATGGCGTGGTACAGGAACACGGTGTGGATGGCTTCGCGCGCCGGGTCGTTGCCGCGGAAGGAGAAGGAGACGTTCGACACGCCGCCCGACACCTTCGCGTGCGGCAGGTTCTCGCGGATCCAGCGCGTGGCGTTGATGAAGTCGACCGCGTAGTTGTCGTGCTCTTCGATGCCGGTGGCGATCGCGAAGATGTTCGGGTCGAAGATGATGTCTTCCGGCGGGAAGCCGACCTGCTCGGTCAGCACTTGATAAGCGCGGCTGCAGATCTCGGTCTTGCGCTCGAAGGTGTCGGCCTGGCCCTGCTCGTCGAAGGCCATGACGATGACCGCGGCGCCGTAGCGGCGGCACAGCTTGGCCTGGCGGATGAATTCCGCTTCGCCTTCCTTCATCGAGATCGAGTTGACGATGGCCTTGCCCTGCACGCACTTCAGACCGGCCTCGATCACGCTCCACTTCGAGGAGTCGATCATGATCGGCACGCGCGAGATGTCCGGTTCGGACGCGATCAGGTTCAGGAAGCGCGTCATGGCCGCCTGCGAATCCAGCATCGCCTCGTCCATGTTGATGTCGATGACCTGGGCGCCGTTCTCGACCTGCTGGCGCGCCACGGACAGGGCCTCGTCGAACTGCTCGTTCAGGATCATGCGCGCGAAGGCCTTCGAGCCGGTCACGTTGGTGCGCTCGCCGACGTTCACGAACAGCGAGCTGTCGTCGACGGTGAAGGGCTCCAGGCCCGACAGGCGCAGCGCGACCGACACCTCCGGCACGGCGCGCGGCGTGGCCTTGGCCATGGCGTCGGCAATCGCCTTGATGTGTTCCGGCGTGGTGCCGCAGCAGCCGCCCGCGACGTTGATGAAGCCGGCTTCCGCGAACTCCTTCAGCAGGGCGGACGTATCGGCCGGCAGTTCGTCGAAGCCGGTGTCGCTCATCGGGTTGGGCAGGCCGGCGTTCGGGTAGATGCAGACATAGGTGTCGGCGATGTTCGAGAGCTCCTGCGCATACGGGCGCATCAGGGCCGCGCCGAGTGCGCAGTTCAGGCCGATGGTGATCGGCTTCGCATGGCGCACCGAGTTCCAGAAGGCGGGCACGGTCTGGCCCGACAGGATGCGGCCGGAAGCGTCGGTGACGGTCCCGGAAATCATCAGCGGCAGGCGCGGCGTTTCAGGATGCTCGTCGAAGTACTGGTCGATCGCGAACAGCGCGGCCTTGCAGTTCAGGGTGTCGAAGATGGTCTCGACCAGCAGCAGGTCGACGCCGCCGTCGACCAGGCCGCGCAGCTGCTCGTAATAAGAAGCGACCAGCTGGTCGAAGGTGACGTTGCGCGCTGCCGGGTCGTTGACGTCTGGCGAAATCGAGGCGGTCTTTGGAGTCGGGCCCAGGGCGCCCGCGGCGAAACGCGGCTTGTCCGGCGTCGAGTACTTGGCGCAGGCGGCGCGCGCCAGTTTGGCGGCTTCCACGTTCATCTCGTAGACCAGGTGCGCCATGTGGTAGTCGTCCTGGGCGATGCTGGTGGCGCCGAAGGTGTTGGTCTCGATCAGGTCGGCGCCGGCGGCGAGGTAGCGCTCGTGGATCTCCTGGATGATCTGCGGCTGCGTCAGGTTCAGCAGCTCGTTGTTCCCTTTGACGAACAGCTCACGTGCTCCACTGCCTTCGGGGGCGGCAAAGCCGGCGAAACGCTCGCCGCGGTAGGCGGCTTCGTCGAGCTTGTACTGCTGGATGATCGTGCCCATCGCGCCATCGAGGATCATGATCCGGCGCGCGAGAATCTCGCGCAGCTGGGCGTCGGCAGGGGAGTAGGCGTGGGCAGCGGTGGTCATCGTGGTTTTTCCAGGGCGGATTTTTTTGAGGCGGGTCTAAGATTATACCTTTACTAGCAGAGTTTGTTCCGCTGTCAAGCGGCAGCTGCCAAGCAGGTCAAGGCACGCGTAAAACGCTGGTAAAAAAACATCTACCGTAAAGACGTTTGTAACGCACTGTATCAAACGCGAGATTGTTACAGTGCGATACAAAACGAGGGCAAATAGCAATTTCCCGGATACATACACAGACGACAATTAATTCCATGGAGCCGCCGCTGGCGCGGTACCTAATCCAAATCGAACGGAATGTGCGGACCCGTCGTCCGCCGCCTCAATGGGAAGAATTGTAATGAACAAAGAATACGTGCCTGAGTGGGACCAGCCGGCAGCCCGCACTGAAGAAAGCACTGTGAACAAGAACGCCGTGAGCGGCGTGAAGCAGATCGTGACCATCCGTCTGGACGTCGACATGCTGGAATGGTTCAAGTCGGCAGGTCCGGGCTACCAGACCCGCATCAACCAGGTTCTGCGCGAATACATGGAAGCGAATCGCGTGCGTGCTCAGGTAGAGCAGCACTAAGCGAGCAGCACTAAGCGAGGATCACCAAGCGAAAAAAAGGGGGCTATCAAGCCCCCTTCGTTTTTTGTTCGACGCTTATTCGAACGAGAGTCCGTCGAGCGGGAATCCCTTCAGGAATTCCCCAGCCGCCAGGCGCTTGCCGCCCGGTTTCTGCAGCTCCGTCAGGCGCAGCGCGCCTTCCCCGCAAGCCACCACGACCCCCTGGGCATCGGCGGACAAGACCTGGCCGGGCTGGCCCGCGCCAGTCACCGCCTGCGCATTCCAGAATTTCACGACGATGCCACCCGCCTGCGCATGCGCACCCGGGAAGGGATTGAAGGCCCGCACCTTGCGCGCCAGTTCGAGGGCAGGGCGGCGCAAATCCAGCTTCGCCTCTTCCTTGCTGATCTTGGCGGCATAGGTCACGCCTTCTTCCGGCTGCGGCTCGGCCGTCAGGCCGCCGTCCGCCATCCGCTGCAGGGCCTCGACGATCATGCGGCCGCCCATCGCGGCCAGCTTGTCGTGCAGGCTGCCGGTGGTGTCCGTGTCCAGGATGGGCAGGCGCTCCATCAGCAGCATCGGGCCGGTATCGAGGCCTTCTTCCATCTCCATGATGGTCACGCCGGTTTCCTGGTCGCCGGACTCGATCGCGCGGTGGATCGGTGCGGCGCCGCGCCAGCGCGGCAGCAGCGAACCGTGGATATTGATGCAGGGTTTGATGTCCAGGGTCGAGCGCGGCAGGATCAGGCCGTAGGCCGCCACCACCATCACGTCGTAATCCGTGGCCAGCAGGCGCTCGTGGGCAGCTTTCGCTTCCTCGGCACGTTGGGGATCCCTGGCATCCATGCGTAAAGAGAGGGGCTGGAGCACCTCGATGCCGTGCGCCAGCGCGACCTGTTTCACGCTTGATGCTTGCAACTGCATGCCGCGCCCGGCCGGACGGTCCGGCTGGGTCAGCACCAGCGGGACAGCGAAACCGGCATCGATCAGCGAGCGCAGGGCGACAGCGGCAAACTCCGGCGTGCCGGCAAACACGACCTTCATGCGCGCCGCCATCAACGACGACCGGCCGCGCGTGGCCCGCTGTTCTGCTGGGCGCGCTCTTCTTTCAGGAGCTTGGTCTTGATGCGGTTGCGCTTGAGCGGCGACAGGTATTCGACGAAGACCTTGCCCATCAGGTGATCCATCTCGTGCTGGATGCAGACCGCCAGCAGGCCGTCGCATTCCATCTCGAACGGCTTGTTGTGCTGGTCGACCGCCTTGACCTTGACGCGGGCCGGACGCTCGACGCCGTCGTAGATGCCGGGCACCGACAGGCAACCCTCGTCATACACCTGCTTTTCCGGGCTCGACCAGGTGATCTCCGGATTGACGAAGACCAGCAGCTGGTCGTGGGTCTCGGTGACGTCGATGACGATCACGCGCTCGTGCACGTCGACCTGGGTGGCTGCCAGGCCCACGCCGGGGGCGTCGTACATGGTCTCGGCCATGTCCTCGACCAGTTTTTGCAGGCGCGCGCCGAATTCGGTCACCGGTTGGGCGACTTTGTGCAGGCGCGGGTCGGGATAGCGGAGGATGTTCAGTAAGGCCATGGTTCTCTGTTTGCTCTGTTTATTCTGTGGTGATGCGTAGATGGGGGGTAGGTCGTGCCCATTCAAGCCTGTACAATTGTTTCCGCACAGACACAAAAGCAACACGCCGCGCCTGCAGCAGGACGCGGTTGTCTTGCTAGTTCATGGATTTGTGGGCAGAATTTGATTCAGTTCGGCAACCCTTTAGTACAGCAACCTGTGATCCGGCGTGCGGTCAGGGATTGTTTGCCGTGTACGCTCGTAGCCGCACTTTACGGACTCTTTGATGAAAAATTTTAGCACAGGCGCTGCCCGATCGCTCACGGTCTCTACTCGCGCGCTGGCCCTGGCCGCTGCCGTCCTCGCCATCCCTGCGCAGGCCGCACCGGCTGCCGCCAGCCCCAACTGCAGTTTCCGCCCGAATGCGCCTGACCAGCACGTCGTCGTCAAGCGCGATACGCTGTGGGATATTTCCGGCAAGTTTCTCGAGCATCCCTGGTGCTGGCCCGATGTCTGGGGCATGAACCGCGACGAGATCCGCAATCCGCACTGGATCTACCCGGGCCAGATCATCTATTTCGACCGCGCGCACGGCCGCCTGACGCTTACCAGGCCGGGCAGCACGGACCCGGATGCCGGCCTGCCGCCGGTGACGAAGCTGTCGCCCCAGATCCGTACCGAAGAACTGGAGCGCGAGGCCATCCCCGCGATTCCGGCCAGCGCGATCGAGCCCTTCCTGACCCAGCCGCTGGTGGTCGAGCCGCGCGAACTGGAGGCTGCCCCGCGCATCGCCGCCGCGCCGGAAACCCAGGTCTACCTGGCCGAAGGGAACCGCTTCTACGTGCGCGGCGCCTTGCATGGCGCCATCAGTTTCCAGGTCTTCCGGCCGGGCAAGAAGCTGGTCGACCCCGACACCGGCAAGGTGATCGCTCACGAGGCCGCCTATGTCGGCGCCGCCAAACTGGTCAAGGAAGCCGGGCCCGGCGTCGACGTACACACCTTCGTCGTGACCCGCTCGGTGCAGGAAATGGGCATCGGCGACCGCCTGTTGCCGGCCCCGCCCATGCCGGTGCGTAATTATGTACCGCACGCGCCGATCGCGCCGGTCGCCGGCCGCGTGATGGCCATCGCCAGCGAATCGAATTACGCGGCGCAGAACCAGGTCGTGACTGTCAACCGTGGCGCACTTGACGGACTCGATGTCGGCGCCGTCCTGCAGCTCTATCATCTCGGGAAGAAGATCCATGATCCGGGCGGCCCCAAAGGCTTCCTGGGGATCGGCAAGAAGACGATACGGATGCCGGACGAGCAGTATGGCGAACTGTTCATTTTCCGGGTGTTCGGCCATGTCTCGTATGGACTGGTCATGCAAGTGACGTTGCCGGTGCAGGTCGGCGACGTGGCGAAATCACCGGAGTAATCCCGCCGTGCAGCACACGGACTTCCCCCTACAAGCGGCCGCTGCAGACACTTCAGCGGCCGCTGCGTTTTTGAGCGATGCCAGACTGGCGGCCAGGCTGCGCCTGGAGCGCGCCAGCGGCATCGGCCCGCGTACCGTGCGCAAGCTGCTGGATGCCTTCGGCAGCGTCGACGCCATCCTTGACGCCGGCCGTGAGGCGCTCGGCGCCCATATCGGCCCGGCCCAGGTCCGCGCGCTGTGCGCGCCCGCGTCCGCCGAGACGGCACGCCTGCTCGAGGCCACGCTGCGCTGGCGCGAACAGCCGGGCCACCAGGTGTTGGCGCTGGGCGAGCCCGGCTATCCCGAGTTGCTGGCGAACATACCCGATCCGCCATTGCTGCTCTATATAAAAGGGCGCGCGGAATTGCTGGCAAGGCCCATGCTGGCCATGGTCGGCAGCCGCAACGCCAGCACCCAGGGCAAGACGAATGCGCTGGCCTTTGCCGAGGCGCTGTCTGGTGCCGGTTTGTGCATCGTCTCCGGCCTGGCGCTGGGCATCGATGCCGCCGCCCATGAGGGCGCGTTGAAGGCGCAGGGCTCGACGGTCGCCGTGATCGGCACCGGCCCCGACCTCATCTATCCGGCGCGCAACCGCGCGCTGAGCGAACGCATCGCCATCGACGGTTGCATCGTCAGCGAATACCCGGTCGGCACGCCTCCGCTGTCCGGCAATTTCCCGAAACGCAACCGGATCATCAGCGGGCTGGCGGCCGGCGTGCTGGTGGTCGAGGCGGCGGCCCAGTCCGGCTCACTGATCACCGCGCGCCAGGCGGCCGAGCAGGGCAGGGACGTGTTTGCGATTCCCGGTTCGATCCATGCGTCGCTGGCCAAAGGCTGCCACATCCTGATCCGCGAGGGGGCCAAGCTGGTCGATACCGCGGCCGACGTGCTGGAGGCGATGGCCTGGTCGCCGCTGGTGCGCAAGGCGGCGACGGCGGTGCCGGCGCAGCGTTCTGGAAGCAGCGTCCCGGCCGGCACCGAAGCCCTGCTGGCGGCCCTCGGCCATGATCCGGTGGAACCCGATATCTTGCTGGCATCGCTCGCCGTCAGCCCGGCCTTATTGAGCAGCCAATTGCTCGAACTCGAGCTTGTTGGCATGCTGGAACGCCGGCCCGGTGGCAGGGTGCAAAGAGTGGCGAAGTGAGTAGAGAAGCGAATAAGGCCGATAAACAACGCTGATGTTTCTGGAGGGCAGCTGACTTTGTGACGCACTTGTGCCGGGGCGAACTTAGCTGCTACAGTAGCGTCACCATGTTCGACATCCTAGTCTACCTTTACGAGACGTACTACCGTCCCGATGCCTGCCCCGAGCCGGAAGCGCTTGCACGCAAGCTCTCCGCTGTCGGTTTCGACGATATCGAGATTACCGAAGCGCTGGACTGGTTGAATGGCCTCACCGAAATGGCGGGCACCACCAACCCCGCCCTTGAATCCAGCGGCACCCGCTTCTATGTATCGCAGGAACTCGATACCCTCGGCACTTCCGCCGTCGGTTTCATCCAGTTCCTCGAGCTGGCCGGTCTGCTCACCGCCTCGCAGCGCGAGATCGTCATCGAACGCGCGCTGGCGCTGGACGAATCGCCGGTTACGCTGGGCAAGCTGAAGATCATCATCCTGATGCTGTTGTGGAGCCAGGGCAAGGAGCCGGACGCGCTGATGTTCGACGACCTGTTCGGCGCCGAAGATGACGACGAGGATGCGGAACCGCGCCTCTTGCATTAAGCATTGAGATTTTACAAATGTCATGACTAAAACGGGGCTGCGGCCCCGTTTTTTCTTGCAATAAAGCAAGCTGAGGCGTATTTTGCCTCTGCGTACCGCAGGCACAGTCTACTTGCGGAGTGCGATGCAACCCGCTTATCATTTGCCGCACTGCGCCAATTGTTACCAATAAGCTACCAACGGACGGGGCATCGCGGAGCAGCGATCCCGAGCCGTCTGGCCGCCGTCATGTATGATGCGCGAGCCGCGACTATCGAACACATAGAGAAACCATATGACCAAAGCCCTCATCATTGCCGAGAAGCCCTCCGTGGCGAACGACATCGCCAAGGCGCTCGGTGGCTTTACCAAGCACGATGAGTATTTCGAATCCGACGAATACGTCCTGTCGTCCGCGGTGGGCCACCTGCTCGAGATCGCGGTGCCGGAAGAGTACGACGTCAAGCGCGGCAAGTGGAGCTTCACCCACCTGCCGATGATCCCGCCGTACTTCGCGCTGAACCCGATCGCCAAGACCGAATCGCGCCTCAAGGTGCTGAACAAGCTGATCAAGCGCAAAGACGTCACCACCCTGATCAACGCATGCGACGCGGGCCGCGAAGGTGAACTGATCTTCCGCCTGATCGCCCAGAACGCCAAGGCCAAGCAATCGGTCAAGCGCCTGTGGCTGCAATCGATGACGCCGAACGCGATCCGCGACGGCTTCGCCCATCTGCGCAGCGACGAAGAGATGATGCCGCTGGCCGATGCCGCACGCTGCCGCTCCGAAGCCGACTGGCTGATCGGCATCAACGGCACCCGCGCCATGACCGCCTTCAACTCGAAGGAGGGCGGCTTCTTCCTGACCACCGTCGGCCGCGTGCAGACGCCGACCCTGTCGATCGTGGTCGAGCGCGAAGAAAAAATCCGCAAGTTCGTGCCGCGCGACTACTGGGAAGTGCGCGCCGAGTTCGTCTGCGCCGCCGGCGTCTACGAAGGGCGCTGGCTGGACACCAAATTCAAGAAGGACGAGAACGATCCGGAAAAGCGTCCGGAACGCCTGTGGAGCAAGGCCGCGGCCGAGTCCATCGTCGTCGCCTGCGAAGGCAAGCAGGGTATCGTCACCGAGGAATCGAAGCCGACCACCTCGATGGCCCCGGCCCTGTTCGACCTGACCTCGCTGCAGCGCGAAGCCAACGGCCGCTTCGGCTTCTCGGCCAAGAACACCTTGGGCCTGGCCCAGGCGCTGTACGAAAAGCACAAGGTGCTGACCTACCCGCGTACCGATTCGCGCGCGCTGCCGGAAGACTACCTGAACACGGTCAAGCAGACCCTGGAAGTGCTGAAGGGGAACTCGAACTACCACCAGTTCGCCAAGCAGATCCTCGATAAAGGCTGGGTCAAGCCGAACAAGCGCATCTTCGACAACAGCAAGATCTCGGACCACTTCGCGATCATCCCGACCGGCGTGGTGCCGAAGAACCTGTCCGAGCCGGAACAGAAACTGTACGACCTGGTCACGCGCCGCTTCATGGCCGTGTTCTTCCCGGCCGCCGAGTTCCTGGTCACGACCCGCTTCACCGAAGTCTCGGGCCACCAGTTCAAGACCGAAGGCAAGGTCATGACCAACCCGGGTTGGCTGGCCGTGTACGGCAAGGACACCACCGGCGACGACAAGGACGGCGCCAGCCTGGTCCCGGTCGCCAAGGGCGAAAAGGTCCTGGCCGACAAGGTCACGCCGAACGGCCTGGTCACCAAGCCGCCGGCACGCTACAACGAAGCGACGCTGCTGTCGGCCATGGAAGGCGCCGGCAAGCTGGTCGACTCCGACGAACTCCGCGACGCCATGGCCGGCAAGGGTCTGGGCACGCCGGCGACCCGCGCCGCCATCATCGAAGGCTTGCTGACCGAGAAATACCTGCTGCGCGAAGGCCGCGAGCTGATCCCGACCGCCAAGGCCTTCCAGTTGATGACGCTGCTGCGCGGCCTGGGCGTGAACGAACTGACGGCGCCGGAACTGACCGGCGAGTGGGAATACAAGCTGTCGCAGATGGAAAAGGGCCAGATCTCGCGCGAGGAATTCATGCGCGAGATCGCCCAGATGACCCAGATCATCGTCAAGCGTGCCAAGGAATACGACAACGACACGATCCCGGGCGAGTACGCGACCCTGAAGACGCCGTGCCCGAACTGCGCCGGCGTGGTCAAGGAAAACTACCGCCGCTTCGCCTGCACCAAGTGCGATTTCTCGATGAGCAAGGTGCCGGGCGGCCGCCAGTTCGAGATCGAGGAAGTCGAAGAACTGCTGCAGAACCGCACCATCGGCCCGCTGCAGGGCTTCCGCTCGAAGATGGGCCGTCCGTTCGCGGCGGTGCTGCGCATCGTGCGCGACGAGGACATCCACAACTACAAGCTGGAATTCGACTTCGGCCAGGACAAGGACGAGGGCGAGGACGGCGAAGGCGTCGACTTCACCGGCCAGACCGCGCTCGGCCCCTGCCCGAAATGTTTCGGCGGCGTCTACGAGATGCCCCTGGCCTATGTGTGCGAAAACAGCGTGGCCAAGCCCAAGACCTGCGACTTCCGCAGCAGCCGCATCATCCTGCAGCAGGAAATCCTGCCCGAGCAGATGGCCAAGCTGCTGAACGACGGCAAGACCGATCTGCTGCCGGGCTTCGTGTCGCAACGTACGCGTCGTGCCTTCAAGGCTTTCCTCGTGCGCGGCAAGGATGGCAAGATCAGCTTCGAGTTCGAGGAGCGCAAGGCCAAGCCGGGCGCTGCCGCCAAGGGCAAGGCTGCCGCAACTGCCGATGAAGGCGAGGGCGACGTCGCAGTTGCTGCCAAGACCACGGCCCGCAAGGCGCCGGCCAAGGCTGCCGCCAGGACCGCCACCAAGACGGCGGCCACCAAAACCGCTGCCAAGAGCGCGACCAAGACCGTGGCGGCGAAGAAGCCGGCTGCCAAGCGCGCAGCCAGCACGGCAAAATAACGGCATCGAGGGCTTCCTGCCTGACAAAAACCGCGGACCTTTGGTTCGCGGTTTTTTTTCGCCCCTGTGTGCCATGGAGGCCACAGTCGGCATGGTGAGAAGAGCAAGAAATGTAAAGTTTCGAAACAATGTCGTGTATATTTCCAGGTAGCAATTTCACCCCGGATGCAGTTCGCATCGACGCATATTTCCCCTCGCACATTCATCATGAAACTTTCTGATCTGAAAATTGCTAATCGCCTATACCTGGGCTTTGGCGTCGTCGTGGCGCTTCTCATCGTGCTGGTAAGCCTGGCCTACGCCAACTTCACGCGCCTGGGCACGGCGAACGACATGAACATTCACACCTACCAGGTGCTGGGCGAAGTCGACGGTATCCTGATGAGTCTGGGCGACATCGAAACAGGCGAGCGCGGCTTTGCTTTGACCGGCAAGGAACCGTCGCTGGAACCCTATCTGGCTGGCAAGGAAGGCTTTCGCCAGCACCTGGCGTCGGCACGCAAGCTGACTGCCGACAATCCGCGCCAGCAAGCCCGGCTGCAACGCGTGGCCGAGGAGCAGCAGAAATGGATGGACACCGCGATCGAGCCGGTGATCGCACTGCGCCGCAACACCCAGGACAGCGACATGGGGGCTGTCGTCGCTGCCGTACAGGCAGGCAAGGGCAAGCGGGGAATGGATGCCATGCGCAAACTGGTGGCCGAGATCAAGGCCGAGGAATCGAGCCTGATGGGCGAGCGCGCCCAGGCCGTAGCAACGCTGGGCACGACCATGGCACGTACCCTGGTCATTGGCGGCATCGTTGCCGTGCTGCTGGCGCTGGGGGTTGCGATCTGGCTGGCGCGTAACATTACCGATCCTCTCAGGTATGCGGTCAAGCTTGCACAGCGTGTCGCCAAAGGCGATCTCACGGCCCGGGTCGAAGTCCGCTCGAAGGATGAGACCGGCCAGCTGGTCGGGGCGCTCAAGGACATGAACGCCGCGCTGCTGGACATCGTGACCCGCGTGCGCGCCGGCACCGACACCATCGCCACCGCCTCCAGCGAGATCAACGCCGGCAACCAGGACTTGTCCACGCGCACCGAGGAGCAGGCCAGCTCGCTGGAAGAAACCGCCTCGTCGATGGAAGAGCTGACCTCGACCGTGAAGCAGAATGCCGACAACGCGCGCCAGGCCAACCAGCTGGCGGCGACCGCCTCCGAGACCGCCATGCGCGGCGGCGAGGTCGTGGCCCAGGTGGTCGACACCATGGCCGCGATCGACGCTTCGTCGAAGAAGATTGCCGACATCATCGGCGTCATCGACGGCATCGCCTTCCAGACCAATATCCTGGCGCTGAATGCTGCCGTCGAGGCGGCCCGTGCGGGCGAGCAGGGCCGCGGTTTCGCGGTCGTCGCCGGCGAGGTGCGCAGCCTGGCCCAGCGTTCGGCCACCGCTGCCAGGGAGATCAAGGCGCTGATCGGCGACTCGGTCGAGAAGGTCGACACCGGCTCACGCCTGGTGGACCAGGCCGGCAGGACGATGGAAGAAGTGGTCGGCAGTGTCAAGCGTGTGTCCGACATCGTCAGCGAAATCGCCGCCGCCAGCGACGAGCAGCACGCCGGCATCGAGCAAATCAACGAGGCCGTCACCCAGATGGACCAGGTGACCCAGCAAAATGCGGCGCTGGTCGAAGAGGCGGCAGCGGCCGCCGAGTCGATGCAGGACCAGGCGGCCGGGCTGGCCGCGCTGGTGGGCACTTTCCGTACCGGCGATGAGGGCCGTACGGCGGCTGCCCTGGCGCAAGCGCGTCAAGTCAGCGCCTCGCGCGCAGTAGCGCCGGTGCGGGCCGCGCAGCCGGTCCGCAGCGCCAGCACCAGGGTGGAGAAGATGCCGGCCGGCGACGAGTGGGAAACCTTCTGAGCGTTTAGCGATTCAGAAGATAAACCGATAAATCGGCAATACCCATCAGTATTGCCGATAGCGGCGTGTTACGCCCCAGCAGAAACTCAGCAGTTTCAACTGCATGCCCAGGTTTCATGCAGATGACGCCATAGCGGCCCGCCATTCTCCATGACGAACGCAACGGTCGACCACCGCACGGTTGTCCCGGTCTGCGATGAATGCTGGTGTTCACGGTATTTGACCAGTGCGCCGTGAGGCCATTCTTCGAGCAGGATCATGCTGTCGATATGGATAACGAGGCCCGGCCTGCCATGCCGCTGTGCTGTGAACAGCCGGCTCAGCGCCTCATGGTCGAGGCAGTTTCCTGTGGGCGTAATCATCGAAAAGCGAGGGCTGAACCGGCCTAAAACGTCTTGCAGGGCGCCTGTGCCTTTGCCGAGCCAGTTCTCGATTGCCGTGTGCGCGTTCAACACTTCCTTGAAATAAATGTTCATCCTTTTTCCTGTTCAAAGGCGAGACCCAGTTTCACTGAGCTGTTTCTGATAAATATGCTGGCCACGATAGGCACCAGGGTAACGGCAGCTGCGCAATAAAAAGTCCAGTGATAAGCCTGCAGCAGCATCGCATGCCTGGAAAACTGATTGAGCAGCATGCCGAGCAGCGCCACGCCAAAACAGAAGCTGAGTTGGCGGTTGATGTTCCAAACAGCGGTAGCGTCCTGTAATGAAGCATTTTTTACGTTAAGGAAGGTGGTGCTTTGCGCGGTGCTGCTGCAAAGGCTGCCGCCGGTTCCCATCAGCGCGAATGCGGCCATCAGGCGGGCGTGTGCATCGCCCTGGCCGACCAGTGTCAGCAGCATGATTCCGGATGCTTGTATAAGACATCCGGCAATGATCAAAGGGCGGGGGCCAAGCCGGCCAAAGCTTCTTCCGCCGAACCAGATGGCGAGGAAAGAACCGCAAGTCCAGGGCAGCATCAGGCTCCCCGCGGCCGTCGGCGACATCGATAGCAAGTCCTGCAGATAAAGCATGCCGATCAAGCTGATGCCGGTGAACATACCCGGTACGCATTGATACACCAGCATGGAAAAACGCATCAGCGGATCCCTGGACAGCCTTATGTCGACAAGGGGAAAAGGATGCAGCTTGCAATGTCGTATGAAAAGGGCCAGGAGAACAAGGGATGTGACGAGACATGCGCCAGCGAGCGTTTCGTTTCCGCCTTCTCCCAGCTTTGCCATGCCGACCAGGGCAAGCGCCAGCGCGCTGCATCCAAGCAGAAGTCCCATATGGTCGAGCGGTTTTGCTTTGGCGT
This sequence comes from Massilia norwichensis, assembly GCF_024753245.1. Taxonomy (GTDB): domain Bacteria; phylum Pseudomonadota; class Gammaproteobacteria; order Burkholderiales; family Burkholderiaceae_D; genus Telluria; species Telluria norwichensis. The sequence goes on along the minus strand of NZ_JANUGX010000033.1, from coordinate 1,614 downwards.
CCGCTTTATCGGCCTGGAGCCAACGGAAAGCGAGTCCCAGCGTGATCGCGGCGGCCGGGAGGCTCGCAAAGAATGTCCAGCGCCATCCGAGCGCCTGGATCAACAATCCACCAATGACGGGCGAGGACGCGGGCGCAATCAGGCCGACCAGCATCACGGCCGATGAGAGTCTGGCCCGTTCATGCTTTTGATAGAGCTGCCAGGCGAGCGCCTGACCCACCGGTATGAGCAAGCCGCCGCCGGCGCCCTGGACCAGCCGCCAGAAAATGAGCGATCCAAGCGAATTCGCCAGACCGCATGCAGCGGTAGCGAATGTAAACAGCGAGAGGGAAAGCAGGATGACGCGGCGCGCACCTGCGCGTTGCGTCAACCATGCGCTGAGCGGAATCACCAGGGTCAGGCCCATGATGTAGCTATTGCTTACCCATGCCAACTCGGCCACGGAGGCATGCAGGCTTTCGCCAATTGCCGGATAAGCGACCCCAGCGATGAACATATTGATCAAGTCGATAAAAAAGCCAAGCAGATAGACAGCGGCCACCTTGCGGCGATAGGACATCAGGTTTCTCCGGATTGCAGGAGACGTAATGTATGCCCGCCGGCCGTTCGAATAAACAGGCGATGGCTTGATATACTGTCAAAATAATTTTGACAAATGGTGGGGAAGCTTTGCTGAACTTGCAGCGGGTTGCCGCGTTCGTCGCGGTTGTGGACGCGAAAAGTTTCACGGCCGCGGCAGGGGCATTGGGCCAGACGAAAGCAGTCGTCAGCTTTAATGTCCGTCAGCTCGAAGCCGAGCTTGGCGTGGCGCTGCTTTTACGTACCACGCGTCGCCTGACGCTGACGGAAGCCGGGGAAAGCTTTTACCGGCGCAGCGTACGGCTCCTGAAAGAAGCGGAAGCGATCGTGGACGATGTTCGCTGCGAACATCGGGGACTGTCGGGAGAGCTGCATATAACCAGCACCTCGGAATATGGCGCTCGTGTGATCGTTCCCGCGTTGGCGGCATTCAGACGCCTCCATCCCGCGCTGAAAGTCCGCCACGTCTCGTCATCGCAGCATGAAGACCTCATTTCGGAACGCTTCGATCTGGCGGTTCGCCTGGGCAGCCTGGCGGATTCCTCTCACCGTGCCGCGCTATTGGCGCGGTTTCGGATACTGCTGGTGGCATCGCCAGGCTGGCTCGAAGACAATCCGATAAGGTCGCCGCAGATGCTGGAACAGGCCGACTGGGGAATTCACACTCGTCTGAACAATCCCTTTCGCTGGCATCTCAGCGGGCCGGGACAGGTGCCGTATGCGCTTGAAATAGCGAAGTCGGCAATGTTCACTTCCGACAGCGCTTCCGCACTGATGGCGTTCGCATTGGAAGGAGGCGGCGTCGCGCTGCTTCCGGAATGGCTCGTGAACTCAGCGGTAAAAAGCGGAAAACTGTGCCATGTATTACCTGAGTTCGAATTTCCGCAACAGGGCATTTATGCGGTTTATCCCGACACCCGGCATGTCCCGGAAAAGGTCCGGGCTTTCATCGACTTTTTACGCAAGCGAATCTAAGAGTGCAGGGCATAAAAAAAGGTTCATCGCGGGTTTCCGGGATGAGGCTGTTGTAAACGC
>NZ_JANUGX010000032.1 GCF_024753245.1 Massilia norwichensis | reverse complement strand
AAAAGGCCAGCATCTCTGCTGGCCTTCTCGCTTAATTCTGGTGGGAAGTGCAAGTTTCGAACTTGCGACCCCTGCAGTGTGAATGCAGTGCTCTACCCCTGAGCTAACCTCCCTTTTTACTACCGTTTGCTGCGAATGCATCGCTGCAATGACGAGCATTATAGGGGGAGTTTTGCGTTTTGTCACCCCTGCGGAGAATATTTTCTCCAAACACATTCTCCCTTTACACCTTTGTCGAGTGCGGCCAGCACGGCATCGTGTTCGGCCAGCTCGTCCGCAGCCGCAGAGACCACGATGATCTCGCCCAGCGGACCGGCTTCCAGCAGCTCGCCGCCGCCCGTCTCTTCGATCTCGACATCCATCGACAGCATGTTCTGGCCGCGCGTCATGGCCAGGTAGACGTCGGCCAGCAGTTCCGAGTCCAGCAGTGCGCCGTGCAGCTTGCGGTGGGCGTTCGAGATGCCGTAGCGGTCGCACAGCGCGTCCAGCGAGTTGCGCTTGCCCGGGTGCAGCTCCTTCGCATGCACCAGGGTGTCGATCACGCCGCCGCAGTGGTCGACGAAAGGCGGCAAACCGATGCGTTCAAATTCGTGGTTCAGGAAGCCCAGGTCGAAGGGCGCGTTGTGGATGATGATCTCCGCATCCTTCACGAATTCGCGCAACTCCTCGGCGATTTCATGGAACTTCGGTTTGTCGCTGAGGAATTCGGTGGTCAGGCCGTGCACCGCCAGCGCCGCTTCGTCGGAATCGCGCTCGGGGTTGACGTAGTAATGCAGGTTCCTGCCGGTCAGCTTGCGGTTGAAGATTTCAACGCAGCCGACTTCGACGATGCGGTCGCCGGTGCGTGGGTTGAGGCCGGTGGTTTCGGTATCGAGGACGATCTGGCGCATGCGCTTGTTCAGGTATGAATGCTTGAAAAATCAAAGGCTTATTGTAGCACTTGGCTCAGCGCTTGACCGAGGCCGCGCCCATGTTGGCCAGGCTGTCGGCGCGCTCGTTGCCCGGGTGGCCATTGTGGCCGCGCACCCAGCGCCATTCGACCGCGTGCTGCTGCTGGGCGGCGTCGAGGGCCTTCCACAGGTCTTCGTTCTTGACCGGTTCCCTGGTCGAGGTCTTCCAGCCGCGCGCCTTCCAGCCGTGGATCCATTCCGAGATGCCCTTCTGCACGTACTGGCTGTCGGTGTGCAGCACGACGTGGCAGGGACGGTTCAGCACGCCCAGCGCCTCGATCACGGCGCGCAGCTCCATCCGGTTGTTGGTGGTGTTCGGCTCGCCGCCGAAGATTTCCTTTTCGTGGTCGCCGGCCACGAGCAGCGCGCCCCAGCCTCCGGTGCCCGGATTTCCCTTGCAGGCCCCGTCGGTAAAAATCTCTACTTTGGTCGTCATGCTGCTGTGTATTCCTCAGTTCTGGTTGTTGCGTTCGTTGCGGTTGGTTGCCGGCACCGCCTTCGGCGCCTTGCCCGGCTTCTTGTTCCAGGCCGGTCCGATGATGTTCATGCCCTTGACGCGCTTGATCGCATGCACGATGTAGACCGCGCCCAGGTAGGGCCACCAGCGCTGGCCCGCGCCCTCGACGAAGGCGAAGCGGTTGATCCATTGCGAGGTGCGGAAAGGCGGCGCATAGCAGCCGAAGTGGCTGCGGGTGGCGCCGAGATTCAACAATTTTAACCAGTCTTTCAAGCGGGGCATAGATATGAACTCCCCCGCCGTCGGCAGGTAGGCGCTACTGGTGATGCGGCCCATGCCCTGGCGTACGCCCCACATGCTGGCCGGATTGAAGCCGCAGATGATCAGCTGCCCTTCCGGGATCAAGACCCGCTCGACCTCGCGCAGCACCTGGTGCGGCTCGGCCGCGAACTCCAGCACGTGCGGCAGCACCACCAGGTCCAGGCTCTGCGAGGCGAACGGGAGTTCCGTGAAGTCGAGCGCGACCGCGATCTGCTTGCCGCCGGCGGCAATCGACAGCTCGTCCGCGGTCGAGGTGCGGGTCGCGGCCTGCCACTTGTTCGGCATGCGGTTGGCGGCCAGCGCGTCGATCATCGGCACGCCGATCTGCACGGCGTTGAAGCCGAAGATGTCGGCGGTGAGCTCGTCCAGGCAGGCCTGCTCCCAGGCGCGCACGTAGGCGCCGGCCGGCGATTGCAGCCAGCGGTCGAGCGCTATAATGGATTTTTCGGATGCCGCGCTGTCCATGCCACCCCTTTTATTACGACTATGACGAATTCGCCGAGCAGCGCCAAACCATCGGGCGCCCTGACCGTCCTGACGGTGCCCGCCTTCAAGGACAATTATCTCTGGCTCATCCACGACGGCGTCCATGCGGCGGCGGTCGACCCGGGCGACGGGCAACCCATCCTCGATGCCTTGCGGGCGCACGGATTGACCCTCACCGCCATTCTACTCACCCATCACCATGCTGACCATATCGGTGGCGTGCCTCAATTGCTTGCAGAGTACTCCGTGCCGGTCTACGGTCCGCGCAACGACGGTATCGCCGCCGTGACGCATCCGCTGGGCGAAGGCGAGCGCGTGCAGGTGCCCGGCCTGGCACTCGAACTGTCGGTGCTGGACGTGCCCGGCCACACGCTGGGCCACATCGCCTATGTGCGCGACGATGCCGGCAGCGCCGGCACGGCGGGCGAACACTGGCTGTTCTGCGGCGACACCCTGTTCGGCGCCGGCTGCGGCCGCCTGTTCGAAGGCACGCCCGCGCAGATGGCGGCCTCGCTCGCCAAGCTGGCTGCCCTACCCGACGATACCCTGGTCTATTGCGCCCACGAATACACGCTGTCGAACCTGCGCTTTGCCCAGGCCCTCGAGCCCGACAATCGCGCGCTGCAGCTGCGCGTCGAGGCCGACAGCAAGGCGCGCGGCACCAACCTGCCGACCATTCCCTCGAACATCGCGATCGAAAAGGCGACCAACCCATTCCTGCGCACCACCGAGCCGGCAATCGCCGACAGCCTGGTGGCGGCCCGACGCCTGCAGCGCGGGGCGTCACCGGTCGACGTGTTCGCCGCCCTGCGCGAGTGGAAGAACGTGTTCTGATGGTGGACGCCCGGCGCACGCTCGATCTCTGGTTCGACCCGGTCAGCCCCTACGCCTGGCTGGGACTGCGTTCGCTCGACCGCCTGGACGCCGCTGGCCTGCGCGTGCGCCCGATACCGGTGCTGTTCGCCGGCCTGCTGAAGGCGCACGGCAACCTGGGCCCGGCCGAGGTGCCGGCCAAGCGCACCTATCTGTTCCGCGACGTGATGCGCGAAGCGGCGCGGCGCGGCCTGCCCTTTGCCGGCCCGCCCGGCCATCCCTTCAATCCGCTGCTCGCGCTGCGCATGTGCACGGCGCTGGCCGCCGATGATGAACGGCGCCGGCTGGCGCTGGCTCTGGTGACGGCTTGCTGGGAGCACGGCGAGGACATCGCCGATGCGAAGGTGGCGGCGCGGCTGGCCGATGCCGCCGGCTTCGACGGACAAGCTTTGGTGGCGGGAGCCGCCTCGGCTGAGGTGAAGCAGGCACTGGCAGTTGCCACGGACGCGGCGATTGCCGCCGGCATCTTCGGCGTGCCGACCTTTGCGCTGGATGGCGAGCTGTTCTGGGGCGGCGACCGTATCGATACCCTGCTGTGGCATCTGGACGGCGGCGCCATCGACGAGGACAAGCTGGCCGCTTTCCTGGCCCGCCCGCCTATGGCAACACGTAGGGTGGGCTCACCGAGCCCACGCGCCGAGTAGGCACAGCGCCAGCATACGTGGGCACGGGGTGCCCACCCTACCGACTACTTGCCGACGACCCGCAACTGCTTGACCTCGAGCGTGGACTCGCCCACCAGCTCCTTGTCGAACTCGCCGGTCAGCTCGACCAGGGTGTTCTGGTCGACCGTCACTCCCGCAGGAAAGTGTTTGGCGTCGATTTCGACGGTGATTTTGCCGGACTGGTCGGCAAACTCGTAATCCTCATCGCCCTTGTGGCTCAGCAGCTTGCCGCGCAGCTTGACGAGCTGGTCGTCCTTGCCGTTCGCCAGCAAATCCCTGGCACTCATCAGGGGCAGGTTGGACTGCCCGCTGTAGCTGGCCGTCGGCGCCTTGTTGGATGGGCCGCTATAGCCGCCGGTCTGCGCGGTCGCGCTGCCGGCGGCGGCGAGGAGCATGGACAGGAAAGCAAGGCGCATCGTCTTCTTCATGGAGGTCCTCCGTTATGAACGTAGCGCCACGATAGCGCAGAACGCGCTTGCGGCGCGTCCGCTTCCCTGCCCGCGTGCTTCAGATTTCTTCGTACAGCGGCAGCGTCAGGAACTCGGCAAACTCTTCCGACGTCGACATCTGCTCGAAGATCTCGGCCGCGCGCGCATAGCTCGGGTTGTCCCCGTTCGGTGCCACTTCCTTCACCTTGGCCAGCTCTTCCGGGATCATCGCGCGGACAATCTCGGCCGTGACCTTGCGGCCATCCTCCAGCACGCCCTTCGGCGAGCGGATCCACTGCCACACCTGGGAACGGCTGATCTCGGCGGTGGCCGCGTCTTCCATCAGGTTGTGGATCGGCACGCAGCCATTACCGGCCAGCCAGGCGCCGAGGTAGTGGATGCCGACGTTGATGTTATAGCGCAGGCCGGCTTCGGTGATCGGCGCTTCCGGCTTGAAGTCCAGCAGCTGGGCCGCGGTCACTTCGACGTCCGGGCGCTGCTTGTCGAACTGGTTCGGCCGGTCGCCCAGCACCTTCTTGAACTCGGCCATGGCCGGCTCGACCAGGCCCGGGTGGGCAACCCAGCCGCCGTCGTAGCCGTCGTTGGCATCGCGCGACTTATCGCCGATCACCCCTTGCATGGCGACCGCGTTCTTCTCCGGATCGTTCTTGATCGGGATCAGGGCCGACATGCCGCCGATGGCCGGTGCGCCGCGCTTGTGGCAGGTCTTCAGCAGCAGCAGCGCGTAGGCGCGCATGAAAGGCGCGGTCATCGTCACCTTCGGACGGTCGGCCAGGCAGAATTCCTTGTCGAGCTTGAATTTCTTGATGCAGGAGAAGATGTAATCCCAGCGGCCCGCGTTCAGGCCGGCGCTGTGCTCGCGCAGTTCGTACAGGATCTCGTCCATCTCGAAGGCAGCCAGGATGGTTTCGATCAGCACGGTGGCCTTGATCGTGCCCTGCGGCAGGCCGAGCTCGTCCTGGGTCATCTTGAAGATGTCGTTCCACAGGCGCGCTTCCAGGTGGGATTCCATCTTCGGCAGGTAGAAGTAAGGACCGGCGCCGCGCGCCAGCTGTTCCTTCGCGTTGTGGAACATGAACAGGGCGAAGTCGAAGATGCCGCCGGATACGCGCTTGCCGTCCACCAGCACGTGCTTTTCGTCCAGGTGCCAGCCGCGCGGACGCACGACCAGGGTCGCGACCTTGTCGTTCAGCTTGTACTGCTTGCCGTTCTGCTCCAGCGAGATCGTGCGGCGCACGGCGTCGCGCATGTTGAGCTGGCCGGTGATCTGGTTGTCCCAGTTCGGGGTGTTCGAATCCTCGAAGTCGGTCATGTAGCTGTCGGCGCCCGAGTTCAGCGCGTTGATCACCATCTTGCGCTCGACCGGACCGGTGATCTCCACACGGCGGCATTCCAGCGCCTGCGGAATCGGGGCGATCTTCCAGTCGCCGTTGCGGATGTGGGCGGTTTCCGGCAGGAAGTCGGGACGCTCACCGGCATCCAGGCGCTTGGCGCGCTCGACGCGGGCGGCCAGCAGTTCCTGGCGGCGCGGCTCGAATGCGCGGCTCAGCTTGGCGACCAGGGCCAGTGCCTCGGGCGTCAGGATCTGTTCGTAGCCGGGTTTGATCTCGGCGCGGATTTCCATGCCGTCTGGGGTGGCGATGCTCATGAGATATCTCCTAGGGTTGGCGTTTGCTATCTCGTCAAGTATATTCACTCAAGCGTCAATAAACGAGACAAAAAATACATTCATCTGTGCGTTTTTGTCACAGATGAGGACTCAGTACAGGGATAGACAACACGGATGGGCCATTTTCGTCAGATTTCCACCTTCGTCGAAGTCGTCGCGCGCGGCAGCCTGTCGGCCGCGGCGCGGGCCGAGGGCATCGCACCGGCCATGATCGGCCGCCGCCTCGACGCGCTGGAAAGCCGCCTCGGCGTCAAGCTGCTGCAGCGGACCACGCGCAAGCTGGTCCTCACCGACGAGGGCGCCGCCTTCCTGGAAGATTGCCAGCGCATCCTGGCCGAGCTGGAAGAGGCGGAATCGGCGGTGTCCGAGCGCAGTGCGCGCGCCACCGGCCACCTGCTGGTGTCGGCGCCGGCCGGCTTCGGGCGCCAGCACGTGGCGCCGCTGGTGCCCTCCTACCTTGCCGAGCACCGCGAGGTCACGCTCAACCTCAACCTGAACGACCGCGTGGTCGACGTGATCGGCGAAGGCGTCGACGTGGCGATCCGCATCGCCAGCCTGTCGGATTCGAACCTGGTGGGCGTCAAGCTGGCCGACAACCAGCGTGTGGTAGTGGCCGCGCCGGCTTATTTGAAGCGCCACGGCACGCCGCAGACGCTGGACGACCTGGCGCGCCACAATTGCCTGGCGATCAGCAGCGAAGGCAGCCAGCGCGGCTGGACCTTCCGCGAGGATGGCCGGGTCGTGACCTTGAAGGTAGGCGGCAATATGGTGTGCAACGACGGCGCCGTGCTGCACGACTGGGCCCTGGCCGGACGCGGCCTGGCCTGGCGTTCGATGTGGGAAGTGGGGCCGGAGATTGCGGCAGGCAGGCTGGTGCCGGTGCTGGAAGCCTATGCGGCGCCAGGCAATGACATTTATGCGGTATTCGCGCAGCGCCGCCACCTGCCTTTGCGCATCCGCACTTTCGTCGATTTTTTGCGTCACGCCTATTCGCAACCCGACTATTGGCGTAATCAGCTTGGGAATTGATGCGTTTTAGAAGCGGAACATTGCCACTTGCAAATAAGGCGAAATAGCAATTTGATGATTTTGAAACCAATAGGCGAAAAAAATCCCCGGACATGCCGAGGATTTTTTGCCGACATTCAGCGAGTAATCGTGACGATTACAGCGGCTGGATGTTCGATGCTTGCTTGCCCTTCGGACCCGAGGTCACGTCGAACGAAACACGCTGATTCTCTTGCAGCGACTTGAAGCCTTGGGATTGGATAGCCGAGAAGTGAGCGAACAGATCTTCGCCGCCTTCGTCCGGGGTGATGAAGCCGAAGCCCTTGGAGTCATTGAACCATTTAACGATGCCAGTTGCCATTACTATTTCCTATTTCAGTTGAAGTGGGCTTGCGCCCGTTTACGATCGTTTGAAGAAGCAAGAAACAAATGACAGACTAACTGCACTGCAACCGCGAATCCAACGATCCCACATTATACCGAATAAACCAAAAGATACACGGTTTTCGCAAAATAAATCCGTCGCTCGTAACATTCCTAAAACCAACTTTTACGAGAGCTTATTTCGCGTCGGTGGTAAGCAGAATATAGATTATCGAAAGTTAGCAAGTTTGTCATACATCAAACGACTTCAAGACAATGTTTTTGTCGAAGGTCTAGATAGCGGACTCGTCATTAGGATAGGCAGCCTTCGGGTCGCGCAGGGCCCAGGCCACGAAGACGTCCAGCTCGGCCAGCCAGGCGTCCCACTCTCCGGGGGCGACGGCATCGAAGGTCATCAGCACGCGCAGGCGCTGCTCGATGTTGCGCGCCTGCTGGCCCAGTATCCGGAACCCGAAGGTGGCCGAGGAACCGGCCAGCGTGTGCAGCACCGCATGCAGTTCCTGCATCAGTTCCGGCTGGGGCCGCAGCGTGTCGAAAGCGTTGCGCGCAGCCGACAGGCGTCCCAGGGTCTGCGGCAGCGCAGCCGCGAACCTGTCGTTCAGCACCGCCAGGCGTTCGAAGAATTCGGCGTCGGCCGCGCTGCCCGTCTGCATTTATTTGGTACCGAAGATGCGGTCGCCGGCGTCGCCCAGGCCCGGGATGATATAGGCGTGGTCGTTCAGGTGGCTGTCCAGCGAAGCCACGTAGACCTTCACGTTCGGGTGGGCCTTGTGGAACACCTCAATGCCTTCCGGCGCCGCGACCAGGGCCAGGAAGATGATCTGGTCGTCGGGCACGCCGCGCTTCTTGAGCACGTCGACCGCGTAGACCGCGGAGTTGCCGGTGGCAACCATCGGGTCGCACAGGATGAAGGTGCGCTCGGTGGTGTCCGGCAGGCGCACCAGATACTCGACCGGCTGGTGCGTCTCGGGATCGCGGAACACGCCGATGTGGCCGACGCGTGCCGACGGCACCAGTTCCAGCAGGCCGTCGCTCATGCCGACGCCGGCGCGCAGGATCGGTACGATGGCCAGCTTCTTGCCGGCGATGACCGGTGCGTCGATGGTCATCAGCGGAGTTTCGATTTCGCGGGTGGTCAGCGGCAGGTCGCGCGTGATCTCGTAGCCCATCAGCAGCGTGATCTCCCTGAGCAGCTCGCGGAAGGTCCGCGTCGAGGTGCCGCGGTCGCGCATGTGCGACAGCTTGTGCTGGATAAGCGGGTGATTCAGGATGTAAAGACTGGGAAAACGCGGATCTTGTTTCATTGTCGACTCGAAGAGGAATTGCGGCCAGTGTTGGCGTGAAGACCAGCATTATCCCAGCCGCGCGCCCGTTTGTCCCGCTTTTGCCCTCAAGTTGTTGAAGAAATTTCCAGCGCCCTGGCCAGAATCGCCGGCGCGTCGACCCCATCCGGCAGCCGGCCGAAGGCGCCGCCCACCTCGCGCGCGATGCGCGAAGCGACGAAAGCATCCGCCACATAAGCCGGCGCATGGCGCAGCAGCAGCCCGGCCTGCACCCCGACCACCAGCTGCTCGGCCAGGCGGCGCGCGCCGAACTCCGACACAGCCGCCGGGTTTGCCCCGCCTGCGATCTCATCCAGCAGGCGCGCGCACCAGGCGTCGTAGCGGGCGTCGCGTCCCGCGGCCAGGCCCAGTTCCTGCGCGAGCGCCGTGTGCGCCTCGGGCGATTTGCCGAAAGCGCGCAGCACGTCCAGGCACATCACGTTGCCCGAACCCTCCCAGATCGAATTGACCGGGAACTCGCGGTACAGGCGCGCCAGCGGCCCGTCCTCGACATAGCCGTTGCCGCCCATGACTTCCATCGCCTCGCCGCCGAAGGCCGGGCCGCGCTTGCACAGCCAGTATTTGCCGGCCGGGGTCAGGATGCGGCCGAGCAGCACTTCCATCGGGTCGTCCTGCTTGTCGTAGCAGCGCGCCAGGCGCAGCGCGAAGGCGGTGGCCGCTTCCGATTCCAGCGCCAGGTCGGCCAGCACGTTCTGCATCAGCGGCTGTTCGGCCAAGGGGCGCCCGAAGGCGCTGCGCCCGCGCGCGTGGTGCAGCGCATGGCACAGCGCGGCGCGCATGATGCCGGCGGTCCCGGTCACGCAGTCGAGCCGGGTATGGCTGCCCATCTCGAGGATGGTCGGGATGCCGCGCCCTTCCCGGCCGACCATCCAGCCGATCGCATCGCAGAACTCGACCTCGGACGAGGCGTTCGAGCGGTTGCCCAGCTTGTTCTTCAGGCGCTGCACGCGGATCGCATTGCGGCTGCCGTCCGGCAGCCAGCGCGGCACGAAGAAGCAGCTGAGGCCGGCGCTGCCCTCGCTGTCGGTTTGCGCCAGCACCAGGTGGGCGTCGCATTGCGGCGCCGAGAAGAACCATTTGTGACCCACAATCACAAATGCGCCCTCGCCCTGCGCGCCGAAACGATCCTTTGCCTGGGCCGGATCGAGCGGCGCCGCGCGCGTGGTGTTGGCGCGCACGTCGGTGCCGCCCTGCTTTTCGGTCATGCCCATGCCGACCAGAGCGCCGCGCTTCTGCTCCACCGGCAGCGAGCGCGGATCGTATTCGCGCGACAGGATCTTCGGCAGCCAGCGCGCGGCGATCGCCGGGTTCTGGCGCAGCGCCGGCACCGAGGCGTAGGTCATCGTGACCGGACATTGCGAGCCGTTCTCGACCTGGCCGAACATCAGGTAGGCGGCGGCGCGCGCCACCTGCGCGCCGGGCCGCGCCTGGCCAGGTTCCTGTTCCCACGGCAGCGAATGGGCGCCGTTCTCGATCAGCATGCTCATCAGGCGATGCCAGGACGGATGGAATTCCACTTCGTCGATACGCTGACCGGCGCGGTCGAAGTTGATCAGGCGCGGCGTGAACTCGTTGGCCAGCCTTGCCAGGTCGAGCGTTTCTGCGCTGCCGAGACGGGCGCCGAGCGCGTCCAGGGTGTCGGCGTACCAGCCCGCGCCTTCGCGCGCCAGCCCCTCGCGCAGCGCCGGATCGCAGCGGAACAGGTTGAGGTCGCCAAAGGGCGGCGCCTGGTTGAATACCTCGTGCGTATCGAATCGGTTCATGGCCGCGTCTCCTTTTATATGTTGCGAAGCGTTGTTGCACATAAGCATCATCCCACCGACAGCAACGTTTCCTAAATGCACTATATCGGCGACAATGCACCGGCTCGGCGCCGGCTGATATTATCGGCAAGGCAACAAGGCTAGCCTAAAGCCTTTTGCCGGGCAAGCACGACCTGTCCTATACAAGCTCTGTGAAGCATCAAAAACCACCTAAACAACAGGCGGAATTGTGTTTTTTAATGCTTTCAAGAATCTTTCAGTGATACATTGCTTGTTGATTTGGTACACTCGTGCGGTTCGCCGGAACCCTGGGTTCCGGCCAAGATAAGAAAGCAACGACTCTAATAATGCGCCCCAGTTCACCAGCAGCAGCGAACGAGGATCCGCGCCATGTGCCGCCGGCCCACGGGCTGGATGCGCTCATGGAAGCGGCGGGCGATATCGCGTTCCGGATCGACCCCTCCGGCCTGATCCGCCAGGCCAGCAAACGTGCCGCGCGCCTGCTCGGCAGCACCGCCGACATCCGCAGCGATCTGCGCGGCTGCGCCCTGTCCACCCTCGCCATCGACGTCGACCAGCCGGCGCTGCGCAATGCCATCGTCGATGCCACCGCGCGCGCCGAACCGGTGCTCGTGGAGGCGCGCTTGCGTGGCGGCGACATGCAAGCGGGCGACATGCGCGTAGGCGGCATAGGCGACAAGGAAACCTGGTTCGAGCTGCGCATCAGCCTGCTCGACGGCGGTCCGGAACTGCTGGTCGTCGGCCGTGACATGTCGACCCAGCGCGCCACCGAGCAGCGCCTGCGCCACATGGCGACCCACGACGCGCTCACCGAACTGCCGAACCGCCTGCTGCTGTCCGACCGCATCCGCATGGTGATCGCGAATGCGCGCCGCTCCGGCCAGGGCTTCTCGGTCGCCACCATCGGCCTGGACGGCTTCAAGAAGGTCAACGATGGCCTCGGCCACCCGGTTGGTGACGCCGTGCTGCGCATGGCCGCCGGCCGCCTGCGCAAGACCCTGCGCGACAGCGATACCCTGGCGCGCGTCGGCGGCGACGAATTCGTCGCGGTCCTGCCGGGCACCTTCAACGACGCCCAGATCAAGCTGGTCACCGGGCGCCTGCTGGCCGCGCTGCAATCGCCGTTCGAAATCGACAAGCACACCGTCTACCTGAGCGCCTCGATCGGCGTATCGGTCTACCCGGAGCACGCGGAGGACGAGGTGCGCCTGCTGGCGCTGGCCGACAGCGCGATGGGCCGCGCCAAGGAAACCGGCGGCGCCCGCACCGTGCCGCACAGACAGCGCCAGCCGGGCGACCCGGCCGGCTCGCCCCAGCACGACATCTCGCTCGAGGCCGCGATGTTCCAGGCGGTGCGCGAGGGCGAGTTCCTGCTTTACTACCAGCCCATCGTCAGCAGCCGCACCCGCCGCATCGAAGGTTTCGAGACCCTGATGCGCTGGAAGCACCCGACCCTGGGCATGGTGCCGCCGGTGCGCTTCATCCCGATCGCCGAGACGAATGGCCTGATCAACATGCTGGGCGCCTGGGCGCTGAAGTCGGCGCTGGTGCAGCTGCGCCAGTTCGAGGAAGTCGCCCGGCGCGACCTCTACATCTCGGTGAACATCAGCCCGCGCCAGTTCCGCAACGACCGCTTCCTGTCGGTGCTGGACGACGCCCTCGCCTTTTCCGGCACTCCCGGCGACAAGCTGGTGCTCGAGATCACCGAAGGCACGCTGATGGTCGACCCGGCGCATGCCGAGAGCATCCTCGGCAAGATGGCCGAGCGCCGCGCCCGCATCGCGATCGACGATTTCGGCACCGGCTACTCCTCGCTCGCCTACCTGAAGCGCTTCCCGATCTCGGTGCTGAAGATCGACCGCGCCTTCATCAAGGACCTGCCGGAATCCAGCAAGGATGCCGCGATCTGCAACGCCGTGCTCGACATCGCCAAGCACCTGAACCTGTCGGTGGTGGCCGAGGGTGTCGAGACCGAAGAACAACTTGATTACGTCGAAACGCGCGGCTGCGACTACGTGCAGGGCTACCTGACCGGCAAGCCGATGTCGGCGCATGTCGCGCTGGCGGCCTTGAAAGAAGACTTGTACACCGAACTGCTGCCGATCGATCCGCGGGCGGGCACACCATGAACCAGACCATCCACATCGAGCGCTCGCCGAAGGCCGACGCCACCCTCGCCCTGCTGTGGGAGCGCATCCGCCGCCGCGGCGACATGCCCGGCTTCACGCGCGCCATCAATGCCATCCTGGCCTCGATGCGCGGCGAGGACGAGCGCGACTTCTCCATGACGCAGACGGTGCTGTCCGACCCGGTCCTGACCCAGAAGGTGCTGCGCCTGGCGAACAGCGGCATGTACTCGGCCTTCGGCCAGCGCATCAACACCGTGTCGAAGGCCGTGCTGGTGCTGGGCACCGAGGCGATCGGCCACCTGGCCCTGGGCCTGAAGCTGATCGAAGAACTGAGCAAGTCCACGCCGGACTCGCTGCAAGCCCACATCGAGATGGAAAAGGCGGTGCTGGCCGGGATGGTGGCGCAGCAGGTCGCAAGCAAGGCCGACGTCCGCGATCCAGAGGAAGCGGTGGTCTGCTCGATCCTGCATTCGCTGGGCCGGATGATGGTCACCTTCTACCTGCCGGAACGCTGGTCGGTGCTGCAGCAGACCGCCGGCGAAGGCCGCGAGGCGGGTGCGATCGACCGCGCCGCGCTCGAGCAGATCGGCCTGACCCTCGAACAGATCGGCCGCGCCACCGCCGAGCACTGGGGCCTGCCGCGCAACCTGATCGCCGGCATGCGCCGCGTCGAACCGGGCGAGCGCGGCGACGGCTTCGCCCACGAAGACTGGCTGGCCGCGCTGGGCACCATGTCCTCGCAATGCGCCGAGACCCTCTGGCACGGTGACGACAGTTCGGTGGAAGCCGTGGCGCAACTGGCCGCCGACTTCGCGCCGATGCTCGGCATCGCCGAGGACAAGCTGGTCGGCGCCATCGAACAGGCCAAGGTCGAAGCGGCCGCCGACCTGTCGATCGCGCCGCTGGCCAACCCGCCCGAGAAGCGCGCCCGCGCCGCGCTTGCTTCCCGCATGCGCGAAGCCGGCAACAAGGTGCTGAAGAATGGCGTCGCCGAGATGCGCGACGTGGTCGGCAGCGCCACGCCGGGCCAGATGATGTCGATGGCGATCGAGAGCGCCTACCACGGCCTGTCCTTCACGCGCGCCTTCGGCTTCCTGCGCAGCCGCCGCGAGGGCAAGTACAGCGCCAAGATCGGCCTCGGCGACGGCGCCAAGGGCCTGCTGCCGAACCTGGCGTTCGACGACGCCTACGAACTGAACGTGTTCTTCGCCTCGCTCGGCAGCGACCGTGTGATCTTCATCGAAAACGCGCGCGACCCGAAATTCGCCAGCAAGCTGCCCGGCTGGTGGAAAGGCACGCTGAGCGCGGCGCGCTGTTTCGTCATCATCCCGCTGTGCACCCACGGCGAGCCGGTCGGCTTCATCTACGGCGACTGGGACGAGCGCTTCCCCTCGGTGTTCCTGAACCAGACCGAGTTCTCGCTGCTGAACGACCTGCGCGCGCTGGTGGTCAAGTCGGTCGAGCGCAGGCAGCAACTCGAAGCGGTGGCGCCGCGCGCCTGAGACGCGGCGGCGCAATTCCACCGTCGTCCCCGCGCAGGCGGGGACCCAAGTTCTACGTGGGCCGCCGAAACGCCTGCAAGCTCGGATTCCCGCCTGCGCGGGAATGACGAATGCGGTTGCGGGAAGCCGGTTCAGATTTTCGGCGTATGGACCCGCACGTCCCCGCACTGCGCCCTGTGCATCAGCGCATGGTCCATCAGCACCAGCGCCAGCATGGCCTCGGCGATCGGCGTGGCGCGGATGCCGACGCAGGGATCGTGGCGGCCGAAGGTTTCGACCGTGGCCGGCTGGCCATCCTTGTCGATCGAACGGCGCGGCGTGCGGATCGACGAGGTCGGCTTGATCGCGATCGACACCGTGATGTCCTGGCCGGTCGAGATCCCGCCCAGCACGCCGCCGGCGTTGTTGCCGACAAAGCCTTCGGGGGTCAGCTCGTCGCCGTGCTCGGAGCCCTTCTGCACCACCGAGTGGAAGCCGGCGCCGATTTCCACGCCCTTCACCGCGTTAATGCCCATCATCGCGTAGGCGATGTCGGCGTCGAGCTTGTCGTACAGCGGCTGGCCGAGGCCGACCGGGACGTTCTTCGCCACCACGTCGATGCGCGCGCCGATCGAATCGCCGGCCCGGCGCAGCTCGTCCATCGCCGCTTCCATGCGCGCGATCAGGGCCGCATCGGCGGTCGCCGCGAAGAAGGGATTCGCGTGCACGTGTTCCCATGATTCGAAGGGCACTTCGATGTCGCCCAGCTGGCGCATGCAGCCCATGAATTCGGTGCCGTAGTGCTCGCGCAGCCATTTCTTGGCGATGGCGCCGGCACCGACCACCGGCGCGGTCAGGCGCGCGGAAGAACGGCCGCCGCCGCGCGGGTCGCGCACGCCGTACTTGTGCCAGTAGGTGTAGTCGGCATGGCCCGGACGGAAGGTCTCGGCGATGTTGCCGTAATCCTTGCTGCGCTGGTCTTCGTTCGGGATCAGGAGCGCGATCGGGGTGCCGGTCGTGACGCCTTCGTACACGCCGGACAGGATCTGCACCCGGTCCGCCTCCTGGCGCTGGGTCACGTGGCGCGAGGTGCCCGGCTTGCGGCGGTCCAGCTCGGGCTGGATGTCGGCTTCGGACAAGGCGATTCCCGGCGGGCAGCCGTCGATGACGCAGCCGATGGCCGGGCCGTGCGACTCGCCGAAAGTGGTGACGGAAAACAGCTTCCCAAATGTGTTGCCGGACATGGATGCGCAATATTGAGTAAACGGAATGATCGATTCTACCAGCAGCGCGCCCACCGTGGTGGCCGGCGCTTCGGGAACCAGCCTGCGAATGTTGCCGAAAGGAATTTTTTTCCATACGGTGCCGGCGTTCAGATATACTGAACCCAATTGATCCAAGTCAAACCGGAGAAGCAGCAATGCCCGCACCGCCCCCAGCGCAGGATGATGAACTGGTCTTCGCCGACGAAGCGCCGGGTCTGTCCGGCGCCGCCGGCGGCGCTACCGGGCACGCCGGCGACGCCTGGCGGGTGCTGATCGTCGACGACGACGCCGACGTCCACTCGACTACCACCTTCGCGCTCGGCAGCCTCGAAGTCCACGGCCGCGCGCTGGCCTTCCTGCATGCCTACTCGGCCGCCGAGGCCAGGGCGCTGCTGGACCGCGAAGACGACATCGCGGTGGTCCTGCTCGACGTCGTGATGGAAGAAGCGGACGCCGGCCTGCACCTGGTGCGCCACATCCGCGAAACCCTGGGCCGGCAGGATCTGCGCATCATCCTGCGCACCGGCCAGCCCGGCTATGCGCCGGAGGTGGACGCGATCCGCGGCTACGACATCAACGATTACCGCACCAAGTCCGAACTCACGCGCACCAAGCTGTACACCACGGTGGCTTCGGCGATCCGCGCCTACGAACAGATCCGCGCACTCGAGGCCAGCCGCCGCGGCCTGGCCGAGGTGGTGCGCGCCAATACCGAACTGATGACCCTGCGCTCGATCGGCGCGATGGCCGAAGGCATCCTGCGCGAGGCTGCGCGCCTGATCGACCAGCCGGTGTCCGGCCTGATGTGCTCGTGCGCGGCCGGCGCCCAGGCCCCCGGCTGGGATGTGCTGGCGGCGACCGGCAACTGGGCGGCGCTGGCCTCGAACGGCATGCTGGCCGCCAGCGACGCCGGCCCCGCCGCCGCGATCCGGCGCTGCCTGGAACAGCAATGCCACGTGTTCGACGAGCGTCACCTGACGCTGTACTTTGCCGGCAAGTCGCACTGCGATTTCAGCGCCTGGATCGAACTTGCGCGGCCGCTCGACCCGGTGCGGCGCGGCCTGCTCGAACTGTTCGCCTCGAACATCGCGGTCGGCCTCGACAATCTCGCCCTGCTGACCGATCTGCAGCACGCCGCCTTCTACGATCCGCTGACCGGCCTGCCCAACCGCACCCGCCTGGTCGAGCTGATCGATGCCCGGCTGGCCGAGGGCGACCTGCGCCGCGACGTGGTGCTGTGCCTGGCCGACCTCGACCACTTCGCCGAGATCAACGACGCCCTCGGCCACCAGTTCGGCGATGCCCTGCTGCTGGCGGTGACGCGGCGCCTGCGCGCCGAGCTCCATCCGGCACTGCAGCTGGCGCGCATCGGCAGCGACATCTTCTGTGTGCTGGGCGATGCGGGCCAGGTCGATCCGGAAGCGATCCGCGCCCTGTTCGCGGCGCCGTTCTCGATCGACGGCCAGGACCTGCAGGTAACGAGCACCCTCGGCCTGGTGCGCCTGCTGGAGCACGACGGCAGCGGCGCCGACGCGCTGAAGGACGCCGACATCGCCCTCAAGCGCGCCAAGAGCCGGCAGCGCGGCGGCCACTTCTATTTCTCGCGCGGGATGGGCGTCGAAATCCGCGAACGCGTACGCCTGATGCACGCGCTGCGCAGCGGCTTCGCGCGCGGCGAACTGTTCCTGGCCTACCAGCCCCAGGTCGAGCTGGCGGCGCACCGCCCCTTCGGTGCCGAAGCCCTGCTGCGCTGGCGCACCGAGGACGGGCGCCTGGTCCCGCCGGACCGCTTCATCCCGATCGCCGAATCGTCCGGCCTGATCGTCGAGATCGGCGCCTGGGTGCTGCGCCAGGCCTGCGCCGAACTGATGCGCCTGCGCGCGGCCGGCTACCTGGACTTCACGATGTCGATCAACGTCTCCCAGGTGCAGTTCCGCCATCCGGGCTTCCTCGACATGCTGCGCAAGGCGCTGCTCGATACCGGTGCGCCGCCGGAGCGGGTCGAGCTCGAGATCACGGAATCGATGGCGATGGAAGAGCCGGACCTGCTGATCGAGCGCCTGGCCTCGATCAAGCGCACCGGCGTGTCGATCGCGATCGACGACTTCGGCACCGGCTTCTCCTCGCTGTCCTACCTGCAGCGCCTGCAGGTCGACCGTCTGAAGATCGACCGCGCCTTCGTCACCGAGATCACGGGCTCGGCGCGCGGCAGCAGCATCGCGGAAATGGTGATCGAACTGGGGCGCAACCTCGGCCTGTCGATCATCGCCGAAGGTGTGGAAGACGAGCGCCAGGCGCAGATCCTGCAGGCGCTCGGCTGCCCGCTGGCGCAGGGCTTCCTGTTCTCGCGGCCGCTGGCGCCGGAGGCTTTGCTGGAATGGTTAAGTGAGGATGCGCTGACGCGCGCTGCGTGACCAAGGGTGGGCACTCCGTGCCCACGCAAACGTTCGTGCGATGCAAGCGCGGGCACGGGGTGCCCGCCCTACGTTCAGTCTTCGGCGACTTGCTCCGCCGGCCAATCCCGGATATACGCCTTCAGCATGCGGTTCTCGAAGCTCTGCGCCTCCAGCACCGCTTTCGCGACGTCGTAGAACGAGATCACGCCCAGCAGCGTGCGGGCATTCATCACCGGCAGGTAGCGCGCGTGCTTTTCGAGCATGATGCGGCGCACTTCGTTGACTTCGGTGTCGGGGGTCACGGTGATCGGACTGTCGTCCATATGACGGCGCACGGTGCCGGCATCGACCGTGCCGCCATGCGCGTTCACGGCCTTGATGACTTCGCGGAAGGTCAGCATGCCGACCAGGTCGCCGTATTCCATCACCACCAGCGAGCCGATGTCCCGGTCCGCCATCGTCGCGGCCGCGTCGGCCAGCTGGGTGTCCGGAGACACCGTGTAGAGAATATCGCCCTTCACCTGCAGGATTTCGGATACTTTCATAGCGGTCACCATATCGTGAGTACGGGGTACGGGAGCGGGGGGTACGAGTGAGCTGGACATAATGCCGACTCTAGCCTATGCATTCCAAAAAAGCCAGTGTTGCGCTCTAACAAATCCGAGTTGCCTGGTGGTAGGATGCACTCGTCTAACCACATTTGGATGAGTTTCCCATGAGCGGACCCAGGTATCCCGGCTTCGACACCCTCTCCCTGCACGCCGGCGCCAGCCCCGACCCGAGCACCGGCGCACGCGCCACACCCGTCTATTTCACTTCTTCCTTCGCCTTCCGTGACGCCGACCATGCGGCCTCGCTGTTCAACATGGAGCGCGCCGGCCACGTCTATTCGCGCCTGTCGAACCCGACCAACGCCGTGCTCGAGGAGCGCATCGCCGCGCTCGAAGGCGGCGTGGCCGGCATCGCCACCGCCAGCGGCCAGGCCGCGCTGCATCTGGGCCTCACCACTATCGCCGGCGCCGGCAGCCACATCGTCGCCTCGCGCGCGCTGTACGGCGGCTCGCACAACCTGCTGGCCTACACCCTCAAGCGCTTCGGCATCGCCACCACCTTCGTCGACCCGCGCGATCCCGACGCCTGGCGCGCCGCGATCCGGCCCGAAACCAGACTGCTGTTCGGCGAGAGCGTCGGCAATCCGGGCCTGGACGTGCTCGACATCCCGCGCGTGGCCGAACTCGCGCACGAGCACGGCCTGCCGCTGATGGTCGATTCGACCCTGACCACGCCCTGGTTGTTGAAACCGTTCGATCACGGCGCCGACCTGGTGTTCCACTCGGCCACGAAATTCCTGTGCGGGCACGGCACCGCGATCGGCGGCCTGCTGGTCGACGGCGGCGGCTTCGACTGGCAGGCCGCCCATGCGCAGAGCGGCCGCTTCGCCGAACTGTGCGAACCCTACGAGGGCTTCCACGGCATGGTGTTCGCCGAAGAGTCGACGGTCGGCGCCTTCGCCCTGCGCGCGCGCCGCGAAGGCCTGCGCGACTTCGGGGCGGCGATGAGCCCGCACAATGCCTTCGCCATCCTGCAGGGTATCGAAACCCTGGGCCTGCGCATGGAGCGCCACGTCGCCAACGCGCGCAGGCTGGTCGAGCACCTGGCCGGCCACCCGGCGGTCGAATCGGTGGTCTGGCCCGAGCTCGAATCCCATCCCGACTACGCGCTGGCCAGGACACTGCTGCCGCGCGGCGCCGGCGGCGTGTTCTCCTTCCACCTGCGCGGCGGCCGCGCGGCCGGCAAGCGCTTCATCGACGGCCTGAAACTGTTCTCGCACCTGGCCAACGTCGGCGATGCCAAGTCGCTGGCGATCCACCCGGCCTCGACCACCCACCTGCGCGTGCCGGCCGACCAGCTGGCCGCGGCCGGCGTCGGCGAAGGCATGATCCGGCTGTCGGTCGGCCTGGAGGACCCGGACGACCTGATCGAAGACCTGACGCGCGGCCTGAAACTGGCCCAGAAGGGAGCCTGAGATGATCCATCAAGTCCATGGCGATGCGGTCTACAGCTACACCGGCGGCAAGCCGTTCAACCCGGACCAGCCCACCATCGTGTTCCTGCACGGCGCCCAGAACGACCATTCGGTATGGGCGCTGCAAAGCCGCTGGTTCGCCCACCACGGCTGGAACGTGCTGGCGCCCGACCTGCCCGGCCACGGCCGCAGCGGCGGCGCGGCCCTGAGGACAGTCGAGGCGATGGCCGACTGGGTGCTGGCCCTGCTGGATGCGGCCGGCGCGCAGCAGGCGCTGCTGGCCGGCCACAGTATGGGGTCCCTGATCGCGCTGGAAGCGGCGCACCGCGCGCCGGCACGTGTCAGCGGCCTGGCCCTGCTCGGCACGACCTGGCCGATGAAGGTGTCGGATACCCTGCTGGCAGCCTCGAAGGACGCGCTGCCCTCGGCCATCGACATGGTCAACATCTGGTCGCACAGCGGTCCCCTGCCCCGTCCGGCCTGCCCGGCGCCCGGCTTCTCGAGCACCGGCATGTCGCGCCGCCTGATGCAGCGCCTGGCCGAGCGCAACCCGGCCGACCTGTTCCACACCGATTTCTCGGCCTGCAACGCCTATGCGAACGGCGCCGCCGCGGCTGCCGGCATCGCCTGCCCGACCCTGTTCGTGCTGGGCGCACGCGATGTCATGACACCGCCGCGTTCCGCGCAGGCGCTGACGTCGGCCGTCAAGCATGGCAAAATCGTGACTGTGGATGCCGGCCACGCGATGATGGCCGAGCAGCCGGACGCGGTGCTGGACGCGCTGGTCGCGTTTGCCGGCGGCGTCCGTCAATAACAGGCGACACAGGAGACAAGCGCATGGCTGCCGTTCGCTACAACAGCTTTTCGGAGTTCTATCCCTACTACCTGACCCAGCACGGGCACCGACTGTGCCGGCGCGCCCATTTCATCGGGACGTCCTCGGCCATCGCTTCGATCGCCCAGTACATCGACAGCTTGAACGCCTGGTGGCTGCTGTTCGCGCTGGTGAGCGGCTACGGCGGCGCCTGGATAGGGCATTTTTTCTACGAGAAGAACCGGCCGGCGACCTTCGGCAACCCCTTGTGGTCGTTCCGGGCGGACTGGGTGATGTACTGGCAGATGCTGACGGGGAAGATAAGCTGGTGACAAGCCCCGTGCAGAATGACGTGTGCATGACTTCTGCACACGTCACGCGCCCGCAGCAAATGTTGAGCCAATCAAAACGCAAGTATAAATTACGAAAACGGAACACCTGGAGTTCTGTTTCGCCGGATTCGGGTGTCTCTATATGCCCTGTTGATACGGACCGCAAGTTATTTTTTAACCCGGACAGCATCAAAAAACCATCCTTGCCAGAAAATCACCAGGTGGTTTGGTTTTGTGATGAAGACTGACGTACAGCTTAGGTCAACGACCGTGACCGGGTTAGGCAGGCGAAGTTCCTTTGAGCTTGCGTGGAATGCGTTGCGCAAGTGAAGCCTCGGCTCGACTTTCTGCGATTCGAATTCCGTTTCTCCACAGTCCATCCTTCCAAATTTGACTTTATTTTTTCCTATTATAAAGATTTGGCCGAGCAACTGTTGTGCCTCGCGCTCATCCAGAGAAACTATCTCCGCACCGTCAAGCGCAGCAACAAATCGCCATTTGCCGCTTACCCTACGCTCAATTGAGTCTGAGGCTTGAGCGCAAGGCAATGCAATCATCGCAACCAAGGCAATAAAGGACAGCATCTTGGCGCGCTGAATAAAGGCGAGAACTCGAAGACAAGACATTTCCAACTCTCCTCATTTGTTAGCGGCCGTTGCCGCATCTTTAGCATGGAATGGCGCACTTTCTTCCGCTCGGCGTTTGATGAGTCCAGGCGCAATAACGTATTTCTTCTTGCCTTTCTCGACCACCTGAACCTTAATCATCAATGACATATTAGCGGCTGCTCCGGCAAAGTCGCCCTTGTTCACAAAAGCGAAAGTGATACTGGAGCCTTTCGCTCCTGCGTTGTAAGCCAAACTGCATAGCGCATCGAACTGAGACTGGTTCAACGGCACTTTGATATTGCGACGAACGATTCCCTCGGTCTCGGCAATCTTGCGCTCGAATTCTTGGTCAACCATCTCGGCCGATACTTTCTTACCCAACTCTTCTTCTGTGCAGACACCTTTATGAGCGAGGATGCCCACGCCCCAAGTGCAGTGCCCCTTATTCTTCCCCATATCATTGTAATACCGATAAATAGCTTTTTCCGTCGCCCGTAGACGCGCTCTGCCCTCGGGTGACATCTTCAATCCGGCATTTGGACTTAGGGATTTGGGAACACTGCTAGTCATATCTAGCTCCATTGTCGAGAAAAACATTTAACCTATCACGGATAAAGGCAAGGCCATTGATATCAAGCAAGCAGGCTCTGCATTAACGGAGGCAAAATAATAAATTCAACAAATACCGGAGGAATGATGGCAATCGACGTCTATCTGCAAATCGATGGAATCAAAGGCGAATCGCAGGATGACAAACACAAAGACTGGATCGAGTGTTCGTCCGTCAACTGGGGGCTCATACAGCCTCGCAGCGCAACAGCATCGACGGGCGGTGGGCATACAGCCGAGAGAGTTGAACTGGAAGAAGTGACATTTTGCAAGATGGCTGATTTATCCTCGCCGATCCTTATGCAAAGCTGCGCAATGGGGAAGACAAGACCGAAAGCTAAATTCGAATTCATGCGTGCCGATGGAAATGGTACGCCAGTCAAATACTTTGAAATCGAACTAGAGAACGTGCTTATCGGTGCAATTTCGCCAGGCATTGAAGCTGGTTCAATCTTGCACGAACATGTCAGTCTGAAATTCTCCAAAGTTAAATGGAAATACACTCAGCAAAAGATTGGCGGAGGCATGGGCGGCTCGACGGTTGGCGGCTGGGATCTTGCGGCCAACAAGGTTGCCTGATCTCGAAAAGAAAAAGCCCCAGAAATCTGGGGCTTTTTATCGTCTACTGCTCTTTACTTAACTCACCACCAAAACTTTTTCACATGGTTTTCACGTTGACCAGGTCGACGATGCCATCGGCCGACGCTTGCCCCAGATCCGCATCGGCCGCGGCAATCGCCGCCGGGGTCAGGGCATTCGCATCGGCCACGCCGAAGGCCTGATTCCTGCCGGCGGTCTTGGCCAGGTACAGGCAGAGATCGGCCAGGTGCACCAGCTTTTCCCAGTCCGGACCGTTCTCCGCCGGACCCGCCGGGCGCGGGCAGAAGCCGATCGACACCGTCACGGTCAGCTGCTGGCCGTCGGCATCGATGGTGGTGCCGGACACCGCCGCCAGCAGGCGCGCGCACAGCTGGCGCGCTTCGTCGAGCGTCACGCCCGGCAGATAAGCCAGGAATTCCTCGCCGCCCCAGCGGATCAGGACGTCCTCCCCGCGCAGGCTGGCGGCCAGTCGCGCCGCCACGTTCTTCAGCACCACGTCGCCGGCGCTGTGGCCGAAGCGGTCGTTGATCGACTTGAAGTGGTCGACATCCATCAGCAGGAACACGCCGCCAGGCTTGCCGTCGCGGCCGGGATTGGCGTGGTACTGCGGCACCACGTGCTCATAAAAATAATGGCGGTTGAACAGCCCGGTCAGCGAATCGCGGGTGCTCTGCCTGAACAGCTGCTCGTTCTTCACCTTCAGGCTGCCGTTCGCCTTCTTCACGCGGCGGTACAACAGCGCGACCAGCAGTGCGCCGACCAGGGCCGTCGCGCTCAGCGCGACCCACAGCGTGCGGATGCGCTTGACGGTCTGCAGCTCCGCCGCCTTGAGTACGCTCTCGTGGTGCAGCGCGGTGAGTTCGGCCTGCTTCTTCTGGTAGGCCCAGGCGCGCTGCAGCGCCTCGTAGGACAGCTGCTTTTCCTTGCGCCAGGCGGCCAGCGACACCGAACCCGCCTTTTCGTACACGGTCAGCGCGACATCACCCCAGCCGACCTGGTTCAGCGCGTGGGCATAGTCCAGCAGCATGCGCACATAGCGTTCGTCGTCCTTCAGGCCCGCAAGGGCGGCGTCGACCATGCGCCTTCCCTCAGCCACGTTGCGAAAGAAGATATACGTGATGCCGAGCTGGTAGGACGCCAGCTTCTCGCCGTTCTCGTCGCCGACTTCGCGGGCGATGCGCAGTGCCGCTTCGGCGGCGCGCGCCGCCTCGCCGAAGCGCCGGCCCTGGACGTACAGTTCCGCCAGGTTCGCCAGCGGCACCGCCAGGCGCTCCCTGGCCTCCAGCTTTTCCAGCAGTTCGACCGCCGCCTGCAGCGCCTTCTCGGCACGCTTGGGATTGCCGGC
Source organism: Massilia norwichensis (assembly GCF_024753245.1). Classification (GTDB taxonomy): domain Bacteria; phylum Pseudomonadota; class Gammaproteobacteria; order Burkholderiales; family Burkholderiaceae_D; genus Telluria; species Telluria norwichensis. The sequence continues at coordinate 48,028 of NZ_JANUGX010000032.1, read as the reverse complement.
GCGCGCGGCGGTGGCAGACTCGGTCAGGCGGGCGTGGGCCAGTTGGGCCGGGATCTTGCGGCTGGTCGCGATGGCGACCAGTTCGTCGACCAGCTTCAGGGCCGGTGCAGCGTCGCCGATGCCGGCCAGCAGACGCGCCTGCTCGCGCAGCGCCATCGCCAGTGCGTCGGGGTCGTCGCCCGAGCGCGCCAGGGTGGCGGCTTGTCCCATGAAGTCGAGGGCATCGTCGGTACGACCCTCCTGGTCGGCCAGCAGGCCTTGCGCCACCAGGGCGCGCGTTTTCAGGTGCAGGTCGCCGCCGGCGGCGGCCAGCGCCGCGGCTTTGTCGATCAGCCGGCGCGCCGCATCCTGGTCGTGCACCAGGCGCGACAGCACCAGGCCGTGGCTCAGCATGGCCTTGGCCAGCAAGTCGTCGTCGTGGCCTTCGCGGCCGAGCTGTTCGGCCCGCTGCGCTGCCGCGAGCGCCGCCTGCTTCCTGCCCAGCCAGTAACTCGCGCGGCTGGTTTCGACCAGGACCAGGCCGAGTTCCCGCCCGCCGCGGCCTTGCTTCAGGGCCTCGAGCCGGGCGAGCGCCGCGGCCGGCGTGACATAGGCCTCTTCGCGGGCCGCCACCAGGGCGGCGGCGAAGTCTTCCTCACCGGCGCCGGCATGGGCAAAGGCAGTCCAGCACAGGAACAGCAGGCCAAACAAGAAGCGGCGCACGAGCATGTGGTCTCCAAAGGTATCCTGACAATAGTAACATCAGGCAACTTTTGATTCCACAATTCAAGTGCGTAAATTGTTTCCCTGTGACAAAAGAGACACGGAACAACCGGATCAGCTCGCGAAGTGCTCCGCCAGCGTCTGGTCCAGGCCCCGTTCGACGGCCGTCTCGACACGGCGCGCCAGCGCCGCCGTGTCCAGCGCCAGCGGCGACACCGGCGTCGCCTCGAGGGTGCCGGCGATGCTGCCCGTCATGGTGCCCGGTCCTGCCCCCATATCGAGCCCGGCGCCGCCGAACACGAAGCGGCGGTAGACGTCGGACAGGCGGATCAGCGAAGGATCGACCAGCAGCACCCAGCCGTCGGCCCCCTCGCGCGCACCACGGCCCCAGATCACCTGCACGCTTTCCTCGGCATGCACGCGGCCGACCCAGCCCGCCGCCACCATCTGCTCCAGCAGCTGGCTCATCTCGTCATACCCGATGCGGGTATGGGCGCGGATCTGGGCGCCGGTCACCAGCGCGGTGCCGGTGATGGCCGCGCCGCCGTGCAGCACCTTCAGGATCGCCATCGCGTCCACGAAGGCCCCGCCCGGCACCGGTTCGTACCACCAGCGTTCGTACTTCACCACCGGCAGCGCGGCCGTCAGCAGCGCGCCGACCAGGGTGATCAGCCAGGACAGGTACATCCACAGCAGGAACAGCGGCAGCGCGGCCAGCGCGCCGTAGATGATCGCGTAGGTCGGAAACTGGCGGATGAAGATCGCGAACACGCGCTTGGCGACCTCGAAGGCGATCGCCGCCACCAGCCCGCCCCACAGAGCGTCGCGCCAATCGACCCAGCGGTTCGGCACCGTCATGTAGAGCAGCGTATAGGCGCCGGTGGTCAGGGCCACCGACACCACCGTATAGAACACCGTGCCGACCAGGGGAATGGCAGTCATCAGGCCGGTGGTGGCGCTGAACAGCTGGGAGGTCAGGGTCAGCGACAGGCCGAACAGCAGCGGCCCGAGCGTCACCAGGGCCCAGTAGATCAGCACCCGCTGCACCAGCGGACGCGGGCGCTTGACGCGCCAGATCTGGTTGAAGGCGCGCTCGATCATGCCGATCATGGCCGCGGTGGTCAGCACCAGCGCCACCGCGCCCACCGCCGACAGCCCCGTGGCCTTGCTGGCGAACTGGGTCAGGTTCGAGGTGATCGTGTTGGCGATCGCCTTCGGCATCACCATCTGCACGAAATAATGGTCGAGCGCGGAGCGCAGCTGCCCGAAGATCGGGAAGGTCGTGAAAATCGCCAGCACGATGGTCAGCAGCGGCACCAGCGCCAGCGTGGTGGTGAAGGTCAGGCTGCCCGCCACCTGCGGCAGTTTCTCGTCCAGCAGGCGCTTGCGCGCGAAGCGCATCAGGTCGCGCGCCTCGGCCCAGGTCAGGCCACGTACCATGTCGACGCCGACGTTGATCATCTCGCTGGTGGAACGGGAAATGGTGGAGACGGATTTCGAGAGCATCTGGACGCGTTGAAGGAATAAACCGCCCTATAATACCAACGATGAACCCAACCAATCCGATCATCCTCATCCTGTATTACTCACGTCATGGCAAGACCCGCAAACTGGCCGAGCTCATCGCCCAGGGCGTCGAGAGCGTCCCCGGTGCCGAGGCGCGCCTGCGCACCGTGCCGGCCGTGTCCACCGTGGCGGAAGCGACCGAGCCCGACATCCCCAAAAGCGGCGCGCCCTATGTCGAGCTGGATGACCTTGCGGAATGCGCCGGACTGGCGCTGGGTTCCCCCACCCGCTTCGGCAACATGGCGGCGGCCATGAAGTACTTCCTCGACGGCACCTCCGCACAATGGCTGTCCGGCACCCTGTCGGGCAAGCCGGCGGCCGTGTTTACCTCCACCGGCAGCCTGCACGGCGGCCAGGAGTCGACCCTGCTGTCGATGATGATTCCGCTGCTGCACCACGGCATGATGGTGATGGGCCTGCCCTACACCATGCCGGAACTGATGACCACCGAAAGCGGCGGCAGCCCCTACGGCGCGACCCACTGGTCCGGCGTCGACGGCAACCGCCCGATCACGGACGACGAGAAGCGGCTGGCGGTCGCGCTGGGCCGGCGCCTGGCGCTCGCGAGCTGCAAGCTACAAGGGATGGAATAGACAATGCAAGTGCATCGGGTATTTCATACGGGAGCGGTGACCAGCCTGGTCATCCTGTGCATCTGGCTGCTGGCCTGGGAAATCGTGGTGGCGCCGCTGCACCCGGGCGGCTCGCTGCTGGCGCTCAAGGCCTTGCCGCTGCTGCTGCCGCTGCGCGGCGTGATCAAGCGCGACCTCTACACGCTGCAGTGGTCGTCGATGGTCATCCTGATTTACTTCGTCGAAGGCGCGGTGCGGGCCTGGAGCGACAAGGGCGAGATCTCGCGCATCATGGCGCTGGGCGAAGCGCTGCTGGTCTGCTGCTATTTCGTGTTCGCCCTGCTCTACCTGCGGCCCTACAAGAAGCAGGCGCAGAAGCTGGCCAAGGAGCTGCTCGACAAGGTCAAAGTGCCGCATGACTGACAGCTTCCTCGCGCAATGCCGCGAGCTGATCGGCGACGCCCACGTCCTGACCGATGACGCCGACGTCGCGCCCTACCTGAGCGACTGGCGCGGCCGCTACACCGGCCGCGCGCGCGCCGTGCTGCGCCCTGCCGACGCTTCGCAAGTGGCGGCCCTGGTGCGGCTGTGCGCGGCGCAGCGGGTGCCGGTGGTGCCGCAGGGCGGACGCACCGGCCTGGTGATCGGCAGCGTACCCGACGACTCCGGCCGCGCCGTGGTGCTGTCGCTGCGGCGCCTGAACCGCATCCGCGCCGTCGACCCGGTCAACCGCACCATGACGGTCGACGCCGGCTGCATCCTGTACGACATCCAGCAGGCGGCCAGCAGCCAGGGGATGCTGTTCCCGCTGTCGCTGGCGGCCGAGGGCAGCTGCACCATCGGCGGCAACCTGGCGACCAATGCCGGCGGCACCGGCGTGCTGCGCTACGGAAACACCCGCGAGCTCTGCCTGGGCCTGGAAGTCGTGACCGCCCAGGGCGAGCTGTGGGACGGCCTGCGCGGGCTGCGCAAGGACAATACCGGCTACGACCTGCGCGACCTCTACATCGGCGCCGAAGGCACGCTGGGTGTGATCACCGGTGCCGTATTAAAACTCTTCCCGCAGCCGAAGGCCGGCATCACGGCGCTGGTGGCGCTGCGCAGCTGCCGCGACGCCCTCGGGCTGCTGCAGCTGGCCCAGGACACCGCCGGTCCGACCCTGACCGGCTACGAGCTGATGAGCGAACTGTGCCTGCGCCTGGTCGGCAAGCATTTCCCGGACCTGCCGCAACCCTTCCCGACCCCGCATCCGCAGTACGCTCTGCTCGAACTGTCCAGCCATGAATCCGAGCAGCACGCGGTGGGCCTGCTGGAACGCACCATCGAAAGCGCGCTGGAAGCCGGGCTGGCCCAGGATGCGGTGGTGGCGACCTCGATCGCGCAGTCGCGCGCGCTATGGGCGATCCGCGAGCACATCCCGCTGGCCCAGGCCGTGGACGGCAAGAACATCAAGCACGACATCTCGGTACCGATCTCGCGCATCGCCGATTTCGTCGAACAGACCGATGCCCTGCTCGCCCAGGCTTGGCCCGGGGTGCAGGTGGTCTGCTTCGGCCACCTGGGCGACGGCAACCTGCACTACAACATTGCCCCGCCGGCCGGCACGCCGCATGAAGCCTTCCTGGCCTACCAGGGCGACATCAACCGCATCGTGCACGACAGCGTGGCCGCGTTTGGCGGTTCGATTTCGGCCGAACACGGCATCGGCGCCCTCAAGCGCGACGAGCTGCCGCGCTACAAGGCCCAGGTCGAACTCGAGCTGATGCGTGCCATCAAGGCCGCGCTCGACCCGCTGGGCATTATGAACCCTGGCAAAATTCTCTGACCAGGAGTGCTGCGTGACCCGCCTTTTCCTCATCTTCGCCCTCAGCCTGTTCGCCTGTGCCGCACAGGCCCAGACCGTGTACAAGTGCGTCGAAGCCGGCAAGACCAGCTACGCCGACCGCCCCTGCGCACAGGGCGCCTCCAGGCCCCTGCCCCCGCCGCCGGCCGGCATCCCGCTTGGCGACACGATGGGGCCGCAGGGCGGCGATGCCCGCACCCTGCTGGAACTGGAAAAAGCCCGCATCGCACGCGAAAAGGCGCAAGAAAAGGAAGGCCGTGTCCAGATCCGCCAGGCCAAGGCGATGCAAGCCCAGCGCAAGAAATGCGACAAGCTGCGCCTGCGTCACAAATGGGCCGAGGAAGACCTGGCGCGCACGGTGCGCGGCCCGAAACACGAGGCGGCGCGCCTTAAACTGCGGCGCCAGGCCGAGGCCCTGGCGGTGGAATGTCCGGCCTGAGGCTGCTATCGCGCTGGCTGCTGTTCGGCGAGTGGCGCGCGCACCCGATGCGCGCCCTGCTGGCGGTGGTCGCCATCGCGGTCGGGGTGGCGATGGGCTTTGCCATCCACCTGATCAACGCCGCCGCCTTCAACGAATTCTCCGCCGCGATCCAGAGCCTGGCCGGCCAGGCCGACCTGCAGGTGGCCGGGCGCGAAGCCCAGTTCGACGAGCATATCTACCCGCGCCTGGCGACCCGCGATGGCGTGGCGCTGGCCTCGCCGGTGCTGGAGGTCGACGCCGCCCTGGCCGGCAAGCCCGGTTCGCTGAAGATCGTCGGTCTGGACGCTTTGCGCGCCGGCGCCATCTCGCCCGATTTGAGCGGCGTGCCCGCCAGCGGACGCGGCACCGACGTGCTGGGCGACGACACGATCTTCCTGTCGCCGGCGGCCCAGGCCTGGCTGGGCGTGCAGACCGGTTCGACGTTAAGGCTGCGCGCCGGCACCCAGGACGTGCCGCTGCGCGTGGCCGGCCCGATCCTGCGTGCGCGCAGCGGCCAGCGCCTGGCGGTGATGGACATCGGCGCGCTGCAGTGGCGCTTCCATCAGCTCGGCAAGCTGTCGCGCGTGGACCTGAAACTGCGCGAGGGCGTGGACCGCGGCGCCTTCGAGCGCGCCCTGGCCGCCGAACTCGAAAAGGACTTCCCGGGACGCTTCACGGTGGCGGCGCCGAACGACGCCAATCAGGAGAGCCGCAACAACAACCTGAGCCGCGCCTACCGCGTCAACCTGACGGTGCTGGCGCTGGTTGCCTTGTTCACCGGCGCCTTCCTGGTGTTCTCGACCCAGGCCTTGTCGGTACTGCGCCGGCGCAGCCAGTTTGCGCTGCTGCGCGTGCTGGGCCTGCCGCGCCGCGCGCTGCTGCGCCAGGTGCTGGTCGAAGGCGCGAGCCTGGGCGTGATCGGCGCCCTGCTCGGCATCGCCGCCGGCTACGGCCTGGCCGCGGCGGCGCTGGCCTTCTTCGGCGGCGACCTCGGCGCCGGTTATTTCCCGGGCGTGAAGCCGACCGTGGTGTTCACGCCGGTCGCGGCCCTGGTCTTCTTCCTGCTCGGCCTGGGCGTGGCCCTGCTGGGCTGCGCGGCGCCGGCCTGGGAGGCGGCGCGCGCCCGTCCCGCGGTTGCCCTCAAGTCCGGCAACGACGAAACCGCGCTCGAGCGCCTGTCGCGCGTCTGGCCCTCACTGCTCTGCCTCGCATTGGCCGGCGCCTGCGCCTGCGCGCCGCCGGTGTTCGAGCTGCCGCTGTTCGGCTACTTTGCCGTGGCCCTGCTGCTGATCGGCGGGATCGGCCTGATGCCGCGCCTGGCCGCCGCCAGCTTCCGCCTGCTGAACCGCCTGCAGCTGCGACGGCCCGCGGCGGCGCAATCGCCGGTGCTGAACCTGGCGCTGGCGCGGCTGGCGAATGCGCCCGGCCAGGCCTCGATCGCATTGGGCGGGGTGCTGGCCAGCTTCAGCCTGATGGTCGCGATGGGCATCATGGTGGCCAGCTTCCGGGTCTCTGTCGACGACTGGATCCTGCACATCCTGCCGGCCGACCTGTATGTGCGCACGGCGTCCGGCGGCAATACCGGCGGCCTGGGCGAGCGCGAACAGGCCGCGATTGCCGCGCTGCCGGGCGTGTCGCAATCGGCCTTCCTGCGCACCCGGCCGCTGACCCTGGACCCGGCGCGTCCCGCCATCACCCTGATCGCGCGCGACATCGATGCCGCCGACCCCGGGCGCCTGCTGGCGCTGGTCGGCAGCAACGTACCGGCGCCCGCGGGCGCGCTGCCGGTCTGGGTGTCGGAAGCGATGACCGATTTGTACGGCGTGCGCACCGGCCAGCGCCTGGCGCTGCCGCTGGGCGGCCGCAAGCAGGACTTTTTCGTGGCCGGCGTCTGGCGCGATTATGCGAACCAATCCGGCTCGGTGGTGGTGCGCCTGGCCGACTACCGGCGCCTGACCGGCGACGCCACCGTCACCGATGCCGCGCTGTGGGCGGCCAAGGGCGTCTCGACCGATACCCTGGCCGCACGCCTGCGCGCCCTGCCCTTCGGCGCCACCCTGCAGCTGGCCAGCCCCGGCGAGATCCGCGCCGCCAGCCTCAGGATCTTCGACCGCAGCTTCGCCGTCACCTACCTGCTGGAAGCGATCGCGATCGCCATCGGCCTGTCCGGCGTGGCTGCCACCTTCTCGGCCCAGACCCTGGCACGGGCGCGCGAGTTCGGTATGCTGCGCCACGTGGGGGTGTCGCGCGGCCAGGTGCTGCGCATCCTGGCTCTGGAGGGCGGTTCGCTGACCGTGCTGGGGGTGGCGACCGGCTTCGCGCTCGGCCTCTTGATCAGCCTGATCCTGGTGTATGTCGTCAATCCGCAATCCTTCCACTGGACCATGCAGCTGCACCTGCCCTGGCCGCTGCTGGGCAGCGTGGCGGCGGTGCTGGTCGGCGCCTCGGTGGCGACGGCGCTGGTGTCGGGCCGCTATGCGCTGTCCGGCGGGCCGGTGCGGGCCGTGCGGGAGGACTGGTGATGCTGCGCCGCCTGTTCCTTGCGCTTTGCCTCTTGGCCGGCGCCGCACTGGCCGGTCCGCCGCAATTCGCCCCGGTCACGCCGGGCCGCGCGCTGGTGTTCCCGCAGGACTTCGGCGCCCACCCCGAGCACCGCACCGAGTGGTGGTACGTGACCGGCTGGCTGGAGACGCCGGACGGCAAACCGCTCGGCTTCCAGGTCACCTTCTTCCGCAGCCGTACCGGGCACGATCCGGCCAACCCCAGCGCCTTCGCGCCGAAGCAGCTGGTGATCGGCCACGCCGCGCTGTCCGACCCGGCCACCGGCCGCCTGCTGCACGACCAGCGCAGCGCGCGCGAGGGCTTCGGCCTGGCCTGGGCGAAGACCGGCACCACCGATGTGAAACTCGAGGACTGGTCCATGCGCCGCGACGAGGACGGCCGCTACCGCGTAGCGGTACGTGGCGCCGAACTGGCCTTCGAACTGCAGCTGGCGCCGACCCAGCCCGTGCTGCTGCAGGGCGAAGCCGGCTTTTCGCGCAAAGGCCCCAAGCCGGAACACGCCAGCTATTATTACAGCGAGCCGCAGCTGCGCGTGCTCGGCACCGTCAGCCGCGCCGGCAAGGCGGTGCAGGTCAAGGGCACGGCATGGCTGGATCACGAATGGTCGAGCCAGGTGCTGGAGACGAATGCGGCCGGCTGGGACTGGACGGGCATCAACCTCGACGACGGCGGCGCCCTGATGGCTTTCCAGATCCGCGCCAAGGACGGCACCAAGCTGTGGGCCCATGCCACTTTGCGCGATGCCGCCGGCCGGGTTAGCCAATATGCGCCGGAACAGGTAAGCTTCACGCCGCAGACGCTGTGGCGTTCGCCACGGACCGGCGCCAGCTACCCGGTAGCGACCACGATCAAGACCGGGACCTCGACCTGGCAGCTGAAGCCCCTGCAAGCCGACCAGGAACTCGACTCGCGCCGCTCGACCGGTGCGGTCTACTGGGAAGGCGCGGTGACGGTGGAGCGCGATGGCCGGCGGCTGGGCCGCGGCTACCTCGAGCTGACCGGCTACGTCGACCCGCTGCATCTATAATCACCGGACTTTGAATCACAAGAAAAGAAGAACCAAGGACACATGAGTAACGATGCAAACGTACGCCGCCAGGGCACCTTCAAAGCCCTGGCCCGCCTGCTGCCCTTCCTGAAGCCCTACCGCCGCCAGTTCGTGCTGGCCGGGATCGCCCTGCTGGTTGCCGCCGGCGCCACCCTGGCGATTCCGTATGCCTTCAAGCAGATGATCGACCACGGCTTCGGCGCCGCCGCCGGTGGACGCAGCATCGAGAACGTCAACGCCACCTTCCTGGCCCTGTTCGGCGTCGCCGCGGTGCTGGGCGTGGCCACCGCCGCGCGCTTCTACATGGTGTCCTGGCTCGGCGAGCGCGTTACGGCCGACATCCGCAGCGCCGTGTATTCCCACGTGGTGCAGCAAAGCCCCGAATTCTTCGAAACCACCCGCAGCGGCGAGGTGCTGTCGCGCCTGACCACCGACACCACCCTGATCCAGTCGGTGGTCGGCACCAGCATCTCGCTGGCCTTGCGTAACACCCTGTTGTTCGTCGGCGGCCTGGCGATGCTGTTCGTGACCAGCGCCAAGCTGACCTCGATCATCCTCGGCCTGCTGGTGCTGGTGGTGGTGCCGATCGTGCTGTTCGGGCGCCGCGTGCGCGCGCTCTCGCGCGACTCGCAGGACCGCATCGCCGATGCCTCCGCGCTCGCCGGCGAAATCCTGAATGCCATGCCGACCGTGCAGTCCTTCACCGGCGAGCGCCGCGAAGCGCAGCGTTTCGGCGCCTCGGTCGAACAAGCCTTCCAGACCGCGATGCGGCGCATCCGCGCGCGTTCCATCCTCACCATGCTGGCCATCGTGCTGGTGTTCGGCGCCATCGTCTTCGTGCTGTGGCTGGGCGCGCATGCGGTGCTGGCCGGCAGCATGACCGGCGGCGACCTCGGCCAGTTCATCCTGTACGCCTCGATCGTCTCGGGCGCGGTGGGCGCACTGTCCGAAGTGATGGGCGAGGCCCAGCGCGCGGCCGGCGCCGCCGAGCGCCTGCTCGAACTGCTGGCACTGCGCTCGACCATCGTCAGCCCGCTGCAGCCGAAGCCGCTGCCGCCGCGCCATGCCGGCGGCGCCTCGCTGCAGTTGCAGGACATCGGCTTTTCCTATCCCTCGCGTCCGGACCATGCGGCCCTGGCGCACCTGAACCTGGACATCAAACCCGGCGAGACGGTGGCCGTGGTCGGCCCCTCGGGCGCCGGCAAGACCACCCTGTTCCAGCTGCTGCTGCGCTTCTACGATCCGCAATCGGGCCGCATCCTGCTGGAAGGCACCGACATCCGCGACCTCGACCTGCAGGTGCTGCGCGGTGCGATCGGCATCGTGCCGCAAGATACGGTCATCTTCTCGGCCGACGCCATGGAGAACATCCGCTACGGCCGCCCCGAGGCCAGCGACGCCGAAGTGATTGCCGCGGCCAAGATGGCGGCCGCCCACGAATTCATCGAGCGCCTGCCGCAGGGCTATGCCTCCTACCTGGGCGAGCGCGGCGTGCGCCTGTCGGGCGGCCAGCGCCAGCGCATCGCAATCGCCCGCGCGCTGCTGAAGAATCCGCCGCTGCTGCTGCTCGACGAAGCCACCAGCGCGCTGGACGCGGAGAGCGAGCGCCTGGTGCAGAGCGCGCTGGAAGCGGCGATGGTCGGCCGCACCACGCTGATCATCGCGCACCGCCTGGCGACCGTACAGCGCGCCGACCGCATCATCGTCATGGAAGACGGCCGCATCGTCGAGACCGGGACCCACGCGTCGCTGGTGGCGCTGGGCGGCATCTATGCCAACCTGGCGGCGCTGCAGTTCCATCACGTGCAGGCGGCATAACAAAAGTATATGCGTGCATAAGAATTTGTTGCGTAATTACATCGAATTAAGGCTTATCCCGTAGTTGCCGCACGGATACTTCCGGTATGATGCAGGACCCTTACTGCATACCCGTATCCCATGAACAAGCCCACGCTCGACGTATCGCGCTGGTCGGTCGGCTCGAAGATCACGGTCTTCACCTTCGCGCTGGTCGGCCTGATCCTCGCGGTGCTCGTCACCGTCATCAGCTGGACCACCTCCAACCTGCTGCAGGAACGCGCATCCGCCAACATCCAGCGTGAGCTGCATACCGTCGCCGCCACGGTCGAGATGTTCGACAAGGCGGTGTCGAGCGAAGCGGTCAGCTTCGGCAAGATCTTCGCCGCCAGCCTGGCCGGCGAATACCGTCTCGACACCGCGAATACCGTCGCCGTGGGCGGCAAACAGGTGCCGACCCTGCTCCACGACGGCAAAGCGCTGAATCTCGATTTCAGCATTCCGGACCAGTTCACCCGCACCACCGGCGCGAATGCCACCATCTTCGCCGCCGACGGCGAGGACTTCGTGCGCGTCACGACCTCGGTGCGCAAGGAAAACGGCGACCGCGCCGTCGGCACGATCCTCGACCATGCCAGCCCGGCCTACGCCCAGCTGAAAGCCGGCAAGCCTTACATCGGCCTGGTGACCCTGTTCGGCAAGCAGACCATCACCGATTACGAGCCGGTGCGCGATGCCGCCGGCAAGGTGATCGGCGTGCTGTATGTCGGCGTCGACATCAGCGCCGACGTCGCCCAGCTGAAGGAACGCATCAAGAGCATGAAGGTGGGTGACACCGGTTACTTCTACGTGCTGAACGCCGCGCCGGGCAAGAACTACGGCGACCTGCTGGTCCACCCGAACAAGGAAGGCAGCAACATCCTCGACAGCCGCGACAGCACCGGACGCCAGTTCGTGCGCGAGATGCTGGCGTCGAAGGACGGCATCACGCTCTACCCCTGGCAGAACCCGGACGACGCCCAGCCGCGCATGCGCATCGCCGCCTACACCCTGTTCAAGGACTGGAACTGGCTGATCGCCGGCGGCACCTACGAGGACGAGATTGTCCGCGAAGCCGTCTCCCTGCGTAACCGCGCGATCCTGATCGGCCTGCTGGCCCTCGGCATCTTCGCGGCGATCCTGCACACCGTCATCAAGCGCACCGTCACCCGTCCGCTGGGCGCGGCGCGCGACGCCGCCGTGCGCATGGCCCAGGGCGACCTTACCGTCGCGCTGGAAGACACGCGCCGCGACGAGATCGGCCGCCTGGCTGCTGCCATGAACGAGATCGGCAAGGGCTTGTCGAACGTGGTCGGCCAGGTGCGCGCCGGCGCCGAGCAGATCGTCAATGCCTCCAGCGAGATCTCCTCCGGTAACCTCGACCTGTCCGCGCGCACCGAACAGCAGGCCGCGACCCTGGCCGCCACCGCCAATTCGATGCAGGACCTGACCGAGACCGTGCGCCGCAACGCCGGCGACGCCCACCAGGCCAACCAGCTGGCCGTCAACACCTCGATGGTGGCCCAGGAAGGCGGCCGCATGGTCAGCCAGGTGATCGAGCGCATGGAAGCGATTAAGGCCTCGTCCGGGCGCATCGCCGACATCATCGGCGTCATCGACGGCATCGCCTTCCAGACCAACATCCTGGCGCTGAACGCCGCGGTCGAAGCGGCGCGCGCGGGCGAACAGGGCCGCGGCTTCGCGGTCGTGGCCTCCGAGGTGCGTAACCTGGCGCAGCGCTCGGCCGCCGCGGCCAAGGAGATCAAGGCCCTGATCCAGGCCTCCGGCGCCGAAGTCGACGCCGGCAGCCGCCTGGTGCAGGAAGCCGGCACCACGATGGCCGAGGTGCTCGGCAGCGCCGAGCAGGTGACCGGCATCATGTCGCGCATCAGCGCCGCCAGCAGCGCGCAGAGCGGCGACATCGAGCACATCAACCAGGCGATCGGCGAGATGGACCAGGTCACCCAGCACAACGCCGCCCTGGTCGAGGAAGCCAGCGCCGCTGCACAGGCCATGCTGGAACAGGCCGAGCAGCTGGCACGCGCGGTGCGCCTGTTCAAGCTGGACGATGCGCAGGCCGCCCGCGAAGCCGCGAACCGTCCGGCCCTGAGCGCCTACTGATTCACGGCCCCGGCAGTTCGGTGTACAGTGGCGGTCACTTAGCCTTGCCACTGGAGTCTTCCTTGAGCGACACCGAACTGCTTGCCCGCTGCACCACCATCCTCCCCGGCCACCGTCCGCGCCGCCCGAGCGAGATGTTCTCCGCCATGGCCGCCTGGTGCGAAGCCAATGGCATCGCCCACGACGTCTACGGCGAAGGCGCCCTGATCCAGGACTTCGAGCGCAAGCTCGCCGCGCTGCTGGGCTTCGAGGCCGCCGTCTTCTGCATTTCCGGCACCATGACCCAGGTGACCGCCCTGCGCCTGGCCGCCATGGAACGCGGCAAGGCGCCGGTCGCGCTGCACCCGACCTCGCACATCTTCGTGCACGAGAATTCGAACTACCAGCTGCTCGAGCACTTCGACGCGCTGTCGGTGGGCGATCGTCACCGTCCCTGGACGGCCGCCGACATCACCGGCATCCCCGAGCGCCTGTCGGCCGTGGGCCTCGAGATCCCGATGCGGGAGATCGGCGGCCAGCTGTCCGACTGGGACGAACTGCAGGCCATCAAGGCGCACTGCAAAGCACAGAACATCCACCTGCACATGGACGGCGCCCGCCTGTGGGAAGCGGCCGCCGGTTACGGGCGCCCGCTGGCCGAGATCGCGGCCGGCTTCGATTCGGTCTACGTCTCGCTGTACAAGGGCATCGGCGGCCTTGGCGGCGCGATGCTGCTGGGATCGCGCGAGTTCGTGGCGCGCGCGGCCCGCTGGTTCGCGCGCCAGGGCGGCAAGCTGGTGCACCAGTCGCCCTACGTGGTGGCGGCGGCGATGCAGTTCGACACGCGCCTGGCCAGCATGCCGGCCCTGTTCCGCCGCACCCAGTTCTTGTATGAAGTCCTTCGCGCGCACCGGGTGCTGAAACTCAACCCGGCCGCGCCGCAGGCCAACATGCTGCACGTGCACCTGCCGGTGGGCCGCGAGCGCGCGCTGGAGATCCGGCGCAAGCTGGCGGCCGAGCATGGCGTGTGGATCTTCCATCGCATCAATCACGGGGTGCTGCCCGATACTTCGTATTTCGAGCTGTATGTGGGCGACAACCTGCTTGATACGCCGGACGGGCGGATGCGGGAGGTGGCGGCGCTGCTGGCGGCCGAGGTGCAGCGCGGTGATTGAGAGCACTGGTGTAAATCCCGTGATTACCAAACGCCTGTAAGGATGTGCCAAGTGTTGGGTTACCGGTTGGGGCGCAGTCGTTAGCGGACGCTGCAATAGGTCTGCAACCGGGCCAACAGTGACCTTCAACCAGCACATTAATCAAGCTGAAGATGAGCGAAGACGAGTTCCAACTAAATTTCCCAGCCGACGTAAGAGCTCCAGAGGTGTTGCTAGCGCTACGCCGGTTCCAAAACCAATCTAATGACTGGTATAGCGGTTACTTTGAACTGGGTAAATGGCGGTTTGGGGACGCCGCATGGTTTGGGGGTGATGCTGAGGCTGCCCAGCAATTCATCGTTATCGGTCACGGACCGGATGGGTCTCTTTATGCACTCTGGGCCTATCCGGGCAGGACAGTCGAAAATGCGCCTGTGGTGTTCCTCGGCTCCGAAGGTACAGACAACTGCTTGTTGGCAAGTTCTTTACGTGATTTTTTGGCTCTTCTCGCGATCGGCGCGGACGAGCTCGGCTTCGCAGTGAGCTGGGGCAGCGTCGAGCAAGCAGATCCTCCAGCACCCCGGTTGAACGAGTTTCGCTCGTGGCTTGATCAGTCTCTTGGGATTGTTGCGCCGGAAGTGCCAAACGAATCGATAGCTTCGGCCCGTGCGATGCATCCCGATTTCGAAGCGTGGCTGAATGCATGGTTCGCTTCCAGAAGATAGCTAATAACTCAAGCCAATCCGGCTGAGACCGGCCAGAAGCAAACGTTCGCTTCAACCTACCGACAGGATGAAAACTATGCGCTCTCCATCAAGACTCATTCCACCACGCAGCGAGAAGGGCATCTCGTGGGTGTGGTTGCTGGGAGTCTTGTTGGCTGGATTTGGGTATTTTGTCTATGCCTCGTCGAACACGGCTCGGTACGTGACAGCCGCTCTGATCTTTGCGTTCTGTGTTTGTGTAGCTGTCATCAACAAACAGGAAAAGCGCAGACTTGAAGGGATATGCAGCACCCGTGCTGAGGAATCGATATGTACCTTTGCCCGGAGTTTCTCGACCAGGGATGTCGATACCTGGGTCATTCGTGCAGCACATCAGGAAATCCAGCAACTGATGAAGTCCTACATGTCGGCTTTCCCCGTGCGCGCATCGGACTCATTACTCGACGACCTGCACATCGATTCCGACGACATCGAGGACTTGTTGGTAGACATTGCTGCGCGTTCTGGTCACGCGCTTGATGAAACCGAGAAGAACCCCTTCTACGGGAAGATAAACACGGTTCGTGATCTGGTCTTATTCGTCAATGCGCAACCACGATTAGTCACTATTCGACCGTCCGCTTAGGGTCGGGAGCGACGGCTGTGAGAGTCTGCAAACACCCGGAGGCAGCCAGTCACAAGCCATCGCATCTGTTGCCGAATAATGAAAACACCGCCCAAGCACACGCCTCAGCGCGGCCCGCTCCTCGCTGCCCCATCCCGGCCCCGGCCCGACTCGCCGCGTACAGCCCGCCGCCGATCAATGCGATGCCGAGCACGGTACCCATCGACGCCTTGGGCATCAGACGCATGGCGGCGGTCGCCCAGGCCGCCGGACGCTCGCGCTGCGGATCCGAATGGCGGCGCCTCAGCGCGCCGTTGCTGGCCGGACCGCCTGCATACAGTTGGATCATCTCGCGCACGAAGGGCACCATGTCCTGCGGACCGCGGCTGGTCACCCAGTTCCCGTCACGCACCACTTCCTGATCGAGCCATGTGGCCCCTGCGTTGACCATGTCGTCGCGCACGCCGGGCCATGAGGTCAGCGCGCGCCCTTCCGCAAGCCCGGACGAGGCAAGCAGCCATGGCCCGTGGCACAGGGTCGCGATCGGTTTGCGCTGGTCGTCGAATGCACGCACCAGGTCGCGCGCCTTGGCGGACTGACGCAGCAAATCGGGGTTGATGAAACCACCGGGAATCAGGAGCCCATCGTAATCGCCCGCCCTCACCTCGTCGATCGTCCTGTCGACGTCGACCCGCCCGGCCGGCTTGTTCAGGTTGACGCCGCGGATGGTGCCGCCGTGCAGCGAGACGATATCCACCTGCGCCCCTGCTGCCTTGAGCGCGGTGACCGGCACACTCAGTTCGACCTGTTCGAAGCCGTCCGTCGCCAGCACGGCAATGCGCTGCCCAGCCAGTGTCTTACGTCCATTCATCATGTCCTCCATTGTGCGTTCATCGATAAAGTCAACAAGTTGCAATTGCCCTTGAATCGCAGATTCAAGACATGGGGCGGCAGCACTTCTTGTCAGGAAGCAGTACTTGCCCTGGGCGCCAGTCTCGGCAGATCGCAGCGAGGACATACAGTACCGTGAATGCAGATGTCCCGACGTTCGATAAAAAGCCGTTGTCGCGGCGTCGAAAAATTTTATTCAGCGTTCGCAGCGATACCCTGGAGGGTTTTCATTGATCGGGTAAAATGCCCTTTTGTTACTCCAGCTTTACACCCAGATGCGCCAATATTCAGACCTGATGCGCCATGTCCGCGACCATGGCGCGGTCAAGACCGACCGTACCGGCACCGGCACACGTTCCGTGTTCGGCCACCAGATGCGCTTCAACCTGCAGGACGGCTTCCCGCTGGTCACCACCAAGAAGGTGCACCTGAAGTCGATCATCCATGAACTGATCTGGTTCCTGGCAGGTTCCACCAACATCGCCTACCTGAAGGACAACGGCGTCTCGATCTGGGACGAATGGGCCGATGCCGAGGGCGAATTGGGGCCGATCTACGGCTACCAGTGGCGCAGCTGGCCGGCCCCGGACGGCAGCCACATCGACCAGATCAGCCAGGTGCTGGATCAGATCAAGAACGATCCGGACTCGCGCCGGATGATCGTCTCGGCCTGGAACGTGGCCGACGTGCCGCGCATGAAGCTGCCGCCCTGCCACGCCCTGTTCCAGTTCTACGTGGCCGACGGCAAGCTGTCCTGCCAGCTTTATCAGCGCAGCGCCGACATCTTCCTGGGCGTGCCATTTCTTTGCCACATGCCCCGACTGTACCCATAGATAAAACCATTTATAATCAAGTACTTACCCACCCTCCATCTATAGGTACAGTACCTATACTAGCGTCAGAATTTGTGTTACGCTATACAACGTTCGAGTTCGGATAATCCGGATGAATCTGGGCGCCCCGCCGGCATAGCGAGGCAGGCATCTCAACAAGCCATGAAAGACCACATACGATGGACAAGCAATACCTTAGCCTGCTGCGTGACGTACTTGACAACGGGGTCCATAAAGGCGATCGAACGGGCACCGGCACCCTGTCGGTCTTCGGTCGCATGTATCGACACGATCTGAGCGACGGCTTTCCGTTGCTCACGACCAAGAAACTTCATATTAAGTCCATCCTGCACGAACTCCTGTGGTTCCTACGGGGCGATACAAACATCAAGTACCTAAACGATAATGGCGTTTCAATCTGGAATGAGTGGGCAACTCCGGAAGGCGAACTCGGTCCAGTCTACGGTGCACAATGGCGGTTTTGGAAAGGCCCGAACGGAGAAACCTACGACCAGATTGCAGCCTTGATCGATGGCATAAAAAAGCGCCCTGACAGTCGGCGTCATATTATCAATGCTTGGAATGTCGCATATTTGCCTGACGAGTCAAAAGCACCTGAACTCAATGCGCTTGAAGGCAAAATGGCTTTGCCGCCCTGCCACATCATGTATCAGTTCTACGTTGCTAACGGGCGCCTTTCGACGCATCTAACGCAACGCTCAGGTGATTTGTACTTGGGCATCCCGTTCAACTGTACGAGCGTATCATTCCTTACTCATATGATTGCACAACAGTGCGACCTTGAAGTGGGAGAAATTATCCATTCGATCGGAGATTTGCATCTCTATTCCAATCACTTAGAGCAGGCACGCCTACAACTTACCCGCGAGCCACGACCATTGCCAAAACTAGTAATCAAGCGCAAGCCAGCCTCAATTTTCGATTACAAGTTCGAGGATTTCGAAGTTATAAATTACGACCCGCATCCGCACATTCCTGCTCCGATCGCTAAGTGATTCGCATCTGAATTCGACTTCGCAGGAACTTAGCGAAACGTCGACGCACAAGTAAAGTTTGAATGGGCTCGCTATAATGCGTTGACTCAGGCCGATTGTTCTCGCTGGGCAATATTACTGATTCGTTAGCGGCGACACTGGAATGAAACCTGCAGACCCTGACCTGACCCACCCTTACTTAGTCGTGCAGACGAAGGTACGAGACAAACCTGTTTCGCATGAATATTCTTCGTTTGCGAACCGACTCGGGCCCAACTTCGTTGAGAAGATTTGCGCCCTGGCCAAGCACGAGTTCGCCATGGCGCAGTCAAAGGGCTACACGACCGAGTATTGCGTAGAGGCGTATGTTTCACATCTGCAGTTAGTCTTCACCACCATAGAGTCTGTTCTGAATAAAAAGAACATTGCCACTGCCAACGCTATGGAGATAGCCGACTGGAACGAATTCACCACTCGGTTAATTAGCCGTATCGAAAGCGACCAAAAAAAATCCGACGTAAGAAAAAAACAGCTCAAGAGTCGCTACCTTGGAACGCTAACACGATATGCTAAGGCGGGCTTGATCCCCATGCGTTTTGATCCAAAGGTTCTGTCGAAAGATGGGCCGTACCATGTTTTGCAGACTACCCCTTGGAAGGGGGGAAATGCGGTCACGTACGACTACACCGATATCGCAGACATAATCGGAAGGGATTTTTTGGAATCCGCTTGTACTCTTGTAAAGAATTTGCGACAAACGGCAGGCGTAGAAGAAAGAACTTGGCTCGCCAATTATGCTAGTCGCTTTGATCATTTTATCCGAAGCCTCTATGCTTTTTTTGTCGAAGAAGGCTATGTGTCGGCTCAAGCGCTCAGTGAAGAAGACTGGCGGCAATTTGTGGAGCGACTAGGGAATCTAATTCTTGCAGATCAAGTTTCGGATCGGACAGGAGACTTACTCTCGCCGAAGACGAAGGATCGACATCGTCTATGTACGAACAATCTGATGGCGCATATGGCAGTTGCAGGCTTACTCCCGAAGAAATTCGAAATAGTTTCTCCCAAGGGACGAAAGCGAGCTGCCTCAGGAACCGCAAACGTCACCCGGAAAGCCGATCCCGATGAAGGAGCGGAGGCGGTGCCCTTATCTCCTTTCGCTTTTTTGATTGAAAAACACAAAAGGAAAATGCCGTATGACTACAGGACATTCCAACCTCTAGCTCGATATTTTTTACTAAGGGCAATACCTATACTCTATAGGTTTTATGGGGCCGGCTCAGAAACGCAAGCGAAAGACTACCACCACGTCTTCACCTCGCTTCTGCTCTTCCTTGAGCAACATAAACAGAGCGGCTTCGAAGCGGAATTTTTCTCAACTCTTGCAACACATGAATACGCAAGTCTAGATTCCACGCGGTGGGAAAAGATGCTTTATGAGTGGCGGGACCACCTTATTAATTCTAGCCCGGCGAAGCACGTACTAGACATCACAAAGCACATGAAGATACAGGCAATGAATCGGCTATGGGCTGCACTTGCCGATAGCCTACTGGTGCCTGCCGTGAAACTAAAGGGAATAAAAGGGGCAAAGTCGACATTAAAAACGAAGAATCGACCCTCGCTCGCGCAACTCAGCTCCGCGAAAACTGCACTGTTAGACGAAAGCGCCATAGAACTACATGCCGCAACACATAAGATCAGCCAATATTTCGACGAGAGCGATAAGGAAGAAGCGCGTGAATTCATCAATGCTCTTTGCGCAAATTTACCTCCCGCCAAAGTACGAGCGTTAACTTTAGACGCCTTGGTTGTGGAGATTGCGCGGCTTAACGCAAACCGCCTGGAGGCGATTCGTCGTTGCGCAGAGAAAGACTTTCTTCATTGGTTCGAACATTGGAATAAGGGACAGCATGCACTGGCGAATGCGTCACATTCGCCAGAAGAAATGGTAGATTTGCTGGACCGACCGGAGCGATCAGTTTCAGAGCGCAGTCGCAATAGGACGAGGCTCATATCAGGCAAGACGGATTGCCATTTAGGCAACGCTCTGAATCTCTTAATCGGAGCACTAGGCGGCAATGCCAATGGTATCAGTGGCCGATACCATCATATTAAACGACAGTGGGGTGGCAACGAAGCCCTACATGCATATCTTCATCCTCATAAGCGAGCAACGGTCGCGTTGTGGACCATCATTCTCATAGATACGGGAGCGAACTGTGAGGTGGTGCGTGAGATGCCGCTTGCGTGTCTTCGAAAATCGGAAGATCCCAACCACATGATCGTGTCTTTCGGATTGAAAGCGCGGGCCGGATATAAGCGCATTAATGACTGTCTTCCGATTCAACCTCAGCCTGGCCACGAGCTCTCGGCCGTACAGGCTATTCAGCATTACGAAATCATGTCTTCCCGCAACCGCAAGATTGCGAATGGGGAAGTAGCAGAGCTACTATTCCTTGACACACGCCAGAACGATATTATTGGGATTACAGAATTTCGGGCTCGGGACGATTTTAAAGAATTCCTACAAGATCATGCTGAGCTAAGAGATCTTCCTATACGCCCATCGTTCATAAGACCATCGTATTTGCTAAAGGTGCAGCATGAAGATCCAGCAGTAAGTACAGAGTCCGCTCAGGCGATTGCGGACCACGTGTTATCTTCAACAACAGGTAATAACTACACGCATCGAACGCATACGAAGCTCGTTTATGTTCAGAAAGTACGCGAATTCACCCGACTATTTCAATCTGTAATTATTGCTTCGATCGAAGGTGCCGCGGAGAAACTTGGTATTTCCCCAGAGGAGGCGGAAGCGCTATTTTCAGACGCTGCGAGATCAGGCCTCGGGATAGCATGTTTGAATCCAAAGGCGGGTGTCCAACCTGGCACACGTAGAGGAGAGAGTTGCACGAGACTCGACGCGTGCCCAAACTGCGAAATGCGCTACCTTGTTGGGACTGTAGATAACATAACCGATTTGATCCTTTTCGAGGAATATCTGAAGTCCCAGGAAGCCGAGGCTACGAAAGCGCATCCAGAAGCCTGGGAGACACGGTGGCTTCCGTGGCTTGCATTGGCAGAAGTAGCGCTTGCTAAGTTCGCACTAGGCGACACTGCGTCTGCATTTTTACAGGCGACAGAAAAGGCAAACGCTCGTCGTCCTACTTATAGACCATTCAAGTTATTCTAGCCATGGTGCATGCACAGTTGGTTCAATCAAGAGCGGTTGACAGCACTATACCGCCTATTC
This sequence comes from Massilia norwichensis, assembly GCF_024753245.1. Lineage (GTDB taxonomy): Bacteria > Pseudomonadota > Gammaproteobacteria > Burkholderiales > Burkholderiaceae_D > Telluria > Telluria norwichensis. The sequence continues at coordinate 26,884 of NZ_JANUGX010000032.1, read as the reverse complement.
TCCACAGCGATAAGGGCTATTCACCAGAATGGATGTTGATTGGCCCTTACAGCGCCCATGATTGGACAGTTCGGAATATTGGCAATAAGCCTCCCAGGGTGCTGACATTCAACGTGAAGATACCTAATGGAGGAGTTCTTTCTGACTACCCCAATCTCTACGAATCGGTTAAACGCATCGCGTACGGCGTCCGCACTGGCCCCCTCGCCGAAGTCGAAAGTGCAGATGTTCAAGCAACAATCGTAAGCAACCTGACCACACTCGCGTGTTGGATGATAAGCCGCGGCATAAAGCGTTTCTCCGATCTCACTAAGGCTGACCGCGAGGAATACGCCTGTGCTGCGGTCTATGGTGTCCACAACGTCTTAAATACTGAATCGATTTTGGAACGACACCTTGAGAATCTAATTGCAGAAGCAAACTTTCATGCTGATGACGATCTTGAAACGCGTCGGTGGAAAGCAATGCGTGTTTTCCCCGTACGAAAAAAAGCAAACCAAAGTATCAACTCTGCAGTTCTCGACAGGATGGCTATTCTCAGCGATGCAGGGCTCGGCACATTTGCAGCAAACGGCCGGTCTGGTGTCCTGATAACGCTTTTAGACGAAACCGAAGCACTGTGCATGCTATACCAGCCAGGCTTCATAAAAGCAAGAACAAAGAAATCGCAGAGCAAAGAAGTGAATAATAACCCGGAACCCGAATTTTTAGGGCAGGGAAACGCGAATAACAGCGTCGATTCAGTCATCATCGATCGGGACACTTCCAGCAACCAATACATTGACCAAGCCGGAGCAACTAAAACGGACAATCGGAGAGTACCACGTCAGGGTAAGGCCAATACCTTAAGTGAAATAAAGCAACCGGATCAAACAGAGGCGGCGCTAGCGCAATCGAAGGACGATTATGACGACAAGCCCGTATCCGAAGAACACCTTCGTCGATTTCTCATGTCGTTCCAATACCTTTACGATCACCGACGGTATCTGGAAGATGCATTAACTAGCGCTCCGTTCTTTTCGACATCTGCGCGAGCCGAAGCACAGAAACTCGGCCGGGAAGTCGGTCGTACCGGAACTATTCCAGTCGCGCAAGCAACATGTCTTATTGAGCGCTCTGTACGGTGGGTTCTCGACTATGCTCCGACCCTGCTAGCGTTATACAGCCACGCTGAGATCGTATATGAGGCGGACCCGGGTCGCGCCGCCGTTAAATATGCTGAGCATCTAGACTCGTTTCGAACTTGGCCGACGGGTCCCGCCAGTCCGTTTCCTATAGTACCGACTCGGATTAGCGACACCGGAGAATCCTCGAACGAACAATCCCGTGCCGAATCGCTGCGTGATGGGATGAGTCTCCACTCTGCCATTCTATTTTTAATGACTGCCTGCGCCGTGGTTATCGCTGCCTTTAGTGCCAGGCGCGCCTCGGAGATTATAGGTCTCAAAGCAGGTTGTGTTCATATTGATGACTCTGGTCAACCTTGGCTTGAATGCTTCATCCATAAGACTTTGAAGACCGAATCACGCATTCCAGTTCCAGAGGTAGTGGTGGCCGCGGTAAACGTTCTTGAAAAATTGAGCGAGCGAGCCAGGCGGCTCACTGATGAACCCTATGTCTTCCAGTACAATGTCCCAGGATCTGATAGAACCTACGGAATAAGCGAGATGAATTTTCCGGTTTTTCGCCTAGCCGAAAATTTGCGCAAATTTGGATATTTCGTAGACGTTCCTCGACTGGAAGATGGCACACCATGGACGTTCAAGCCGCATCAGTTCCGGCGATTCTTCGCGATTCTTTATATCTGGATTTACGATAAGGGCGATTGGGGCGCATTGCAGTATCATCTGAGACACTTCACCAGTGAAATGACCCGTCGCTACGCCTCGGAGAACGAAATCGGGCAAATCATCGCTCAAGTCGACAAGGAGCACACCGCAAACATTCTTGCCAGCGCGGCCCTAGGATTGACTTATATCGGCGGTTCGGAAGGCACGCGATTAAAACAAGTTGCGCAACGACTTCATGCTCAGATGGCAAAACATACAGATGTTGTTTCGCCTCGCAAGTACAAGCAGAAACTTGAGCGACTAGTCGAGCGTACGGGCGTCTCATTGACAGGATTCCCTTGGGGATACTGTGTGCTTCGAAAGGCACACAAGAAGCGTCCCTGTAACTGCACGAATTCCTCGGAACCGGATCACGGTCAAGCCAGCGAAATTACCTGCACCGGCTGCGCGTTTAGCATGGTAACGCCATCTGCGCAGAGCTCCTTGATTAACGCCATCAAGTTTCATCAAGAGACTGCCGAATCTGAAGACTCTCCGGCAATCCTCCGCGAAGCCAGCCGGGCGATTCATCAGAAGCTTATTGCTGCCTTGGCGGAAACGCAATGCCCTTTACCACAGGGAGACCCTGATGACTAATATGAACGATGCCGGTACACCGCGAGCAAATAAACCAGCTATTGCGTTGAAGCGGCGGAACGACGCAATCAAGAAGTATGTTTTCAAGCTTAAGAAATTAGAGGAACTACTGGAGACCAATGCTATTGAGTCGATTCCAAAGAATATGCGCCCCGCGACGTTTGTCGCATGGATAGACGAGACACTTGGCATCGAAAGGTTTTCCAGAAACGCCCTCTACGAAACAGATGTGGAATACACTGCACTTCACGAGAAAATGGAACATCTTCTCGAACGATTGGCAAAGAAAAGGCAAAGTAAATCTAAAAAAGAAAGCGAGATCAGCAATTTGCGTGAACAACTCAAAACGGCAGAAAGGAGGATTCAATCCTATGTGGATGATTATACTGCCGCGAGAGCTGAGCTACAGGAGAAGGATAAGGAAATAGCTCGTCTTCTGCTTCAACTTAATAGGATGAAGGACTACGACCAAAAGGTGACACCACTCCGGTCCGTTCGACGTTCACACGACGATAGCGATCGACATTAACTATGGAATGTCATCTCGAATACACTAGCGATCGGTTTGTCTATGCTGACAGACCCTATCCTGGCATACCCCTGCTCGTGGACTCTCTGTTTCATTTCGTGGCGCCGGTGTGTGACTACTTACGTAACCTCGTTATACACGAACAACTTGAGACCAGCTCAGTCAAGACCTACGCCCAATATATTCAGCTTTTCTGGAACTACTTGGAAGGAGAAGGAGCGAACTACGCTGAGGTAACAGATAAGCAACTTCTTACATGGTTGAACCAACAGAGAAATCGCGATAATAAAATTTATGTGGCCACAGCTCGATGCGACGCAATTTTCGACATGTACTGTTGGCTTGAAGTAAACGGGTATGTAAAAGACATCGTACGCATACCCGGACATAACGATGGGCAAAATTTCGAGCCGCTGCTATCCAGTAAGCGTGCTCGTCCTGGCAAATTTCGTCCTTCACGATTTGGGGTGGTTTCAGGTGTGCGTCCGAGGGCGAATGACGCCAATAGTGTTCAGCCTACTCCCACCAATGAAGACCTGACAAAATTGTATATTGCAGCCGATAATCCGAAGAACCCAAGCCTGACGGACCGCAACCATCTGCTTATCGATTGGTATGGCCAAACGGGCGTTCGTCGGATCGAGGCGCAGAATTTGACTGTCGATCAAATTCCAGAGTGGTCTGTAATTGATGATCTACGCCGAGACGGGTATATCTGCGAATTGCGTATCGTTAAGACCAAGGGTGGTAGGCCAAGACATATAGGCGTGCTACCAAGCTTACTGGAACGAACTCGGGAGTGGATAGAGGGCCCACGAGCAGATATCGTCGAGCGATTCAGGAGAAAAATCTCGACCTATAAGGAGCCAAAAGAAATTTTTATTTCGGCAAAGACCGGTGCAGCCTTGACGTTGACAACCATGAGCAACCTATTTGCTGCATTTTTCGGAAAAGCTAAAGTCGAGGGACATGGGCATCGGATTCGCGCTCACTACCTCACCAATCTCCTCCACTCCGAAATAGACGCTGCGACAGCTCTTTTGATTTCAAACGGCGGAACGTTTAAAGATATTGATTGGGAACTTATTATAAGAAAAGTCGCAGAACGTGCGGGACATCGGAACGTGGATAGTATAAGAGACTACGTCACCATCCTAAAGAAAAGATATCAAAGACTTTCCGGACATGACGATTTGGTAACGATCGATCAGATGCTGAAGGCAAAGAAGCAAGAACTCGCATTGGTTGAACACCGGATTTCGAAAGGGAAAACAGAACTTGAGGCGCTAACAAAATTGGGGGCAAAAACTGATAGTAGTACGAGATAAATCATACAACGAATAAGGCGAAGCCCGGCGTTTTTATTCCGTCCCTCCCCATGCTTCTGAGACTCAGGAAATCTAAAAATGGCAGTGGATTACGGTTAGCAACGAGTCGCTCCCAGATGATCATCGCCCGGAAGCCATAAGGTCTACCTCGACACAATCGCGGTCGGAGGCAGGATCCTTTCAGCAGACACTTGGAACTGACGTCGTCCTTGAGGGGTAAAGTCGTCAATGTTTGCCGAGGTGATCGACAGCCTTCCCCCGGTTCACACCTCCTTGAACTCCTCGACGTTGGGCGCCGCCGACGGTCCGGGACGGTGTCCACTCAAGGTCGCTTGACGCTACTTGCTACGCTTAGGCAAATCTGTTGGGATGGGGGATAGCGCATCTTCGGTACAAAGAATACGGTCTTTGATAATAGGAGATTATCAAAGACCGTGGATCGGATTCCGGCTCTCCATAAGGGACAGTGTCTGAACGCCATTCGAGGCCAACCTAACTTGTCTCGAAGTCGATGCCGGCCGCAAGCCAGAGGCAAAATCGCGGATTGCTGCTGTCATGAGAACGGCGCAGAACATACAGCGCAAGCTAGGGACAGGAAACTAGACTCTGCGGGACGAGCTGCGAAAACGTGAGCTGCACCTCGTCATTGGCGGGATCGTTTTGGCGAAAGAAGCCGGCGTCGGATTGCACGAACGCTAAAGCGCTCCAATCGCCTGCTTCAACTCTCGCAGCCGCTCCTGGTTGACGCAGTAGCAGACCCGCTGCACATCCGACGACCCCTCGATCAGTCCTGCTTCCTTCAGGATCGAGACATGCTGCGAAATCGTCGACGGCGCCAGCGGCAAGACATCCGTTAGCTTCCCGAAGTAGCACTCGCCATAATCGATCAGGTGACGGAGCAGCTGGATACGTGCAGGATGCGCGAGTGCCTTGCACATGCGTGCCAGGTCATCGGCATCGATTTCCGTATCACGCATGCGAGGCGTAGTTGGAGGACAGCAGGATTTGGACATAGGTTTGTTCGTTGTTTGGCGAACGCAGAATAGGCCTCAGGAGACACTCTTGTCAAAAGCTTTGACGTACTGCCGCGATGGTTCAGCGGCGACCGCTCGAAGGTAGAAGGCAAGCGAAGCGACAGACATGGCGAGCAGCACGAACAGCAATACCAAAGGACCTCTGTCGTATCGCAGGATTGCTGCCGCTGCCAGCGGCCCGGCCGCCTTCGAAAGGAGCGACGGGCCTGCCATCGCACCGGAGATTGCGCCATAGTTTTCGCGGCCGAACAGCGCCTGAGGGACCGAACCACGCACGATAGTCAAGATGCCGTTACTCAACCCGTAAAGCACGCAGAAAGAAGCCGCCGCCCAAGCCTGCGAACCAAATAGTACAAGGACGAGCAAGGCTGCCGGGAGCATCGAGAACGTCAGCTTGCCGACCGTTTGCGGCGGCGTATTCCGCCCGAGCGTCATCTCTCCAATACGCCCCGCAACCTGCATTGGGCCGATCAACGTGGCCAGCATGACCGCCAGCGTCGCGGATGCGCCCAAGTGCCCGAGCAACGGGATCAGGTGGACCGACATCGCCGAGAAAATGAATGCATTGGCCGAGAATGCCAGTGCCAGCATCCAGAACGCCTGGTGCCGCAAAGCTTCCGCCAGGGTGTGGCTCCGGGGCGCACCGGCTGGATCCCTCAACTTGCTGCCGGCCGGATCGGTGCCTAGCCAGAGATGTAGCGGCACACAGATCAGAAGCTGTATGAGCCCGTACAAAAGGTAGGTGTCGCGCCAGCCTAGCATCGTATGCAATTTGGCGGTCAATGGCCAGAACACCGTGCTGGCAAAACCGCCGAACAGCGTCAAGGTCGAAATCGCTTTTCTGGAGCCAATCTCGAGCTTGCGGTTGATGGTTGCGAAAGCGGCCTCGTACAGCGTGAGTGCCATCGCAACGCCAATGAGCGTCCAGGCAAAATAATAGGATGCGACGCTGGTGCAGCGGCTGAGCCAAACCAGCCCAAGAGTACATAGCAACGAACCTGTCGCCATCACGTAGCGCCCGCCGTAGCGGTCCAGCAGGATGCCCGTTGGCGTAGAAGCCAATCCTGCAACGAGCAAGGCCCATGAAAAGGCGCCGAACACCAGTTCCGGCGCGAGCGCCAGATCACGCTCGATATCGGGGGCCACGATGGTGAAGGCATAGTAAAGCGATCCCCAGGACAGGATCTGGGTGACGGCGAGGATGCCAATGGTCTTCGATGGCCGTTGCACGCGAGGCTCCAGGTTGGCACCGCCGGCTCGCGCCGACGGCAGTTCATTCAATCAGGCGCAGCAGCTGGTCTTGGCCGGCGCACTGCAGCCGCAAGCGCCGAACGGAGACGGTGCTGGAACGCAGCAGCTCGCAGCCTGGGCCGCCGGGACTCCGCAACAGGAAACCACCGGCTCGGATGCAGCATCGTCGTAAGCCAGCCGAGTATTGCACACGCCCGTTTTCGGCAGGTCGAGCTGCACGTCGTCGGCCGCAGCCATATCGCCCACAAGAGCTGCGACCACTGAGCGCACCTGCTCGTACCCTGTCGCCATCAAGAAATTAGGTGCGCGGCCATAGCTCTTTGCGCCCACGGCGTAGTAGCCGGCTTCAGGGTGGGCCAGCTCGTTATGTCCGTGCGGACGGACGGTGCCGCAGCTGTGCTCGTTCGGATCGATCAGGGGCGCCAGCGCGTCGGTGCTCTCGAGCCACGGGTCATGGCGCACGCGCAGTTCGCGCGTCAGCGCAAGGTCGGGCCGCGCCCCGGCCGCGCAAATAATACGGTCGATCCCGTCGATCACCGGCGTGGCGCCGCTGATCGGCTCTCCGGTCACGCGGATCCGGCCGTCGACTTCTTCCAGTTGCTCGATCCGGAAGTTCTGGCGCAATTCCAGTCCACCAGAGTCACGCAGGGCCTTCAGGCGTATTCCGAGCTGGCCGCGTGCCTGCAGGCCATCGGCTTCGCCGCCGCCGAACACCCGGGTCAGGTTGCTGCCGCGGGTTGCCCAGACGATGCTGGTCTTCGGATATGCCTCGGCTAGTTGCGCGAGCGCGAGCAGGCTTCCGGCTGCGGAGTGCCCTGCTCCCACGACCAGCACTCGCCGGCCCGCAAAGCGTTCACGCGCGCTTCCAAGGACATCAGGCATGCCATAGTCGATGCGCGCCGCCAGTACCACTTCGCCAAGCGCAGGGATGCCATCGGCACCCAACGGATTCTGATGCGACCAGGTGCCGGTAGCGTCAATCACGTCACTGGCCAGGTACTGCCGAGTCCCTTCCGCCGTTTCGGTGCGGATCAGGAAGGGTGCGGCCTCGCGGCCCTTGGTCTTTACCTTGTCGAAACCGACGCGCGTGATGGCAATGACCCGCTGCCCGAGCAGCAGGTTGGCCGCAATTGCAGGCGTCGCTGCGAGCGGAGTAAGGTAAGCGTCGAGTAGTTCGCCCGCGGTCGGCAGCCCGTCGTCCGGCGGCGAAGTCCAACCGTGCTGCTGCAGGAGGCGGCGGGCCGCCTTGTCGACGTTGTATTGCCAGGGCGAGAACAGGCGCACGTGGCGGTAGGTGGCCAGGTTGGCGCCTACCTTGGGGCCAGCTTCGAGAATGAGCGGCGTTAGGCCCCGCTCGATCAGGTGCGCAGCCGCCGCAAGGCCTACAGGCCCAGCTCCAAGCACCGCCACCGGCAGTTTTTTGTTGCTATTCATTCTTGCTCTCCTCGTCTAGTCAGGCGTGCGGTGAAGGAAAAGTGTGACTGTTTACGAAGGAATTGTGTGACTACCCGACAGATGGGAAGTAAATCCGTGACTATCACTTTAATTCCTGCTCCGCAACGCCGTCTACTCGACCCGGTGAACGACTTGGCTTCTCCAGCCCGCGCCCCTGGCATGTTCTCAATGGTGAGCTTTATTGATAGTCGGGTGCGATGTCGATCGGTAGCTCGATGAAGCAAATGCGTGACTACCCCTAGGTCGCGCTCGCGACGTTAGCAGGCGTCGATCCGCTACCGTTCCTTGGCCGAAATTCGTCCTAAAAATCCCTCAGATCTCCCACCAAACCCGTCGGTTCTATTGGTTTACTTAAGGCAGGCTAAGTAAACTAGAGCTATCCCATCGGTACTGTTATACTCGTATTTGTACCGATCACTTTTACGTTTTTTCGTGACGCGTGACGGATCCCTGCGTGCCGCGAAGCGCCGCGGCATGGCGCAACCATCACAAGAACACCGCCTTGAGCCGACAACCTTTCACGCTCACCGACGACCAGGCCGCCAAGCTGCTCACTGCACTGCGCCCGATCGCCGAACGTCACCCAGTCGACACGCAGTCGAATCGTCCCTTCGTCCGCGACTTCATCCGCGCAGTCCACCAGGCCACGGGCCGCACATTCAGCCCGGCGATCTATCGGCGCCTGCTGAATGCCTACGCGCCGGAGCGCCGGCCGTCGACCACGACGTTGTCTATCGAGAAGGAATTCGTCGAGCAGGAACTGGCAAGCGCCTCGACCCCGGCCGCGCCGCCATTTCCACCGTCAGGTGGTCCGGAGCCTCTCTTCGAGCAGCGGTCGACGGGTGCCGGCAACATGGCGATCCTGGTTCGAAAAGCCGTTGAGGACGCTCTGAGCCGCCACACAGGCCTCGCCGCGGACCGCTGGTCCAGCGAACAGCAGATGGCGCAAGCGCATATTGCCGACCTAAGCGCCCGGCTCGCGGCATCCGAGCGCGCCCTGTCCGACTCGCGCGCCCAGGCTGCGCGCCTGGCGGCCGACTTGCATTTCGCGCAAGAAACCGCCGCGCGTTGCCAGGCACAGCTGGCCGCCGTTGAGCGTAGCGCGCAGGCGCAGGCCGAGGCCCACACGCTCGCCCTGAACAGGCTCGCTGTGGAATTGGACGAGATCCGGAAATTCGCTATGCGTTCCATCGATGATGTGCGCGGAGAGACCCGGGCCGAACGCGATCGTCGCATCCATGCCGAAGGTTTATTAAAGACGAACGAGAAAATGACCGAACTGTTCCGTCAGATGGCCTACCAGCGAGGCGGCGCCATTCCGGCTGAACTACGCATGGAGCGCAAATGAACGATTTGGTTGTGGCAACGCCTATAGAAGGTGTACTCGATGTCGTGGATCGGCAGTCCCACACTTTGGGGAACGTGGCCGATGACTGGCAAGCCATCGAGGTCTGGCTCAAGACGGTCAAGAGCAACAGCCGCAACCGTTCGACCGCGACGGTCGACACGTACCGGTTTCACCTGGCTAAATTGCGCTGGTTCTGCGAGTGCGTCATCGGGCGCACACCTTCCGCGTGGAGCATGCAGGACGTCGAGGCGTTCCGCGAATTCCTGGCCGATCTGCCGGAATTTGCCCTGTCCATGGGAGACGCGGGAAGCGCCGACTACACGCCTTTTCGTGTTCCACCCTCCCCCAGCAGCCAGAGTGACATCATGCGCTTTACGCGAGCCATGTTCGGAGCACTCCACGCGACCGGGTATATCAAACTCAACCCGATGGCGTTGACCAAGGCCCCGGCCTCGCGTGAGCTGAACGTGTCCCGTGCAATCAACCTGGACCTGTACGATACCGTGCTGCAGGTGATGGATGCGCAGGATCGCGAAGGTTTGAAGGACCGGCGTGGCTACCTCCGGGACCGCTTCATCCTCGTCTGCCTGCGGGAATCGGGTTTGCGCGCATCCGAACTGGTCGGCGCCAGAATGGGCGCCTTTAAACAGTTTGCCGATCCCAAGGCCAGAAAGACGTATTGGGTACTGGACGTCGTCGCCGACAATGCCAAAGGCGGCAAGGCCCGAACGGTGCCGGTGACGAAGGTGCTGATGGACGCGCTCATCATGTACAGGATGGGTTTTGGATTGCCGGCCTATCCGGCACATGGCGAGGCGACCCCGTTGTTGCTGTCGCCCCGCACCCGCAAGATGGAACTCTCCGCAGGTACGATCAGGCGCGCGGCGGACAAGCGCCTGTTCGGGGCGTGGGGCAGCGTCAGTTCCAGGCAGGGCCTGCATAAAATCGTCACCAAACGGCTCGAAGAGGCCGCGTCGTATCTTGACGACCACGGTGACTTCGAAGGCGCGTCTCGGCTGCGTGATGCGTCGTCCCACTGGCTGCGCCATACGTTTGCAACGGCAACCCTGCTCAAGGGCCAGGACATCCGAAGCGTGGCCGCCCTGCTCGGCCATAGCAGCGTGAACACGACAATGGCCTACACCGGACAGCAAACGCTCGACCTGGTGCGGGCGCTGGAAGCGGCGGAGCCTAACGCGCTCGCGGTCGTGCAGCCGGCGATATGATTCCTGGCCTCGGGTATCGCAAAGCGTGTGGCGGCTCGCTGCCGGGCACGGCGTGCCTGCCAACTTCGACAGGTGAGCCGATTGCTAGGACGACTTGCGACCAGCCAGATGTACAGCGTTGCCATAAATCCTGAGAGCGCGGTCAGGTGGGGTGAATCGCCACCACTACGCTAGATACTCCTGAGTCATAATTCTAGGCAAAAGGAGCCAACATGAGTGGAAAGCGGTACACGGAAGAATTCAAGATCGCGGCGGTCAAGCAAGTGACTGATCGTGGACACCCGGCGGCCGAGGTGGCCGAGCGTCTTGGGGTGAGCATTCATAGCATCTATGCCTGGACGAAGCACTACAGCGTCCCCGAGGATGAGCGCAAAGTACAGGACGCACAGGCCGACGAAGTAAAACGCCTGAAAGCCGAACTCAAGCGCGTTACCGAGGAGCGCGACATTTTGCGAAAGGCCGCGGCGTACTTTGCCAAGACGTCAGGGTAAGGTACGCCTTCATTCATCAGCATCAAGCGATGTTTTCGGTTCAGCGCATGTGCAAGATGCTGATGGGTATTTCGGCCCATCGTGACCGCCTATTCCGGCCGATCGTGACCGGTGATTTCGGCCGATCCTGACCAGCCATTTCGGCCGAACGTGACCGATTTCACCCCCCCACCGAAATGGGCGGTCACATTGCCGTGATGGCATCGTGACCGCCCGTTTCGGTGATCGTGACCGCGCCGCGTCGGTGTTGCGCATAGACCTTTTCACACGGGTACGCTTTTCAGTTTTCGTCTCGAAAAGCCCATGCCCACACCAAGGATTACTATGCGCAAGATCAAGGAAATACTGCGTCTGAAACTGGACGTCAAACTGTCGCACGAGCGGATCGCCCAGTCGCTGGCGATGTCAAAGGGCGTCGTTGCCAAATACGCCGGTCTGGCTGCGACGGCGGGCCTGGACTGGCCGGCCATACGCGAAATGGACGAGGCAGCACTGGAGCGGCGCCTGCTGGGCCGTCCAGAACGCCAGCCCGACTTCGCCATGCCCGACTATGGGCGCATCCACCAGGAGCTACGCCGCAAGGGCGTCACGCTGATGCTGTTGTGGGAGGAATACCAAGCCGAATACGTCGGCCAGCGGACCTGGCGCTACACGCAGTTCTGCGAGCACTACCGCAGCTTCGCAAAGACACTCAAGCGCTCGATGCGGCACCAGCACCGCGCCGGCGAAAAGCTCTTCATCGACTTTGCCGGTCCGACCTTGCCGCTTGCGGACGGCGGCCATGCCCACTTCTTCGTGGCGGCGCTGGGGGCGTCGAGCTACACCTATGCCTGTGCCACCCCGCGCGAAACCATGGCCGACTGGCTCGATGCCACCGCCCTGGCACTGGAGTTCTATGGCGGCAGCCCATGTCTGATCGTGCCCGACAATCCAAGGGCGCTGATCGCCGACGCCAACCGGTACGCGCCGCGCGCCAACGACACCGTGCTCGATTTCGCGCGCTATTACGGCACCTCGTTTCTGCCGGCGCGTGCTTATCACCCACAAGACAAGCCGAAGGTCGAATCGGCGGTGCAGGTGGTCGAGCGCTGGATCATGGCGCGGCTGCGCCACCAGCGTTTCGCCGACATCCATGAAGTAAATCTGGCCATCGTCCCGCTGCTCAAGCAGCTAAACGAGCGCCCCTTCCAGAAGCTGCCGGGCAGCCGGGCCAGCGCCTTCGCGGCGCTGGACGCGCCGGCGCTCCAGGCACTGCCAGCGCAACGCTACGAGATTGCCACTTTTAAGACCGTCAAGGTACACATCGATTACCACGTCGAGGTGGAAAAGCACCGCTACAGCGTGCCGCACGCGCTGGTGGGCCAAGCGCTGGAAGCGCGCATTACACAAAGCGCGGTGGAGCTGCTGCATCGGGGACAGCGTATCGCCTGCCATGCCCGCAACAGCCGCGTCGGCGGCTTCAGTACCGTTGCCGAACACATGCCGGCGGCGCACCGCGCCCACATGGAATGGACGCCGCAACGCCTGATCGACTGGGGCGGCGCGATCGGCCCCGCTGTCGCGGTGTGCGTGACCCGGCTGCTGGAGGAAAACAAGCACCCGGAGCACGGCTACCGCGCCTGCCTCGGCCTGCTCCAGCTGGCCAAGCGCTACGGCAAGCCCCGCCTGGAGGCAGCCTGCGCGCTGGCGTTGCAGATCGGTGCCTGCCAGTACCGCCACGTCAACGACATCCTCGTCAACAACAGGGACAGGATGGCGCGCCCCAACAGCGAAGAATGGATCAGCCCTGACCACGCGCATGTGCGCGGCCCCCGCTACTACCAATAAGGAGCACGGCATGATGATGCACACGACCCTGACGCAACTGCGCAGCCTCAAGCTCGATGGCCTGGCGGCCGCGCTGGAGGAGCAACTAGGCATGGCCGGCATGGGCGCCATGAGTTTCGAGGAAAGGCTGGCCTTGCTGGTAGACCGCGAAGTCCACTGGCGCAGCGACCGAAAGCTGCAACGTTTGCTCAAACAGGCCCGCCTCAAGTTTGGGCAGGCGGCGATCGAGGACGTCGACCACCGCCCCACTCGCGGTCTGGACCGGCGTGCCGTGATGAGCCTGGCCCTGGGGGATTGGGTAACGGCAGGCCACAGTGTGCTGATCACCGGTCCTACTGGCGCCGGCAAATCCTGGCTGGCCTGCGCGCTGGCCCAGCACGCTTGCCGACGCGGCCACACGGTGCTCTACCAGCGCGTGCCACGCCTACAGGAAGAACTGCGCATCCGGCACGGCAGCGGCGCCTTCGGCAAGTGGCTGCTGCAGCTGGCCAAGACGGACGTGCTACTGCTCGACGATTGGGGCATGGGCGCCATCGACAGCGCCACACGCTCGGACCTGCTGGAGATCATCGACGACCGCGCCGGCAGCAAGGCCACCATCATTACAGCCCAGCTTCCCATCGAGCACTGGCATGCCTGGATCGGCGATGCCACCATTGCCGACGCGATTCTCGACCGCATCATGCAGCATCACCACCGTTTCACGCTGACTGGCGAATCGATCCGCCAGGCCGGACGCCGTCCTGCAACGGGAAAGGAAAGTCAGAAGTAGCGCATCGTCCGTTACGCAGGAACGATCGAACATCGATACTGCGTAACGCCACTGGCAGGGACACTCGTGGCCGATCTCGGCCGGTCCGCCAAGCTTAGCAGGGTGCCCGGCTGAAAAATTCACGGACTGTCACGACAGGCAGCTACCGACCCAAAGCAGACGTTTAAGGATCTTGGCTAGCCCAACGCTGAGGGGCATTAAATGACCTGTGATGGGTGCCGAGTTGGCGGTTGAAGAAATTGATGAAACTCGCATGCATTCCGCGCGGAACGCCTTCTTGTTGAAGCCGTCGCGTCTCCGCCTAGGCTTGCGAACTGATTAGCCCACAGGGCACTTGAAAGGAAATACGGTGCGCGAGAGACAGAATGGTACTCGGCGTGCTACATGGAGCGTTCACGCACTGTCTTAGGATTGACAACCCAGCCATATCTGCCTATCCCCATATATGACGCGATACATCTGCAGTAGCGTTGCCGTGTTAGCGGCGGGTAGACGCCGATCTTTGTTCGAAGACGCTGCATCCAAGAGTGCCAGGCAAGAGGAAGGCAACTGGCTGAGCGCCGGCGGAAAATTACAGCGGCGGCACCATGCCGTTCAGGTACTTCTGCCCAGTCAGTTCGATACCGCGGCGCAGTTCTGCACAGAAGGCACGGAAAACGCGGCGGATAGCACTTTCCGAGCTGGCACGCGCAGACGTGGTAGCAGTAGTGGTAGCGGCAATTTTCATGTAAAGCTCCTTTAAATTCATTAGCGTTCGGCAATGAATGAAGCTTACGCCCGCGCAAGATATAAATCCAATTTTGATTTTGAATCCCCGCGATAAACAAAATGGATTTCTTAAGAAGCTTGCTATAACGCAGGGTATAGGCCGGTATCACGAGGCCGTATGTCTAAAGGGAGCTATATCTGGCGTGGCGGATTGGACAAAAAAAACGGCGCATCTCGCGCCGTTTTGTAAGCTTACAGTTGCTCGGGTACTACGAATCAAGGTCCCCGCAGCCGTTTGACAAAGTCATCGTGCTGCCAGCGTCTGCGCTTCAGCCTTCCCTCTCTGCGAGCGGGCCAGCAGCAGTGTCGTCACTGCCGATATCACCAGCAAGCCCGCCACAAAGTAGAGCCCCCCTTCAAAGCTGCCTGTCTTATCCTTGATCCAGCCGATCATGGCCGGGCCGACAAAGCCGCCGAGGTTGCCCAGCGAATTGATCGTGGCAATGCCGGTTGCTGCTGCCGCCCCGCTCAGGAACGTCGTCGGCATGCTCCAAAGCGGCGGCTTGGCGCAACTAATGCCCACGTTGACAATCGTCAGCGCGACAATCAGTCCGACCATGCCTTGGGCACCGGCTGCGATTGCCAGTCCCGCCGCGGCTGTCAAACATGCCAGAATGACGTGCCAAGTACGCTCGCCAGTTCGGTCCGAATGTCGCGACCACAAGACCATGGCAACGACTGAAATGGCTGGGGGAATGGCGTTCAAGAAACCAACCGCCATCGAAGAGACCCCGAGTTGCTTGATGATTTGGGGCGCCCAGATACCAAGTGTGTAAAGTCCCGCAGACGTGCCGAAATAAATTAGAGAAAGTGCAAGCACTTGTGGATTAAACATTCCCTTCAAGACGCTGTGGCTTGCACCAGCCGTTTTCTTGGCTGCGTCGGCTTTCATGGCACTGACCAACCAGGTTTTCTCATCCTCTTTCAGCCATTTCGCCTGTTCCGGGCGGTCTGTCATATAGAAAAAGACGACGACGCCCAAAATCACTGCTGGAATGGCCTCAAGAATGAACATCCACTGCCAGCCTGCCAGGCCCATGACACCGTCCAGTTGCAGCAAACCTGCCGAGACGGGCGAACCGAGCGCCGTGGAGATCGGCGCCGCTGCCATGAAAAATGCCGTGACGCCGGCGCGCCTGCTGGATGGAAACCAATAGCTAAGATAAAGGATAATGCCGGGGAAGAAACCTGCCTCCGCAGCGCCCAACAGGAAGCGCATGACATAGAAGCTGGTTGGTCCCGTGACGAACGCCATGCCAGCGGAAATGATTCCCCAAGTGACCATCACACGCGTGATCCAGATACGTGCGCCAACCTTGTGCAAGATGATATTCGAAGGCACTTCGAACAGAAAATAACCCCAAAAGAAGATGCCAGCGCCGAAACCTAGTATCGATGCTGTAAATCCTAACTCGGTTTTCATGGACAGCGCGGCGAAGCCGATATTCACCCTGTCGATATACGCAATGAAGTACAACAGCATGATGAACGGCACGATGCGCCAGGTAATCCTGCGGATTGTCCGCTTTTCGATATCCAGTTCCATTTTTGTCTCCGTTATTGATGATTTGCATAGCAAGCCAATCCGCATGTTCGGATTGGGCGACCCATCTCATGTGATCAGAACGTGTGCCTGACACCCAGGTTGGAAGCGCGATTCCCAGTACCTGCTTCCGTGTTGTTCGCAACCGTATAGCCGGCACCATTCTTGTTGCTGATCGCGCCATAGACGGCGTACAGGTTCGTACGTTTCGACAGCGGATAGAGGTAACCCAGGCCCCACGAGTGGGCATCCTGGTTGAAGCTGGTCTTGTCATCTTTGCGCATGACGGATGCAAGCACGGTTCCGGTTCCGAGCTGCGCCGACAAACCCACGAGGATCTCATTGCCATCGGTCGATGCTGTCGGCTTCACCCCGCCGAACGGTGTGCCGCTATTGCCGAGCGGCGCGCTGTTGAAGCCCTTGTCGATGCCGTACGCGAAGTACGCTTTCAAGACTTTGAAATCGTAATTTGCCGCCAGCAGGATATTGGTACCGATGCTTCGACTGACTGCGGTAACCCCTGTTGCCGCAGCCACGTCCGAGTTCTTGTTGTTGTAGGCGAGACGCAGGTTCAAAGGCCCCGCCGCATAGCCCAGCGAGGCGCCGAACTGACGGCCAGCTGAATTGCTTCCTGGCTGCTCACCAGCGCTGTAAGCGACGTCGGCACTGAAGCCCGCCATCGCCGGGGCGGCATAGATCACGGTATTACTCGCACGGACGTTAGTGCCGAAGTCCGGGAACAGGTTCTTTGCGCCGCCGGCGAAACCGGTGCCGAACGGGTCCGCGACCTGCGCGAGTGCGTTGTGCCAAGGCGTGTACTGGCGGCCCAGGGTCAGCGTGCCTGCCCGACTTTTCAAACCAACAAATGCCTGTCGGTTGAAAATGGTTCCGGCTGCGTCGACCTCACCCGTGTCAATCCGATAGCCAGTCTCAAGCGTGAACAAGGCCGACATGCCGGAGCCCAGGTCTTCGGTGCCGCGAAACCCGATGCGCGACGCCGAACCGACGCCACTGGTCAGTTTGTTGACGCTGGCGACACCGCCGCTCTCATGCACGAAGCCGGCGTCGGCAATGCCATAGATGTTGACCGCGGTCTGCGCCAGGGCAGCGTTGGTGCACAGGGCAAGGATGGCGGAACCGGCTAAACGTTTTTTCATGTCTCCTCCGTATCGGGGCTATGCCCACTTTGTTATGAACCGTGTGTGTTGAAACTACGGTTTGTTACTTCAGGTTGTAGAACGCGTCGCGGCCCGGGTAGCTGGCGGTGTCGCCCAGGTCTTCCTCGATCCGCAGCAGCTGGTTGTACTTGGCCATGCGGTCCGAACGCGACAGCGAGCCAGTCTTGATCTGCAGGGCGTTGGTACCGACCGCGATGTCGGCGATGGTCGAGTCTTCGGTTTCGCCCGAACGGTGCGAGATCACGGCGGTGTAGCCGGCGCGCTTGGCCATTTCGATGGCGGCGAAGGTTTCGGTCAGGGTGCCGATCTGGTTGATCTTGATGAGGATCGAGTTGGCGATGCCCTTCTGGATGCCCTCTTTCAGGATCTTGGTGTTGGTGACGTACAGGTCGTCGCCCACCAGCTGCACGCGCTTGCCCAGAGCGTCGGTCAGGATCTTCCAGCCGTCCCAGTCGCCTTCTGCCATGGCGTCCTCGATCGAGATGATCGGGTACTTGTCGCACCAGGTGGCCAGCATGTTGGTGAAGTCCTGGGCCGTCAGCTGCAGGCCGCCTTCGCCTTCCAGCACGTACTTGCCGTCCTTGTAGAACTCGCTGGCGGCGCAGTCCAGGCCGATCGCGATCTGGGTGCCCGCTTCGTAGCCGGCCTGCTCGATCGCCTGCATGATCAGCTTGATGGCTTCTTCATGGTTGGCGACCGACGGGGCGAAACCGCCTTCGTCGCCGACGGCCGTGTTCAGGCCCTTCGAGTGCAGGATTTTTTTGAGGGTGTGGAACACCTCGGCGCCGTAGCGGACCGCTTCCTTGAAGGACGGTGCGCCGATCGGGATGATCATGAATTCCTGGATGTCCAGGTTGTTGTCGGCGTGCGCGCCGCCGTTGATGACGTTCATCATCGGCACCGGCATCTGCATCGCGCCCGAACCGCCGAAGTAGCGGTACAGCGGCAGGCCGGCTTCTTCGGCGGCGGCCTTGGCCACGGCCATGGAGACGGCCAGCATCGCGTTCGCGCCCAGGCGGCTCTTGTTCTCGGTGCCGTCCAGGTCGATCAGGGTGCGGTCCAGGAATGCCTGTTCGTTGGCGTCCAGGCCCATGATGGCTTCGCTGATCTCGGTGTTGATATTCTCGCAGGCCTGCAGCACGCCCTTGCCGAAATAACGCTTCGGATCGCCGTCGCGCAGTTCGATCGCTTCGCGCGAACCGGTCGAGGCGCCCGAGGGCACGGCGGCGCGGCCCATCACGCCAGATTCCAGCAGAACATCGCACTCGACGGTCGGATTGCCGCGCGAGTCGATGATTTCGCGGCCGATGACATCCACAATGGTGCTCATTGCTGTTTCCTTTCGTCGCCAGACTCGTGATCGATCTGAGCAATCCGTAACAGGTTGGTAGTGCCGGCGGTACCGAACGGCATACCCGCCGCGATAACGATGGTCTGCCCAGGATTTGCCAGCCCTTCTCGCTTGGCCGTGGCACAGGCGAAATCCGTCATTTCGGAAACACCGGCAACGTCATGCGTCAGGACAGCGTGCACGCCCCATACCAGAGCCAGGCCACGGGCTGTGGCGAGCTTCGGGGTCATGCCGATGATGGGCGCCTGCGGGCGCTCGCGCGCCATCCTCAGGGCAGAGTGACCGGAACTGGTGTAGGCAACGGTCGCAGCAACGTCGAGCAAATCGGCCACGGTACGCATTGCGAGGCCAATGGCATCCGCGATCTCAGCCTGGGCCGGACTCTGATGCGCTGTCATGCTTTCGGTATAGAACGGGTCGGATTCAGTCTGAACGATGATGTTGTTCATCATCGTGACCGCTTCCACGGGATATTTGCCGGAAGCGGATTCAGCCGACAACATGACGGCATCCACCCCGTCATAGATTGCCGTCGCGACGTCCGACGCTTCCGCTCGTGTCGGCACAGGGGTTGTCACCATCGATTCGAGCATCTGCGTTGCAACGATGACCGGCTTGCCAAGGCGGCGACACACGCGCACGATCCGCTTCTGGATAGCAGGCACCTGTTCAGCCGGCATCTCTACCCCAAGGTCGCCGCGTGCAACCATGATCGCGTCGGCTGCACGAATAATGGGCTCGAGCTGGTCGATTGCCGCAGGCTTTTCGAGCTTGGCGATGATCCTGGCGCGTCCCTGGACGATTTCCTGGATCTCAAGGATATCTTCGACCCGCTGCACGAAGGACAGTGCAATCCAGTCGATTCCGAGGCTCAGGCCAAACGCCAGGTCCTTCCGGTCTTTTTCGGTCAGCGCCGACAAGGGCAGGACGACACCCGGTACATTGACGCCTTTTCGATCGGACAGTGTCCCACCATTGATGACGGTCGTTTCTGCGGATTCGGCGGAGAATTTCTCGACCTTCAGTTCGATACGGCCATCGTCCAGCAGCAAGCGCGTATCGGGTTCCAGTGCGGCGAAGATTTCAGGATGCGGCAGCGCGACGCGGGTCTGGTCGCCCGGCTGCCCAGCGTTCAGGTCGAGCCGGAATGATGCGCCGGCCTCCAGCACGACTGAGCCGTTGGCGAAGGTGCCGATGCGTAGCTTCGGCCCCTGCAGGTCAATCAGGACACCAACTGGGCGGCCGAGCGACTGTTCGAGCGCGCGCAGCGTGTCGAGACGCTTCTTGTGATCCTCGTGGCTGCCGTGGCTGAAATTCAGACGGAACACATCGGCGCCGGCACGAAACATGGATTCGATGGTGGCGCTGTCCGTACTGGCTGGCCCGAGCGTGGCGACTATTTTTGCTTTACGACTACGATGCATGACTATTCCTTTTGGCGGAATCGGTAATAAGGATTGCGCGGAAGTCGTTGACGTTGGTGAGCGTGGGTCCGGTCACGACGGAGTCGCCCATCGCTTGGAAAAAGCCGTGCCCGTCATTCCGGTCGAGGCTGTGCATCGGCGGCATCTTCTTGTCAAAAGCGCGGGCGAGGCTATCAGGCGAGAAATATGCGCCGGCAATCTCTTCCTGACCGTCGACCCCATCGGTATCGCCGGCAAGTCCATAGACACCGGGCTCACCGCGCAAGGCAATGGCGGCTGCAAGGAGGAACTCGACATTGCGCCCGCCGCGTCCATCGCCTCGCACCGTCACCGTTGTTTCGCCGCCGGACAGCAGCACGCAGGGAGTAGCGAACGGCTGTCCACGCCTGGCAACCTGAAGCGCGATACCCGCCATCACTTTGCCAACGTCGCGCGCTTCGCCTTCCAGGCTGTCGCCCAGGATGTAGGTGGCAACGCCTGCTTGCTCGGCGACACGCGCAGCAGCTTCAAGCGCCATCTGCGGCGTGGCAATCATCCGTACTTCATGGCCAGCCAACCGGGGGTCACCCGGCTTGATCGACTCCCCGGCCCCGCTTTCGAGCACCTGCCTGACGTTTAGCGGCAATTCGATGCCATAGCGACGCACGATCTCGAGCGCGTCGGCACAGGTACTGGGGTCGGCGACGGTCGGGCCGGAAGCGATGTCGAAAGGCTCGTCGCCCGGCACATCCGAAATGAGCAGCGTGACGACCTTCGCCGGGTGGCAGGCAGCAGCAAGCCGCCCACCCTTGATCGCTGACAGGTGGCGCCGCACGCAGTTCATCTCGCTGATGCTGGCACCGGATGTCAATAACGCCCGGCTGACCGCCTGCTTATCCTCGAGCGTGATGCCTTCCAACGGGAGCGGAAGCAGCGATGATCCGCCACCCGAGATCAGGCACAACACCGTATCGTCAACGCTTAAGCCACTCACGAGGTCGAGCATCCGTGCCGCAGCCTGCTGTCCGGCGGCGTCTGGAACCGGGTGCGCCGCCTCGACGATCTCGATACGATCGCAGGCGACCGCATAGCCGTAACGCGTGACCACCAGTCCCTCCAGCTTGCCGGGCCAGTGCTGCTCTACGGCCCGTGCCATCGCGGCCGATGCTTTTCCCGCACCGATTACCACAAGCCGGCCCCGGGGCGCGGCTGGCAGGTGCGGCGGGATGCACTTGTCCGGCTGTGCCGCAGCAACCGCGGCATCGAAGAGCGCTTCCAGCAATTCCCGCTCACGCCCGCTGACCAGGTCCATGTTTTTCATATTCCGGCTCAGGCCGCTACACGCTCTTGCTTGCCGAGGAAATCGCATACCGCCTTCGTCACCTCCGCAGTGGTCGCCTGGCCGCCGAGATCGCGGGTGTGCAGGGCTGGCGTCGCCGTCACGCTTTCGATGGCGCGCATCACCTGGTTGGCAGCTTCCTGTTCGCCCAGGTGCTCCAGCAGCATCACGACCGACCAGAAGGTACCGATCGGATTGGCCAGGCCCTTGCCCATGATGTCAAAGGCCGAACCGTGAATCGGCTCAAACATCGACGGATAGCGGCGTTCCGGATCGATGTTGCCGGTCGGGGCAATACCGAGGCTGCCGGCAAGCGCTGCCGCCAGGTCGCTCAGGATGTCCGCGTGCAGGTTGGTGGCGACGATGGTGTCGAGGGTCGCCGGGCGGTTCACCATGCGCGCGGTGGCGGCGTCGACTAGTTCCTTGTCCCACTTCACGTCCGGGAATTCCTTCGATACCTGCAGCGCGATCTCATCCCACATCACCATGGCATGGCGTTGAGCATTGCTCTTGGTGATGACGGTCAGGAGCTTGCGCGGACGGGACTGGGCCAGTTTGAACGCGAAGCGCAGGATGCGCTCGACGCCGACCCGCGTCATCATGCTGACGTCGGTTGCGGCTTCGATTGGGTGGCCCTGGTGCACGCGGCCGCCCACGCCGGAGTATTCGCCTTCCGAGTTTTCGCGGACGATGACCCAGTTCAGGTCTTCCGGAGCGCAGCGCTTCAGCGGACCGTCGATGCCGGGGAGGATGCGGGTCGGGCGTACGTTGGCGTACTGGTCGAAACCCTGGCAAATTTTCAGACGCAGGCCCCACAGGGTGATGTGATCGGCAATATCTGGATCACCGGCGGAACCAAACAAGATGGCATCCTTGTTGCGCAGGGCGTCGAGGCCGTCGGCCGGCATCATCACACCGTTGGCGCGGTAGTAATCGCCACCCCAGTCAAAGTCCTCGAACGAGAACTTGAAAGTGTTGCTGGCTGCGCCCAGCGCTTCCAGGACCTGGCGGCCCGCCGGGACCACTTCCTTGCCAATGCCGTCACCGGGAATCGTTGCGATCTGATAGGTTTTCATTGCTGCTGTCTCCTGTCTGTTGAAAGTGCACTGCGTGGCATGTGCGTTGAATGCCACTGTATGCGCTGGACGAAGGTTAATATGATGGCTAGACTTAAACCGTCTTTAACTTTGGATTAACAATCACGATGAGTACGGGAATTCAGCCTGCGGAGCTCGGCTTTTTTGTTTCGTTGGCAACCTGCGGTAACCTGAGCAGTGCTGCACGCGAACTTGGGATTAGCACTGCGGCTGTGAGCAAGCGTCTGTCCCAAATGGAAGCCCGGCTCGGGATGCCATTGGTGAACCGCACCACGCGCCGGATGAGCCTCACGCCGGACGGAGAAACGCTGTTCGAGCACGCTCGGCGGATCCTTGGAGAAATCGCTGATCTGGACCAGTTGCTAAGCGCGTCGAAGGGTCAGCCGAAAGGCCAGTTACGGGTCAACGCCACGCTTGGCTTTGGCCGCCTGCATGTCGCTCCGGCAATCTCAAAATATGTTCTTCGCTATCCGGAGGTCGATGTGCAGTTGCAGTTGTCGGTCAATCCGCCTGCGCTTACAGACGACCAGTTTGATGTATGTATCCGCTTTGGAGAGCCTGGGGACACCCGCGTCATCGCGAAGAAGCTTGCGAGTAATCGCCGGGTGTTATGCGCTTCGCCTAAATACCTTGAAGCGCGCGGCGCGCCGGTACAGCCGTCCGACCTCGTGCGCCATAACTGCATTTGCATCCGCCAGGGCGACGAAGCTTACGGCACATGGCGATTGCACCGGGATCGAGATAACGGCGGCCGTGGAGAATCTGTCAAAGTGCGCGGGAACCTGACGACGAATGATGGCGAGATCGCGGTCAACTGGGCACTCGACGGTCACGGCATCCTGATGCGGGCGGAGTGGGATATCGAGCGCTACCTGGACAGCGGACGACTCGTCCAGGTATTACCGCAGTACCGCACGCCGGATGCCGACATCTATGCAATCTACCCCCAGCATCAGCATCAATCAGCGCGTATCCGTACCTTTGTCGCCTTTTTGTCTCAGGCGTTTGAGCGCTTCGAACTGCATCGCAATAAGGTTGCAAAATAAGCTGAGTGCATAGGACTGTACTATCTGCGTAGTACTTCAAAATCTCCCCAAACATCATGCTTTGAAGAAGTGCCTACTTCATCAGCAAGCCTTCTCTAGCTAATCGTTGCTTGTTATACCTGCTCGGCAGGCACATGAGCTTTCCAGCAGTTCTGCCGGTAGGGTGAGGTAAACTAATTAATTGAGTTGAGCAGTATGGCTGCAGGTCCGCTTCTGGCCGGAAGCGGAAGTTTTGTGACCGCTAGTCTACCGCACCTAGTTGCTCGGATGGAAATTCTTGGGTGTTGCTTGGTGGGCCCGCGAAGGTCCGCAGCCGACCCATTGCAGACACTCATACGGTCCGGCGCTTGCGTGCCCTTTGAACGGCATCCAGTGCCTGATAGAAGGATGGCATTGCGGTCGGGTTCATTGGTCCCGAATCGATGTCACTTCTTGCAATCGCTAGTACTTCCCGCTCCGCTGACGCCTGTTCGCTAAGACTACTTGCGTGTTCTAGACGTGCTGCAAGCCGTTCGAGCCAGCTTTTCTCAAAGTAGCTCGCCTCCGGGCTGGTCTGTTGAAACTGCCGCATTTCCATCGATGCCTGTTGCAGCATGAAGCTGTAAGGATTCATTGTTCTCCAACGCGTCTATGTCCGCTTTGGCCGAACTCGGCCGTTCGATCGAGGATAGCAGGTTGCTCAGCTGGAAAATTCACGGAATGTCACGAGCGGCCGCATCCGACCCTTGGGTGCCATGCGTCCCAACAGATTACGTCTATGACATTGCTTACAAGAAGCCGCTTTAAAGCTTGGCTCGGTGGGCCGGCATCATGCGAAGCAAGGTGCCGTCGCGGCGAAGCAGGTGGTGATAGAGCGTGGCGAGGATGTGCAGCCCGATAAGCCACAGCAGCACCCACATTGCCGTTCCGTGGATGTCGCCGGCCTGGTTCGCCCATCGGGTGCCCGGTGCGGCTAGCGTCGGCAGCGGCAGGCCGAACAAGCTGACCGCCAGACTGTGCGCCGAGGCAGAGGCCCAACCCAGCATGGGCGAGATGATCAGGATCACGTAGATCAGCCAGTGCGTAGCCTTTGCGAGCAGTCGCTCCCACGGTGCGGCATCACCAACTTCCAGTGCGACCGGATGCAGCACGCGGCGGCCCAGGCGTACTATCATTACTATCATGATCAGCACTCCCACAGAAAAATGCAGACTGATGATATCGCTGGGCGCCGTCTTGCGGCCGATGTGAGGGAGCAAGAACGCGGTGGTGTACTGGACGATAATTAGGGCCGCAACTAGCCAATGCAGGGCTTTAGCGAGTGGCGTGTAGCGCGTGGAAGGCTGGGTCATGGGGGATTATCTAACATTTTCGAAATCTCAAAATAGCATAATGTCATGCTTTCCTGCGCGCACCCGTGATTCAAGACTTGTTATCTGACTGTGCCAGCCGGCAGCTTACAGAAATCACTCGATGCGGCGAACGAAAGGTCGGGTTTTCCACGATGCCCCCATCAGTGGCAGCGCGGTATCAAATGCCGACATTGAATAGGCTGCCGATGGCAATGGTGGAACCCATTGCGAGGGCGCTCCAGCAAGTGACGCGGATCGCCGCAGGCAAAGCTGGCGCACCACCGGTCTTCGCCGCCAACGCTCCTAGCAGAGCTAGTCCGACAAGAGTCGCTAAAACAAGTACCGCGACCAATAAACTCGCTGGCGTGAGCGCTGTGATGGCTAAAGGCATCGCAGCGCCGACGGCGAAACTCAGCGCCGATGCCATGGCGGCCTGCAGTGGACGCGCTTGCGTGGCTTCGTGAATGCCAAGTTCATCGCGAGCATGGGTTCCAAGCGCGTCGTGCGCCATTAGCTGCGTAGCCACCTGTCGCGCAAGATCCCTGTCCAGCCCGCGCTGCATGTAGATGCTGGCCAGTTCGCGATGCTCAGCGTCCTCATCGCGTGCAAGCTCTGCAGCTTCCTGCTTGATCGCTGCTTTTTCCGTATCAGCTTGGGACGCGACCGAAACATATTCGCCGGTCGCCATTGACATGCTCCCAGCAACCAGACTAGCGAAGCCGGTCAGCAACATATTGCTGTGCGAGGCGTGTGCGGCGGCAATCCCGACCAACAGGCTGGCAGTCGAAATCATGCCATCGTTCGCCCCGAGTACAGCAGCACGCAGCCACCCGAGATGTTCCATCCGATGAGCTTCGTTGTGCCTCATGACATTCCGCCACTAATTCAAGGTTGTTTATTGTATGGCAACCAAGTGGGAGCACGACAGTTTTTTGTGGCATCCCAGCGCTCCCCTGTAGGCCGGCTTCTGGCCGTTCTCGGCCAGTCGATGTGCTTCAGTGTACGGCGTTTGTTGCTCGCTCGGCAAGCGCAGCCGGTCGACGGGACGTATTCGGCTAAATGACCACAATGAGACTCCTCAACCACGGAGTTCTCATGAATTCAACCGTCAGCAAAACAGAAACTCGCGGGCCCTGGAACAAGGGGCGTTTGGTCGGGCAGAAGCTTCCTCTGAAGCTGCGCGAAATATGGGCGATACGCATCCGCCTGCAGCTAGCCGAACACGTGCGCGACCTTGCGCTGTTCAACCTGGCGATCGACAGCAAGTTGCGCGGCTGCGACCTGGTCAGCTTACGAGTCAAAGATATCGCGCAGGGCAGAAGCATCTTCCATCGCGCGATTGTCATGCAGCGCAAGACAAGCCGGCCTGTTCAGTTCGAGATCACTGAACAAACCCGGCACTCAGTGCTCGCCTGGATGGACCGGCGCCAACTGGCCGGAAACGAGTATCTGTTTCCCAGCCGAGTGAGCGATTCGCCACACCTGTCGACCCGTCAATACGCACGCATCGTGACCAACTGGGTAGAGTCGATCGGGTTGGACGCGACCGCGTATGGCACACATTCAATGCGCCGAACGAAAGCGACGTTGATCTACCGCCGGACGAAAAACCTCCGAGCTGTCCAGTTGCTTCTTGGGCATACAAAGCTCGAAAGCACGGTGCGATATCTCGGGATCGAGGTCGATGATGCCCTGGAGATCGCGGAGCAGACCGAGGTCTGATCGGGTATCGACGTCCCGCTGGCGCACTTGGCGAGCCGTTACCGCAGAAAAACGCGAAACGGCACAAGGCCTTATCGCGGCCGAAAATGAGCGAAGTGTCAGCAGCATTTCGACATAGGAGCGTTACGCAGTAGCGATACGAAAGCGGCTGACAAAGTCGAAAAAAGGTCGCATCATCGTGACCGCATGCACTAGAATTCCGGGGCGCAACACAGCGCGCTGCGCAGTGGTCACGATGCGCCGAAATGGCCGGTCACGATCGCCGAAATACGCAGCTGAAACTTCATCCCAGCGGTTACTACGCCTGGCGCGTTAATCCCGAAAGCTTACGTGCACAGGAAGATCGGCGCCTGCTCGGGCACATCAAGCAGTCGTGGCCGGAAAGCGGTGCGGTGTACGGGTATCGCAAGATCTTCGAC
>NZ_JANUGX010000031.1 GCF_024753245.1 Massilia norwichensis | reverse complement strand
GCACGTCGTCCCCGCGAAGGCGCCTTGCTGCGCAAGGCCCCAAGTTTGTTCGTGTTATGTCAGCTGAACCTGGATTCCCGCCTGCGCGGGAATGACGTGCTAACGGCAGCCGGAAAAACGCGGATAGCCGCAGGCGATCAGGTCGCCGACGTCCGGGTTCTCCAGGTAATCCAGGTGCGCCGCCACCGGATTCTCGATCAGCCCGAGCCAGGTGCGCGCATTCGACACCAGCACGTCCGCCACGGCAACGTCCGGCGCCGCATAGCGTGCCGGCAGCAGGCGGTAGGACAGCAGGTCGTTCGGATCGGTAAAGGCGACCACCGCCAGCCGGGCGATCGCTTCCGCACGTGAACTTCCGGCCTGGCGCCGGCGCAGCTCGAGGAAGCGCTGCAGCGCATCCGGCGTGCCGGCGCTGCGCAGGTCGGGCTGGCGTTCGATGTTCTGTCCGGCCAGGCCGAGGATGGGCAACTGATTCCCCGCCATGAACAGCAGGCCCAGCCGGCGCGATGCCTGCAGGCCCAGCTCGCGGGTGCGCGGCTGGGTCGACTCCAGCATGCTGCTGAGTGCATCGAACAGGATCTTGCTGCCCAGGCTTTCGGCGACCACGGCCAGGGTGCGCTCGCCGTTCGGATTGCTTTCGATGATGCGCGACACCGATTCGACCATCGCCTCGCGGATCGCATTGCCGCTCTTGCCTTCGTAGATGACGACGTCGGACAGGCAATCGTTCAGCAGCCGGTCCTTGACGTAGCCGTTGAGCCAGGCGCGCTTGGGCTTGCACTCGCCGTTACCGGCGCTTGAACAGTCCGTCGGGGTGCCGGTGTTGTCGTAGTCGAGCTGACGCTTGAGCGGCGCGGTCAGCGGCGACCAGATCAGGGCATGGAAGCGCACCGGCGTGCCGCCGATCTGCTGGCGGCGCTCGACCAGCTGGATGCCGTTGCTCGACGCCACCGCCTGCGCCGGCACGTTCGCCGACACCACGCCGGCGATGCGGTCGATGCCGTGATTCGCCCAGGCCGCATCGTGGGTGCACATGCCGTGCACGAGGATGACGTCGAGCGGGCGGCCCCCACCGTTCTGGACCAGGTTGACGATGCCGGGGAAGGGGGCGCTGTCGCGCACCACGACGGCCGGACGGTAAGGCGTGCTGCAGGCGGCCAGCAGGGCGGGGATCAGCAGGACCAGCGGTCGCAGCAGCGTCAAGGGTGAATGCCACATGATTCTTCCCTCCAGGAGCGCCGGCCGGGGCGGTCGGCAGACGGACTCGACTATAGCGAGCCTGCCAGGGGAGGGCGGGGCAATTCGATGCGCGGGTGATCCGAGTCAAAACAAAAAAGCCGCGCACTGTGAAGTGGGCGGCTTTCTTTTTCTACAGAGGAACCAGATTACTTGATCTTGGTTTCTTTGTAGATCACGTGCTTACGTGCTTTCGGGTCGAATTTGGTGATTTCCATCTTCGCCGGCATCGTGCGCTTGTTCTTGGTCGTGGTGTAGAAGTGACCGGTACCTGCGGTCGATTCCAGTTTGATCTTGTCGCGGCCAGTTTTTGCCATGATAGCTCCCTATTTAGATTTTCTCGCCGCGGGCGCGCAGATCGGCCAGCACAGCGTCGATGCCCAGCTTGTCGATAACGCGCAGGCCGGCATTCGAAATACGCAGGGAGACCCAGCGGTTTTCGGATTCTACGAAGATACGACGGTTCTGCAGGTTCGGCAGAAAACGACGCTTGGTTTTGTTGTTGGCGTGGGAGACGTTGTTGCCAACCATCGGGCCCTTGCCAGTAACTTGGCAAACACGTGCCATAGCGCACTCCTTGAGTAAACTTCCACAATTGGAAAAACGAGAGTATAGCGCGAAAACAGCAGCGTAATCAATAACTTGCGAAAAAAAATTGTTTCTTAAATCAGCGCGAAGATTTAACAATCGTAAAAATACGCAACTATGTGCTGTAAACGCCTGTTTTCACACTGTTATCCGGCCGCCGCGGGGGCGTCCGGCCCGTGCTGTTCAGTGTGGCGCGGCTGCCCGTTTCAAGCGCCTGCGCACGTTTGGCATAGTTCAAACCCACGATCTTCGTATGCCTCAGTGTGGGTCCCTGACCCAACGAGGATACGATGCACGACGATTCCCTGGCCGAGCCACGGCCTGTCCATCGCAGCACTGCGCAGCCCGGCTCGCCGATGCCGACGGACTGGCGTCCCTTATTGGCGCTGCTCGCCTGGTGCCTGGCCTTTCTCGCGATCCGCCTTGCCGAGCACGGCACGCTCGAGCGCGACGAGGCCGAGATCGTCTATCTCACCCAGCAGTTGCGGCTCGGCTACGGCACCCAGCCGCCGCTGTACGCCTGGCTGCAGTGGCTGGTGTTCGCGGCTTTCGGCATCGACCGTTTTGCCCTGCTGATCCTGAAAACCTGTGCAATGGCCGTCACCTGCATTGCGATGTTCCAGGTGGCCCGATCGCTGGTTGGGCGCCGCGCCGCGCTTGCCGTCAGCGCGTCGCTGGCGCTGTTCCCGCAGGTCGCCTGGGAAGCGATGCGCATCCAGACCCATTCGGTCCTGATGACGGCCATCGCCGCGGCAACCCTGTGGTGCTATGTCGCGCTGTTGCGAAAACCGAGCCTGCTGCGCTATGCCGGCTTCGGCCTGCTGTGCGGGCTGGGGCTGCAGGCCAAGTACAACTATGGCGTGTTCCTCGCAGCCGTCCTCGGCGCCAGCCTGCTGGTGGGCGAACACCGCCGGGTGCTGTGGACCTGGCGGGCCTGGGCGGCGGTCCCGCCGGCCCTGTTGCTGGTACTGCCGCACGCGATATGGATGATGCAGTACCCGGAACTGGCTTTCGGCGGCACGCTGCGCAAGATGCAGGAGGGCGCGGCGGCGGCGCCATGGCTGGAGCGGGTCGCGCAGGGCGGGGTGAGCGTGCTGGCCGCGGCGCTCAGCTTCGTGGCACTGCCGCTGCTGGTGTGGATGGCCGTTTTGTGGCGCCGGCGCGCGTTGTGGCGCGGCCAAGTGGCGTTCGATGCCGGGCCGGCCGGCCGCTTCTTCGCCTGCCTGTACGGCATCTGCGCGGCGTTGCTGCTGGCACTGGTGCTGACGGGGGAGGTGGGCACGATCAAGGAGCGCTGGATGATCCCGCTGCTGTTTTCGCTGCCGCTGGGCGTGCTCGCGATGTTTCCGGCCCTGGCCAATGATGCGATCTGCACGGCCATCCTGCGCGTGTCCGGCGCCGTCGCGCTGTGCCTCCTGGCGCTGCTGCCGGGGCGGACCTGGCTGGGCCCGGCCATCGGCAAGGAGATGACGCGCCACCACCCCTACGCCGCGCTGGCGGATGCGTTGCCGCGGCATTGTCCGGCGGCACGCGCCATCGTGACCGAAAGCCTGCTGTCGGCCGGCAACCTGCATTTCGTGCGGCCCGCGCTACCGGCCCTGTTGCTGGAAGATGCGCTGCGCGAGTCCGTGCCGCTGCCGGTCCCGGCTGCGTTCGTGGCGCATGCACGGGAAGCGCCGTCTGCGCAGGCGATGTTTTATCGGGCCTGGCCAGCGGCGCAACTGACGAACCCGCAGCTTGTCAGCCTGCCGCTCGAAGACGGCAGCGGCCGGCGCATGGCCTTCCTGCTGGCCTGCGTCGGCACCGGGCCGCCGCCTTGAAACCTAGATCTGCCCGTGCTCGGCAAACGAATGGACGTGTGGCCCGGCCACCACGAAATGGTCGAGCACGCGCACGTCGACCAGCGCCAGCGCCTGGCTGAGCGTATGCGTCAGCCGCAGGTCGGCCTCGCTCGGCTCCGGCGAGCCCGACGGGTGGTTGTGGGCCAGCAGGACGTTGGCGGCATTGCAGGCCAGCGCTTCCTTGACCACCTCGCGCGGGTGCACGCTGGCGTGGGTGAGCGTGCCGCGGAAAAGTTCTTTGTCAGCGATCAGGCGGTTCTTGACGTCTACAAACAACACCACGAAGGATTCATAGGGACGCCCGCCGAGCTTGATGCGCAGGTAGCGCTTGACCGCCTCGGGCGAAGACAGCAAATCGCCAGCCTGCAATTGCTCGGCGATGGCGCGCCGCGCCAACTCCATCACGGCCTGCATCTGCGCATACTTGGCCATGCCCAGCCCGTGCACCTCTGAAAAGTCCGATAGCGAAGCCCCGAACAGCCCGTGCAGGGAGCCGAAGTGCTGCAGCATGTCGCGTCCCAGTTCGACCGCGCTCTTGCCGCGCACGCCGACGCGCAGCAGCAGGGCCAGCAATTCGGAGTTGGACAGCGCTTGCGCACCGTCGCGCACCAGGCGCTCGCGCGGCCTTTCCTGCTCGGACCACTCATTGATTCCCATGACTGATTCCCTTGTTTTCTCGACAAAAAGTGTCTTGTGGATGCATCGATGGGGCGGGCGGGATTGACGGCTCTGGCTTACAATAGCGGTTTGCACGCAACCCGAATACGCAATGTCCACCACCAACGCTCCCATCGTCACCGAATCGGCTTACCTGACCCTGCATTATCGTCTTGCCACCGCCGACGGTACTGATATCGTCACTACCTTCGGCAGCACGCCGGCCACGCTGATGCTGGGCCAGGGCCAGCTCGCACCCTTCCTCGAGCAACGCCTGCTGGGCATGGCGGAAGGCACGCACCAGACCTTCGAGCTGAGCGCCGCGGACGCGTTCGGCGAGCGCAATCCCGAGCTGATCCAGCCGGTGTCGAAAAAGACGCTGGAAGAGAATTCGGTGCCGGACGCCGATTACCAGGTCGGCGACCTGGTCGATTTCGCGGCGCCGGGCGGTGGTCGTTTTGCCGGCGTGCTGCTGCAGATGCGCGAGAACGATGCCCTGTTCGACTTCAACCACCCGCTGGCCGGGCAGCCGCTGAAGTTCGAAGTGAACCTGATTTCCGTCCTCTAAATACTGGCCAACCAAGCATGGAAAACGAAATCCTGTTAGCCCAGCCGCGCGGCTTCTGCGCCGGCGTCGACCGTGCGATCGAGATCGTCGAGCGCGCCCTGCAGCAGTTCGGTGCGCCGATCTACGTGCGCCACGAAATCGTGCACAACGCCTACGTGGTCAACGACCTGCGCACCAAGGGCGCGATCTTCATCGAAGACCTCGACGACGTCCCGGCGGGCAATACCCTGGTGTTCTCGGCCCACGGCGTGTCGAAGGCGGTGCGCGAAGAAGCCGAATCGCGCGGCCTGAAGGTGTTCGATGCCACCTGCCCGCTGGTCACCAAGGTCCACGTCGAAGTCGCCAAGATGCGCAAGCAGGGCGCCGAGATCATCATGATCGGCCATGCCGGCCACCCGGAAGTCGAAGGCACCATGGGCCAGGCGGAAGAGGGCATGCACCTGGTCGAGACCGTCGACGACGTGAACACGCTGCAGGTTGCCAATCCGGACCAGCTGGCCTATGTGTCGCAGACCACGCTGTCGGTCGACGACACCGCCGAGATCATCGAAGCGCTGAAGGCGCGCTTCCCGAACATCATCGAGCCGAAGAAGGGCGACATCTGCTACGCCACCACCAACCGCCAGGAAGCCGTGAAGTTCATGGCGCCGCAGGTCGAGGTCGTGGTCGTGGTCGGCAGCCCGAACAGCTCGAACTCGAACCGTCTGCGCGAAGTGGCCGACAAGATGGGCACCCCGGCCTACATGGTCGACAATGCCGCCGCCATCGATCCAAGCTGGATCGCGGGCAAGCGCCGCATCGGCGTGACCGCCGGCGCCTCGGCCCCGGAAGTGCTGGTGCAGGCCGTGATCGACCGCCTGAAGGAACTGGGTGCGGCCAGCGTGCGCGCACTCGAAGGCGTGGAAGAGAACGTCACTTTCCCGCTGCCGAAGGGCCTGACCGGCGACGCCGCCGGCGCATCGGCACCGGCCGCGGCATGATGGGATACCGATGAGCGGCTTCGACGCAATTCCCCTGGAGTTCTTCCAGGACTACCCGGAGCCGGGTGTCAAATTCATCGACGTCGGCTGCGTGTTCGACAACCCGGTGCACTGGCAGCTGGCGATCGACACCCTGTACGAGCGCACCGCGCACCTGCACTTCGACTTCATCCTGGCGATGGACGCGCGCGGCTTCATGCTCGCCGGCGCGCTGGCCTATAAACGTGCGATCGGTTTCGCGATGGCGAGAAAGCCCGGCAAGCTGCCGGGCGAGGCGATCAGCATCGATTACCAGCGCGAGTACGGCAGCGCCACCATCGAGATCCAGCCGGCCCGCATCAAGGGCGAGCACGTGCTGATCGTCGACGACGTGCTGGCCACCGGCGGCACCATCGAGGCGGCCGCCAGCCTGCTGCGCCAGGTGGGCAAGGAAGTGGTCGGCGCGACCGCGCTGTTCGACATCGCCTTCTTCGAGGGCAAGCGCACGCTGACCATGCCCATGATTACGCTGCGCAAAGTCTGATCCTGCCTTCATGGCGATAAAAAAGCCGGCGCTCCGCAAGGAGACGCCGGCTTTTTAACGTCTGGCTACAAGCAATCAGAACTTGTAGTTGTAGGCCAGGCCGAGCAGCTGCATGTGGGTCTTCCAGGTGCCGCGCACGGTCTCGCCGTTGCCGGTGCAGGTGGTCGCGGTCGGGTTGCAGTTGTTGGTGTAGTTACCCGGCGCATCCTTGAAGTCCAGGTAGGAGTAGGCCAGGTCCAGAGACGAAGCCGGGGTCAGCTTCCAGTTGGCGCCGAAGGACAGTTGCAGGCGGTCGGCGTCCGGCAGGGCGGCGTGGCGCAGCTCGGCGCTGCGTACCGGCGCTTCGTCGTGGGCGATACCGCCGCGCAGGGTGACCTGGTCGTTCAGCTTGTAGTTGGCGCCCAGGGCCACGCGCACGGTGTTCTTCCACTGCTGGCGGATCACCTCGTTGCCTTCGGCGGTGCCGACGAAGACGATGTCGATGTTATCCATGCGCGAGTTGCGGGTCCAGGTCACGTCGGCCATGCCGGCCCACTTGTCGTTGAACTGGCGGAAGGCGTTCAGCGACAGGGTTTCCGGGGTGCGGATGTCGACCTGGGCCGCCGAGTTGGCGCGGCGCGCGGCGCCCTGCAGGACCGCGTTGACGACCGGGTCGCGGCTCACGCCGGAGAAGTCCCAGGTCGCGCCGCCTTTCAGTTCGTGCTGGATCGGCGAGCGGTAGGCGATGCCGAAGCGGGTGTTCTGGTCCGGCGAGAACATGTAGCCGATATTGAAGCCATAGCCCCAGTCCTTGCCCTTCACGGCGGCGTGGGCGTCGCCCGCGGTCGCCAGTGCGGCCGGGTTGCCGCCCAGCGCGGCGATCTGGCGTGCCAGCACGGCGCCGGTGCCGGTGGCCTGGGCCGCGGCGATGGTGCCCGGGATGTCGACGCCCTGGCCCAGGCGGGCCTTCATGAATTCGATGTCGATGCCGAAGCCGAAGGCGTGCTGCTCGTTGAGCTTGAACGCGACGGACGGGTTGAAATTGACCGCTTCCAGTTTGATGTCGGTCAGCGAGTAACGGCCGGTCCAGTTCGAGTCATAGTTCAGCTTGGTGCCGTAAGGGACGAACACGCCCAGGCCGGCAGTCCACTGGCTGTCGATCTTCTGGCTGTAGTACAGCGAAGGCGCGGCGACGGCGCTCGGCGCGTAGTCGTCCTGCGAAGCCGGACCGCCGGTCGGGGTGCGGGTGAAGCGGGTCGAGCCGGCATCCTGGAAGCTCGAGTGCGGGGCCAGGACGGTCACGCCGCCCATGATCTGCTTGCCGTCCAGGCGCGACAGGCCGGCCGGGTTGGCGAAGATGGTGGAGGCATCGGCGGCTTCGGCGCCGTTGGCTTCGGCGCTGCCCTGGGCGGACACGCTCTGGGAGCCAAAACGGTAGCCCGAGGCGAGAGCGCTGGTGGAGGCGGCGGCCAGGGCCACGGCAACCAGGAGAGTCAGGTGTTTCTGTTTCATTAAGTCTCGCTAAATCGTTATGTTTCAAATGGCGCGCCCCGGCGTGGGTATGGCTGAGGATCACGCGGCGCGGAGCATACTACAGACTGCAAATTCGTGACGGCGACATGTCATTTTCTTCATGCGTGGGCGATGGATGTAATATGATGATGTCGCTCGGAAATGGGCTACGCCGCCGCGCGGCGCAACAAGAGAAAGAGAACCCCAACGATGGAAACTTTTATCCAGCAGATCCTCAACGGACTGGTGCTGGGCAGCATGTATGCGCTGATCGCGCTCGGCTACACCATGGTGTACGGCGTGCTGAACCTGATTAACTTCGCCCACGGCGACGTGCTGATGATCGGCGCCATGGTCGGGCTCAGCATCCTGAAGCTGCTGGACGCGCACTTCCCCGGCATGTCCGGCTGGCTGCAGCTGGCGATCGCGATCATCGGTGCGATCCCGGTGACGATGCTGGTCAACGTGCTGATCGAACGGATCGCCTACCGCCGCCTGCGCAATGCGCCGCGCCTGGCGCCCCTGATTACCGCGATCGGCGTGTCGATCCTGCTGCAGACCTTCGCGATGATGATCTGGGGCCGCAGCCCGCTGCCTTTCCCGCAGCTGCTGTCCTCGGACCCGATCTTCGTCGGCGGCGCCGTGATCTCGCAGACCCAGGTGCTGCTGCTAGTGCTGGCCGCTTGCGCCATGCTGGGCCTGGTGTTCCTGGTCGAGAAGACGAAAATGGGCCGCGCCATGCGCGCCGTCGCCGAGAACCCGCGCGTGGCCGGGCTGATGGGCGTGGACGCGAACCGCGTGGTGGTCACCACCTTCGCCATCGGCGCCGCGCTGGCCGCCGTCGCCGGGGTGATGTGGGGCGCCAACTATGCCTCGATCCAGTTCGCGATGGGTACTGTGCCGGGTATGAAGGCCTTCTCGGCCGCGGTGCTTGGCGGTATCGGCAATATCTATGGCGCGATGATCGGCGGGATCGTGCTCGGCATCATCGAGAGCCTGGGCGCCGGCTATATCGGCGACCTGACCGGGGGCTTCCTCGGCAGCCACTACCAGGACATCTTCGCCTTCATCGTGCTGATCCTGGTGCTGACCGTGCGGCCGTCCGGCATCATGGGCGAGCGCGTGGCCGACCGCGCGTAAGGGGAGATCGAGAACATGGCTCTCCTGACCTTCGACACCGCGCACAAACCGCGCCAGGCCTATGCCAGCATGGCCGTCCTGCTGGCGGTGATGCTGGTGTTCCCCTTCGTTGCCAGCCAGTTCGGCAACTCCTGGGTGCGCATCCTCGACATGGCCCTGCTGTACATCATGCTGGCGCTGGGCCTGAACATCGTGGTCGGCTTTGCCGGCCTGCTCGACCTCGGCTATATCGCCTTCTTCGCGGTCGGCGCCTACCTGACCGGCCTGATGGCGTCGCCGCAGTTCGCCGCGCTGCTGGAATCGCTGGTGAACTATTCGCCGGCGCTGGGCGAGGCGCTGGTGGCGATGTTCGGCGAGGACATCCGCACCAACGGTATTCACCTGTCGGTGTGGGCGATCGTGCCGCTGGCCGCCATCGTGGCCGGCCTGTTCGGTGCGCTGCTGGGCGCGCCGA
Organism: Massilia norwichensis; assembly: GCF_024753245.1. GTDB lineage: Bacteria > Pseudomonadota > Gammaproteobacteria > Burkholderiales > Burkholderiaceae_D > Telluria > Telluria norwichensis. Next base: position 63,054 of record NZ_JANUGX010000031.1, on the reverse strand, counting down.
CGCTGAAGCTGCGCGGCGACTACCTCGCCATCGTGACCCTGGGCTTCGGCGAGATCATCCGGATCTTCATGAACAACCTGAACGATCCGATCAATTTCACCAACGGCCCGCAAGGCATCAACCTGATCGATCCGATCCGCATCTTCGGCGTCTCGCTGGCCGGCGAGGCCGGCTCGAAGGCGACGGTGTACGTCGGCGGCTTCGGCATCCCGTCGGTGAACGCTTATTACTTCCTGTTCCTGCTGCTGTGCATCGTGACCATCTTCATGACCAGCCGCCTGCAGCATTCGCGCCTGGGCCGGGCCTGGGTCGCGATCCGCGAGGACGAGATCGCCGCCAAGGCGATGGGCATCAATACCCGCAACGTCAAGCTGCTGGCGTTCTCGATGGGCGCCTGCTTCGGCGGCGTGGCAGGTGCCATGTTCGCGGCCTTCCAGGGCTTCGTTTCTCCGGAATCCTTCTCGCTGACCGAATCGATCGCCGTGCTGGCGATGGTGGTGCTGGGCGGCATCGGCCACATCCCCGGCGTGGTGATGGGCGGCGTGCTGCTGGCGGCGCTGCCGGAAGTGCTGCGCCACGTGGTGGAGCCGGCCCAGCAGGCGCTGTTCGGCAAGGTGCTGATCGAGGCCGAGGTGCTGCGCCAGCTGCTGTACGGCCTGGCGATGGTGGTGATCATGCTGTATCGCCCGGCGGGCCTGTGGCCGTCGCCGATCAAGGAAGACCGCCCGAGCGCGGCGCTGGCGAAGGAAGAGGAAGAAGAATGAGCACGGCGCTGCTGAACATCTCGGGTGTCAATAAACGCTTCGGCGGCCTGCAGGCCCTGACCGACGTCGGCATCCGCATCGAGAAGGGCCAGATCTATGGCCTGATCGGCCCGAACGGCGCCGGCAAGACCACCTTCTTCAATGTGATTACGGGCCTGTACCAGCCGGACAGCGGCAGCTTCGAGCTGGCCGGCAAGCCGTATTCGCCGTCGGCGCCGCACCAGGTGGCGAAGGCCGGCATCGCCCGCACCTTCCAGAACATCCGCCTGTTCGGCGAGATGACGGCGCTGGAAAACGTGATGGTCGGGCGCCACGTGCGCACCCGCCAGGGCGTGATCGGCGCGATCCTGCGCCACAAGGCGGCGCGTCTCGAAGAAGCGGCGATCCGCGCGAAAGCCCAGGAACTGCTGGACTTCGTCGGCATCGGCCAGTTTGCCAACCGCACCGCGCGCTACCTATCCTACGGCGACCAGCGCCGCCTCGAAATCGCGCGCGCGCTCGCCACCGATCCGACGCTGCTGGCGCTGGACGAACCGGCGGCCGGCATGAACGCCACCGAAAAGCTGGCCCTGCGCGAGCTGCTGGTGAAGATCCAGGGTGCCGGCATCACCATCCTGCTGATCGAGCACGACGTGAAGCTGATGATGGGCCTGTGCGACCGCATCTCGGTGCTGGAATACGGCAAGCTGATCGCGGAAGGCCTGCCGGCCGAGATCCAGAAGAACAAGGCGGTGATCGAGGCTTACCTCGGCACCGGGAGCAGTCATTGATGAGCGAGAACATTCTCAAGATTAGCGGCCTCAAGGTCGCCTACGGCGGCATCAAGGCCGTCAAAGGCATAGCCCTGGAAGTCAACCGCGGCGAACTGGTGACCCTGATCGGCGCCAACGGCGCCGGCAAGACCACCACCCTGAAGGCGATCACCGGCACCCTGCCGGCCTGCAAGGTCGAAGGCAGCGTGTCCTATCTCGGCCAGCCGCTGCTCGACAAGCAACTGAGCGCCAAGTCCTTCAAGCTGGTGCAAAGCAAGCTGGCGATGGTGCCGGAAGGGCGGGGCGTGTTCACCCGCATGACGATCCACGAAAACCTGCTGATGGGCGCGTACACGCGCAAGGACCAGGCCGGGATCGATGCCGACATCGAGAAGTGGTATGCGGTGTTCCCGCGCCTGAAGGAGCGTTCTTCGCAACTGGCGGGCACCCTGTCCGGCGGCGAGCAGCAGATGCTGGCGATGGCGCGCGCGCTGATGTGCCACCCGACCCTGCTGCTGCTGGACGAGCCGTCGATGGGGCTGTCGCCGATCATGGTCGAGAAGATCTTCGAGGTGATCCGCGACGTGTCTGCGCAGGGGATCACGATCCTGCTGGTGGAGCAGAATGCCAGGCTGGCGCTGCAGGCGGCGACCCGTGCTTATGTGATGGAGTCGGGGGCGATCACGATGAGCGGGAAGGCGGCGGATATGCTGCATGATCCGCGGGTGCAGGCTGCTTACCTCGGCGAATAGTACAACGTCATTCCCGCGAAAGCGGGAATCCATGCTGAGGCTCATTTGACGCGGCGTATGGATTCCCGCCTGCGCGGGAATGACGGCAAAAGCGCGGGAATGACGGCAAAGCGCGGGAACGACGAGATAACAAATAAAAACGGCCTGGACCGCGTGAGCGATCCAGGCCGTTTCTCCTTGGTAGGAGAGCGTATTACTCAGGCAGCGTTGGCAGCACCGTTGGCGGCGCTGGTGGCTTTGCCGGCGGCCTGGGTGAACTGCGAGACAGCGGCGTTCAGGTTCGACTCGATCGCTTCGGCAGCCTGCTTGCTGGTCTTGGTGAACTGCTCGTAGCCGGCGTTGGCGTTGCTGATGGCGGTCTTCAGGGCCGACACGTAGGTTTCGGAACCGGCTGGGGCGTTCTTGGTCACTTCGTCGACCAGCGAGATCACCTTGCGGTTGACTTCGGCGATCTGGCTTTCGGCAGCGCGCGAGAACTCGGCGCCGGTGTCGGCGGCGATCGATGCCACCTGACGGCCGTAGGCCAGGGCTTTTTCAGCGCTCGGCTGGGCCTGCGACGAGGTCACCGAGAAGAATTCCTGCGGGTCTTTCACGGCCAGCAGCTGGCGCGCGGTTGCCGACGAGTTTTCCAGTGCGGCTTTGGCCGTGTTGATGTTCAGCTCCACCAGCTTTTCCACGCCTTCGAAGGTCTTGGAGGTCAGGGTCGACAGCAGGGCGAATTGGGATTCCAGGTTGGCTTTGGTCGCGTTCGAAAACTGCTCGGGGAATGCAAACATGTAGTTCTCCAGTATTGGATGAATATTGAACGTGGTGGACCCGGATGTTGCTAGGACCGTTACTAGCGGCTGGTTTCGAACATCTCTTGTGCGCCGCAACATGACCAGATTTTACCGGGTTCCGATTATGCGTCAAGCACTTTTGATGCGGCGCACAATACGGAAGCGTTATTTTGATATATATCAATCCATGCAATCGTTTGCATGCTTATTCGTTTGCACCGATACAACACTCACCTTGGGTAAGGACAGGTCGGCAGGGACCCTGACAGCATGCTAGACTGGCAATTCCATGCGCCCATCCGCCCCCGAATCCTCCGCCGCGTCCGACGTGCAGGCCAGCCCGGTCCCGCCCGCGCCGCCGTCACGCAGCGGCTGGCTGGCACCGGTGCCGCTGTTTTTCGTCGCCTTGTGGAGCACCGGCTTCATCGCCGCCAAGTACGGCCTGCCGTATGCGCCGCCCCTGACTTTTCTGATCCTGCGCTGCCTGGGCGCCTTGCTGGTCCTGGTGCCGATGGTGCTGGTGGGCGGCGCACCATGGCCGCGCGGCCGCATCCTGCACGTGGCGGTGGCCGGACTCCTGCTGCAGGCCGGTTACCTGGGCGGTGTCTGGAGCGCCATCAAGATCGGCATGCCGGCCGGCTTGTCGGCCCTGATCGTCGGCCTGCAACCGATCCTGACCGCGTTTGCCGCGCCCCTGGTCGGCGAACGCGTCAGTGCGCGCCAATGGCTGGGACTGCTGCTGGGCCTGGGCGGCGTCGGCCTGGTGGTGTATGCCAAGATCAGCCTGAATGGCCTGTCGCCCGCGGCGATCGGCTTGTGTCTGCTGGCGCTGCTGTCGATTACCAGCGGCACGCTGTACCAGAAGCGCTTCTGTCCGCATTTCGACTTGCGCACCGGCACCCTGATCCAGTTTGCCGCCACCGCACTGGCGCTGCTGCCGCTGGCGGTGCTGCTGGAAGACTTCGGCCCGGCGCTGGCCAGCGTGCACTGGACGCCGCAGTTCGTCGGCGCGCTGCTATGGTCGGTGCTCGCGCTGTCGATCGGCGCCATCTTCCTGCTGTTCAGGCTCATCAGCCGCAACGATGCGACCAGGGTCACCAGCCTGTTGTACCTGACGCCGCCAACCACCGCCGTGATGGCCTGGCTGATGTTCGGCGAGGCGCTGAGCCCGCTTGGACTGGTCGGCATGGTGGTCGCGGTGACGGGCGTTGCCTTCGTCGTCAGAAAGTAATCGAGTCCATGCCTTACAAGGAGAATCCATGATCACCAGCCCGCAGCAACAAGCCGTCGACGCCGCCATCACCTCGCGTCGCTCGATCCGCGCCTTCCTGGACACGCCGGTCGCACGCGAAGACATCGAAGCCATCCTCGAAGTCGCGGCGCGCGCGCCCTCCGGGACGAATACCCAGCCGTGGAAGGTGTACGTGCTGACCGGCGCGCCTAAGGAAAGCTTGAGCAGCGCGATCCTGGCGGCCTATGGCGATGCGCAGCAGATCAAGGAACACACCGAGGAGTACGCCTACTATCCGCGCGAATGGGTTTCGCCCTTCATCGACCGCCGCCGCAAGGTCGGCTGGGACCTGTACGCGCTGCTGGGCCTGACGCGCGAGAACAAGGCGGGGATGGCGGCCCAGCATGGCCGCAACTACCGTTTCTTCGACGCGCCGGTCGGCCTGATTTTCACCATCGACCGCGTGATGGAGCAGGGCTCCTGGCTCGACTATGGCATGTTCTTGCAGAACATCATGGTGGCAGCGCGCGGCCGCGGTCTCGATACCTGCCCGCAGGCGGCTTTCACCCAGTTCCACAAGATCATTGCTGAGCAGCTGGGTTTGCCGGGCAACGAAATGCTGGTCTGCGGCATGGCGCTCGGCTATGCCGATCCGGGCAAGATCGAGAACAGCCTGGTCACCGAACGTGAACCGGTAGCGGGGTTCGTGCGCTTCGTCGAATAGCTTGTTCGATATACTTGGCGCCCAAGCTGTTGAAATATCAAGAGATTTCTACAACGCGAGAAACCTTGCGTTGTAGCAAAATCAAAGCCCAGATGTTACATTTCCTTGCGCTCTACCCGTCTTTCGCTACACTGCAAATGTGTGCTCATCAGTTTGCGTTCAAGGATTTACAGATGCTCAAGCTCGCATTGGCTGCCGCCATGTCCATGACTTTCCTTTTTGCAACGGCTGACGATGCCGCCGCCGCAACCAGGCACAAGGGGCGCACGGCCACCGCGAAAAAGGTCAAGGCCAAGCGCACCGACCTGGCCAAGGTCATCGCCGACGACAACCGTCAGCGCATGGTGCGCCGGATCGAGATGGTGCATGGCAAGCGCAAGGTGGTCTACCAGCGCGTGCGCCGCGCCGCGCCGGCCCTGGCCATCCTCAGCGCCGGCGATCTGGTCGGCCTGAACAAGACCCACGACCCGCTCGACCTGCGTTCCTCGGTGGCCTATGTGCTCGACCAGACCAGCTCGGAAGTGCTGTTCGAAAAGAATTCGACCGTCGCCCTGCCGATCGCCTCGATCACCAAACTGATGACGGGCCTGATCGTGGTCCAGGCCCACCAGAACCTGGACGAAGTGCTGACCATCAGCGATGCCGACGTCGACAAGCACAAATTCACCAGTTCGCGCCTGCCGGTCGGCACCCGCATGACCCGCGGCAACCTGCTGCACATCGCGCTGATGAGTTCCGAGAACCGCGCCGCCGCCGCACTGGGCCGCAACTACCCGGGCGGCATCACGGCCTTTGTCGAGGCGATGAATGCCAAGGCAAAAGAACTCGGCATGAACGACACGCGCTACGTGGATTCGAGTGGCCTGTCGAGCCAGAACGTGTCGAGTGCGCGCGACCTGGCCAAGCTGGCGATCACTGCCCACCAGGAGCCGCTGCTGCGCCAGTACACGACCGATCCGAACTATGCGGTCCAGGCCAGCGGACGGACGCTGCAGTATCACAACACCAACTACCTGGTCGCGATGCCGGACTGGAATATCGGTTTGCAGAAGACCGGTTTCATCAACGAAGCAGGGCGTTGCCTGGTGATGCAGGCCATGATCCAGGGCCGGAACGTGATCATGGTGTTCCTGGATTCGAAGGGCAAGCAGTCGCGGACCGCGGATGCGGGCCGGATGCGCAAGTGGCTGGAAGCATTGAAGCCGGCGATTCCGGCGACGGCCGCCGCGGCCGTGCCGGTGACGGTGTCGGCGGTGGTGCCGGGGACCACTGCGCAGTAACTAGATGTTGGCACCCACCCGGTGCCCCAGCGTCGCCGAAATCTGCGCCGCCGTGTTCACCAGGTCTTCCAGCCATTCTTCCTGCAGCCGGTCGGCGGGCGCCGAGATCGACAGGCCCGCCACCAGCTTGCCGCTGTCGTCATGGATGCCGGCGGCCATGCAGCGCACGCCCAGTTCGAGTTCTTCGTTGTCGCGCGCATAGCCGCGCGAGCGCACCAGGGCCAGCTCGCGCTCGAGGCGGCCGAGGTCGGTGATCGAATTCTTGTTGTGCCCGGCCAGGCCGGTACGGGTGGCGTAGGCGCGGATCGCCTTCGGCTCGTCCACCGACAGGAACAGCTTGCCGGTCGAGGTCAGGTGCAGCGGACCGCGGCCGCCGATCGCACGTACCACCTGCATGCCGGAACGCTCGGAGAAGGCGCGGTCGATGTAGACGATTTCGTCGCCCTGGCGCACCGACAGGTTGACGGTCTGGCGGGTCTTGTTGTGCAGCGCGCGCATCAGGTCGACCGCCGCTTCGCGCACCGACAGCCGGCTCTTCACCACATTCCCCAGTTCCAGCAGGCGCATGCCCAAGCGATACGTACCCGGCTCGACGCGGTCGACGAAGCGGGTCACCACCATGTCGTTGAGGATGCGGTGCGCGGTCGAGGGGTGTAGACCGGAAACCTTCGACAATTCCTTCAGGCTCACGGGATCCGTATAACTGGCCAGGACGTCGAGCAGGGCGACCATGCGTTCAATCACCTGGATGGAAGTCTTTGCTGGTTCGAGCGTTTCCATTTTCATATTGTGGTTGGTGCAGTGCGGTATATTTCTCTACTTTATACCATAATGTGAAAATTGTGTTTAACGTGTTGTTGTAAGCTGCGGCATAATGCCAATCCTGCAAGCAAACACGACATCCATGACCCAACCCAGCAGCGAGTTCAAGAGCAAGGGCGGCCTGGCGCGCATCGCCGCCGCCACCGGTTATTCGATCGCCGGTTTCCGGCACGCCTGGCAGCATGAACACGCTTTCCGCCAGGAGCTGATGGTGGCGCTGCCGGCGGCCATCGTCGCGCTGTTCCTGCCGGTGTCCGCCTTCCAGAAACTGGTTTTGATCGCCGTGCTCGGGCTGGTGCTGCTGGTCGAGCTGATCAATGCCGCGATCGAAGCCGTGGTCGACCGCGTGTCGCTGGAACGCCATCCGCTGTCCAAGGCCGCCAAGGACCTGGGCAGTGCGGCGGTGGCGCTGGCGATCGCCATGGCAGGGGCGACCTGGGCCGTGGTGCTGTACAACCGTTTCTTTTGACGCAGTTTTCGCATTTTTCCTAACCTGAAGGAGATCAGCATGACTTTACGCCTGGGCGACACCGCCCCCGATTTCGAGCAGGATTCCACCATCGGCCGCATCCGCTTCCACGACTGGGCCGGCGATTCCTGGGTGGTGCTGTTTTCCCACCCGGCCGACTTCACGCCGGTGTGCACCACCGAGCTGGGCCTGACCGCCAAACTGAAGCCGGAATTCGACAAGCGCAACGTCAAGGCCATCGCCCTGTCGGTCGACCCGGCCGAGCAGCACAAGGCCTGGATCAAGGACATCGAAGAAACCCAGCAGACCGTGGTCGGCTTCCCGATCATCGCCGATGCCGATAAATCGGTCTCCCAGCTGTACGACATGATCCACCCGAACGCCTCGGCCACCGCGACCGTGCGTTCGCTGTTCGTGATCGACCCGGCCAAGAAAGTGCGTCTGATCATCACCTACCCGATGAGCACCGGCCGCAATTTCGACGAAGTCCTGCGCGTGATCGACGCCCTGCAACTGACCGACGGCTACACCGTGGCAACCCCGGGCAACTGGAAGGACGGCGATGACGTGATCATCCCGCTGACCGTGCAGGATCCGGAGCAGTTGAAGCAGAAGTATCCGAAAGGCTATACGGCACCGCGTCCTTATCTGCGTCTGACGCCGCAGCCCAATAAGTAAGCGTGTAGGCGGGCACTCCGTGCCCACGCGCAATGCCCGCATAAGCAAAGAAGTAATCTGTTGTTTGCTTAACGGCTGAGGCCCTTTACCCTTGGAGCGAATCTGGGGGTAAAGTATGTTGATGACGTATATTTTGTCGGGTTTCGCTGTCGGCTTGCTGGTCGGAATGACCGGCGTTGGCGGCGGTTCGCTGATGACGCCGCTGCTGACGCTGCTGTTCGGCGTCACGCCGTCGGTGGCGGTCGGCACCGACCTCGCCTTCGCCTCGCTCACCAAGAGCGCCGGCACAGTCACCCATCGCCAACGCGGCAACGTGCACTGGCCCATCGTCGGCCGCCTGTGCATGGGCGCGCTGCCCGCCGCACTGCTGGCCACCCTGGCCCTGCAGCACTTCGGTCCGCTGGACGCCGCCATTGGCCAGGTGATCCGCTATTCCATCGCCGTTTCCGTGATGCTGACCGTGGTCGCGATCCTGTTCCGTACGCGCATGCTGGCCTGGGTCAATGCCAAGCCCGGGCGACAGCTGCAGGGCAGAAGCCTGACTGTCGCCACCATCTTTTCCGGTGCCGTGCTCGGCACCCTGGTCACGATCTCGTCGATCGGCGCCGGCGCCATCGGCGCGACCCTGCTGGTGATGCTGTATCCGAAGCTGAGCCCGGCCGAAATCGCCGGCACCGACATCGCCTACGCCGTGCCGCTGACCGCCATCGCCGCCGCCGGCCACTGGTGGCTGGGCTCGATCGACTGGATGCTGCTGGTGACCCTGCTGGTCGGCTCGGTGCCGGGCATCACGCTCGGTTCCTGGGCCGCGAAGGCCGTGCCGGACGGTTTCCTGCGCGGCTTGCTGGCCATGACCCTGGCGCTGGTGGCCCTCAAGCTGGTGGTGTGATGAAGGCAGCTTAATAGCCAGGCGATCTATGCAAATGAAGAATGCTTCGTTTGCAATATGTGTTCAGGGTGCGATTATGTCGCGTTATTAGAAGAAATTGTAATAAGGCCCCCTATGAACTTAGCGACCAGCCGCAGCAGCGCCAACCGGGTGATCCCCGGCTTCGGGCTGTCGCTCGGCTTCACGATCTTCTACCTGGCCCTGATCGTCCTGGTGCCCCTGTCGGCGATCTTCCTGAAGACCTTTACCATGACCTGGGAGGCGTTCTGGAGCGCGGTCACCTCGGAACGCGTGATGGCCTCCTACCGCCTGAGCTTCGGCGCGGCCCTGATCGGCGCCGCCATCAACGTCGTGTTCGGCGGCATCGTCGCCTGGGTGCTGGTGCGCTACCAGTTTCCCGGCAAGCGCTTCGTCGACGCCCTGGTCGACCTGCCGTTCGCGCTGCCCACCGCGGTCGCCGGCATCACGCTGACGGCGCTGTATTCGAGCAATGGCTGGATCGGCAAATACCTGGAACCGCTGGGCATCAAGATTGCGTTCACGCCGCTGGGCGTGGTGGTGGCGCTGACCTTTATCGGGCTGCCCTTTGTGGTGCGTACCGTGCAACCGGTCTTGGAAGACGCCGAGCGCGAGCTGGAAGAGGCGGCCGCCAGCCTCGGCGCCAGCCCCTGGCAGACCTTCACCCGCGTGATCCTTCCGGGCATCGTGCCGGCCCTGCTGACCGGCTTCGCGCTGGCCTTTGCGCGCGCGACCGGCGAATACGGCTCGGTGGTGTTCATCGCCGGCAACATGCCGATGGTGTCCGAGATCACGCCGCTCTTCATCATCACCAAGCTCGAGCAGTACGACTACACGGGCGCCACCGCGATCGCCGTGGTCATGCTGGTCGTCTCCTTCCTGCTGTTGCTGGCGATCAACCTGCTGCAGGCCTGGACCCGCAAACGGGCGGGGAAATAATATGAGCGCCGTCCTGGAAAACATCAAACCGGCTGACGCCACGGTCGCCCAGGCGCCGCGCAAGGCCACCAATACGCTGGAGCCGGGCTGGGTGCGCTACGTGCTGATCGCCGTGGCCCTGATCTTCCTGACCCTGTTCCTGTTCGTGCCGCTGGTCGCGGTGTTCGCCGAAGCGTTGAAGAACGGCTGGGATGTCTATAAAGAAGCGATCCTCGAGCCGGATGCACTGGCGGCCATCAAGCTGACCCTGATCGCGGCCGGCATTTCGGTGCCGCTGAACCTGGTGTTCGGCGTCGCTGCCGCCTGGTGCATCGCCAAGTTCGACTTCCGCGGCAAGAGCGTGCTGCTGACCCTGATCGACCTGCCGTTCTCGGTATCGCCGGTGATTGCCGGCCTGATCTACGTGCTGATGTTCGGTTCGCAGGGCTGGTTCGGCCCCTGGCTGATGGACCACGACATCAAGATCCTGTTCGCGGTGCCGGGCATCGTGCTGGCGACCGTGTTCATTACTTTCCCCTTCGTTGCGCGCGAACTGATCCCGCTGATGCAGGCCCAAGGCAGCGAAGAGGAAGAGGCGGCCCTGGTGCTGGGCGCGTCCGGCTGGGCGACCTTCCGCCGCGTGACGCTGCCCAACATCAAGTGGGGCCTGCTGTACGGCGTGATCCTGTGTAATGCCCGCGCGATGGGCGAGTTCGGCGCGGTGTCCGTGGTGTCCGGCCATATCCGCGGCGAGACCAACACCATGCCGCTGCAGGTCGAGATCCTCTACAACGAATACAACTTCACGGCGGCCTTTGCGATCGCTTCGCTGCTGGCGCTGCTGGCCCTGGTGACGCTGGCGGTGAAATCCTTTATCGAATGGCGCCTCCACCAGAACCGCAAGGTGAACGCGCAAATGCAAGCCAATACTACGGAGCACTGAGCATGACGATCGAAGTCCAACACATCCGCAAGCAATTCGGCCAGTTCACGGCCCTGGATGACGTCTCGCTGCAGTTTGCCGACGGCGAGCTGACCGCGCTGCTCGGTCCTTCCGGCTGCGGCAAGACCACGCTGCTGCGCATCATCGCCGGCCTGGAGTTCCCGGACGCCGGCCGCGTGCTGCTCGACGGCGCCGACGCCTCGGCCAGCCACGTGCGCGAGCGCCAGGTCGGCTTCGTGTTCCAGCACTACGCGCTGTTCAAGCACATGACCGTGTTCGAGAACGTCGCCTTCGGCCTGCGCGTCAAGCCGCGCAAGGAGCGCCCGAGCGAAGCGCAGATCCGCGAGAAGGTGAAAAAGCTGCTCGAGCTGGTGCAGCTGGACTGGATCGCCGACCGCTACCCGCCGCAGCTGTCGGGCGGCCAGCGCCAGCGCATCGCTTTGGCCAGGGCACTGGCGGTGGAGCCGCGCGTGCTGCTGCTCGACGAACCCTTCGGCGCGCTCGACGCCAAGGTGCGCAAGGAACTGCGCCGCTGGCTGCGCCAGTTGCACGACGAGCTGCACGTGACCTCGATCTTCGTGACCCACGACCAGGAAGAAGCGCTGGAAGTGGCCGACCAGGTGGTGCTGATGAATAAAGGCCGCGTCGAGCAGCTCGGCACCCCTAGCGCCGTCTACAATCAGCCGGCCTCGCCCTTCGTCTACGGCTTCCTCGGCAACGTGAATCTGTTCCACGGCCGCGTCAACGATGGCGTGCTGGCCAGCGGCGATGCGAAATTCCATGCGCCGCAATACGCCGGCGTGCAGAACGGCGAGGGCATCGCCTACGTGCGCCCGCACGACCTCGAAGTCGAGCGCTATACGGCGGGCGGCGAGGGCGTGGCGGTCAAGCTGCGCCGTGCGCACGCGATCGGCCCGCTGGCCCAGCTCGACCTGGAGCGCGCCGACAATGCTCAATTGATCGAAGCGGTGATCCCAAATGAGCAGTACCGCGCGCTGAATCTGCGCGACGGCGAGACCCTGCTGGTCAAACCGCGCCGCATGCACGTGTTCGTCGACCAGAATTTCGTTGAGCAAGGTGGGGGCATATGAACTTCCAGCAGCTGCGTTCGGTGCGTGAGGCGGCGCGCCGCAACTTCAACCTGACCGACGTGGCGAACGCCCTGTTCACCTCGCAGCCAGGGGTATCGCGCCAGATCCGCGAACTCGAGGACGAGCTGGGCGTGGTCATCTTCGAGCGCAACGGCAAGCGCCTGACCGGCATGACCGATCCGGGCAAGGGCATCCTCAAGATCATCGAGCGCCTGCTGGTCGAGGCCGAGAACCTGCAGCAGGCCAGCAGCGAGTATGCGGCCCAGGACAGCGGCACGCTGACCGTCGCCGTGACCCACACCCAGGCGCGCTATGCGCTGCCGCAGGTGGTGCAGGCTTTCCGCAACAGCTATCCGGAGGTGCGCATCGCCCTGCAGCAGAGCGCGCCGGAACACATCGCCGAATGGGTGCTGTCCGGCCGCGCCGACATCGGCATCGCCACCGAGGGTTTGTCGGCCTTCCCCGAGCTGGTGTCCTTCCCTTGCTACCGCTGGAGTCACCTGGTGGTGGTGCCGGACGGCCATCCGCTCTTGCAGCAAAGCCCGATCAAGCTGGCCGACCTCGCCGAGTATCCCTTGATCACCTACGACGTCGGCTTCACCGGCCGCGGCCACATCGACGCCGCCTTCGCCAGCGCCGGCGTGAACCCGGACATCGTGCTGACGGCGATGGATTCGGACGTTATCAAGCAGTATGTGTCGCTGGGGATGGGGGTTGGTATCGTCGCGTCGATGGCGTTCGACCATGGGCGGGATCGCGGCTTGCGTGCGATCGAGTCTTCGCATCTGTTTGCGCCGAATGTGACGCGGCTGGCGGTGCGCAAGGGGGCTTATTTGCGGGCCTATGCGTATGACTTCATTGAGCGCTTTGCGCAGGGATTTACGCGGGCGGATATCGAGCGGGCTTTGCATCCGGTGGCGGCGGAATAATTGCCCCGTCATTCCCGCGCAGGCTGGAATGACGTTCAGAACTCACTGGCCGGGATTCGTGTACCTGGCATGAATCGCATCGATCGCCTTCACCACCTCATCCGGCAGCGCCACGCTTTCCGCATCGATGTTTTCCTTCAGCTGCGCCGGCGTGGTCGCGCCGATGATAGTCGAGCCCACGCACCAGCGCGAATAGCACCAGGCCAGCGCCATCTGCGCGGGTGTCATGCCGTTGGCGCGCGCCAGCGCCGCATATTCCTTCACCGCCGCGAACACGGCCGGACGCAGATAGCGCGGACTCCAGGTCGGCGGATAAATGGTCAGGCGGCCATGCGCCTGCGGATCGTCGACGTACTTGGCGCTCAGCTGGCCGAAGGCGAGGGGGCTGTAGGCCAGCAGGCTGACTTCTTCGCGATAGCAGACTTCGTCGAGCAGCGTGGTTTCGAATGCGCGCGCGGTCAGGTTGTACAGGTTCTGGATGGTGGCGATGCGCGGCAGGCCCCGCATCTCGGACTGCTTGATGTATTCCGACACGCCCCACGGGCTTTCGTTCGACACGCCGATGTGGCGGATCTTGCCTTCCTCGATCAGCTCCCCCAGCACGGCCAGCGTCTCCTCGACCGGGATGCTGGCGCGTTCTTTCTTCGGATCGAACTGGTTGGCGCCGAAGATCGGCACGTTGCGGCTCGGCCAGTGCAGCTGGTAGAGGTCGATGTAATCGGTCTGCAAGCGTTGCAGGCTGGCGTCGACGGCGGCGCGGATGTTCTTCGCGTCCAGGTTGTGCTTGCCGCCGCGGATCCAGGTCTGGGTCGCGTTCGGGCCGGCGGCTTTGGTGGCCAGCACGATCTGGTCGCGCTTGCCGGATTTTTTCAGCCAGGTGCCGATGAAGCGTTCGGTCGAACCCTGGGTGCCGGCCTTGGGTGGGACCGGGTACATTTCTGCGGTGTCGATGAAGTTGATGCCGCGTTCGATGGCGTAGTCGAGCTGGCTGTGGGCATCGGCTTCTGTGTTCTGCTCGCCGAAGGTCATGGTGCCTAGGCAGATGCGGGAGACGCTTAAGTCGGTGCGGCCGAGTTTTGTCGTTTTCATTCGAGAGTCCTACTTGGGTCCCCGCCTGCGCGGGGACGACGGGGCTTAATGACGCAGCGCGTCTGCACACTCGCGCACCAGCGCCGGCCCACGATAAATCAGCCCGCTATACAGCTGCACCAGCTGGGCACCGGCCTGGACCTTGGCCTTGGCGTCGCGGCCGCTCAGGATGCCGCCCACGCCGATGATGGGCACGGCGTCGCCGACTTCCTTGTACAGCGCGCGGATCACGATGTTCGACAGGTCGAACACCGGTGCGCCGGACAGGCCGCCCTGCTGGTTGGCGTGGCGGTGGTTTTCGACGTCGCGGCGGCTGAGCGTGGTGTTGGTGGCGATCACGCCGTCGATGCCATGGCGCAGCAGGGCGGCGCCGATGTCGCGGAGCTGGTCGGCGTCGACGTCCGGCGCGATCTTCAGCGCCAGCGGCACGTAGCGGCCGTGCTCGTCGGCCAGGCGCGACTGCTCGCCCTTCAGCTGGGCCAGCAGGGCATCGAGTTCGGAGGCGCCTTGCAGCTGGCGCAGGTTCTTGGTGTTCGGCGAGGAGATGTTCACCGTCACGTAGCTGGCATAGGGGTAAACCTTGCGCAGGCAGTGCAGGTAATCCTCGGCGGCGCGTTCGATCGGGGTGTCGGCGTTCTTGCCGATGTTCAGGCCGAGCACGCCCTGCTTTTCCTGATAAAAGCGCGAGGCCTGCACGTTGGCGACGAAGGCGTCGACGCCGCCGTTATTGAAACCCATGCGGTTGATGATGCCGCGCGCGCTGGGCAGGCGGAAGATGCGCGGCTTCGGATTGCCGGCCTGCGGGCGCGGCGTGACGGTGCCGACCTCGATCGAGCCGAAGCCGAGTGCCGCCAGGCCGTCGATGTAGGCGCCATCCTTGTCCAGGCCGGCAGCGAGGCCGACCGGATTCGGGAAGGTGATGCCCATGACGGTGCGCGGATCGGGGCGTGGTTTGCTGACGAGGCGCGTCACGCCGAGCGCATTCGCGCGGCGCAAGGCGGGCAGGGTCAGATTGTGGGCCGTTTCGGGGTCGAGGGTGAACAGCAGCGGGCGGGCGAGGGCGTACAGGAGTGTGTCGGACATGGCTACCTAACGTGAATTCCCGACATTCTACCCTGTGCGTGCCCTACCGCTCCAATACTCCCCAGACGCCGTCGATGCGCGCCTCCAGCGGCCGGAAGTTGATCTTGTAGGCCATCTTCGGGCTCTGCTCGATCCAGTAGCCGAGGTAGACATAGGGCAGGCCCAGTTCGCGCGCCTGCTCGATCTGCCACAGCACGTTGTAGGTGCCGTAGGAGGCGCCTTCGACGTCGGGATCGAAGAAGGTGTAGACCGAGGACAGGCCGTCCGACAGCACGTCGATGATCGACACCATGCGCAAGGTGCCGCCCGGCTCGCGGAACTCGACCAGTCGCGTATTGACGCGGCTCTGCAGCAGGAACTGCGCGTACTGGTCGCGGCTGTCCTGGTCCATGCCGCCGCCGACGTGGCGCGTGGTCTGGTAGCGCAGGTAGAGCGCATAGTGCTCGTCCGAGAACGACAGGTTGGCGACCGTTGCGGACAGGTCCGAATGGCGCTTCCAGGCACGGCGCTGGCTGCGGTTGGGTCCGAAGTCGTTGACGGCCACGCGCACTGGAATGCAGGCGCGGCAGCCGTCGCAATACGGACGGTAAGTAAAGATCCCGCTGCGGCGGAAACCGTTGCGCACCAGCTCCGAATACACGTCCGCGTTGATCAGGTGCGAAGGCGTGGCCACCTGCGAGCGCGCCTGGCGCGCATCGAGGTAGCTGCACGGATAGGGCGCCGTGGTATAGAACTGCAGCGTGGAAAAGGGCAGGTCATTTAAGTGCGTCATGCAATGCTCTCGAGACGACGTGTTTGACCCATTGTAGCCAAAGACAGCGCCGCGCACCGTTAGGTGGTCAACGGTGGCGCAACTTCCCAACGTTCGATGGCGGGCTCGGCGATGGCCTGGCGTAGATGTTCAAGAAACGCCTGGCGCGGAATCGGCATGGCGCCGAGCGAGGCCAGGTGCCCGGTCTCCTGCTGGCAGTCGAGCAGGCGCACGCCGTGATTGCGCAGGAAGGCGACCAGGTAGGCCAGCGCCACCTTGGACGCATCCGAGACGCGCGCGAACATCGATTCGCCATAGAACATGCGGCCGATGCACACGCCATACGCGCCGCCGACCAGCTCGCCGTCCAGCCAGACCTCGGCCGAGTGGGCATAGCCGAGGCGGTGCAGGCCGGTGTAGCCGGCGATGATGTCTTCCGAGATCCAGGTGCCCGGACCGTCCTTGCGCGGCGCGGCGCAGGAACGCATCACGGATTCGAAGGCGCTGTCGAAGCGCACCACCCACGGGCCGCCTTCGAGGCGCGAGCGTTCGACCTTTCTCAAGGTCTTTTTCAGGCTGTCGCTGATCTTGAAGCGCTCGGTGTACAGCACCATGCGCGGATCGGTGCTCCACCACAGGATCGGCTGGCCTTCCGAGAACCAGGGGAAGATGCCGTTGCGGTAGGCCTGCAGCAGGCGCTGGGGCGACAGGTCGGCGCCGGCGGCCAGCAGGCCGGGCGCATCCGTGGTCAATGCCTCGGAGACGTCGGGGAAGGGCGTATTCGCTTCGAGCCAGGGGATCATGGTGCCGTATTCAATCCGGTTCGACAGGGGCCCTCATGGGCCGCGTGATGTCGCGGCTGTGGAAACCGTAGCTGCCTCCCTCGAGCACCTTGCGGCGGTCGGCGAAGAACAGCTCCAGCGTGGTGCGGATGGTCGGGAAGGCCAGGTCGTCCCACGGGATCTCGTGTTCGGCGAACATCTGCACGTCCAGGCTCTCGACGCCGGCCTCGTAGTCGAGGTCGAGCAGGCGCGCCAGGTAGAACAGATGGACCTGGTGTACGTGGGCGACATTGAGCAGGGTGAACAGGTTGCCCAGTTCGACGTTGGCGCCGGCTTCCTCCTCGGTCTCGCGCACAGCGGCCTGGCCGGTGGTCTCTTCGTTTTCCATGAAACCCGCCGGCAGGGTCCAGTAGCCGTAGCGCGGTTCGATCGCGCGTTTGCACAGCAGCACCTTGAGTTCGCCATCCTGTTCCCAGACAGGGATCGAGCCGATCACCATTTTCGGGTTCTGGTAATGGATGGTGCCGCATTGGGTGCACACGTAGCGCGGACGGTTGTCGCCTTCAGGGATGGCCACCGTCACCGGATGGGCGCACTCGGAGCAGAATTTCATGGAAAAAGGAGGTAATGACGTTGCCCTTACTTTACCACCGTATCGGGCCAGCTGTAGCGAAACCGGATCGGCCATTGCCTAAACCGGCTGGGGCCCGTATAATACGAACCATCAGACGCGGGGTGGAGCAGTCTGGCAGCTCGTCGGGCTCATAACCCGAAGGTCACAGGTTCAAATCCTGTCCCCGCAACCAAATTCGAGGCCGTTGATTCTGTTCAGGATCAGCGGCCTTTTCATTTTCCCTGCCGGCCCCGGCAGCGCCTGAAGCTTCTCAAGCTTCCTCTCCCTTGCCGCAACGCCCGTGGTTCAGCCCGGTCGAACGCAGAGAGCATCTGACAAAGCCCCAGGGCAAGGCGCATCGCCGCAGTGGCGGACCACGAAGACAGTACGTTAGTACGGCGAGACGAATGCAACGCCGCCATGGGGTTTTGTCAGTGCTCGGTGTCGCTTACATTGCGGAGTGCATTCGATGATCAATATCGACGAGATTAACGAGGCATGGGGCTGGGTCGGCCTGAACGCGGAAGAGGTGCTGGGCGAGAACGCCTTCGGCAACCTGATCATCCGCGACGACGAAGGTCGTTACTGGCGCCTGTCGCCGCAGGATCTGTGCTGCGAGCCGGTGGCCGAGGACCGCGCCGCCCTCGATGCCCTTTCCTACAACCAGGAATTCCTCAACAACTGGTATATGCCGGAGCAGGTGCGCCTGGCCGAATCGACGCTGGGTCCGCTGAGCGCGGGCCGCAAGTACTGTCTCAGGATTCCCAGTGCGCTAGGCGGCCACTACCGGCGCGACAACCTGGCCACCGTGCCGCTGTCCGAGCTGATCCGCTTTGCCGGCGAGGGCGCCCAGCAGTTCGAGGGTTTGCCGCTCTGGAACTGAAACCGCCGTCAGAAGCGTTTGATCACGCCTACCTGGAACAGATCGCGGTCGTCGGTCTCGCGGAAGGTTTTCACGCGGTTGAAGTTGACGAAAGCCCGGGTCTGGCGCGACAGCGCGCGTTCGGCCTGGAAGCTGATCAAGAGGTTGGTGCTGTTCGGGTCGGCGTCGTCGCGGCGGTTCCTGGCGAAGTAGGGGCCGGCGCCGGCGCTCATCGAAAAGCGCGGCGTCACCTGCTGCACATACCAGAGCTGGGCGGCCACACCACGGCGGTCGACGCGCACTTCATCGTCGCCTTCGAACAGGAACTTGCCCGACACTGCCCAGTGCTCGAGGCGCTCGCCCATGTACTTGCGGGCTTCGAGTACGCCGGCATAGGCGGCTTCGCGCCCGGACATGTTGGTGATCGCGTTGCCGACCGAGGCGCCGAACCACCACGGACCGGCGGCTGGTTCGGTATCCGGGTCCGGGCGGGCCGGACCGAACTGGCGGTCGAGACCTACCAGCAGGGCGGTGGAGCGGTGCGCGTGCGGCATGAAGGTCTGATTCAGACCGATACGCAGCGAAGTGCCGGTTGGCAGCGAGCGCAGCGGCATGCGCAGCGCGGCGCTCACCAGCACGCCCCAGTTCGCATCGTCGACCTGGCGCCCGTCGACCACGGTCGTGTTCATGCTGAGGTAGGGACCGATGCCCAGCTCGCCCGTCCAGGTGGCGCTGAGCGGGCGCACAGCCAGCCATTGCAGGGCGAAACCGTCGCGGTGATTATTGTCCGGATGGCCTTCGTTGTAATGGACGAAGTCGATGCGTCCGCCGCCGAGCACCTTGTCTTCGGTGCGGCCGGCCCGTACCTCGAAGGCGCGGCCGCCCATCCAGCGGCTGCCCTCCAGGTTTTCGCCGTGCATCTTGCCGGTGCCGAAGGTGAGCGAGATATAGGCACCGTGTTCGTCCTGGTCCTGGTCTGGGGCGGCGGTTTGCGCGCTGGCCGTGGCGCTGCAGGCCAACAGGAGCGCGCAGGCCAGGCCTGATAAGGTAGCTTGACTATGCATTAACATAGTGTAAGGTTTTTGCGGAAATCGTGCCGCGGGACAGGCCGCTGATTGTTCTGGATCAGCATGGCCGTTGCTCAGCCGGCTGTCTGGCTGAGGCTGGCCCAGAGATGCGCGGCCGCCATCGTGCGGTGCGGGCGGTAGGCGGCAAGGAAGGCGGCCGCTTCATCCAGATTGGGCCGCTCCGCACTGCCCAGCAGGCGTCCGATGGCGGTGCGCACG
The DNA here is from genome assembly GCF_024753245.1 of Massilia norwichensis. Classification (GTDB taxonomy): domain Bacteria; phylum Pseudomonadota; class Gammaproteobacteria; order Burkholderiales; family Burkholderiaceae_D; genus Telluria; species Telluria norwichensis. The sequence goes on along the minus strand of NZ_JANUGX010000031.1, from coordinate 43,549 downwards.
GCCACGTCGCCCTCCAGCGAGCAGTCGGCAAAACCATAGCCGCGCAGCAGCGCATAGTTGACGGTCCAGGGGCCGATGCCCTTCACTGCCAGCAGGCGTGCGCTGACCGCCGGCAGATCGGCATCGCGCCGCAGGTCCAGGGCACCGTCGTCGACCAGACGCGCCAGGCGCAACAAGGTCTCGGCCTTGGCGCGCGAGAACTTGCGGCTGGTGAGCGCATCCAGGTCCAGGCGCGCCGCATCGCCCGCTTCCGGATAGCACCACAGGCCGCTGGCGTGGGCGCGGCCGGCCAGCGAAATGAAGGTGCGGCGCAGGGCGATCGCGAAACCGAGATTGATCTGCTGGCCGATGATGGCCCAGCTCAGGGCTTCGAAGACGGTGGCGGACTGGATCACGCGCAGGCCGCGTTCGCGCGCAACGAGTGGTGCGAACAGCGGATCGTCCGCCACCGCCGCTTCGAAAGGCTCGGGCGCGATGCGCAGGCCGAGCACGTTGCGCAGCATCTCCTGGCTCTGCTCCGCCGCCGGATCGCCATCGGCATCGACACTGCACAGCGCCTGCCCGGGCCGGGCGCCGAGGTCGATGTCCAGCACGGTCGGCACGCCATCCACCATCACGCCTTTGCGGATGCGTTCACCGTCGATGCGTTCGGCCAGGCCCTCGGCATCGCGGCCGTGGAAGCCGAACAGGTCCTGCCGGCGGTAGTCCGGCGGCAGCTCGATGGCCAGTTCGATGCGGCTCACAGGTTCATCTTCCCTGCGTGGCAGCCGGCGCTGCGGCGCGTCCGAAACGCGGCACGAAGCCTGTCACCAGCGCGGTGCCGACCAGGGTGATCGCCGAGCCGGCGATGGTGTACCAGCCGATGGTTTCGCCGAGGAAGAGCGCGCCCCACAGGATGCCGAACACCGGGTTCAGGAAGGTGACGGTCAGCGCCGAGGTGGTGCCGACTTCCTCGATCAGGCGGAAATACAGGATGTAGGCGATGCCGCTGCACAGCACGCCCAACGCCAGCACCGCGCCGACGATGCCGACGGTCGGCGTGCCCGTCATCGGGAAGAAGGGCAGCACCGGCAGCACGATCAGGCTGGAAGTCCACATGGTGCCGTGCGCGTTCGCGAACGGTTCGACGCTTTTCGCCGAACGCGCGTACTGGCTGGCGATGCCGTAGCAGAGGGCCGCGGCCAGCGCGGCGACCACCGCCAGGCCGGCGCCTGGTTTACTCGACACATGGTCGAAGCCGACCAGCAGGGCCACGCCAGCAGTGCCGAGCAGCAGGCCGAGCGCGGTGCGCAGGCTGATCGCATGGCGCGTCCATACCGCGCCGACCAGTGCGCCCCACATCGGCGCGGTCGCGTTCAGCACCGACAGCACCGAGGCCGACAAGGTACGCGCACCGAACGCAAACAACAGGAAAGGCAGCGCGGAATTGAAGAAGCCGAGGATGAAGAAATGCTTCCAGTTGGCGCGCAGATCGAGGCGCTTCTTCAGCACGAAGCCGACGATGGCCAGGAACAGGGCCGCGAACAGCACCCGGAACTCGATCAGCACCGCCGGCCCGAGCACGGGGGCGCTGATGCGCATGAACAGGAAGGAACCGCCCCAGATGGCGGCAAGCAGGATGAGGCGCAGCAGGTTGGCGGTGGTCATTGCGTTCTTCACGGGTGAATGCGGCAGGCATGGTCGCCTGGCGCACCGCCGGACGCTTCCTGTTTCTTGCTGCTGAATTCAGGATGCGTGACGGGGAATTGGCAATGATACAAAAAATCTACGCTACCCGTCGTCCCCGCGCAGGCGGGGACCCAAGTTCGTCGCTGGCCACTACCGCATGTTAAAGCCACTCAAGCAAACTTGGATTCCCGCCAAGGCGGCCGGCGAGGTCGGGAATGACGTTTACATGCTAACGACGGATGAGGTTCTCAGGCCAAGGACTTAGGGCACCAGCGGCTTCTTGGCCGACTTCTTCGCTTTGATCTCCGCCTGCGCCTTCTCGATCGCCGCCAAACGCGCCGCCAGCGCCGGGTGGTTGGCGTTGTAGCCGTTCAGCACGGTGGCCGGGTAGGTTTCGTTCAGGCGCTTCCAGAAGTTGTCGGCGTCGTCGATGTCGTAGCCGGCGCGGGCCGCCAGGTAGAGGCTGAGGCGGTCGGCGGCGGCGTCCATCTCGGGCGGCATCGCCTTGATGCCGCCGCTGCCGATCAGCATCGAGGTATCCGGCGTGATGCTCTTGAGGTTGTCGATGATGCTGCCGATGGTGGAGACGTTGCGCTGGGCGCTGGCGTGGCCGAGCAGGTTGTGGGCCATGGTCCTGGCCAGCACGTAGGCCAGTTCTTCGTCGTTGCGGGTGAAGTGGATCATGCCGCGCGTGACCAGCACGCGCGAGCCGTCGGCATAGGCGTTGACGTTGTCGGCGTTGCCCAGCTCGATCGCGAAGGCGCAGGCGCGCGTGACCGGGATCGCCAGCTGGCGCTCGCTGTCGCGGCGTTCGACCGTCATCGGCAGCGTGGCCTGCGACGCGACGATCTTGTTGAAGATGGTGCCGGCCTGGCTCAGCGCGTGCTGGCCGGTCGGCAGCGGCTTGCCGGCGGCGGCCAGCAGCACGTCGCCGGTCTGCAGGCCGGCCTTGGCGGCGCCGCTGCCGGCCAGCACGCTGGTGACCTGCAGGCGTTCGTCCATGCCGAAGGCGACGTGCGCGGCTTCGTTATAGTCGCCCGGGTAGGACCAGCGGTTCTTGGCGGTGAAGCCGAGCAGGTTGCGGGCCTGGCCCTTGCACAGTTCGGCGTTCTGGATGAGGAGCGGCGACGCGACCTTGTACAGGCGGTTCTGCAGGTCGGCCATCTTGCTGAGCGTATCGGCGGCGGCGGCCATCTGCGGGGTCAGGCCGGGCGCCTCGGGCGTGCGTTCGACGACGCGCGGGGCGGTCCCGGTCTGCTGCGGCGCCTGCGTGGCGCAACCGGTCAGCAGCAGGGCGGTGGCAGCGGCCAGGGATGCGGCAAACGAAGCCGCGCGGCGATTGGCGCTCATGTGCTCCTCTCTTTTCTTGTTTATTGTTTGCCGGTGCTGCCGAAACCGCCGGTGCCCCGGTCGCTCGATGCGAATTCCTCCACGACGTTGAAGCCAACCTGAACGACGGGAACCACGACCAGCTGCGCGAGCCTGTCCATCGGCTGCAGCGTGAACGCGGACTGGCCCCGGTTCCAGGTCGAGACCATCAGCTGGCCCTGGTAATCGGAGTCGATCAAGCCTACCAGATTGCCGAGAACGATGCCGTTCTTATGGCCGAGCCCGCTTCGCGGCAGGATCATCGCGGCATAGCCCGGATCGGCGATGTGGATCGCCAGGCCGGTCGGCACCAGCACGGTCTGTCCGGGGGCCAAGGTGAGCGGAGCGTCGACGCAGGCACGCAGGTCGAGGCCGGCGCTGCCTTCGGTGGCGTAGGCCGGCAGGAAGTTCTTCATGCGCGGGTCGAGAATCTTGAGGTCTATCTGTTTCATGGGGGAGGGATCAGGGGTGATTCAACGGTGATTCAAGTCAGCAGCGAGCGCTGTTCGAGGCGCTTGGCGATTTCGGAGACCAGCTGGCGCGCCAGTTGCAGCTTGCCTGCCTGCGGCAGCACGGTGTGGCCGCTGTCGTCGAACAGCACGATCGCATTCTCATCCTGACCGAAGGTATGGTGGCCGATATTGCCTACCAACAAAGGAATGCCTTTCTTTTCGCGCTTGGCGGCGCCGTATTCGATCAGGTTTTCCGACTCGGCGGCAAAGCCCACGCAATACGGCCAGCCGCTCAGCGAGGTGGTGCCGGCGACGGTCGCGAGGATGTCCGGGTTCTGCGCGAACTGCAGTTGCGGCGTGCCGCTGCCGTCTTTCTTGATCTTCTGTTCGCTGGCATTCTCGACGCGCCAGTCGGCGACGGCCGCCACGCCGATGAAGATGTGCTGGCCCTGGATGCCGGCCATCACCGCGTCCAGCATCTGCCGGGCGCTCTGCACGTCGATGCGGCGCACGCCGTGCGGGGTGTCGAGCGCGGTCGGGCCGGACACCAGCGTGACCTCGGCGCCGGCCTCGCGCGCGGCGCGCGCCACCGCATAGCCCATCTTGCCGGACGACAGATTGGTGATGCCGCGCACCGGGTCGATCGCCTCGTAGGTCGGGCCGGCCGTGATCAGCACACGCTTGCCCGCCAGGACCTTGGGCTGGAACGATGCCACCAGTTCCTCGAGCAGTTCATGCGGCTCCAGCATGCGGCCCATGCCGGTCTCGCCGCAGGCCTGGGAGCCGGCGGCGGGGCCGAAGATGCAGACGCCGTCTTCGCGCAATTGCGCGACGTTGCGCTGCGTGGCCGGCTTCTCCCACATCTCGACGTTCATTGCCGGGGCCACGAGCAGCGGCACCTGGTGCGGGCGCGCCAGGCACAGGGTCGACAGCAGGTCGTCGGTGGCGCCGTGCGCGAGCTTGAACAGGAAGTCGGCGGAGCAGGGCGCGATCAGGATCGCATCGGCGTCGCGCGTCAGGTCGATGTGGGCCATGTTGTTGGGGATGCGGCCGTCCCACTGGTCGGTGTAGACGGTGCGGCCTGACAGGGCCTGCATCGTCACCGGACCGATGAAGTGGGTCGCGGCGTCGGTCATCACGACCTGCACACTGGCGCCCTCCTTGGTCAGGGCGCGGCACAGCTCCGCGGCCTTGTAGCAGGCCACGCCGCCGGACAGGCCGAGGACGATCTTCTTGCCCTTCAGGTCCATGCTCATTGCTTGTCTCCGATGCTTAGTGCTTGTTCACCCGGCGCAGTTCGTCGAAGATGAACAGGATGGCGCCGATGCTGATCGCGGTGTCGGCGATATTGAAGGCCGGGAAGTGGCCGACGCCGCGCAGGTGGAAGTCGAGGAAGTCGATCACGTGGCCGTAGGCCAGGCGGTCGATCAGGTTGCCGAGCGCGCCGCCCATGATCAGGGCCAGGGCCCAGCAGAACATGCGCTGGCCGGCGTGCTTGCGCAGCAGGTAGATGATGAAGACGACCGCGGCGATCGCGATCCCGGCGAAGAAGTACTTCTGCCAGCCGCCCTGGTCGGAAAGGAAGCTGAAGGCCGCGCCCGGGTTATACGCGAGCACCAGGTTGAAGAAGCTGGTGATCGGCTTCTCTTCGCCGTGGGTGAAGGTGCGGGTGATGGTGATCTTGCTGATCTGGTCGAGCAGGATCACGATGAAAGCGATGCCGAGCCAGGGCGTCAGGCTGGCGCCCGCGCTGGATTTGACGGCGGTGAAGCTTGGTTTGGTTTTTTTTGTGGCCATGGCTGGGACGATGAGGAAAGAACACGCCCGCGCCGGTCTGTGCAACCGGCGCGGGCGGCGGGGGCTTAAGCGAACTTGCGCTTCTCGCCGCTGCCGAACAGGTTGCTCGTGCAGCGGGCGCACAGGCCCGGGTGGCTGGCGTCGTGGCCGACGTCGCGGCGGTAGTGCCAGCAGCGCTCGCACTTTTCCGCTGCCGACGGCGTCACCGCGACGGCTTCCTGGGCTGCATCTTCAACCTTCTCGACGCTTGCCTGCGAGGTGATGAAGACGAACTTCAGGTCATCAATCAGGCTTGCCAGCGCATCGTACTTGTCGCCGGCAGCCTTGAGTGCCAGTTCCGCCTGCAGCGAGGAGCCGATCGCGCCGGATGCGCGCACTTCTTCCAGCTGCTTGGTGACGTCGGTGCGCACGGCGCGCAGCAGCGCGTACTTGTCGAGCAGGGCGGCGCCGTCCGCGACTTCCGGGAAGGTCCACAGGGTCTGGGTGAAGATGGTCTCGTCGGAGTCCTTGTAGGCTTGCTCGCCCGCGAACACGGCCCAGGCTTCCTCGGCGGTGAAGGACAGGATCGGCGCCATGATGCGCAGCAGCGCGTGGGCGATGTGCCACAGCGCGGTCTGGGCCGAGCGGCGTGCGATCGAATCGACGCCGGTGGTGTACAGGCGGTCCTTCAGGATGTCGAGGTAGAAGCCGCCCAGGTCTTCCGAGCAGAAGTTCTGCAGGCGCGCGACCACCGGGTGGAACTCGTAGCGCTCGAAGTGCGCGGCGACGTCCGCCTGCAGGCGCGCGGTCTCGGCCAGCGCGTAACGGTCGATCTCGAACATCTCGGCCACCGGCACGGCGTTCTTCACCGGGTCGAAGTCCGAGGTGTTCGCCAGCAGGAAGCGCAGGGTGTTGCGGATGCGGCGGTAGGCTTCGGTCACGCGCTTCAGGATCTCTTCCGACAGCGCCAGTTCGCCGGTGTAGTCGGTCGAGGCGACCCACAGGCGCAGGATGTCGGCGCCGAGGCTGTCGCTGATCTTCTGCGGCGACAGCACGTTGCCCAGCGACTTCGACATCTTGCGGCCATGCTCGTCGACGGTGAAGCCGTGGGTCAGCAGCGCCTTGTAGGGCGGACGGCCGTTCAGCATCGAGGAGGTCAGCAGCGACGAATGGAACCAGCCGCGGTGCTGGTCCGAACCTTCCAGGTAGAGGTCGGCCGGGAAGGCGGATTGGTCCTTGTGCGAGCCGCGCAGCACGGTCTGGTGCGTGGTGCCCGAGTCGAACCAGACGTCCAGCGTGTCGCGGTTCTTCTCGTACATGGCGGCGTCGTCACCCAGCAGCGTTTGAGGATCGAGCGAATGCCAGGCATCGATGCCGTTCGCTTCGATCAGCTTGGCCACCTGCTCCAGCAGTTCCGGGGTGCGCGGGTGCAGCTCGCCGGTCTCCTTGTGGATGAAGAAGGCCATCGGCACGCCCCACTGACGCTGGCGCGACAGGGTCCAGTCCGGACGGTTGGCGATCATGCCCTGCAGGCGCGCCTGGCCCCAGTCCGGGAAGAACTGGGTATCGGCGATGCCGGCCAGCGCGGTTTCGCGCAGGGTCGGGCCGCCATCCTTCGGGGTGACGTCCATGCCGGCGAACCACTGCGAGGTCGCGCGGTAGACGATCGGGGTCTTGTGGCGCCAGCAGTGCATGTAGCTGTGGTCGAACATCTTCAGTTCGAACAGGGCGCCGGCCTCGGTCAGGGCCGCGCAGATCGGCTTGCTCGCTTCCCAGATCGTCATGCCGCCGAACAGCGGCAGGGTGCTCGCGAAGCGGCCGTCGCCCATCACCGGTTTCAGGATCTCGTCATCCTTCATGCCGTGCGCTTTGCAGGACTGGAAGTCTTCGAGGCCGTAAGCCGGCGCCGAGTGGACCACGCCGGTACCGCTGTCGGTGGTGACGTAGTCGGCCAGGTAGACCGGCGAGGTGCGGTCGTAGAACGGATCGGCCTTGTGCAGCGGGTGCTTGAAGCGGATGCCGCCCAGCTTTTCGCCGGTGGTGGTGGCGACGACGTCGCCTTCCAGCTTGTAGCGCTGGAGGACGGACTCGGCGAGATCCTTGGCGACCAGCAGCAGCAGCGGCTTGCCGTCCTTTTCGGTCTTGACCAGTGCGTAGGTCACTTCCGGGTGCACGTTCAGCGCCTGGTTCGACGGAATGGTCCACGGGGTGGTGGTCCAGATCACGATGAAGCCGTCGCCTTCCGGCAGCTGCGGCAGGCCGAAGGCGCTTGCCAGCTTTTCCGGTTCCGCAAACGGGAAGCCGACGTCGATCGCCGGGTCGCGCTTGTCCTGGTATTCGACTTCTGCTTCGGCCAGCGCCGAGCCGCAGTCGAAGCACCAGTTCACCGGCTTCAGGCCGCGGTAGACATAACCCTTGTCGAGCAGGGTGCCGAGGGCGCGCAGCTCGTCGGCTTCGTTACCGTAGGCCATGGTCATGTAGGGGTTGTCCCATTCGCCCAGCACGCCCAGGCGGATGAAGCCGGCGCGCTGGCGGTCGATCTGTTCGAGCGCGTAGGCGCGGGCTTTCTGCAGCACTTCAGCGGTCGGCAGGTTCTTGCCGTACAGTTTTTCGATCTGGATCTCGATCGGCATGCCATGGCAGTCCCAGCCCGGCACGTAGGGCGCGTCGAAGCCGGCCATGGTGCGCGACTTGACGACCATATCCTTCAGGATCTTGTTGACCGAGTGGCCCAGGTGGATGTCGCCGTTGGCGTAGGGCGGACCGTCGTGCAGGATGAACTTCGGGCGGCCGGCGGCGGCCTTGCGCACGCGCTCGTAGATCTTCTTGTCTTGCCACTGCTTGACCCAGCCCGGTTCGCGCTTGGCGAGGTCGCCGCGCATCGGGAAGGGGGTGTCGGTCATGTTGACCGGGTATTTACTTTCGGGCTTGTTGCCTTGTTTGGCGCCTTTCGGGCCGTTCTTGGTATCGGACATAGGATTTTTCTAAAGTGAACTGCTGTTGTGCGTGAAGAGTGGCCTGCGCCTGCATTGCAACTTGGCGGGCGGCGAGGCCGGGTCGTTCACGTTCAAATTCGGTCGGTGGCGGTGAGAGCGGCCCGGCGCTGAGCGAACCAGGCGCGCGCCTGCTGGGCATCGCGGTCGATGGCAGCGGTGAGTGTCGGCAGGTCGACGTATTTTTCCTCGTCGCGCAGCTTGGACAGGAATTCGACCCGGACCAGCTTGCCGTAGCAGGACTGGTTCCAGTCGAAGATGTGAACTTCGAGCAGCATGCGGCCCGCGTCCTCGACGGTCGGGCGCACGCCCAGGCTGGCGACGGCCGGCAGCGGCTGGTCCGCCAGGCCATGCACCTGCACCACGAAGATGCCGGCCAGGGCCGGACGGTGGGCGACGCGCAGGTTCAGGGTCGGGAAGCCCAGCGTGCGGCCCAGCTTGGCGCCGTGGATCACGTGGCCGGACATCGAATAGGGGTGGCCGAGCAGGGCTCGGGTGGCCTCGAAATCGCCTTGCGCCAGCGCGGCGCGCACGGCCGAAGACGAGATGCGGGTGGCGTCGTGCAGCACCGCCGGCAGGCTGTGGACCTCGAAGCCGAATTCCTTGCCGGCCTCGATCAGCATGGGGATGTTGCCGGCGCGCCGGGCGCCGTAGCAGAAATCGTCGCCGACCATCAGCCATTTCACGTGCAGGCCCTCGACCAGCACGCGCTGCGTGAATTCCTGCGGCGACATCGAGGCGAAATGCTCGTTGAAGTGTTCGACGATGACGCGGTCGACGCCGGCATCGGACAGCGATTCCAGCTTGTCGCGCAGGTTGGCGATGCGCGCCGGGGCCTTGGACAGATCGTTGGCACGGCGGGCGAAGTATTCGCGCGGATGCGGCTCGAAGGTCATCACGGCCGATTCCAGTCCGAGACGGTGCGCAGCCGCGGTCACGTGCGCCAACAACGCCTGGTGACCGCGGTGGACACCGTCGAAGTTGCCGATCGTGAGTGCGCATGGCGCGCGCGCCCTGTCGTTGGGAAGTCCGCGAAATACCTTCATTGGATGATTCGTGCTCCGAGGCGAAATACCAGATTATACGGCAACCCGTGGGAAACAAAAAAAGCGCCGCCTGCAGAGCAGGGCGGCGCTTTTCAGCGATTGCTGCAAAAAGTCGGGGCTCAGGCCGCCGGCTTGTTGATCGCCATGATGAAGTAACGGGCCAGGTCGGCAGTGCCGTCCTTGCCGCCGACGGTCTTCAGCGTGTTGATGGCCTGCTGCTTCTTGCCTGCCACGGCATACGCTTCGCCCAGACGCAGCTTGACGTCTTCCGGATACTTCAGGTTCTTGGCTTTGGATGCTTCTTCCAGCATCTTCAGGCCCTTGTCGGTCTGGCCGGACTGGACCAGGGCGTAGCCGAGGGTGGCCAGGCCGTCGTTGTCGCCATCCTTGCGCGCCTGGGCTTCTTCGGTTGCCAGCGTCTTGTTCTGCTCGGCCAGGTTCTTCTCGGCCAGGTCCTTCAGGCGCTGGTGACGGGCAGCGTCCGGGCCGGTGCCCAGTGCGCCTGCCTTGTAGCCCTTGTCGATGACCTTGATGGCTTCCGCCGGCGCACGGGCCTGCAGCACGAGCTGGGCCATTTCCATGTATTCGCTCGGCTTCTTCATCAGGTTATTCGCCAGGCGCAGGCGCCAGACGTCGATCGTCAGGCGGCTTGCGAAGCCCGGCTTGCTCTGCACGCGGTTCAGCAGGTCGGTCCAGTACTGGGCCTTCGGATAGTTGGCGGCCAGTTTCTCGATGGTGTTGACGTAACCGGCTTTGTCGTTCTTCTTCAGCTGCACGTTGGCCAGCATGCCCAGCTGGTCTTCGGTCATGCGACCGGCCTTTTCGGCATTGCGCAGTTCGGTCTCGAGCGCGGCGGTGTTGCCCTGCTTGTAGTAGTTCTGCAGCAGGTAGGCGCGCAGTTCCGGATCGTCACGGTCCTTCAGCTGGGCCTGGATGGCGGCGTTCGCCTTGTTCAGGTCGCCGGAACGCATGTAGATGCCGATCAGGCCTTTCGACATTTGCGCTTTTTCGCTCGCCGACAGCTTGCCCGAACCGATCAGGTATTCGAAGGACTTGGCAGCGGCATCGTAGTCGCCCGCCTGCGATGCGGCGCCTGCGCGGGTGCGTTCGATCAGGTAAGTCTCGTTGGCGGATTTGCCGCTGACGCTGTCGAGCTGGCGCAGCTTGGCCAGGGCTTCCTTGTTCTTGCCCGACTTCATCAGTTGCTGCGCTTCCTGCAGCGGCTTGCCGATTTCCGGACGGAGGGTCTCGGCGGCGTAGGCCGGGGCCAGGCCTACCACCGGGGCGGCGGCGGTGAAACCGAGTGCGGCCATGACGAGGCCGAGGTGTGCGAGGCGGAACTTAGACATTATCGGAATTCTTTCATTCAAAATAGACACGGCAGGGAATCCCTGCCGTGTTCATTATAGCCAAAGCTGATTACTGGAACTGTTCGTTACCGACCATACCGATCTTGGTCACGCCCAGACGCTGCGCCGATGCCATGACGCCAGCCACCACTTTGTACTCGACCAGCTTGTTCGGACGCAGATGCACTTCCGGCTGGTTGGGCATCGCAGCGATGCTGTTCATCTTGGCTTCCAGGGTCGCACGATCCGGGATCGTCTGGCCATCCCAGAGGATGGTACCGTCGAAGTCCACGTCGATCGTCACCACTTGCGGCTTCTCGGTCTGCGGCGGCGGGGTGCCGACCGGCATGTTCAGATTGACCGAGTGGTTTTGCTTCGGAATCGTGATGATCATCATAACGATGAGAACGAGCAGGACGTCGATCAGCGGCGTCATGTTCATTTCCATCATCGGTTCCGGATCTGCTCCCTTGGCGGAGCCGCCACCTACGTTCATACCCATGATGTTTCCTTTCAAATGTCGGGGGCATCGACAGGGTGCCGGGCAAGCCCGGCACCACTGTTCAGGTTATTAACCCTTGTCCGGCGGTTCGATAATGAAACCGACCTTTTGCACCCCGGCACGCTGTGCCGTATAGATCACACGGCCGATCGCTTCGTAACGGGTCGCCTGGTCGCCGCGTACCTTGACTGCAGGTTGCGGCACCTTCACCGATTGCTCAGCGAAGAACTTGAACAGTTCGTCGGTGTTAGCAATATGGGTCTGGTTCCAGTACATCTCCCCTTCACGGTTGACGGTGATGTTGATGTCTTCCGGCTTGGTCTTGGTGACCTGGTTTGCCTCGATTGGCAGCTTAACGTTTTGCAGCTTCAAGACGACCGGGCTGGTGACCAAGAAGATGATAAGGAGAACCAACATGATGTCGACGAGCGGCGTCGTGTTGATCTCCGACATCACGGTATCTTCATCTCCGGAATCGGAGCCGACACTCATTGACATGATTTACCCAACCTTTTTAGCGCTTGCTGCGGCGCGACCAGCTTCCGAGGTCGACATAGCGCCCGAGATCAGGACCGAGTGCACGTCGGCGCTGAACGAACGAACGTCTTCCATGGCAGCCTTGTTGCGGCGGACCAGCCAGTTGTAACCCAGAACTGCCGGAACTGCGACGAACAGACCGAATGCAGTCATGATCAGTGCTTCACCCACCGGACCTGCGACCTTGTCGATCGAGGCGTTACCCGACATACCGATAGCGGTCAGTGCGTTGTAGATGCCCCAGACGGTACCGAACAGACCGATGAACGGCGAGGTCGAACCGACGGTTGCCAGGAACGACAGGCCGTCTTGCAGACGCGACTGGACTTTGTCCACGGCGCGCTGGATCTGCATGGTCACCCAGGTCGACAGGTCGATCTGCTCGAGCAGGGCGCCGTCGTGGTGCTGGGTTGCCTTGGTGCCGGTTTCAGCGATGAAGCGGAACGGCGAGCCGTTGGTCAGTGCAGCCGAGCCGGCAGCGATCGACGGTGCTTTCCAGAACTTCTGGTTGGTTTCCTTCGACTGACGGAAGATCTTCATCTGGTCCAGCAGCTTGGTGATGATGATGTACCACGAGCCGATCGACATCAGCGACAGGATGATGATGGTGCCTTTGTTGACGAAGTCGCCTTCTGCCCACATCTTTGCCGGACCGTACGGGTTCTCGACTTTTTCGTGGGTGCCTTCGGCAGCCGGAGCTGCCGGAGCGGCTGCTGCGTCGGCAGCAGGTGCCGGTGCAGCTGCGTCTGCCGGTGCGCCTGCCGCAGGAGCGGTGGCGCCTGCAGGAGCGTCAGCGAAGGCCGGTGCGGAGACCAGGGCCGATGCCGCCGTTACCGAGAACAGGACAGCCGCCAGGACAGCGGACAAACGGGTATTCTTAAACATGCTTCCTCCAAAAATTTAAAATGAACAGTTCGCTGAACAAATGACAACGAAAATCACAGTTTGAGACGATGTTACTGCCTCGGGTTAGTCCAGCGTCCAGACATACTGCACAGGTTGCGAGGATTCTACCGCTTGGCCGTTCTCGGTTGCCGCTTTAAATCGGCATTTGCTCAAGGCTGCCATTGCTGCCTTGTCCAAATCACGGAAGCCACTCGATTTCTGGATCGAAGCTCCCTGTACAGAACCATCTGCTGCAATTTTGAACAAGATGGTCGATACACCAGTTTCTTCGTTACGCAGCGACGATTTCGGGTATTCCGGCTTCGAGCACGTATTGAAGTCAACCACGGCCGCAGTCCTCGACGGACCCTTCGGTGCGGCGGCCGGAGCGGCCGTCGGTGCCGGCGGCGCCGGCGGTGCCAGATTCGTGGTCGGCGGCGGCGTGTTCGTTGCGGCAGCGATCGTGTTTTGCGGCGGCGGCGGTTGCTGCACCTGCACTTCGACCGGCGGGATGAACGGAGGCGGCGGGGCCTTCATTTCCGGCGGCGGCGGCGGCGGCGGAGTTTCCGGCGGTGGCGGCGGCTTCACTTCTTCGATCAGCTTGGTTTCCACAGCTTCGGTCACCTTGCTGACGATACGGGTACCAAGGCCGTTGATGATTGCCCAAGCGACCAGGACGTGCAACACGACGACGATGGCGATACCTGTGAAATTCTTCCCGGGGTTCTTCTCATGCGAAAAATTCATGCCATATTTCTCCAATACCATCTCTTTTTTGGTGCTACTAAACCCACTAAACACGACAAAATCTACGGCCGCATCCGGGACATCGGCGAATTATACCTACGAATTCTTTTTTGCACATACATTTTTATACCTCAAAAGAAGGGCTAACTGCCTGTAAAACCAAGCAAACAAGCTCATCAGATATGAGGCTTAGTAGCGTACATAATGGGGAATGAAGTTAGCTTTTTTATAATATTGACGAGAACCCTTTCATGATGTGTGGAAGATGAGGCGGGCCTACCCATTTGACCAAATTTTCCATGCTGAATTTGCCAGCTAGCAAATATCATATGATCCATTCATGGCCTTTCTGCAAACTATAGCCAGATTCAGTAACAGGGGGCGTACTGTTGAAACGGCTTTACCCCTGTTCCTAGGGGGAGAGTCATAAGAGGCACTTATGTACAGACGTCTCTTTGATATGGCTCAACGGCCACGCAAGTGGAAGTTTGTCTTGACGCAGAAAAAAGGCCTGCCCGGACTAGGGGCAGGCCTGTTGAGGCAGAAGGCGCCGGCGGCGCTTGCTATTAATAGCGGGCGCGTTTCTCGCGGCGGCACTCGAGGCTGCTGACCACGCGGCCGGACGGGTCCACCGTTTCCAGCCGGACGTCGAAACCCCAGAGCCGCGCCACGTGCTTGAGCACCTCGTGCGCCTGCTGGTTCAGCGGGCGGCGCTGGAACTGGGTATGGCGCAGGGTCAGCGCACGGTCGTCGCGGGTATTGACCTGCCAGACCTGGATGTTCGGCTCGCGGTTGCCGAGGTTGTACTGCTCGGCCAGCTGCTGGCGCACATAGCGGTAGCCCTGCTCGTCGTGGATGGCCGAGATCGTCAGCTTGTCGCTGCGGTCGTCATCCAGTACGGCGAAGAAGTGGAACTCGCGGATCAGCTTCGGCGACAGGTACTGTGCAATGAAGCTCTCGTCCTTGAAATTGCGCATCGCGAAATCGAGGGTCTTGATCCAGTCGCTGCCGGCGATGTCGGGGAACCAGGCACGGTCTTCGTCGGTCGGGTCTTCGCAGATGCGTTTTATGTCCGTCATCATCGCAAAGCCAAGCGCGTAGGGATTGATGCCATTGTAATAAGGGCTGGTCGCGGGCGGCTGGTAGACGACGTTGGTATGGCTCTGCAGGAACTCGAGCATGAAACCGTCGCCGACGATCCCCTCTTTATATAGTTCGTGCAGGATGGTGTAGTGCCAGAAGGTGGCCCAGCCCTCGTTCATCACCTGGGTCTGGCGCTGCGGATAGAAGTACTGCGAGATCTTGCGCGTGATACGCACCAGCTCGCGCTGCCAGGGCTCGAGCAGCGGGGCGTACTTCTCGATGAAGTAGAGCAGGTTTTCCTCGGGCTCGGCCGGGAAGCGCGGCGGCGGCGCGTCCTGCCGGCTTTCTTCGCGGCGCGGCAGGGTGCGCCAGATTTCGTTGACCTGCGACTGCGCGTACTCCTCGCGTTCTTTCTGGCGGTTCTGTTCCTGGGCCACCGACAGCTTGGCCGGACGCTTGTAGCGGTCGACCCCGTAGTTCTGGATCGCGTGGCAGGAGTCGAGCAGCTCTTCGACGGCGTCGATGCCATGCCGCTGTTCGCACTCGGCTATATAGTTCTTGGCGAAGACCATGTAGTCGACGATGGCATCGGCATCGGTCCAGGTGCGGAACAGGTAATTGCCCTTGAAGAAGGAATTGTGGCCATAGGCGGCATGGGCGATCACCAGCGCCTGCATCGTCAGGCTGTTTTCCTCCATCAGGTAGGCAATGCAGGGGTTCGAGTTGATCACGATCTCGTAGGCCAGGCCCATCTGGCCGCGCTTGTAGCCTTTTTCCGTAGTCAGGAAATGCTTGCCGAAGGACCAGTGGTTGTACGAGACCGGCATGCCCACCGAGGTGTAGGCATCCATCATCTGCTCGGCGGTAATGATTTCGAGCTGGTTGGGGTAGGTGTCGAGGCCGAACTTCCTGGCCACGCGGCGGATTTCCTCGTGGGCCTGCTCGATCAGGTCGAAAGTCCATTCGGACTGTTCGGGCAGGGCACGCGGGTGTTTGGGATCTCTTGGCATGGGCTTGCCTCGTCTACTTGGGCTGCTTCTTGAACAATTCGCGGAACACCGGATAGATGTCGGCCGGCGTCACGATCTTCTGCATCGCGAAGTTCGCATGCGTGGTCGCGACCTCGGAATATTGCTCCCACAGGTTTTGCGGTGGGCCGTCCGTGATCTCGACATAGGTGTAGTACTGCACCCGCGGCATGATGGCATTGGTCAGGATCTGCTTGCACAGGACCGAGTCGTTGTCCCAGTTGTCGCCGTCGGAGGCCTGGGCCACGTAGCTGTTCCAGTCGCCACTGCTGTAGCGTTCGCTGATGACCTTGTTCAGCAGGTGCAGGGCCGAGGACACCACGGTGCCGCCCGATTCGCGCGAGTGGAAGAAATCGTTCTCGTCGACCTCGGCCGCCGCGGTATGGTGACGGATGAAGACCACGTCGATCTTCTCGTACACGCGCTTGAGGAACAGGTAGAGCAGGATGAAGAAGCGCTTGGCGGTGTCCTTGCGGCTCTCGTCCATGGAGCCGGATACGTCCATGATGCAGAACATCACGGCCGCGGTCGACGGTTTGGGGACCTTGATCCGGTTGCTGTAGCGCAGGTCGATCGGATCGATGAAGGGAATCGCCAGCAGGCGCGTGTGCAGCGCGTGGATCTTGTGCTTCAGTTCGAGCACGCGTGGATCGTCGGCATCAAAGCCGAGCGCCTGGATCTCCTCGAGTTCCTGTTCGAGCTTCGCCAGGTTCTTGCGGCTGGCGCCGCCGACGGCAATGCGCCGGCCGAGCGCGCCGCGCAGCGAGCGCAGCACGTGGATGTTGGACGGCGTGCCCGAGATGTTGTAGCCGGCACGCTGGTTCTTGAATTCGACGACCTGGGTCAGCTGCGTCTTGATCATGTTCGGCAGCTCGAGGTCCTCGAAGAAGTAATTCATGAATTCTTCGCGGCTCAGTTCGAAGATGAAATCATCCTCGGTGGTCTGCTCGCTGTTGCCGGCGCGGCCGCGGCCGCTGCCGCCGCCACCGCTGCGCGGACGGTTGATCTGGTCGCCTTTCTGGTATTCGGTATTGCCGGGGTTGACGACTTCCCAGACACCCCCGTGGGCGTGTCCGAAATGCGGCTCGCTCACGTCCTTGACGGGAATCGAGACCTTTTCGCCATTTTCGATGTCGGTGATCGAGCGACCCTTGATCGCCCGGCCGACCGCATCCTTGATCTGCGCCTTGTAGCGGCGCAAGAAGCGTTCGCGGTTGACCGCAGACTTGTTCTTGCCCTGCAAGCGTCGGTCGATAAGGTAAGTCAAAACAGGCCTCCTGCTCAAATTCGCGGCGGGCCGGGTATCACCCGTGGCCCTATATTAACGCGCTTTGGGTGGGGGCGTGATAAACCTGCTGCGCGTCGCCCAGGCGGCCTGCGATGCTCGCCGTACCGTAAGTACGGCTGCGCTTCTCGGCCACCTGGACTTCCGCTCGCGACGGTTTCTCACATCCCCGTGAAGCTGACTCTGCGCGCGAGTGCAGGTTGCTTAAGACGATTTACGAACCCTCAAGTACCACTCGCACAGCAGACGAACCTGTTTCGGCGTGTAACCCTTCTCCACCATGCGCGCTACGAAGTCGGCGTGCTTGGTCGCGTCTTCGGTGCTGGCCTTGGCATTGAAGGAAATGACGGGCAGAAGTTCCTCGGTGTTCGAGAACATCTTCTTCTCGATCACGGTGCGGAATTTCTCGTAGCTCGTCCAGGCCGGATTCTTGCCGCCATTCGTCGCACGCGCACGCAGGGCGAAGTTGACGATTTCGTTCCGGAAGTCCTTCGGATTCGAGATGCCGGCCGGCTTCTCGATCTTTTCCAGCTCGGCGTTCAGCGATTCGCGGTCGAAGCTCTCGCCGGTGTCCGGATCGCGGAATTCCTGGTCCTGGATCCAGAAGTCGGCAAAGGTCACGTAGCGGTCGAAGATGTTCTGGCCGTACTCGGAATAACTCTCCAGGTAGGCGGTCTGGATTTCCTTGCCGATGAAGTCGACATAACGCTGCGCCAGGTGTTCCTTGATATAGGACATGTAGCGCTGTTCGGTCTCGCCGGCGAATTGCTCGCGCTCGATCTGCTGTTCGAGCACGTAGAGCAGGTGGACCGGATTCGCCGCGACTTCGGTGTTATCGAAGTTGAAGACCTTCGACAGGATCTTGAACGCGAAGCGCGTCGACAGGCCGTTCATGCCTTCGTCCACGCCGGCGTAGTCGACGTATTCGTGCATCGACTTGGCCTTCGGATCGGTGTCCTTCAGGTTCTCGCCGTCGTACACCAGCATCTTTGAATAGATGCTGGAGTTTTCCGGGTCCTTCAGGCGCGACAGGATCGCGAACTGCGCCATCATGCGCAGCGTGCCTGGAGCGCAGGGTGCTTTATCCAGCGAGGAGTTGCGCAGCAGCTTGTCGTAGATCTTGATCTCGTCGGACACACGCAAGCAATAGGGCACCTTGACGATGTAGATACGATCGAGGAAGGCCTCGTTGTTGCGGTTGTTGCGGAAGGTCTTCCACTCGGATTCGTTCGAGTGCGCCAGGATGATGCCCTCGAAGGGGATCGCGCCGAAGCCCTCGGTGCCCTTGTAGTTGCCTTCCTGCGTGGCCGTCAGCAGCGGGTGCAGGACCTTGATCGGGGCCTTGAACATCTCGACGAATTCCATCAGGCCCTGGTTGGCCAGGCACAGGCCGCCGGAGTAGCTGTAGGCGTCCGGGTCGTCCTGCGAATAGTCTTCGAGCTTGCGGATATCGACCTTGCCGACCAGCGAGGAGATGTCCTGGTTGTTCTCGTCGCCCGGCTCGGTCTTGGCGATCGCGATCTGCTTGAGGATGGACGGATAGCGCTTGACCACGCGGAACTTGTTGATGTCGCCGCCGAATTCGTGCAGGCGCTTGACCGCCCACGGGCTCGGCACGTTGCGCAGGTAGCGGCGCGGGATGCCGTAGTCTTCTTCCAGGATGGCGCCGTCTTCGTCTTCGCTGAACAGGCCGAGCGGCGATTCGTTCACCGGCGAGCCCTTGATTGCGTAGAAGGGAATCTGTTCCATCAGGTGCTTGAGTTTCTCGGCGATCGACGATTTGCCGCCGCCCACCGGACCCAGCAGGTAGAGGATCTGCTTGCGTTCTTCCAGGCCCTGCGCCGCGTGACGGAAGTAGGAGACGACCTGCTCGATCACTTCCTCCATGCCGTAGAACTCGCGGAAAGCGGGGTAAATCTTGATGACCTTGTTGGCGAAGATGCGCGACAGGCGCGGGTCGAGCCGGGTATCGACCAGGGTGGGGTCGCCAATGGCGGCCAGCATGCGCTCGGGAGCGCTGGCGTAGGTCAGGGGATCCTTTTTGCAGAGTTGAAGATACTCGGACAGGGAGTATTCCTCTTCCCTGGTACGCTCGTAGCGGGCTGCGTAGTTGTCAAAAATGGTCATGTGAATGTCCTCTAATGTGCTAACACTGATCACTGTCGCGGCAGCCGATGAAAGTTGGCTGCCCAGGCCCCGGTTCTGTTATCGAAACTGTCGTGGGGTCGCCATCTGCGTTAGAGAGGTCAGTCACGAAGGCTGACGTGAAACGGAGGGCGATTTTATTGTTCTCAGCCGGCCATATGGCCGGTCGGTTAGCGCCCGCTGAGAGCGTCTTCTTACGCTTATGAAATTTATTATGTGCCTATTAGTTCTCGAAGTCAAAACAGTGTCGTACCTTGCATCGTGCTACAGATAAGTCACTGAAAAATAAAAAGAAACGGCCATTTTGACGAGCTCGCCAATGCATTCCTGACGCCGCTTTCCCGGGTCTTGGCGGGGTCATGCGGGCGGCACTATGATTATCAAAAGGTAAGGTCATAGTGCACCAACTTGCTAAGCAGTGGCGCACGCGTATCGTGCCGGCTTTCCATAAAATTCCAGAGTGAAATGAGTCCCGGCCGCGCATGCGCTACACTCTCCCGCAAAGGCGTTCATTGCCGGTCCAACCTGGAGATCCTGATGCTCAATGATGAGTTGCGCCGCATCCTGCGGACGATGCCGAAGGCAGAATTGCACATCCATATCGAGGGCTCTCTGGAGCCCGAGCTGATTTTTGAGCTAGCGCAAAGAAACGGCGTTTCGCTGGCATACCCCAGCGTGGAAGCGTTGCGGCGCGCGTACGACTTCAGCGATCTACAATCCTTCCTCGACATCTATTACGCGGGCGCCAGTGTGCTGCTGACCGAGCAGGATTTCTACGACATGACCGCGGCCTACCTGCGGCGCGCGCAAGCCGACAACGTGCGCCACGCCGAAATCTTTTTCGATCCGCAGACCCACACCGCGCGCGGCGTCCCGATCGGCACCGTCATCGACGGCATCTGGCGCGCCTGCCAGGACAGCCCGGTCAACGCGAGCCTGATCCTGTGCTTCCTACGCCACCTGTCCGAAGAAGAGGCGATCGCCACCCTCGAAGAAGCGATTCCTTACCGCGACAAATTCATCGGCGTCGGCCTCGATTCCTCCGAGGTCGGGCATCCGCCGGAGAAGTTCGCGCGCGTGTTCGAACGCGCCCGCAATCTCGGTTTGCATCTGGTGGCGCATGCGGGCGAGGAGGGCCCCCCGGCCTATATCGAGAGCGCGCTGGACGTGCTGAACGTCGAGCGCATCGACCACGGCGTGCGCTGCCTCGACGATCCCGAACTCGTGCAGCGCCTGGCGCGCGAACAGATGGCGCTGACGGTGTGCCCGCTGTCGAACGTCAAGCTGCGCGTGTTCGACGTGATGGGTGACCACAGCCTGCGCCGCCTGCTCGATGCCGGCCTGGCCGCCACCGTCAATTCCGACGACCCGGCCTACTTCGGCGGCTACGTCAACGACAACTACGAGGCCGCGTTCGAAGCGCTGCCGCTGGACGTCTCGCATGCGCACCAGCTTGCGCGCAACAGCTTCGCCGCCGCCTTCCTCGAGCCGGAGCAGAAGCGCGCTTACCTCGCCGAGGTCGATAACTTCTTTCGTCAGGTTCCGTAAATGCTCATGTCCTCCCTGCGGCAATCCCTGCGCATGACCGCGCGCGACTGGCGTGCCGGCGAGCTGCGTTTCTTGCTGGTCGCCCTTGTGGTTGCGGTGTCGGCCCTGACCGCGGTCGGCTTTTTTGTCGACCGCATGCGCGCGGGCCTGAACCGCGATGCCCACCAGCTGCTCGGCGCCGACCTGCTGATCAATGCCGACCAGCCGCTGCGTCAGGACTGGCGCGATGAGGCCACCCGGCGCGGCCTGGTGCTGGCCGATACCGTGACCTTCCCCAGCATGGCGCAGGCGGGCCAGGGCGATGCCTCGCAGGCCGTGCTGGCCTCGCTGAAGGCGGTGTCGCCCGGCTACCCGCTGCGCGGCCAGCTGAAGATCACCACCAGCCAGGAAGATGCCAGCGAGGCGCTGGGCGATGCCACCCGCGAGATCCCGGCGCCCGGCACGGTCTGGGTCGACGTCAACCTGCTGCCGCCTTTGAAGGCAAAGCTGGGCAGCAGCATCCAGCTGGGCGACAAGAGTTTCAGGATCACCCGCCTGATCGCCGCCGAACCGGACCGCGGCGCCTCGTTCGCGAACTTCGCGCCGCGCGTGATGCTGGCGCTGTCCGACCTGAAGGCCACGGGACTGGTCGACAACTACGCGCGCATCACCTGGCGCATGCAGGTCGCGGCGCAATCGCCGAACGACCGCGCGGCCATCGCCGATTACGAGCGCTGGGTGCGCGCCCGCATCGCGGCGGACAACGTCAAGGGCGTGCGCATCGAGACCCTGGAAAACGGCCGTCCCGAGATGCGCTCGACCCTCGACCGCGCCGAACGCTTCCTGGCCCTGGTCGGCCTGCTGTCGGCGATGCTGGCGGCGGTGGCCGTGGCGATGGCGGCGCGCCGCTTCATGCAGCGCCATCTCGATTCGGTGGCCATGCTGCGCTGCCTGGGCATGACCCAGAACGAAGTCGGCCTGCTGTTCCTGATCGAATTCGCGCTGGTCGGCCTGGCCGGCAGCGTGCTGGGCGTGCTGGTCGGCTTCGGCGCGCACTATGTGCTGCTGGCGCTGATCGAGCCGCTGATCCGCACCGACCTGCCGCCGGTCTCGCCGCTGCCGGCGCTGCAGGGCATCATCACCGGCATGCTGCTGCTGGTCGGCTTCGCGTTGCCGCCCGTGCTCCAGCTGCGCAACGTGCCGCACAACCGCGTGATCCGCCGCGAGCAGGCGCCGCCGCGGCCGATGGCGCTGGCGACCTATGGCCTCGGCACTGCGGTGTTCATCGGTCTGCTGCTGTGGCAAGCCGGGGACCTCAAACTGGCCATGCTGACCGCCGGCGGCTTCCTCGGCGGCCTGGCGCTGTTCGCGCTGGTCGGCTGGCTGGCGCTGCTCGGCCTGCGCAGCCTGCGCAATGTCTCGAAGAACCAGGGCTGGCGCTTCGCCATCACCTCGCTCGGACGCCGCCCCGGCGCCACGGTGGTACAGATCGTCTCGCTGTCGCTGGGCCTGATGGCGCTGCTGGTGCTGACCGTGGTGCGCGGCGACCTGATGGCTGCCTGGCGCCTGGCCACGCCACCGGATGCGCCGAACCGCTTCATCATCAACATCCAGCCCGACCAGAAAGAGGGCGTCGAAAAGACGATCCGCGCGAGCGGCGTCGGCAACCTGGTGCTGTACCCGATGATCCGCGGCCGCCTGGTCGCGGTGAACGGCAATCCGGTCACCGCCGCCACCTACCAGGACGAGCGCGCAAAAGCGCTGTCGGACCGCGAATTCAACCTCTCCAGCGTCAAGGACCTGCCGGAAGCGAACGACATCGTGGCCGGCCAGTGGTACCGTGACGCGCCGGGTGTGGCCGAAGCCTCGGTCGAGCAGGGCATCGCCCAGACCCTGCGCCTGAAACTCGGCGATACCATGCGCTTCGACATGGGCGGCCTGCTGGTCGAGGCCAAGATCACGAGCCTGCGCAAGCTCGAATGGGGCTCGATGCGCGCCAACTTCTTCGTCATCATCAACCCGGCGGCGATGGCGAACGCGCCGACGACCTACATGACCGCCTTCCATGCGCCGGCGGGTGGCGTCGGGCTGGCGAGCACGCTCACGCGCCAGTATCCGAACCTGACCATGATCGACGTCAGCGGCATCATCCGCCAGTTGCAGGACGTGCTCGACCAGGTGGTGACGGCGGTCGAGTTCCTGTTCCTGTTCACGCTGGCCTCCGGCGTGCTGGTGCTGTACGCAGCCCTGATGGGATCGACGGCCGAGCGCACCCGCGAAGCCGGCCTGCTGCGCGCGCTGGGCGCCACCCGCGGCCAGCTGGCGACGGCGCAGCGCATCGAGTTCGTGCTGGTCGGCGGCCTGTCCGGCCTGCTGGCAGCGAGCGGCGCGGCGGCGCTGGGCTGGGCGCTGGCCGAGTACCAGTTCAAGTTCCCCTGGCATTTCGAACCGCAGGTGTGGGCGGCCGGACTGCTGGTCGGCGCGGTCTGCGCACTGGTGGGCGGCTGGCTGGGACTGCGCAATGTGTTGCGCCAGCCGCCGCTGCAGACGCTGCGCGAGGCCTGAGCTAAAATGGACGGATGCAAGAATCTCAGAACCCCCAGCAAGACCAGCCTACCGCGTATGAGCTGATCGGCGGCGAAAGCCGCCTGCGCGAACTGGTCGACCGCTTCTACGACATCATGCAGCTGGAGCCGGATTTCGCCGGCATCCACGCCATGCACCCGGTACCCAACGACAGCTCGCGCGAAAAGCTGTTCATGTTCCTGTCCGGCTGGCTCGGCGGGCCGAACCTCTTCATCGAGAAGCACGGCCACCCGATGCTGCGCGCGCGCCACCTGCCGTTCGCGATCGGCACCACGGAGCGCGACCAGTGGCTGCGCTGCATGGCGATGGCGCTGGAAGACCTTGGCTACGACTACGACCTGCGGCTGCGCCTGATGGGCGCGTTCTACCAGACCGCCGACTGGATGCGTAACCGACCTCACTGATTTCCATGTCGACCATCGAGTTCATCGTCCTCGCGATTGGCCTGCTGGCCGTGCTCGGCCTGCAGTTCGCCCTGTTCGCGCGTGCCCGCAGCAGCAACAACAGCGACGGCTCTGCCCAGGCCTTCGAACGCCTGGAGCGCGAGCTGCGCCACGAACTGCAGACCAGCGCCCAGGCCACGCGCCAGGAAATGGCGGCCCACCTGGCGCAGAACCAGGCCGCCACCGCCCAGCAGCTGGAAGCGATGCGCCAGCAGATCCAGCTCCACGCCGCCGGCGGCCGCGAGGAGCAGGCGCGCGTCCTGAAACGCTTCGCCGACAGCATGAACACTGCGATCGCCACGCTGACCGAGTCGAACGCCCAGCGCATGGTGGAAGTGCGCGGGACGCTGGAAACCAAGATCCGCGACCTGCAGAACGACAACGCGCGGCGCCTGGAAGAGATGCGCCAGACCGTCGACGAAAAGCTGCACGCGACGCTGGAAACGCGATTGACGGAATCCTTCCGCCAGGTGTCCGACCGCCTCGAGCGTGTGCACCAGGGCCTGGGCGAGATGCAGCAGCTGGCCGTCGGTGTGGGCGACCTGAAACGCGTGCTGACCAACGTGAAGACGCGCGGCACCTGGGGCGAAGTGCAGCTGGAGATGCTGCTCGAGCAGGTGCTGACCGTCGACCAGTATGCGAAGAACGTCGAGACCGTGCGCGGCTCGAACGCGCGGGTCGAGTTCGCGATCAAGCTGCCGGGCACCGTCGACGGCGGCCCGCCGCTGTGGCTGCCGATCGACGCCAAGTTCCCGAAAGAGCAGTACGAGCGCCTGGTCGAAGCGGCCGATACCGCCGATGCCGAGGGCGTGGTGCGCTTCGGTGCCGAACTGGAACGCGCGGTGCGCAACGAGGCCAAGACCATCTGCGAAAAATACGTCTCGCCACCGCAGACCACCGATTTTGCGATCCTGTTCCTGCCGACCGAGGGCCTGTACGCCGAAGTGATGCGCCGCCCCGGCCTGGCCGACGATCTGCAGCGCACGCTGCGCGTGACCATCGCCGGTCCGTCGACCCTGACCGCACTGCTGAACAGCCTGCAGATGGGCTTCCGCACACTGGCACTGGAAAAGCGCTCGTCCGAAGTGTGGCAGGTGCTGGGCGCGGTGAAGACCGAGTTCGGCAAGTTCGGCGACGTGCTGGCCGCCACCAAGACCACGCTGGAGCGGGCCGCCAAGAACATCGAGAACGCCGAGGTGCGCAGCCGGCAGATGGCGCGCAAGTTGAAGTCAGTGGAGGCTTTGCCGAGCGAGGCGGCGCAGTTGATGCTGGGGGCCGACAAGCTCGACGGCGACGAGTGAGCCTTATTCGCCGCCGTAATTTCCTATTGTTGGAATCAAGGTGGCGCCGCATGTTGTCTTGTGCCCGTCGTGGGCAACCGCAATGCCATCGATGACGTGATGCGGGTCGCCTTCGGCGATCGTACAGTTGTCATGGCCCTTGATTGGGCAGCTGCATTTGTCGCCGACGCGGGCGACGGCTATGCCGCCGACCGTGAAGTGGGTTGCACTGACGGTTTCGACCTTGCCGCCGTGTGAGGTGGGGTCGCCGAGACGGATTACGTTGCGCATGGCTCAGCCTTTCTTCTCGGGGGCGTCTTTATCGTTGGCGCTGCCGTTTGCCGCAGCGATGTTGGAAGAGGCCGGGGGAGGTGCGTCCCCATGAGCGACCAGCTTCCACACGGTGGCCGTACGGTACACGGGCTGTTCGCCCCTCAGCTTCTGCCATAGCGATGGCGCGCCCTGCGCTACCGCGTGCGGCATGCGTTCCCCCTTCTTGATGTGCTGGCGCCGGCTGTTCTCCGGTAGCCCCGGCGCATCGTTTTCCCACCAACCGGTCTGTGGGCAGGTGCGTCCGGTAGCGGCGAGTTCACCTAGTGGCAGGCGCGGGCCTGCGTCGGCGGACTTGACCGGTGTGGCGCTGGTCGGGCGCACGCGGATGGTGCTGGTGATCTTGTCCCAGACTGCGATGGCTTCTTCATCGGTCAGGCTGGCTTTGGTGGCGCCGGCGGCGTTGTCGGCGACGCCAGTCTGGAGTTGGATGTCGGCATAGGGCCTGTAGGGATCGTGCGGGACGCCGGTGAATCTGAGCTCGAAGTCATGGTAAGAGTGCACGCCTTCTTCATCGGGATTACGCAAAAGAAGTTCGTAACCGGTTTTCCAGTCATGTATTTCACGAGGGCTTTGTCGGAAGTATTTGATTTTGGCCAGCGCTTTTTTCTCTTCGGGAGTTGCGGGATCGTCTATGACGCGTTGCCACTGTCGCTTGAGTGAAGTGCTTTCTGGATCGTGAGGATTTGACGGATGGGTTCGAATCGAAAAATGCGCGTCCGGGAACTCTTTCAGGCGGAAACCAAGGCTGATCAGTTCCCCAGGATGATTCTTTTCGTCATCCGGCGAGTCTGGCAGGAAGAAATTCTCGATGCAGTTGCCGGGTTCGGTGGGGGTTTCGTTTTCGGCACGTTGGCGCAGGCGGCGTGCGATGCTTTTTATGTCTGCTATTGTGCTGTCCCTATCGTCCCTTAACGGCCGTGCATCGATAATAACGCCGTCGCTGTTCAGCTTGAAATAACCGTTAATTTTAAGCCCGTTGATGGACTGAAAGCTCTCATAACCGGTCACGATCTTGCCCTCTGGCTCGGCCATATCTTCCACGGATAGCAGCAAGGGAACATCGTCATGGTTGATGGCCTTCTCGTTGTTGAGTTCATCGATAAACTTCTGTGCCAAGGCCTTCACCTCATTCACGCCGTCAGGGTAGATGCTGACACCCAGCGGAACATCGCTACCACCCCATGCAACGGCGGCTGTTGCCGGCACATCGACCATGAAGCGTCCGAAGCAGATGGTCTTGGTTTTCTCGAACATCGGTTGCAGGCGGGGCGTAAGCGTCGTCATGTTTGGACTCTTCCATTGTCTAGGATTGTGGTCACAGGCTGTAATCAATACCATCGTCGTTGCGAGAGCAATACGCGTCAGGTATTTAATGGCCGGTTTCTGCATGGATGATCCTTTCAGCATTTCCAGGTTGCCTTCTGGGCAATGCGCAAGATGCTGTACAAGGTCGAGGCGATCGCACGGGAATCCTTGTAGCTGGACTGGTGTTCGTAGCCCGTCTGGCGGAATACACCCCTGAACACTCTGCTGTGCAGTTGGTCGTCGGCGGATCTGGCCGGAACGGTCTGGTCGCCTGGCGCCGAAGGTGGAAGTAGCGTTGCATATACCGGGCTTGGCGCCAACTCGTCGAAGGGCAGCGTACCGATATTGTTCACCCCGTCCGGGTCCCATAAAGTGAAGTCGAGTTGGCCTTGCCGGGTGTCGTTGACGATGGGCCAGTTCTGCCAGCCAGTCGGGTTGGCACAGTTTCGGATGTCCCACACCACTTCGCCAAAGCTCTGCTGCCGAGGATCGGCACCGTAGTGCGCGTAACTGTTGGGGTGATATATGCCGGCTATCTGTCGATGAAAATTTTGGGCCATATCGAGATATTCACACGTCCGCTTGAACGTACCCCCTCCCTTCTTCTCGGAATAGCTGGAAGGGTTGATCCAGTCTTCTCGGAACAGCGCATACCATTTTCCTCGTACTTTATAGATCTCCTTGTAGGGATCTTGCTGTTTCGGCCACGCTTCCAGATCATGCCCATTGTGCCGCACGCGCAACCAACCATTGCCATACGCTTCCGATGGCAATAACTCCAAGCCTCCCGGCGCATTGGCCAGCACCGCCGTCACCTCGTCACCAAAATTGCCAAGTACTTTCGCGACGACGCTGGCTTCGAGGACGCTCGGGGTGACGTGCATTAGCCCGGGGTCCTCGAAGCCCGCCCGCATACGCTTGTAGGCTGCTGGTGCGCCGATGGCGGGCATGACGCCATGGACGATGCCCAGCACCTTATCCTGCAGGTTGCCGATCTTGGGGTGAACCAGCGCCCGCCCGACCAGCCCACCCATGGAATGGGTCACGACGATCACCTGATGACATTCGTAACCCGCCCCGTTCAGCTCGTCGATGACCTTGTTGATGCGCTTGGCGATGAGCTTTGCGCTTTCGCCATTCGACTGCAGCCAGTTATAGCCAAAGGCGTACACAGGAAACCAGCAGCCGGTAGCCACCTTCTTGAACTCATCCTCGGTCATGGCCTGCTGAGGTAGTTTCGTATCCGCATTCCATGCCTGCGGGTTGACGCCGATGACATCGCGCCACTCGGGCCGCATTTTGCCTTGGAAAAAAGTATTGTTCAGGCGGGATTCGAGGTGCTGCAGTAAAACGCCATAACTCTTGAAGAAGACTTCACCCCAGCCGCGTTCCCGCGCTTTTTGAACTCGGCTACGCGGATTCGGCATAGTCAGCGGGTCGCTCGCCAGCATTGGTGAATTGAAGTTCTCGCCAAGTTCGACATTGCTGTGCCGTTTATCGCCGCTGACGTCGGACGGGCCAGTGGGGTCGTAAATGTCGACCGTAGTCTGCAAGGGATCGAGCCGCAACTGGCGTTCATCTGGAGGGCTCTTCGCATTCTTCTTGATATTCGACGCCCCAAGGCCATCCGGCCGCCACGCAATATTGTCCTTTTGTTTCAACTCCTTCTGCCGCTCCGCGCTCATCCGCAAATTCGATCCCATAATCCCGGGTAGGAAAATAATCGGCAGCACCCGCCTGGGCAGCATCCGTGCGCACTGCGGCTTCTTGTCCTGCTTCGGTGTCGCAAACCCCTCGGCTTTTCGCGCAGCGCCCGCATTCGGCTGCGCGGGCAAAGGATGTTCGGCAGTCGTCATCACATGCTCCCTGTGAAATCAGTCGTCCAGCGCCTCGATGCTGTAGCGCCCAAAAGGAATCGCACTGGTAAAACGCTCGGTCAGCCCACCATCATCTGTTCGCCCCTCGAACGTGCGCCCATCTTCCGTCGTGATGCGATAGCGCTGATTCTTCATCGGCTCATCGGTCCCGATCCAGCGCAATACGGTCTGCTGATCGTGGGCTGCCTCACTCTTCGGCAGCGTGACGGCAGCCGGTTTGCCATCGCCCGGCTCGACATGCGCAAACTTCGACGACTTGATGGTGTGCTCGCCGCTGCTCTGCTGGGTAATGGCGCCGCCGCCGATATCCACCTGCGCACCCTGGGCGACAATGCGAACCTTGGGTGCCTGCAGCACGATCTCGTCGGTGGCGGTCAGGACAATGCGTTTGGAAGAGGTGAGTTCGATATCGTCGCTATGCGTCTGCAATTCGAGCTTGCCGCTGGCGGCAATGAGCTTGATGCCGAGCCGGTGGGCGAACAGGCTGATGCTTTCCGACGCCCGTGCCAGCAGTTTCCGGCCGACCGACAGCTGGGTATTGCCGATGCTGAGCACGTCGACATGGGTTTGCGCGCCGATCGCGATGTTGTCCTGGCTGGTCATGGCAACGCCCGCCGGCGCGGACAGCGCCACCACCGGTTGGCCGCCAGAACCGCTGCCGTCTATTTCGGTATTGCTGCCGGCTTCCCACTGCTTCAGGTAGCCGATCAATTGCTCGAGTTCCTTGTCGTCGGTGCCGTCCGCATGATGCGTCGAGGCCAGTTCGGCCAGTTGCTTCTGCACCCCCTGCAAAGCCTCGGCCAAACCGAGGAGTTCGCTCCGGTCCAGTTGTTTGCCGCTGGCCTTCTGGCGTGAAGCGGCGCTGATCAAAACGCCTTGCGCGCCCCGGACCGCAACGGCATGGTCGCTGCGCAGTTCCGCGCCTTCGCCACGCGCCTCACCCTTGCCATCCCTGCGCGGGTGGGTCAGCCAACCCAGGTTCAGTTCGCTGTGACCGTGCTGGGACGACAACTGCGCATTGATCTGGCCTGTCGTGTCGTCCAGCCGCAGCTGGTTGTAGCGGCTGCCGTCGACTTCCTTGCTCTTGATGCCTGCCACGTACCTGTTCGCAGGCAGCGCACCGACATGGCTGAACGTGGGCGGCGGGGCCAGGCGGCCGTAAACTTGCCCTACGATGATGGGCTTGTCGGGATCACCACCCAGGAAACCGACCAGGACTTCGTCGCCCACGCGCGGCAGCGTCATCGTGCCCCACTGATTGCTGGCCCAGGTGCTGGCGACCCGTATCCAGGCGGAGTCCCGGTCGCTGTCGCTGGCTCCGGCGCCTTGCGCATGATCGTGGTCTTCCATGCGGGTGCCGGGAAAGCGCACCTTGACCCGTCCGTATTCGTCGCAGTGCACCTCTTCGCCGGGCGGGCCGACCACGATCGCACTTTGCAGTTGCGGATGCGGCAGATCGGTACGCGGATCGAAAGCCGGCACGATCGGAATGTTGCGGCGAACGCAGGCAAATCGATTCGTATAGCGCATGCCGCGTTCCGCACTGGCTTGCCGCAGGGTGCTTTCGGAATAGCCCTCGTTCCACCGGTTGAGGGCAAACAGGCGCTGTATCCGATCGTCGAGGGACTTGGGAAGGTTGTTCTCGGCATCGACCTCCAGGCTCGTGATCAGGAATTCCCGCTCTCCCGTCGGATGCCTGTCGATTTCGGGATGACCGCTCAAGGCGATCCACTCGCCAACACAAAGCGCACGCACACTGCCTTCGCCGTAAAAGCATTTCGATTCGTACTCGTGGCGCTGCATGCGCAGTTCGACAAGCTTGCGATAATCGTCGCCGTTTTCGCCCGCATGCGGGACGTCGATCAGGTAATCGTCGAGGCTGGCCGCAAAACGGTTGCCCATCGTCCCCTGGTCGATTCGCGACGGTATATGGCCGGTCATCGGCCGGCCTTGCATGTAGTCCTGGCTCAGGCGGCTGACATTCCCGAGCCTGAGTTTGCGGACCGGGCTCCATGCGAAAATGGTGTCGCTTTGTTCGGTGCCGTCATCCCGGTGATAGCGGACTACCCCAGCGGCATTCTGCGGCAAGGTGAAAGCATCGTCGAACAGCACTAGCGTATGCGTCGGCATGGCCTGGCCTTGCGACCGGCTGGCTTGCGTTGGCCGCATGAACCAGGCGAAGCCGCGGCGTTTCCACAGGCGGCGCAGGAAATCGGCATCCGATTCGTTGTGCTGCATCGTGAATTCGCGGGCGGGATAAGAACCCGTCGCATGCGACCAGTCCACGTCGAAGGCCTTTGCCAGCACGGGATTATTCCGACGCCATTCGTCGAGGATGACCTGGGTGATTTCCAATTCATTCAGGTTGCGGAAAACGCGGGTATTGGTGCGGTATTCCATCAGCGACAAAGCGTCGCGCAGCACCAGTTCGTAAGTCGCCAGGCCGCCGTCGCTTTGTCCCGCAGCCGCTTGCGCGACGATGCCGCACACGGTGCGCATAGCGCCTCGGTCGGTGACGAACTGCAGTTCGGCCGGCAGTGCGATGAATTCTTTCAAAGCGAGATCGGCGCGGAGCGATACGCACAGAAGCCGGTATTCCAGTGCGCCGCACAGTGCTTCCGTTCCAGTGACGCACTTGACCAGCAGGACGTCGCTAAGCACTTGCTGTCCTTGTGAGAGCCGAACACGAATCGGGCGATGCGCCTCTGTCAGTTCGCAGAAGCTTTCAACCAGGTCCTTGAAATGCATTCAGATTCCCCAGATCACTTTGAGCATAAAGTCCAATGCTAGGAACCTGAATCGTCACCACATTGATATCAGTAAAAGTTTTGCCTGATACCAATAACGGATTTTTGACGCCGGGTCACAAATGCCCGAGCCCTGCGAACCGGTCATCCGCAGCGCCGGCAAGCCATCCGCGCAGCGCGCTGTCCCGCCGCACCGGCGTTTCGTCCCTTTGTTGTCCGGTAGCGCTCTTCGAGACCGCACAATCGCCTTCGATGAAGATCAAGCGCGCGATCCGGGTCGCCTGCATGGCTCTCCTGTTCCTGACGGTCTACCTCGGCATCGCCGCCGTGTGGGCCGCAGTCTCGTTCGACGACGCCGTGGCGCACATGCCAGTGGTCGAGCACAGTCCGCTGTCGGCGCCACAAACCGCGATCCTGCTGAAGGTCGAAGACCCGACCTTCTACAGCCACCACGGTCTCAGCCTGGCGGACGGGCAGGGCGCGGCCACGATATCCTAGGCGCTGGCGCGCGAGCTTTATCTGTCGGACCTGCGGCTGAGCGGCGCCGAAGGCGTATTCCAGCGCTTCTATCGCGCCGTGTTCGGCTGCTGCCGGAAGGTCGACCTCGGCCGCGACGCGATGGCCGTGGTGCTGGATGCGAGGCTGCCGAAGGTTGGTTCGATACCTCGCTGGATGCTTGGGCCCGTTGAAAGGAACAATATGCATGACCTGCCCGCCATCGCCGACTACGTGCTGTGGCAGCGCGGGATGTTCCCGAAGCTGCTGATCTCGGGCGGTGCCACCGCCGGGCAAGCGGAACCGGAAGCCGAGGTCATCGCCGCGCGGCTGGTGGAGAAGGGGATGCCGGCCGAAGCGCTGCTCCTGGAAAGGGCCGCCACCAACACCGGCGAAAACGTGATCTTCGCGCGCCGCCTGGCCGAACATGCCTTGGGAAAGGACAGCATCGAGAGCCTGCTGGTGATCGGCAAAGTATGCTCGATGCGGCGTTACCTGATGACCCTGGAGCGCCACTGGCCGCAGCCGCGGCGCTTCGCCTGCGCCGTCAATTACTTCGGCGTGGCGCGCGAGCGCTGGCACGAGCATGAAGAGTTCCGCCGGCGCGTGCTGGCGGAATTCACGAAGATTCCGGCTTACCTGGAGCAGGGCTTCCTGCGCGAACTCGACCTCGACGCGGATTAAACCAAGCCTTCGAACATCAGCACGTCGACCATCTCCCCCGCCTGCACGCTGCCCTGCTCATCATGCAGCACCACCATGCAGTTCGCCTCCGACATCGAGCGCAAAATACCCGAGCCCTGCGAGCCGGTAATCCGCACCTCGGGCATGCCATCAGCGCCATGCGATAAAACCCCACGCTGATACTCGGTTCGCCCTGGCTTCTTGCGGATCGCAGCCACCGAGCGCGCCTTCAATAGTGGCAAAGGCGCCTCCGCCCCCATCATGCGCAGCAGTGCTTCGCGCGCGAAGAAGTAGAACGAGACCATCACCGCCACCGGATTGCCCGGCAGCCCGAACAGGAATGCACTCTTTCCACCGGAGGCGATGCGGCCGAAGGCCAGCGGGCGTCCCGGGCGCATGCCGATCTTCCAGAAGGTGACGTCGCCCAGGCGCGCCATGATCTGCCTGGTGTAGTCGGCGGCGCCGACCGAGACGCCGCCCGAGGTGATGATGGCGTCGGCGTTTTCGCAGGCGTCAACCAGCGCCGCTTCCAGCGCGGCGGGGTCGTCGCGCACCACGCCCATGTCGATGATGTCGCAACCCAGGCGCTGCAGCATGCCGTAGATGGTGTAGCGGTTGCTGTCGTAGACGCAGCCTTCGTCGAGCGGCTGGCCGATCGAGCGCAGCTCGTCGCCGGTCGAGAAGAAGGCGACGCGCAGGCGCCGCTGCACCGGCACCTCGGCCACGCCCAGCGATGCCAGCAGGCCGAGGTCCGCCGGGCGGATGATCTTGCCTTTCATGAGCGCGGCGCTGCCGGCCTTGAGGTCTTCGCCGGCAAGGCGGCGGTTGTCGCCGGGGCGGATCGTGCCGGGGGCCATGACGATGACATCATCGGCTAGCACTTTCACGAATTCCTGCGGCACCACGCTGTCGCAGCCGGCCGGCATCACGCCGCCGGTCATGATGCGCAGGCACTCGCCTTTGCCCGCCACCGCGGACGATGCCCGGCCCGCGTACACGGTGTCGATCACGCGCAGGCGCAGCTCGGCATCGGGCAGCAGGTCCTCACCGCGCAGCGCATAGCCGTCCATCGCCGAGTTGTCGTGGGCCGGCACGTTGATCGGCGAAACGATGTCGGCGGCGAGCACGCGTCCGAGCGCAGCGCGCAGCGCCACCTGTTCGGTCGCGCGCACGGGCGCCACGAAGTCGCGGATGATCTTCTGGGCGTCGCGCACGGGCAGGGCGTCCGGATCGTAGGCCGACAGGCAGCTGACGACGTCGGCCAATCGCGGCGGGCGCGCCGGGTCGAGCGCCTGCAGCTCGTCGCGGGTGTTGATGTTGCGGAAGGCGGCGGCATCCTCGAATAGAACTTCGGCCACCTTGATCTGCGGGTACCAGCCGTCCATGCGGCGTCCGCCGGCGGCCAGGTAGCTGGACAGGATTTCGGCCTTGTCGGCCTTCACCAGGCAGAACACCGGATGCGGCTGGCGCAGGCCGTTCTCTTCGGTCACTGCCAGCGCGAGGTCGGCGTCCGCCGCTTGCAGGCCGGCCAGCAGGCGCGCCGCCAGGTCGGCCGGCAGGAAGGGCGAGTCGCACGGGACCGTCAATAAATACGGGGTGGTACAGCGCCGCAAACCGGTTTCCAGGCCCGCCAGCGGACCGGCAAAGCCCGGCGTATCGTCCGGCCACACCGGCACGCCAAAGGCGCCGTAGGCGTCCAGGTTCTGGTTGGCGTTGATGGCCACATTGGCTACCTGCGGGCGCAGGCGCTCGAGCACGTGGGCCGCCATGGTCGAGCCGCCAAAAGGCTGCAGGCCCTTGTCGACGCTGCCCATGCGCGTGCCGCGTCCGCCGGCCAGGAGCAGGCCGCTGATCGATTCGATTTGCATTTTTGTGTTAACCACCGATGTAGGACATTTCGATTTTCTTGCCGGTGCCGCGCCCCAGCCCGTCGGTGTTGATGGTGCGGGTTTCGGAATAGCGGTCATCGCGCCGGCGCCACAGCTGGGCGATGCTGGATGCGATCTCGAGGTCGCTGCGGCCTTCGCGCAGCAGGGCGCGCAGGTCGTGGCCGCGGGTCGCGAACAGGCAGGTGTAGAGCTTGCCCTCGGTGGACAGGCGGATGCGCGAGCAGTCGCTGCAGAAGGCCTGGGTCACGCTCGAGATCATGCCGACTTCGCCGCCGCCGTCGACGTAGCGCCAGCGCGCCGCGGTTTCGCCGGCGTAGTTGGCGCCGATCGGTTCGAGCGGCATCTCGGCCGAGATGCGCCGTACCACCTCGCTGGACGGGATCACCTCGTCCATGTTCCAGCCGTTGGAGGCGCCCACGTCCATGTATTCGATGAAGCGCAGGATGGTCGGCGAGCCCTTGAAGTGGCGCGCCATCGGCAGGATCTGGGCGTCGTTCATGCCGCCCTTGACCACCATGTTGACCTTCACCGGGCCGAGGCCGGCGGCATGCGCGGCATCGATGCCGTCCAGGACGTCGGAGACCGCGAAGTCGACGTCGTTCATGCGCTTGAACACGGCATCGTCGATGGCGTCGAGCGAGACCGTCACGCGGTCCAGGCCCGCGTCCTTCAGGCTGCGTGCCTTGCGCGCCAGCAGCGAGCCGTTGGTGGTGAGGGTCAGGTCGAGCGGCCGGCCGGACGGGGGGTCGAGCGCGCGTAGCTGGGCCACCAGCGCTTCCAGGTTCTTGCGCAGCAGCGGTTCGCCGCCGGTCAGGCGGATTTTTTCGACGCCGTGGGCGATGAACAGGCGCGCCACCCGCGTGATCTCTTCGAAGCTGAGCAGCGAGGAATGGGGCAGGTAGGCGTAGTTCTTGTCGAAGACTTCCTTCGGCATGCAGTAGACGCAGCGGAAGTTACAACGGTCGGTGACGGAGATGCGCAGGTCGTGCAAGGGCCGGCCGAGCGCGTCGGCCAGCAGCCCGGTGGGCGCTTGCAACGTGTTCGGGATCGGCATTGCCGGCGATTTCGCATCGCCCAGCAGGATGATTTTTTCAGACATGCCAGTACGATAGCATGAGGCCAGCCAGCGCGCAGGCGACGATCAGCGGGATGGTGCCAAGCTTATAACGCAGCAGGGCCACAGTGGCGACCGCGCCGATGGCGATCGCCTGCCACTGCGGCTGTCCGCCGGCCAGGAATACCTGGCCGCCGAAGAACACGGCCAGGCTGACGATCACGCCCACCACCGCCGCCGAAATTGCGGTCAGCGGCGCCGTCATGCGCACGTTGCCGCGCGTGGACTCGACCAGCGGGCCGCCGGCCAGGATGAAGATGAAAGAGGGCAGGAAGGTGAACAGGCTCGCCACCACCGCCCCGGCCGCGCCGGCCATAAACAGTGCGTCCGGCCCGAACAGCGCATGGGTCCAGCCGCCCACGAAGCCGACGAAGGCCACAATCATGATCAGCGGCCCGGGCGTGGTTTCGCCCAGCGCCAGGCCGTCGATCATCTGGCCGGCGCTGAGCCAGCCGTAATGGTCGACCGCACCCTGCACCACATACGGCAGCACCGCATAGGCGCCGCCGAAGCTCATCATCGCCGCCTTGGTGAAGAACCAGCCCATCTGCGCCAGCGCGCTCGCAGGCCCATAGAGCGCCGCCAGCAACAGCCAGCCGGCCAGGCCGATGCCGCAACCGATCAGCGCCACGCGCACCAGGCCGGCCCAGGAAAAGCGGGCGTGCGCGGGCGTCGGCGTATCGTCGTCGATCAGCGCCGGGCCATACGATGCGCGTGCCGCCGCATGCGCGCCGCCGAGCTGGAACAGGGCAGGGCGCAGCCGTCCACCGATCCAGCCGGCCAGCGCCGCGCCCAGCACGATCAGCGGAAACGGCAGCTTGAGCACGGCGATGGCGACGAAGGCACAGGCGGCAACGGCCGCCAGCAGCCAGTTGCGGATGGTGCGGCTGCCGATGCGCCAGGCCGCGCCCAGTACGATGGCGACCACTGCCGGCTTGATGCCGTTCATGACGCCGGCGATGGCGGGTAGGTGGCCATACGCCATGTAGACCCAGGACAGCCCGACCAGGATCAGCAGCGAAGGCAGCACGAACAGCAGGCCGGCGACGATGCCGCCCAGGCTGCGGTGCAGCAGCCAGCCGATGTAGACCGCGAGCTGGGTCGCTTCCGGACCGGGGAGCAGCATGCAGTAATTGAGGGCGTGGAGGAAGCGCTGTTCCGAAATCCAGCGGCGCCGCTCGACCAGCTCGGCATGCATCATCGCAATCTGCCCGGCCGGACCGCCAAAGCTGATGAAGCCGAGCTTCAGCCAGTAACGCAGGGCGCTACGAAAGGCGACGGGCTGGGGAGGCGCTTGCATGCAGATGGGCAATAATAAAGACTGCCCATCTTACCTGAGTCAGGCGACGCTTGCCTCGGCGTACACCTTCTGCATAAATGAAAAGGGAAGCCCGCAGGCTTCCCTTTTTAACTACCAGCTATCTACTGCTTACTGGCGCGTATCCACCTGCACCAGCGGCTCCTGCACCGGCGGCGGCGCCACCTTGCGGGTGCGGCCCAGACGGACCGGCTGCTGGGACTGGGCGGCCGCTTCCTGGGCGGCGCGCAGCTTTTCCGGATCGGTCGATGCCAGCTGCAGGCCGGCCTGGGCCAGCACTTCACCCAGATCGGCGGCCGGGGCCGCTGCCTGGACCGGTGCTTGCGCAACCGGTGCCACCGGGGCCGGCATCACGACCGGCTGCGGTGCCGGTACTGCGGCCGGGGCCGCGGCTTCGACAGGTGCCGGCGCCGC
Source organism: Massilia norwichensis (assembly GCF_024753245.1). GTDB lineage: Bacteria > Pseudomonadota > Gammaproteobacteria > Burkholderiales > Burkholderiaceae_D > Telluria > Telluria norwichensis. Next base: position 6,673 of record NZ_JANUGX010000031.1, on the reverse strand, counting down.
TGGGGCAGCCGGGGCAACTTCGACGACCGGCGCAGCAGGTGCCGGCGCTTCAGCCGGCGCTTCAGCAGCAGCCGCACGAGCAGCGGCTTCGGCAACCGATTTCGTGGTCGGGAAAGGCCACGGCGCCTGCCGTGCCGCTTTTGCGGCGTCGGCGGCAGCCTGGGCAGCCGCAGCCTGCAGTGCGGCAGCGGCAGATTGCTCGGCATGTGCCTTGGCGGCAGCTTGCTCGGCTGCTGCGTGCTCGGCAGCCGCTTTCTCGGCAGCGGCTTTCACCGAAGCGGCGGTCGGGAAGGGCCACGGACCCGGGGTCGCAGCCTTGGCCGGCTTGGCGCCGCGCGACTTCGCAGCCTTGGTTTCGGCCTGGAACTTGGCGGCTTCCTCGTCGGCGACCGGGGTGAAGGCCGGTACCGCGCCTTCTTCACCGTTCTCGTTCTCGACGATTTCGTTGCCATCGCGGTCGCGGCGGTTACGGTTGCGGCCGCCACGACGACGGCGGCGACGCGGCTCGTCGCCACCTTCGGCGTCGGTTTCCTCGCCGTTCGGACCGATCGAGGTGACGGTCTTCACGACTTGCTGCTGGACAATTTCCTGCTCGCCGTTCGGGCCGGTCGACGCGACGGTGACGGTGGTCGCGGCGGTGGCCTGGACCACGTTCAGTTCGTCGGTTTTGACTTCGGCAGCCGGGGTACGCTCGGCACGCTCACGCGGCTGGCGCGGCTGGCGTTCAGGGCGCTCGGCACGCTCGGCGCGTTCCGGACGCTCGCCGCGTTCGCCACGCTCGGGGCGCGGCGCCAGCTGGGCTTGCAGCTCGGCCTGTGCCTGCTCGCGGGTCTCGCGACCTTCACGGCCTTCACGCGGCTCGCGCTGTTCACGCGGCTTGCGCGGCTGGCGTGCCGGTTTAGCTTCGGCATCGACCGGCTTGGCGGTCTCGTCGGCGCCGACAGCGGCGCCTTTCGCGACCTGCTCGCGCTCGTCGCGCTCGCGGCCCTTGCCGGTACCGTTGCGTCCGCCACGGCCATTGCGCTGGCCACGGCCGTTGCGCTCGCCGCGATCGGCGGCGGCCGGGGCCGGTTCAGCCGGCTTGACCGGTGCTGCGGCCGGGGCCGGCGGCGGGGTCATCGCGACTGGGGTGCCGAAGAAGAAATTACGCAGCTTGGCAAAGAAACCCTGCGGGGCCGGCGGCTGTGCCACCGGAGCGGCAGCAGCCGGGGCGGCCGGCGCGGCGGCAGGCGCTTCCACCTTGACCGGGCGTTCGACCGTCGGTGCCGGCTGGGCCGGGGTGATGGTCTTGACCACGGCTTCCTGGCGCGGCTTGGCTTCTTCCTTCTGGCGCTTGGCGTAGGCCATGTCGGTATCGGCCGACTCCGCCATCGTGTAGCTGGAGGCAGCGTCTTCCAGGCGCGGATCGTCGTGCTTGATGCGCTCGAGCTTGTAGTGCGGGGTCTCGAGGTGCTTGTTCGGGATCAGGATGACCGTGATGCGGTGACGGTTCTCGATCTTCAGCACTTCGCCGCGCTTCTCGTTCAGCAGGAACGCTGCGACGTCGACCGGCACTTGCACGTGGATCGCGGCCGAGTTTTCCTTCATCGCCTCTTCCTGGATGATGCGCAGCACCTGCAGGGCGGAGGATTCGGTATCGCGGATGTGGCCGGTGCCCGAGCAGCGCGGGCAGGTCACGTGCGAGCCTTCCGACAGCGACGGACGCAGGCGCTGGCGCGACAGTTCCATCAGGCCGAAACGGGAGATCTTGCCCATCTGGACGCGTGCACGGTCGTGGTGCAGGGCATCCTTCAGGCGCTGTTCGACTTCGCGCTGGTTCTTGGCGACTTCCATGTCGATGAAGTCGATCACGATCAGGCCGCCCAGGTCGCGCAGGCGCAGCTGGCGGGCCACTTCGTCGGCCGCTTCGCAGTTGGTGTTGAAGGCGGTGGTCTCGATGTCCGAACCGCGGGTGGCGCGGGCCGAGTTGACGTCGATGGAGACCAGGGCTTCGGTGTGGTCGATCACGATCGCGCCGCCCGACGGCAGCGGGACGGTACGCGAGTACGCGGTCTCGATCTGGTGTTCGATCTGGAAACGGGAGAACAGCGGGACGTCGTCGGTGTAGCGCTTCACGCGGTGCGCCATGTCGGGCATCACGTGGCTCATGAACTGCTGGGCCTGGTCGAAGATCTCGTCGGTATCGATCAGGACTTCGCCGATGTCGGGCTGGAAGTAATCGCGGATGGCGCGGATGACCAGCGAGGATTCCTGGTAGATCAGGAAGGGGCCCGGGGCCGACTTGCCGGCGCCTTCGATCGCGCGCCAGAGTTGCATCAGGTAATTCAGGTCCCACTGCAGTTCTTCGACCGTGCGGCCGATGCCGGCGGTGCGGGCAATCACCGACATGCCCTGCGGCAGGTCCAGCTTGTCCATGGTCTCGCGCAGTTCCTGGCGTTCTTCGCCTTCGACGCGGCGCGAGACGCCGCCGCCACGCGGATTGTTCGGCATCAGGACCAGGTAACGGCCGGCCAGCGAAATGAAGGAGGTCAGTGCGGCGCCCTTGTTGCCGCGTTCCTCTTTCTCGACCTGGACCATGATTTCCTGGCCTTCGCGCAATGCTTCCTTGATGGTGCAATTGCGGACATCGACACCCTCACGGAAATAAGAGCGGGCAACTTCTTTGAAGGGGAGGAAACCGTGGCGGTCTTCGCCGTAGCTGACGAAGCAGGCTTCGAGGGAGGGTTCGATGCGGGTGATGACACCTTTGTAGATATTCGATTTGCGCTGTTCGCGACCAGCGGTCTCGATATCGATGTCGATCAGTTTTTGGCCGTCGACAATCGCTACGCGCAGCTCCTCTTGCTGCGTAGCGTTAAACAACATACGTTTCATTTTTATTAACTCCGCGGTCCGTGGACCGTTTAATTGCTGGAAACGTACGCGGGGAGGGGAGTGTTGGCGGTGGTATGCCCGGGGTGTGGCTCGGCTTGGCCGGCCACAGGGCGCAAATGGCATCGAACGTCATTGTCGCGCGCACGCCGCGACCTTGCTTGGCCGGCGCGGCCCGGTCAGGGCGGCGCAAGGGCCTTGGGGCGGGTGCTAACTGCGACCACAGCCGGACCGCAGGGCGGCCATGCCGAAAAACTGGACCAGGCGATTACCAGCCTTGGCCTGCAGCTTCCCGGGGGAGCGCCTTGCTGCGGGTCCGGCGCAAACGACAAGCGTTATCGACGCCATCACCCGGCGAGCCGACCTGAGGCCGGCTTGCCGGTACTTATCCTTACGATTCCAAACAATCCAATCCTGCAGTCCTGTGCGCCACCCGATTACAACTGCGGTGCAACCCTGGTGCGAACAGGAATGTGCGTACACGTTTTTCTTCATCGAATTCGCATTTAGCGGGACCGACGAAGACGCCCCCTGTGTAAAATATCGTTTTAATTCTTACACCTGCAGAGGTTTGACCGCCGCCTGTCGATTATATATTCAAAATGAAGGACTTAGAGAGAAATTCTGTCCAGCTTGTAACGATTGCCGAAGAAGAAGCTGGACAGCGCATCGACAATTACCTGCTGCGCGTCTGTAAAGGTGTTCCAAAAAGCCATATCTATCGCATTCTCCGTTCCGGCGAAGTGCGTGTGAACAAGGGCCGTATCGATCAACTGTACCGTCTGCAATCCGGCGATGTCGTGCGCATCCCGCCGATCCGCATCGCCGAAAAGGCCGCCGGCAGCGCGCCGGTGCCGGGCGCCGAGTTCGCCATCGTCCACGAGGACAGCCACCTGCTCGTCATCGACAAGCCGGCCGGGGTTGCCGTGCACGGCGGCTCGGGCGTGTCGTATGGCGTCATCGAGCAGCTGCGCGCGGCGCGTCCGCAAGCCAAGTTCCTGGAACTGGTGCATCGCCTGGACCGCGAAACCTCGGGCCTGCTGCTGCTGGCCAAGAAGCGCTCGGCATTGACCAACCTGCACGACCAGATGCGCGAGGGCACGACCGACAAGCGCTACCTGACCCTGGTCAGCGGCAACTGGACCAATCCGCGCCAGCACGTGAAGCTGCCGCTGCACAAGTTCACGACCGCGGACGGCGAGCGCCGCGTGGTGGTGCAGGCCGGCGGCCAGGAAGCGCACACCGTGTTCAACCTGCTGCGCAAATGGCAGGACTTCGCCCTGCTCGAAGCCGAGCTCAAGACCGGACGCACGCACCAGATCCGCGTGCACCTGGCCTCGAGCGGCTTCCCGATCGCGGGCGACGAGAAATACGGCGATTTTGCATTGAACAAGCAGCTTCAGAAGGCAAACGACACGCGCGGCGCCCTCAAGCGCATGTTCCTGCACGCGTACCGGATCACCTTCCAGCATCCCGAAACCGGCAAGCCGATGACCCTGACGGCCCCGCTCCCGGCGGAGTGCGAGCGTTTCTTGGTAAGCTTGGGGCAACCAACAGGCAAAACTCATAATGGCTAGAAAGCAATTCGACCTGATCGTCTTCGACTGGGACGGCACGCTGATGGACAGCACCGCCACCATCGTCAAATGTATACAGTCCGCCGCCAAGGATCTCGGGCTGAGCGTTCCCAGCGACGCGGCCGCCGCGCACGTGATCGGGCTCGGATTGTCGGAGGCCATGCAGGCAGTGATGCCGGACATCGATCCGGCCCTGTATCCGCGCATGGTGGAGCGCTATCGCTACCACTTCCTGACCAAGGACCATGAACTGGTGCTGTTCAAGGGCGTGCCGGCCATGCTGGAAGAGTTGTCGCAGCTCGGCTATTTCCTGGCAGTCGCCACGGGCAAGAGCCGGGTCGGCCTGAACCGCGCGCTGAACGCTTGCGGCCTGCTGTCGACCTTCGATGCGACCCGTTGCGCGGACGAGACATTTTCCAAGCCCCACCCGGCAATGTTGCAAGAATTGACAAGGGAACTGGGGCAGGACATGCGCCGTACCGTTATGATCGGCGACACCACGCATGACTTGCTCATGGCCAACAATGCGGGCGCTGCCGGCATCGCGGTCGAGTACGGTGCCCATCCTGTGCAGCAATTGCAGGCATGCCGCCCGGTCTTCACGGCCAAGAACGTCCCGGAACTGCACCAGTGGCTGATCGAGAACGCATGAGCGAGGCGAACGAAGTCTACATTTGCGGCCCGGATGCCCTGGTCGACGGCGGCACCGGCGTGCGCTTTCCGGTCGTCGCGTTCGGCGCCGAAGCCACCGGCTTCGTGGTGCGCCACGGCGGCAAGGTGTATGCCTATCTGAACCGATGTGCCCACGTGCCGGTCGAACTCGACTGGTTCAAGGGCGAGTTCTTCGAGTCGAGCAAGCTGTACCTGATGTGTTCGACGCACGGCGCAATCTACGCGCCCGAAACCGGCGTCTGCACCGGCGGGCCGTGCCGGGGCGGCAGGCTGCGCCCGATCGCGGTGCGCGAAACGGTGGAAGGCGTCTATTGGCAGCCGGACCAGCATTTCCAGCCGCCGAAGTAAATCAAGCAGGCACTTATGAGCGATAACAACAGCAACGAGAATCAGAAAGCGAACGACGCGGGCCTGGTGCGCAACTGGGAACGCGAGACCCTCGAACGGCTGGTGTTCGCCACCGTGCGCGAACAGCGGGCCGCGCGGCGCTGGGGTATCTTCTTCAAACTCTCCTTCTTGTTGCTGGCATTGCTCGCGATCTGGGCCTATTCCGACTTCTACACCGGCTCCGACATCGAATCGCTGGGGCGTCACACCGCATTGATCGAGATCGACGGCACCATCGACGACGAAGGCAGCGGCGCCTCCGACACCGTGATCCCGTCGCTGAACAAGGCCTTCGCCGACGCCGGCTCGGCCGCAGTCGTGCTGCGTATCAACAGCCCAGGCGGCAGCCCGGTGCAGGCCGGCATCATCGTCGACGAGATCCAGCGCCTCAAAAAAGGCTATCCGAACAAGCCGCTGTACGTGGTCGTGGACGAAATCTGCGCTTCCGGCGGCTATTACATTGCTGCGGCGGCAGACAAGATCTACGTCAACAAGGCCAGCATCGTCGGCTCGGTCGGCGTGCTGATGGACGGCTTCGGCTTTACCGGCCTGATGGACAAGCTGGGTGTCGAGCGCCGCCTGCTGACGGCCGGCGAAAACAAGGGCTTCCTGGATCCGTTCAGCCCGCAGTCGGACAAACAGAAGCAGCATGCGCTGGCGATGCTGAACGAAATCCACGAGCAATTCATTGCCGTGGTGCGCGCCGGCCGCGGCAAGCGCCTGAAGGAAAACCCGGAAATCTTCTCCGGCCTGTACTGGACCGGCGCCAAGGCGGTCGAAATGGGCCTGGCCGACGGCTTCGGTACGGTCGACACCGTCGCCCGCGAGGTCGTCAAGGCCGAAGACATCATCGACTACACCGCGCACGAAGGCTTGCCGGAGCGTGTGCTGAAGAAATTCGGCGCCTCGGTGGGCTCGGGGGCCGTGCATTCGATCTACCGTGGGGCGGTCCCGAGCCTGCGCTGATCAGGCAATATTTGCCTTGAATCTTTTGCAGCGTCGTCTATAGTTGTTTTGTAGCTTACAACTACAGACCCGCATACGTGCGGTTTCGAGTGAACTTCATTCCTCAGGTTGGGCCCCGCAAGGGAGAAAACGACGGCGCAAGCCGTCGTTTTCATGTGCGCTCAGCATGAGCGCACTCTTGTGGGTGAAAGTCCCACCGC